>CAWKHS010000006.1:0-427722 GCA_963849445.1 uncultured Acidobacteriaceae bacterium | reverse complement strand
ATCGCGATGCGAATGAGATGTCCGACTTTCATACGCTTGCGCGTGAGGTTTCGAAGGTTACGTTTCAGGAGCGATTCGGAGTGGGATTACCGGATACGCCGGCGTTTCGTTCGGAGCTCCTTGGCCTAGCAGAACGTGGCGCGATCCGGGGCTTCATTTTCTTTCACAATGACCGGCCGGTGGCATTTGAATACTGTTCGCCTCTCCGGGACTGTCTCACTGGCGAACTATGTGGTTACGATCCAGAGTTCTCCAAATGGTCTCCTGGAACGGTTCTTCTCTTCTGCGTGTTGGAACTCTATCGCGCGAACGAGCTGGCGCTGTGTTGTCAAGATGCTGGACGCAATGTACTTGCGCAAGCGCGTGAAGAAGCTTTTCAGGGGACGGTAAGTCCGTCGACTGCCTAACATTAATACGGACGTGCAGCCATGTATCGCAATCCAGATATGATCTTGCTGGGGAGCTCACGTGCGTTGCACTACTGCAGCCTATCAACAGCGAAGGTGAAACCCTAAATGAACGGATTGCACCCAAACGATATCGAACAGCGCCTGAATCTGCTGCGAGCGCAATATAAGCTTGCATTGCAGGGGCCGACCCCGTTCATAGAGAGAGAGAGAGAAGCTCCACGAATACGCCGAATCTATAGTAAGAATGGAACAATTGTTGATCTGGGGGGCGGCATCTCAGTCCATAATGGTGTTCTTGCTCAGCTTGGGATGAGTGTGTACGTCGTTGATCTGTTAGGTGAATACTGGGAGCGGAAGATTTCGGGCGCTACATCAATCGATCACGAAATTCAGGTCTTAGAAGCCAGCGGGGTAAAATTTATTCGCGAAGAGGTTTCCGCCTGTACTCTAACGCACTTCCCGGAAAGGTCGGTTGACGTCGTGACGAGCTTTCATTGTCTCGAACATCTCCACCAATCGCCAAAGTTGGTCCTTGAATCCGCAATGCAAGTGCTGCGACCGGGTGGGATCCTCCTCATTGAGGTGCCGAATGCCGCCAACGCTCGGAAACGATTGGCTTTGCTCTTGGGTCATACCAACTATCTCCCTTACAATTGCTTGTACTACAGTACAGATTATCGAGGCCATATTCGTGAATACGTGACGGACGACCTTCGCCAGCTGGCGGAAAATCTTGGATCCTCTTCCTACCGTATCTTTGGAACCAACGCATATGGTGGTGCATGGATGGAACGGATTCCTTCTCGCTTGCGTGAATCGTTTGATTCCGTCTTGCGAACATTTCCGGGTTTGTGCGGTGCTCTGCTCCTTGAACTAAAGAAAGCGTGAACTTACTATTCTCATGCGAACCGCCCACGTGGAAGTGACCTGATGGTATGGACTCGGACCGGGTACGGTAGCTTGCTACGGTGACGGGCAAAGGAGAGCTATGCCAAGCGCCACCATCGTTGGTCTAGATACGGCGAAAAATGTCTTTCAGGTTCATGGAGTAGATTCGAGCGGGAATGTCGTTCTGAGGAAACGGCTGAGAAGAGGGCAACTGACCGACTTCTTCGCGAATCTTCCGCGCTGTGTGATTGGATTGGAAGCGACGCAAGGAGCGCACTACTGGGCACGCGTTTTGGAGACGTTCGGTCACAGTGTCCGCCTGGTCGCTCCACAGTTCGTAAAGCCTTATTTGAAGTCACAGAAGAACGATTCCAATGATGCGGCCGCGATTTGCGAGGCCATTAGCCGGCCACACATGCGCTTCGTGCCACAGAAGACGGTGGAACAGCAAGACATGCAAGCACTGCATCGAGTTCGGAGCCGGCTGATCGGATCGAGGACACAGATAGGCAACCAGATTCGTGGTTTGCTCGCTGAGTATGGGATTGTTTTGCCTCAACATCTAAGCTATGTGAGAAAAGCTTTACCGCAGCTGACGCAAGAAAGCGAGACACGGCTGAGCGGATTCGCCAAACGCTTGTTCGCAGCTCTCTATGAAGAGTTGTGTGCCTTGATCACCGCGTTGTCGCGATAGAGGCAGAACTGAATCAGGCGTTTCAGCAGAACGCGCTTTGCCAGCGAATCAGCGCGGTGGAAGGAATCGGGCCAGTCACCGCGACCGCAGTCGTCGCAGCGATATCGAATGGCAGCACCTTCAGCAATGGGCGGCAGTTCGCTGCGTGGCTTGGCCTCGTTCCGCGGCAACACTCGAGCGGAGAGAAGCAGCGTTTATCGGGAATCACAAAGAGAGGCGATTGCTATCTCCGAACGCTGTTGGTACATGGCTCGCGTTCAGTGGTCTTCCGGTCATCCAAGAAAACAGATGCGCGTAGCCGATGGATCGCAGAGAAGCAGAGGAAGCTGGGAACGGCAAAGGCCTGCGTAGCCGTTGCTAACAAGAACGCGCGGATCATCTGGGCACTTCTTGCTCACGATGAGCCGTATCGCCGGGCCACTTTGGCGGAAAAACCTTCCTTGAGATTGCACGAGTGTCGAGTGATGGCGTAACCGGGTAGACCGGCTTCTTTCCAACCTGATCGGGGGCTGGGCCTTCGAGGCCGATGACCTGTTGAAGGGAAAGAAGCGCAGATTCCATCAGGGCCCGAGGGTGACGACCCTCAACTTCGAGGCCGGATATATGCCCGCAGTCTTACCTCAAAGCGCCAGATCGAGATCTCTTGCAAACCGGGCCGAGTCCATATATGCCCCCGAAATCCGCACACGCGATGATACAAGATTGCGGTCATGTTTTCCATCCATAGTTGTTTTGAGCGGGGATGGGGTGTGGGGCAAGGGGCTGGCGTTTGAAGCCTCTTGCCCCGCATCAGCAACGGATTGACCTGCGATGCTCGCGTTGTTTGCGAGCATCGCAAACTCCGAGGGCGTGAGATAGCCCAAGCTACTGTGCGGCCGCGATTCGTTGTAGCTCTGTCACCAGCGACGAGTCTGCCGTCGCGCATCGAATAAGTTTCGGAACCAGCTCACGTTCAAGAACTCGTCCCGCAATTTGCCGTTGAAGCTTTCCACATGTCCGTTCTGCATCGGACGGCCAGGCTGAATATGCTCAAGGGTGACCTTGTGCTCAACGCACCAGGCCAGGAAATGCCGGCTGGTCAGTTCCGGGCCGTTGTCGCACCGAATGCGCTGCGGTGTTCCACGAGCCGCAAGCAAACTGTCAAGAACGCGCGTTACGCGCGGACTGGGAAAGCTGGTATCGACATCGAGCGCCAGGCACTCGCGCGTGTAGGTGTCGACAACGCTGAGCACGCGGATCGCTCTGCCGCTGGCTAAACCGTCGGAAACGAAATCCAATGACCACCGCTCGTTGGGCTTGCTGGCCGCAATAGCCGGCGTACCCACCCGTACTAATCGCTTGCGGTGCTTCCGTTTAACGCTCAGTCCGGCTTCGCGATATACGCGCCAGACCCGCTTGTGATCGATCTGTTCGCCATCGCGCCGCAGAAGCACATGCAGCCGGCGGTAACCGAACCGCGGCTGTTCCTGCGCCAATCGCGTTAGCCGCTCGCGAAGCTCGGCATCGCACTCCGATGGGCGATACCGGAACGTGGAAGCCGGGCACTGCAGAACGCTGCACGCGCGTCGCTCCGTCTTCGAGACGCTAGCGAATCGTCGCGAATCTGTTCCAGCGTCTTCACGTTCTCAATTGCAGCCGTCGGGTCGATGGAGTGCAGCGTGCGTTCCACGGCGGTCACGACGGCGCGCGGATTCGCTGTTGTCCTCACCACAAGGTGTTTCGAGAACGCGCTTGCTTGCCGCAAAGGAAGATAGATCTCGGTGATGGGCGCTCGGTCAGATCGTCCGGCCGGCCGTTCGCGACTTTGCCCACAACTTGGGTGGCCGGTTTAGCGTGCCCATCGAACCAGAGCTTCCGTCCGATGACGTCGCCACGTGGACACCTTCTTAACTTCGATCCGACAGTTGGCCACGAGATCAAATACACTCGGCGGGGTTTAGTCTTACACAATGACATTGCCAATCAGTACAGCCCAATCACCATCGTGGCGGCCATCACTTCCAAATTCGGGGATCTGCCTTACCCGATTGACGTCATGATGGACTCTGAACAATCCGGCTTAGGACGGCAATCCGCTGTGGTTCTCAATCAAATCCGGTCCATTGACAAACAGCGGTGATCACGGACAATTAGAATTCAGCCAGGGACAATTAAAACTCCCGGTGGCTAAGGCGGCGAAAGCGGTACAAGTCGGAGACGACTTGTATGGTGAGCGATCAGCAGGTAAAGCGACTCTGGCGGCTGGCAGGGCAGAAGTGGGCGTTGGAGATTGCGGCGGCGAAGGCGGGTATGGACCCGAAGACGGCGCGCAAGTACCTACGAGATCGGCGCCTGCCCAGCGAGATGCGACAAAAGCATACGTGGCGCACACGCCCTGATCCGTTCGCCGATAGCTGGGACGAGATTCAGCAGTTGCTCGCCGTTGAACCAGGCTTACAGGCGAAGACAATCTTCGAGCATCTGCAGGAGATGCATCCGGGCCGGTTCAGTGACGGCCAGGTGCGGACCTTGCGGCGCCGGATTAGCTACTGGCGAGCAACCGAAGGGCCACCACGCGAAGTGTTCTTTGCGCAAGAGCATCGGCCGGGCGAACTGTGCGAATCGGACTTTACGCATTGCCGGGAACTGGGCGTGACGATCAATGGCCAGTCGTTTCCGCATCTTATTTATCACTTTGTCCTGAGTTATTCGAACTGGGAAACGGGCAGCATCTGTTATTCGGAGACATTCGAGAGCCTGAGCGAAGGACTGCAGAATGCACTCTGGCAACTGGGCGGCGTGCCTTGGGAGCATCGAACGGATCGGATGAGCGCGGCGGTGAACAATCTGTGCGATGCCAAAGAGTTCACGCGGGCCTATGAAGGGCTGTTACGACATTACCGGATCAGTGGTCAGAAGATCCAAGCCGGTCAGGCGAACGAAAACGGGGATGTGGAACAACGGCATTACCGGTTTAAACAAGCCGCCGATCAGGCGTTATTGATGCGAGGGAGTCGTGACTTTCCTGCGGTGGCAGCCTACCAAGTGTTCTTGACCAAGCTGTTTACGCGGTTGAACGCCGGCCGGAGAGAACGATATCTGGACGAGGTGGCACAACTGCGGCCGCTTCCGGAGCAGCGGCTCGATTCCTTGCGACGGGAACGGGTGCGAGTCAGTCCGGGCAGCCTGGTGACGGTTCATCGAAACATCTACTCGGTGCATAGTCGGCTGATCGGCGAAATGGTGGAGGCACGAGTAGGCGCCGATACGGTCGAGATCTGGTACGCCGATCGGAAAGTAGAAGAGGTGCCGCGTTTGCGCGGCCGAAGCAAGCACCGGATTGACTACCGGCACATTATTGATTGGCTGGTCCGAAAGCCAGGAGCGTTTGAGAACTATCGCTACCGCAGCGATCTGTTCCCGACCAGCTGGTTCCGCTTGGCTTACGATGCCTTGCGCGAGGAGCACGGCCCGAAACGCGGTGCTCAAGAGTACCTGGAGATCTTGTTGTTGGCAGCTCGCCGCGGCGAGGCACTGGTCGAGGGAGCCATTCGGTTTTTGCTGGGGAGTCAGCAAGCTCTGAACGCGGAAGAAGCGATTCGCTTGACGGAGGTTAATGCGCCCGCTCCGCTGACCACCATTGCGGTCGATCCTGTCTCGCTCGCGGTCTTCGACGATCTTCTGACAAGGGAGGACACAGCGGCATGACGACCGATATCGTGGATGTCAAAGCCGCCCTCACTGAGAGTCTGACAGAACTGCACTTGCCCACAGTGCGGCGGACCTACGAAGAAGCAGCTCGTTTGGCGGAACGCGAAACCCTGAGTTATGAACGGTACCTGCTGGATCTGGTCACTCGTGAAAGTCAGGATCGCCAGCAGAAGCGCATCCAACGATTGCTGCGTCAGTCGCGCATTCCGGCAGAGAAAGCTCTCGCCAACTTCAACCTGAAGAGGTTGCCACCAAAGGTGGCGATCTTAACTAAGTCGCTCATTGAAGGAGAAGTGTTGGACCGGCGCGAAAACGTGCTGGCGTTCGGGAATCCAGGTAGCGGCAAGACTCATCTTCTCTGTGCCATCGGCCAGGAACTGATTGCTCGAGGCCGGCGCATGTACTTCACCACCTCGGCGCTTCTGGTGCAGGATTTACTCGTTGCTAAACGCGACCTCAAGCTCAGCCGCTTCCTCAAGAAGTTGGCGCACTTCGAAGGCCTGATCATTGATGATCTCGGCTACGTACAACAGAGTCGAGAGGAGATGGAGGTGCTGTTCACCTTATTGGCCGAACGTTACGAGCGTGGCAGTGTCTTCATCTCCAGCAATCTGCCGTTTTCGAAATGGGAAGGGATCTTCAAAGATCCCATGACCACAGCGGCAGCGATTGACCGCCTGGTTCATCACTGCGTCATCCTCGAGCTGAACATCCCGAGCTACCGAGTCGAACAGGCCAAGAAGGCCAAAGAAGAATCGTAAACAAGTTACGGTGGCCGTGGAAATGACGGCCTGATGGAAAGCAAAAGCCGCTTCCCACAGTCCTTGGAAAACGCTTGCGCGTTTCCGCACATTCCCACCGCCCGGCTACGACTATGCTCGCTTAAAAAGAGGGAAAAATAGTTGACCGCGAAGGGGAATAATAGTTGACTCTGATCAAGCGGCTCATCAAGCGGTCGGACGCTCCAGTGCTCAAACTCTGGCAAGTTGGATCAGGCGGTGTTGATCAGTTTGGGGTTACTAGAGTTGTAAAGCAACGGCCCCTGTGCTTCTCCGTGTGTAAGCTATAGAAATAGTTCTCATAATTCACGATGAAGCGGCACGTCCTTACCTTCGGTGTCGTCGGCGGACTGCTCATCGCCACCCCCGAATACACGGAATACCGCTTCCGAGGCGGCGCTGCGGCGGGAAACCGGCAAGCTGCCTGCTCCGCACCCTCGCCGGGCGGCATCGTTGCGGCTCTGGCTGCGGCGACACCCGGAACCCTCGCTAGAGGCGTATGGCGCGGCGCTCGATGCGGGCATGGTTGCCGATGAGGGGGCCGGGCTGGTACGACGACTATATGCGCCTGCGGCTCGATTGCTCGCTCTGCGGCCTTCCCTATCGCGTGGAAAATCGGCCTCTGCTCGATTCATAGCTGCTCGGGGATGATTAGCCCAGAGCATCGTTTGCAGGTCTCAGCGGTGTGCGCCGTCGGGGAAATTGTCGGATAAGTTTTTAAGGGGCCGTAAATCGCTCCGGGAAGCCCGCCACGCTATCAGGACGAGCGGGGCGGCCCCCATACTAGCCAAATTCTGCGGCGATGCCGTATGGCCTTCGTTGTATCGCCTAGGTGATGGGGGTGCGTGAGCATAATCCCATGCCGGAAGCTTTCCAGAATCCGGGCATTTCGCCACTTAGGCCTGTCATGTCACTGCTGGCGAATAGACAAGTTAAGTGTTAATATTCATAATCTTTTACAGCGTAGGCCCTAGAATGAGGACTGAATGCCGGAGAAGATCGTTATACCTTTCGCGGTTGCTGAGTACACCGCGCAATTCCGGCACCCGATCATAAAGCTACTGGGGGCGGACACTCGGATCGAGATTATTCAGGCTATTGCGGATGCGTGGGAGCCTTGGGGCTTTCACATCAACAATATGGAAGTCCGAACGCAAGGGACCATGGCCGAACAAGGCCTGAGCTTCACCCTCCCCGATAAGGGAGTGAGTTTTTTTATAGGTCCGACTGAATGCCGGTTTCACAAAGACAGGGCTTTTTGGACGGAGCGGGAAGAAATATTGCACATGGTCAGCATCTCGCGCAACGCGTTGTTTAGTGCCGTGGAGAGCGATGTCAGGAAGCAGGTGATTGTAGCAGCGCTGCATTTTCAGCCAACAAAGAAAGCAAACAAGACGATATTAAGCGCGCTGCATTCACCGACACTGGCGCAGCTCAACGATGGCATCGAGCCCAAAGCATACGCCACCATTCTCGGCTGGGAAAACAAGCATTTGCTTCTCGACACCTCGGCCGGTTATGCAAACGGGATTTTTGTGCGGCTTTCAATGACGTTTGACGGAAGGGCCAGCCTAGAGCAGGTAGTGCAGCAGCTATATGATGAAGAGCTGAAAATTTTCAGGATGCTGGATGTGGCGGAGGAAAAAAGTGAGTAACCTGGGAGGTTCGTTAGAATCCGCATTGCAGGAAACCCCGTCCGCGTCGGAGGTTTGGCCAGAGGTATATCCAGAGCGGGAGCGCTTCCAAGGATTGACCCAAGGAAGTTTCGCGCAAGGAACCTTCGTGCTTCCTAAGTCGCGCGGCCTTTCTATCAGCACAGGGCAAAAATTCGATCTTTTGATAGCGCATCATCATGGACAAGCGATTTCCTGGGCAACGGATCGGTATGTCGAGGCTTTCAACAACTTTTTTACGGAGGCTCGCCCCGCCGTTGATTTCCGATCGTTGGTGCTGGTTGCGGCCTCAATCGGCGAAATCGAAGAACATTACATCGTTACTGAAGGCCGCGAAGAGATGCAGGAGCTATTTTTCTACGAGCGTGACCTCCCTAAATTGCTCTTGGAAGCGGTGCGACCTTTGCGGGAAAGCTTCGGGGACAAGCTGCTTCAGCTTAACGCTAGCACGAATGACGATGATATTTCCCTCAAGGCGACTATCCTTTGGCCTGGCGATATTGCATCGGCCACCGCCGCGCTTGAAGATTTCGATGAACGCTGGTGGCTTGACAATTGCAGTCGCGCCCACGGTCATCTGATTTTCGATTACGAGCTGGCGGATGGCGTTTGACTGGCGCGAATATCTGGTGGTTGCGAAAGAGCTGGCAAGTGATGGACGCGAAAGCACTGGCCGCGTAAGCATCAGCAGGGCCTATTACTGTACCTACCATCTCGGCTTGTCTTTCGCCCTCGCCAGAGGATTCGTAGACCCAAAAAAGAGCACCCATACAACTTTGTGGGAGTGGTACGAAACGCAGCCCGATAAAACCCTGAGAGCGCTCGGAGCGCAGGGAAATCGCCTAAAGGGGCGACGAATCGATGCTGATTATAGAAGTCATCAAATCCCTCGCCTGTTGGATGTCGTAAACGACACGTTGCGACGCGCCGAAGATTTTAAGAACAAGACAAGTGGTCCTTAGCTGTTGGGGGCAGTTGCGTTTTGAACACTCCGTCGAGCTCTACGGCGCGCTCGTCGCCATCCTATTCGCGACGTTCGGCATCTGCCTTGGCCTCCGAATCACGCGCCGTCGCGAAACGATCGCGGTCAGAGAGGTGCTTGTCCCTGCGGACGCTCCGGCCCCGAAAACCTTCGCTCCCGATACGAACCGCCGGGAGTCCGTCGGGATCACAGCACGCGAGCTCGAAGTGCTCACCCTGGTCGCCCGCGGCTTCAGCAATCGCGATATCGCGATGCAGCTTTTCGTTCCCGAAAACACGGTCAAGAGGCATTGTGCCCGGGCCTTCGACAAGCTTGGAGCTTCCCGCCGCCCGAGGCCGTGCAGCGCGGCAAGGAACTAGGCCTGCTGCCTTGATCGCATCGCCCGAAAACACGATTTCCGCTGCATTCCTGAAAAATCATCCGAAAGGATGACGACATCCGGCCGCGTTACAAGACATGCTGGGTCTGTCCGCACTCGGACCAGGAGTGTCACATCAAGAAAGTTGTCCTGACCTTCGAACCCGCGGCCGGTCGCGCAGTCGTGACGACATAAAATCAAAAGTCCGGGGCGTACGCCCTGAGCTTCCAACAAACGTTCCTCATAGGAGACTACATGGCTTCAAGCACTGGATTTGGCGGAATATTTTTGCGAGCGGATGATCCAAAAGCTCTGCATGAATGGTACGAGCGGCATCTCGGGCTGGTGAAGTCGGAAGGTGGATCCTTTGCGTTTCCCGTCCCGACACAACATGCCGAGATTGTCTTCTCCTTTTTCAAACAAGACAATGCATACTTCCCGCCGGCACAGAAAGCAATGATCAATCTCCAAGTGGATGATCTCGATGGAGTGCTGGACCGTCTGCTCGAAGAAGGTGTCACGGTCGATCCGAAACGCGAAAGCTACGAGTTCGGAAAGTTCGGCTGGGTCACCGACCCGGAAGGAAATCGGGTGGAGCTTTGGCAGCCTGTCGCAACTAAATGATGCTGAGCCGACGCAGATTGGCGTTGGTCGTGCTGGGGCTCCATTCTGTCGCGGCTCCGCGGCGTTTAGCGTGGTTTCTCGCGCACGAATGGTCCGATTCTTAAGAACTCTTCGTCCTCTCCAAACGGTTGTCCCGGTGGAATCTCCACTTCTTGCGGAAGGTCCAGCCGTTCGGGATGGGTCTCGAAGATGTTGATCAGAGTGAGGCCGTACTTCAGGTCCGCCTCCACATGTGCGCTGCTCAGATAGCTCTTTAACTCGCTCACTTTATCTGTTGCAATAGACCGCACTTCTGCCGGTGCGGAAGTGTCTACTGCGAGCGCCATTAAACGGGACAAGACCACGTAGTCGATAGTGTGCGCAATCTCCCGCTCCAGGCCTTTGCGGTCTTCGGAATGCCAGGTTGCAGCCATGACGGCGTCGATCACTTCCCGCAGCCCGGGATTGTTTCTATCTCGGGCATGATACTGCACCAGGCGCGCCGCTCGCTGCGGATCCAAAATGAGGCTGGCGGTCAGATCGGCTGCGCCTTCGGCCGCAGACATAGGGTCGAAGGTCACTCCGGTTTTGGAGGGAAAAGTCTCGCGGGTTCGAGGATAGCCGGGCGGGCGCGGCGGAATCAGGTTCAAGATGTGCTCCGGGAGAGTGAGTACGGCGGGATCGAGGGTTCCGAGCAGCGCTTTCAAAGCAGCGCGCTGTTCGGCCGCCGGAACAATGCTGGTCACCGGCTGTCCATCTCCGCGCAAGGCGTAGCTGTATTCATTGCCTCCTAAAACCTTGCTTGCGGCTTGGGTTTCGTAGCGATGCAGGAAAGTACAGCGGCACCAACACTTCGTCGAGCGTGGCCATGGGTGCGCCAACCGGAATGTTGTTCGGTCCGAAGCGTGAAAGAGCGAGTGCGCGAATCCTCATAATCCGATTCAACCCTTCCACTGCATTTGGTCCCTCATCCCATAGATGGGATTTGGGATGCGCGCTACCGGGCGGACGGCTGTCAGCATCCGTGATGAAGGTCAGTCCGCGCTTGGCGGCGTCCATCAGGATGTTGTTCAGTGCCTCGCGCTCATTCGCGCCCCGCGCAAATTCTCTGTACCCCCAATCGATCGAGACTTTATCCCATGCGCCGATGCCTTTGGCGTACGCGTCCGAGAGGCTGAAGGTGTTGTCCGGAAGGATGTCTACGCGAGGTGCGGGATAATCCATGACGGAAGCGCGGCCTTGGGTGCTGGCGATGTAGTTGTGCTCTAAGCCAAGAGTGTGCCCCACCTCATGCGCCGCAAGCTGGCGCAGCCGCGCCAGAACCGCGTCCGTCAAAGGCCCCGTGTTCTCGTGTCCGGGGGCGTATGGCGCCATCAGGCCTTGGAATATGAGGAAATCCTGATGCTGGCGTAACGAACCGAGCGTCACGATACCCTTGATGATCTCGCCCGTTCGCGGGTCGACCAGCGAGTTACCGTAGGACCAACCACGCGTCGATCGATGCACCCATTGGATGACGTTGTAGCGTACATCCATCGGATCAACATCCACCGGTAACACCTTGACCTGAAAGGCGTTGTGGAACCCAGCCGCCTCGAACGCCTGGTTCCACCAACTGGCGCCTTCGAGCAGCGCGGAGCGGACCGGCTCAGGGGCTCCTGGATCGACATAATAAACCAGCGGTTCGACCGGGTCGCTGACCGCCGCTGCCGGATCTTTCTTTTCGAGGCGGTGACGCGCGATATAGCGCTTCATTACGGGCTGGTCCAGCGGCGCCGAGAAATCCATGAAGTCGATAGAGAAATAGCCTGCGCGCGGATCTTGCAGCCTAGGCTTGAAACCGGCCTCCGGCAAGGCAACAAACGACTGGTGCTCACGTACGGTGACGGCGTCCGGCGAAGGTGTCACTTCGCGAATGAGTGCGCCGGTCGGCTCACCTGTAAAGGTGAGAGTCGTTTCCACTTCAGTGTTCCGGGGGAAGGCCTTGGTTAAGGGAAGATAGAAAGCGCTGCGAGTGTTGTCCGGCTCATAATGGCCCTGCTTGGCGTCTTGCAACTGGCGGGCAACCCCGGACGCATCTCGCAAGAAGAACGCTGTCGCGTCCACCAACACGCGGGATCCGTCCTGGGCCGCGACATCAAAGCCCCATAAGGTCGAGCGAGCAAAGGAATCCTGTTCAGCCCGGCGTTCGGCGTCATCCGCGCTTGTTGCGCGGAACTTGTAGTTCGATTCGACCAAAAGGATGCGCGGACCGGAACGCTCGAACTGCACGATGTCCGGCGGGTTCATGCGTCCACGATCAAGTTCTAAATCGTTCGACCCAACGCCCGCCGAGAGCGCCGTGATATACAGGAACTCTTGGTTGAAGCGGTCGATTTCGAGCCACATTTTGCCGGTCTTGTCATCCCAATACAGCGGGAAGAAGCCGTCGATCTTACGCAACCCTACAACCCGGGCGGCAAAGGTTGCAGCGTCGGAGGAGGAGGAACGCTGACCGGCCAAAAGGCCGCAGCAAGCGAATAGAAAAACGGCGACAATGTGTTTGTTCACAGACTTGCCATTCTCTCAGGTTTGTTTTCTAGGTTCCGGTTCAGGAAATTTGCCGATAAAATGAGCGTATTCTATAAGTCATTTCACCGATCCATCACCACTACTTTCAGGGAAAACGACGAGAAAACTAATTGGCTAGTGCAAGAGTAATACTCATCATCGAGGACAATCCCGGCGACATTCGCTTGATGCGTGAGGCTCTGCGCGATATGCAGCCACCGGTGAGCCTTCACATCGCGATGGACGGCGATGAGGCGCTTTCGTTCCTGCACCAGCAGGGAAAGTACGCGGACGCACCCAGCCCCGAACTGATTTTCCTCGATTTCAATCTGCCGAAATCCGACTCGCGCGACATTCTCCGCCAGGTGAAAGAGAACCAGGAGCTGCGGTTGATTCCCGTCGCCGTTCTCACCACCTCCGATGCGGAACGAGACATTCGGGAGGCTTATGAGCTGCATGCAAACTGCTATCTGCGTAAGCCGGTCGATCTTGATAGCTTTTTCGGCACGATTCGCAAAGCGGCGCATTTCTGGCTCGATGTAGCGCATAGCGTCGCTGGAACGCGGGTAGGCCATTAGCGGGCATTCATCTGTTATCATTCAGTGCGCATGGACGCTTATGCAATAGGCGTTGATCTCGGCGGTACGAATTTACGTGTGGCTGCCATCGATGCCGGCGGCCAGGTGCTCGAGAAAGTCTCGGTTCCGGCCAACTACGACACTGGACCTGATCGCGTAGTTTCGGACGTCGTCCACACCATACAAGAAGTTCGCTCGCGGGTTGACGATGCGGGTCTGGCGGGCGTCGGGATCGGCATCCCAGGATTCATCGATATACAACGCGGGGTGGTTGTGAGCGCCGCGAATCTGCCGGGCTTCGAGGGCTATCCGTTCCGGGATCACATTGAGCGAGAACTGAAGACGGCCATCATCCTGGAAAACGACGCGAATGCCGCGGCATTGGGGGAGATGTGGATGGGCGGCGGCAGGGGCATCAAAGACCTGCTGTTGATCACGCTCGGGACCGGCATCGGGGGAGGCATTATCGTCGACGGGAAAGTCTTGCACGGGTTTCTCGGAATGGCTGGCGAAATCGGTCACATGACAGTCTTCCCGGACGGCAACCCGTGCGGGTGCGGCAATTGCGGTTGTCTCGAAAAGCACGCTTCCGCCAGCGCGATTGCCGCGATGGGGCAGATGATGCATTTCGGGAACAATGAACACCAGATCACGGCGAAGCGTGTGTATGAGCTTGCGCTTGGGGGTAACGATCGAGCGAAGCTGGTGTTCGAATCGGTTGGTAGGGCATTGGGCATTGCGATCGCAAATCTGATCAACCTGTTCAACTTTCCGCTTTATCTGGTAAGCGGAGGCCCGCTGCCGGCTTGGGACCTGTTTGCGCCCAGCATGATGGCGGAGATCGACAAACGTGCCTTTACTTCCTCGCGCAGCGGGACCAGAGTGGAACGAGCCCAACTGGGCGCCAACGCCGGCCTGTTTGGCGCCGCATACCTTCCTTTCCAAAAGCACCTCTACTTACGCAGTACACCTACGGTCGCTTAGCCAAGCAGCACGCCCATCGCGGAACTGGCATGCTGATGGCCCGCGCTAGCATTGCTAGTGATCGATATGTATTGGCTTGGGCTGGATGTCGGCACCAGTGGATCGCGCGCGCTGCTGGTGGATTCGAGCGGTCGTGTGCGCTATTCGTTCACTGCGCCGCACGAAGAGATGCAGATGCAGCGGCCGCTTTGGGCCGAGCAGGATCCGGACGATTGGTGGCGCGCCTCGCAGATCGCGATCAAGGGAGTTCTGCAGGCGGCAGGTGTCGACGGAACTTCCGTTTCCGCCGTTGGCTTGTCGGGCCAGATGCACGGACTCGTGTTGCTGGACGAAGCGGATCAGGTGATTCGGCCCGCGCTGATCTGGTGTGACCAGCGGAGCCAGCGCCAAGTCGACTTCATTAACTCCAAAGTGCAGCCGGCGAAGGTGCTAGAAAACATTGCGAATCCGATGCTCACCGGCTTCACCTTGCCCAAACTCCTTTGGGTGCGGGACCACGAGCCTGAAAAGTTCGCCTCTGTCCGCAAGATGCTGCTGCCCAAAGACTACGCCCGGTTCAAATTGACGGGTGAATTCGCGACTGACGTTTCGGATGCAAGCGGCACGGGGCTGTTCGATGTAGTACATCGCAAGTGGTCGACCGCGATGGTGAGCGCACTGGGCATAGACTCGGCGATTCTGCCCAAAGCGTATGAATCGAGCGAGGTCAGCGGCAGAGTTTCAGCAGCGGCGGCGGAAGTCACCGGATTAGCTGCGGGGACGCCCGTGGTCGGCGGCGCGGGCGATCAGGCGGCTAGCGCTATCGGGAACGGGATAGTGGAGCCGGGGACCGTTTCTTGCACGATAGGCACTTCAGGCGTTGTCTTCGCTTACCTCGACAAACCGGCGTACGATCCGGCGGGCCGCGTTCATACGTTCTGCCATGCGATTCCCGGCGCCTGGCACGTTATGGGCGTCACGCAAGGCGCAGGTCTGAGCTTCCAATGGTTTCGGAACCGGTTAACGCCATCGATCGAATACGACGACTTAACCGCGGAAGCCACACTGTCGCCGGCGGGTGCGCATGGACTCTTTTGGCTGCCGTATCTGATGGGTGAAAGAACGCCGCACCTTGATCCCTACGCGCGTGGGGCATGGATCGGGCTAACTGCGAAACACCAACGCCGCGATCTGGTCCGCGCCATTCTGGAAGGCGTTTGCTACAGCCAGAAGGACGGGCTCGAAATCATTCGCGAGTTGGGCGCGCCTCCCGCACTCGTCAGGCTGTCCGGTGGCGGAGCGAAGAGTCCGTTCTGGCATCAACTTTTCGCCGACATTTTTGACACGCGCGTGGCTACGTTAGAGACACAGGAAGGCTCGGCATACGGCGCTGCCTTGCTTGCGCTCATCGGCAGCGGCGAAGGCGGCAGTGCAGTTGAGGTGTGCCGACGGGCGGTCAAAGAAGTCTCTGTGAAAGAACCGGACCGGCAGGCAGTCGATTTCTACCGGCCGCGGTATGAGGTCTACCGCTCGCTGTATCCGGCGCTGAAATCTGTCTTCGGAGCGATTAGCGAACTGGATGCCTGATGCCGATCCCCGGTACTGCGACGTTGCATTGCCGGTGCCGCTCGATCGTCTCTTCACGTATGAGCTTCCACTGACCGTACGTCATCGCGTCCAGGTCGGCAGCCGCGTGTGGGCGCCCTTCGGTTCGCGCCGATTGACGGGCGTAGTGCTGCGGATGCACAGCGAACCGCCGGAGCAAGAGACGCGCGAAATCCTGACGCTGGTAGATGAAGAACCCGTTCTCGATAGTGATCTGCTGCGGCTGGCTCATTGGATAGCCGAGTACTATTGCGCGCCGATCGGCGAAGTATTGAAAGGGATGCTGCCGCTGAGCGGCGAGATGCGTCGCGCGAAGCGCTACTCGTTGACCACGGTGGGGCGCGATGTCGCAAGGCAACTCAGTGTGCAGCCGCCTACCGATGCAGCATCGGCCGTGCTGCACGCGCTCGATGAACGTTCCCGCTCCGCTTCCTATCTCGCGAGCAAAATCGAGAACGCAAAGACCGCCTTGCGCTCACTCGTGAAACGCGGCTGGGTGACGGCAGAAGAGACGCAGGAAGATCGCGATCCGCTGCGTGCGCCCGCTGAACGCCTTCAGGCGGAGTTTCTGCGCCGGCAGAACCCAGAGGTGAACCCCGAGGTGAAGCTCAATAAGCGCGAACGCGAGTTGCTGTCTTTCCTCGAACTGCATCCGGGTCCGCACAACTTGGCGGCTCTTTCGGAGAAAATCAAGAAGGCGAGCGAAACCGCCCGCGCGCTGGCGCGCAAAGAACTGGTTCGGTTGGAGCCTGAAGGGTTAGCCACCCCCAGCGGCTTCGAGCGCCCCGTGCCGGTGCTCAATCCACACCAGCAGGCAGCCTTCGAGGCAATTGAAGCGGCCCTCAAAGAAGATCGATTCAAAGCGTTTCTTCTTCAAGGCGTGACCGGATCCGGCAAGACAGAAGTCTATCTCCGCAGCATGGAAGCGGCGCTTGAATCAGGTAAGAACGCTCTGCTGCTGGTGCCTGAAATCGGACTGACGCCCGCGGTAGCCGGGCAGTTCTTCCATCGTTTCGGCCCCCAGGTCGCGATTCTCCATTCGGCATTTGGCGACGCGGAGCGGGCCGATCAGTGGCGCCGGGTGCAAAACGGGCAAGCTCGCGTGATTGTGGGAACGCGCTCGGGTGTATTTGCCCCGGTTCAAAAGCTCGGGCTGGTGATCGTTGACGAAGAGCACGACGGAAGCTATAAACAGCAGGAGACGCCGCGCTATCACGGCCGTGACGTTGCGCTCATGCGCGCCAAGGAAGCAGGCGCCATCGCAATTCTTGGATCGGCTACACCGAGTATCGAAAGCCGCTACAACGCCGAAACGGGCAAATACACACTGCTGCGCCTGCCGGAGCGCATCGGCCAGCGGCCTATGCCCGATGTCGAGATTATCGACATGCGCATCGAGTTCCTCGAGACCAAGAAGCAATCGACCTTCTCACGGAAGTTGCTTGCAGAAATGCAACAGCGCCTCGCTCAGAGCGAGCAGACAATGCTGCTGCTCAACCGGCGCGGTTTTTCGAGCTTCATGGTCTGCCGCGCATGCGGCGAACGGCTGCAGTGTACGAACTGTTCTGTTGTTCTGACATATCATCGCCGCGATCGCCGCATGCTGTGTCACTACTGCGGCTACGCCGAAAAAGTTCCGACCGAATGCCCGAAGTGCGACAGCGATCACATACAGTTTTTGGGCACCGGCTCAGAGCGGGTGGAAGACGAACTGCATCAGCATCTCCCCACGGCGCGCATTGCACGGCTAGATCGCGACAGCACCGCGACAAAAGGGGCCTTCGACCGCATACTGCATAGCTTTCGCGATGGCGCCATCGACATTCTGGTTGGTACGCAGATGATCGCGAAAGGCCACGACATTCCGAACGTTACGCTGGTCGGCGTGGTGCTGGCCGACATTGGACTCAGCATGCCGGACTTTCGCGCAGCCGAACGTAGTTTTCAGCTTCTGACGCAAGCAGCCGGACGCGCGGGCCGCGGCAACACACCGGGCCGGGTTTTCATTCAGACCCTGAACCCCGATCACTATGCCGTGCGGCTGGCCGCCGGGCAGGATTACGAAGGGTTCTATGGAAAGGAAATGGAGTATCGGAAGTGGCTGCGCTACCCACCTTTCGCAGCGTTCGCAAATGTCCTGGTGCGCGCCGCGAAGCAGGAAGAAGCGTTGCGCATGTCTACGCAACTCGGCCATGTTCTGATGCCGTCGCCTGAAAGTGTTCGCGTGATGGGACCGGCCGAGGCACCCGTGCTGCGCTTGAAAAACGAGTTTCGCTACCAGATCCTGATCAAGGCGGCGAAAAGACCGATATTACGGCAACTTTTGAACGACCTGCGCCGTTATGCGGAGAAGGAAAAGTGGCCCGCAACCGCATTGATCATTGACGTGGACCCAATCACCCTGATGTAACCCTGCTGCGAACCGGATGTTAAACTTGATTGGATACGGCGGCTGTAGCTCAGTCGGTAGTAGCGCCAGATTGTGGTTCTGGATGTCGTGGGTTCGAATCCCACCAGCCGCCCCAGTAACGCTTACAATCTATCCTGCCCAACTCCCAAAATGCTCTTCGAAGCAGCATCCTGAACGAACACCACCACGCGCAAATTCCCCGTCCGCGGAAGCTGCGGTAAAGCAGAGCGGATATCCTTTTGCATGCCTGACCCCGCATTGACCGTCCCAACTTTGACCAGAGAACGTACAACAGCAACGTGCTCCAAATCCCGGCCAGCGTTTTCGCCGCGTATCACGTGCGACCGCGCCTGATCCGAAGCCAACACCAGATACACGGCAGCAGGTCTGTTTGCGCCGGCAGGAGGAATCTCCAGGTGCACCGCAATCTGCCCTGCATCTCGCTTCGCGCTCACTGCCACTGGGATTTTTGGCGTGCGCAGACAAGACTGAACGGCATGTTCGATGGCTGAACGGTCGCTGCCGACAACTTGCTTTCTTCCATCGATAACGAGTTGCGGTGTATAAACCTCCGAATCGAGCAGGGATGCGTATTCCTCCTGCCGCTTGGTCCATTCCGGCGACGAATACGGATCTACCCAGCCATCGTGGTTCCAGTAATCCACGTGCTCACTGAGCACGACGAGATCCGCACCAGTCACAGGGTGCTCATGGTCCAGCTTCTTAAGCAGATTGTCGGCGGGTGGACAGCTCGAACAGCCCTCGGAGGTGAATAGTTCCATCAGGACGGGAGTCCGGTGCACCGATTCGGGCTTTTGAATCCCTGTGCCCGAACCGGCTCTTAGGACTGCCACAAAAACAAGAGCTGCGGCAAAGACAGGCCCATTGACATTCATGGCTCGATGCATTGATTTACGGTCCTTCGCCTCTTCATTAGCGATTTCGCTGTAATGTGGCGAGAAGTCACGCGAACATTAGTTGAAGGCTCTAGTAACGCGTCTACCGGGCCGGTTTGCCATTAGGGGCGGTAATCACCGCCCCGGGCTTAGCCAAGACTACGGAGCGAAGTAGCCGAAAACGTCGAGAACGAGCTGCGTAGGACCGGAACTGAACACGTTGACTGACCCTGCATTAGTCCCCGTAAGGAGCAAATTCGACGCGATCGAGCCATCCCATGAATCCAGCGTCGAGGTGGGTGGTTGGGCCTGTCCGTCAGACCAGAAGGCCAGATAAGTGACGGGGGCCGTAGGAATAGCCGTCGAATTCAACAAGAATCCCTGGGCGGTGGTCGGCACATAGCAACTGTCGCCGGTGATATTTTGGGCCATCGTGCCGCTAAACTGTCTCGTCGAACTCCGCGTATCCAGTTCACGGCATTCCGGGGAAGCATAGAACGAGAGACCACCGGCAGTTGGAGGCGCAAAGTAACCATTGATGTCCACGATCACATCGGTCGCATGGCTTGCATTCACGGAAATGTTTCCATTGCTGCCGGCTGGGACGATAGCTGCATTAGCAGTCACCGTACCGGCGAAATCGGTCAGCGTGGGAGCAAACGGCTGGCTCTGCCCGGCGGCCCATGCCGTCAAGGCGTAGAGCGTATTCTGGTGCGGAGCTACCGTGAAGTTTAGAGAATACGCTTGCGCTGTCGAAGGAATGTTGCAGGCGCTGGAGAGCACGGGAAGTGAGCGGGTCTCTCCTGCCCCGAAGGCAGATCCGAATAGGCCCCCGCTACGAGTATCGGCGATACGGCACCCAGCTAACGGGTAGAAGGACAGCGCAGAGGTGGTGTTCGCCGGTACAAAGTAACCGGTAACGTCGAGCACGACGTGCGTCGGATCGGTGGCGTACACGCTCACGGCACCGGCGGCACCCGCGCCTACCACGGCGGCAACGGTCTTGATCCTCCCATCGGAGTTCAGTGTCGAAACATAAGGCTGCTCTTGCCAAGACGGCCAAACGGTCAGGTAGTTCAGTTGCCGATCGGGCACCGCCGTGACTTGAAGCGAATACGCCGCCGCGTTGGAAGGAATACCGCAGGGACTATTCGGAATCACGAACTCTCGGGAAGTATTTGCCGCAAGTTTAGGACCACCAAAGGGACTGTTCGGATCTCGCGTATCCGCCACACGGCACGCCGCCACGGGAACGAATTGCAGTGCAGGCGGCGGCTCAACATGCAGCAGATCCTTGGTCGTGTAAAGATCATCGAGACGGAAACTACGATAGGTGAGCGCCCCGAAATGGTACGTAAGCTGGGGGGTGGCTAACGGCGACGTAGGGTCGAACTCAGCCGCATAGCTTTCGGCGGTGTTGACGTATCCCCACAAATACCAAAGATTCGCGGTTCTGAGTCGCTCCGCGGTTCCGAGCGCAGGGGAATAGATACCCAACCGGCTATCCACATCTATATTCGCTGTCTTCTTGGTTTCGTCTATGGTCAATTGCAATCCCCGGCTACCCCCAAATTGTTGGTAATCGCCGTTCGCGTTGTCGAATAGCAGAACCGTCCGGCCAACGAGGCTGACGTTGTGCTGATGGGAGAACCAATTCCCACTCGTAAGCGTGAAGTCGCCATCATGTCCAAGATGCCAGAGTACATTTCCAGTACCGGTTCCGTTTGCATAGTCGATCTTGACCACCCAATCCTGGTGCCGAAGGGATACGACGAGATTCCCGTCGGGCGTGTACCAGAGCGAGTTGGCATGAGTCCAGTCATTGGCTGAACCGCGGAGCGTGAGCGGTGGGCAGCCGTTCTGACCGGAACCACAGGTCTCACCCAGCACAGCCGGCCGCATAACGTCAAGCTTGTCGAAGGAATCCCAGGCCCACACCACTTGCCAGTTCTGATCGAGCACCAAAACCGCGTCGCCAAGCACATCGACGTTTCCTTGGCCCTGATTGGCGATTTGTTCGATTTCAGAGAGCACAGCCGTGTAGCCGTTCGGCAGACGGATTGCGTCATGGCTGAAATTTGCTACGCGATTCGGGATTGATGAATTGATGATGTTGAAGGGCGAGCCCGTCAGTTCCTCGCCTATTCGGTTGATGTTTGTCTCCCGGATGATATTCCCTAGCAGATCAATTTCCAGAAGCAGCTCTGTACGGGTTATAAGCATTGTGCCGCCGTTCATGGGACGTACCAGGGTGTAGACACCGTCATTAGGAAACAACGGGTACTTGAACCACAGGGGGTTTCCGGACATGTCGTATGCAGTTGGACTGCTCCCGAAGACGTACGCATTGAACATTATTCCTTCTCCGCCGGCGGTCGCCCCTTGCATTGTCACGCTGGGTAGCGGCACATCGCTGGGAATGGCACCGGTCGTGAACTGAAGCTGAGGACCTGTGGACAATCCAGTGCTCGATGCGATCTCCTGCATCAGATTGTAAGTGGTCTTTTGCCGCATTCCGGCAATCACAAAGTTAACGCTCTGTCCGCTGACACACGGCTTAGAAGGGGTCGCGGTTCCGCTTGTAATCGGGGTCCCCGCAGGGGCAAACATCACCCGGGCGCTACCGGAATCGCAACTCGTGCTATAGATCGCAATCAGTGGATTCGTTGTGCCTGTGACGACGGGTGCGCCCCCGGAACCGAGAAGCGGGCTTGCGGTGAACGAGGCCGTTACGGTCCCGGTACTGCTCTCGTTCGCGGCATCACGCGCTAACACAGTGACGGTATACGGGCCTTGGTTGATGGGCGCATAGCTGATTGTGGCGTCGGTACCGAAGTCCCGGAAGACGACCGTTTGGCCGTTCTGAACAATCGACCATCGATACTGAAGTGTCTTACCGTCGTTTGCGGCATCCCTTGCGCTCCATTGAACGGGAGCGCCCACCGGTTGCGAGCTTCCCGATGGACCGCTCAGTTGTACGGACACTGCAGATGCGGCAGGATTTGCGTAAATGAGCGGGAGAAAACCGATGGCGAGTACTGCTAGGTTGTGAGTAATTTTAAAGGGACATGATGGCATGAGAATAGCTCCAGAAGGCCTGTGACACGGAAGCAAACGAGAGAGCCGTTCGCCCTGGGAGAACGCTACGGCGAAAACTACTATACCGGAGGGAATAAACAGTTTCAATAAGCGTATTTCAATCCTTTACCTCTGGCAACGCCGGGGCCTCGCCTCAATGTGCAGGTTTCGCCGCGCGGTCAGGAGAAGTCACACCAACCTTCGTCAGAGCTCAGTAACGCATCTGCATCAGGGGCGGTAATCACCGCCCCGTGGCTTATCCAAACTACGGAGCGAAGTAGCCGAAAACATCGAGAACGAGCTGCGTGGGATCGGAACTGAACACGTTGACTGAGCCTGCGTTAGTTCCCGTAAGGAGCAAATTCGACATGATCGAGCCATCCCACGCATCCAACGTAGAAGTGGGTGGTTGGGCCTGTCCGTCAGACCAGAGCGCCAGATAGGTGGCCGGGGCCGGAGGAACAATCGTCGAGTTCAAAAGAAACCCCTCGGCGGCGGTTGGGACGTAGCAAGCGCTACCTGTGATGTTTTGACTCATAGCACCGCTAAAGACTCCTGTCGAAGTCCGGGTATCCAGTTCACGGCATTCCGGGGAAGCATAGAACGAGAGACCACCGGCACCTGGAGGCGCAAAGTAACCATTGATGTCCACGATCACATCGGCAGGATGGCTGACGTTCACGGAAATGTTTCCGTTGCTGCCGGCTGGGACGATAGCTGCATTAGCAGTGACGGTACCGGCGAAATCGGTCAGCGTGGGAGGATAAGGCTGGCTCTGCCCGGCGGGCCACGCTGTCAGGGCATAGAGCGTATTCTGGTGCGGAGCTACCGTGAAGTTCAGAGAATAAGCTTGCGCCGTCGACGGAATGTTGCAGGTGCTGGAAAGGACAGGAAGTGAGCGGGTCTCTCCTGCGCCGAAAGTAGATCCGAATAGGCCTCCGTTACGGGTGTCGGCGATACGGCATTGAGCCAACGGATAGAATGACAGGGCCGAGGCGGTATTCGCCGGTACAAAGTAGCCGGTAACATCGAGCACGACGTGCGTCGGATCGGTGGCGTACACGCTCACAGCACCGGCCGCACCCGCGCCTACCACTGCGGCAACGGTCTTGATCCTCCCATCGGAGTTCAGTGTCGAAACATAAGGCTGCTCTTGCCAAGAGGGCCAAACGGTCAGGTAATTCAGTTGTCCATCGGGCACTGCCGTGACTTGGAGCGAATACGCCGCAGCGTTGGCCGGAATACCGCACGGGCTATTCGGAACCACGAACTCTCGGGAAGTATTTGCAGCAAGTTCAGGACCACCGAAGGGACTGTTCGGATCTCGAGTATCCGCCACACGGCACGCCGTTACGGGAACGAATTGCAGTGCAGGCGGGGGCTCAACATGCAACAGATCCTTGGTCGTATAGAGATCATCCAGACGGAAACTACGGTAAGCCAGACTTTTCATGTGGTAAGTGACTTGGGGAGTTGCTAAGGGTCGCGTCGGATTAAACTCGCCTGCGTAGCTCTCGACCCCATTGGCAAAGCCCCACAGGTACCAAAGATTCGCGGTCCTGAGTCGTTCCGCGGATCCAACGGCAAGAGAACTCACACCCAGGCGGCTATCCACATCTATGTTGGCTGTCTTAGTGGTTTCGTTGATCGTGAGCTGCAGTCCGCGGCTGCCGCCAAACTGTTGGTAATCGCCATTCGCATTGTCGAATAGCAAAACGGTCTGGCCGAGAACACTGACATTGTGCTGATGTGAAAACCATTGTTGTCCGCCCGTTAGCGCGAAGTCACCCTGATTGCCAAGATGCCAGATTACGTTCCCGTTTCCGGTTCCGTTCGCATAGTCGATCTTTATCACCCAATCCTGGTGCCGAAGCGAAACCACAATATTTCCATCGGGCGTGTACCACAGCGAATTGGCGTGGGTCCAATCATTGGCTGAACCGCCCGACGGGACCAGCGTGAGAAGCGGACAGCCGCCTTGATAGGACTGACATGTCTCGCCGAGCACCGCGGGTCGCATGACGTCAAGCTGTGTAAAGGGATTCCAAGCCCAAACTACCTGCCAATTCTGATCGAGCACCAGTACTGCATCGCCGAGCACATCAACATTTCCTTGTCCTTGGTTGGCGATTTGTTCGATCGCGGATAACACAACTGTATTGCCGTTCGGCAAACGAATTGCATCGTGGCTGAAATTTGCGATCCGATTTGGGATGGACGAATTGATGATGTTGAACGGGGATCCCGTCAACTCCTCACCCACTCGGTTAACATTTGTCTCCCGCACGATGTTGCCCAGAAGATCAACCTCTTGGAGCCAATTTGGACCGGTCAGAATCATTGTGCCGCCATTCATCGGACGAACCATGGTGTAGGAGCCATCGTTGAAAAGCGGATAGTTGAACCAAACCACATTGCCGGAGGTGTCGTATGCAATCGGCACGTTATTTCCGCCAAGATAAGCGTTGAGCATGATGCCTTCCCCGCCGGCGGTGGCCCCTTGCACGGTCATCGCGGGTATCGGAACGCTGCTGGGAATAGCGCCCGTCGTGAATTGAATCTGCGGACCTGTCGATAATCCACCACTAGAGGCGATTTCGTGCATCAGATTATAAGTCGTGTTTTGCCGCATTCCGGCAATCACAAAATTCACACTCTGTCCACTGATACACGGCTTTGATGGCGTAGCAGTCCCTGTCGAGATCGGAGCCCCCGCAGGTGCAAACATCACACGCGCGCTACCGGATTCGCAGGTCATGCTGTAGACCGCAACCAGTGGATTCGTAGTGCCGACGACGACCGGGCCGCCACCGGAACCGACCAGCGAGCTGGCAGTGAAAGATGCTGTTGCGGTCCCGGTACTGCTCGCGTTCGCGGCATCGCGCGCCACCACCGTAACGGTATACGGGCCTTCATTGATGGGCGCAAAGCTAATTGTGGCGTCCGTAAAGAAGTCCCTGAACATCACGGTTTGGCCGTTCTGAACGATCGACCATCTGTACTGCAATGTCAAACCGTCGTTGGCGGCATCGCTTGCGGTCCACTGAACAGGAGTGCCGACCGGTCCCGAGCTTCCCAAGGGGCCGGTCAGCTGTACGGACACTGCCGATGCGGCAGGAGTCGCGTAAACAAACGGCAAGCAGCCGATTGTGGCGAGTACTGCTAGGCGATTGATAGTTCTAAAAGTATGTGATGGCATTAAGAATAGCTCCAGAAGGACTTTTGTACATAGGGCAGCAACGATGCATCGGCTGCCATTTCAGTTCGACACCCCCGAACTCTTCTGAAAACGAGCTGCCGTATGAAGTATTCGTCATACGTCAAGGGAGTGGATGCGCAGAGCGAAACGTAAGCAGAAATTTTCAACACTTCCTGGGGCTCATGCGTGGTAGCCGCAGGGGCATTATGACAAAATCTACTATACTTGAGGGAATAAGCAGTTTCAATAGGAGCATTCTAACCCGTACCATTACTTCGAGCGGTTTTGAGGAACTTCACAGGCCCCGTTCGGCTGTAAATGGAAAACGTGCGGGAATGACAACGGGGTGTTTGACAGGTTTCCCCTACTCGAAAGCTGCGACGATCTTCAGAATTCCGGCGCCATAGCGCTTCGTGAAGCCGGGTCCGACGCCCGCAATCGCGAGCAGATCCTCTTCCGTTAATGGACGATCCTCCACCATCTGGCGCAACACTTTGTCCGTGAATATGCGGAAAGCCGGGACGCCTTTGCTCTTGGCCTCAGCTAAACGCCACTCGCGTAGCGCCTTCAGAAGCGGCTCGTCGGCTGGGTCGATTGCCGCCTCACGAATCACGGTAGACGAAATTGTTTCTTTCCTCTTCTTGCCCTTACCTAAGTGCGTATCGCGCCCGCTCTTCCGCACCTGGAAACCCAGAGGCTGCGTTAGATCCAGTGATGCACCCTCGCGAGTCAGCCGCGCTGTCCGATAAGCAATGTTCTTCCCGTCTTTTTCAAACGTGGCATCGGCAAGCACAACCAAGCCCGCGCGAGCCATGGACGCGAGCATCTCTTCAAACCCATTCCGATCGAGTTCTTCCGCCGTACAGATCTCAGCATGCAGTTTGCCGGTGGATTTCGCGAATCCGCCCTGAAGTGCTGCGATCACATCGCGCGCCGCTCTCTCTTCGGCAAAGGTGGGGTTACGAAACTGCTGGGCGACGCACTCATCGGGCGCGCAGAAATCGCACATTCCGCACCAGGCCTGGGTATCGGTACGGTCTCCGAAATGCCGCACCAAAGCCGCCATACGGCACTGCGCGGCAGAAGCATAGCGGAGCATAATTTCCAGTTGAGTGGAACGATGCTCGCCTTGCAGCAAGTAGGAGTCGCGCCACTTCCCCGCCCCGCGCACCACGTTCTCTTCCGGATCGATGATCGCGCCGCCATGCACCCAGAGTTTGTCGAGCGCCTTCTCTAATGTGTCGGCATCGAGCTTGCAGGCGTCTTGCAAATGCTCCTTGCTCATGGGTTTGTCCCGCAGCAGCTTGTACACTCCGTCGACGACTTCCACCTCGGGGTAGTCGCGATTAAAAAAGAAATCGTGCCGGTGACGGTCGGCATAGGAGTGCATCAGAATCGCACGGCTGGGCGCGCCATCGCGTCCAGCGCGGCCAATCTCCTGGTAATACGCTTCCATACTGCCCGGCAGCGCGGTGTGAATGACGGTCCGAATATTCGGCTTATCGATGCCCATGCCGAAGGCGATGGTAGCGACGATCACCTCCAGTTCGCCGCCTAAGAACCGCTCCTGGACTTTCTGCCGACGGTCGGAGGGCAAACCTGCATGATACGGCTCGGTTTTGAAATAGCGTCCCAGATCTTCCGCCAGGGAGTCGCTGTCCATGCGAGTAGGAACGTAAACGATTCCCGGCCTCCGCGATGGGTCGTTCAACAGATCGAAGACAGCATCGCGGCGAGCCGAGCGCGCGACCTCAACCACTTCAATGGCAATGTTCTTTCGGCGAAAGCCCTGAATGGAGCGCAACGGCTTTTCGAGACCTAACTGCTGAGCAATATCGTTCTGCACGACCGGCGTCGCGGTCGCCGTCAACCCGATGATCGGCGCCGGCCTCAGCATAGGCAGATAAGATTGCAGCATCCGGTAATCCGGACGAAAATCGTGGCCCCATTGGGAGATGCAGTGAGCCTCGTCCACTGCAATTAAACAAGGTTTATGCCGCGACAGGAATTCCGGAAAGCCCGGCACCGAAAACCGCTCCGGGGCGATAAACAGGAACTTGAGTTTTTTGTCCCGATAGGCCAATGCGGCCGCGCGGGACGCTTCACGAGTGCGGCCCGAGTGGATGCGATCCGCGCAAAGCCCCTTCTCGTTCAGCTTCGCCACCTGATCTTCCATCAGCGCGATGAGCGGACTGACGACCAGGGCGGTACCGCCACGCGCCACAGCGGGCAACTGGTAACACAGCGACTTACCCGCGCCGGTGGGCATCACCACTAACACGTCCTGACCCTCGAACACCGCCCGGCAAACCACCTCCTGGCCGGGACGAAATGCTGGAAAGCCGAAGAGCTGCGTCAGTGTCTCGGTGCAATGCTTCAGGACCTGCTTGATCCATTGCGCGGCTTGCCATTCTCTACTCGCCTTTATCTTTGTCTACTCGCCGTTCATCGTCTTTTCTTGAGCGGCGATCTCGACGCGCTCGCGCTTGATATCCAACCGGACACGCGAATAGATGTTCATATACACATTCGCCACCCAAACCAGCGCGAACTCGGAAATAAGATACCCTCGCCAATCTACGTACAGCAACTTGAAGCGCGTGAGAAACAGAAAAAGCAGCGTCACGTAATGACTGAAACAGTACTCGCACGTGAACAAGTAAAAGAACTTACGCTGGACAAGTTTCTGGCAATTCTCGCTGCGGTTCTTGCACCACTCGCGCGGCTCGCGAAATACCTCTTCGTGGGTCACTGTCCAGGCGACCGATGAAATCGGAAGCGCCAGGATAAATAAGAATGCCAGCTGTTCACCAATACTCATAGGCCCTGCTACTACTATCGTTCATTCGATAGCCTCTCCACGCGACCACTTTTCCGTGGGAGTGGCGTCAATGCTAGCGATGCAGGAGAATTTGCCGCTCTTTGTCGCGGCCTTGCTGACCTGGATAGCTGGGTTCGTCGATGCAGTGGGCTTCGTATCTTTGGGCGGAATTTATACGGCGAATATGAGCGGTAACAGTGTCGCGATCGGCATTCGAGCAGCCGAACAGAACTGGCCCGAAATGGTTCGCCGCCTGTGGCCGGTCGTCCTCTATGTGGCCGGTCTTCTGCTCTGCCGCATTTTGATCGAAATCGGGGCCCGTGAACGCATTCGCGCAATTGCGTCCCTTGCCTTCCTCGGTGAAATCGCGCTGCTCGTGCCCGCGTGCGTGGCAGCTTCCAGTCATGCCGCCGCCGATTCGTACCTCTACATTGCGCTTTTGGCCCTTGCCATGGGAGTACAAAATGCGGCGCTCACACATTTCAGTTCACTGACCCTTCACACTGGGTTCGTCACCGGCACATTGCTGAAGATGAGTGAGGAGTTCACAAAGTTCCTCACGTGGGCGTTTGACCAGATAAGGATGCCCGGCAATTCAGTTACAGGCGTACTGGCGCGCTCCAGCGAGCAAAAAGCCTTCCGGATGGCTGCAGGGCTCGCAGTCATTTGGACCCTCTATGTTGTAGGCGCGTGTTGTGGAACGCTGGGCCATTATAGTTTCCAACTCAAGGCGTTGATTGTTCCGATCGCCGGATTGGCGGCCCTGATCCTCCTCGACTTAGTACATCCGCTCGCCGTTGCCGAAGAGCACGAACAAGCAGAACTTTCCACATAAAATTCCTGAACCTACCAGCGAGAATAAATTAGAAACGATGCCCCACGACAGAGCAAGCGGCGCCAAAACCGCCGACCCAAACGCGATGGTGATCTTCGGAGCCGGTGGCGACCTGACGAAGAGGTTGGTCGTGCCATCGCTCTATAACCTCGCGTGCGCAAAACTCCTGCCCAGCGAGTTCGCGATTGTAGGCGTCGATCTCGCGAGCCACTCCGATGAGGATTGGCATCGTTCGCTCGAAACCATGAGCGAACAATTCGTAAGAGCGGCGGATCCGAACGGGAAAATAGATGCGGACGTCTGGAAATGGCTCACCAGCCGCATGACGTATCTGCAAGGAGATCTGAACGATCCGGCCACTTACGAGAAGCTGAAGGGGAAACTAGCAGAGTTGGATTCGAAACAAAGAACCGCCGGGAATTACCTCTTTTACCTGGCTGTCGCCGACCGTTTCTTCGCTCCCGTTGTAGAGCATCTCGGCGCGAGTAAGCTCGCGTGCGAGGAGAACGGAAATTGGCGCCGCGTGGTGGTCGAAAAACCGTTCGGACACGATCTCGCATCCGCCCAAGATCTCAACCGCCGGATGCTCAAAGTTGTCGGCGAAAGCCAGATCTACCGCATCGATCATTTTCTGGGTAAAGAAACCGTGCAGAACATCATGATGCTGCGGTTCGCGAACGGCTTCTTCGAGCCTATGTGGAGCCGCGACCGCATCGATCACGTGCAGATTACGGTGGCGGAAACCGTAGGCGTGGAACAGCGTGGCAAGTTCTACGAAAATACCGGCGCGCTGCGCGACATGGTTCCCAACCACGTGTTTCAACTCGTGGCAATGACCGGCATGGAAGCGCCCAGTTCGTTCCGCGCCGATGCAGTGCGCTCAGAGAAAGCAAAGGTGATTGAATCTGTCCGCGTCTGTAAACCTGACGAGGTCTCTTGCATGGTGGTGCGCGGGCAATACGGTGCGGGCGAGATAGATGGAAAACAGGTGCCGGGCTATCGCCAGGAGCAAGACGTCGCGCCGGATTCATCTGTCGAAACCTACGTTGCCATGAAACTGATGATCGAAAACTGGCGCTGGGCCGGCGTTCCGTTTTACATACGTACCGGCAAGCGCCTGGCGCGCCGCAAGAGCCAGATCGCCATCCGCTTCAAAGAAGCTCCTTGCGCTCTCTTCCGAGGCACATCCGTCCAATCCCCGGCGCCTAACTGGCTGTTGCTCCGCGTTCAACCGGAAGAAGGGATTGCGCTTGAGTTTGGCGCCAAGATTCCCGGTCCCACTATGCGGCTTGGCGATGTGCGCATGGACTTCAAATATGGCGACTACTTCGGCGCTGCGCCCGAAACAGGGTATGAAACGCTGATCTACGACGTCATGATCGGCGACGCCACCCTCTTCCAGCGCGCCGACAATATTGAAGATGGATGGAAAGTCGTTCAGCCGGTGCTGGATGTCTGGGCCAACGAAAAGCCGGACGAGTTTCCGAATTACCAGGCCGGTAGCCAAGGTCCAGCCGAAGCGGACGAACTTCTCGCCCGTGATAACCGCGCGTGGCGGCCCATTACATAACTATTTCTACCGATGTAACGCACGGTATTTTCGAAGCAGCTCATACATCACTACGGCCCCGGCGCTCGCCACGTTGAGCGAATGCTTAAGGCCAAGCATGGGAAGGCGCACGTGCGTGTCGCAGTGCTCCAGCAGCGGCTCAGGTAATCCATCGACTTCATGGCCGAACAGCACGCAAACCGGAAACCGCGGCTGCCAATCGAAAAGATCGGTCGCGCGTGTGCTCGTCTCAATGGCCGCGATCTCATAACCGGCGTTTCGCAACCGCCGAATCGCCGCGTTCGCATCTTCAACAGACTCCCACGCGACGCGCGTCTCGGCACCGAGCGCGGTTTTTGCAATCGCGCTCTTCGGCGGCCGGGCCGTGATCCCGCTCAATAGCAACCGCTCTATCCCCGCGCCATCCGCCGTCCGAAAGAATGCGCCCACGTTGTACATGCTGCGCACGTTGTCGAGCAGAATGGAGACGGGCAGCCGCAACTCTTCGTAAGGGGCTGCGGCCGCGGTAGCACGATACGGAATTCGCTCCATCAGCTATCTGGAGGCAAGCCCGGCACTCTTCCAAAGCTCATCCACGCGCGCAACCACTTCGGGCGACATCTTTATCTCATTCGGCCAGCGCCGCGTAAACCCTTCCGACGGCCATTTCGTCGTGGCATCCACGCCCATTTTCGACCCGTAATTCGCCATACGGCTGGCATGGTCGAGCGAGTCGATGGGTCCCATCACGAACTCGATGTCACGCTGAGGATCGATATTGTTCAACGCCCGCCAAGCAACGCCGGGCACATCCTGCACATGCACGTCTTCATCCACCACCACGATGCATTTACTGAACATGGCCTGGCCGAGCCCCCAAATTGCATGCATCACTTTCCGCGCCTGGCCCGGATACGATTTGCGGATCGATACCAGAATCAGGTTGTGAAACACGCCTTCCGCCGGCATGCAGATATCGCGCACTTCCGGCAACTGCATGCGCATCAACGGCAGAAAGATGCGTTCAATCGCCTTTCCCATGTAGAAATCTTCCATGGGCGGCGGCCCCACAATCGTCGCCGCGTAAATAGGGTCTTTGCGGTGCGTGATGCAATCGATATGAAACACCGGATACTCATCATCCAGTGAATAGAACCCGGTATGGTCGCCGAACGGTCCTTCGCGGCGCAATTCACCAAGCTCCAGGTGACCTTCCAAAACGATCTCTGAGTTTGCCGGCACCTCGATATCGCTGGTTTCGCATTTCACCATCTCTACCGCCTTGCCGCGCAAGAATCCGGCAAACAGCATTTCATCGATGGCGGGCGGCAGCGGCAGGATCGCCGAGTACATGGTGGCGGGATCGGACCCGATCGCAACGGCCACCGGCATCCGGGTACTCTTTCCTTCCGCTACCTGCCTTCGGTAATGTTCCGCGCCCTGTTTATGCTTCTGCCAATGCATGCCTGTGGTCTGGCCATCGAACACTTGCATGCGGTACATGCCGCAATTTCGTTTCCCCGTATCCGGATTGTTTGAGAACACCATTGGAAGAGTGATGAACCGCCCGCCATCGCCGGGCCAGCAATGCAGAATCGGAAACTCCGCCAAAGAGAAGCCGTCGCGCCGGATGACCTCCTTGCAAGGCCCATTCGAGACGGTTTTCGGGAACATCGCGGATACTTCCCCCAGCTTTGGAAGCATCTTGAGCTTGTCGAAAAAACTCTCCGGTTTCTGCATTTCCAGAAACCCGACTATACGCGCCGCTATCTCTTCGACGTCCCCAACTCCGAGCGCGAGCTCCATACGGCGCATACTCGCGTACGCGTTAATCAAAACCGGAACTCGAGACCCTTTGGGCCTCTCGAAGAGCAGCGCAGGTCCGCCGTTTTTAACAGATCGATCCGCAAATTCCGTGATCTCAAGGTACGGATCCACCTCGAACGAAATCCGCTTCAGCTCTCCGCTCTTGTCTAACGCACGAATGAAATCGCGCAAATCATTGAAGGCCATCTAAAGTCCAACACCCATTATCATGAGAAGGACTTTTATGGGTGATAAAACAGCGCTGGTTACAGGTGCAAGCCGCGGGATCGGGAAAGCTTGCGCGCACGTGCTGGCCTCAGCTGGTTTCAGAGTGGTGTTAGCGTCGCGATCGCTCCAAAACCTGGAGGAAGTTGCCGCCAGTATCAAGGACAACGGCGGCGAAACGTTTGTCGTAGAAATGGACCTCTCAAACCGGGATTCCATCGCTAACGCCATTACAAGCGCCGCTAAAGATTTTGGCCGCATTGACGTTCTGGTGAACAACGGCGGTATCACAAAAGACGGCCTCGCCGTGCGCATGAAGCAGGCCGACTGGCAACTCGTCCTCGAAACCAACCTGAGCGGCGCGTTCTATGCCACTCAGCAGGTGCTCGCCGGCATGATGCGCGAGCGTTGGGGCCGCATCGTCAACATCTCGTCTGTCGTCGGCGAAACCGGCAACGCCGGACAGGCAAACTACGTTGCTTCGAAAGCCGGCTTGATCGGCCTCACCAAGTCGCTTGCACAAGAGGTCGGCAGCCGAAACATCACTGTGAACGCAATCGCGCCGGGTTACATCGAAACGGACATGACGCACGGCCTCTCGGCCGAACTGAAGCAGAAAATGCTCGATTTAACTCCATTGAAACGCATGGGCACCCCCGAAGATATCGCAGCGGCGGTGAAATTTTTGGTCAGCGAAGAAGCCAGCTTCATCACCGGACATGTCCTGGATGTGAACGGCGGATTGTACATGTAGCTTGCCGTCCTTCCGCAGCATCGAACTTCAGGAACCTCAAAATGCCGGTAACCACAGTAGCGCCCAAAGCTCACCGCGACAGTGCATTCAAGATCGGCTTGGTGCAAATGTCCTGTTCGACAGATGCCGACGCAAACCTCGAAAAAGCTATCCAGGGAGTGCGCGATGCCGCTTCGAAAGGAGCCGAAATCATCTGCCTTCAGGAGCTTTTTCGCAGTCAGTACTTCTGCCGCGAGGAGAACGCCGAGCTTTTCAATTTGGCGGAATGCATTCCCGGCCCTTCGACAGAGGCTCTTAGCTCTGTCGCGAAAGAACTGCAGGTTTCCATCATCGCCTCCCTATTTGAGAAACGCGCGCAAGGTCTCTATCACAACACCGCCGCCGTCATAGATGCTGACGGTTCGCTCATCGGTCTCTACCGCAAGATGCACATTCCGGACGACCCGCTGTATTTCGAAAAGTTTTACTTCACACCCGGCGATCTCGGTTTTCAGAACTTCGAAACACGCTTCTCGCGCATCGGCGTTCTGGTGTGTTGGGATCAGTGGTACCCCGAAGGCGCTCGCATCACCAGCTTGCAGGGCGCAAATGTTCTCTTCTATCCCACGGCCATCGGTTGGCATCCCTCTGAAAAAGCGCAGTACGGGGAGGCTCAGCTCGATGCGTGGCGCACCGTGCAGCGCGCGCATGCCATTTCGAACGGCGTTTTTGTCGCCGCGGTGAATCGTACGGGATTCGAAGGTCCGGCCGATCATGGTTTGGAGTTTTGGGGCAACTCCTTTGTGGCCGATCCATTCGGGCGCGTCATCGCGCAAGCACCGACCAGTGAGGAACAGGTTCTCGTCGCCGATTGCGATCCCAAGCAGATGGACGAAGTGCGCCGTAACTGGCCTTTCCTGCGTGACCGCCGCATTGACGCCTACGCGCCCATTACTCAGCGCTGGCTCGCCTGAGAGTATGAACGCCAGCAACGTGATGCCGGCCGAATGGGAGCCGCACGAAGCCACCTGGCTCGCCTGGCCGCATGAAATTAGCGACTGGCCCGGTAAGTTCGCTCCCATTCCATGGGTCTACGGCGAAATCGTCCGTCACCTCTCGCGCGTAGAAAAGGTACGGATTCTCATCCAGGACGAGACACACAACAGAAAGCTCGCCGCGTTCTAAAAAAAGCCGGTGCGCAAATGGAGGCAGTCGAGTTCTTCCAGATCGCTACCGACCGCAGTTGGACGCGCGATTTCTGCCCTATCTTTGTGCGTGGCGCGGACAACAACCCAGTTCTGTTGAACTGGCGCTTCAACGGCTGGGCGAAATATTCGAACTCGAAATACGACGACGCGGTTACCGAATCGCTTGCTCTTCAGCTCGGCTGCGAGATGTTGACACCTGCACGGAACAATCGACCCATTGTTCTCGAGGGCGGCAGCATAGACGTAAATGGCGCCGGCTCTATCTTGACTACGGAAGAATGCCTGCTCAGCGACGTGCAGGCAAGAAATCCTGAGCTGGGTCGTGACGACCTCGAGCAGATCTTTCGAGAGTATCTCGGAGCGCGCCATACGTTATGGCTGCGCAACGGCATTGCCGGCGACGACACGCATGGACACGTGGACGATCTCGCCAGATTCACTGACCCACACACCGTGGTAATTGCCAGCGAATCGGATCCCGCCGACGCCAACTATGAGCCTCTGAAAGAAAATCTGGCGCTGCTCCGTGAAATGCGCGATCAGGATGGCAACCCGCTACGCATCGAAACTCTGCCGATGCCGCAGCCGGTCTTCTTTGACGGCCAACGGTTGCCCGCCAGCTACGCGAACTTTTACATCGCCAACGCGCTGGTCTTGGTCCCCACGTTCAACGACCCGAATGATCGCGTGGCTCTCAATAAGCTCGCGGAACTGTTCCCCGAGCGCGAGATCGTCGGCATCGCGGCTACCGATCTGGTTCTCGGCCTGGGGACGTTACACTGCATGACCCAGCAACAACCGTGCTTCTGAACGTCATCGCCGCTATCCCGCTGCTGATCTGGATTTATCTTTTGTTCGGTCGAGGTGGTTTCTGGCGAGTCTCCCGCCACCTGCAGCGTGTCACCCGCGCAGCGTCACAGAAACGAATCTGCGCGGTTATTCCAGCCCGCGATGAAGCATCCGGTATCGCAGCCGCTGTCACTTCCCTGCTCAATCAAGACCTGCATGTGATCGTGGTCGATGACGGCAGTACCGACGACACCGCCAGTATCGCGCGAGCCGCCGCACAAAGCATCGATAAAAGCCCTCAGCTTACCGTCCTCGCAGGCAAACCTCTACCCGTTGGCTGGACCGGTAAACTCTGGGCCGTCTCGCAAGGCGTAGATCAAGCGCGATCGCTCTCGCCCGACTACCTGCTCCTGACCGATGCCGATATCCAACATGCCGATATGCAGCACGGTCCGCAAAGCGTCGCGCAGCTACTCGCCATCGCCGAAGCGGGCTCTTACGACCTCGCATCATACATGGTCAAGCTCGCCTGTGTCACAACGGCGGAGAAGGCGCTGATCCCGGCGTTTGTCTATTTCTTTTTTCAGCTCTATCCGCCAGCTTGGATTTCATCGCAGACACATGCCGCAGCCGGCGCCGCTGGAGGCTGCATTCTCATCCGGACGGAAGCGTTGCAGAAGATCGGAGGCATCAGCAGCATCCGCAACCAGGTCATCGACGACTGCGCCCTGGCACGAGCCGTAAAACGCAGCGGCGGCCGAGTATGGCTGGGGCTCACGGATTCCACTCGAAGCACTCGCTCTTATGGCACGTTCGCGGAAGTGGAGCGAATGATCGCACGCACCGCGTTCAACCAGCTACACCACTCCGCATTCCTACTCGCTGGCACATTGCTGGGCCTGTTCTTTACTTATTTACTGCCGCCGTTATTGCTGTTCACCGGCCATGCCTTGCCGATCCTCTTCGGTGTCGCCGCGTGGCTGCTGATGAGTCTCAGCTATCTTCCGATGGTCAGCTTCTATCGCCTCTGTAAATTCTGGAGCGTGTGCTTGCCCCTCATCGCCGCTTTCTACGCAGGTGCGACAGTTCACTCTGCGTTTCGCTACTGGCGCGGACGCGGAGGCGAGTGGAAAGGTAGAGTTCAGGACGCGCGCATTCGCTGATCGTTGCGCAAAAGCACTTTCAAGACGCCACGGCGTGCAGCTTCCTCAAAGGCAGCAGGCGCTTGTCGCAGCTGAAACTCAGCGGAAACATACCCGAAGACATCCACTCTTCCGCTGCGCAGCAACTCAATGGCCGGCTCGAAGCGGCCGCAGCGCGAACCGACAAGCGTGAGTTCATTGACGATTACGGGAGCTGTATCGATAGACACGTTTCCGTGCACAGTCGATTTCATCACCACGGTTCCGCGTGGGCGCGCCATGCTCACCGCATCCTGCAACCCGCGCGCTGAGCCTGTGCAATCCACCACAAGCTGAAAGGCGGCGTGCGGCCTTAATTCCGATGTAATCGCCTCCACACCCGACTTACGAACCAGAGCCAGCTTATTTTCGTGCCGGCCATAAAGCGTCACGTGGCATCCGTGTATGTTCAACACCTGGGCCACTAACAAACCCAGCTTTCCGTCCCCGAGCACGGCGACGTGCTCGCCGGTTGGGATCTGAACCTGATCCAGAATTTCGCAAGCGGCCGCCAGCGGTTCCACAAATACGGCCTGCTCGTTCGGAATCTCATTGGGTACAACGTGAAGATTGCCTTCCGGAAGAGTCAGGTATTCTGCAAACGCTCCCGGATGTTTCACGATGCCTAAAACCCTGCGATGCGCGCAATGCCGGCCCAAGCCGATGGCGCAAAAGTCACAGTGACCGCAGGCAAGGTTGATCTCGCCGACGACGCGTTTGCTAATCAGCGAACGGTCATCCGCCTCGGCCACTTCGCCGACAAACTCGTGCCCAGGCGTGCCGCAGAAGCCGTAGTAACCGCGCTGTAACTCCAGGTCGGTATTGCAGACGCCCGCCACCAGCGTGCGTATAAGTGCAAAGCCAGGCGGCCGTAGCGGGACAGCCGCCTGACAGATACTAACTTGTCCGGCTTCTAGATGAACGGCCAGCATGTCTTATTGAGTGCGGTCCGCTCACTGCGCGAAAGACAATCGGCAGGTATCTGAGTTACCAGCGGTTCTTACTGCCGCCGAAATCACGTTGCCTGCCACCACCGCCGCCACCGGGACCACCGCCCGAGCGCTCACGCCTCTCGGGCGGGCGCGCCTCGTTCACAACTAACGCTCGTCCCATCAGAGCGCGGCCATTACAAGCCTGAACCGCCTGATTAGCCGCGGCATCATCACTGATCTCAACAAATCCGAAGCCCCTCGCTTCGTTGCTGATGCGGTCGCGCAGTATGTTCACGCTATCTACGTGAACACCCGCTTCTTCAAAAAATGCCTGAAGATCGGCTTCGGTAGCCTTGTAGGGCAAGTTCCCTACGAAAAGCTTAGTCACTTATCTTTCTCCTAACTGGCTGTTCGGAAAACACGGGTGCTGAAAGGGTAGGCCGACTAACGGGAAGTCATCCAAGCGGGAACCGGAACTCCAAACTAAACTACTTCTATGGTACTGCCAGAACGTAGCGGAAACCACTCGAACTCGGATTTTTTCGGAGATCTTAACGCGGTGTTATCAGCCCACCCAGCTTATCCTGCTCTGAGGAAGTTCGTCGCCTAAAACGGGTGGAGTAGGCCTCCAAGTACTTTAGTCCTGATCCGGTGTTGTAAATAACGATCTGGTCCTCAGGTTTCAGGAACCCGGCTTCCCGCAGGCGCTTGGCCGCCGCCACGCATGCCCCGCCCTCAGGCGCCGCAAAGATTCCCTCGCACCGCGCCAGGAGCAATCCACCGTCCAGCATTTCCTCATCGGAAACGGAAATTGCTGTTCCTCCACTCTCGCGAACCGCTCTCAGGACCAGAAAATCTCCCAATGCTTTCGGCACACGTAAGCCACTCGCCACCGTGTGAGCCTCTTCGCAAAATTCACTTGTTTCGCGGCCTTGCTCGAACGCACGCGTAATCGGCGCGCATCCCTTCGCCTGCACTGAGATCATCTTCGGACGCTTGCTGCCGATCCAGCCGAGTTCTTCCAACTCCGCGAAGGCTTTCCACATCCCGATCAGCCCGACGCCGCCGCCGCATGGATACAAAATGGCATCGGGAACTTGCCAATTGAACTGCTCGGCCACCTCGTAGCCCATCGTCTTCTTGCCCTCGATCCGGTAAGGCTCCTTCAGCGTGCTGACTTCAAACCAACCCTCGCGTTCCTTTCGCTCCGCCACCATTCGTCCACAGTCGCTAATCAAGCCGTTGACCAAAGTTACGCGCGCGCCGTACGCCTCGCATTCGATGAAGTTGGCCTGGGGCACATCGCGCGGCATGAAGATGTGCGCCTCCATCCCGGCAGCAGCCGCATAGGCCGCCAAAGCTCCCGCGGCGTTCCCGGCGGATGGAATGGCCAGTTTCCGCGCGCCTAACTTTTTTGCCATAGTGACTGCGCAACACAGGCCGCGCGCTTTGAACGAATCGGTGGGATTCCGGCCTTCATCTTTCACCCACAGGTTCTCAGCGCCCATTTGCCGCCCCAGCGCGGTCGCCTTTACGAGCGGCGTCCAGCCTTCCTTCAGTGTCACGGCTTCGTCGGTCTCGGCGGGCAACACAGGCGCATAACGCCACATGCTATCCACCGAGTTCCTCAGGTCGCTGGGGCGCCAATGCTTCCGAATCTCCGCCAGATCGTAATCGACAAGCAGAGGCCCTCCGCACTCGCATAGGTTCTTCAGTTCATCCGGCGAGTACGTCTTCGGGCACCGGCTGCACTTCAGCCTAGAAGCTCTTCCCATTCTTTGCTCATCTTAACTTTGGTTCTGCTACCCCTTAGCTTTGAGTTCTGCTACCGCCGGCTTCGGAGATCGGAAACAGCGCGGCGCGCCTCCGGAATCGTCAGCAACAAAGATCCCCACGTTCGTCAGTGCGCCGGTAATGCAGTAGCCGCACCACGCTTTCTCTTTGGTGGGCATTTGGTAGAAATACCATCCGGCGATCGCCGCTTCCACGGCTGCCTTTCCAGCCGCGAGCAAAGGCACCCAGGGCGTCTCCTCGGCGCGATTCTCGCCACCGTACGCCGCAATCGGAACATTGCTAGCTAAGCTAGCCAGGCTCAGTGTTCCGTCCGGCGCACCCAATGCATATGCTGTGTCGGATGAATTCACCCGGTCCGAATCGAAGCCGTCCAACGGCGGATCCGGCAGATGACGGACGATGCCGGTCTGCAGCAGCGTCACTGCCGCCATGCTCGCCATCCCTAACAAGGACAGCCCGATAATCCCCCGTCGCCTGCGAAGATCCGCTGTCTGTCCTTCCTGAAGTTCCTCCCGTAATCTCTGAGGTTCAATGGAAGTCAAAAATTGTGCCATGCACTTTCTCCCGTAATCTGACTTCACTGAGGATGTCCAGTTTCAGTAAGTCGCCATTTTTGTACCGTGCGCCTATCGCAATAACTGAATTAGCCGGGAGTTACAGCAGAATCCTGCAATATCCAAACGGATAAGCGCCAGAGCCCCAAACCGGCTTCCCGGTGAAACGTGTAGCAATTTCTTCCACTAACCCAGGCCTTCTTGAAACTGGCACTTGAAATGCCTAAAGCTGAACATCGCCTTTAACTGGAGGTCGACATGTACCGCTTTGCTACTCTCGCGTTTCTTCTCGCTGCCGGAGTTCCCTCGCTCCACGCCAGCATCCAATCCTGGCAGTCGCAATGGCAGGCCTTCCGCGCGGCATACCCGTATCACATCCAAGTCATTGCGCTCTCTAAACCGAACGCCGAGGGCAAGCGGCTACTCATCATCTCTGAACCGCCTCCCAACCTGAGACCGAGCGATATTGCCGCACTTGCTCCCGAATCCTTCGGCGAATTGGCGCTGCCGCGGCAGCGCATCGGCTTCGATGGTTGGGTGCAGGATGCCGCCATCGAACTAAACCCACTGTCCGAGCAGCAACTCGCCGCGCTTGTCGATAGCCTGCATACAAAGATCTTCGGCACGGCGTACAAAGCGGTCGCGGTGAGTATCCCCTCCGCTCCGCGCACTGTTAACCGGGATTACAACTTCGACCTGCACGTCTCGGCCGGCACACTGAAACGCTTGCTGCTGCCTGACGATTCGCAACGCCTCACACGCTGGGAGTGGCTGCTCGGCAGTCTATTGCTCGCTATCTACGCCACGCGGCTTTTCAGTTCCAAACGTCGCAAGCGCCACGGACTCGCTCTCTTCTTCGCCCTTGTTGCCGCTTACTCGGCATACGGCAGCTTCACCAGCTACGCCGGCGCGAACCGTGACGCGGTGCTTTTCAAATCTCCCTTCTCGAATGAGCCCGCTACCGCAAGGACTCTGCTGACAGCGGGCGCTCACGGTGTGTTTTATAGCGAAGCTCCGGGCTTGGTGCTCTGGGTCTTTCCAAAGAATGAACCGCTCAACACCGCGTCGCATCGAGGCCCGCCGCTTCGCGCTCGATTCCGACATTATTCTCGGATCCGTGGGAAGCCCCTCGAGAGTCGCAATCGTCGCCCGCGAACGGGTCGCCCCTATTGACGTCCTCCCACCCCTCAGAACCGAAACTATTCTCCAACTCGCGTCCGTTAAGGATTCAGAACTGGCCCAAAGCTATGAACGCACGCACGTCTTAGCCGGCAAGTTCGACGGGAAGCGCGATTGGGCCCCCATCTACCTGAGTGATGAACTCATCGATACCGAATATGGCAGTCTGCTGAACATCACGGACCAACTCCTAAAGTCCTGGTCAATGGCGGGTAGAGTTCGCTACATCAACTTCCGCTATCCCGACCCGGCGCAGTTCCCGTTTCCAGCGCCGCTCAGTATTTACGCGCACGCCGACATGATCACGTTCAACTGGAACACCAAAGGCGCGGGTTACTCGTCACAATTTGGGCAGTTCGATGTTTTTGCCTGGACTCGCACGGGAGCTCTGCCGGTTGACTATTTGGGCAACCACGACGCGCGCCTGCATGCCGCCGAAGATACGGGCTATAACTATTTCGCCACTCGCAGCGATCCCAACCTCGTCCGCGTCGTCCAGTATGCCGAACTGTACCAGATCTTCCGGCATTACGGCGTCACTGCTTCTCAGCCCCCCGCGACTTACCATCTCACCGCTCCGGAAGTTTTCTATTCGCAGATACGCGCCTTGCTCGAACGCCTGTCCGTCATCTCCGACGACCGTATCAAGAGCGGTCTGAAGGGACGACTATGCCCGTGAGGTCCTCGCATGCAAGGATGGCCTTGCGGATATCCGGAAGGCCGGCGGAGAGCCAGCCATGGAAAAGGTAGTCTCTGCGTTGGCCGCTCCCCGAGCCTACCGCACGAACCTCATCGATGATGGCAACACGAATGAGCAAAGCGTGGAATGGGTGGTTGCCCGCTTCGCTGGAAACTGCCAGGAGACGTTCAATTCGCTGAACCAGCTAGCTCCCATGAGCCTCTTCCAGATTATGCAGGCCTATGTAACTGCTGCGAATCGTCCTGCCACGGGTTGGATCCACACCCCCTCTGTCGTTATTTCTCAACCCTTCGGAGAAGTGGCGAATGCAACCGGAGGCCACAATTTGGACTCCTCCGCAACCCTTCTCCGTCCCTCCACGGATTTGAGTCCCGGCCAGGTGAAGATCGTGGAAGAGAACGGTCAGCGCATCCTCGAATACAGCCCCGAAGATGTAGACCGCATCCAGCAATCGGTCCGCCCCGTTGCGCGCGAAACAGATCGCTCCGCCGCCAATCTCGAGGCTAAAGCTCGTGAAGGGCTCGCCGACGCAAAGCCCGACACTCGCTCCCTTCCCGATTCGCTCAACTTCACGGCCGCGCACCATCCCTCCATCGATCGCGGCTTTGAACCGGAACACGCACCCGCCTACGCCGAGAAAGCGGGTTGGTGGACCGGGAACGCAAACCCATCCGAGTCGCAGGCCCGTTTGGCCGACGCCCTCAATTCCACGAAGCGGCACACGATCGTAATTGAGCGCAATGGAAACGACGGCTACAGCATTTTCGATGGTCCTCGCCATCAAATCCTGCACGCCTCCACGAAACCCGGGACTGTGGACGCCGTCCTGACGCTTCTCGCTGACGAACGCAAATCCGACATCGGCGTCCATCTTCATTTCCGAGGCTTCGATCCTCGGGAAGCGAAAGGCTTTGTTCAGACGGCTGAGCTCCAGGCCGAAGGCGGAGCCCGCCGGCCCGAATTCACAGCCTCGCTGGACGATGCCGAGTTCGATCCCGCCGATCTCAAAGCCTTCCTGGCCGAACGCTACAACTTTCACGAAGTGGAAATCCAGAGCGTCTCAAAACCATTCCTCACCGCAGAGGGTAAAACGGCCGTCGATGTGGAAGCAAAGATTCCCTCTGCCACCGGTAAACCCTCTCTGCTGGTTCGCATCCGAGTCGTGCTGAAGGCGGGTCTCGAGATGACCGCGGAACTGATGAACACGATCAGGGAGGCCATCCTGACTGCCTTCGCGCTGCACCCAGTGGCCCTGCCGGACGACTCCGTCATCATGACTGCCACTTTTGTGAAATCGCTCGAGAAGGTCAATCCCAAGATCGATTACGTCGATCTCAAAGTAACCAAGGAAGGCAAGGACCTGCACATTGTTCTCAATCGACAACCAGGACAGCAGACCGTCGCCGCCGGCTGACTGCGCCTTGCTCCTCAGCATTCCGCTTGACCGCGCCGGGTTCTTCGCTGATTTAAGGAACCCGGCTAAGGACTTTGTCCGCCGGTTCCGCCTCGACCGCCCGAACCAAACGGAAGAGAGTTTGTGGAAAGCATATGAGCCCTATGCCGAGCTGGCCACAGGCGCTTGCGAGCGCGTCCGCAATCTCGGCGTGCGAGTGATTACATCGGCATCGCTCGGCGCTCTCCACGCCGCGGTGCAACAGTCACCGGTCACTACACTCGTCGCACACTGGCGCAGCGCTCTCTTCCGCCCCGAAGATATTACATCGCCCGATCGCGTCGCCGCTTATCTGCGGGACGGCGCAGCGCCCGAAGACAAGACGGAACTGGCGCGCCGCCTCAATGCCGTTCTCAAAGCCGCCGACAAACGCTTCGATGATGTTCTCCCCGGTTCCGCCGGAGAAGCCGCCGCGAAGCAGCGCAAATGGTACGTGCGTCGTTTGGCTCTCGAAGCCGAACTCGGCCCAGCGATCGGCTGCGGAGCCGCTGTTGAGTTCGCCGACGGGCTTCATTCCATTCCGGAAATACTCGCTGGTGTTCCGGCACAATTCACTGGCGTGCTCGATTTGACGGTCTGCCAATCCGTGGTACTCGCCGAAGAGATCCGTGCCAAGTGCCGTCATTGCCTCGTGCTCAGCAGCGCAAATCTTACCTCGCTAGATTTTCGTCTGGCGCTTTATGCGCAAATCATCGACGTGCTAGCCGCCCGTCCGCAGCCCTTTGAGGATGCGGTCACAACCGTACGAAGTTCTCTCATCCAGCGCTATGCCAACAAACCAAATTCACGTAACCGATCTGCGCGCCGCTCTTGAAGCCTTCCGCCCCCCAGCCCCGAACTTCGGCGAAGAAGAAGTGGACCGGCAGCCTCTTCAGGACGACCTCACGGCTTTTCGCCGGAATCTTCAATCGGTGAGCGCAGCCAACAAATCGTACTTCCTCATCTGTGTGGCGTTCCTCATCGTCATCTTCGCGGGCGCTGTTTACCTCGTCGTCCACTTCATGGACAAGCCCTCCAGCGCCGCCGCCATTTTCAGCATTACTGGGGTATCCTTCGCCGGCATCACCACCCAGATGGCGAATCTCTGGAAGAAGAAGGTCAGCTCCGACATGCTGCTAGTGCTCGCCGGCCAACTCCGCCCCACGGATTTGAAAGGCATCGTCGATGTGCTCCTCCGCGAATATTTCAAGTAACTTCGCTCAGCTTTATACGAGAGCTTGTGCGCCTGCGATCGCCAACGTTTCCACAGTGTGATAACCGCTAGCTGACCAGGCGCCGCTTGGCTGCCGAGCCCTAAGTAATAGCCCGGCAACGCACTGCGCGGGGCCTTGCGCTAAAGCGAGCGGGCGATTACTTGCCAGTGTTGACCAGGCGCCGCTTGGCTGCCGGGCTACCTATTCATAGCGAAGAGCTTCCATCGGATCGATACGTGCGGCCCGGCGCGCAGGAATCCAGCAAGCCAGTGCCGCAACACCCCCGAGTAATAGCGCGACAGAAGCGAAGGTCAACGGATCGGCGGGACGCACTTCGTACAGCAGCTTGCCGATAGCCGATCCACACCCCAAGCGTAACCACAATTCCCGCCAGCAGACCGGTCGCGACCGGCATCATTCCTTGCCGGATTACCATTCCAGCCATCGCTGCGCTAGTTGCGCCCAAAGCCATGCGAATGCCAATCTCATTACGCCTAGCCGAAACTACTCCTGCGATAACGCCGAAAATTCCAATCGCCGCAACCAGTAACGCCGAGATCGCGAACGAGCTCACTAGCAGCATCTGAAAGCGCCGCTGTGCGACCGCATCGGACAAGACTTCGCCAAACGTCTGCACCTGTGAAATCGGAACGCCGCTATCCAGCTTTCGAACGGCGTGCCTCAAAACCGCCACGGCGTCCCGCACCGGAACAGAAGTGCGCAGCACGGCGTCTAAACTGGTTGGCATCCCATTGCTGTGGTCCCAGTAGGGAACGTAAACGACCGATGGAGCGCTCTTGTCAACGTCAGCCCGTGTATCGCCCGCGACCCCGATCACACGCATGGACTTGTCTTCCAGCACCAACATCTGCCCCACCGGATTCTCGCGGGGCCAGAGTGCTCTCGCAACCGCCGCGCTGATGATCACAACCGTAACCTTTTTATCCGATAAGCCAAACGTTCTGCCGCTGACCAGCGGAATTCCCATTGCTCCAAAATAGGAACCGCTGATAAAGCGCACATTCGTCGTCGGCTTCTGCAACATCGGCCGAGTATCTCCCGGCCGCGACATCGTATCCACCCATGTCTCGCCGGTCAGCGGCAAATGCGAAGTCACGGCGGCTTGGCGGATGCCCGGCTGACCCGACAATTCCTGAAGCAGCTTGTCATAGAAAGCAACGGCATTTTCTGGTTTGCTGTAGCTCGCTTCCGGCAGGCTGAGCTGTGCCGAAACGCGATTCGCCATATCGAAGCCGACATCCGTATTCAGTAAGCGAACGAAGCTCGCGAGCAGCAGACCGGCGAGGGCCAGCAGCACCGTGCTCAACGCCACTTCCACCGCAACCAGGATGCTTCGTCCGCGCGTACCGGATTTCGATCCCGTGCTCGACCGGCTGGATGCCGCCAGCGCCTCTCGAGGGTCACGCCGCGATTGACGCCATGCGGGATAAAGTCCGAAGACGAGTGATGTGACCAGCGTTAACCCGAGTGCAAAGAGCACCACGTTCAAATCGATCGATACATCATCGCGCCTAGGCAGGGTTGCGGGCGCTGCGGCAAGAATCGCGCGAAACCCCGCCGTTGCAAGCGACATGCCTAGTGCGCCGCCGACCGCCGCGAGCAGCACCGATTCCATTGATTCCTGACGAATGAGCCGCCACCGGCTTGCTCCAAGTGCCGTTTTAACCGCAATGTCCCGATTCTTCAACGTCCCGCGTACGAGCATGAGCGTCGCGAGATTCAGGCAGACGATCAGCAGGACCGCCGCGACGGCTCCTAGCACGACCAGCAGCGACGTGCGCGAGCTCTGAACCGCCATATCGTTTAGCGGAATCAATTCTGCGCGGATCTCCGTCTTATCCGGAAAAGTCTTCGCAATTGCTGCCTGGGCCGTATTCAGCGCCGCAAGCGCCGTCTCGCGCCGCACTCCCGGTTTCAATCGCGCAATGGCTGAATAGTTGAAATCGCCTTCCATGCTGTGCTGCGATAGGTGAAACCATAGGGGTGTAAATAGCTCGGGCTGCGATTCGAGGCCGAGCGAAGATCCTGATAGCGGGAAGCGAAACGCTGGCGGTAGCACCCCAATTACGCGGTGCGGCACGCCGTCAATGGGAACCTCACGTCCGACAACATTCCGGTCGCCCCCGAACTGCCCACGCCACAAGGAATACGAGAGCAGCGCGACGTGATCGTGACCCTCCTGCGCGTCGGATGCCTGAATCAACCGGCCCATCATCGGCTGCACTTCCAGGGTCTGCAAGGAAATCTCGCGTAACCGCTTCGCCGGGCACCCGCACAGCCTGCCCGGATCCTCCCAGCACCATCGGGTTGTTCTGCGCCAGCCCCAGCCGCTCGATACCAGGCACCATCTTTCTCCACTCCTCCGCATGACGTGGATTCACAGGCAGCATGGGATAGAGATTCGCTATTTTGGGCACAATTTCGACAATGCCGAACAGCCGCCCTGGCTCGGCAAACGCCAGTGGCTTCAACAAAATTCCGTTGACGATCGAAAAAATCGCGACATTTGCCGCGATACCCACCGCCAGCGACAAGATGGCGAATGTACTGAAAACGGGGCTCTGGCGTAAACGCCGGAATGCGTATTTCAGTTCGTTACCGACCATGCACCTCCATTACGAAATCGGGAGGTCTCGAGTTCAGAAACTTCCTTCATGCGGTTTGATTCTACTGTTTGTCCGGCGGTCCTGATCCATACAGAGCAAGATTTTTCCTGCCCTGAAAACACCCAGGTTATAGGAAGCCCGAAGTGCGTCTTGAATGGAAGCTACCCTGTAAATGGACCGGCATTCACCTCGCCCTAACATGATTGATTTAATCAGCCAACCCGCCTCGGCCGAACCGGCCCGGGACCACTTGGCGGAACGCCACTCCTCTTCGCAAGATGAGCCGGCATACCCCCGGCCGCAACTCCGCAGAGCGCACTGGGTCGCCCTGAACGGCCCCTGGGATTTTGCTTTCGACGAACACGCCGCGTGGACCGACCCCCGTTCGGTAGAGTGGTCCACGCAAATCAACGTCCCGTTTAGCCCGGAAACACAGGCCAGCGGCATCAACAAAGGAGGCTTCTACCGCGCTGTCTGGTATCGCCGTAGCTTTATTCCCCCTGAACTGCGCCCGGGAGAGCGTCTCCTGCTTCATTTCGGAGCGGTCGATTATTGCGCGCATGTCTGGTTGAACGGCATCAAGGTCTGTTCCCACGAGGGCGGCTATACGCCGTTTCAATGCGATATCACGGACGCGCTCGAGGGCGCGGGCCCACAGGAACTGATCGTCCTCGCCGAGGATGATCCGCTCGATTTGGGCAAGCCGCGCGGCAAGCAGGATTGGAAACTCGAATCGCATTCCATCTGGTATCCCCGTACCACCGGCATTTGGCAAACCGTGTGGCTGGAAGCCGTGCCTTCTACATACATAGAAAAGGTGAAGTGGACCTGTAATCTCCAGGCTTGGGAAATCGGTCTGGAGGCGTTCACAAGCGGCGTGCGCCAGGAAGGGCTGCTGTTGGCGGTGCGGCTGTACGTGGGCGACACGGTCCTCGCCGAGGATACCTACTCCGTCATCGCCGGTGAGGTTCACCGGCGGGTCGCGTTATCCGATCCTGGTATCGATGACTCGCGAAATGAATTGCTGTGGCGTCCGACCTCGCCAACTTTGATAGACGCCGATCTGGAGCTACGCGACCACGAGGGCCAGGTGATCGATCGCATCGCCAGTTACACGGCGTTACGCTCCATCTCGGTCCAGGGAAACCGGTTCATTCTCAATGGCCGTCCGCTTACCCTTCGATTGGTGCTGGATCAGGGCTACTGGCCCGAAACCGGCCTCACGGCGCCCAGCGACGATGCGCTGCTTGAGGATGTATTTCTCGCGAAAAGACTCGGCTTCAATGGTGTACGCAAACACCAGAAGATCGAAAATCCCAGATATTTATACTGGGCCGACCAACTCGGGCTTTTGGTCTGGGAAGAGATGCCCAGCGCCTACCGCTACACGCGAAAATCCATTGAACGGCTTACTCGTGAGTGGATTGAGGTCCTGAACCGCGACAGCAGTCATCCGTGCATCGTGACGTGGGTCCCTCTCAACGAGTCCTGGGGCGTGCCCGATCTGCCTGATAGTCCGGCCCAGCGGCATTACGTCCAGGCGCTCTATCATCTGACAAAAACTCTCGACCCGACACGTCCCGTCATTGGCAACGATGGCTGGGAGAGCGTCGCAACGGACATCCTTGGCATTCACGATTACGATGATGAGCCGGAGCGCATTGGCAGACGCTACGGCCAGGGTGACGTGGAGTCGCGTTTGTTCAACCGTGAGCGGCCGGGAGGCAGAATGCTTGTGGTCGACAGCAAGCTCAACGTTTCTCAGCCCATCGTCTTGAGCGAGTTCGGAGGTATCGCTTACGCGCCCGGCAAAGATGACGGCGCCTGGGGTTATTCGCGCTCCGATACCCCGGAGCAATTGCTAGAACGCTATCGTGCGCTCCTCGATGTGGTGCGTTCCCTTCCCGCTTTAGCCGGCTTTTGCTACACGCAATTTACCGATACGTACCAGGAAGCGAACGGGTTGTTGTTCTTCGATCGCACACCGAAGGCGCCCATCAAGCAACTCGCGCTCGCCACGGCCGGAAACGAAGACGACTTCGATGGGCTGGAAAATTCCGATTGGCGCGAGCGCCTGATGGAAAAACAACGCTAGCTTTCTCCATGTCAGAAAGCGGTATCTGAACTGCGCACGGGGCGGAACTGGACAGTACTCGCGTTGCGCATGTTCTCCATCTTTGGTACGTCCGTCTGCAGAAATCTGAACGGTGCGAAGTGAAACACATCCTGAGTAATAACCGTCCGACGGTCGTATTACTTAGTCGCGCTTCTTCGTAAGCGAAATTCCGATCGCCACTGTTGCGCGTCTTGATTGCGGCATTTGGGTTGCGCATTCCCCGCGATTGGGGGCACACCGAAACTCCTGGTATGAACAAAACAAAAAGCAAGAAACAACAGCGTAACGGAAAAACACGATGACGGCGTATCTCGCATGTTAGAGCACTTAGCAGGATCGGCTGATTGGCCGCGCCGCCTCGTTCTCTGGGCTTGTCTCGCGGCAATCGTGTTCCTGTGTTTCTGGTACGTGTTCGAGATCATACTGCTGGCGTTCGCCGGCGCGCTGCTCGCCATCATTCTCCATTTCTGGGCCGACTGGATACAGATGCATACGCCTAAATCCATTGGCCCGAAACTCTCTTACGCGACGACACTTCTGACCCTCCTCATTTTGTTGTGCTTGGTCGGATATTTCATCGTTCCGCGCGCCATCTCGGAAGCTGGCCAGGTTACCGCGATTATCCCCGGGTCTATCACCCAGCTCAATAATTACCTGAACGAGACGAGCTGGGGCAAATATGTTGTGCGGGCGGCACAACACCTTGCCAGTGGATCTAACGCGGGTGCGCAGATGCGTACCATAACCGACGATGTCGCGACGGCGCTGGAAGCCGCTATCGTGATTTTGGTGATTGGCCTCTATGGAGCGCTGAATGCCCGCGGATACAGCAAAGGATTATTGGCCTTGATCCCCGAGCGGAAGCAGAAGCACGTGGTGCAAGTCGCTCAGCAGGTCATCTATACGTTGCGCTGGTGGCTGATCGGACAACTGGTTCCCATGGCGGTACTCGGAGTAGCAACGATGATTGTGCTTTGGGTGATGGGAGTACCCTTGGCGTTCGCTCTGGGCCTCCTCACCGGCCTTATGATCTTCATACCGTACGTAGGTAGTTGGATAGCATTCATTCCGACCGTGCTTGTTTCTCTCACAAAGGGCCCGGATACAGCGATTTATGTCACTGTCCTGTATGTGGTCATTCACGGCCTCGAAGGATACGTGTTAACACCGCTCGTGCAGAGACGGGCCGTATTGCTACCGCCTGTGGTTACGATCCTGTCACAGCTATTCATGTGGAACGTAAGTGGATTGCTGGGAGTAGCCCTCGCCGCCCCGATCGCCGCCACCGCGCTGGTACTGGTTAAGATGCTTTACTTAGAGGAGGATCTAGAAGCTCATACCGGCGGAACTTAGGATTCGAAAATCGACCCTTCCCACGTGTAACTGAGCGGCGCGAAGATTGCCGCCGCTGCCGCCCCGGACCCAATCCCCGAGCGGATCTCAGTTTAAAAGACGCCGGTGTTCCTGCGCGATTCACTTCATTGCCCCCAGCAGTTTTTTGCGCCCAGCGGGGAACTAGAATGCTGGCTGATTGAGATTGGCGGCTCGCCAATGCAGCAAGACACACGTCTACTCTTTATGGCGGTCACCAGTCTTCACCCCAAAGAGCACTCGCCTCTTAAGAACGCCGTGTTCGTACTGCTGATTGTCGTGGGAAATACCGTAGGCAATCTGCTACTCGCAATGGGTATGAATCGCATGCCGGGCCTTTTAGCTGTGTCATTCCTGGATTACCTTCGGGAAGCTTTCTCCAGTGGATCTCTCATCGGAGGTACTTTTCTCGTGACGCTATCGATGGTAGCCCAGCTTTACATGTACACGTGGGCAGACTTGAGCTATGTTCTTCCCGTTACGGCGAGCGGTTATCTGGTCACGGCTGTCCTCAGCAAGTACTTTCTCCAGGAGCACGTGTCGATGTATCGCTGGTTGGGAGTGGTACTGATCTCTTTTGGAGTCTTGTTTGTAGCCCGAACGCCGAGTGATACGAAACACCTGGAGAGCGTACCCCAATGAGGTGGCTCTGCGTGGCCCTCGTCGTTCTGGCCGGCACGGCCGGAGATGTGTTTAGCGCAAAAGGTATGGCGGAACGGGGAGAGATTCACGATTTTCGTCCCAGCGGGATTGCGCGCGTGATGCATTACATCGCGACCCATCCGATGGTCCTGATGGGGATCGGGACAAACGCAATCTCCTTTATCGGCTTTCTCGCTTTGCTGTCGATTGCGCCCCTAAGCTTCGCGGCGCCGGCTACCGCCGTCAGCTACATACTCAAAACCCTTCTGGCGCACTTTTATCTTCACGAGACCGTCAATCGAAGCCGCTGGATCGGGGTCGCTCTGGTGGCAAGCGGTATTGTTCTCATCTCGTTCTGAATCACTGCGGCCCTCCGCCTCCATGTCCCCCATGAAGTCCCACCAGCACCAACCCGATAATCACCAGGCAGGTGGCCGCCAGTTTGATCACTAGCGTCCGGCCCCGGAAGTCTTCCCGAAACCAGGATGGCTTCATCTTCGTGATCAGATAAGCGCCGATGAAGATCGTGACGTAGCGGACGCCCGAGATCGCCTGCACGAGCGAGGGATTGGCACGGCTGACCGCAAATACAACCAGAAACGACCCAACCCCCGCTAAGAAGCGATTGAACATGTACCAAAACTTGCTGCTGGGCTCTGCGCTTTGAGAATGCTGGAAAATCTGCCGCCGCCACGAAGGTGGCACGAGCAGCGCGAGCGATCCGACAAAAGTCCCTACCGTGAAGAACACATAGCCACTCACAAAATTCGTGTGATTGAACACGATTTTCTGAAGCACATTCATCAAGCCGAAACCGGTTGCCGCCAGAAGGATTTTCGGAAGCATCTGCCTCAGCGGTGTCTTCTCGGCGAAAAACATAAGAAAACCGCCGGCGGTGAGAAAAAGGAAGGCCGTCAATTCGCCTCCGACTGCGGTCCCCAGCAAAGGAATCGCGATGAGGGCAGTTGCGACAGGTCCGAAACCACCCATAGCGGCGAGTTCGTCAGACGCTTCCCCCGATTTCAGCGCGGAGTAATAGAAGAAAGATGCGATCAGATCCAGCGCTCCGGCCGCAAACGCGATACCTGCCAGCTTCAGGGAAGGCATCTTGAACCCGAAACCGATCAATATGAGTCCAAAGACGCTGATGGCGCCAAGCCAAAACACGTACGCGAGCAGGTTCTGGGTTTCGCGCCGTTTCAGCAGCACCTTATCCCAGACCAACGAAATACCAATCAATCCATGGGCGAGTATCGCCAGAAAAACGCCGTTTAGGGCAACACCCTGCAAAGCGCTCATGAAAATAGAAGTTCAGGTTCCGGGAATCCCGGCTCAGCGCTTGCGGGAAAAAATCAGGAGCAGTGCTCCCGCGGCGATGGCTCCAGCGACAATCAGCCACGGGCTCTTGATTACTTGGGACCCGATGTCGCTTGCATGCTCAACGCGCTGCGATAGCTCGCTCAGATTGTCCGTCATCTGCTTGCCCGCGTCCAAGAGCTGCTTGCTTGCGGCGGTGAGATCCCTGATATTCTCGGCTGCAGACCGCTCGTGAGCGGTTCCGTTGCTCTCACTCGAAGGGTGTGACTCGTCTGCCATACCCGTATGACGTGAGTCTGAGGCAAAAGAAAACCTAGAAACCTCCACAGCTTCCGGCCGTTCACCTGAAATGTATTAAGTTATAGATTCGAAGTGAATGCTTGCATACGCCCGCAATGACTGGGGCCAGTGTGGGATTGTATGTCGCAGACGAAGCCAACTGTTGTGATCGCGGAAGATCATCAGCTTGTTCTCGAAGGCCTGAAAAGGATTATCGAAAACGAGTGCGGAATCGTAGGCACAGCGGCAAATGGGCGCGAGTTGGTTGAATTGGCCGATGCTCTAAAGCCCGACATCGTCCTGCTCGATGTGACGATGCCGCTCCTCAACGGAATTGAAGCGGCGCGTCAGATCAAAGCGAAAAATCCGGGCACGAAGGTCATTTTTGTCACCATGCAGTTGAGCCGCGAATATATTCGCGAGGCCTTCGATGCCGGCGCGTCCGGCTTCATTCCGAAGCAAGCTGCGCCTTCCGAATTACTCGCTGCTATTCGCCAAGTCAGCCGGGGTGAGTTCTTCTTATCGCCCACGGCATCGGAGCGGTTTCTCGGATACCAAGCGCCGGCAAATCAGAACCCGGCTCTTTTATTTAGCGCTTTAACACCGCGCCAACGCGAGGTTTTGCAGTTGGTGGCCGAAGGAAGATCGGCCAAGGAGATCGCCTCACTTCTATTCATCTCCATAAAAACAGTTGAGTTTCACAAGAAACGGCTGATGGAAGAGCTGAACCTTGCGGGCACGGCGGAACTGATACGGTATGCAGTTGAGCAAGGGTGGGTAGGAAAGTAAGCGTACCTCTTACTGGATCTGCATTCCCCTAAGGATGCCAGCGCCGTTCATGCTGTTTTCAGACGCTGCGTACTCGACTGTGACTGCTCTGGCGGGCTGGGGACCGCACATGAACTCGGTCGCACCGCGAATGAGGACATGCTCCGGATCGGCAATCACAAGTTCCAGCGGCCCAGCGGGTGTATCGATCGCCACTCCAGTGATTTTGTCGTTGCCGCACTCGACGGAACGAAGCCGACCTTCGGCACGGCGTATTCGATCCTGAGGTTCTATAAACGGATTCCAGCTTTGTGTTCCTCGCGCTACCCGGGTCGTGGTTACCTGCGGATTGCCGTTGGCATCGCGTGTGAACTGCACGGTCAATTCTGTATCCGCGACATAGGCAAGTTCGGTGGCCTGCCTACGCTCCTGTGGGGTCGCGGCGAAATGGAGCGCCTGTTGCGCTGAAATTTTCGATTCGTCATGCTGCCCGAGCTGATCTTCGGCGTATGCCATGGCGAGCCAATAGCCGAAGCCGCGGCTCGGCGCGATAGCCCGCATGGCCTTCAACTGCTTCAGCTCGGATTCATAGTTCGAGGCGTTGCTTTCGAGCAGCGCGAGTTTGAATCGAGCGTCGTCGAAGTCGGGCTTGAGCTCGATAGCACGCTGTAAAGCCGGACGAATCTCGTTCGCGGGAAGTCCTGCCTGGTCTGCAACGATGGCGTAACGATAACAGAGATTGGCGTCCCTGACGCCTTGCGCGATGGCTTGCTTCCATTTCAGCCGGGCCGTTGTGGAATCGCCCTTGCGCAGGGCGATAGTTCCTAAGGCAGCGGAGATGTCCGGATCTTGAGGCGACTCCCGTGCGAGCGCATCGTAGAGCGCTTGTGCACGGTCGAGTTCCCCGGTCGCAAGCAGCAGTTCGGCGAGCATGGAACGCGCGTCGAAGGACGTCAGTTCCGATGAGGTGGCCTTCACGCTTTCGATCTTGATACCGGGCGCTCTGATCGGTTTCGCCATGCCGCTACTCACGAAGACACGCATGTCTTCGGTCATCGACGCTAGCGATTTGCCGTACACCTCCGGCAGCGCTGTTACGCCCGCCTCTCCGGAAACGAGCGCAGCAATCATCTCCGGAAGGCGCACGCGGTAGTCGGGTGACAGCAGCAACATCTGGGTGAACGCCCAGCTCTGCGCATAGAAAAGACTCGATTGTTCGCGGTTCTGAAGCGCCTCGCTGTTTGTGTCGAGCAGTCGTGAAAGCGGCATCCAGGCGCGACTGTGCAGTAGCTGCGAATGGCTGCGGATATCTCCTCCCATTTCGCATTGGGCATTGCTGATATGAACGGTGGAGAAGAACTCCGCAATCCCTTCATTGAGCCACGAGGGAAGATGCTTTCCAGACTCGTGCAGCACGACGTGCGCGTATTCGTGCGCTGCCACGCCGAACTTGCCTGGATCGAGGGAAGGCATGACGATATATTCGCGGCTTTCCGTGCCCACGTAGTAAGCGTCGGCTGTCGGGCGCAGGCGATAGGCGTCATAGTCCTTCACGGACCGGAACCCGATGACGCGAACGCGGTCAGCGGTCTTTAGATTTAGACCTGCGGCGGCGAAGAAGGCATGGAGCTGCTCAAACCACATCAGGCTGGCGCGGACGTTTGCGCTGTCGCCTTGCTGCGAATAGATTTCAAAATGCGCGCTTTGAATCCGAGTCCACGTAGGCGCGGGTGCGGCGTTGGACAATGCCGTCAGCAGGCAAGCAGCACAGAGAAACTTTATGTGGCGGGAGACCATAGAGCGAGGGCGCGCAGCCATTCTTCTGCCCGCCGACGGAGTGGCTTCTTTTCGCACTTATCCGGCAGGATACCCGAAATTACGGCGAGCGAATCGGCTCCTACATTGAGAACGTCGAGCGCGTTGTCGAGGGTAATGCCGCCAATCGCGCACAGCGGCTTTTCGGTCAAGGACCGCAATGCTTTGAGACCTTCGATTCCCACCACCGGATCGGGCTGAAGTTTGGATCGAGTGGGAAAGATCGGACCGATAGAAAGGTACTCGACGGGTTCATCCTTCGCCACGGTCAACTGCTCCCGATTATGGGTGGAGAAGCCAATCACCTCATCGCTGATCACACGGCGCGCCGCGACCGGCGGAACGTCATGCTGGCCCAGGTGGAGAGCGGCTCCCAGCAGGCGGGCGAAGTCCGCGCGATCATTCAACACAAACAGCACGCCTGCCGCATGACAAAGTTCGGCAATGCGCGCAGCCTCATCGAAACGGGCTTGCGTCCAGTCCCCCTTATGCCGGTACTGCAGGATACGCACTCCGGCTTCGATCAGAGCCTCCGCGGCGAGCAACGGAAAACAGCGGCGGTCGGCGAGAGCAACAGTATCGAGGATGGGATAAAAGCGAGGGAGCTTAAAGGCGATCGGCATTCGTGGTCAGGTTGGTTTCGACCCGGGAAAGGGGACCTGCTTCGTGATCTGAATGCCAAATCCCTCCAGGCCGACGACCTTGCGCGGATGGTTCGTCAGGAGATGAATGGTCGACAGTCCCAGGTCCGACAGAATCTGAGCGCCTACGCCGGTGTCGTATTGAAGGGGCGGATGCCGTTCCGACGGTAAAAAGCTCGATTGGCCGCGCCCGTGAGTCACTAGTTCCTTTGAGCCGTCACGCTGCACGCGTCTGAATACCCGGTCCGGTTTGATGAAGATAGATCAGGACACCGTTGCCAGCGCGGGAGATGGTCTTGAGCGCTTCCGTGACCAGTTCGTTGCAGTCGCAGTCCAATGACCGGAAGACATCACCGTAGATGCAGTGTGCATGTACGCGGACCAGGACGTCACTCTTGCCTTCCACATCCCCGTGAACAAGCGCCAGATGTGTGCCACCGTCCGTGCGGCTCAGATAGCGAATCGTGCGGAAGTCACCGAAGGGTGTTCGAATGTGGCCCATGGCGTCGCGCTCGACCAGCTTCTCAGTCTGGGTGCGGTAGCGAATCAGATCGGCCACCGAGATCATCTTGAATCCGTATTGCTTGCAAAATTCGGTGAGTTGCGGAACCCGCGCCATGGTTCCGTCTTCATTCATGATTTCGCAGATCACGCCGCCCGCATTGAGGCCAGCCAGACGAGCGAGATCGACGGCAGCCTCCGTCTGACCCGAGCGCACGAGCACGCCGCCGGGACGGGCGCGCAAAGGGAACACATGTCCGGGACGGGCCAGATCGTAAGGCCGCGCATCCGGCTGCATGGCGACGCGTATGGTGTGAGCGCGGTCGTATGCTGAGATGCCCGTCGTAACGCCCTTCGGCGGCGTCGATCGCTTCCGTGAAGGCAGTTCCCAAGCGAGCGGTATTGATCGCCGACATGGGGCGCAGCTCCAGCCGCGAACAAATCTCCGCGTCGAGCGCCAGGCAGATCAGGCCGCGGCCGTGCGTGGCCATGAAATTGATGGCTTCTGGCGTGATCTTGTCGGCGGCGATGGTCAGGTCGCCTTCGTTCTCGCGGTCTTCGTCGTCAACGACAACAAGGATCTTGCCCTGGCGAAAATCTTCGATCGCCTCGGGAACGGAAGCAAACGTCATTCAGGAATAGCTGTCAGACGGTCGCAGCGACGCCGTACTTGGCCTGCCAAGGCTTGGCGGATTTGATGGCATCGTTCACGGCGTTGATGTTTTTTACGCCCTGGTCAGCCAGCCAATCTTCGAGCGCCTTGACGCCCTGCTTGGCGTAGACCGGGACCGCGTCTTTCCAGGTGGCGCGTCCGCAAAGCACTCCGGAATAGTCGGTTCCGGCTTCCGAGGCCATGTTCAGCGATTCCACAAACTGTGCGTTGGAGACGCCGGCGCTGAGATAAATGAAAGGCTTCTCGGCGGTTTGCGCCGCTTTCCGGTAGTAATCGAGAGCTTGGTCCCGGCTGTATGCCGCCTGACCCTTGTATACGCTGCTGCCGGCCACGTACTCGGCATTCACGGGCACTTCGACTTTCAGGACGTCCACGTTGTACTGCGGCTTGCCGAATTCCTTCATCGATCCGATGACCGCTTCGGGCTTCTTCTTAGCGAACTCCAGTCCCTTTTCGTCGCCGCCCTGGGGATCGTAAACGACGAACTCGAGAAAGAACGGGATGTCCTCGGCAACGCACTCGGAGCCAACTCGCTCGATGAAGGCGTGCTTGATGTCGTTTCTGTCCTTGTCTTCAAAAGGCGTGTAATAGAGGAGGATTTTTACGGCATCCGCACCGAAACCTTTGATGCGCTTGGCGGAAAGGTGAGGCAGCAGGTCGGGCATGCGGCCCGGCTTCGTATTGTCGTAACCGCTCTCCTCATAGGCGAGCAGGAGACCGGCATTTCGGGCGCGGGCTTTGGCGGCCGGCAATCCAAACTCAGGGTCGAGCAGGATGGCGCTGGCGTGCGGCGTGAGCGCTTTCGACACGGCGACTTTGAATTCCGACATCATGTCGTCATTGATTTGATCCTGCGGCACGCCTTTAGCGTTGGCGATCGATTTGCGCAAGCTGCCGCGCTGATCCATGGCGGCGGCGGCGATCACGCCTTTGTTGTTCGATAAGGCATTCAGATGCTGTATCTTGCCTTCGGAAATCTGCGGCATCACGTTCTCCTGTTAAGCGACTTCAGTATATCGAAGGCTCACGGTTTGGCCCGCAAACGCTAGCGGGATCCTTTCCCTGTCTCGGGGCGCGCATCCGCGGCCTTTGCGCTCTTTAGAACTCTGCGCCAGTAGCTCTGCGCGCGGCGCACGTCTTTCATGATTTGCCCCTTCAAGTCCTCGGGCGAAGCGAACTGACGTTCTTCCCGAACAAAGCGTCGAAACCGAACCTCAATCCGCTCGGGCGATGCGCCTTCGAAGGGGCTCAACAGGAAGGTTTCGACCGTGAGTTCTTCACCACCGAATGTAGGGCGAACTCCCACGTTTGTGATCGACTGCCAACGCCGGTCTGTTGCGGAATCGACCGTCTCGGTGACGTAAACGCCGCGCGGGAGGATTTGTCCCGGAGCGGGGCGAATGTTGAGCGTCGGGACGGTCTGCTTGGAGCCGACGCCATGTCCCGCAACCACCGGACCTTCGATGGAAAAGCACCGGCCGAGCAGACGGCCGGCACGCGTGACGTTGCCCCGCGAAAGATAGCTGCGGATGACTGAACTCGAAACGACCTCGCCGCGTTCCACGACCGGCTTTACGAATTGCGAAACGAACCCAAATTCGTTTCCGAGCGCCTGGAGAGTAGCAGGGGTGCCGGCTTGCTTGTGCCCGAAGTGAAAGTTCTCGCCGACAAACACGGCCTGTGTATCTAGCACGTCCACGAGGATTTGCCGAACGAACTCCTCGGGCGAGAGAAGGGCGGTTTCGGCTGTGAACGGCAGAACGAGAATGCGCTCAGCCCCGGCGCACTCCAGGAACCGGAGGCGCTGGTCCAAGGTGCAGATCATTTGAGGCGCTCGCTGAGGCGCGACGATGGTAGCCGGGTGGGGATGGAACGTTAAGGCGGCGGGCCGCAGGCCGGTTTTGCGAAACGAACCCATTCCGATCCTGGAGTGGTTCCTTTTTCCAAGCGAACTGGGCGGCGTGGGCGAGCAGGGCCTGGTGTCCGATGTGGACGCCGTCGAAGTTGCCGATGGCGACCGCGCATGGGCCGAAACGGCCGCGGGCTTCCTCAATCGAGCGAAAGACCAGCGCACTCATAGCGCGCTGGACCGGCCGATGGGGATCTCAAGACCGTCATACGCCAAGTGGACATTGGCCGGCAAGCCTGGTTCAACCTTTGCATGAAGTAAATCGTGCGAAATATGTGTAAAATAGGCGCGTTTCGGCTTCAGCAGCTCGACCGTTCGGAGCGATTCTTCCACTGTCGAGTGGGTCGGATGGGGGTTATGACGCAAGGCGTCGAGGAAGAGGACGTCAAGACCGGTCAGCTTCTCCAGGCTGTCGTTCGGGATATCGCTATGGTCGGTCAGATAAGCGCAATCGCCGAAGCGAAATCCGTGCACGGTTCCTTTTCCATGCGAGACGGGGATGGGTGTAAAAACGAACCCAGCCGCGCAAATGGGTTCGTTTCGAAAAATGTGGGGGGCGAGCCGCGGACGGCTGGATTGAGTGGGCTTGCTGTCGAAGACGTAAGCGAATGTGCGCTCGATGGCAGCCCAAGTTTCGGCGGAAGCGTAAATGGGTATCTCCCCTTGTTGCATGAAGTTAAACGGGCGAACATCATCTAAACCCAGAATGTGATCGGCATGAGCGTGGGTGTAGAGAATGGCGTCGATTCGATCGATGTGGCAGCGTAGCGCCTGAAACCGGAAATCGGGCGAAGTGTCGATAAGGACGCGCTTCTCGCCGAGCCGCAAGAGGACCGAGGGACGCAGGCGGTTGTCGCGCGGATCGGTGGAGGTACAAACTTTACAGCGGCAACCGACCATCGGGACACCGACGCTGGTTCCAGAGCCGAGCACGAGGATAGAGGCGTGCTCGAATTCTTCGAGCATCTATAGCGTCTTAGATCCTTTGCCTCCGTCGGGCGTGATGATGAGCGGACGGTCGTCTTCTTTTTTGGGTTCGGCCGCCGGGGTGATTATGGAGGATTTGGGTTCGTTTTTTCGTTTTTGCTCATCGACAACCTGAACGAAGCGAAAGCGGAGTTCGGTGACTCCGTTTTCAAGCAGGCGCTGTTCTTCGGTGGTGAGATTGCCTTGTGTCTTTTCCTGCAGCATCCCCAAAAGGTCGATGGAATGGCGGGCAAGCGGCAGGTTAACTTCCGGCTCTTCGTCCGCGTTTTCGCCAAAGTTGAGCAAGCCAAGTTGCATTTGGGCCTGCATGAGGATGGATTCGACGAGAAACAGGAAATTCGCCGGAGGAATCGGGAAATCAGGAGAGTCTGCCATACAAAAGACAATGTTATCGCTACACGGCGTGCGTGAGTATATGCGGAAGCAGGGGAATAGCGGGGAATACGGTACGGTTTGCATTTCCAGACCCGTTGCCGTAATTTGAAGGCATGACCGTCGAACAGAAAGCTCAGCTCGATGAGATTGTTTGGAAAGATCCTGAGCGTTTGAGCGGCGAACCTTGCTTCAAGGGCACTCGCGTACCGGTCCAGGCGCTCATCGACAACATTGAAGGGAATTCAACCCTCGAAGATTTTCTTGAGGGTTTCCCGTCCGTTTCTCGCAGGCAGGCGGTCCAGTTCATTGAGCTAGCCAAAGACAATCTTCTGGCGTGCGTATCCTCTTAGATGAGTGTGTGCATGCCGGGGTCCATCTACAGAGCAATGAACTCGGGGCGAGGTAGGGTGATCGCCGCAATGTTACTTCTTATCGCGGCTCTCGAGTACTGATTGGGCGTAGTAGTTCACAACCTTCGCTTCGCTGCGCGCGACTTCGTAGAAAGCGGCTGTGAGGACTTGTTCTTTCTGCTGAAAGAGTCCCTGGCGGATCTCTTCTTGCACTCGGGGGTCGCTGAGTTCCCTTTGACCGGCCGGTTCTTTCGAGATCAGCTTGATGATGCGATAGCCTTCCTGCGTATGAATGACTGGCGAAACCTGGCCGGGCGTCATTTCGAGGATCATCTTCCGCAGCTCCGGATTCGCTTTGTCCAATGCAGACTCAGGAACGAACCCTAAGTCGCCACCATTGGCTGCCGAATTGTCTTCGGAGTAACTTTGCGCGAGCATGGCGAAGTCTTCGCCTTGGCGCACGCGCAGATCGATCATCTGAATCTTATTGCGCGCTTGCTGATCGTTTTGCGCCTTGTCATTCTTCAGATTGCTGATGTTCGGATTAGGATTGGGAGTCACCAGGATCTGAGAAAGATGCACTCTGGCCTCCGGCAGGTTGAAGGTCGCTTTATTGGCGTTGTAGAAAGCGGCCACATCGGCGTCTGAAATGGAGATATGTGAGCCAATCTCTTTATTGCGCAGTTTCTGAACGCTTAATTCGCGGCGGATCTGTGCCTTTAGATCGGCGACGGTCATTTTCCGCTGATCGAGAAGTTTTTGGAACTGCTCCTGGGTGTAAGTGACCTTTAACTCATTGAATCGTGCATCCACGTCGGCGTCGGACGCGAGCAGACCTTCTTTTTCGGCGCGCTGCACGAGAAGCTCATTGTCAATCAACGTGCGCAATGTTTCGAGACGCAGGCCGGTTAACTGATCGGGGTTGGACTTGAGAGTCGCATTCGGGAACTGGGCCGCGATGGTGTGATCCAGCTCTGTGTAAGTGATAGGACGGCCGTTTACAGTGGCAGCGACATCCTTCGAGACGGGCCGATTGCAGCTGGCCAGAAATGCGCAGACGACAACCGGGAAGATGAGGCGCCGTACGGCACGGCTTGGGCCGCTCACACGTCTTTTCATTCGGGGTTAGGCTTTTGCCTTCTTGATTTCTTCCACTAACGCGGGCACGATTTCAAAGAGATCGCCGACGACGCCGTAGTCCGCTGTTTCGAAAATGGGTGCGTTCTCATCCTTATTGATCGCCACGACGGTTTTGGAACCTTTCATTCCTACCAGGTGCTGAATGGCGCCCGAAATCCCAACCGCGAGGTAGAGTTTCGGCGAGACGGTCTGGCCAGAGCTTCCCACCTGGCGCTCCATGGGCAACCAGCCGTTGTCGCAAATAGGCCGGGAGGCCGCGATCTCGGCGCCTAAGGCACTGGCGAGCGCCTCCACTACGGGCAAGTTGTCTTTTTCCTTGATGCCGCGGCCGACCGAGACGATGATGTCGGCGGTTGTGAGATCGACCGAGCGCTGCGCATCGCGAAAAGGCGCTTCGGGCTTGCTTCGAATTTGCGAGGCATCGATTTGGACGGGGAAGTTTTCGATGGCTGCGCCGGTGCCGGAGCGCTCGGCTGCACGGAACGCACCGGCTTGCACCGAGACAAACTGAAGATCACCGGAGGCGCGCACATCGGCCTGCAGCTTGCCTTGAAAAAGCTGGCGCACGAATGAGATGGCGCTGGCCTCTGTTTTCACGTCCACAACATCGCTGACGAGCGCGCTGCCAAAACGTGTGGCCAGCTTCGGCGCATAGTCGCGGACCTGATACGTGTGAGGAAACACCACGATTTTGGGCTGGGCCGATTTGATTAACTGCTCGAGCGCTGCCGTGTAGCCGTCGGGAGTGTAATTCGCTAAAGGCGCGGCATCGAGCGCGAAGACTTTTTCGACAGGATAGGCGGCGGCTTCTTTCGCCAGCGAATCGATGCCGGAGCCGAGCACGGCGGCGTGGAGCGGTGTTCCCAGCGACTGCGCTACCTTTTGACCGGCAGCGAGAGCCTCGAACGAGATACGGTTCCAGTTTTCGCCGCGCTGCTCCAGAATGACGAGAACGCTCATAGGACGCGCGCCTCGAACCTCAATTTTTCAACCAGTTGCTGAGATACCTCGCGGGCGTTGCCGGAAAGAATCTGCGTCTGTTTGATGCGTTGGGGTAAATAGACCTGCTCTAGCCGAAACGCCGGAGCCTGGCCACTCGCGAACTGCGAGGCCGGAATCGTTTTCACTTCCTTTGTTTTAGCTTTCTTGATGCCCATCAAGGTTGCATAGCGCAGCTTCTTGATTCCAGATTGCACGGTCAGCACGACGGGCAACGGTAAGTTCACATACTGGAACCAGCCGTCTTCGAGTTCACGCTTGACGCGCAATGTAGAGCCTTGCGGCTCCACTTCCATCACGATGGTCGCGTGAGCGTACCCGAGCAGTTCCGCGAGGACCACGCCGGTTTGGCCATATCCCAGATCGTCTGACTGCAGGCCGGTCAGGATCAGGTCCGGCGCTTCCGGCTGAACCGCCTGCGCGAGCAGCCGTCCAGTTTGCAGCGGGTCGAGCGCGCCGCCTTCCTCTAGCTCCACGTGAATGGCGCGGTCCGCACCTTTGGCCAACGCTTCTCGAATTGTTTGCGTCACACGCGCCGGACCGGCGCATAAAACGACCACTTCGCCGCCCAGCTTTTCTTTGAACTGCAGCGCCTCTTCGAGCGCATAGGCATCGGGCTCATTCATTTCATAGCTGAGATCCGATTCATCGAGCCAGGTCGCCCCGTGGTTCACTCGCAACGCCGAATCACGAGCGGGGACCTGCTTCACAGAAACAATAATTTTCATTCAATACTTCGGCCGATCGATGGGTAGCCTCGATGGAACGGCCGCAAGGTGTCTCTTCCAGTATGCCGGAAGCGTAGTCTGGGAACGATTTGCAGAACGCTTACAAGGTCACAGGCGAGCTATTGATGCCGGTCCTGTGAACCATGCCAGATGTGCAGAATTTCGATGGTGTCTTCGAGCACGCGATACACCACGATATAAGGAACTTGCGTATGCGGAAGCTCGCGGGTTCCTTCGTTACTGCCCTTGCGTCCGCGGTGAGGAAACTGTTTGAGTGAACGGATGGCCCTGTGTATTTCCTTGACCGTGGAACGCGCCTGATGCGGCCGGTTTTCCCCGAAGGTAATTGAAGATGTGTTCTAAATCGTGGGCGGCGGGTGCGGTCCAGCGGAGACGCATCAGGACTGAAGCAGCCGCTCGATCCGGGCGTCCATTTCATCCTCTTCGATGAAGTCGCCCCGGTTGGCAGCATCGATACCTCTTTGCATACCGGCGCGGAAGCGGGCGTTGTTTTCCAGCAGGCGCAATGCTGCATCCTTGACAAGCTGCTCGGCGGCTTTGCCGTTTTGGGAGGCGATCTGGGAAAGCTGGGCTTCCTGCTCAGGGGTGAAATGCACTTCCATAGCTCTGAACTTTAGCCTCGCATAGCCTGGATGTCTTTGCAGCTTAACTGGAAAATAGCGCCCTACTGGACGTGCACTGTTGTGGACAGCTTGATGTCGTTCGAAGAACTGCCGACCATGAGACTGACGGGCTCTGCTTCGACCTTAAATTCGCCCGCTTTCTCATTCCAATAGGCCAGTGAGGACGCTTTCAGCGGAATCTGAACAGTTCGCGTCTCGTTGGCTTTGATCGTGACACGCTGGAATCCTTTCAGTTCCTCACGTGGACGCTCAACCCTTGAATGCAGATGTTTGATATAGAGCTGAACGACTTCGTCGCCCGTCCGATCGCCCGTATTCGTCACGTCCACACTGACGGACACCGTCCCATCACCCGCGAGCTTTTCGGAACTCGTCCGCAGGTTTGAATAGCGGAAACTGGTGTAGCTCAAGCCATAGCCAAACGGGTAAAGTGGCTCTCCTTTGAAATACATGTAAGTGCGGCCATGACGGATGTTGTAGTCCATCATGGGCGGCAGTTGATCGAGCGACTTTGGCCAGGTTGTCACAAGGTGACCGCCGGGGTTGTATTCGCCGAAGAGGACCTTCGCGAGAGCCATTCCCTCGTCCTGCGAGGCGTGGGCCATGTGGAGGATGGCCGGAACGGTCGCCTGGGACCAGTTGATGGCGAACGGAAAACTCGAAACGAGCATTACCACTGTTTTCGGATTGACCGTATACACCTGTTTCACGAGCTGCTCCTGAGCCAAGGTAATGCTTTCCCGATCGCGGCCTTCTCGCCCATCGCTCGGCACTGTGCAGGGCAATGTGTCGCCGCCGTCCAACGTGTTATGCCCCCAATCGTGGGCCATGTCCGGCCCGCAAGTCGGATCGTTGCCGATGACAACGATCGCCACATCGGAAGCACGGGCAGCCCTCACGGCAGCGTCTCCGAGTTCCTCGGCGGCATAGTTGACTTTCACGTTTGGACCGACTTCGTCTTTTATTCCTTGCAGCGGCGTGATGGCATGAGGAGGCGTACCGCCGTACCAATCCCAATGGACGGAATCGGCGAGCGGCCCAATAACGGCAATCGACTTGAGAGAATCTTTCTTCAACGGCAGGAATTGATCGGTGTTCTTCAGAAGCACTACTGATTCGAGCGCTAATTTGCGAGATACCGATTCATCACTGTTCGGTGTTCCACGGCTCCGGGGAGTCTTTGATTTTCGAGTACGGGACCATCTCCGGCGGATCGAGCAGTCCAAGGCGAATGGCGATGCGGAATTTCAAACGAAGAAGGTCATCGATTTCCGCTTCGGTCACGGACCCCTCTTTCAAGGCGGCCTTGGTCTGGTCCTTATAGGTATCCAGAAACTGATTGATACCGGCTTTGAGACAAGCGATGACAGCGGCTTTCTGATCGGGGAAGAGCTTGCGCGGCTCAACCAGCAGCCTTACTGCTCCACCGTCACTCGACAGCACATCTACACCCCATTGCTTTTCAACGATGCTTTTGAGGATAGGGTTGATCACCATCGGCGTGCCGTTCCAGGCGTTGTAGGACGCCATGACCGCCTTTGCTCCTCCTTCGAGGAAGCCCATCCGGAACGGCACGGAGTAATACTCCCAAAACAGACGCTGATCGAAGTTGGAAGAGGAACTCGTGCGGTAGTTCTCATTGCTATTTGCGAGGAAGTGTTTGAGCAATGCGGCGGCTTGCCAATATTTTGGGTTGTCGCCTTGCAGACCTTTGATGAAGGCGACGGCCATGGTGCCGTTGAAGAATGGATCTTCGCCGTAGACCTCCTCACTGCGGCCCCAGCGTGGGTCGCGCGCGAGATCGGATTGAGGACCCCACAGCATGAGAATCTGGCGATGGTACTTTTCGGTTTGTGTGATGAAGCGCGCTTCGTAGCCTTCCACACCGCCCGCCTGGCGAACCAAATCCGGATCCCAGGATTCACCCATGCCTGGGGGCTGAGGGAATTGCGTGGTGGGAATGGGAGCGAGTCTAGTTTGATTTGCACCACGCTGGACGACGCCGTGAATTCCTTCTGAAGCTCCGATATTTGGAACACCGAGGCGGGGTACGCCCGTACGCGTGCTGAGGCAATCGACCTTTTCGTCGATGGTCATCAAAGACAGGAGATTGTCGATTCTCTTTTCAGCGGGCAGGCTGGGGTCTTTGAAGGGATATGGATATTGCTGCCCGAACGCTGGGATGAGCCCAATTACTAAGAGACCGGAGAGACGCAGAAGTCGTTTGTTCATTTTGACGAAGCGGCGGACCCACGAGCTTTATAACTCTGGGTGAAATTGTCGCGGCTGTTGGTGACGGTAATGTCGCCAGCCGGGGTGATGTTGAGACGGATCGAATACCCTTGGTCGGGAGTCGCGTCGAGATTGGCGATGTAATTGGGATCGCCGTTCAGATCGGGATAGCGCACCGAGTAATGAGCGCGCCAGAAGCCTTTCAGATCGGCATAGGTATTCACTGTCTTGATGACTGCTTCATCGCCACCCTTAGTCGGGCCATTCTGCATCAGGGCAACCAATGGATCGAACGCGGCCGTCGGGGGACTTGTGGAAAGATTCATGCCGTGACCGGTGACGAACATGACATCGACTTTGCCAATCTTGTTAATTGGGCAGAGCAATTCAAGCTCCTTGTTCCAGGTGAGATCGCCGAGATCGAGGATGCGGGTGTTGCCGAATGTGATGAGCGTGCCAACGGAGCGTGCATTCTCCTCGCCGCCGTTGCGGTCCAGCTTGGGCACACCGGCGCATAGCGGGTTGGGCTGGCCGGCGCCGGGCAGCGGCGCAGCGAGCACGTGGCCGTCGCTGGTGACGAACTGAAGATGGAGCGATCCGATGTCGAGCGTTTGGCCGGCACGGGCCGTAATATGTTCATGACCTTGATACGCCGCGACCCATTTGGGATAGAGCGTTGCGGTGGCGAAGGCGAGCTGGCGGGGCGTGGCGTTCGGCGGAGACTCCTCGCGGTTGGGTCCGTGATCGATGAAGGTTCCGACGGGAAGCTTCGCAAGCAAAGCGTCAATGCCGCCCACGTGATCGACGTGGTAGTGAGTCATGATCAGATAGTCGATTTTCTGAATGCCGAGCGAGCGAGCGGCGGCGGCAATGCGGTCGGCGCTGGAGGGAGCGGGCGCAGCGCCGGGCGGCATGCGCGGCCCTCCGATGCCGGGAGGCCAGCCGGTGTCGATCAACAGCGACTTGCCTTCCGGCGTGACAAAAAGCACCGCCGCGCCGCCTTCCACGTCGGGCATGATGATCTTGAGATCTCCCGAGACGTTCGGCGCGTTGCGCTGCGCGTTAGCATCAGGTGTGACGAGCGCGAGCGCGCATACGGCGATGAGACGGATGAGCGTCAGCGGGAAAGTTCCGGTGCGAATATTGTTTGGTTTCACAGGCTAGACAAGTCGAAGAAGAATTCTATAGCACCGCAAACGATTCACTGTTGCTCGGGCGCCTGTACTTGCTGTACCGCGGCTCCGGTTGCCGTGAGAATGACGGCAGCCGCAATGATGAGGGCGCCTCCCACCCATGCACCTGGGCCTAGGTGCTCGCCAAGAAGGGTGACTCCCAGAATTGAGCCGAGGGCGGGCTCGATATTTAGAAACACACCGGCGCGCGAAGCTGGCACGCGATGAATGCCCCAATTCCAGAGCAGAGTACTGGCCGCCGTGCAGAGCAGGCCGCTGGCGGCGACCGCCAGCCAAACGTGAAGGTGGATTCCGCGAACTGGCGGCGGCCCGCTGGTTAGAAGCACCCACACGGCCAGCATTGCCGTTCCGGTAAGAAGACCCCAAGCGGTGACCGAGAGCGGGGAGCGTCCGCGTGCCATCAAGTTTTGATTGAGAAGCACCCAAGCGAGCGCAATGACTAAGGAGAGGACGACCAGGAGATCGCCGGAGAGATTTCCGCCGTTGATCACTCTTGAACCACCGCTCAGTATGATGAGCGCGACGCCCGCAGTGGAGCCGAACAGGGCGAGCCAACCTTTCACGTCGAGGCGCTCATGCGTGAACACGGTAGCGCCGGTGGCGAGGATCACGGGCATGGTTCCCACCATGAGCGCGGCGTGGCTGACGGTGGTGAGCTTCAAGCCATCGAACTGAACGATGAATTGCAGGGGAATCCCACAGAACGAGGCCAGTAGTAGCAGCTTCCACTCGTAGCGGGAAAAGCGCGGCGCTTCGAGCGCGGGCAGGATGCCGGCACAAGCAAACAGGAAACGGTAAAGCACGAAATGCGCCACGCTGAATTGGGAGAACGCGATCTTGCCGAAGAAGAAACCCATTCCCCAGAACGAGCGCCGCCAGCGCGCAGGCCACATAGCCGGCAGTGTGCGCATGGCTTTCCAGCGGCTGTGTAGTGGAAACAGAACTGGAGTCTTCGCGAGCCTGTGGCTGCACTGTTGTTCGATGTTAAACGATTGCTGGAAACGCAATGACGAGACTAATCGAAGATGCGCGGTACGCCTTTGGTGAAAGCGTCTTTCACCGCGAGATTGCGGCGAATGGGCGGCGGCGTCATATCACGTTCATCGGAGGTGAATGTTTTGTCGCCTTGCGAGATGAGGTAGTCGGCAGTTCGCGCGGCCAGCGATTGTATGGTCAGGCCGGGGTTTGCGGAGCCTTGCGTTGGCATGACGCTGCCGTCGCACACGAACAGATTGACCACGTCATGGGTGCGGCCGTACTTGTCCACGACAGAGGAACCAGGGTCGCTGCCCATCCGCGCCGCGCCGACCAGGTGTGCGTAGCGAGATTCCTGGACGACGTCTTCGGCGCCGGCGGCGGACATCACGTCCATGACCGTCTTCTTGCCGAATTCGATCAGCTTTTTATCGTTGTCGTGAAGATTGAAGGTGACCTTTGCGACGGGGATGCCGAACTGATCTTTTTCCTCGGCAAGTTCGACGCGATTGTCTGGCCAGGGAAGGATTTCGCCCAGTACGCCCAGCGCCGCCCAGTGGTTGTAATCCATCATGACGCGGCGCATGCCCCAACCCCAGGCGCCTTTCGCCACCATCATCTGTTTCGCGAAAGCGACGGGGAGAGGACCTACCGTTTGGATCGCGAAGCCGCGCGCGAAGCCCCGTTTGGGATCTGTCTCATAAAACTCTTCCGTCAAGGCATGCGCGGGGGGCGCCTTGTACATGCGGACGAGATCGGCGAATCGGCCGAGTACCACGTTGCCTGCCTGGGCCATGAGATAGCGGCCGAGAGTGCCGCTAGAATTCGCGAGTCCGTTTTCGTGTCCCGTGCAAGCCGAATTCAAGAGCAAGCGAGGAGTTTCGATGGCGTAGCCGGAGACGATCACGGCTTTCGCGCGTTGAAAATGTTCGCGGCCTTCGCGGTCATAGTAAAACACGCCATCGACATGCTGCTTGTCGCGCATGGAAATGCGCGAGACCATGGACATGTCACGAACTTCCGCTCCGTGCTCGAGCGCTTCGGGGACGTGAGTAATGAGCGTGCTGGCCTTCGCTCCCACTTTGCACCCTTGAATACAGAAGCCGCGATAGATGCAGTGCGGCCGATTGCCGTGCGAACCGGAGAGGATCGCGACAGGGCCGCCGGCGCAAACGCCGATGCCGAGTTTCGTACAGCCTTTGACCAAAACATCGCCGACTCCGCCGAGAGGATGCGGACCATAGGGGTAGCCATGCGGATCGCCCCATGGGAAATAGGCCGGGCCGGCGACTGGAATCTCGCGTTCCAGCAGTTCGTAGTAAGGCTTCAGGTCGTCGTAGGAAATGGGCCAATCGGCGCCGACTCCATCTTGCGTGCGGACGCGGAAATCGGAGGGGTGAAAACGCGGCGCGAAGGCAGCCCAGTGAACCGACCCGCCACCGACACCTTTGCCGCTGTTGTTTTCGCCTAATGACAGCGGGTCCTTCCCGCCGGTGATACGCAAATCGTTCCAATAGAGCTTGTGAGAGCCCTTCTCGTCGCTCACCCAATCGCGTTCGGTATCCCAGAACGGTCCAGCTTCCAGGCCAACCACTTTGAATCCGGCTTTCGAGAGACGCTGCAGCAGAACACCGCCCGCAGAGCCGACACCAACGACGCAGAAATCGACCGGCTCGTCGTCGGAGAAATGCTGCATCTCGCGCGAAATACGCTGCAGCGGTCCGAGAATTTTCTTGTCTTCGTGAGGCGGTTTGAACGCACCCAACAGTGGGAACTTCAATGCGTTCCTCCCTGTCCCTGATGGCTGGTGTGCGAACCGGCGCCGGTCTCTTCATATCGATCTGAGATTGAGGTAGCCGGCGCCTCCCATTCGTAACGTTGCTCGTCGACCTCCCAAGGCTCGGGCAAACCGCCCTCCAGACGTGTGTAGGCGCGTGGATAAGCGGGGCCGCCAAAACCGACCTCATCCCATGCGTAGGGATGCGAATAGTAAGCGGCCGCGCAATCCTGCACGAGCAATTGCCAAAAACGATCGATGGACATGCGCTCCCAGATTTCGTGCGCTGCCAGCTTCTTGCCGTCGTGAATCGATTTCAAGATGAAATCCTGCTTGAGAGGATCAAGATCCACAAACCGCTTTCCGTGTACCGCGTGAGCGGTTTGCTCGATCGCTTCCAATCCCAGGCGGTACGCTTCCTCGTCGGGCGGCATATCTTCAAAGCGATAACCGCTGATTTCTTTTTTGAACAGGCGCTCATCGATGTAGTTGACGATAGGGACTTGAGTTTCCGGCAGACGATCGTCTTGCGGCAGGATGCGTTCGCAGACGGCTGTCATGAGCACTAGTTGTTCGCCTTCGAAGAAGCGGATCTCGGGAACCTTCTGAACACGCTTCTCCACCTCTTCGCGAGTGGCGGCATCCCAAAAATTTCTTTGGCTCAGCGTGTGAAAGCCTGGGTAATAGCCGGGCTGCTTCATCGGCGGGCGCGGCTGGCCTGTCGTCGCATCGAGCGGCAAAAGATCTGATTTCAAATCGATATTAGTCACGGCCTTCTCTCCGTAAGCGGCTGGCTAAAAAGCCGAGCGCGCCGCAAGCGGCAAACAACAGAGGCGCAAATACCGGCGGCCCATAGAGGATGTTGTAGAGCCATGTTTTTCGGCCGCCCGGACGACGCAGGATTCCGCGCGCGTGGTAACCGAAGCCGACCGTTCCATCCACGATGGCGAGCGCCGAAGTCACGGGTAAGAAACGCTGCGCCAGACGTTCGCTGAAGATGGCTCCGATGCAGGCGCTCAACTGAATGGGCGCTAAGAGGACGGGCGTCCACTGCGCCCAGATGCGGAACCTGCTCTTATAGTGGGAATACCAAGCTTCGAAACCCGAGAAAAAGGTCCAAACCGCGGCGACTCCGGCAAGGTGTTTCTGAAAACGCCCTTCATTCAGTTCGAGTTTCCAGCCGGTATATTGCGACTTACTCAAATCGACGACTTTGGGGTCTTCCTCACGCCGGAGATAGGAAGCCATGAAACCGAGATAGGCGGCGGTGCCGAATAACAGCGGCGCGAAAATCGGCGGTCCCATGATCATGTTTGTGAGCGGAAGCCGCCACCCGCCGGGTTTGCGATAGATGCCGCGAATGTGAAATCCGAAGCCAATGATGCCGTCGAGAAGCGTTGCCGCAGCACTCCAACGCAGCGCACGTTCCGCGGCTCGCCTGCTGAGAAAGCCTCCGAAGCTGGTAATTGTCACGACCCCGCTGAGCAGCACGGGGCTGTACATAATTAAATTGCTGTAGCTGCCCTTATAGTGTTCGTACCCGACTTCAAGACCGCTGACGAAACTCGAGCCGGTGGCGACCAATGCCATGGAACGTTGGAAACGGCCATCCTTGATATGTTCGTCAACTGTTGAGGCAGCGCACTCGATCCATTTCACTAACCCGCGGGTTGATGCTTGCTTCGGTTGAGATGTTGTTTCGATTTCCTGAGATGACATTCCGAATGCTGCCATAGCGTAGACGTAGTGCAACCCGAAGTGTTGCGGCTACGTGTCGCATTCACAACATTTTTTGTTCCGTTACGTTTAATGATTTGCATGGTCTTAACTTTTGAAGCAAGTGCGTGCGCGAGCGGTCTAGGTGAAGCGTAAAAATGTCAAAAGGTTCGTCGAGCATCGAGATTGAGTCAGGGGTTATCTCAGCGTTCCGAATTCCCACAGAACAGCCGGAGCAAGACGGAACCGCTGACTGGGACTCTACCGTTGTAGTCCTGGTTGAGCTGACGGCGGACGGAGTCACAGGATTGGGATTCGCCTATGCCAGCGAAGCTGCGGCGCATGTCGCGAAGACGCTGGCAGAGAAGGTGGTCCTTCACCATGACCCATTCGATATACCGTCCATTCACTCGGCCATGGATCGCCTCTCGCGGAACTGGGGCCGCCCCGGTTTGGTGTGTTCCGCTATCTCCGCGATTGACATCTGCCTGTGGGATTTAAAGGCGCGGCTACTCCAACGGCCTTTGATCCAGATTCTGGGGCGGATGAGAAATGAAGTTGCCGCTTACGGCAGCGGCGGTTTCACCTCCTACACGGAAAAGAAGCTTGTCGATCAGCTCACAGGCTGGGCCGCGGAAGGGCTGCGCGCCGTCAAGATGAAAATCGGCCGCGATATGCAGGCCGATATCGAGCGCGTTACCGCCGTTCAAAAAGCCCTTGAGGGCCGGGCGGAATTGTACGTCGATGCAAACGGAGCCTATACTCGCAAACAGGCGCTCTATCAAAGCGATCGGTTCGGCGATCTTGGCGTCACCTGGTTTGAGGAGCCTGTCACTTCGGACGATCGCATCGGTTTACATCTGATGGTGGAACATGCGCCGCCCATTATGAACATCGCCGCAGGCGAATATTGCTACGTACTTGACGATGCCCGGCTGCTGATTGAAGCGCAAGCTGTAGACGTTCTGCAATCGGACGTGACGCGTTGCGGGGGCGTCACCAATTTTGTAAAGATCGGCAATGTCTGCGAGACCTATCATCTGCCGTTCTCCGCGCACACGTCGCCTTCGGTCCACGCGACTCTCTGCTGCGCACTGGTTCCAGCGATGAACGTGGAATATTTCTACGATCATTCACGGATTGAGCAGATGATCTTCGACGGCGCCATCCACCCCGAGAACGGTAACTTGAAACCGGATTCTTCCCGGCCCGGTTTCGGGTTGGAGCTCAAGCGCGCGGACGCTCAGCCGTACCAGGTTTTCACAGCCGACCTTCACTAGCACAATGCTGAAAGAGGCCAGCCGCTGCCCCTCCCTCACGGTTGGGGTTCTGTAAGCGCCTAAAAGACACGAACGTGAGTTTCTGAGCCGTGGTGGATAATCAGGCCAGAACTCTGTCTCCCGATACCTACAAAGAAGCGGCAGCCGCCATGCTCGACACCATGTCGAGCGCAAAGAGGTTCAACCGATGGATGGCGGACACACTACTGCCCTATATAAGCGGTGATGTGCTGGAACTCGGGGCGGGCATCGGCAATCTCACAGCCCTGCTGATCTCGCGCGGCGATCGCTACGTCGCCACTGATCTTGACACCGAAGCTCTACAAACGCTTCGCGCCAGAGTGCAAAATCAGGGCAACCTCACAGCGGCCACATGCGACATTACTGACGCTTCGGACTTCAAGAACTATCGCGATAGCATGGACACGGTCGTCTGCCTGAACGTGCTGGAGCATGTGGAAGACGACGTCACAGCGCTGCGAAATATGTATTCGTGCCTGAAACCAGGCGGGCGGGCTTTGATTCTTGTGCCTCAGGGCATGCTGCTGTTTGGATCGCTCGACGACGTACTGGAGCACCAGCGCCGTTATTCGAAAACGGAACTGCGAAAGAAGATGATGGGAGCCGGGTTTCGGGTTGACCGAATGCTCGAATTCAATCGCATGACTTACCCGGGCTGGTTCTTGAATTCGCGGATTCTGCGGAGACGCACCTTGAGCCCAACGCAGCTTCGCTTGTTCGATTTACTTGTGCCGGTTTGGCGGCGCATCGATCGCTTCCTTCCCTGGCCGTCCACCTCTATCATTGGGGTCGGCGTTCGCCAGATTGAGCTGCTTGACTGATAAGCCGTGCCGGAAAATCCCATTGGCTTTGGAGCCGCCGATTTCATTGCGTTTGCTCTAGCGCTACTGCTAACCGGCGCAGTGTTTGCCTGGCGTCCGTTTTTGCGCTGCCGTTTCGTGGAACTCTCCGAGAGAACGGGCCAGGGCATGCTTCTGCTGGCATTGCTGCCGATCGCGTTGCGGCTGTTGCTGCTGCCTACGCATCCGGTTCCCACGCCCGAAATCTATGACGAGTTCAGTCACTTGCTGGCGGCTGACACACTGCTGCACTTCCGGCTCGCCAATCCCGCGCATCCGCTGCCGCAGTTTTTCGAGACGTTCTTCGTGCTTCAGCAGCCGACCTATAGCTCGATCTACCCTCCCGGTCAAGGCCTGATGCTCGCATTTGGCCGGGCGATTTCCGGCATTGCATGGACAGGCGTGGTTCTGGCAATCGCCGCATTGTGCTCGTTATCGTACTGGATGCTGCGTGCCTGGACAACGCCTCAATGGGCGCTGGCCGGGGGTTTGCTCGCCGTCATCGAATTCGGTCCTCTCAATACGTGGATGAACTCGTACTGGGGCGGCGCGCTTCCCGCAGTCGCTGGGTGTCTGGTGTTCGGAGCGCTGCCGAGATTACAGCAAAGGTGGCGCGGACGCGATGCGCTGCTACTCGGGGCAGGGCTCGGTATACAGTCGATGACGCGCCCGTTCGAGTCGATCCTGTTGCTGCTGAGCGTTGTCTTGTTTGTCGTCCCGATACTTCGCAAGCGGGACCAAATAGCAAAAATCGGTAAGGCCGTGCCTTATGTGCTTCTGGCCATGGCTCCGTGTCTGATTTTAGTGCTGCTGCAGAACAAACAGGTCACAGGCAAATGGACCACCTTGCCTGAGCAACTCAGCCAATATCAGTATGGCGTTCCCACAACGTTGACCATACAACAGCCTGCCACTCCTCATCGGGAGTTAACCCCGCAACAGCAGCTCGATTACACAGCGCAGGCGCTCACTCATGGCAGCGGAACGGATACGCTGCCGCAATTTTTACTGCGCCTGGAGTACCGTATCCGGTACTACCGCTTTTTCTTTCTGCCGCCACTTTACATTGCGATCCTTGCGTTCTTTTTCGCGTTGAAACAGCCTCGCATGCTCTGGGTCATTGCAACTCTGGCGATCTTCGGTCTCGGTATCAATCTGTTTCCGTATCTGTTGCCCCACTACCTGGCAGCCGGTACATCCTTATTTCTTCTGGTCAGCGTCATTGGCTTGAGACGTTTGCATGGGTTCACCCATGAAGGCAAGCCCGTGGGTAGAGAAGCGGCCATGATCGTGCTCTTTCTTTGCGGCGCGCACTTTGTTTTCTGGTACAGCCTGCATCTTCTCGAACGCCTGCACATATCGAGCCAGGCGATGCACTACGAAACTTGGGACGCCATCAATCACTCCGGCCCACAGAGGCGCACCGAAGTCGCCGATCAACTTGCAAGCCACGCCGGGCAACAACTGGTTTTCGTGCGGTATTGGCCCGGGCATCGGTATCAGGACGAATGGGTCTGGAATGCCGCCGATATCGACGGCTCGCGAATCGTCATGGCCCACGATCTCGGCGCAGCAGAAAATGAAAAACTGCTGCGTTATTATCCGCATCGGGCCGTCTGGCTTTTGGAGCCGGACGCCGTCCCCCCGCGCCTGACCACGTACGCGGATGGTGCAGCCCCGCCAATCAATGCACCGCCTGTGAGATCGCCGTTCACGGATGTGAAGTAGTCGACGTAGTCTCATACGCACTCAACCGTGGAGGCGCTGCATCGGGCTGCAGCAACCACGTCCGGCGATTTCGAAAATACTCGATCAGCTTTTGGTTCTCCACCACGCCCAGGTCATTGGCCCATACCACGCGGCTGCTATCGATATCAGCGCTGTTATGAACCCACTCTTGAAACTTGTGTTGCGGCGAGTAGTGAACGAACACCAATTGTTGGCCGGTCGCTTTGGCCAGCTCATTGTTGATTGCAATTCGGCCTTCCGGGTCGCCGTAATCGATGAAGTCCCAGGTCTCCTGTTGAAACGCGGGCCACACATCCTCGGAGCCAACGAGGTGAAGACCGTACCAGAACAGAAATTGCGTGGCGCACACAAAGAGAATCAACCGGCTCGCCTGGCGCCCTGCCGCAAAGCTTCCGATTTGCAGTCCGCCGATCCATTCGAGGCCTTTTACGCTCACCAGAACGCAAAGGCACGTGACCGCGGCGACGTAATGCGGATAGAAGTAGGGATAGAAATTAGTTCCCAGGCTGAAGATGGCAAGCGCAAGCAGTACCCACGCGAAGCGCCATTCACGAATTCTGATGACGAACATCAGCGCCGCCAGATACAGCGGGGCAAAGAAGAAAAAACGGTAATAGCGCAACCGGAAAACCCAGCGCTTTAAAGATTTGAGAACGCTATCGCGGCCGTCGCCGTGAATCGCACTTTGCGCCCGGTAGTCGAGTTCCTGTTGTGCCGTAAGAGAGCGGTGCGGAACCGGGTTCGGCTGGAAGGTAAAGCTGGCCGGGACGCCATATTGGTAACGGCTGAGCATATAGGGCAGCGTCGTCCAGTTCCCCGTTACGGCTTTGTCCTGAACAAGCGTTAAGGCAAGTGCAGGCGATATCGCCAGCAGAGCTATGGCGGCGTACCTTGACGCCAGACGGGTATCGATCCGCCGCGACAGCGTCGGACAAAAGAACAGCAGTGCACTAACGACCAGAAGGACCGCTTCGAACGGACGCGTCAACGCCTCCAGGGCAACGCCCAAGCCCAGCAGCGCGGCATTCCGCAAGCCGCCGTGAGCGCGCAATCTGGGCAGCGCGCCGAAAACCAGGCAGCCTGCCGCACCCGACAGCGCACCGCCCCAATAGGTATTCATCCAGGCGCTGAGCGGACCGAATTCCATCACCGCCAGCAAGCCGCCGGCGAGCGCCCACAGTGGCGTGGTCCAGGCGCGCAGCATCCAATAACACAGGGCGCATAGCAGTCCAACCGGTAGAACAACACCCGCCCACGCGTTTCCAGTGAATAAACGCCCGAACGCAAGCGCAATGCCCTGCCCCAAAGGGTAAATGGAACTGTAAGTTGGCTGCTGCAGTACGAAAATCGTCTCGAAGAATCTGTGCAATGGATGCGTGGGGTTCGCCAGGCGCAGGTGAAAGAGCGTGTCGCCCAACAGCGCGTAACTGAAATCGTCGGAGCCGCTCAGCGTAGGCACAGGGCAGCGCGCAAGAAGCAAAAATCGGAGCGCGACCGGCAACCCCCCTAACAAAAGCATGCAAACACCGGTTCTTCCGGACCAGCGGCGCAGAAACGGCTCGCTCCAGAAGCGTGTCAGCGCCAGGACGACCAGCAGAGCAGTAAGCGAAATTTCCAGAAAATCGCTTACCCCGAAGCCGATCGGATTACGAAGCGGTAACAACGAACGAAATAGATGAAAGAGATACATTCGCCGAATTTCCAGCATCCTACGCCATGCGTTCAGTAGCTGAGCAGAGTGCGGCGTCACAGTAGAATTTTGCTATGTCGCCCGGGAATCGTTCCGTACCTGTTGACACTGTCCTGCCGCACGTGACCTATCAAAACCTGCCCGAGGCGATTGCCTGGCTTAACCGGGTATTCGGGTTTGAGGAGTACTATCGCTACGGCGCTCCGGCGGCAGGTGGACAGATCCGCGCTGGGCGAGCAGTGATCCAGGTGCGACAGGCACGGAGCCCGCAACAGTCGCCGGCGCAGCTGGGATATGGCACACAGTCGCTGACAATTTTCTTAGACGATATCGATGGTCACTACGCGACCGCAAAAGCGGCGGGCGCGAAGATTCTGGAGGAGCCGCACGAGACGGAGTATGGAGAGTATCAGTATGCAGCGGAGGATCTGGATGGACACCATTGGCTTTTCTCACGACACGCCAGGGATCGCAGTCCAGAGGAGTGGGGAGCGGTAATGAAGGAAACAGACGGATAATTCGTCGCTGCTGTCGTTGACTCCCGAACAACGTCTCTCTCACGCATTAGGAGCAGACTGAAGTACTGCACGTCCTGTGCCGAAGATCGGCAGGAAACATAAACGGGCAGTTCCTCATCCCTAGAGAAATGCACTTTCCCCCAGGAGGGCTTGAATGAATCGATCAGCGTATGCGCTCGGTTTAGCAATACTTGCCATGGGCGCCAGTCTGGTTCGCGCCGACCCGGTCGATCCTGTCTTTTCGATGGGCGATCCAGCTACGGTGCCTTGCTCGACAAGCGGAGGGACGCCGACCTGTGTCAGCAGCAGCAGCTTTGTTTTCGGAGCTGATGCACTCGGCGGCGGCGTTCTCTCATTTGTCAACGACAGCGGCATCTTATTCCAGAATTTGGAGATCACGGTAACCGAACCGTCCAACTCGGCAATCACCCTTCCTCACGGATTGTTCTTCAACACGACGCAGTATTCCTCCACGTCGCTGGGCAATGGTTTTTCTAGTTTCACCATAGGCCTTTTTAACAGCGGCCCAAACAGCGAGGGCGGAATTCCGGACGGTCAGTACTTCACCATTAACCTGAACAATTTCGTGAACAACACACAACCGCCGAATCCAAATGGTGCAGGCGGTTGGGGTCCGGGCACTGACTTCTCGGCCACTGCAAACACGGTCCCCGGCGCGCCGGGCACTGCTCCGGAACCTGCGTCCATCCTGCTGATAGCAGGTGGGCTTGGCCTTGTTTGGTTTGGCACGCGTCAGTTGCGCGGTTCGGTGAGTTAACCGCCGGATTTTTTGGCAAGCTCTTTGAAGGCGGGAAGCGCGCGCACGGCTGCTAAGTCCGGATCCTTGCGCGCATCGTCCATTGAGTAACCGTTCTGCAGCGCCCGCTGAAGAGAGCGCAACGCCTCTTGTTCGTGGCTGCCCAGAGCATCCACCACGGCCTCGTCGTACATGAGTTGACTGTTGGCGGAGTTGATGGCGCGAGCGCGCGCAATGATTTCTCGAGCCTTTGCCGCGCCGCCTTTTTTGGCATAGAAGAGCGCCAGATTACCCATTACGTCCGCGTCCTTTGGATTCACTTCTAGTTGTTTATAGGCGAGTTCGATGGCCCGGTCATAAGTCTGTTGCGAATTTTCGTACTGTTTCACCTGACGATAGGCATCTGCTAAATTGCCCACCGCCACGACGTCCGCGGGATTGAGTTCCGCTGCTCTCTCGAACAAAGGAACCGATTCGGCATAACGCCCGGCACGGAAATAGGCGGTCGCCCAATTTGTATAGGCGTTGGCCGACGGCTTCAGCTGAATCGATCGTTGAAATTCCGGTATGCATTTTTCCCATGGAGTGCGCAGGGCATAGAGTATCCCTAGTGCATTGTGCGCGGCCGCGTTCGTGGGATCGAGTTCCACGACGCGCTTAAATTCCGTCAACGCATCGTCGTTGCGGCCCATCGCGTAGTACGCCTTTCCCAGTTGGTCGTGGTTATACCAATAATAGGGATTCAGTTCGACGGCTTTCTTCAAAGCGGCAAGCGCGGCATCCCCTTGGCCGCTAACCAGGTACGCCCGTCCCAGCCGTACGTACCCATCGTCTGAATTCGGCTCCAGTTGCAGCGCGCGCTGAATCTCGCTCACCGCTTGCGCGTTCTTTCCCGTTGCCGTGTAGATGCTGCCCAGCGCGAGATGCACCTCGGGCAAATTATCGTTTCTGCTCTGCGCTTCCCGGGCGGCTGCAATTGCTTTTCCCGACCAGAAGCTATCGTGCTTCAGCTTATACATCTCAAGACTGGCATCGGCTACGCCAGTCCAAGCTAGCGCAAACGAAGGGTCTTTCGTGGACGCCTGTTCAAATAACGCAAGCGCTGCCTGAGCTCCATCAGCGTCGCGCCGGCTTTTGAACGTGTCGCGCCCTTTCAGGTATTCGTCATAAGCGGTCAAATTTTGCGTCGGCTGGACGGTGGTGCGCTCGCGCTCGGCGAGCGTAGGCGTCACGTCCAGCGCCGAAATCACAGCATTGGAAATGTCTTCTTCCAAGGTAAGCAGGTCCGCCCGCATGCCCGAAAACGATCTGCTCCACGACCTTTTTCCGGTTTCCACGTTGTCGAGGCTGGCAATGATGGTGATCGCGTCGCCCTCGCTCTGCAGCAGGCCCTCTATCACCAAGTTCGCGCCCACCTTGCGCGCGATGGCCTTCACGGGTTGGGCAAGGTCCACCTGCTCCAAGGCAAAGGAAGACACGGGATGAACGCTGCTCAATGAGAACAGATGCGCCGAAATGGATTCCGCCACGCCCTGCGCTTCGTATTTCAAATTGGGATCGGCGCCAATCGCCCGGAAAGGAAGCACGGCGATGTACTTGCCGCTTCGCGGGATGTCCGCCGTGTTACGACGCTGGACAAACCAAGTCACGCCGGCGGCAACGATCGCAAGCACTGCAACCGCTAACGTGGCATACAGCCATTTCCGCATGCCCTTATCGGCAACCGGCGGGTGGAGCGATTCCAAATGCCGCAAGTCCTGCAACAGCGCACTCGCGTTCTTGTAACGCAACTGCGCATCGCGCTCCAGGCAACGCAGAATGATGTTCGCCAAGTCTTGTGAGATGGCCGGGTTTAACAGCTTCGGGTTTTTCGGCGTTTCGGTGACGCGTTCCGCCATTGTCTGCATGGCGGAATCGTCCTTGAACGGGATCGCGCCGGTCGCCATCTCATAGAGAATCAGACCCAGCGAGTAGATGTCCGTCCGGTGGTCGGTTCGCTTTCCTTCCACCTGCTCCGGGGACATATAACGCGGGGTCCCGGTGACCTCGCCGGCCAGGGCCAAAGGCGACGCCAGTTCCGCTTCGGCGGTGCGCGCCAGCCCGAAATCCGCAATGCAGGCATGCCCGGCGGAATCGAGCAACACGTTCGACGGTTTCAAATCCCGATGAATGATTCCTTGCTCGCAGGCGGCCTCCAGGCCTTCGCAAATCTCCAATCCGAGTTCGACAATCCGCTTCTCCGCAAATGGCGCGGAAGTGTGGATCAGGTGCGCGAGATTGTCGCCATCGACCCATGCCATGGAGACGAAGCGCACTCCGTCCGCTTCCCCCAGATCGTGAATGCGTAGAACATTCTTGTGGGAAATGCGGCTGGCGAGCGAAATCTCCTGCTTCAACTGCTGGAGGGATTCGGTGTCGTGAGCCAGGCCGGGACGCACCACTTTCAGCGCCACGGTGCGGTTCAAATCCAGGTCGGTGGCGCGGTATACCTTTCCCATGCCGCCTTCCCCCGCCTCCGCCTCGATGCGGTAGCGCGGGCCCAGCATGACGCCGGGCAAAAGCGCCTCATGATCAAGCATCCCGGGCTCAAGCGCCTTCGAGGCAGCACGATCGGGATCGAGCGGGCTATCCTGCGTTCTCAGATCATTCAATATCTGTTCGGCGCGTTGATACCGCTGGGCTGGATCGCGTTCCAGACAACGCGTCACTACGCGGGCAAGATCCGCGGGAACCGACGGCTCGACGGACTCGATCGGCCGGGCACGTTCCCGGGTGCGCGCCAGAAAGGATTCCACCATGCTGCGGCCGGTGAAAGGCAGGGTCCCGGTCAGCACTTCGTAGAAAATGATGCCGACGCTGAAGATATCCGAGCGCGCGTCGGCGGGTTGGCCCAGCGCCTGCTCCGGGGACATGTAATCCGGCGTCCCGATAATCACGCCGGTACGCGTGATGCCAGTTTGTTCCACCGGACGCGCCAGGCCGAAGTCTAGAATGCGGGCGCGCCCGTCCTTGCCGATGAGCACGTTCTGCGGCTTCAGGTCTCTGTGAATGACATCCTCCGCGTGCGCCGCCGCCAGGCCCTCGCAAATCTGGCTCATGATGGCGCGCGCCCTGCCGGCCGGAAGCTTCTTGTCTCTGAGAATGAGTGTTTTGAGGCTCTCGCCCTCCACCAACTCCATGGTGATGAAGCGCACGCCGTCCGAGACGCCCAGATCGAACACCCGCACCACGTTGCGATGAGCAATCTGGCGCGCCAGCAGCGTCTCTTGTTTTAAACGGCGTATCGCGACGGGGTTCGAGGCCACATCGGCGCGGATTGTCTTGAGCGCAATTTCGCGATCGAGTTCGCGGTCGATTGCTTTGTAGACCGCTCCCATGCCGCCCTCGCCCAGGCACGAGACGATTTCGTAGCGATTCGCCAGCACATCCCCCGGCGAAAAGTCCGCGCCAGCATTTGCCCCGCCCGATATCGCGCCCGCGGCGCTCGACGATACTACGGTGAGCTGCTCGCGGTCGGCGATGGTCAGATCTTTGATGTTCAGATCTTTGATATTCAGATCCTTCAGGCTGAGTTCGAACGCGCTGTTACACCGCTCGCAGGAAGCAGAGTTGTCCGGGTTGGCGGTGGAGCAAACAGGACAGATCAGCATGAGGAGACGAGCCGCGCCGGACCTAGCTAGATGTCCTTGAACGTCCTGCTCTGTACTCTAAAGTACCGCCGGAGGCGCTACACGGCTACTTCGAAAATTTATTGCCTGAATTTTTTGAACACCAGGCAGCCGTTGGTGCCGCCAAACCCGAAGCTGTTCGAGACGGCATGCTCGATTTCGAGCGGGCGCGCCTGGTTCGGGACATAGTCGAGATCGCAATCGGGATCGGGAAACTCGTAGTTGATGGTTGGCGGGGCGATCTGGTCGCGGATCGCCAGCACGGTAATGCCGGCCTCCATTCCGCCCGCGCCACCCAGCACATGGCCGGTCATGGACTTGGTGGAACTCACGGCCAGCTTCGTGGCATGATCGCCAAACGCCCGCTTGATGGCGATGGTCTCGGCTTTGTCTCCCAGCCCCGTGGAAGTTCCATGCGCGTTGACGTACTGCACTTCCGAGGCATCCAGCTTGGCGTCGCGAAGCGCGTTGCGCATTACGCGATACCCACCGTCCCCATCCTCAGGCGGCGAAGTGATGTGGTAGGCATCGGAACTCATGCCATAACCGGCCAGCTCGGCCAGAATGCGCGCGCCGCGCTTCTCGGCGTGCTCCAGTTCTTCAATCACCAGAATGCCCGATCCTTCGCCGACAACAAAACCGTCGCGCTCCTTGTCCCAGGGACGGGAGGCCCTGTGCGGCTCATCGTTACGCGTCGAAAGCGCCCGCATGGCGGCGAAGCCACCTATGCCCATCGGCGTCACACAGGCTTCGCTGCCGCCGCAAATCATCACGTCGGCGTAGCCATGCTGTATCAGCCGGTAGGAATCGCCAATGGAATGCGCACTGGTGGTGCAGGCGGTCGCGGTGGCGGAATTGGGCCCTTTCGCGCCATAGCGAATGGAGACGTAGCCGCTCGCGAGATTCACAATGCAGGAAGGAATGAAGAAGGGAGAGATGCGGCTGGGACCGCGCTCGAGCAAAATCTTGTGCTCGCGTTCGATGACCTCGAAGCCACCGATTCCGCTGCCGATATAAACCCCTACGTTTTCCGCTTCCTCGGGCTTCACTTTCAGTTCGGCACTCTCCACCGCAAATTGACTCGCGGCCATGGCGAACTGAATGAAACGCCCCATCTTCTTTACGTCTTTCTTGTCCACGTACTCGAGAGGGTCGAAATTCTTCACTTCACCGGCAATGCGGCAGGCGTAACCGGAAGCGTCGAATTGCGTGATGGTTTCAACGCCGTTCTTGCCGTTGCGAATGGCGGACCAACAATCTTCCGTTCCGGTGCCGACAGAGCTGATGAGCCCTACCCCTGTCACAACTACTCTTCGCGGCACGTTTCTCTCTCCGTGGTTCCGGCCCCAGCGCCGAAAGCGAATGGCAGCCCCAAATTACTTCTTCTTCGCCTCGATGTAATCGACAGCGTCCTTGACGGTCTTGATCTTCTCCGCGTCTTCATCCGGAATATCGAGATCGAATGCTTCCTCAAACGCCATTACCAGCTCGACAATGTCAAGCGAATCCGCGCCTAAGTCATCGACGAAGGACGCGCTTGGGTCCACCTGATTCTCATCCACTCCGAGTTGCTCGACGATGATCTGCTTCACTCTCTCTGCTACCGACATTCTTTGTTCTCCTGTATTCGCAAACGCGTCTGCCAAATTCGGCAAAACCATCCGATCCAACACTCTAAGCTACATCATCAATGCAGGGGAAACGAATCGGCGGGCGTCGCCCGGTGCTGTTTAGCTCAACAAATTCTAGCGATCCTTCTCATTTGTAGCAAGTCGAGCCGCGTTTCCTTCCGGCTCGCCTGTCGCGCAACTAAGATGTAGATGTTGTCCGATCGTTTGCGTGTCCTCTATCTGCACGGTTTTGCCTCCAGCCCCGCATCGCGCAAAGCCCGCTATTTCTCCCAGCGTTTACAGGAACTGGGTTTCCCGGTCGAGATACCGGACCTGGCGGAAGGCCGCTTCGAAGCGCTGACGATTTCCGGGCAGCTGAACGTGATCGAACGCGCCGCCGGCGGCGACCCGGTTATTCTGATTGGCTCCAGCTTAGGTGGATACCTGGCCGCGCTCTACGCCGCCTTGCACCCGGAAGTACGAAGACTCGTCCTGCTTGCGCCTGCATTCCAGTTCTATCAGCTCTGGACGGAGGCCCTCGGACCCGAGCGCCTGGACCTGTGGAGAAAAACCGGCACACTGCCGATACTTCATTACGGGGAGGGACGCGAAATGCCGGTCGGCTACCAACTGATGGAAGATTCCAGCTCTTACCCTGCCTTACCTGACTTTTGCCAGCCGGCTCTCATCTTTCATGGAACCCAGGACCCGGTGGTGCCCGTTCAATACTCGTCGGCCTATGCCGACTCTCATCCAAACGTGAAACTAGTGACCTTTGCTTCCGGACACGAGTTGACGGACGTTCTGGACCCGATGTGGAAGGAAATGCAAGCGTTTTTGCTCGCGTAGCCTGTGGATTTTATGGTGCTAGACTGGGGGTACCCGTTTGAATAGGTCAGCAACATTCATTGCAACTGTGATTTTTCTAGTCACGTCAAACGAGTGCCGATCCTGAGTCGCGCAAGGTGTCAATGGCGGTGTCTGTGTTAAGTAGTAACGGCGTTGAAAGCGATACGGTGAAGGAAGATATGGAGCGTTCGCAAGCGGCTCAGTCTGATTCGCATCTCGACCGGCTCTTGATGACGACAAACATCGAAGAGCCTTGGTTCAAGTCCATCTTCCGGGGAATTCGGGAGACTCTGAATCCTCCCAAGCTGCCACCACTCGAACTGACTTCCCGGCCGGTGGAAGATAAGACCTTCCAAGACATGGCGCGGGCTGAAGAGCCCTGGTTCAAGTCCCTCGTCAGCAACATCAAGGATTTAATCAATCCGCCGAAGCTGCCACCGCTTGAAGTGACTTCTAAGCCGGTGGAAGTGGGTACCATCTGGGGCGCGTACGGCGGCGGAGAAAGCAAATCCGGCGCGGTCTCCCTTTTGATTCACGTCGGTGTGATCGCTCTTCTTCTGCTCGTCTTCCAATCGCCGAAAGTGATGCAGAAGATCAGAGATGTCACGCCTATCTATCTCCCGGCGTTCCAACCCAAGCTTCCTCCGGCGGCCCAGAAAGCCGGCGGCGGTGGTGGGGGCGGACAGAAAATGCCGACACCGGTCAGCCACGGGGCAGCTCCGAAATTCGCTCCTAAGCAGTTCATTCCACCAGCGCTGGCAATTCCCAAGCCGGTTCTTCCGGTGACTCCCACCATCACGGCGCCGGCTCCTCAAATCGTGTCCGACCAATACGGCGATCCTCTGGCCCACAGCACTCTTCTGTCCGGTGGTCCGGGAGCAAATGGCCTCGGCACTGGCACGGGAGGCGGCATAGGGTCGGGTAGCGGCGATGGCTACGGTCCCGGATCAGGCGGCGGCACGGGCGGCGGCGCCTACCGCATTGGCGGCGATGTCTCAGCTCCTACTCTGATCAACAAAGTGGAACCCGAGTACTCCGAAGAAGCGCGTAAGGCGAAGTATTCCGGAACCGTGCTCTTGTCCATTGTGGTCGACGCGACCGGAGTTCCTCGCGATATTCACATCATTCGACCGCTGGGCCTCGGCCTGGACGAAAAAGCCATTGAAGCCGTTTCCAAGTGGCGCTTCCGCGCCGGCATGAAGGGCGGACGCCCGGTAGCCACTCAAGCGCAGGTGGAAGTTAATTTCCGGCTGCTGTAGCGGCCCTGGCACTGCACGCACGGACACACCTTTCTCAGGTGATCGAACGAGTAAATACCTGAGCTGTGCCCGTCGTTCCAGTAGATCCGAATCGCATAACTTCCGACCGCCTCCACTGAATCCATCTTCAACGCCGGTTTAAACATCTGAAACGGATTTGCATTGGACGGATTTGCATTCGAGTAGTTCGAGGGTTGCGGCTCGGTTCCATGCGCTCCCGTACATGTGGCGCACGGACAGTGGTCCCGCAAGTGGGCTAGCGGGTAATCGCTCGCGTGTCCGTCGCGCCAATCGATCTTGATGCCGGTCGATTTCGAAATCGCAATATGCTCGGGATCGGCTAACAGTTCCTGTGCTTCTTCTTGCATGGCTACCTATTTGGATTCCGTTCAGGCCGTGAGGACGCGCTCAATATCGCGCACGCCCGGTATGCGGCGAAACGCTGTAATCACGCGTTCCAGTTGCTTCTTGTCCTTCACTTCCATCGTGATGTCTACAATCGCACTCTCATCTGTCCGCGTTTGGTCGCCGCGCGCTTCGAGGGTACGGATGTTGCTCGCTTCCGCGCTCAAAATCGAAGTAAGCTGGTGCAAAATGCCTGGCCGATCGTCGGTATAAACCACGACTTTGACAGGTAGCGCATCGCTGCCGCCGCTGCGAGCCCATTCCACATCGATCTTGCGCTCGGCCTCATACATCAGGTTCTGCACATTCGGGCATTGCACGGAATGCACGGCAACTCCCTTGCCGCGGGTGATATATCCGACGATCTTCTCGCCGCGGATCGGGTTGCAGCACTTCGCGCGATAGACCAGCACGTCATCGGCACCCTTCACATGGATGGTCAGATCGCCATCGCCGAATGGAGAAGTAGGCGCCGATTGCAAACTCCGCGGCGTCTCCGACGGTTCCGGGGCCGCATCCGTTTGCACTTCATCGGGCGCCATCTTTTGCAAGACTTGCCGGGCCGAGAACTTTCCAAACCCGAGCGCCGCGTACAAGTCTTCGGTCTTGCTGACGCCGTAGTCGGATGCAACCGACTGCAGATCGTCCTGCGAAATCCGCCCGAGGCTGACACCGAGCCGACGCGCCTCTTTCTCAAGCGATTTCTGTCCGATCTCCACTGCCTTGGCGCGCTCGGCCGCGTTGATCACGTGCTTGATGCGATTGCGCGCGCGCGACGTTTTCACCACTGACAGCCAATCGCGGCTGGGCTGATGCCCCGGCTGAGTCAGAATCTCCACGACATCGCCGTTGCGCAGCGTCGATTTCAGCGGCTTAATGGCGCCGTTCACGCGCGCACCGACGCAGGTCTGCCCGATGTCGCTATGAATCGCGTACGCGAAATCGATGGGCGTGGCTTCGCGAGGAAGAACAATTACGCGCCCTTTCGGAGTGAAGGTGTAAACCTCCTCCGAGTACAGGTCCACCTTTAGCGTTGACAGAAAATCCGTCGAGTCACTCACCTCACGCTGCCATTCGACTAATTGGCGCAGCCAGGCGATCCGCTGATCGTCACCGCGCGGGCCTTTACTGCCTTCCTTGTACTTCCAATGTGCGGCGATGCCTTCCTCCGCGATTTTGTGCATCTCCTCCGTTCGGATCTGCACTTCGAAGGCGATACCCCCCGGCCCGATCACCGATGTGTGCAGCGATTGATACAAGTTCGGCCGCGGCATCGCGATGAAATCCTTGATGCGACCCGGTACCGGGTGCCACTCGTTATGGATCACACCGAGCGCCGCGTAACAGTTCTTCACCGAGTCAACGATGATCCGCACCGCCAGCACGTCGTAGACCTGATCGAGCGTGATGCGTTGCCGTTTCAGCTTCTGGTAAACCGAATACGCCCGCTTCACGCGCCCGTCCACTCGCGCCTTGACATCTTCGCGCGCCAGCTTATGTTCGATATGGGTTTGAACCTGCCGAAGCCAGTGTTCATGCTCCTGGCGCTTCGACTCGATCTCACGGATCAACTCCGCGGCGGCTTCCGGCTGCAGCGTTTGAAAAGCTAAATCTTCCAACTCGCCGCGCACCTTGCCCATTCCTAAGCGGTGAGCGATGGGAGCGTAAATGTCGATCGTTTCCTGCGCAATCAATTCCTGCTTCTCCCGTGGCAGGGATCCGATCGTACGCATGTTGTGCAACCGGTCGGCTAATTTGACGATGATCACGCGAATATCGCCCGTCATCGCCAGTAGCATTTTGCGAATGCTCTCCGCCTGCCGATCTTCCCGGTTCGCGAGACTGATCTTACTCAGCTTGGTGACGCCATCCACGCAGCGCGCTACATCTTCACCGAATTTTTCCTTGATCTCCTCGATCTTTACGCCCGTATCCTCCACGACATCATGGAGCAAACCGGTTTGTAGGCAGACGAGGTCCATCTGCATGTCGGCCAGAACGTTGGCGACTGCCAGAGGATGTGTAATGTAGGCCTCGCCCGATTTGCGCTTCTGGCCTTTGTGGTGGTCGGCGGCGAAAAGGTACGCTCGCTCCAGGCGCGCCAGATCTTCTTTGGGCCGCAGCGCCCGAACCTTCTCTTCTAAGGAGTGATAAAGTGCATGAACCTGCGGCAGATCCGAAACGCTCGTGGACATCCAGTCTATCTTTAGGTTAGCCCGAACGAGGACTTCCGTACGTTAAGGAAGGAGGGGGAGTGGCTTTGAAGACGCTCCTCGCCTCGTCGCCCCGAGCACGTCTCAACCGGCAGTACCGCGAATTGTTGGCTGAATAGGACTGGGACTGGGAACCCGGTGGAGTGGTGCGCAGGCGGTGGGATCGGACCCGCAGCCCGCCGTGCTTACCGCAACAACTCTTCGCCGTTCTAGTACTCTGTCGAGGTTCTCTACCGCTTTAGAGTGTATAGTCTTTACGCGGCATCCCATCTAATGTCCGCTAGCGCCTCTCGAGGTCCAGCAGAGGGGCACTTCAAGGACAAAAATGAAAAAACAGATTCTCGCATTCTCCGCAGTGGCCGCGCTGACCGCGTTCGCGCCGGCGATAGTGGCCGACCAAGTTAATTTTTCATTCAATGGAGGAGGCATAAGCAGTTCCGGTGCGTTCACTGTTTCTGCCACGTCTACTCCCGGCTATGAAGCTATTACCGACATCAGCGGCACATTTACTGACGCGAACGACGGCATCTCGGGCGCGATTACCGGGCTATACAAGCCGATCTCGTATACCGCTCCACCGGCCGGTCCGCCAGCGTCAACACCGGCTGGAATTTCCTATGACGACACGTTCTATCCGGGGGCGAATTCTCCAAATAACTGCGCTGATTACCCCTTTTTTGGTGGCGTGTTCGACGTGTATGGGGTCGCATTTGACGTAGCCGGCGGATACGTCGGCGCGTTTTGGAGCGATGGCAACATACCGGGTGCGGGGCTTGTCTACGCGGCTGGAGACTCGAACGCCACGACCCTTCTCGATCTTCCCAATCCGGATGGATCCAACCAAAGCTTGCCCGTCGGAGTAGCCGGCGCGCTAGTCACGAGTACTGCAGCACCGGAGCCGGCGTCTCTCTTCATGTTCGGCGTCGGACTGCTCGGTTTGCCCGCCATTTTAGCTCGCAAAAGAAAACAGTCGGCAGTCTAAAACTTTCAGCTTACGTGGGCGGGAATATACAGCCCGCCCACGTATTCGACAGGTTCGCCAACATTTTTCCTGCCGCGGCGCCCGGATTCCACGCGGCATAGCAAGCGTGCAAAATGAGCATGCGATATGAGCGTCACTATTCTTTCAGGTCCGGTTGGCGCCGGTAAAACAACGGTCGCCCGAGAGCTGATTGCGTTGCTCCCCGCTCCCGTCGCCTACATCGAAGGGGATACGTTCTGGTCCTTCCTGGCAAAGCCCGACAACCGCGATCGCAGGGAATCGTTTGGAGTAATCATGCGCTCCATGACGGCCGCTTCCCTTCCCTTCGCGCGGTCAGGATTCGAGGTAATTATCGACTTCTCCATTCCACCTCAGTTTTTACATACCGCTCGTAAGATCCTCAAAGAAGTGCCGCTGAACTATATTGCAATCCGGCCAAGCTTAGCGATATGCGAGGCCCGCGCACTTGCGCGGCAGGAAGGCAAAATCTCCGATTACACCCGTTATCGCGACTTCTACGCCCTGTTCGAGGAGCCCTCGCCATATCTTGTGTGCGATCACGAAGCAGACGCGCGCACGCTCGCCCATCGTATTTGTGAGAGCCTCGGAGCCCGCAAGTTCAGAGTCGCTTAATTACTGTTTTTCTTCGGGCGCGATGCCCGCTGTGACTGCTTTGCTGAGGAGCAAATACGCTGTGGGCGGCTGATTCGGCGAATATTCGCTCGGAAGTCAAACCCGCCCGGCTCAGGAATGATTCAATGAAGGATTCGAATGCAGTCCCGAAGATTCACGCGATGTCGACGAAGCAGATGTCTGGCTTTGTCCTGGGTCGCGCTCTTGCCGGCGGCTGTTACTGAAGCGTATGCAGTAGCTCTTTGCTGACCGGCCAGGTTCCTACGACGCGTTTTTCGACCACCTGAAACGATCCCGCGGTCAGCAACCCTGTCAGATCAGCGGGATTCGGCTTCTGGTGCTCACGCGCCAGTTCCAGACTCAACATCTTCGTTTGAATTTCCAGCTGATTGCGGGTCGATTCCGCCGTCACCTCGTTCGGGCACTGCGCATCCAGTTGCACGTCAAATGCGGCTTTGCTGTTCTCGGGAGCTCGACCGATGGAAAAGATAACGGGATTGGCCGACTGCAACGAGACCGCAAAAATCCGTACCGGGAGCGGAAGGCTCAGCGGGTTTTCGAGCATGGAGTGCGACATCTTGACCCAAATCGGCTGCGTGGAAGGGATCGCTTCCGCCGGCTGGGGATGGGCAGGCCGCAACTGATCCGCCGCCGAATCGTCCTGACTCAGCGCGACCGCCATCACGTCCGGTTGAATCGGAACGAAGGAAATCCAGCGTCCAGGGCTGCTGGCAGGCAGACTGCAAATCTCGTGACGGCAATTGCCGCTATGTACTGCCGCATAGTGCCGCAAGTTGCTCCAGTCAAAACGTCCACGCACAACGAAGAAGAGCTGGTGACTATCGGCGGTGCCGGATACCGCCTCCAGATCCTTGGTGTAATCGAAGTGGGTCTCGCGCACAAACTGGTTGTACTCAGCGTCCCCGACGGGCTTCGATCCCGAAAGCAATTGCAGCATGCCGGCATTGCGCAGTTCTCCGATATCGGCGAAAAAGGTTGTTACGTCTCCGGGGGGCAGCAATCCGAGAAGCTCGGCGTTGGTACGTATGAAGCGATAGCGGAAAGAGTGAACCGCAAACAACAGCAACGCGGCGGCGGCCAAGACTCCGGCCACATACAACAGAGGTTTCGATTGAAGTCGCAAGAGATTTGCCAGGCGCTTAGGCAGTCACCATGTCGGCAGCTCGCGCTCGCTTCCAAAGCGCAATGTATGGATCCAGATCGCGCATCATGCCGCCAAACTGATCGAAGGTTAACGATTGCGCGCCATCGCTCATGGCCTTCTCGGGATGCGGATGCACTTCGACGATGAGTCCATCGGCGCCGATTGCGACGCCCGCTCTCGAGAGCGCCGGGACCAAGCTGCGCTTGCCTGTCGCATGGCTCGGGTCCAGCACGACGGGCAGATGAGATAACTCGTTCAACACAGCTACGGCCGTGATGTCGCACGTGTTTCGCGTGGCTGTCTCGAAGGTCCGGATGCCTCTCTCGCACAGAATCACGTTCGGATTCCCATGCGCAACCACATATTCCGCCGACATCAGCAGCTCTTTGATGGTGGAGCTTAAGCCTCGTTTCAGCATCACGGGCCGTTTCGCGGCGCCGAGGACCTTCAACAGAGCGAAATTCTGCATGTTTCTGGCGCCGATCTGGAGGATGTCCGCGTACTCAGCCACCATCTCAACGTCCCGATCGCTCATTACTTCCGTTATGATCCCGAGGCCCGTCTCCTGCTTCGCTTTCGCAAGCAGCTTGAGGCCCTCCAATTCCATGCCTTGGAAATCGTAGGGCGAGGTGCGCGGTTTGAACGCTCCTCCCCGCAAAAACTTCCCCCCGTTTTCGCGGACATAGTGCGCTGTTTCGAGAATCTGTTTCTCGCTCTCGACCGAGCACGGACCGGCCATGACGACGAACTCCTCGCCGCCAATTTCGGTCCCATTGGCCCGCACCTGCGTTTTCGTTGTCCGGAACTCACGGCTGACGAATTTATAGGGCGCCGAAATACGGACGGCCTTCTCCACTTGCGGCATTGCTTCCAACGACTCCAGGCACGCCGTGACATCGCCCATGCCGACGACACCGATGACGACGCGCTCCTCGCCCTCGATCGAATGCACCTTATACCCGAACTCTTGTATGCGATCGAATACGGCCTGAATCTCCGCTCTGGTCGCGTGAAGTTTCATCGAAATGATCATCTGTCCCTCACGATGTGCTCTGAAAACCAATAAAAAGGCCCACTCGCTTTCGAGTGGGCCCCCTTTTCTTTCCGTTCCGCTGCGTTTGGCTCTAAGCGGAAGCCCCTCGGCACGATACAGTCCTAAACCAGTATCGGAACGAAAAGCTGCGTCCGTAAGCCGCCATGAACTTACGAGTATGCCACAAATCTCCAAAAGGGCGAAGGCGGGCGGGCTCTCGCGTTCAGATTGATCTGAGAAGCCAGTACCACCCGGGATAAGAAAGTGCTAAGATTTTGCTAACCGCTATGGAGAGAGTTGTCGCCCTGACGCTCTTGGCAATTGCCCTAGCGCCGCTCCACGCAGCCCCCCAACACTCTAAATCTGTAGCTAAAAAAGCCGCCACTGCGGCGTCGCCCCATAAAGCTGCGGTCGTAACCCGATCTGCCGGACACACCAGCCCCAGTGCTTTGCATTTAACAGCCAACGCCCGTTCTGCGCGTACGAATTCCGTCAAGACCCGCGGCCGCTCGGTGCGCGGACGCCGGTCGGCTCATGCTGCCCCCGCTCCGAGCTATCAGTTGCATCCTGACCCGGAACGTTACGAGACGATTCAAAAAGCTTTGGCCGGCAGAGGCTACTTCAAGGGTGACCCGAATGGAACGTGGGGCGACGATTCGACCGACGCCATGCGGCGATTCCAGACAGATCAGAAGATCGACAACGACGGCAAGATTGACGCCCTCAGCCTGATTTCTCTCGGCCTGGGTCCCAAACACGACGGGACGACCGCGGCCGAGCCGAAGCTTCCCTCAGTTTCGGACGGCGCTTCTTCTGCTCCGCTCATTCAGCCCTCAGCACCGCCTTCGGCCCTCGATACTGTTGGCGGACAGCCCCGCTAAGTAGCCGCCCCCATCCGCGCCCGAACGAGCGTCCATAGCTCTCCTCGGGCTCGGCTTCGTCGCAGTGTATTTCGTTGCGTCTGCGCTTTCATTGTAATGACAAATGCGATTGAAACGAGCAGGGCAGCACAAGCATACGCGGGAACAGCAGATGAACTCCAGGCAACCCTCGCTATAACAGCTCCGGAATGGATCATTTCTCAAGCAAAGACATCTCTTTAAGAACTCGCTTGCGTTGCTTGAGGGAAGGATAGTCGCCTTGATTCAAAGCGAGGCCAAGCCGCTCACGGTTATACCAAGACGTTTTCTCGATGGCTGTTTGTAGCAGGGTCGGCGGCTTACCTAGACCCACCAGCGTTCGTACAGCGATGGCGTCACATATCAGCTCCAATTCGCGGAGTCTTTCCGTGTCTCTGCGGGCCTTTGCATCCGCGAATTGTTGCCAAACGTACTCATGTCCGATTTCGTGCGCGACAAGCGCGGCAAGCTCGTCGGGGGTGGCCAATCTCAATGCGGGCAGAGAGATCAATAGAACCGCTCTCTCGTACAGGCCCGTCCACGCCTGTGGGACAGAGATCACTCTCACCTCGTAAGTGCCGATCCGTTTGTGTGCCCGCAACACGGGCTCTATGGCCTCAAGCTTCCGCCGCTCATCGCCGCTCAGCTGAGTGACGGCGCCTTCAGCCGGCAGAAACTGCAATACCCGGGCTTTCTCCTCAACAGTGACAGCCGACGGGCGACACGCGTCCAAGTCGACTTTCCGCGCCGTTTCCACGTTCCGGAAAACGCACTCGCCGTTCGCGCCCGGGGTAGGGATAACGACCGGCAACACCAACAGGATGACAGCCCGGACCGGACAAAATCGTATTACACTGTGGAGACTTCGCCATGAGAGTTCCATGACGCAAGCCTGAGACCGGAGTGGCTACGGTGTCCTTTGAGAACGGCGAGAATTCGCCTAGTAGCCGCGAAGCAAATTCTTAGGGTCTTATGTCCAATGCATCGAGTGGTTTATACACGTTTGGCTCATACCGGCTAGATGCTGCATCGCGAGTTCTGACGCGTTCCGGCACAGTGGTCACGCTTGCTCCAAAGACATTCGACCTGCTAATTCTCATGGCCGGGAGTGGCGGGCGCCTGCTGAGCAAGCCCGAATTGATGGAGGCTCTTTGGAACGGCTCGTTCGTAGAGGAAGCCAACCTCTCGTTTCAGATGTCCTCGCTTCGGAAGGCCTTGGGCAAGGAAGGCAACTTATGGATCGAGGCCGTGCCGAAGCATGGATACAGATTCAAGGCGTCCGTGGAACGACCCGAAGTGCCAAAGAGTTCGCCACAGCCGGATCTTGGCCGGTCACGCCAAGTGGGACCGACGATTCCTCTAACGCGCTCGCGAGCTTGGTTGATCGCCGGTGCTGCGGCAGTGCTGCTGGCCGTTGGCATCACGAGCGGACTGCTTTGGTTTAGCAAACAAGGGGCCAGCGCTGCCCTACACGTCATTCCTGCAACGACTTACCCCGGTCGTGAAACGACGCCGACGCTTTCCCCGGATGGTAGCCAAATCGCGTTCTCGTGGGATGGGGAAAAGGGCAACAACTTAAACATCTACGTCAAGCTGATTGGCGAGAACAGTGCTTTGAGGCTTACCAGCGGTCCTCGGGCCGAATTCAGTCCAGTGTGGTCTCCCGATGGCCGCCGTATCGCATTTTGCCGCGTTCGAGAATCTGGTAGCGAAATCGTCCTCATTCCGGCGCTTGGCGGCCCCGAACGTATCTTGGCCAATCTCCCGACGCAAGTCGATCCTGAGCATCCCCGGCGCCCATTAACCTGGTTTGGTGATTATTCACGCCCTGAGACTCAGCTGGCATGGTTTCCTGACGGACAGTTTCTTGCTGTCGTAGCGCGGAAATATCCTGGCGGACCCAATACGATATTTTTGCTGTCGGTGGACGACGGAGAAATGCAACCGTTAACCTCGCCACCCGATCGGAGTTGGGGCGACGGCTCCCCCTCGATTTCGCCAGACGGACGTCGCCTTGCTTTTAAGCGCTCCTTAGTGAAGTACCCAGGGCCTGCGCACCTTTACGTCCTACCCCTGTCCGGTCGAAAGGCCCCGACGGGTGAACCTCAGGAGGTCACACCGAAAGAAGCTGGCCTCGTAACACTGGGGTTGGCGTGGACTTCGGACGGCCGCCGGCTCATATTCCCTGTAGACCGGAGTTTGTGGACTGTCGCCTTGGACAGCGGCGTTCCCGCACCGCTGGCATTGCCCGGTTACGATCCTAGTTATCCGGCGATTTCAGCGAAAGGTAACCAATTGGTATTCGTAGATTCGTCTGCCGATACCGACATCTGGCGCGTCAACGGCCCGGCATTTACGCACAACAATTCTGCCCGCGTGCCCAGCGCACCAACAAGGTTGATTTCCTCTACACGGATGGACACGAATCCACAATATTCACCAGACGGGAGTCGGATTGCGTTCACCTCATCCCGGAGTGGAGCAGTGGAGATTTGGGTTTGCGACAGCGATGGCACGAATGCCGTTCAGCTCACGGATCAAAAGGATCTCAACGCGGAAGCAGGTACCCCTCGCTGGTCGCCGGACGGCCGCTATCTCGCCTTCGATTCGACCAAGTCAGGGCCAGCAGATATTTATGTGGTCTCCGCCCAAGGTGGGCCGGTTCGTCGTATTACGTCCGAAAGCTCAGCCGAGGATATGCCGAGTTGGTCTCACGATGGCAAATGGGTCTATTTCGAATCGAATCGCTCCGGGCTTTTTCAGATATGGAAGGTTCCGCTTGGGGGAGGAACAGCCGTCCAGGTGACGAAGAATGGTGGTGCCGACGCCTTCGAATCTCGTGATGGCAAATTTGTGTACTACACGAAATGGGAGCAACGGGGCATCTGGCGAAAGCCGGTAGAGGGCGGCCCGGACACACTCATTATCCACAACGGAACAACTTTACATTGGGGCCTCTTTGACGAAGGCATGTGTCTGATCGATCCCGATGCTGCCGCTGGTCCAACCATCGATTGCTTAGATTTCGGCTCGAACGACGTAACGACAGTCTCCGCACTGCCAAAGAACACTCGCATTAGCGAAAACGGGCCCTCATTCTCCGTCTCGCGCGATGGCCGTTGGATTCTCTATGTGACTGTAGAGCGGCAGAGCGACATCATGATGGTGGACAATTTCCGATAGAATCGGACCCACACAGCCTGAACTCGGCCGCCTTGCGCCGCACAATCTGCTTACAGCGCAACTGCTTGTCAACTGGTGAAAACATCGCCTTTGCGCAAAACATACTGATTTTCATTTGTAAGTTGGATAAGTTCAGATCGAACTCTCGCATTGCGGCCGCCTTGTCGCGAAGGGTTTAAGAATCTCCATGGTTCGTCGGAAACCCATCCGAGATAGCCTTCGATCTCTGCCAACGTAGCTACCGATATTGCTGCTTAACGGCCCCAAGCGGTTTCTAAATTCAGAACAGCCGACCCGCAGCCATACGCTTATCTTGATTGTTAGTGAACACCCTCGGTATTTTCCGGATGTTGGCTCGATATAACCGAATCGCAAACGAACGACTCTACGAAACATGTGCGCAACTCGCTGATGCAGAGTATAGTCGCGAGCGTCGCGGCCCTTTCGGCAGCATCCATCATCTTCTGAATCATCTGCTGCTTGCCGACAGAATCTGGATGTCCAGATTCCCTGGTGAGGGCCGCACTACCCCACCCTTGAACACGGTTCTGTTTGAGACATTCGTAGACCTCAGATCTGCGCGGGTCAAGCAAGACGAGAGCATCGAGTTCTTTTTCAAAGGACTGGACGAAGAATTTCTAAACAGGTCCTTCTCTACATAAACAACCGAGGTAGTGAATACGTAGAGACCGCACCGGTGGCGGCGCTTCACTAATCATCAGACTCACCATCGCGGCCAAGTGAATTTGATGATAGCCCAAACGGCAGCTCAACCTCCATCACTCGATCTGCATCGACTCTTGAATCCATGAAGGACTACTATCCGGGAAAATGCCCGAGCGGCTCCGGTGGCTTAGGCGCGCAGTTGAGCATAGGCTCTTACGATTCCAGAAAGGGTCAACGTTAGCCGGCAGAGACGACCGCCGTCCGGCGCGTTGAGGCGCAGCCGGTTCTAACTGTTTGCAAGACGAAGAGCGACCACCCCGTGTCTTGGGACGGTGGCCGTGTAGCTTTGTCCGGAGAAAGTGACAGCCTTGTGCGCCCAGAGATCGCGTCCGGAAGCTGGGGCGTTGAGTGCCAGCTTGGACCAGTCGACAGTAATAGGTGCGGCTTGGTCTCCGCGGTTGAACAGTGCGACAGCCGTTGATCCGTCGGCCAATTCGCGCGTCCAGATTTCCGTTTGGCCTTCTTGAATCACAGTGCGCTTAACGGGATGCGCCGCCGGGTCTTGGTCGATGGCGACGATGTCCTTGTTCGTAAGAATATCCAGTGTGTCTTTGGACATGTGCGCAAGATCGTTGCCGGCGAGCAGAGGAGCTGCGAGGAGAGCCCAAAGGGTCATGTGCGTGCGGTATTCATTGCTAGTCATTCCGCCGTTCCCTACTTCCAGCATGTCTGGATCGTTCCAATGTCCAGGTTTCGTGTACGAGGATATGGCAGCTTGGCTAAATCCGATCTCCTCCAGAGACTTCCAACTGTCCGCGATGTCCCCAGTCGTACGCCATGAATTACCGCCAACAGAAGCACCCCATTTCCAGACGTCTCCGTTGCCGTACTCGCACAGACTGTAAACGACGGGACGGCCCGTGGCTTGCAGCGCATCGCCCATCTTCTGGTAAACAGGCCGCAAGTCTGCATTCGTATAGATTGCACCCGCGGAACACCAGTCGTACTTCAGATAGTCGATATTCCAGCTGGCATATGTCTTGGCGTCCTGATTTTCATGTCCATAACTGCCTTCCCACCCACCACAGGTCTTCGGCCCGGGCGAGGAATAGATGCCAAGCTTGAGTCCCTTCGAATGTATGTAGTCGGCGAGCGCCTTCATATCAGGAAACTTCTTGTTTGTTGTGATGTTGCCGCTCCCGTCGCGTTCACCTTCCCAACTGTCGTCGATATTGATGTAGACGTAACCGGCGTCTTTCATGCCAGAGGAGATCAAAGCGTCTGCCGCCGCACGGATGACTCCGTCGTCAACTTTGGTTGCGAAATGGTTCCAACTGTTCCAGCCCATAGGAGGCGTGCGGACGAGGCCGTTATCCGGCACGTCATGCAAGGGCGGCAGAGGAAGCGGAGCCGGCGGTTTCATCTCAGTCTCGTTGCTGCGAGTTGCTGTGGCTTTCATTGAGCCGCCCTGAGGCGCATTCGGTGACCGCCTCGTCGCAATCGTCAGATCCAGTTGATCGCCTTTCAATTGGCCGTCATAACTGTCGATTACCTCGCGCCACGGGTTCACCTCCAGGTGCAAATGGCCAGCGCGAAATGTGGCGCGGACAATTTTCTCCGCATGGTAGTTCCGGACGACACTGCCCGTAACGTTGTCACCGGCTTGGTGGAGATCGAGAAATCTGTCCTGGAACGTGCCATCATGCATATCGACGCGAATGCGCCAAACGCCAGATATCACGCCCTGCGACAGCAGCAATGGCGTCACCGTGAAAATGGCAACAGCTATAAACGCAGTTCGAATCATGTTCAGTCTGTCAACCCCACGTGCATACTTCGCGACCGCACGTCTACCAGTGTTCAAGCGTAAAGTCAATTTACGTGTTCCTCTAAAACGTGATGCGACCGACTAGCTGGACGTTTCTCGGTTGCGTCACTGTACCGTTCCACACTCCGAAACTCGTACTGGATGGGTCGTTGTTAAACGGAATGCAGTCACCAAATGCCTGACCATCGCAGGTGAAGTAATGATTGTTGAAGATGTTGAAGGTTTCGGCACGAACTTCGATGTTGAGCCGTTCCCTGATTACGAATGTTTTGGTTAGCGAAATGTTCGTATCACGGTATGGCGATCCGCGAATGCCGCTGACACGGGGCCCGGTACCCAGGTAATTACCGCCGGCGAAAAGCGATGCCGGTTGGAACGCAGCGGCGTTATACAGCGGTTTGTTTACGTCGATATTGCCGTAAGACTGCATCAGCACGTTCGAAGGCGATACAATTCCCGGAATGCAGGCAGCCTCGAATTGGTAGGGAGTACCGCAAACCGTGGAGTCACGGAAATAGAGCGGCATTCCAGAAGTCAGCTTCATACTGGAGGAAAGCCGCCAACCACCCAAGACATAATTCAGCGCATCCGAATTGTTCAGCCACCTTCTGCCCTTACCCACCGGGAGGTCGTATACGGCCATCAAAGCGAAGTTGTTGGGGACATCATCTGTCGAAAGCGCTTTATTCCTGTATCCCTGGTAGGGATTGATTACGGCGCCGATTCCGCCATAGCCGGCCGTAGCCTGGGTGGTGGAAGACGCATCTGTCGTGAGGCGCGAGCGCGTATAGTTAGCCCCCAGGTAAAGGCCGGCCGAAAACTGCTTCTCAAACTTTGTCTGGAACGAGTTGTAGAGGGATGTGCCTTCATTTTCGTTCAGACCGAACAGGGCTCCGCAGTACTGTGGGAATCGAACAAGCGCCTGGGCAACCGTTGGCTGGCACGCGCCTACGGAATCCAATGTTTGAACCCAATTGCTGTAGGGAACGCTGACGCCGTAAAGTGAAGTTTGCCCCGGCTGGAAGACGGTGTTCAGCTCCGCACTTCCTAAACTCGTGAGCAGTGCAGGATTGAGATAGTTCAAGGGTTGCAACTGAGAGGGGAGATGCGTACCCTTACTCGCAACATACGCCACACTGGCAATCGCGCTACCGCCGATCTTGCGTTCCACGGTGAGGTTCCACTGCTGCATGTAGGACAGATGGTTGGCATGAGTTGGCCGGTATGTGGGCCCCGATGTGCCGTTATCCGCAGTCGCACTGATATCTTCAGCCTTGTTGTAGGCCGGGAAACCATTGTCCAAATAGAAGGCCGGCTGGTAGCCACCCAAAGAATCGCTGAAACTGACACTCGGATTGAAACCGTCCAGCGACATGCCGCCACCCCAATTCGGATAGAACGCTTGGGTATAGAAAACGCCATAACCGCCGCGCAGCACCGTCTTCTGGTCTAGCGCATAGGCGAAACCCAATCGCGGAGAGAATGCATTCTTGAACAACTGCTCCGGATATTTGACGCCGGCACTCGCAGCACCCCAACTGTTGCCCGCAAACACGAGGCTGCCGGGCAAATTCCCCGCTCCCGGATTGGGCGCGAAGCTGAAAAACGACAATTGGTTGTTGGTTTCCCAAGTAGGCGTGAACATATCCCAGCGCAACCCATAGTCGAGCGTGAATTTGCGCGACATCTTCCAGGTATCGCCAATATGCAATGAGTAGGCACGCTGTTCAGCGCCGTACTTGCTGATGTTGTGAACAGTGAGATTGCCGCTATCCACAGCGCCGATATAAAAGCTTGCGTATGGATCACCGCTAGGCACGCCCGGGAGGGCAGTAGACAGCGCCGAGAAATTCACGCTACCGGACTGGTTCCCGTTCTGCCGAAAAACCTGCTGTATGTGCCTATATTCGCCACCGAACCGGACGGTGTGAGCGCCATGCACCCATGTCATCAGCTCATTGGTCACGTATGTCGGCCGGGTGGTCTTGTTCAGAACTCCTAAGCCGCTGGTATTGCCAAACGTGTAGAAATCGGTGATGCCAGGCGCGGAGAACGATGCGGCGGGTGAGGCATTGTAGGCGACCGCATTCGGGATGTGCGGCAGCTCGGCGGGATTCTGCCCCGGCACAGACCCGTACCCCTCATTGCGGTTCAGATAACCGAACGCATAATGACTCAGAAATGTAGGAGAAATGATATGGTCCCAATTCAGGCGGTTGACCCAGGCATCCTCTGGATTAGCGGGACTGCTGTTACATAGCATCACCGGAAGCGCGCACTGGTTGTTAGGCGGGTTATTCTGACGCCAGATGGTGACGTATATGTGGTCCTTCTCTCCCCAGTTGTGGTCAATCTTATAGAGAAAGAGATCCGTGCTGCCGAGAATCCCATTCGGCACCGGAGTTCCCAAATAGTTGTTGTAGGGACCCGGTGCGGTGGTTGCCGGAAGATATTGCATCCATTGCTGCGCCAACGTACTTTGCTCGCTGGCCGGGATCATGTTGCCCGGATATGGCGCGCGATTAATAACACCGTTCACGATTGTTTGTGTCGTGGGGTCGTAGATCGGTACACCCAGATCAGAGAAGTTGCCGGAGCGCTCCTGCTGGGTAGGAATTGAGTAGACTGGCCGCGTATTGCCGCCTGTGGCGCGCAAATATTCCGCGTCGAAAAAGAAGTAGGTTTTGTGAGTCGATCCCCAGACAAACGGCAGAGAACTTGAGTTTGACTGGACCGCCGATATCGCCACCCCATTCATTCTCGTTGTCCTTGGGGCGGGCATCGCCGGCCGGCCGATTATTCGTGAATTGCAGCGCATTCAAGTCTTTGTTTCTCAGGTACTCGAAAGCGCCACCGTGGAATGTGTCCGTGCCGCTCTTGGTCGTCACGATGATTTCACCGCCGGTAGTTGTTCCATATTCCGGCTGGTAGCTCGAAGTGAGCACGCGCACCTCGCTCACCATGTCGGGGGTGGTCGGAAAATCGTTGAAGGCCACCATACCGCTTTGGGACATGGTGCCCTCCTGCATGCTCACGCCGTCCATGATTGCTTCGTCGCCCATCTTCAAGCCGCCATTGATGCGCGCATTGAATGCCTGTTGGCTGGTGCCGGTGTTAACGCCGGGAAGAAACGTGATGAACTGCACCGCATTGCGTGGCGTACCGCCGGAAACCAGTAGCGGCAATTGGTTGATTACTTTCGGCGGCACACCTTCCTGTTGGGTGCCGTTGTCCACGTCCAATTGCGCAGCTTCGGCCCTAACTTCGACCCGCGTCGAGGCGTTGCCAATCGCTAGCGTGATTGGAAGAGTTACCGATTGGTTGACCAGCAACTGAAGTCCGCGTTGCTCATAGGTGTTAAATCCTTTGGCCTCGACCGTCACATCATAAGTGCCGGGCTCCAAATTGGGAAACGAGAAACGACCGTCGTTGTCCGTTTGTACGGTTGTGCTCACTTTCCGCTCGACAGACGTAACGGTCACATTGACGCCCGTTAAGGGCGCACTGCTGGGATCCGACACCAGACCGTTGAGAACGGCGTTTTGGCTCTGCCCGAACGCCCTTCCAGAAAACATCAGTAGAGAAGCTAGACAGAAATAAGCGAAGCGACGTGGCATTTGGAGCCTCCTGGCGATTACCCGTCCGGGAGGTACTAACCCATTGGGGCTATTACCTCGCGAGAGATACGTTACTCTAGGTTGTAAAAATAGTCAATGGGAATCGGTATCCAAGCAGCCGAGCGGTAGCTTCCGGGTTGCGCTAATTCTCTTATCTGAAGTATCAGGTGCAAAAAGGCTCGCAGATGGTGAGAGTGCTAGCAATATTACTGCTCTTACGGATCTGCTCGAACTGCCAGACGGCCGATCGGATGCGAGCGATTTTAAGCATTGAAGATGCAACACAAGCCGGCGACTTAGACACCGCTTCGCGGTTAATTGATGACGCGCTCAAGCAATACCCCGGCGACGGAGGAATATTCAACCTTCGGGGCGTAGTGCATGCGCGCCGCGAACAATTGCGCGAGGCTCGCCAGGACTTTTCGGACGCGGTTCGATTGGCGCCGACGCTCACGCCGGCGTGGGAAAATCTGGCGCGCGCGTGTCAGATGCTGGCACGCAAAGACGCTTCCGCTGTGAACTGCGCAATCGATTCGTGGAAGCGCGTGTCGGCTCTGAAGCCGGGCGATGCAGAAGCGCATGGCTCGTTGGCGCTTCTCTACGAGCAGGAGGGGCAGTTTTCTGAGTCGCTCAACGAGCTCGCGAAAATACCGCCCAATAGCGCATCGCAAATGCCGAATCTCCTACTGCGTTGTGCCGATCTCGCCGCTTTGGGCCGCAGCAGAGCGGCGCAAACGTTAGCGAGGCAACTGGGCTCACGCGACGACTTCTCAGAGACAGACTACGACGATGTGCGGAATGCCTTCGATTTACCAAGCGCCGCAAGCACGGCCGTGGTGCTTTTGGAAGCGCTCGACAAACGGCATGCGGCCGGCCCGGCAAGTCTTCGACGGCTGGCCATCGCGTATGAGCAAATCGATCGCCCGGTGGATGCCCGGAAAACGTTGGAACGGCTGGTGCTGCTCGATCCGCGGAACACCGCTCATCTTCTGGAACTTGCCCGCCTGGCCGATCAAAGCAAAGACTACGAAGGAGCGCTGGGATATCTTGCACATGCGCGCGATCTGGACTCTCGTAACGCGCGCATACACTTCCTGTTCGCGATGATCGCGATGAAACTGGAGTTAGCGGTCGAGGCCAGGCGATCCCTTGATTGTGCCTTGGCGCTGGATCCACAGAATCCAGACTACAATTACTCGATGGGCGCGGTTATTTTGACCACGACCAGGGACGCCGCCACTGCATCGGGTTATTTTGAGAAGTACGTGAAAGCGAGGCCGGCGAGTCCCTCAGGGCACTTCGCACTGGGCGTAGCGTATTTCAGCTCAGGCGATTACGACAAGGCTGAGACGGAAATGCTGCAACTGGGAAATAGCGCGAAAGCCGCGGAAGCGGACTATTTTCTAGGGCGCATAGCGCGCCGGAGAGGGAATTTAGACGAGGCGCTGCGCCGGCTGCAAAGGTCCATCGAATCGATGCCCTCCTTTGCCGAGTCCCATACTGAATTGGCGCGCGTTTACATGCTCGAAGGCGACCTCCAGAAAGCGCATGCTGAGCTGGATCTCGCGCTCAAAGTCGACCCGCAAAGTTTTCAGGCCAATAGTCAATTGCTCGTGTTGTACAGGCGCACCCACGATGAAAGGGCTGCCGCGCAACAACAGCTTCTTATGAAGCTGGACGAAGAACGCTCCCGTCGCGCCGAATTGATGTTGCGGACGGTCGAGTTCAGACCCTAGAACATGCCGTTGTTGCGCATCGTGGTCTGGGTGCTCTTCGCGACTACAGCCTTGGCTCAGCCGGACGATATTTCTCATCGGCTCCGGAACGTGCTAGCGTCGGCAGGCTCCGGTGAGGTGGCTGCTGCTGCGCTGGCGAATCGTGATTTTGCGCGAGTGGAGCAGATGCTGGCGGGGCTGAGACCGACTACCCCGGCCGAAACCTCGGAGATTCTGGCGCTCACAGGCGCGATTGAATTTTTGGATGGCAAGATGAAGCCGGCCGCCGCCGACTTCGAAAGAGCGTCACAGCTTAATTTCTTAAAAGATGCCGACGCTTTCACCTATGGAATGGCGCTGGTAAACCTTGGAGACGATTCGCATGCCCGCACTTTGCTCACCGCTCTCGCTGAAAAGTATCCTAGCCGGGCCATCTACGTGTATTGGCTGGGCAGGCTCGACTATTCGCAACGGAGATATGTAGAAGCAGTTGAAAAGCTGAAGAGGGCCTCGGACCTGGATTCTCAGTCCGCCCGGATCTGGGACAGTCTGGGTTTGGCGTTCGATATGCAAGGCCGGATGAATGACGCAGTCGATGCTTTCAAAAAAGCTGCGAATTTGAATCGAGTGCGGGCTCATCCCTCCCCTTGGCCGCCGCATGATTTTGGTTTCTTACTGCTCAGAATGGATCAGCCGAAGCAAGCGGAGTCGCTTTTCCGGGAGTCGCTTCACTACAATCCAGATCTGTCGCAAGCGCACTACCATTTGGGGCGCGCTCTGGAAAAGGAAGGCCGCGAGACCGAAGCGATCGAAGAGTACCGTACCGCTGTCTCCGGCGATATGAGCTCCGCCGACTCTTGTTATTCGCTCGCGATGCTTTACCGGAAACTGCATCGGGAAACGGAGGCAAGGGCCATGTTCGCCGAGTACAAAAGGCGTAGACAAGGGACGGCAGAGACAATGGCAAGATCGCAATGAACAGAAGGCAATTCCTGGGGGGCGGCGCCGCGTTCAGCCTGTTGGCGCCCTCGACTCTCCACTCGCTTGCCCAAGAGCTGCCTTTGTTTGAGGAGATACCGCGCTCCCGTAGCGGGATCGAGTGGACCCACGAAAATGCGATGTCGGAAAGCCGCTATCTTCCCGAGTCGCTCGGACCAGGGTGCGCATTTCTGGATTTCGATAACGACGGGTGGATGGACATCTATCTCGTGAACAGCGGTCCGTGCGACTTCTGGACTCCGCCGAAGCCCGTTCGCAATGCTCTGTACAAGAACAATCGTGATGGAACATTTACCGACGTCACCGAGCGGGCGGGCGTCGGCGGCGGCACGTTCGGAATGGGCGTGGCTGTCGGGGACTACGACAATGACGGCTGGCCCGACATATTTGTGACTTCGTACGGGAACTGCATCCTTTACCGGAACAACCGTGACGGTACGTTCACAGATGTAACCCGGAAAGCCGGTCTAGCTACGCCGGGATGGACGACAAGTGCGTGCTGGTTCGACTACGACAATGACGGCAGGCTCGATCTGTTTGTTTGCAGCTTCGTCGATTACAGCGCGGCACACAAGCTGGAATGCGGCGACAACCGGCTTGGGAAGCACTATTACTGCATCCCTCGCGTGTTCAAGGGGACGCCGAGTTTTCTCTATCACAACAATGGCGATGGCACCTTTACCGAAGTAAGCGCGGGAACTGATATCGCCAAATCATTGGGAAAGGGACTCGGAGTCGTCGCGACTGATATCAACAACGATCGGCGCATGGATCTTTTCGTCGCGAACGACACCGTACAGAATTTCCTGTACGTCAATCGCGGCCCTGACAAAAACGGCAAGTGGAACTTTGAAGAGATTGCGCTTCAGGCGGAGGTCGCGTTCAGTGACAATGGGCAGCCGCGCTCCGGCATGGGTGTAGACGCCGCGGATCTCAATAATGATGGCCGGCAGGACTTATTTGTCGCCAACCTCGATCAGGAGATGTACTCGCTGTACCAGAACACGGGACAAGAGAGCTTTCGCGACGTTGCTTTCATACACGGCATCGCGCAAGCAACGCGCCTGATGAGTGGCTGGGGTCTCAAATTTTTCGATTATGACAACGATGGCCGAGTCGATCTGATCCTAGCGAACGGGCACCCGGACGACATGGTTGAGAGTTACTCGCCGCAGGTTCATTATAAGGAACCGCTTCTCCTCTTCCATCAGGGCGTCGATGGAAAGCTCAGCAACGTGAGTGCGCAAGCCGGTCCTGCCTTTGAAGAGCGTCTGTCAGCACGTGGGCTTGCGGTCGGTGACTACAACAATGACGGTGCGCTGGATGTGCTTGTCGGCAATAACGGCGGCGCGCCATTATTGCTCCGGAACAACGCTGCAACTACAAATAACTGGTTGGGCTTGAAGCTGGAGGGAGTGAACTGCAATCGTGACGCGATCGGGACAACAATTGTGTGGAAGGCGGGTGGGAAGACCTTCCGGCGTTTGAAGAGCGCCGGAGGGAGTTTTCTTTCGTCGCATGACCCCCGAGAGGTTCTGGGTCTCGGTTCGGCGGCCAAGCTGGATGAATTGGAAATTCATTGGGCAGCTCCTAGCAATACAGTCGACAGGCTCACTAATGTTCCTAGTAACCGCTACATCCACATTGTCGAGGGTAAAGGGACGGCTGTTTCAATGGAGGGGTAGTTTGCGCGCGCAAAATACCGCACGGAATGTCACGATTCCTTTTCTAATTCCTTTTCTTCACTAGGTTTTGCCATGGTTTACAACCGGAACCGTTCGGCGAGCGTGCAGGCGCTCAAGATACTCATCAGCGGCTGATTGAGCAATGCTGCCGATGCAGGATCGCCGAACTCGGCGCGCTCCAGCATGTCGATTACCGCGCTTCTTTCGAGCCAGGGAACTCTGCTCAGAGCACTGCCGCGCAGGGTATCTTGCACCAGATGATACAGCGGCCCGTGGGAATTCCGCCACACCGACGGCGCTCGAAACGCTTGTTTGCGGCGGGCGCAGAGAGCAGGCGGGAGCACGTCCCTCATTGCCTTCCGCAGAATGAATTTTTCGGCCGCACCGCGCACTTTTTGGGTTGGAGGAAGTTCGCGCGTCCACTCAACCACGTGATGATCGAGAAAAGGGAGGCGACCTTCGATAGAATGCGCCATTTCCATGCGGTCGCCTAACACGGTGAGGATGTAACCGCGCAGGGCGGTTTTGCTGTAGAGATAGAGGCTTTGATTGAGGATGTCGCGCCCGCTGAGTTGGGCGGAGATATCGAGGCTGTCGAGTAGCCGCCGGTAGATGGGGTCGCTTTCGAAGCTGTCGGGAAGCACTGGCCGGAGCTGGTGGAGAAACGATTCGCGATCTTCGATCCAGGCGGGAAGGTAGCCAAGTCCCCCGATCAATGCGGGGGGCGGGGCTTTTGGCAAATGCGGAGCCAGCAGGCCGGCAAATTCATTCACCGTCATGCCGAGGCTTTTCCGAAGATGCTCCCGAGTGACGGGGTCGGCGAAACGGATTGCGTCCTTTACGACGAAGGGATAGCCGGCTAGAATCTCATCCGCACCTTCGCCCGTAAGAACCACGGTGACACCCGCCTCGCGCGCAGCACGGCTCAACGCAAACTTCGCTACGCCATGGGCGTTTGTAAATAGCGATTCAGCGTGCCAGACCGCAGCGCCGAAGTCGGCGGCCAACGTCTTTTCGGTGACAAGAACGGGATGAAAGCAAGCGCCGATGCGCCTCGCCTCGTCTCGCGCGAGCGGAGCTTCATCACAAGAAGCCTCGTCAAAGGCAACGGTAAACGCGGGCACAGGGTTGGGCGTGTGGCGGCTCATCAGCGCGAGAATGCTGCTGGAATCGATGCCTCCGCTTAGATAGCAGCCAACCCGAACCTCGGCGCGTAGACGGATGCGCACGGCCTCGTCGAGTAATTCGAGAAATTCATGTGCATATTCGTCGTCTGAGCGCGAAGGTGGGGTGCTAGCGGCGAGAGGGTAGTCGAAATCCCAGTAAGTGCGAATGCTTACTCCATTCGCATCTGCCAGCAGGTATTGGCCGGGCAAGAGTTCGCTTACATTGCGGAAGAGAGTCCGCCCAGCTAACGAAGCGTCGAGGGTGACGGCTTCAAAGAAGCCTTGCTGGTCCCAAGCGGCGGCGACTCCGAGGGCGTGCAGCGCCTTCACCTCAGAGGCAAACACCAGTAGGCCATTGAGAGACGAATAGAACAGCGGCTTTATGCCGAATCGATCGCGAGCCGCGAACAGGGTGTGTCGACGGACGTCCCACAAGACGAAAGCAAACTCTCCCCGCAATCGGCTGAGGCAATCTGTACCGAGATCCTCGTAGAGATGCAGGAGGATTTCGCTATCGCTGTGCGATCGGAAGCAATGCGAACGCGCTTCGAGTTCGGATCGAATGTTTTCAAAGTCGTAAAACTCGCCGTTTACGACAGCGTGCACGGCGCCATCTTCATTGCGTAAGGGCTGGTGACCGCCCGTTAGATCGGTGATGCTGAGGCGAGTGTGGCCCAACGCAATTCGGCCGTCTTCGGACGTCCACGTTGCTGAGGACTCGGGGCCTCGGTGGCGTAAAGTCGCCAGGCTATCAGCTAGGTTCAGAGCCGATACCGCAGAGGTTCCGCCAAATGCCGCGACTATTCCACACATACCAGTTAGTGAATTCGGCAGACGGAACTGTCTCTTAATTCTTCGTGAGACGGAGCGCAGCGTTTATAAACTGGAACGCCCGTTGCCAAGTCTCAGAAGTTTTCTAACATCCACACGTTGCTATTTTGTTCGAGCTGGGAAAAAGCAAGATGACGACCATCGGGCGAGGGCCAGGGTTCGGGCGAATACTCGCCCTGACCTCGCCAGAGAACCTGGTTGCGCGACGCGGTTACATAAAGGATTTGCCAACTTACGGGCAAGTGCGTCGTGACATACCAGCCTTGTCCGTCCGGCGACCAATTCAATGCATGCAAATGCGACAGGTTCTCCAGGTGAAGCTCAGTCTCACGGCCCTCGGATGTGGTTTCGTTTGAGGCCGGCTTCGGGACGGACGCGACATGGATTGTGGCGTCTGGTGCATCGGAAACAATCCACGCCAAATGCGAACCGTCGGGCGACAGCGCCCAGGAGATCCGCAGCTTGGGATCGAACGGGATCCTGAGAACTTCATTTCCGCCGCCGACAAAACCACGTTCAGGATCGAACCGCTGGAAGACAATGTTACTGCCCGCTCGCTGGGCCAGAACGCAGGACCCCTGCGGGATGCGAGCGCACTCGAACCGCAGTCCCCATTCTGAATAGCCGGAGGTCTGGAGAACGAATTCAGGAAACCTTTCAACGGTAGAGACGCGCATCAGCCGGACTGGAGCGGGCTCGCGCCAGTCACGAGGGCGGTCCAGATATAACAACGAGCGACCGTCCGGGCTCATCCTGGGACTAAACTCATCGTTGGCACCCTGCAGGTACGGTTCGTCCGAGATCTGATCGGACGCTTGCTTGAAGATCTCCCATTTCCCGTTGCGGTTGGAATCGAAAAAGATTGCTTTGCTATCCGGCGTCCAGGCTCGCGGGAAATCATCCCGGCCTTGCCCAAAGGTCAGACGGCGCACTCGGGACAGAGCCTCTCGATTATCGTTCAGATCGCCCTCGTAGACACTGTGCTGGTTCAGTACCGTTCTGAAGACGAGTCGCCGGCCATCAGCGGTAGCGCTCAGGCCCACTACTTGTTCGGTCCACCTGCCTAGCGAAACGGAATCGCCGAGAACCTGGTCTGTGCGAGAGTCTACATGGACCTGGCGTAGCTCGCCGCCGTAAGATCCGGCCGGATTTGCGCCCAGAAGTTGACCATAGACAAGGCGCTCATCGGGCAAACTGATGGCATCGCCACTGAGATTCGGTGCCGACAGAATCTCAGCAGCCTTTCCGGTGGACCGGTCGACAGATCGAATGAATCCCTGATTGCCGCGCAGTTGTGGGTTCCATCGGAGGACGACGAACTGCAGCCGTTGAGCATCCATCGACCAGAAGACGCTGCCGAGGTCTTCTTCCGCGGGAATCAGCGCAATGCGGCGTAGCTGCCCTCCTGCGGCGGGGAGCAGCAACAACTCTTTTACGCCGCCGCTTTCGCGTAGCAAAGCAATTTGCGAACCGTCGGGCGAAATGACTCCGCGTTGGAAGGGGCCAACTCGTTCGGCGTCACTCATATCTTTCGCCGGTAGAATCCAAACGCTTGCTGTCGGAGCATCGGGTTCGGCACCAGTGAGTAACAGTCTGCTACCGTCTGGAAACCAGCTTAGATTTGAGATTCGTAGCCGGGAAGCGGGTGCGCGTAAGCGGCGCGTTTCTTTGGTCGAGGTCTCTTCCAGAAAAACTCCGACGGGGTTCGCGTAGGCGAGGGTTTTGCCGTCGGGCGAAATGGCGGCTGCAGTGACCGACAGTTCAGGCGAGAAACTAGTCAAGCGAACTGGAGTGCTCGATTTACGCGCTTCCTGCCGCGTCGGAAAAACGCGTATTGCGACGGCAACCAGGACAATGAGGCAGGTAGCGCCTCCGGCAAGTAGCGGCCAGGAACGTGAACGAGTCGGGCCCGGTTTGTCGTCGGGCAGTTCACGGACGGACGCGGGCTCCGGGCGCGGCGACGCCGCGTCGGCGGTATCGCTAATTTCGGGCGCGGCGACGTTGGACGGAGCGGCGTCGTTCGCGAGCCCGTAAGCCGGCTGATCCACAACCTTTACGTCGGCGTTAAATCGATATCCTTTCTTGGGCACGGTTTGGATGTAGGCTCGTCCGTCCGCTGCCGCGCCTAGCGCTTTCCGCACCTGGAAGATGTGCACCGACAGGTTCCCCTCTTCGACGTAACTGTCCGGCCACAGCGCCTGAATCAATTCATCGCGTGTCAGCAGACGACCCGGGTTTCGGACCAGATACACGAGTGCATCGAACGCCTTCGGGCTTAACGACACGGCCGCCTCGCCGTGTCGCAGGAGCCGATTGGAAGGGTCCAGGAAAAACTCGCCGACTTGGAAGCACTCTCGATTCAATTAGTTACCTTCGTGTGGCCCGGCGTTAAGAAAACCTTAAGAAATTTACAAGCGCCTCTCCAGGACTTAAACAACGCCACGCGGCTACGCTGCGGAAGTGTTCACGAAGAACACCCACTTCATTTTCACTGAGAACCAAACAACGGAGAGAACAACATGATAAAGACTACACTGGCGTGTACTACAGCCGCGTGCATAGCTGCGCTAGGCTGCACAGCCTTGCCGTCGTACGCCGCGGGCATTTCCTACACCGTCCAAACCGTCTCATTTCCAGGCGACAACTTTACTCAGTTACTTGGAATCAACGATACGGGGACGATCGTCGGGTATCACGGCGCTGCCGTGAACAAGGGCTTCACACTCACTCTGCCCAGCACCTTCACAGATACTAATTTTCCCGGTTCGGCGCAGACTCAGGTCACCGGCGTGTCCAGCGCCGCAGGGAACAATAACAAGGTGGGGTTTTATGTAGATACGGCCGGGGCGACGCACGGCTTCATCAGCATCCCCGGACTGCCGGTAGGCACAGGCCCGTTCTTTACGGTGGATCAGCCCGGGACGGCCTTTAACCAGGTGCTCGGTATCAGCAGTGTAGGTAATCGCATCGCGGGTTATTCGTCGACCGACCCTACGGGCATGACCTTGCAGCATGCCTACCTCGGCACAGCGGGACTGTTCGGCAACACGTTTACCGACATTAATGGTCTGCTGCCTGCGAACCAGAACAGCCAGGCGACCGGAATCAACAGTACGCGGTAATGCTGTAGGGTTCTATCTGCCGACGGCGGACACTTCCCTCGGATTCCTCGACACGGGAGGCACAATCAGCTCAATCGACCCGTTTGGCTCCACGTTCACGCAGGCGCTTGGGATCAACAACACGGGCGAGATTGTTGGTTTCTATAGTGACGCCAATGGCGTTCAGCATGGCTACACCGATATCGGTGGAATGTTTTCCAGCTTCGATCCGGCCGGTTCGGTAAACACCACGATCAACGGAGTCAACAGCCTTGGCCAACTCGTCGGCTTCGCGACCATCGACGACAACGTTGTGGGCTTCGTGGCTACTCCGGTACCGGAACCGGCAACGTGGCCGCTGCTTGGAGTTACGGGCCTCATTCTCGCGCTTCTTCGGATACCCCGATTCAAGAGGAGCACGTAAGAATGTCGCAGTGTCAACGAGTTGGTGGAAACAGGACAGTGCCGGCGCAACTTAATTACGGTGATTGCGTGGCTCACAGTTGCGATCGGCAGTGCTCAAGGCGCAACGATTACCGAGACCGTTCCCTTCTCGATACAAGCGCCATTCGCCGGAAACGTAGCGGCGCAAACTCTCAACGTTTCGACCCCGCAGTTCAACCCCTCCTTGGGAACATTTGAAAGCGGAAACACGACCATTAGCGGCACCACGAGCATTGGGTTAGAGTTCTTCAGTACGGGCGCTGGCGGGCCATACGATGTTCTGCTCAGCGACACGCTTAGCGTAGGAGGCATTCCGGGGCTTTTTATTCAGGAGCTGACAGGTACTGTGCCAGCGGGGCAACCGGCATATATCGCACCCGCCGTAACGTTTCCGTTCGGTCCAGTGGACCGATCTGATCCGGGTGAAGTAGTTGTCGGCCCGGGATCGTGGAATCAACTCTTCAGTCTCCCCTTCCCCTCACTGAGCGTAAAGCAGGGTCCGGCAGGGGTTCTGCCGGGCATCATCGTCGCGGGCTTCTCTGCAACCACATACACTTACACGCCCGCCACGACAGCAGTTCCTGAGCCGCGATGCTCTTCGATGGTCGCCCTGTTCTTCGCATGCGTTTTTGCAGTTCGGAACGGCCGTAGGAAACGGCGCACGCGCACACCGAGCGAATGCTCGTAGACGGTGTTGGTTCCGGTGCTTGATGGGATCAAGAGAACAAATGTACAAAGATGACTGCGCAACGTATGTGATGGGCGTGACGGATCACGAACGGCGCCGGCTGTTGCTGCAAGGTTCCATTCTGAACCCGCTTACCGAGCGGTTTCTCAGAGAAGCCGGCGTTCGCGCAGGTATGCGAGTTCTGGATGTCGGTTGCGGTGTTGGAGATGTTTCGCTCATCGCCGCTCGCATCGTCGGCCAGCTTGGCTCGGTCACTGCGTTGGACCAGGACAGCGCTGCGCTCGATGCTGCGCAGGCGCGTGCGAGTGAGGAGAAGCTTTCTCAAATCAAGATCGAACAAGGAACGTTCGAAGCTTACGCTACCGAGAGCCCGTATGACGCGATCGTCGGGAGACATGTGCTTATTCACTCGGCGGACCCGCTCGGATGGATTCGGAAAAGCAAGTCATTATTGCGGATCTCTGGAATCCTTGCATTCCAGGAGTACGATATGTCTTATTTCCCGCCTATCGAACCAGAACTTCCACTATTTAGTCAGTTGAGAGAGTGTCTGGTTGAGCTGTTCCGCCGGGCGGTTGCATATCCGGACACTGGAGCGCGGCTCTACCACTGGATGCAACTCGCTCGATTTTCGAATACGCGATCGAATGCGGAATGTCTGATGAGCGGCGGCCCGGAATCGCTGTATTACGAATGGTTCGCGGAAACGATCCGAAGCGTGGCTCCGCGTCTGGAGGCGCTTGACATCATCAGCGTTGCGGAGTTGAATCTGGCGACTCTTCCGGACCGCTTACGTGAAGAAGCTGTCGCGCGCGCTGGGTGCTTAACCACTCCTCTAATCGTAAGTTGTTCGGGCGAACTAACGTAATATCCTCGGCCGTCTGGAATGAACCTACGTTTTTGCAACAGCGTCCGATTGCCCCCGGGTAGCCGATGAGTCAATCGGAGCAAAGATGTTGTGCGTACCCAGCCTTGGGGTTACAAGCACCCTGACATCGCAAGCCGGTGATCGGCATGCCTTCTCATTCATGGGGTGACAATGGGAGAGATCATGGCGGCCACTTCGGCACGGGAAACAATTCTTCCGATCAAGCTTCCAGGGATCATCTTGGGAATCGGCTTGGGCGGGTTCTTCGACGGCATCTTTCTACACCAAGTGTTCCAATGGCACCACATGTTCAGCAGCATCTATCCAGTCGACACGGTGCCTGGCCTCCGAATGAATACCCTAGGAGACGGACTTTTTCATACCGTGACCTGGCTCTCAGTGCTTTTGGGCCTTTACATTCTGTATTCCCGTATCACGCATGCTCGGCGTGAGGTCTGGAAATCAGGTGCGTTGTGGTCCTGGATTCTGTGTGGCTGGGGGTGGTTCAATTTAGTCGAGGGCCTGATCGATCACCAAATCCTCGGCATTCATCACGTTCACTCCGATCCTCACCAGTCCGCCTACGACATTAGTTTCCTCGCTTCCGGCGTAATCTTTATAGTTGCCGGATGGTGGATGGCTCGCCGAGGTTCCGCTGTTCGCGTCAGCGCCGCTGACAGCTAGATAGCCCGGCAGCCAAGCGACGCTTGGTCTGTACAGAGAGGAAATCGCCAAGCAGTCGCGCGTGCGTTGCCGGGCGATTACTTAGAAGATACGAGATCTCCCGGCACGAATCATCATCTCCCCTCCATGCTGGTGCCCATTGTGCTTGTGCTTGCAACCGGCAGCGTGTATCTTCTGCTTGCCGTGCGGCAGCAGCACGAGCCGCGAGGCTGGAGCTCGTGGCGTACCGTTCTGTTTCTGAGCGGTTGCGGAGTCCTCATTCTCGGCTGCTTACCGCAGATTCTCCCGTTCGCTGAGGGAGACTTCCGCAAGCATATGCTTGTGCATCTGTTGATTGGGATGCTTGCACCTATCGGTCTGGTCACGGCCGCTCCTGTGACGCTCATTCTCCGCACGCTACCTTCTCGATACGGAAGACATATCACGGGTGTGCTGCGCAGCCCAGTAATGCGGTTGATCGCGAATCCGATGATAGCGCTGCTCGTTGATTTTGGCGGTATGTCTGTGCTGTACTTCACGCCGCTTTATAGCGCAATGATGATGCATCCCGCGCTGCACTATGTCGTGCATTTCCACTTTATTGCCGCTGGAAGCCTATACGCTTGGGTGATCGCGGGGGCCGATCCTGCTCCACACCGGCCCTCGGTGCCCATGCGGCTGATTGTGTTAGGTGTGGCAGTGGTCATTCATTCAGTACTATCGCAGTTGCTGTATGCCGGGTGGCACGTCGCTGTCGTCGCGCCTGCCGCTCAACTCCAGCATGCCGCGGAGTTGATGTATTACGGAGGAGACATCACGGAGATGCTTCTAGCCTTTGCTCTGGTCACGTCGTGGCATCCCGCGAGGAGCGCTGCGAAGCAGCTGACGCGCGATCGAACTCAAATGACTTGGGCCAGGCCCTGAACATTCGCTCCGGTCATGTCGGCAGCTCAGAAAGAACATCGCTTCGCGGCGAAGTTTTGCAATATTGCCGAAGAGCAAGCAATCTTATCTCGCGAGAGCAAATTCGGGCACTCAGTAAGTGGTGTTCGCGTGAATTTTCGTGTACAGTGCTTCTGATATGACATTCGACGCTGCTTTTGCACATGACGTTCTGCTGCCCCTGAACACGACCGCTTATCAGCTCTCCTGGGGACAGGAATTGAAATTTCCCGCAGGCTGGCAACAAACGGGCATTATCACAGTAGATCAAGCGACGATCGCCCGCGAAGCGGCGTCAGGGCTAGCGAAAATCGTCCAGTCGGAGAATTGCGATTGGGGGATTGTTGCGCGCAAGGATGACATCTCCGTCATCGCGATCCGCGGCACTGAGACCCAACATCAGTGGCTTGAGGACTTTCGCGCCATCGCGCAGCCAGTTCCCCACGACGCTTGGTGGATTCATCGCGGTTTTGACGACGTGTGGAACTCGATCGCCGCAAGTTTACAGAAGGCGTGGGACACGGCGTCTTCGGCAAACGCCCGCGTGTATATCACGGGACACAGCCTGGGCGCAGCGGTCGCCCTCATCATGGGCGTGCATCACCCCGAGGCCTTCACCTGGACTTTCGCGGGTCCTGCCGTGTTCTCACCGATCAAGGGACTGCCCGGTTCCGCAAACGTTGTGCGGATCGTAAATCCGAGCGATCTAGTACCGCAGGTTCCGATTCCGCCACTCTATCAGCATATCGGTCAAAAGGTAGAGGTCTCGGGCGCCCCAGGCCCGCTCGACTTCGCACTGCAACATTCTTTGGATACGTATGCTGCAGGACTGGCTAAATATCGCGGAGTGACACCGCTCACCTCCGCGGCAAGACCGGCGTAACCATGCGGGTCTGGATCCGCTTGGGACCTCGAAGCCGCAGCAAAGCTCAACTCTGATACACTCTGCTGGCGTTGACTCACGGACCTAACGCAAGGAGCAAATTATGAACATCATTCAAAATCCACTCACACTGGTCATGAACATAAAGTCACCGGAGGACTACGCTCAGTTGAATGGCTTACTGGCCAAGATTCAAAGTGCTCCCCCGGAACAGAACCCAATCTGGGGTGCATTGACAAAACTAAGAACTGTACACTTTGCGAGGTTTGTCTTTCTTTCGAACAACACTCAGTTAGCGGTAATCACGACTTACGATGGGTCTTTCGAGAAATATATCAACGACTTTATCGACGAGATCGGAGACGTCTTCAACGCTCTGCTCTCACATATGAAGGACGCGCCGCCCTTGCCTGTCCAGCAAAACCGGGACGCTTTCCTGGCGTATGTAAAGGCCAATGATCTGAGGGGGATCGATCCCTTTTACAGCGCTTATCCGCAGGCTTCCGTAGTTACAATCCTCGACGCTCTGAATCAGGAGTAGCTGATGATCCCCTTGGACGATGTTCAGGGTCTCATTTTACGGAGCTACGGAATGGATTGCGCGTCATTCTTCTTGCTCCGGGTGGAAAACGCGCCGCTTGCACGAAAGACGCTCGGAAACCTTCCGATCACCGCGGGTACGCTCTGGGACGAGAAGCCCGATTTTTGCATCAACGTCGGATTGACTTTCGCCGGCCTCACTGCTCTGGGGCTTCCGGCCACCTCTCTCGCCTCTTTCCCCCAGGAGTTCGTCGCGGACGCGTTCAGACGTTGCGCGGAGGTGGGCGATATCGGATCCTGTTCTGCCGATCATTGGGATTACGGATTGGGAAAGCCCGGTCTGCACATGCTGCTGCTTCTTTTCGCCCAAAGCGATCAGATCCGCGACGCTCAAACTGCGCTGCTCCGGCAAAGGTTCGCAGATGGGGGGTGGTCGGAGATTACTATGCTTCCGGGCGACGTTCTCCCGGGCAGCAAAGCACATTTCGGATACCGCGACGGGTTTTCTCAGCCGACGATCGACTGCGGGCTCGGAAATCCTTTTCCCGACACGCAGCCCATTGCGCCGCCGGGTGAGTTCCTGCTCGGCTATCCGAGCCAGTTTGATCAATTCACTTACCCGGTTCCCTTACCGGACGAACTCGGCCGCAACGGCAGTTTTATGGTGCTGCGGATCTTGGAACAAGATTGCACAGCCTTCGACACGCTGCTTGCGCAATCCCAGGAGCGATACGGGATCGAGGGAGAACTTCTGGCAGCGAAGATTGTCGGCCGCTGGCGAAATGGAACGCCGCTTACTTTGTCGCCTGACTCTGATTCGCCGACGCAGCCGTTAACACTTTCAGAGTTGAATCAGTACGACTACGCGCCGACAGATGGTCACCCTGGAGTGTACGACGATCGGCGAGGGTATCGTTGCCCAATTGGCTCTCACATGCGGCGGGCCAACCCTCGCGGCGCGACCGTTGCCGGGAATGGCGGTTCGCGGCATCGCATCATCCGCCGCGGCGTTCCCTACGGTCCGCCGTATGATCCTTCGCATCCGAACGATGGCATCGAACGAGGACTTCTTGGTCTGTTCATCGGAGTGAGTATCAAAGATCAGTTTGAATTCCTGATGTCTGAATGGATCAACGGAAGTGCTTTTGCGCCACGCATTGATGGAACTACAGATCCGATACTCGGGAATTCTGCCGAGGGGCAGAACAAGTTTGTGATTCCTCGGGAGAATGCAGCATCGGTTGTTATCTCCGATTTTCCCCGCCTTGTAACGACCCGCGGGTCCGCATACACGTTTCTGCCTAGCCTCACCGGGATTCGTTTCATCGCTGACCTTTCATAGGGGTCCACCCGATTCGCGTTTATCCGCGGCGCGGCTGTTCGTTTAGCGTTCTGCTCTGCTTACTCCTCCGCTGCATGAACATTCAAGATGATGCGCCGGTAGGATGTGAGCCGAGGCGATCCGTTGTCCGTAACAGCAAGAATAATGTGGGCAATTCCTGCCGCGGGGCACGGCGCGCCCGTCTTCAGCCATCCGGGCCGACAGGTGGCAGTAGGAGTGACGATCGCTTTGGCTGTATCGCCGCCCGACATGGTGATTGCCGCAAGGCTCGCTTCTGTTGACCCTGCTTCGGCGTAGTGGAACCAGTGATAGGCGAGAGGCTGACCGTCAGGGTCGTGACTTCGGCTGGCGTCGAGCGTAAGAGCGTCTCCTACCGTGGCATCGATCACAACGGGTGCGGTTCCCGGTTGGCCGTTCACTTCAAGCACGGGATTGTGATTGGCATGGGCGTAATCGTTGACGGTCCAATCCATGCGCGCCGCGAAATCGTTCTGGAACGCTTCGCGCCAGCGCCAAATCGTGCCTTGATCGGAAACGTACTGCCGGCCATCCGCACCGGTAACCGTGTCCTGCGAGGTGACACGGGAAAAGAGGTCGCCCCCTTGTGTCCAGATCGCGTGCGTCTCCCCGTAGGGCTGACGGTAGATGTAGCGGCCGCCCCAACCGCCCCAGTCCGGACGGCGAAATGAGTTCAAACCGTTGTCGATGAGTCCCAGGTACGAAGGCGTGTCGCCCTCCATGATGAAGGCGAAACGGGGATACAACTTACCAAGCGGCCCTTTCCTGCGAATGTTTGCCTCCAGCCATTCATTGGTTACGAGCGTGAAGTCGGCGCCGGAGCAATTGCGGTAGTACGCGTCTCCGCTGATGCCGGTCCAGGTTGCGTAGTAGTATTCGGCGCCGGTTGGAGTGGAGGGCTGGACGATGTAGAAGAGGTTCGGGAACTCACGGCGGATCCAGGGCCCGGCGTCGTCTTGATCCGAGATCGAAGACACGCGCAGCTTCAGGATGAATTTATCCAACGCCTCGGGTGTTCGAGTGGCACGCACGTGCATGAGCGCCTGCGCCAGTGTATTTGTTCCGCCCCAAACCGTGATCCACAGCGGCCGTTCGTCGTTGCGGTTAGCCGCCTCGATCAGGGCGTGCGCTCCCTCTGACATCCGGTCGGGTCCGGTCGCGGCCATGCCATAGCCCGGTTGTCCAGAGTACACGCGACTGTCTAACTCCGCGGCTGTCGGCCAGCCCGTGGCGTGCAGAAGAAGATTCGCGCGTACCTGGCCGTAGCTTCGAATGAGGCTGCGCATGGTTTCCGGGTGCAAGACGTTCCTCTGCCAGGTGGATGTGACCGCGATCAACGCCTCTATATCCAACTGGTTCGAATAGAGCAGTAATCGAACCAGCGACATTTGGTCGTCGGGCTCGTTGCCGATATCGCTGATGACCACCATGCGCGGATGCCCGGTGAAGTTGTCAACGTGGACGGGAGGGATCGCTTGCGCCGTGAGCGGTGGCAGGGCGATGGAACAGATAAGGAGTAAACAGAACAGACTGTTGCGCTGGCAGCATCGCATGGAAATCGGCCGTACCCTAGGACAGTCTCTCAAAGCGGGGGGTCGTTCGCCGGATACGATTAGCGCGGGGAGTCGATTCGGGAATGGATTCGCGAGCGCGATGGCGAGCAGGCAAACCCAAGAGTCACGGCGGCCCTGCTAGCGTGTGACCGCCAATTTGTTCAGCATCGCGATTTTGCCGTCCGGGCCTACGGCCCAGGGCAGACTCAAGGCGTTCCAACCTGCTTTGCCGAACTGCTTCCAGGTTCTTCCATCGTCGTACGAGACGTCGCTTCCGTTTGGACCCACAGCAATCCAGCCAGGAACTTTCTCATCCCAAGCGACTGCCGAGCGGTATCCGGACGGCGACTGCGAAGCCGGGGACCACGTCAATCCGCCGTCGGAGGTCCAAGCGGCGGTGTTTTCAGACTGGTTCGGGTGCCGGTAATCGCCGCCTACGGCCATGCCATGCTTTGCGTCGCGAAAGGAAATGGAGAATATGCCGGCGGCGTCGCTGCTGTGTGAGAGTTGTAGCTTTACTGACGTCCAGCTACCCGAGTCTCCGCTGACTCCCGACTGAAAGTGAAATACGCGGGAGCCGCTTGGCCCACCTGTACCGAAGTATGCGCTGGTTCCGTCAGGAGCGAGAGCGAGCGCCGAGTTGCTGGCCGCAAAAGCGCCCTCGCCACCGGCATGGGCTGCGAGTCCGGCGCTAGCATCGCGGGTCCAGTGATGCCCGCCGTCCTCCGTTCTGAAAATGACGAATCGTCCGTCTACGGGATCGCCCAGAAGCATTCCTCGGTCTCTGTTCGAGAACGCAATGGCATCCCAAAAGCCTCCTGAGTCCGGGTTGGTAAAGAGCAGATGCCAATGCGCACAACCATCGGTGGTCTCATACAATCGGCTGGTGGAACCCGGGCCGCTCGACATAGCAAGGGCGTGATTGGCGTCCCAGGCCCAGAGTCCTCGAAAATCTAAATTTGCGGCGTCGGGAGGAATGGCGCACTGCTGCCAAAGATAGCCGTCGTCTTCGCTGCGCAGGACAACTCCCTTCGTACCGCTTGCCCAAGCGACACCTGGGCTGGCGTTGTGTACTGCGCGAAGGCTTGACTTTGTGCCGCTGTCTTCCGCGTCCCATTGCGCAGAGGCGTGCGGCGCGAATGCGGGCAAGAGAATCAGGGCAACGTGAGCCGCGGCTCGATAGATGGCTTGCACCAACCACATTATGGCGCGCGGGAATGCGCAGCCTGATCAGGTTCGGGCAACAGGAAATCGCAATACGCATTGTTGTTCAGCCGTTAGTGAATCCCAAACAGCGCGCGGAACGAAGCTCACTTCGCGGCTGTCGTCGGCATACCACCGGCGCACGTACCGAATGCTAACGAGCGCCCGAGGTATATCGGTCGTATTGGGTGAGCCTCTGTGCAATACCCAGGGATGACGAATCAGCACATCGCCAATGTTCAAAAGAACCGGCTGAACTTCCAGTTCTGAGGCTTTGACTGCACAAAGCGCTTCTTCCGCAGGCAGTCGATGTGAGCCGGGCACGAGTTCGATGGGGCCGTTCTCGCGTGTTATCGGGAGTAATCCAAAGCTGACTACCAGCATGTAGGAAGGTAATTCCAGGCCGGGAGCCTCTGCGAACAGCGGCCGTCGATAATCAATATGCAGACTCTGGTACACGGAACCCCGGAGCGGAACGTCGCAACCCCATTGGTCAGCGACCACCCGGTCGTCCATCGCGCCGCGAATGACGCCCAGCACGTCATCGTCAAAAAAGAATTTCAAATCAAAACACGGCGGCTCGAAAGGCATCGGCAGGAAATGCCGGCAAGGGCCGCGGTTCGGAGCATCGCGGTGCGTTTCGAGGTAACGAACGAGAATCGGCCAAAATTTATCGCGGCATGCGTCGATCAATGCCGGCGCAAATCGCTGCCGAAGTATGCAGTAGCCATTTTCCTGAATTTCGCGGATTGCCTGGATGATGGTCATGTCACGTGAAGATTTAATTCTGCGCGCAACATGGCTACGGTATCAATTCGGATAGAGCGGAACACGCTCTGCTTGCAAGCTAACCCATCAACTGATACAGTATAGGTTTACGGCGCTCGCCACGAGCGGGCTCTAAGTGTGTTTTTATGGCAAAAGTTTGTGAAGTATGTGGTCGTGGACCGCAATTCGGGCATAAAATCAGTCACGCCCACAACGTCTCGAAGCGGCGCTGGAATCTGAATCTGCAAACCGTACACGCGTTGGTCAACGGCGCCGGCAAACGGGTACGTGCCTGCACCTCCTGCATTCGCGACGGAAAAATCCAGAAGGCTCCTCCGGCTGTAAACCGTTCCGCCAGCCGCGCTTAGGCCGAGCATGGCCTGCTAAGCGGCTGAAGAACTGGCCATCTCGAGCCAGCGCCGCATCTGCTCTCGCGGCACAAGACCCGCCTGCTGAAACACCATTTTGCCGTCTCTCAGTACTACAAAGTTCGGAATGCCTCGTACCCGGAATCGGTTTGCTAGTTCCGGACTTCTTTCCGTATCCACTTTCAAGACAAGCGCCCGTCCAGCCATTTCGCCCGCGAGCGCGTGAACCTCGGGAGCGGCGGAACGGCACGGCCCGCACCACGCCGCCCAGAAATCCACCATTACCGGCACGCGGGTCGCCTGCACAATAGCGTCGAACGAGCCTGCATCCACGTCCAACGGTTCTGCGACGCGGAGGAAGCGGCGCTTTGCATGATCCGCAACGTCCCGTATCGGCCAAGTGCTGTGCAGAAACCCGATTCTTGGCGCCGCACGCCTTACACAGCCGGATCATTGAAAATTCCAAAACGCCCCTCCTCTCGTCTGAATGCGTTGGTTAGGCCGTCGCCCCGAATCTGCGCTGCTCCTTCTCCTCCTGTAACTGCTGCACCGCGTTGTGCCAATCTACTTCGGGCGAGCCATGCGGACAACCCCGCTGGTGCCAGCAATGATAGGCGCGTTCGGAGATCTCATCGGGTGTGAATCCGGCGGCGGCTTGCCCTTCCGTTCCCGGCGTCCAACCGTGTTGTCGCGGTCTGGTCTGTAGCGGTATCGCCGCGCGGCGTGGTTCCCGACCCGCGTGCCCCGGAAACAATGTTCGGAGCCGGCGAGCCAGTGTCCTGCGGCGTAACAAATGTTGTTCCGGCACCCGCGCCGGCTCCGACCGCAGTACCGGACGTATCTACCCCTCTCGACCCAACGGACATATCGGCGCCCGCCGCGATCGTGTCATTAATGCTCAATCCCCGCCGAGGTTTCGTACCGCGCCCCGCTCCCGGCGCAGACCCTTCCTCGTCCTCGAGATCGCTCTCCGGAGCCGTCGGCAAAGCGTTAAACTTTGGATCTACCATCCACTCACCTCCAATGGTTTGATCCTTTTGGGTGCGGAACTGCTACGCGGAGATCGTTCCTACGGTATTGTTCCTCATCGGGAAACTCTCGCACGCTTGTTTGCTGCTCGAACGGCCACTTGCCCTTTCGCGCACAAGTAATACGCTGCTCGACAATTCGAGAGTCCCGCCGGTAGCGGCCCAGTAATAACAGCCACTGGCTCGACTCTCCCGAATTATTACGCCAGTACTGTTTGAAAAGGGCATTTTGAACGGTCGCCTCACGTTCTAGTCCCACGGGTGGGCCCCCGGGCCCCGGCATCCTCTCGATCCGCCCCTCCTAAAACAGAGATAAAATGGTTTTCCGCCCCGATGCTGAAACCGTCATCGCCTTCGGGATCGACCGGCAGTACCGATCCTGATCTGGCCGCGTGCGCGCCAGCACCCGACCCTTCCACGCTCCCCACTCTTCCGCTGTCGCCTTCGTCCGGCGATTCCTCTGCGGATCGTTTAATCGGAACCCACATTGGCCCCTATCGCATCGTCCGCGAAATCGGCGAGGGTGGCATGGGAACGGTCTACCTTGCCGATCGCGATGACGACGAGTTCCAGATCGCCGTCGCCATCAAAGTCGTCCGCCGCGGCATGGATTCTCAGCTTGTGCTCGAGCGCTTCCGCACCGAACGCCAAATCCTCGCGCGGCTCGAACATCCCTATATCGGACGGCTGCTCGACGGCGGAACCACCCAGGATGGCCTTGCCTATTTCTTGATGGAGTATGTCGAAGGCCAAACACTCACCCGCTATTGCGATTTGCACCAGCTGGCGATCTCCGAGCGGCTCGAACTGTTCCGCAAGGTGTGCGATGCCGTGTCTCATGCTCACCAGAACCTGATCGTTCATCGTGATCTGAAACCCGATAACATCCTGGTCACTGCGGAAGGCGTTCCGAAGCTGCTCGACTTCGGCATTGCCAAGCTCCTCGAACGCCCGGCGCCCGGCGAAAACGCGAGCCAACCCACCATGACAATGGTCCGGTTAGGTACTCCTGCGTATTCGAGTCCCGAGCAGATCTCCGGAGGTCCCGTAGGAATCGCCTCCGACGTCTATTCTCTCGGCGTGATTCTTTTCGAGTTGCTCACCGGGCAGCGCCCCTACCGTATCGATTCCCTGGGATGGGAGGAATCCGCGCGCATCATCTGCGAACGCGATGCCACGCGGCCCAGTTCCTTATTCTCGAACAGGGTAGCGATCTCCAATAAGGCGGCCGGCGAAGAAACACAAGCCGTTAGCCGCTGCCGTAAAACCACCGTGGACGGCCTTCGCAAGCGCCTCACCGGCGATCTCGATAATGTTCTCGCGGTCGCGTTGCGCAAAGACCCCAGCCGCCGCTACCGCTCCGTCGATCAGCTCAGTGAGGAGTTGCAAAATCACCTCGATGGCCGTCCCGTGAAAGCGCGCGGCGATTCCATTCTTTACAAATCCGGCAAGCTCCTGAGCCGTCATAAACTCGCGGCCGCTTCGCTTGCGATCTTGAGCGTTCTGCTGTGCGGTTCCGGCGGTTTCGCAGCCTGGCAGGCTCACCGGCTCTCGGTTCGCCTTTCGGAAGATCGTCAGCTAGCCAGCTCCTTCCTGGTCGATGTCCATGATCAAATCGCCATGCTCCCCGGCTCCACTCCGGCACGTGAAGCGTTGTTGATCAAATCCGTCGATTATCTGAACGGGCTCGCGCACGAGGGAGCTCCCGATCCCCAATTGCGCAGCTCCCTCGCGCTCGCGTATGAGCGTTTTGCCGACCTTCTCGTGGGAGTTGATGGCGCTGGACTCGGCCGCTCGGCCCAGGCCTTGAAAACTTACGACGCGGCCAGAACGCTGCGCGAATCACTTGCCCGCGAAACTCCTAACGACGCCAACGCCCAATACCAGCTCGCGTCCAATTACCTGCTCGGCAGCTACATAACTGGACGGATCGCCACTCTGGCCGATCGCCGCGCCTACGATGAAAAAGCTCTCCTCATCAGCCAGACGCTTGTCAATGCAGAGCCCGACAATCCGCGGTATCAAGCCCTGCTGGCCAAGGCCTACACGAGTACCGCTTACGGATACGGCGTGTCCGGCGATTGGTCGCACGCACGATCTTACTTCGAGCAAGCCGCCGCCATCCGCCGGCAGCTGTCGGCGGAGAATCCGGCCGATTTAGAAGCGCAGCGGGAACGTGCGAATATCGAGTACCGCATCGGTGTCATCGATGCGCAAGCCGGGAAGCCGCGCGAGGCTCTGCCCCACCTGCGCGAAGCCCTTCGCCTCCAGGGCAGCATCGCGGCCGCTCAGAAGGACAATGGACGCATTCGCTCCGAAATGGCCGCTACCCATCATTTCATCGGCGTATCGTTCGCCGCGCTCGGCGACTTTAGCGCGGCGCTCTCCAACTTACACCAAGCCGTTACGGTTCACGAAGCAATGCTCGCGGCCGACCCTCGCGATGCGCGCGCCCGTTCCTTGCTCGCAGGCAACTATGCCGAGCAATCTTCCGCCCTGCTCCACTCCGGCCGCAAGCAGCCCGCCTTGGCCAGTATTCGACGCGCTGTTTCACTGCAGCAGCAGTTGATGAAGGTAGATGCCAAAGGCGTCCCGGCGCGCCTGTCCCTGGCCGACTACCAATCTCGGCTTGCCTCAACGTATGCCGCCCTGGGACAACATCAGGACGCCGCCAAGACTTGGACGCGAGCTGCAGCCGTCTACGACGAACTCGACCGTGAAGGGCACCTCCGGTTACCCGATTCGCGCAGCGATGCCGAGCACGCTCGCTCCGAAGCCGCGCGTTACACCGCTCTCCTCAAGTAGCGACGCATCACTGTTCATCAACCCCGCTGCTGCCCGGCTGACCGTCAGAACATCTCGCATTTTTCACTAGCGGGGGAAAGGCCCTCGAATTGCAAATACGCGAATACTGAGTTCTACTTCGTGCCCGCAGGCAGATTTCTATGACTCTAAGTGAAAAAGAGACGCCCGTTGAAAGAATCGAGCCGGCAGTTATGACGGCGAATGAACGGGAGAATGCCGAAAAGCACGACGTGCATACTTCAAAAAATGCAGCCGTCGGAGAGGGTCCGCCCATTTTGGGCTATCTCATAATTGCTGGCGGTTTTGTGCTTTTGTGGGCGTGGCATGTAAAAAGCCTTCGAACGCTCTTGTATCAGCAGTGGCCCATGATTGTGGCCGCGGTTTTCCTCCTCCTGTGCCTGGGGCTTACATTCGGCTCAGTCCGCAGGCGCCTGAAGAAGGCGCGCACCGCCACCCAGGTGTCCTTAGTAATGGTGCTTCTTGCCCTTCTCTCGGCTGCGGTAATCGGCGGCGTAGTCTTGCCGACTCAGAGTCAAAATGCAGCGTTTAAATGCGTCTTTTTGCTCATCGCCTGTCTGTTTCCGCCGATCCTCTATTACCTGTTCATCTCAACGCGCAAGTATAGTCTGCTCTACGAATTCATATTGAACCTCGACCGGCTGGGTCTGCTGCGTAAGCGCCAGCTTGCGCCTCATTGTACAAAGCAGAACGGTGAATGCGAGTTGGACAGCTCTCTTCGTCTCCGCATCCGCGCGTATCTGGAACGGTTCGAAGCGGTCTATGGGTCACTCGGCAGCCTCGTGAACGAACTCGTTGAGGCCAAAGATCCCCGTGAACTGATTGCGAACGAGCAGCGGAGCGCCGAGATGGCCAACTTAGCCAGCGTCTTCAACCAAGGCTCCACGGCCCCGCTCATCATCAGTACTGTTCTCATCGCGCTGGGGTGGGTGCTGGTGATGCCTCCCCTGACGGTCCCCTCATCCGCCGTACAGAATCAGGTTCAGCCGGTGGGCATCAGCCTGTTCGCGACACCCATCTACTACGCATTTCTTGGCGCCTACTTTTTCGCCGCCCAGATGCTCTTTCGCCGTTATATAAGAAAAGATCTGCGCGGTTCTGCCTATACCTCCGTTTCGATGAGAATCCTCCTTGCCGTAATCGGAACCTGGGTTATTATGCAACTCCGGTCTCTCATCGGCGCGAATGGAGACTCGCAGATTGCCGCACTCGCCTTTGCGATCGGGTTCTTTCCGCCTGTTGCATGGCGGCTCGTGCGGCAGGCGCTGAAAGGGATCAGTGGATTGCTCTTGCCCGCCCTTGATTCACAACTGCCGTTAAGCGATCTTGACGGCCTGAATATCTGGCACCAGACGCGTCTCGAAGAAGAGGATATCGAAAGCACTCCCAGCATGGCTACGGCCGATATCGTGGACCTGTTGCTGAACACGCGCATTCCACCGGACCGGATCATCGACTGGGTCGATCAGGCCATTCTCTATACGCAATTGCCCGAAGAAAAGAGCTCTGGCTATAGAAAGCAGCTTCGAAAGCACGGTATCCGAACCGCTTCACAGTTCCTCTACGCATATGACCGCAGCAACTGTCAAGAAGACACCTCCAGCTTCGAGGCGATCTTGTCCGCTGAACATGGTCAGCGCAGTCCGGTCCGCGGCCTCGCTATGACTTTATTCACAAATCCGAATCTCTGCTTGATTCAATCTTGGCGAGGATTAACCATGTTGGCAGGGCAGGTTGCCTCTTTATCCGCGCAAGACAGCCGTGACAACTCCGCCGATCCACACTCGCACCTCAGCAACGGTAAAGCCCATCCGGCGAACGCTTCCATTGCCAGGCCTCAACTCGCGAACGCGACCTGAAGCGCCCCGCTCAGCCCGGCAACGGACCTGTTGCGAAGCAATGAGCGGAGTGATTCGCAAACATTTGGTCTACACCTTTAATGAATCGGATAGCCGTCTTGGCGGGTTCGCCCCACTTCTAAGGAAACGCCCGGCAACGCACGCGCGACTGCTTGGCGATTTCCTCTCTGTATGGACCAAGCATCGCTTGGCTGCCCGGCTAGCTATACAATCACGAGGTGGCCTAATACCGATTTGGGAGGGGAGAAACAATGCCAAGAGGCTTAAGTACCGAACTGCAGGCAGATTTCATCAAGCGGGGTTTTTCCCGCAGGAGTTTCGCCCGCATTGCCAGAGTGCTTACGGCGGGCGCCGCTCTGCCGTTCTATAACGAGCCCGCTTTGGCCCAGCTCTCGATGGTGAGGAATATGCCCGCCGACGCGGTCAAAATCAACGCCAACGAGAATCCTCTCGGACCTTGTCCAGAAGCCGCGGACGCCATCTATAACTCCATCAAAAAAGGCGGCCGCTACCGGTATGAGGATACCTACGAACTCGCCGAGACCATGGCCGCCATGGAGGGCGTAAACTTCAGCTACAAACCCGACGCAAGCTACATTGAAATCTTCGCCGGTTCCAGCGCTCCCTTGCACCAGGCCGTGTTAGCCTTCTGCTCCAAAGATCGCCCGTTCGTGAAAGCGGATCCGGGCTACGAAGCGGGCGAACGCGCGGCCCAATTCATCGGTGCGAAAACCGTCAATGTTCCCCTGCGGCAAGGCACATGGGACCACGACGTGAAAGCGATGCTTGCCGCCGGCGGCCCCAATGCGGGCCTCTTTTACATTTGCAACCCTAACAACCCTACAGGAACACTCACCACCCGCGCTGACATCGAGTACTTAGTCGCCAATAAGCCCTCCGGCTCAGTCGTGATGATTGATGAAGCTTACATCCACATCTCGAAGAACGCTGTACGGTGTACAGACATGGCGGCGCAAGATAAAGATGTCATTGTGTTGCGCACCTTTTCGAAGCTCTACGGGATGGCCGGACTTCGTGCCGGCGCTGCCCTCGCGCGCCCCGGTCTGCTCGAAAAAATCCGGCCGTACAGCGCTGGCGCCATGCCGATTACCGCCATGGCCGGCGCCACCGCGAGCCTGAAAACCAAGAACCTGGTCGCCGACCGCCGCAAAATCATGGGCGACACTCGCGAGGACGTCTTGAATTGGCTCACCGCCAAGAATGTCAACTTCATCCCTTCCGAAACCAATTGCTTCATGATGGACGTGAAGCGCTCCGGCAAAGCGTTCTACAACGACATGGCCGCGCAAAACGTATACATCGGCCGCGTGTGGCCAGTCTGGCCGAACTGGGTCCGCGTGACGGTGGGATCGAAAGATGACATGACCAAGTTCAAGGAAGCCTTCGTCAAGGTATACAACGCGTAGCCCGAGCCGCGACAGCAGGGACCGGACGCTGCTCAACGTATGCGAAATTGGTCCGAGTGGACTGGACACACAGCGCTCCCGCCATCCTGGCATCGTTCCTGGCTTCGCTCGTTGAATTTGTAGAAGCCCTCACGATCGTCCTTGCAGTCGGAGTAACCAGAGGCTGGCGTTCAGCTCTCACCGGGGCATTCGCCGGAGCCGCACTCCTCACCGCGTTGGTCTTGGCCTTTGGACCGAGTCTCCGCTTCGTTCCAATCAGAACGCTGCAGTTACTCGTAGGTCTTCTGCTGCTGCTATTCGGTATGCGCTGGCTGCGCAAAGCCATCCTTCGAGCCGCGGGCATACTGAGCCTGCATGACGAATCGAAAATCTTCGTCTCGCGAAACACAAGCTTTGGCCGCCACCGATGCCGTAGGCTTTATCACCAGCTTCAAAGCGGTTCTCATCGAAGGTTTGGAAGTGGTCTTCATCGTTATTGCCGTTGGCGCCACGGGCAACATGCTCATCCCCGCCGGCATCGGCGCATTAGCCGCTGGCCTGCTGGTTGTCTCTTTGGGCGTCATCCTCCACAAACCCCTGTCTCAGGTCCCGGAAAACACATTGAAGTTTGCGGTAGGGGTCCTGCTCTCGTCTTTCGGCATCTTCTGGATCGGCGAAGGCCTGGGCTTCGCCTGGCCCGGTGAGGATTGGGCCATTGTCGGTCTGGTCATCGGCTTCCTGCTTGTGTCTCTTCTGTCCGTTCGCCTCATCCCGGCTCAGAACGCATGAGTTGGTTGCGCCAAGCCGTTCGTGAACTCTGGGGACTCTTCGTCGAAGACGGAAGCTTCGCGCTAGCGATCCTACTCTGGGTGGCAGTGACAGTGTTTATTCTTCCCGTGTTGCTACCACGCAACTGGAGAGGACTCATCGCCTTCTTGGGTCTCGCCGCGATTCTCATCGAAAACGTTCTTCGCACGGCGAAGGGCTTGCGCCAGCGCTAGCGACGGCTCTATATAATGAGACCGCGAAAAGAAAGTCACGCTTATGAACATGCGCATACTCACGTGCGTAAGCTTCTGCTGCCTTCTCTGTTGTTCAGCCCTCCATTCGCAAACATCCGGTGCTGATGTTCGCCAGCGGATGAAGGATTTGAATGATTTGACGAAATGGGGACAAGCCCAGAACGGCAGAACTTCAGAATCGAACCATACGCCGCTGGCCAGCGGCCCTGATGACGACCCCACGCTCGCAGCCGACGTGTTCCACCACGAAGTTCCTGCCGCTGCCCGCAAACTGGGCTCGCGCGCGGAACATCTATCGAAAAAGCAGCAGCATGAGGCAGCGATAGCAGCGCTACAGCAAGCTTTGCAGATTGACCCGCATTATTATGATGCAGCGAACAATCTGGGGCTTGAATATTTCATTGCTGGAAAACCCGCTCTTGCGATTGACACTCTTAACGGGCCTCACAAAGTCAGACCCGCAGTACGTCCTAGCGTTCGATAACTTGGCGATCCTGCTCTGCAATCTCGGCCGCTATTCCGAAGCTGAAGTCGTCGCGCGTCACGCCTACAAGACCCATCCTTTTTCTTACAAGGCCGCTTACGTTTTCGGAAGCTCGCTAGTGAACCAAGGAAAATGGACACCGGAAGCGAAGCAGGCCCTAAGGTATGCTTCCGAGAAACACCCGGAAGCAACCGAGCTTCTGGCGAAATGGCCAACACAGCCGCCGGCCAAAGCTAACTGACGCGCGCGGGTAAGCAACCCGTTTCCGCACGTCGTCGCGCATAGTGCACAATAAGCGGAATGAACGCATTCATTCGGATGTCTGCAAGTCTGCTGGTGCTCTGCTACGCCGCATTTGCGCAGACTTCCGACGCGAAGCTCTTCAGTGACATGAAATGGCGTGAGATCGGCCCGTATCGCGCTGGCCGCACTCGCGCTCTATCCGGCGTCCCGAGCATGCCTCACGTCTTCTACATCGGCGCGGTAAACGGCGGCGTTTGGAAGACTACGGACGCGGGAGTAACGTGGCAGCCGCTGTTTGACGATCAGCCAACCGGCTCTATCGGCGCTTTGGCCGTAGCGCCTTCCGATCCCAACATTATTTACGTCGCGAGTGGCGAGGGCTTAGCGCGCCCCGATCTCTCGGTGGGCGACGGCATCTATAAATCAACGGATGCAGGAAAGACGTGGACCCATCTCGGCCTCCGCGACGGCCAGCAGATTCCCGCGATTGCCATCGATCCGCACGACCCGAACCGCTTATTCGTCGCGGTTCTCGGTCACCCTTATGGCCCCAACGAAGAGCGCGGGATCTTCCGCTCCACCGACGGCGGTCAGACGTTTGAAAAGGTTCTATACAAAGACCCGAACACCGGCGGATCAGCCATCAAAATCGATCCGAGCCATCCAAACGTTATCTACGCGGGCATGTGGGAAACACGCCAAGGTCCCTGGGAGAACGGAGTGTGGAGCGGCAGCGCCGGCGGGTTCTTCAAATCGACGGACGGCGGCAATACCTGGCAGCAAATCACCGGACACGGACTGCCCGATGCAATCGTGCAAGTGGATTTCACCATCGCGCCCGCAGATTCCAATCGCATCTACGCGACAGTAGCCGCGGGCCACAGCGTAGGGTTGTATCGCACTGACGATGGCGGCGGCAATTGGACGCGCGCCACCGACGATCCGCGTCCCGTCCTGAGAATCGGCGGCGGCGATTTGCCCGTCCCGCAGGTCGATCCCAAAAATCCCGACATCGTCTACGTTTGCAGCACCGTCACCTGGAAATCAAACGACGCCGGAAAAACTTGGCTCGGTCTGCGAGGCTCCCCCGGCGGAGACGATTACCAGAGCCTTTGGATCAATCCAAACGACACGAGCATTCTCCTTCTGACAAGCGATCAGGGCGCGATCGTCTCTGTAAACGGCGGTAAGAGTTGGACCACTTGGTACAACCAGCCCACCGCCCAAATGTTCCACGTCACGCTCGACAACGCGTTTCCATACCGTGCCTGCGGGGGCCAGCAGGATAGCGGTTCTGCCTGCGTCGCCAGCCGCGGCAACGACGGGGAGATCACTTTCCACGATTGGCACCCGGTCGGGGTCGAAGAGTACGGTGTCGCCGCGCCGGATCCGCTCGATGCCGATATTGTCTACGGCGGGAAAATCACACGCTACGACCGCCGTACCGGTCAAATCGCCGAAGTAGGACCCAAACCATTGCACGATTATCGCGTCGTGCGCACCGAGCCGCTCCTCTTTTCACCTGCCGATCCGCACGTGCTGTTCTTCGGCGCAAACACGGTGTTCAAGACCCTCAATGGGGGCAAGAGTTGGACCCAGATCAGCGGAGATCTCACCCGTAAAACATGGCAAGTACCGGAAAATGTCGGCAAATACGCGGACACGCCCACGGCAAAACCCATCCAGCGTGGCGTCGTCTACGCCCTCGCTCCTTCGCCGTTCAGTGTCGACCGCCTCTGGGCCGGTACCGATGACGGCCTCGTCTGGTTGACCACGGACGGCGGTAAGCAATGGAAAGACGTCACGCCGCCGGAACTAAAGCCCTGGTGGAAAGTATCGATCCTGGACGCCGGACACTTCGACGCACAAACCGCTTACGCCGCCATCAACACCCTCAGGCTCGATGACATGCGTCCGCATCTATTCCGTACACACGATAGCGGCAAAACCTGGACCGAGATCGACAACGGCATCCCCGATGGAGCGGCGACGGATGTGATTCGGGAAGATCCCAAGCGTAAGGGCCTTTTATTCGCGGGAACGGAAACGCAAGTGTATGTCTCATTCGACGACGGCGACCACTGGGAAAGTTTGCGCCTCAACATGCCTGCCAGCTCCGTCCGCGATTTGCAGATCAAAGGCGATGACCTGGTCGCGGCCACGCACGGCCGCGGCTACCTGATCCTCGACGACATCACACCGCTCCGCCAAATCTCAAACCGCACGGAAGACGCAGCCGATTATCTCTACCGGCCGCAAACAGCTGTACGCATTCGAGGCGATATGAATCCGCCCACGCCCTGGCCGCCCGAGGTGCCCGCTGGAAAAAATCCGCCCGACGGCGCCATCATTGATTACTACTTGGGGCCGAACAGTTCCGGCCCAGTGGTCCTCGAAATTCTCGACAGGGCGGGAAAGTTAGTACGGCGCTACGCCAGCGCTGATCCTGTACCCACACCCGTACGCGCGACGGATTCCCGCTATCCTGTCCCTGCATACTGGGCGCGACCGCCGCTCGTTCTGTCAGATGCTCCCGGTGAACATCGCTTTCTCTGGGACCTGCATTATCCGCCGGCCGTCGGCTTGCACCCCGGCCCCGATGAAGAGGAAGCCATCCCTCATAACACGCCGCCCGTGCCCACTTCGCCTTGGGTGATGCCCGGCAACTACACGGTCCGGCTGACCGCAAACGGGCAAACGCTCACCCAGCCTCTCACGGTGGCCATGGACCCCCGAGTAAAAACATCGATCGCCGATCTACAGGCGCAGTTCCGCATCTCTAAGCAGCTGTACGACGCGATCAATCAAGCCAGCGCCGCCATAGCGGACATCCAATCACTGCAAAAACAGAAACCCGACAAGCAACTGGAAGCCTTGCTAGGAAATGAGGAACGAGCCGGAGGATTCGGAGGAGGAGCCAACTCCGCCGCGACATTGTTCGGCCTGCGGGGCCAGCTCGAACGCCTGCAACATGAGTTACAGAATGCGGACGTCGCGCCCACCAAACAGCAATCCGCAGCCTGTGCGGAGAGAATTCAGGAGTTCTCGAAATTACTCGCGCAATGGAACGGTCTCCGTTCCAAACTCAAAACCGCCAACTTACCCGCCTCGACTGCGCAATGAGAAATCGCACAAACGGAGAAACGTGGACCTCCGTAATAAGTTAAGTCAAACGGAAAAAGAATCGGATCGATAGATGTTGTGCCAGGCGAGTGCATGCTTGAAACACGCCCGGTCTCAAGCCGCCAATTGACGTGCTTCGTCTCTCTCATCGGCAGCCATCGAGTAAGCCACTGACTTACGCGCTAGCGCCAGTGTTGCGCGCTGCGGTTGCCGCGCGCTAGCGGCGAATGGGCCGGTTCAAACACCTAAACGCCTGGCCTCAGGCCTCAGGATTTTCCTTAAGAGGTCGAGATCCTACAGCGATTTCATTTTTCCTCCGATAACTGTTTCAGGAGTGCCGCACGTTCATTTGGAGACGATGATGAGGAATTGGTGTGTTTGGCTGTGTGGATTCGGCCTTTTGGTGGGGGCATCGACGGAAATCCTTCCGGCGCAAGAAGTGTACGCGCAGATCAGAGGAGCAGTTGTTGATCCGGCGGGCGGAACGGTGAGCGGCGCGGCGATTAAAGCGACGAACACTAGTACGTCGGTATCCACGGTCGTGTCGACGGCTTCAGACGGCAGCTTCCACTTTTTGCAGTTGCCGATCGGAACTTACGACGTGACTGTCAGCAAGGACGGCTTTGCGGATTTCGGCGAGCGCGGAATCCAACTGGTTCTCAACCAGGTGTACAACCTGCACATTCAGTTGCAGTTGGCGCAAGTAACCGCGTCGACAGAGGTAGTGGCGGATCCTGTACAGGTTGAGACCGCGAGTTCCCAAATGGGAACGGTCATCGACGCCCACAAGATTGTGGACCTGCCACTCAATGGCCGCGACTGGACAACGCTACAGCAGCTTGTTCCCGGCGTTGTCGCTCAGAGTGACCGCAATCCTACTTACTCGACCAACGGCAGCGAATCACAACAAAATTCATACCTGATTGACGGCGCCGACAGCATGGACCTCGAACTGAATCGCCCGTCCGTTATTCCCAGCCCGGATGCGATCCAAGAGTTCAACCTGATCGATAGCACCATCAATCCCGAATACAGCCGCAATTCCGGCGGCATTCTTAACGCGGTTCTGAAATCGGGCACCAATGAAGTGCACGGCTCAATCTTTGAGTTTTATCGCGACACGTTTTTAAACGGGCGGAACTTATATCAGCAATCCGGGCCCATCTATCACCAGAACCAGTTTGGAGGTACGATCGGCGGACCGATCCGAAAGGATCGGACCTTCTTCTTCCTGTCGTATCAGGGTTCGCGGTTCCGTCAACCGGAAGCAAGTGGCGGCCAGACGACAGTTTTCACGTCGGCTCAGCGCAGCGGCTATTTCCCCGACCTCGCGACCTCAACTGCATTGTCGCCCGTTCCTTTGGTCGGGGAAAGCGGCATAACGTTCCCCGCAGGAACACCGTACGCGGCAATCTTTCCGACAGGCCACATTCCCACGGCGGACTTGAATCCGATATCGCAAAAGCTGCTGTCGGATGTTCCGCTACCGAACGCTCCTGGAGGGCTTTACTCGTTTAATCCGCTGGTCGTGGGCCAGCAAGACCAGGGCCTCGCCAGAGTGGATCACACCTTTAGCGATAAAGATGCTTTCTGGGCGACTGCTTTCATACAGCATTCGCCGACCACCAGCACTCTGCCTACCTTCGGGTCTACGCTGCCGGGCTTCGCCCAAGCAGATACACAAGCCTATAAGCAGTTCACGGCCGACTGGACCCACACCTTTAATGCCACAACGCTAAATGAGTTGCGCGCTTCCTATCTTCGATATAACTACGCGGCAATCACTCCGGTAAATCCCACGCTTCCTTCGAGTGTGGGCTTCACGGGGATCAATCCCCAATATCCAGCAGAAGCGAGCATTCCACTTATTAGCCTCAGCGGGTATTTCAATCTCGGATTCAGCCCTTCCGGACCTCAGCCTCGGATCGATCAGAATTATCAACTGACGGATAGTGTGTCAAAAGTTGTCGGAACTCATACTTTCAAATTCGGATTCGACGGAAAACGCTATGACATCGATAACCCATATCTAGCGAACAACAGTGGCAACTTCACGTTCGGGGGCAGCGGACCTTACAGCACGGGCGACCCCGGCGCGGACTTCCTGCTGGGCATACCGGATTCATACCAGCAAGCCAGCGGGGCTTGGATTGTAGCCCGCACATACGAGTACTACCTATACGCGCAAGACAGCTGGAAGGTAAACCAGAACCTTACGCTAAACTACGGCGCAGGGTATCAGATCGATACGCCCCTCGTGAATCAGCATTACGGACAGGAGGGCGTAAACTGCTTTGTTCCGGGTGCGCAATCAATGGTATTTCCAACCGCGCCTCAAGGCCTTCTTTTTCCAGGCGACACGGGCTGCTCCGCTTCGGGTTATTCGCAACATTACGATCACATAGGACCGCGCTTCGGCTTCGCCTATAGTCCCGGTTCCGGCAGCGACAAGAAGTTCGTCGTGAGGGGAGGTTTTGGGATCTACTTCAACCGCACCGAAGAAGAGTTGGCGCTGCAGAACATTAGCGCGGTACCGTTCTCATTGACATCATATGGCGCCACAAACCCCAGCTTCGCCAATCCATATCAGGACATCGCTACGGGTCAGAGTACAGCGAATCCGTTCCCATTCACTCCGGCGACTAAAGGTTCAGCGGTAGATTTCACCGCTTATGAGCCTTTCGACATCAACGCCGTCAACCCAAACTTCACCTCGCCGTACGCGATGAATTACAACCTGAACGTACAGCGCGAGTTGCCTGGAGCGATGATTCTCCAGGTGGGCTATGTGGCTTCGCTGGGACGCCATCTGGAGATGACATATGAGGGCAATCCAATCTCACCGACGGGTGAAGCGGAGTGCGCGGCCGACCCGGTCTGCGTCCAGAACCGCGCCGTACAACACTTTCTCTATCCTTCTCACGCCCTGTATGCACCTGGTGACATCTTTGCCTCAGTCGGTATTCAGGCCACCGATGGATTGTCCAACTATCAGTCTCTTCAGGCAAGCTTGAACAAGCGCTTGAGTCACGGTCTAAGCTTCTTAGCTTCCTATACCTGGAGCCATTCGATCGATGACACTTCGGGATACGAGACATCGTCATACGGGTATCGAGGAATCAATCCATACGATTTCTCGTCCTTCCGCGGCGATTCCACCTTCGACGCGCGTCAACGCTTCGTCGTCAGTTACGACTGGACAGTTCCGGGCGCAAGCCGGTTTTGGTCCAATGCCTTTACGCGAAATGTACTGGACGGCTGGCATGTCGCCGGTATCACGACACTCCAGACGGGATTTCCGGTCGAAATCGTCGATACCGGTTTCCGTTCCCTGAGTTGCGATTCCTATACCTTCTACGGCTGCCCCGATGCTCCGAACTACGTCAGCCCAGTCCAGACGCTGAATCCGCGCACCTCGAGCGAGGTCAATACAACGAAGAATTCTGCCAATACCACTGCCCTGCCTTACTACTACTTCAATCCAAATAGCTTTGCCCTGGAGCCGTTCGGCGCCATCGGCAACATGGGACGCAACAACTTCCATGGACCGGGCATCAACAACACCGACTTGAGCTTATCGAAACGACTGTACTTCCGAGGCGAGCAGCGCCGCTTTATTGAACTGCGCCTCGAAGGATATAACGTTTTCAATCACACACAGTTCTCGCCCATTCCCGTTACTGACCTGGGCAGCGGCGTAAACGGTAATATCAACTCGGCAAGCTTCGGAAGAGTTCTTGGTGCAGCTCCTGGCCGCATTATTCAACTTGGCGGCAAAATCTACTTCTGAGGAACGTAACCGAACACGAAGCGCCCTAAACCTCGGGGCGCTTCGCTTTTTTGAAGAGCCTTTTCAAGACAACCACGGCTCGGTCCACATCCTGCTCGGTCAGAATATAAGGCGGCAGGAAGCGCAACGTTGTATCGTGTGTGCAGTTGAAGAGTATTCCTTCTTTTATGCCGTCGAGCACCAATTGCTTGCACGGAAAATCCAGCTCCACGCCGATCATCAGTCCCTGTCCACGCACCTCCTTAATGAACGGGAACGTTTGCATCAACTCAGTCAATCGCATGCGGAAATACCCTCCGACCGCACTGATCGAAGGCAGGAGCTCGTCGAGAATGTCAAAGAACTCGAGTGCAACACGGCATGCCAATGGGCCTCCACCATAAGTGGATCCGTGCATGCCCGGCTTTATGGTTGCCGCCGCTTTTTCGTTCGCGATGATCACGCCAAGCGGTATCCCGCAGGCCATCGGTTTAGCGGCGATTACAACATCCGGCAGTAACACCGGGTCGAGTAATTGGTACGCGAAATACGCTCCGGGGCGGCCTACTCCACACTGAATCTCGTCGAAAACGAGCAACGCATTATGCCGCTCAGCCAATTCGCGCGCTTTGCGCGCAAACTCTTCCGACACGGGCAGAATGCCACCTTCCCCCTGAATGAATTCGAGTACGATTCCAGCGGTGTTCTCGGTGACAGCCGCCTCAAGCGCGGCCATATCATTGCGTGGAACAAACCGGGCCCCAGGCAGCAAAGGCTCAAAATCTTTGCGATACTTTGGCTGTCCCGTGATCGAGATCGCGCCGAGCGTACGGCCATGGAAGGAATTTTCAAGCGAAACAATCTCGTTCTTGTGTGAACCGGCCGAGTTGCCGTGAGCCCGAATCATTTTGAGCGCGCCCTCTATCGCCTCGGTTCCGGAGTTACAGAAAAAGCTTCTTTGCAACCCGCTCACCTTTGCGAGACGTTCCGCTAAACGCCCCTGGTACTCGTGATAGTAAAGATTGGAAGTATGCAGCAGAAGACCAACCTGCTGCCGCAGCACTTTCACAATGCGCGGATGGGCGTACCCGAGTGAGTTTACGCCGATACCACTGATGAGGTCGAGGTAGCGATTCCCTTCCAGATCGTATACATAGCAGCCCTTTCCGCGATGAAGCGCCAGTGGATACCGACTGTAGTTCTGTACGAGGTAAGTTTGCTCGAGACCCATGATCTCGTCGAGAGCAGAGGTCACTTCGGATGCGGGAGCGGGAGTGGTGGCCATCTTTTCATCATACGGAGCAGCACGGCACCGCACTATTTCAGCACGTAATCGAAATTCACCAGTCCATTCCGGTAATCAATCGTCAGGCGAAACATGGACAGCACGGGAATCCCGAGAACGCCCGCGAGCCGGAGTTCCTGATGACCAGACGTAGTATTGAGATTGAACGCCGTCAGATCAAGGTTGTCCTGCTTATAGCGGGAGAACTGCAGTACGGCTTTGTCGGCTCTAAAAACGTCTTTCACCTCACCGGACACACCGCTCACCCGCATGTACTCGTTTTCATGAATCTTCGTCGAGAGCCGGGCGAATGTCGAGTCAACGTTCGAGATTTCCGCCCCGGTATCAAGCAAGAATAAACCCCACCTCTTGTCGTTCAATTTCGTCGGAATAAGCAGTTCGTGACCATAGCGGAAGACCTTGGTAAAAGTAGCTTCCCCCGGCGGAATCACGCGGTCATACCCTTGCGGATTGTTGGGCCGCTCGGGCTGTGGCGTAAGGTGGAGCGTACGCTTCTGAAAGTCCATCGCGATGACATAGTCGGAGAAGACGTCCGGGCCGATCAGTCCATCTTCATATCCCGAAATCCGCGCTTTCCCTTCGACGGCCTCTAATACGCACGTCTTGTAGGCCAAACCTCCAATCGAGCAGCTATCCGCAACGGAAGCGAACGTAGCTCGTCCTCCTTTATCGCCCACACCCGTCGCTTCGAAGGAACCCAAATGCGCAAGCCCGGCTTGGTCTATCGCCTGTTGCTTCACGACAATGCCGCTGGCGCCCGTGTCAAGCAATAATCTCAACGGATGTCCGCCGTTAATACTAACCTTCAGACCTACGCCTCTGATGCGGTGCGGATCGTCGTTCAAATAGACGAGCGGTAGCGTGATCTCTTTGGGTGGGCCATCCAGCTCAAAGATCTTTCGACCGTTGACTTCATTCCTGACTTGCGATCTACTCTCTTGCTCCCGCTCATAAGATTTCATTAACCATGGATGCGATGCGATAAACGGCCGCAGAACATCATCCCGTTTTTCAGGGATGAGGTACGGGAGGTAAGCGAGTGTGATTATGGGGTCGTGTGGGTCGAGCGTGTACGCTCTCAAGCAGAGAAGGCGCGCTGTCCGGTACATCGACGCTGCGCGGTAGAGACGATAGAGCCCAAACAAAGCCCGTGCCGAATTGTCTTTCAGCTTGAGCGCCTGCTTGAACAATTTTTCCGCTTCGAACGTATCCCCGAGGTAGAACGCAAACTCTCCGCGCGCGGTCAGGAGTTCAGGTGACTCAGGGAATTCGGCGGCATCCGCATCGGCAGCATCCGAAGCCTCATCGACCCGGCCTTCATAAACCAGCGCGGACAGCAAATCCGCGCGCAGAATCGGATCCTTGGGAGTGCTCTTCACTGCAGCTTCGAGCAGCGGGATGGCGCGGACGTAGTCTGCCGTGTTGTATGTGGCGATAGCGTCCTCAACCGGCCCGGCCCCGGATTGGGCAGTGAGCCAGGATCGAGCACTCAGGAAAACGAGCAGCGCCAGAGCGCCGAATTGTATCCTTCTCATTCGGTTGTGCAAAGCATGCTAACAAACTTTGCAGCGCGAAACTAGTGCCCCTCCTGGACCGACGGTCTGTTAGTCAGACGTTCGATACGGTTCTCGATCACTCGCTGCGAATCGAACGCGGGCAGTTTCAGGAATCCTGCCGCGGCGGCCTCGAGCGCCTGCCGTGGCATCAACCCGATCAGCTCACTTTCCTCAATTTCGATGCCATGTAACGCGGCCAGACGGGCGATTTCCCTGTACACGACATGCAGGGGCGCGAGATTGAAATCCGTAATGTTCATGGAAACCTGAACAAGATCCCTCGATAACAGCGGTAGCCCCAGCGCTTTCACGCCCGGAAATCCGCCGCTGCTCGCGCGAATTCGTCTTGCGATGGATTGAGCGATCTCCAGATTCGTTGTCCGCAGATTGACGTTGAACGCGATCAGGACCTTGCGGGCGCCGACAATCACCGCTCCCGCCGTGGGATGGAGATCGGGGCCACCCACATCGGGGCGCTTCGAGTCATCGGAAAGAACGGCTTGTCTGAGCCCTTCGAACTGGCCGCGACGCACCTGCTCGAGCTTGGCTCGATCTGGGCGCATTGCCGCCGCTTCGTAAAAATAGACCGGTATTCCGAGTTCGTCCCAAATGCGCCGGCCGGCGCGATGAGCGAGCGCAGCACACGCTTCGAGCGTCACTTCACCGAGCGGCACAAACGGAAGCACATCGAGCGCTCCCAGGCGCGGATGAACGCCGCGATGATGGTTCAGGTCGATCAATGCAGCGGCTTTGGCGGCCGCACGAACTGCACTCTCGAGAACATCGTCAGGGTTTCCGGCAAACGTGATAACGGAACGATTGTGGTCTTCGTCGCTTGTCCGGTGCAGAACGAGCGAGCCCGAAACAGACGCAATCGCACCCTCGATCTCTTCGACGATTAGCGCATTGCGCCCCTCCGAGAAATTGGGAACACACTCAATCACGCCGATTCCCGGTTTGCATTGGCAGGCCAATGGGCCCTGCGGAAAACAATTGTGCCTTGCCGCATCGCCATCTCGACGTGGTTAATACCGAATTGCCTCGGGACTTCTCTGTAATCGGGGACATTCAGCACGATCATATCGGCCTGCTTGCCGGCTTCCAGGCTGCCCGTCAGGTGGGCGCAACCGGTCGCGTGGGCCGCGTTGATCGTCGCCGCCGTAAATGCTTCCTCGGGGGTGAGGCCCAAGCGCACTACCGCAAGCGACACCGACATCTGCATGCTGAAGCTGGCCGCCGAGCTGGATTGATAGCCGCTGGAGAGGGCAATGGCTCCTCCCATGTCCGCGAGTTGCCGGGCTGACATTCCTGTTGGTCCTTCAAAGACCTCTTTGCCGGTCGCGAACACCGTGGTGATGCCTCGTTCTGCGAGCAGGGCCGCTTCCGGGGGCGTTCCTTGCGACAACAAGCGAACCGTGGCGGGCTCATACTGGTTCAGCAGATCCGAGAGCACGCCGGCCGGGCCGCCGGGCCAAAGCAGCTTCAGGCCGATGCCCGCCTCCTCTGCCAACGCGAGTACGCTCTCGTCGGCCCACTCCGCGGCTGGTGGCGTGAACTCGATGTAATGAATCAGCTTCCGCCGCGCGAGCACGCTGAGCGTACGGAGGAAATCGCTGTGGCCTGCGCCCTTTTCGTCGGGCGGACGGCTAAGTCGCCATGTGCGAATCATGCGCACTGGATTGCTGCCGATATGCGCCAGTTTTCGAAGCACGGAAACATCCCCGCGCAGATCCGGCGCGTCGGCGCTCGCTTTTACTTCGGCGGCGAGCGTACCGTGTTGCAGGCACGATCGCATCAGTGCAAGGCTATCCTCGTAGAAGTCACCCAGCCGGCGGCGCTTCTCCGGGTGCTGAATCGTCTCGAGGCTGAGACTCAGGCTGCTGTCAATAAATCCCGGCATAACGACCCTGCCGTTGGCGGAGATTTCGAGCGCACTTCGCGCCTCTTTCAGATTTTCGATTCTCCGCGTGCTACCAACCGCGGCAATTACTCCATCACGGACAAGGACCGAACCGTCCTCAATGATTCCAAGATCGTGGAGGGCTGCACCCCGACGCACACCACCGGGACCTCGCAATGTGAGCAATTGCTTGGCCCCCCGAAGCAGGATGACCTGTGCCAAAGCCGAATTTTCAGGAGGAGTTCTGGGAGGAACTCCGATCTAAGTATGGCGCATCAGACTCGAAAGAGTGCGGAACGACAAGTAATCCAACCAAAATGCATAAACGACCACGGCAATGGCAATGCCCGCCAGAATGCGCCAGAGCTGTTCGCGCGGGGTGCTGGGTAAGCCCGGCAGACCCGCCACCATCCCAACCAGAAAGCCTCCCACAAGTCCTCCCACATGGGCGGCCAGACTGATGCCTGGCATGAAGCTCATCACCAGGCCGATGATGAGCCATTGCGAGTAGTGGGACCGCACTGCCTGCGCCAGCGGATCGGAGCGATGCCGGAACCCCATCGCCAACATAATGCCGAAGAGCCCGAAGGCCGCGGCAGAAGCCCCTAGCGCCTGGGTCCCCGAGAAGTAATACGCGAAGAAGAATCCGATGAACGTTGAAAGGACGTAGGTAACGATGAAGCGACTGGTCCCATAGAACTGTTCCACTTCCGTCACTAGGATGAATAAAGACCAGGAATTCACGGCAATGTGGAACAGTCCTCCGTGCAGGAAGCCCGCCGTGATGAGACGCCACCATTGTCCGGCGTGGATTAACTGGGGCAATTCGTCTCCTAGCAGAATAGCGGCGCGTGGGTCGAGTGTACCCAGCGACACATCCCCAATCTGCCGGCTGACAATGAGTTCCAGCAGGTAAAATGCCACGTTGATGACCAGCACGATCAGGCTGGTGAGATTTGCCGTCGGCAGCAGCGAAGCCGCCAGGTCACTGGCGCGGCTATCGACAGCGCGGGGACCCAATTGAACACCGCAGTACGGACAGACACGATCCTTAATGGTGATAAAAGCCCGGCAATTCGGGCACATACGGCGGGTTTCCACGGTCTTCATTGTAGCCGCCGCATTCAACACCCCTTGTTAGAATCGAGGGAACTCCATGAGCAAGACCGAGCGGGAATACCGGGAGGATATGGTTCGGGTTTGCCGCCTCATCTATGAAAAGGGTTGGGCGGCCATGAACGACGGGAACGTGAGTATCCGGCTCGATGAAGACCGCATTCTCTGCACGCCCACAGCTGTCAGCAAGGGTATGGTCACGGCGGATGACCTGATTGCCTGCGATTTGGCCGGCAACAAAATAGACGGACAGCGGGACCGCACCAGCGAAATCGCCATGCATCTCACCATCTATTCGATGCGTCCCGACGTGCGCGCCGTGGTTCACGCCCACCCGCCGGTGGCGACCGGCTTTGCGACTGCTGGGCGAGCGCTCGACAAGGCTCTGCTCCCGGAGGTCGTCATCCAGCTGGGCGCGGTGCCCCTCGCGGCGTACGGCTTACCCGGCACGCCCGCGCTGAGCGAGGGCATGGTCCCGTTCATTCCGCACTACGACGCTGTTCTGCTTGAAAATCACGGCTGTACGTCTTATGGGCGCGATGTGTGGGAGGCGTTTTTCCGCATGGAAATGGTCGAGCATTTCGCCCGGATCACCTTTGTGGCGGAGATGCTCGGCGGAGCCCGTCCCCTGCCCCGCGAAGAGGTGGAAAAGCTGTTCGCCGCACGCGCGCGTTACAACGTGACATCCCGCGCTCGCATGGCGCCCGGCATGCCCGTGGTGGCGGAAGATCTCTTATCGAATACGAGCGTCAACGGCTCTGGTCATTAGCCGTTTTTATACTTTTATTCTCTTGCATAAAAATTACTTCTAGGCTAACTTGGACTCATGCCGCAGTGGAAGAAGCCTCACCGGGCTAAGACGCTGCGGCTCTCGTGACCGGGTCCAATGCGCTCCGGGCGCTCACAAGCAACACTGCTCGCGGGCGCCACACGAACTGAGATCGAGGGCCACTGGTGGCGGATTACTCACCCACTCCAGTAGGCCCTTTGTGTTATCTGCTGGCCTCGGGTCCGCGTAACCTCTATCCGGGAGTTCTTGTTCCGCAATGTCGAATCTTCTTTCAGGCGCCAAGATTCTTTTAAACTGCCTTGCTCGTGAAAATGTGGAGTGCATCTTCGGCTATCCAGGCGGTGTCACGCTCCCGCTCTACGATGCGATGTACGACTTTCCCATACGGCACGTCCTCGTCCGGCATGAGCAGAATGCCGCTTTCGCCGCTCAGGGTTATGCGCGTACGACCGGAAAAGTGGGCGTATGCTGCGCCACATCGGGACCGGGCGCGACGAACCTTGTAACGGGGTTGGTGGACGCGATGATGGATTCAATTCCCATCGTCGCGTTAACGGGTCAGGTTTCAGCGAAGCTGATGGGCACGGATGCCTTCCAAGAAGCGGACACATTCGGTATCACCAGATCAGCGACCAAGCACAATTTTCTTGTCAAGAACATAAGCGATCTGCCGCAAGTCATCCACGAAGCCTTCTACATCGCCGCATCGGGGCGCCCGGGGCCCGTGCTGGTCGATGTGACCAAAGACGTGTTTCAAGCGCAGTCGCATTACACGCCGGTGACCGAGATTCACCTGCCCGGCTATCGAGTGTTTAGCGAAGGGCACAGCGGGCAGATTCGCCGCGCCGCGCAGATGATGTGGGAAGCGGAGCGGCCATTCGTCTACGCGGGCGGCGGTATCGTCGCGGCGAACGCGAGCCAGGAATTGCGCGCCCTGGTTGAGCTTTTGGATGCTCCTACCGTGTGTACTTTGATGGGCTTGGGCGGCCTGCCTAGCGAGCATCGCAATTTCATCAGCATGCCGGGAATGCACGGCAGTTATGCGGCCAATATGGGCATGTCGCACACGGACCTGATCGTCGCCCTGGGCGTCCGGTTTGACGATCGCGTAACCGGCCGTCTGTCGGCGTTCGCCCCGCATGCCAAAATCATCCACGTCGATGTAGACCCCGCTGAAATCGGCAAGAATCGTCACGCCGATCTGCCCATCGTGGGCGATGTGAAGAAGGTTCTGCCCAAGCTGACCGCTGGACTTACTGAACTCGCACCCACGATGAAGGAACGGAATGCCGGCTCACGACAAGCCTGGTGGCAGCAGATCCGTGACTGGCGCGACGAACATCCGCTGGTAGCCGACAAGTCCGAGACAGAGATCAAACCTCAGCACTTGATGGCAGAAATCGATCGTCTATCGAACGGCCGCGCCATCGTGACCAGCGACGTGGGCCAACACCAGATGTGGTCCGCGCAATTGATTCGTTTCAATGAACCGCGTCTCTGGATCAATTCAGGCGGCCTCGGTTCCATGGGCTTTGGCTTGCCATCTGCCATCGGAGCGCAGTTTGCACGGCCTGACAAATTAGTGTTCGCGATTGTCGGTGACGGTGGGTTCCAAATGTCGATACCGGAGCTTGCAACCATCGCGAATCATGCGCTGCCGATCAAGATTATCGTCATGAACAACGGCTATCTCGGCATGGTGCGGCAGTGGCAGGAACTGTTCTATAACAATCGCCTCAGCCAAGTGCAATTGAGCGGTTTTCCCGACCCGGAAAAGCTCGCAGGCGCTTACGGATTCAAGGGCCGAACAGTCGAGTCAGTCGACGAAATGCCGCGCGCGCTAGAAGAGGCAGTGGCCGATGCCGGACCGTATCTGCTGAACGTCAAAGTGTCGCCATTTGAAAACGTCTATCCGATGGTTCCCGCCGGTGGAGCAATCAACGAAATGGTTCTGCGGCCGCCACAGCCGGTGGAGGTGTAGCATGCAACAGATCATTTCATTGTTGATGGAAAATAAGCCCGGCGCGCTGATGCGCGTGACGGGACTGCTCAGCCAGCGCGGCTATAACATCGAAAGTTTGACGGTGGCTCGCACCCTCGATCCGACGCTCTCGAGAATGACGATCGCCGTGGACGTAGAACCAAACATTCGCACGCAGGTCATCAAGCAGATGAATAAACTGATCAACGTTCTGCAGGCGACTGACGTAACCGATGGACCCGCGGTGAACCGCGAGCTGGTTTTGATTCGTGTGCGCACCGCGCAGCAAAACCGCACCGCCGTTCTCAAGGAGGCTGAAATCTTTCAGGCGCGAGTAGTGGACTCCACCACCGAAGGTTTTGCGCTCGAAGCGACCGGCGACTTGGAGAAGCTCGACGAGTTTATCGACGTGATGAAGAGCTACGGTGAAATTGAAGTGACCCGCTCGGGCGTGGTTTCGATGTCGCTCGACAATAAGAAGCTCCGCTTGTCGCCTCCCATCCCGCGAGGGGCTGCGCCGGAAGAAGCGCTCGAATTGCAGGAAGCCGAGTAACAGATTACAGACTAAGGACAGAAATGCCAAAGCGCTTTTACGAAAAGGACGGGAGTCTCGCTCCCCTTCAAGGAAAGACTATCGCCATCATTGGATATGGAAGCCAGGGACATGCGCACGCGCTCAATCTGCGTGATTCGGGATTGAATGTCATAGTTGGGCTGCACGCCGCGAGCAAAAGCAAAGGCAAAGCGGAAGCCGCTGGGTTAGAGGTCTTGAGCGTGGCTGATGCCGCCAAACAGGCCGATGTCCTCATGTTGCTGATGCCCGATCATTTGCAGGGTGAAATTTATCGCAACGACATTGCTCCCCAAATGAAGAAGGGCAAGACGCTGATGTTCGCGCATGGCTTCAACATCCATTTCGGCGAAATCAAGCCGCCGGCCGATATTGACGTGTCGATGATCGCTCCCAAAGCTCCCGGGCATCGCGTTCGCGAGCTGTTTACCGAAGGTGTCGGCGTTCCCGCACTCGTCGCGATTGCGCAGGATGCTTCCGGCCAGGCTCTGCCCAATGCGCTCGCCTACGCTGCCGCACTCGGTTGCCTAAAAGCCGGTGTGATTGAAACCACTTTCAAAGAAGAGACTGAAAGCGATCTGTTCGGCGAACAGGCAGTATTATGCGGCGGCGTGAGCGAGTTGATCAGCGCAGGATTTGAGACGCTAACAGCAGCCGGATACGCCCCGGAGATTGCGTATTTCGAGTGTCTTCATGAACTGAAGCTGATCGTAGATCTGATTTATGAGGGCGGCCTCGGCTACATGCGCTACTCCATCTCCGATACTGCCGAGTATGGCGACTACACGCGCGGCCCCCGCATTGTGAACGAGCAAACGCGCGCCGAGATGAAAAAGATCTTGAGCGAGATCCAGTCCGGCGAGTTCGCCAAGACGTGGCTGAATGAGAATCGCACCGGCCGGAAGAAGTTCTTGGCCATGCGCGAAGCAGCGAAGGATCAGCCGATTGAAAAAGTCGGCGCGGAGTTACGCTCCATGATGACGTTTCTTAAGAAGCGCAAAGAAGCCGGCATCCCGGAAGAAGCCGCGGTGGGCGCCTAGCGCGGCCGGAACAAGCGCCCTCCCCCTCATGAGGACGAACATCTAAATCTCCGCTGATCGAGACGCGCGGGTCTGCGGAAATCAGCCGGCCGCAACAGTGCGATGTTGTTCGCCATTCACCACGGAGTAGGAGAGTAAGTCCTGGAGAACAACATTCATGGGTGTTGCGGCTTCGAGAATCGTCTCGACATACTTGTCCGGTTCGGCGGCGACTTGTCCGCGGTATTGGCGCGCAAGCTGACACTGAAGAGTGATTTTCCGCAAGTGTTCCTGCAAATCCTGGCTGGCCGCGGCGGTGAGTTGTTTGAGGTCATCGTTGGACCGGCGCAAAATCTGCTCAATTCGTTTGTGGCGGTGAATGTCGGTACAAGTGCCAAACCATTTCACAACCTCTCCGTCGCTGTTGCATACGGCCTGAGCGCGGCAAAGAAACCACCGGTACACTCCATCGTGCCGGAGGAACTGGTATTCGATTTCGCAATCCTCCCCAGCGGAGATGGATCTCGCCCAGCACTCCTGCCACTTGCTTATGTCAGCGGGATGAATGAAATTGTTCCACTCCGATACCGCGTCCTTTCCAGCACATTTTGTATAGGCGTACCAGCGCGAATTACAGTAATCGATTTTGCCGGTGGCGTCCGCCGTCCAGACAATCTCCGGTAACGCTTCCGCCAACTGCCGGAACCGTTGTTCGCTATCCCGCAGAGCCTGCTCGGCCTGTCGTTCGGCTGTCGCGTCCAGAAGCGCCAGGCTCACGCCTACAACTGTTCTCGCTGCATCTTTCAGCGGATAAGCGTTGGCTAGACAATGGCGCCATGTTTCGCCTTCTCCGCGCCTTGTGTTTGCAAACTGGGCATCCACCGGTTCGCCCGTCTGAATCACTCGACTCAGCAACGGCGCGATCAGATCATACGAAGAGGGCAGAATTTCGCCCAGCGTGCGGCCCAGAGTAGCCTCAATTCGTACACCGGCCAGTTCAGCAAGTGTCTCGTTGATCCTGACGAATCGAAGATGTGTGTCAAACACCGCAAGGCACATGGGAGCCGTTTGATACAGACTCTCCAGTTCAGCCAAGCGACGCCGCAGTTCCCTCTCGTTATCCATGAGAATGTCGACTGCTTGCCGCTCGGAAGTCACATCTCGCAAGAAAACGGCTAAGCCATTCCGGCATGGAAGGGCCCGCACTTGCAGACGCACGTCATCCGGCCCATGAAATACGTCGAACTCAACCGGAATGCGTTCGATCATGGCCTCTGAGTACTGATTCCATACCGCGCTTCCGACCAACTCCGGGAAGAGATCCCAGAAGACACGACCGAGGTTCTCCCTTCCGTATCCAAGGGTCTGGATCGCTCGTGAATTCAGATATGTCACTCGCCAGTCGCAGTCCACGACAAAGACTGCGTCCGGGTTTGTCTCGAGAATCTCAGCAAGCTGCTCCTGATTTTGAGTGAGAGACTTCTGGGTTTTCTTTCTATCCGTTATGTCCTCGGCGACGTAACAGTAGCGAAACTGTCCTGAACTACCTTGGCCGGTATGGGCGACCGTCACGGTCAACCAGCGAGTACCCTCTTCCGTGGAGTACTCCTGTTCAAACGACACCGGGGTTTTTATCCAGCAACTCTCCTGATACCGTTTCAGCCAGCTATGGATTGTCGCGGTGCGCGCGGCGGACAGACTGCTGCGCTGATTCCCTCCCGCCAGAAGCACCTTGCCAAAGAATTGCTCCGCGGCGGCACTCTCGTAAACGTATGTCAGAACCTCGTTATCAACCTCTACAGACCCCAGCATGAACGGCGAGTTTCGAAGAATACTGCCCAGCCGGCCTTCAGTGTCCCGCGATGCGGCTTCAGCCTGCATGTGGAGGGTCTTCAACCGGCGCTGTTCGCGGCCTGCATCGGCGGCTTGGCCTTCCAGCTGCGCTATTTTCCGGCAACCGATCACCCACCCAATTCCAATGAGGAACATTAGGCTTGCGTCAGAGATGCTGTACAGGTTGAGCGAGCGACTCAGAAATACCACCCCGGCTACAAACACGAAAAAGGCAGGAGAGATCAGCAGGAAGCGCTCAAGCTTGCCGGTCTGGCCCGGAAACTCCGTCGCGACGGAGGAGGAAGAATCGTCTTGGTGCATTGGGTTTTCTCTTAGGACGGCAACGGCTAAACGGCGGCCGTTCACCTACCGCTAATTGAGATAACGGCTAAGATCGGCAAATTCATTAGATGGAAAGTGCAAAACCGAGATTAGGAATCTCGATTTGCACCTGTTTGCGCTTCAAATGTCTATCGAGGTGCCAACCACGAGACATCAGCAGGTGCTTCAGCGGCCAGTGTGCTGATGACGCGGCGTTGGCGTCCGGCACGTTCCAGGTCGAAAATGAGCTTGCCATCGCTTTGACTGGTGGCTTCGCCGTTCCAGGCGTTTTCGCCATCTTCGACCTGCAGCTTGGAAAGCTTGAGGTTTGGCCAGCCATCAGAGAAGGAAAAGTCAAATAGACCAGACAATCGATCGAAGGTGTCCGCTGCCGAGAGGTTCAAGTCCTGACCCCTAAACGATCCATCGGCATGGAGGTGATCGACGGCCTCGGCACCCGTTCCGAGGGTTTGGAACTCGCCGTCAGCGCTCAGGAACCCGCCGCGCCAGGGGAAGGCGTCCACAGTCGCGGAAAAGCGACACCGAGGGGAGTAGGCACTGAGTGTGATAGTACCGTGACCGTCCATACGGCCTTGCTGCATTTTCAAGCGCAGTGCGGAAAGCTGCAGCGTCGTGCCTTGCCACAGGAAATGGGTTGAGAGGGCACCGAGCTTTATCTGCTCGATTGAGAAGTCGGGGACAACCAGATCGCCCTCGACATCGCGCGCCGCGAGCCAGGGCGGAATGCTGCGTCGAGCTACGCCGAGGCGGCCGAGCAGGCTCTGGTCCTGAAGCGCCGGGCTAAGAGCCGCTTCAATATCCGTCAGGTCAGCCGAGGGGAGTTCCAGGTGCATGCGCGCAGGCCGCTTGGAATCTGCATTGTAGTGGTAGCTGGCATAGATCTGCTCAGTGCCCAAGACGCTGGAGAAACGACTCAAGTCGAGAGAGGAGTCATCGAACGTCGCACGGCCTTCGGCGCGATTGAGGGGCGCCGCCAATCCGGGCGGATCGAAAGTGGCGCCAGCAAAGTCGAGCTGTCCGGACCAAAGTGCTGCAGCGCCCTCGTCCCGTTTGTACGAAATATCCCCCGTGATGCTGCCGCCACTCAATATCCCGAGCGCCGGGGGCGCTCCGAACCACGCGTCTACTGTGCCTTTCAACGTCTCAAGCGGAAAATCTTGAGCAGCTAATGAGGCCGCGACGGACGGGGCAAGTAAAAAGACATCGCCCGATACCTGTAGCGTGCCTGTGGAGGCATCGAGCAGCGCCGGATCGAAATGGACACGTTCGCTGCTGACACTCCCGTTGACCACTGCGGCGTGAAGAGGCAGCACGTTGGGCAGCGTAGCGGTTGCGTCATGGATGGCAAAATCGCCTGTTAGACCCCCGGCAGTTGAGTAGCCGAAAGTTCCCTCAACGGAGCCGGTAAGCGCCAAATTCTGGGGGACAGCCAATCCCATGCGTTTGGCGAGCGGTAAAAGGTCCTCAACAGGCGCCATGTCGAGGCGTGTCAGTACGGACCAAACCGGGTGCGTAAGAAAATTGTCCGCTTGCAGTTCAAGCGCAAACGGTGTGGGATCTCCCTCGTGCCATGGCAACGTTTGGAGGTTGAGCTTCTGGCCCAGCCAATTCATATCCCCGCGGTAACGAATGCGCTGTTCCGCCCCGCTTGATGGCAACAGATCCCAGCGATGAACATCCTGAAGGTGCAATTCCCCCGAGATGCGAAGCGCCGCCGATGGACCCTCAATCTTGGTGCGGCCGCTGACGGTTCCATGTACACCGATATCGTGGCCTTGAAACAAGGTAGCGAGTTCGCTGAGATTGCTGGGGTCGAGCGTCACATCGGCCTCGAGCTGGTTTGCCTGGGCGCTGCGAGGGTTCACGTACCAATTGGCTGTCCCGCGCAGATGCCCGAATCCGTTGCCCGCGCGATCGGTGCGGGCCGGAGACCCGGAGAATTGAATGTAGAGCTTGCCGGAACGTTCGGGATAGATGCTGAGGTCCGTATCGAGTAAATAGAGCGTCGTCTTTCGGTCACCCAGCTTGAAATCAATGCGGCCGTTCGCCACGGTAAAGGCGGGAAAGAAATTCAGAGGAGCACGACGCGGCGCACTGAGGCGCCCGACCAGTTCCACCACGTTCCAAGTACCATCGCTGCGCTTCACCAGGTTCAGTGAGGGATCAACGAGACGCAAACTGGAGAAGCGGACTCGGCCGAAGAGCAGTTTGTCAAAGCGGACGCCGGCCTGCAAAGTCGGGACAAACGCGAAGGGTTCGAGTCCATAGCGAGGGTCTTCGCCGATAGTGACGTTTTCGAGTGAAAAACCCGGGCCGGAGAACAAGGTGAAGTGAACGGCGCCGAACTGCACTTTCCGGCCAAGCGAGGATTCAAGCGCCTGCTGGATAGGAGCACTGAAGCGGGCCGCGTTAACGAAGGGCGCGACGATGCCAACGAGCACGAAGAGCACAACCGCCAGCGAACAGTAAGCGCAAGAGCCCACGAACTCGAATTTTTCCCTGCTGGATATTTGCTGCCTGACTCAAAATACACGTCGAGCAATGTGCTCTCGTGCCCCGATTATAGCTTCAGTTTCCCTGTATTACCTAGGATGCGCCGAAGCGCCGAGCACGCCGCGTCTCTTCCCTATCACATGCTATTCTCGTGCCGGTGAACGGCACAATTACTCGGAAAATGGCAATGATCTTCGATCTGGATGGCGTTCTGGTCCACTCCATGCCACTGCATATCAAGGCCTGGGAGCGTTATCTGGAAAGCTTAGGCATTCACGTGGAAGACATGGCCCGGAGAATGCACGGGAAACGCAACTCGGAGCTGGTGCGGGATCTGATTAGCGGCGAGTTGACCGAGGACGTCATCTTCGAGCATGGCGCGGCTAAGGAGCGGCTGTTCCGGGAAATGCTGCTCAAAGCAGAGCTGTCGCAGAGTGGAGTGCCGGGTGTCGTTGAATTTCTGGAACGCTACAAGAGCGTTCCGAAGGCGATCGGCTCGAATGCGGAGCCAGCGAATATTGACTTCGTGCTGGATCTTTTTAAGCTGCGGAACTATTTTTCGGTCGTTGTGGATGGACATCAGGTCAGCCGGCCCAAACCTTTTCCGGATATTTATCTGAGAGCGGCGGAACTGCTAGAGGTCAAGCCGGAGAATTGCATTGTGTTTGAGGATTCTCCGACGGGCGTGGAAGCTGGGCTCGCGGCAGGAATGCGCGTAGTGGGCGTGGAGACCACGCCTACGGAGTTTGTGGGAGTGGATCTGCATGTGAAAGATTTTCGGGATGCAAAGTTGCAGCCATGGGTGGAGGCGCGACTGGCTGGTTGAGGAAAGAGGGTGCCTGCCTGCTACAATCCCCACTTATGTTCAGCGGTATTGAACACTTCGCAATCGCCTCGCCCAACCCGAAGCGGCTTGCGGAGTGGTACGTGTCGAATCTCGAATTCGAAATCAGTTTTGAATACGCCGGCAACTACTTCATAGAGGCCCAGAACGGCGTCCTGATTGAGATTATCCCTGGCGAAGGGGAACGGCCTGAGACGGGAATGAGAACGCCGGGTATGAGACACATTGCAGTCTCAGTAGACGATTTCGACGCAGCGTTTGAACAGTTAAAGGCGCAAGGCGTCCAGTTCCAGGGCGAGCCTTACGCGAACCAAGGCAATCGATTGGTGTTCTTCACGGATGCCGATGGCAACCTGGTTCACCTTATCAAACGCGACAAACCTCTCGCCTGACCCGCCGGCGCATGCTACAACGAGCATTGTTTGCTGAATCGCGTCTTTAAGGCTTTCCGCTATCCAGATTTCCGGCTGATGTGGCTGGGCGCCTGCACATCCACGATCGGCACGTGGATGCAGATCCTGGCGCAGAGCTGGCTCGTTTATCAGCTTTCGAACTCATCGCTCTACCTCGGCCTGGATGCTTTTTTCGGACAGATACCAATCTTTCTGTTCTCGCTTTTCGGCGGAGTATTCGCGGATCGTAAGAATCGCCAAACGATGTTGATTCTCTCGCAGATCGTGCAAATGACGTGCGCCTTCATCCTAGCGATTCTGGTCGCGACGGGGAAAGTCCACGTCTGGCACATCTGGTGTTTGTCGTTCACGGTAGGGCTTGCGCAATCGTTCGGCGGTCCAGCATACTCTGCTCTGATTCCGACGCTAGTGGCCAAGGAAGACCTGCAGAACGCAATTGCGTTGAATTCGATCCAGTTCAATCTGGCGCGCGTCGTCGGACCTGCGTTGGGCGGCATCGCGCTGGCGAAACTGGGCGCGCAGTGGTGCTTTACGCTGAATGGGATCTCTTACATCGCGGTCATTATTACGCTCTTAATGATCCGTCCTCCGTTCGTGCCATCGAAGAGCGGGGAATCCGTGATCGACAGTATGCGCGAGGGAATCGATTTCATGCGCAAACGCGAGGGCATGAGCAGCTTGGTGATTCTGGCGTTTCTCTCTGCCGCGCTTTCGTTTCCGTTGATCACATTCCTTCCGGTGATGGCCCGTACTGTGCTTCACGGAGGAGCGAACACATTCACCCTACTACTCTGTTTCTCCGGCGTCGGATCAGTGACGGGAGCACTGGTGATTGCAGGTTTCCAGGCGCAAAAAGGACAGGCGAAGCGATCTCTGATGGTCATGCTGCTGTTAGGTGGATTGATGGCCGCTTTCGGATTGTCGAAGAATCTGGTCCTCAGCACGGTGCTCGTTTTTGCCGCGGGGGCATCCTTAATGATTGTGTTCACGTTGAACACTTCATTGGTGCAGATGTCGGTAGCCGATTCGATGCGAGGACGAGTGATGAGCGTATACAACGTAGCCTTCCGCGGCGGCATGCCTTTAGGTAGCGTGCTTTCTGGCCTACTGATCAAGCAGACTTCGGCACCGGCAATTATGGCGGGTAACGGAGCTTTGGTGATTCTGCTGGCCGGATACTTTCTAGCGATGCGCGGCAAACTCACGAAACTGTGAGAGCAGGTCTACGTCCTTCTTACAATGAGAGCAACGATGGCGAGGAGCTTCGAACAGAGAACTATCTGGAGCAAGTCAGCGGTGATGTGCTGTCTTTCGGTGGTGTTCGTTTTGGCAGCCACACCGACGAATGAACTCGTTAACGCGCGCGACCGGCAGGATTCCGCGGCGCTCGAGCAATTGGTGAAGCAATATCAGCAGGCGGCGCACGGCTCTAACTCGGCGGAAGCAAATTACGAGTTGGCGTTGGCTTACTCCTACAGCGCGGAGGTTGCCATGGAATTGCACGACAAGAGGAAGTCGGAGGCGCTGGCCGAAGCCGGGTTGGATGCGGCGAGAAAAGCTGTTGACGAGAACGGGAACAAGGCCGAGTATCACCGGCTGCTGGGTGAATTGTGCGGACAAGTGATTCCGGCGAATCCAATCTTTGGGGCTTTGAAATACGGCCAGTGCGCGCGCGATGAGATCAATAAGGCGCTCGAATTGGATAACCGTCTGGCGCTGGCGTATGTGAGCCGCGGAGTCGGGAATTACTATCTGCCGTCGTCAATGGGCGGCGGAGTAGACGTTGCCCTCAAAGATCTCGACAAGGCCATTGCGCTCGATCCCGGTCTGGCGGAAGCGTACCTGTGGAAAGGCATCACTCTGCGTAAAGCGAACCGAGACGCTGAAGCCCGAAAGTCATTCGAGCGCGCGCTGCAACTCGATCCACACCGGCTATGGGCCAAAGAGCAGCTGAGCAAAACTCCCGCCACGTAATGCGGCGTTATGCTCTCCTGCTGTTCGGGATTGTGACGGCCACTTGGCTGCAGTTCGAGTTCTTTCCCGGTCACACGTACTTGGAGGGCGGGAGCCAAAACTACGTGCCTGTGCTGGAGCGGCTCGACACGCCAGGGTATTTGTCGCGCGACCTGGTGGCTACTCATACGGATGTCGCTTACACCATTTATGACGAAATTACGCTCTTCTTGCATGAAGCCGGGCGGTTGAAATTTAAGACAGCACTCGCAAGCGCCAGCAGCTTTTCTGCCGCGCCGCCGCGCTTACAGGAGTATTGCTGCTGGCGCTCTCGACCGGCGTGGGCGATCTGCTCGCATTTCTGATCGCCATGTTCGTCAATTTCGGGGCGGCGCTGTACGGGCCGGCGATTTTGTTGATGGACCTCGAACCAGTACCGCGTGCTTTCGCATTTGCGCTGATCCTACTCAGTGCCGGCCTGCTGGTACAGGAAAAGCCTCTATTAGCAGGATTGGCGGGCGGCACTGCGCTCGTCTATGACCCCGTGATCGCCGCGCCCTTCTGGCTGATAGCGGCCATCGCGCTTGCCGTAGATAGGCCTCTGAGGCGGTTATTGCGTCCGGCTCTGACGATTTTGGCGATCTTTATTCTGTTGCTAGCCAACCTGGCGCAGTTGCAACCCGGCGTTGTGGAGTCGAGGGCGCTATTTGGGAAGCTAACCGCCCCGCTGATCGCGGTGCAGCAGTACCGGACGCCGAATGTATGGGTGTCGCTCTGGGCGTCTTCGGACATCTGGAGTAATCTCGCGATTTACGTGTGCGGCGTCTGGGCGGTAGCCAGGATTTGGCCGACCCTGAACCGGATGTTGCGATGGCTTCTGGTGGCGCTACCCCTGGCAGGAGTGATCAGCCTGCCCGTTTCCTACATTGGGCTGGAAGGCCTGCACTGGCAACTTGTTCCTCAGATACAACCGGCACAGGCGCTCATGTTCACGGTCGCGTTTTCCTCCGTCGCTTGCGGGATTGCGGGCGCCCAGGCGGCGGCCGCTCGAAAAATTTGGGAAGCGGGCCTTTGGCTCGTGGTGGTGTTCGGCACGATCGTCGATTCGAGGCTACTGAATTTACTGCAGCTGAGCAGCACGGGCAACCTGAGGGAACTAGCGGTATGTGTCGCTTTCGCGGGAGCGGTAGCCGTGCCGATTGCCGTACTGAGAAAAAGCCGGTGGCGATATGCGACCTTGCTGGTGCCGGTTGCGGCATTGGCGCTTCCCGCGCTCGCCGGCTCACATGCCGCAAAGAGTTTCGCCCCGCAGCCGGTTCTCCAATTAGCCGATTGGGCCGAGACGAGTACCTGGGGCAGTTCCATGTTTCTGTTTCCAGACGCCGGGCGCGATCTCTACCCGGGCACCTTTCGTGCCGCATCGCGCCGTGCTGTGTGGGTGGATTGGAGCAGCGGCAAACTGGTAGATTCCTCGGAGGTGGCAGCAGTGGAGTGGTGGGATCGTTGGCAAAACACGATGGAAGGCAGATTCTCACCCCAGCGGTTACAAAACATGCTCTCGCTGCCAATCGACTACTACGTTCTGAAGCGCTCAAACCAGCTCGAGTCGGTTAGACCGGTGTTCCGGAATGACGAGTTTTTGGTGTACGATGCGGCCGATCTCAGGCAGCTCATAACACCGCTGACCTTGGCGCACGCCGTTCCGTGACGTCAGGCGTGCAAATTGATGCCTAGCTTCTTCAGTTCCTCGGCGTAATAGCGTTTGTGGAGGATGTCGTACTCTTCACCGCCCTCAGCGATATCCCGCTTTTGCGTTTTAATTTTCTGGCGCGCCGCCTTGTCGATGCGGTCTTCCATCTGAAGCAAGTCGGTCATTTCACGAACAATCGAAAGACGAAGCTCGTTGGGATCTTTGCGCACGCGGAAATCTCGCGATTTGCGCATGCCGGCGACGATTTTGTGCGATAGTTCGTTCACGCGATCGCGCGAGAGCTTCATGGCGTCCCCTGTATCGCGGCCGGCGGCGCGGGTCATTTTGCGCTGAGCCAGCAGTTGATTTTTGATTTTGCGGAACATCTCCTGATAAGAAATGTTCTCGCGGCGCATGTATTCGCTGTAATCCTCCAGCAATTCGCGAACTTCGTCGTTTAGCCTGTCTTCGGTAGACAGATCCTCTTCAATGATCTCCTCGATCAGACCGGCGGCGACCGCAGGATCAGATGTTTCGAACGCCGTGGGACTGAGCCGGCCAACCAGTTGGCGGGCCAGAAATCCCACAAATTCCCGAGCCAATAGCATCCGAGCGATAGTTTAACAAGCGGCGGGCTAAGCTGCAGTCGTCTGGGCCGCATTGCCTTTGGCTGCGTCGCTTTGCGGGGCGCCGGTTTTGGTGTTGGCCGGGACGAAGCGGGCGAAAGCGGTCTCGTACTGTTCTGGCGACATGGTGCGATATCGGCCGGTCATGTTGCCCTTGAAGTTGTCGAGGTCGATGTGATGCTCGAATCTCCGGAAGCGAAAATTCGAACCCAAATAACTCGGGTACGAACGTGTGGCCCGATTTCGTGGCGTTCTCATACATTCGGACCGCGAGCGACATATTCTGACGCGGACTGTCGGCATGTTTGCGGGCGGTTTGCAGGCTGGTGAGCTTTTCGGTATCGAGGGTACGGTGGCGGCGCAGACGTGTTTCCTGGAGGGCGAGATTGGAAAGGTCTTTGCGATAGGCGATTTGCACTTCGGCCTCGATGAAGCAGGCGCGGGTGGCGGGGTCGGCTTCGTTCGGATAGAGATCGGCCAGTTTCGAGCGGCCGACGGCGAGGATGCCGGCTTCGAGCGACGGGATGCGGAGGAGACGCCATTCGGTATCGCCGATCGCCTGGACGAGAGTGCGTTCTTCATCGGTGGCGGGTTCGAACTGTTTTTCGATACGCGCGATGTGGGTCTGGTAGGCTTCCACGTTGTCGGTGGGAAGCAACACGGTTTGACCGGTGAGGCCGGTTTTGACGGCATTGTGGGAGGAACGATTCTTCCCTTCAGAAGTAGCAGGCCCGGAGGAAAGTTGGGCATTTTGCCGGTTAGCGGCGAGTTGGGCTTCAGTAGCCATTAGTGACTCCTTCGCTTAGTAGGAGCGCACGGGTGCGTTGCGGAGAGAGGGCTGAACGGTACTTAAATTACGGACGACAAAGGGGACAAGGGGGAAATCGAAATCTGTCATCGACTCGCAAAGGTCGGGAAAACTAGTTGTGGACGCTGCCGGAGTCTCCGTGCGTGTAGCCGACGCTCGACGTTGTACCGTCTTTCTTTTGTACAATCCGCTTTTCAATCGATTCGGAGCGATTTGCCGCTGATAGGCACGATGGGTGATCTGATGCAGAACGCTGGTCGGCGCTCTTTTCCCAACGCAAGATGAATGGAAAGACAAAGTGGTCGCCTCGCCGCCTCCCGCGGTTCAATCCATCGAGGCCTCGGAACAGACCGGGAAGATGACCGTCAAACGGAAGAATTTCGCACCGGGCGCGTCCGTCACGGTAAACGGAAAACCAAGGGCGGCGACGTTGTGACGCGAATGAGCTTTCAGTCGCCTTAGAAGAGTCTGACAAGGCCGGCGACGTGAAAGTAGTCGTCACGAATCCGGACAAACACGCCAGCGGTGAGTTTCCGGCCAAGATCCTCGCGTGAGGGCGGCCGTCATCCCGGTACCTTCAGCTCTCGCCGCCAGCTTCAGCTCTCGAATTTCGAATTCGTCTGATTCAGCGCTGCGCGAATGCTCGATGCCATGGGAAGTGCATCGCCCGTGTTCACGCCATGAAGCCAGTAGAGCCGAGGTTCGATAAACAGCTCGTGATTGTGCACCGCTGTTATTTTGAAGCCCCGTGAGCTTAGAGTCTCCGCAACCGCATCCACTTCCTCCGGCCGGACCGCCACTTCGGCCATGGCGATCGCATCGTCACCCGATATCTTTTGAAAACTTGCCATGGAGTGGACCTGTGACGCGGACTCCAGTGGAACGTGCAGTTCCGTAAATTGATCCCTCCGGTCGACATCGATCGTCAAGACCTTCCCTGAGATCATACTCATCCCACCGATCGTCTTCGTGATTTGATCGTTTGGCAGCCCCGTATTTCCAGCCGGACTTGACTCAAACGGCTGCCCACTGTGGTTCTTCAGAGTATCGTAGAGAGCCTTGGCAATGCTCACCGGATCGCCGATAGTGGTGCCGTGCAGAAACTTCGCTTGAGGAGAGATCTCAACGAAGTGGTTGTGCAGCGCGTTCATGCGCGTAATGTTCGGCTGCAGAGTTTGTCCGCGAAGCGCATTCCAGACCGGGTTAACCTCGCTATCGAGCAGACAAAATTCATATTTGACGAGCGCCTGGTGTCCGCACAACGGCTGGAACGTGATCTCTGAATCGAATCCCCAGTCGGCGTCGACGGAAACACCGAAAACGGTCCACGATTGATCGGATCGGCTCAGGTCGAATAGCAGAACCCCGCCATCTTCCGGTGTTCCATCAACGCCGAACACTGCGTTGAGCTGCGAAACAGGCAGAGACTCGCTGCAGCCCCTATGGGACCAGGAGGAAGATTGTGCACCCGGCGATTTGTTCCCGTGCGCCAATGCAATACCGCCCGGCAGCGCGGCCAGTCCCGCAGCCCCCAACAGCGCCTGCCGGCGACTCAGGGCTCTGAATCTATCGCTCATGTTTAAACCTCCGCTCTAGTCGAACGCAGGCAAGACGCCGGCAGAAGCCTGCTGTTTCACGAGGAAATCTTCAGATACGCCGCCCTCTCGCGGCAAGCAGAAGAGCAAGTCAAAAAGGCATCAGCGTAGCCAGCTCTGCTCCGGCGGGCGGCGGCATAGAAGATCAAAACGTAGGCGGCCATCTTTGGAATGATCAGAGACTGGGCGGCGGTCGAAACGCCTGTTGTATTCGCTGTCGGCAGAATGAGCGCATTGGCCCCCGTTGCGGTCCGGATGTGGAATGTTGAAGCGGCGGCCTCAGTAGGGCGCAGACGTCATACACCAGCTTGCCGTATGTGTGGACATTGGAGACGCCCGATATCGATCTGACCGCTGGGCCCATTTTCTGGAATTCGAAGGTAGAAAGACGCGCACGGGCGATCTGACGGCGTTCGTGGACGAGGTTGCATTGAATGCCGCCGGCTCGAGTGCTCGGAACTCTCAGGGTTGGCGATAATAGGCCTGATCTGCCTCGGCGCCTTGCAACTGCTGCCCCGTGGTGCGGCACATACGCGATCCGGTCGCATAGTTCTTGCTCGCCCTCCGCAACTCCCCTCCACCGCCCCTCCCCGTTGGGAGTGCGCGATCTGATGCGCAACGCTCACGATAGGTGTTGATTGCTAGCGGGGAGTTCTGGAACGGGGTTTGAGTGTACTGTCCCGCCTTCTGTGTCGTACTGTCCCGCCTTCTGTGTCCCGCCTTCTGTCGTCCCGCCTTCTGTCCCTGTCCCGCCTTCTGTCCCCTGTCCCGCCTTCTGTCCCGGCGGAGGGTGGAAAGGCTCGGCTACCGCCTTTCGGGGCATTGGTTGCGCGGCCTGAGTGCTTGCCGTGCAATCAACTTTTTTGCCGAGCGGTTTGTGCTCGGGGGTGTCAAAAAGAAGTTGTTGCCTCGGTGAGCTGGCCGTGCGATGCCCCCGAAAGAAAAGGCGGTAGCCGAAGCGTGAACACTCTCGCCGGGGTCAAGTGATCGATGCGCGGAGCGCTACCACAGGAACGTTAGGGAGGGGCGTTGCGGGGAAGGAACGAACCCGCTGAGGATGGGCGCGGAAGACGGCTGGTTTTGGCCAGGCTTACGCGGGAAGGATGGCGTTTCGCCCCTTTCCCGTCATGCTGCGTTTGTTCTTGCGGGCTCAGACTCGAAGGATTATCACGCCTAAGTGCATAGCGAGCGGCTGAGCTTCGGTGAATTCGCCCATTTGCATTGCGCGCACTCAGAAGACTCCGGCGAACCAAAAAGCGTAGAGGCGAGCAGAAGCGCAAATGGCAACACGCATGACCAGACCATCGGGCAGGTGACCGAAGATCTTTAGGGGATCGCAACCTCCGACCGAAAAACTTCTTTTAAGGAGTCGGTGGATTCCCGCAACGGCGCCCTGTGCAGGATGGATAGCCAACCGCCGTCATTTATGATGTGGAAGGGTTTCACGGGTCCTGAAACCCGCGTTCCAACGTGACGGTCTATGGGCATAGGCGCGCGGCGTTACCGAAGTAGCCGCGTAAATGTGTGTTCTAAATGTATGACAAAAACTGAACGACCTTGTATGTGGATAGTATTGTCGCTGCTTGCGCTGACCGCCTCGCTAACAGGTCAGGCGCAGCAGTTCGACGTTACAGGCCTATCATTGGGCTCGTCTTACGACTTGGCCTTTCAAAAGCTCACTACCGAAGGATTTCAGATGTCCCGAGTGACCTTCCCATCGGCGGACATGCAGGCCTCCTTTGGACTGAAGATCGGCGCCGATGATTCCCCATCTCACTCCTCCAAGGAAGGATACGCTCTTCAAGGTATCAACGGACGCCTGGTATTGGTCGATGATGGCGTCGATTTCAGTACAGAGCGTGAGCCCAATACAGATGTGACAGTCATCCGCTCCGTAATCGAAAGCATCGTCCTGCGCAACACCATGAAAGAAGCCGAGCGCCGCTTTTCTGATAACGGAGGTTCGAACCGATGAGCTCGCGCGAACAAGCCCACCACTTGATTGACTGCTTGCCGGAATCTCAGATTTCCGCGCTCGTCGGTTTCCTCGAAAGCATCGTCGATCCCGTCACCGCCGTCTTGCGCGCTGCTCCCGTCGAAGATGAAGAAGAGACCGAACAAGAACGCGAGGCCGTCGCTCAAGCGCGCCGCTCGCTGGAGCGCAGCGGCGGCAAAGGCATCTCCCATGCCGAAGCCATGCGCCGGTTAGGTCTCGACTAAAAAGTGAAACAGGTCGAGTGGAGCGAAGAATCGCTCGAAGATATGGCCGCGCTCGAGAAACGAAACGCCCGTCAGATTAAGGCGGCTGTCGAGCGCTTCGCCGAGCACGGCGCGGGGAAAGTGAAGAAGCTGCAAGGCATCGATCCGCCCGAGTTCCGGCTGCGCATCGGCGATTTCCGCGTCCGTTTTCAGGTCGTCGGCGACACGCTCCGCATCCTGCGCGTGCTCAATCGGAAAGACGCCTATCGATAGCGGCTAAAGAGAAAAGTCTTTGTTTTCAGCGGTAACCATATAGCAACCCAAAGTTCCTATACGGGAACCTCAGGTTGCTGTACGGTAACCTGAAGCGGCTTTACCCTTTGTTTTTAATGGTTGCTGTACAGGAACCCAGGCTGCCGTACAGCAACTCCCCAGGGGTGACGTGTCACCTTGAAACCGGTGCCGAAGGCACCGTTCGGGCTTTTGTCCCGACTAAAGTTTGTGCTCGATAACCGCAGCGGCAAACATCACGACATAAAGAATCCCCAGAATGATCCAAAAATCATACTTCTGCCATGCTGCGACTCGTGAAGTTGAACGGCTGCCCATCATCATCAACTTCCAACCGCGAGTCATGAGCCACGTTAGTAACGCTAGGCACGGGGGAGCGAATAGGAGTAACCAAACGATTGAGTGCATGGCAACCCTAATAGCAGTGGACCAGGCCGACCCCATATGAGGCTGCGTCGTAGATCAGCTTCAAGGTTCCGACACCCATCGCAACTTCTCCCACGTCTAGGCCAAGCGAGCCCAGCCTAGCCACCCCGTTAAGCGTCTGAATCGTTTGACCGGCGCCGGTGGCTATGGAGAAGCCTTTTGTAACGAGGGCGGCGGTTGCTAAATCGACAGGACCCGACGCCAACGGCGTTCCTTCAATGCTCTTGCCAAAAGCCGCCCCGAACCCCTGCGTACGACCCGCCGCAACCCCTTGGGCCATGTTGTAGAAAACATTGTGGCCCCCGGCCTCGCCGCTGCCGAAGCTCTGGATTAGGTCGGTGGCTCCGCTAAATGCGTTGCCGCCCAGCGCATTTGTAATGAACCCACCGACGCCTTTAGTCCCGATGCCGAACCTCTGCAGCCCGGCCGCGATGCTGTACTTGCTGGCGAACTCGGACGCACAGGAAAAGACGTTCCCGTTGTTTGGGGGCTGGGAATGGCTCGCCGGCGGGGGCGGGGGAGGCTGTGATGGCTGAGCCGGCTGGCGGCTGCCGCTAAACGGAAAACCGTATGTGAAACACCACCAGCAGGTGCTCTCAAGATCGGGTGGGTTGCCGTCCCCGCCGCCTCCTGATGGTTGCGGGTCGTCGTCATAGCAGGAGAAATTCCCGTTTGCGTCCGTCGAACACGTCACCGTGCGCCCAGTCGGGTCGATCAACCCCAGCGGATTATTCCAAACGTAGCTGTACGCATTCCAGCTTTGCGGATTCATCGCATCCGCCCCCGCATTCCCCGGATCTGCGCTGTTGAACCGACCCATCCCGCTGCTGTAATACCGCGCATGGAAGAAATCGTTGCCGGTTTCCGTGTCCCGGTATTGCCCGGTGAATTTCTCATTCAGCTCGTCGGCTGCTCCAAACCCCAGCGCCGTCGTGCGCGGACCGGTCCCGGCCGGAATCTCTTGGCCGAACGGCAGGTAATCGTGACGCCCCACCACATGCGCATTCTGGTCCGTCATTAGCCGCGCGCTCCCCAGCGAGTCATACGCTAAGTAACACGTCGTGCACGGCGGCGCCGGTTGCGCCGTACTGGCGTAATCGGCCACCATCTGCCCGAACGCATCGTAGACAAACACCGTCGTCGTGCTCGTGTTGGCGATGGTCTTCTCCACCCGCTGCCCCGCGCCATCATACGCATACCACATCCCCGGATTGCCCAGCGTGTTGCTCTCGACGATCTGCCGGTTCTCCGCGTCGTAGCTGAACGTATACATCCCGCCCTGCGTCGTCTGATTGCCCGCCCCATCGTACTGCTCGTTGCCCTTGTGATTCGTCGCTGCCGAGTAAATGTTGCTGGTCGCCGCCGCCGGGCTCAGACCCACTCCGGTAGCCCCCGTGATCCACATGTTTCCGTACGCGTCGTAGCCGTAGCCGCGCGACCACCCGCCCGCCTCGCCCGCCGCCGTCAACCGGTTCACCCCGTCGTACGTATAGCTCTGCGTCACGTTTGTCAGGCTGCTCAACACTCCCGGACCACCCGCGTAGATCGTCTTACTCTGCGGCGTGCCGTTGTTGTTCGCGCTCCCCAGTTCAACGTCTCGTTGAACAGGTAATTGTTCGGATTATTCCCCACCGCATCGCAGGTGATGGTTTGCTGCAGCCGGCTGTTATAGTTCATCACCGGCTCTACCGTGTTCCCCAGCATGTAGTCGTTCACCGGCCCATGCGGCACATACCCGATCCCTGTCGCATAATTCTTAGTCGCCGCTCCGCAACTCCCCTCGACCACCGCGCTCACCCGATTCGCGCCGTCATAACACATCCCCACGACACGCCCCGACGGATACGTCTCCGACGTCAGCGCTCCCGCGAGGTTGTACGTATACGAGAAAAAGTAATTCAGCCCCGCCGTCCCCTGATTGCTTCTTCTAAGGAACTCACCCGGCCTGTTCAAAGGGAATGAGTGCGAAGCCCATAGACTTAGCCTTTGCCCGTAGTTTAGTTTCCTGACGTTTCTGAGAGCGCAGTTGATCGGCGGCAAATTTACTGTCCTCGAATTCTTGAGTGTTGGTGATCAGGTGGAAGATGATTCGAGCAAGCTTATGAGCGGCAGCGGTGATCGCTTTGGGAGCGGCCAGTTTGGCACGCATGCGGCGGTAGAAGTCGCCAAGAGCGCTCTTGCTGTGATGAAGAGATTGAGCCGCCATTCGTAAGGCCAGAGCCGCTCGGCGCTTTACTTTGCGCGTGCCGGTCCAAAGAACCTTGCCACCGCTGATCTCGTTATCCGGGCAAAGGCCCATCCAGGAAGCAAAGGCGGACGCGCTGCGAAACCTGGTGAAATCGGGGCCGATCTCTCCGAACAGAGTCTGCGCGATGCCGGTCCGAATCCCTGGGACTCTGGTCAAATCGATGCCGAAGACCCGTTGGAGCTCCGAACGTAAGATTCCGTCCGCGGAGGCCTTTTTGATTGGCGGCTTGGACTTGTCCTCCTCCGGAGCTGAGGGCAGTTGCGGCTTGAACTCTTCCAGTGCTCCCGGATCTCGTGGTCGGAATCCTCGATCATTTTCTGGTAACTGCGATAGGCGGCCAGCGATTGCCGCAGAGTGAATAGGTGTTCCGCCCGATAGTCGCCGACCAGCGATTTGGCAATGACCTCTTCGCTGGCTTTGATGCGGTCATGGCGCAACTTGGCCAGCACGGATGGACTGCGCTCTCCCGCCAGGATGGCATCCACAATCGCCAACCCGGTTTGACCCATGATGTCACTGATCACATGATGCAATTGCAGATTCATCTGGTCCAACGCCTTCTGCATATGGTTGACGTGAGTCGCGGCCATCTGCACCAGGCTCTCCCGATGCCGCAACAGAGACCGGACCGCGCAGACTTCCTGTTCGGGTCGATACGACGCTCGCAATAATCCGACCGAGTGCAAGAACTGCAACCATTGACAATCGCAGACGTTGGTCCGACGGCCCGGCACATTCTTCACATGCCTGGCGTTGACCAGGTACACCTCGATGCCCCGGGCCTCCAAAATCTGAAACAGGAATCCAGTACACGCCAGTGGATTCCATCGCCACCGTCTTCACCCCACATTGCTTCAACCAATCGGCCAACGCATAGAGGATCTTGGTGAAAGTCGGGAATGGACGTACTTCTCCGCCGCGCGATCCGCAGGGACAGCCATGAAGATCTCCGTCGCCCCGATATCAATTCCCGCTGCATCGGGCCGCATCACCGGCAACATCGCGTTGTTGTTCTTGCATCCTTACTTGCGCTTTCTCGCCATCCGTCCTCTCCTTGCCAACAGACGACGGCCCGGGTCGCGCAAAACGGGCACTCTTCTAATCGGGATCGCCCGACCCTCAACAACAGGTCTACGAACGTCACCACTGCATTGAGCACGAGACCCGGAACCACGCTAGCTACCGGGCTTGATAGCTCCATTGCTCGGCCGGTCTTAGCTGCCGGCTCTGTGGCACTCTATCATACCTCTCGCCCGTTCCTTGCCTGCAATGACCCGCTCAAGGGTCCCCACGCTAGCTAGGACGCGGCCCAGCGAGCCGTACCCGGTGTAGTCGGTGACGGACGCACTGTTCTCCACCTGTATCAACCGCCCCTTGCCGTTGCGGATGCCTGATCTGATGCGCAACGCTCAGGATAGGTGTTGATTGCTAGCGGGGAGTTCTGGACGGGGCTTGAGTGTACTGTCCCGCCTTCTCCCGCGTCTTCTCGCATAATCTGCCGCGAAAGGCAACAGCTGACGCTCTTGGCGTCACAGCCGCTTACATCAGAATGATCATCTCCGGTAAACACATCACGAACGGCATCGGCGAAACTGCGGAAATCGTTGGGGTTTCCGCAGCAGAATACAGCGTCCTGCAACTCTTGCTCACCGTTGATACGCTCATGAAAAGATCCGTCCGTCTTCATAGCACTCTAACCCGGCGGGCGTGATCCGGTGCGGGTCTCTGACAATGTACTTTGTGTTTACCCCCCAGTCTAGGTTACGGCTTTTGGAACGTTATGGCTGCGCTCTGGATTTTCGGCACTGGCGAATAACACGCCTGAACCCCAGTTCCGCGCTGCTTCAACCGAATTGCCTTACCCTTCTCAGTAATCCACTCTGCGTTGCACGACGGCCATTCAGTTTGAACGTTAAGTGAGCCAGCGTATAGGCGTACTCAACGGAAATCGTGATCTTGGACTTCGCCTCAAGAATAATGGGGAGTTTTACGGTATTCGTCCCAACCCCGGAGCAAATCCCCCAACTCCTCCGGCCCATCGTCGACTCGGTAACGAACAAAGACGACCGATTCGCATGCGCTGTTAATCTCGAGTCGTACCGGGAAGTGTTTTTGCCGCTCTTCCAGGTGCGCATTGTTGGGTTTTGAGCGTCTCTTCCGTGATCTTTGTTATTACTCTCCCCGAAAGCACATCAAATTCCATAATTCGTTTGGCACAACCCGAAGATAATTCTCGGATCTATGGTAGTCGGCAGGATTACTGAGGGTTGGGGCGACATGCTCAACGCGGTGGCTGATCCAGGGTTCGGTAGGAGTGCACACGAGGAGAGCACGGAGATTCGGATACACCTGTATAGCCTCCGCGGGAAGCATATGGAGATACACTTCGGGCTCCGTCCAGCCAAGTTCTTGTATTCAGCGCAATGCCGTACTCCTCGTCGAGGATGTCGTTGACTTCCGCAGTTGCGCCGTAAGCATTCTGTCCCGTGTAGCGATCAAGGCGTTTGACATCGCTTTTCAGGGTTAGCGTACTTAGAACAGGAATACCTGGAGTCAATACAAAGGTTCGTCGTTCGGGTGATACGGTCAGCTGAAGTGTCTCAGTGTCGGTATCGTAGACAAAGCTGATTGCAGGCGGGATAACCTTCGCATCGGGGTCATTCAACACAAATGACAGTTGGCTCGACACTGGAATGCCGGGCAAGAACGTCAGCGTCGAAAAAGCTGCCCTTCTAAGTTCATAATCCGCCGTAGTATCAAAAGCGGACTTTGGCCGATTTGGCCCGAGTGCTTCGATAGCACGATAGACCATTGCAGGATCAAACCCCCGATACTCCGACGCCAGACTCTCGGTAGCCGGGTTCAAGAGGAGCTGCGCGTACGGAAAAGCGTCTGCCTTATTCTGCGCACCGCTAGTCGCTGTCCGCAGAATTAAACTGATCATTGTAGCGACAAACATCTTGCGCATCGCATCGCTCCTTCCGCCGTTACTCGATTTGAGAATTTCAAGGATACTATGCATGATTTGGCAGAAGTCGTCGTCTGGTTATCATAGTCCGAGAATGTCCGAAGGCTTAGAAAACACCAAGGGATTTCAACAGCTTAGTCGTGCCCTCGATCACATCGACAAGAGTACGTCTCAGGGCGAAAAACAAAGCGTTCTCATGCATTTTGGTCACATTTTCAGGTTGGAGAGTATTCATGAGCTAAAAGCGGCTGACTTCCGAGAATTTCTTAAGAAGTCCAGGAACAAACACTGGAGCGGCTTATCAAGAACTCCCAGAACAGTAACCGAAGATATGCCACGTCTACGCAGCGCGCTCACGGTTCTGCTGGACGAAAGTAAATCCATTGCAGAACGCCTCGATGAGATACGCCCAAGAACTGAGCCGCCGCTAATCGCAAATGTAAACCGAGCGCTACTAACAGCCGTTCTCCAGATTGCCTACCCCGAGAAATATGGCGTGTGGAACGAAACCTCCGAAGCCGGTCTCAAGCGGCTCCGACTCTGGCCTAAGTTTGAAAACCGAAGTTCGTTCGGACAACGCTATGACCGTATAAATAAGTTGCTCGGCTCTCTGTCAGCAAAGCTCAACATAGACCTTTGGACACTCGACAAACTGTGGTGGCACGTAGCAGATGTTGCTGCCGAAGCGAAAATGGCGGCTGAAACCGCGGAGGAAATGGCGCAGGGAATCGACAGCGATTTACATATTCGGAAAGCCGTTGAAGATCGTGCGATGCAAGTAGCTATTGAGCATTATCTTGGAAAGGACTACAAAGTCGATCCCACAAAGCACGAGAGTGAACCATACGACTTGGAATGTGTCAAGGAACAAATTACGCTCCACGTGGAAGTGAAAGGGACGCAAGGATCCGGTAAGACAATTATCCTGACTAGGGGCGAGGTCAACATGTGAAATCTCTCGCTCCAGGTATCCAGATGCAACTGTGCGTCGTTAAACACATCACAGTCGAAATGATCTCAAAGCCTGTGGCACAGGGTGGCGAATTGTCCGTTATTCATGATTGGGATCCGCGCGAATCCAAACATAAACTGCAGTGCATAACATACCGGTGCGAGTTAGGCTGACACGGAATAACCTGGGGAATTTCGCTCCCGCGTAACAGCGAGACTTGTTGGCGAACGAGCGGCCCAGCCGTCACGCGCAAGACAACCGCTCGGATTCGTTTGAAAGACCTTCGCGAAATAGCTGGACGGCAGTTTTGAATCCCTGTATCTCCTATCCCCTCCTTCCGCCTCGCCGCTGAGCGCAAAGCTAAGAAAGCCGCCCACAAAACCGAAAGACTCCTTCGGCAAACGCACGACGTCATGTTGCCGGAGCGCTCTGCGACGAACCGAGCCCGCAAGTGAGGATTCACCCGCCGAGCCATCCCTCCGCGCGCCTTCAATTTCCAACGCCCAACTCGCGGCCAACCGTACCAACGCTAGCTATCCAGCGGACCCGCCAGCCCCGAAGGGAAAGCCAAATCTTGTTTGAACGCCGTCACAGCGCCTGACCGGCCACACCGTCCTGCTGCAACCGACGAGTTCCGCCGCTTACTAAAACCATCTCCGCGCCCATCAGAATGATGTTCGTCCGGTCGGCATTCGCGAATGCGATCCGGTCCAATCGATCGGCGACAGCGGCTTGGCGGCCTTAAACGTATCCCGTGCCTAGGGACTGCAATTTTCGCCCAGGGCCACATTGAATTCGCCGAAGCCTTTTACGTCGGCTCACCCGCCGCCGCGAAAAGCAATTGGCCGAACTTAGTCGTCTGCAGGCCGAGCGCCGCTCAGCCCGATAGGAAGCTCTCGACCTCATCGCCAACCGTTATCGCGCGACACAAACCAGCGGCCTACTCTTCGAGCCCGCACCGAATAGTTCCCTTTTTCAACTGCCCAAATCGAGGCTCATATCGAGCGCCTCGAATCCCGCCGTGCTGACGCCAGAACCGCCAAACAAGCCGCCTGAACCTTGTGGCTTCCCCGAACGCGCTGCACCCGTATGCTAGGGGTTGCGAATCGGCATTCATTGTTCGACGGCGGGTTCGCTGGAGCGCGCGGCTATCAAGGCGCACGAATTGGGTGCGAACACGTTCCAGATCTTCTCCGCCAGCCCGCGCATGTGGCGGACCAAGAGCCCGGATCCCGAGCAAATCAGGAACTTGAAGCAGTTACGCGACCGGCATGACTTGACGCCGTTGACGATTCACGATAGCTACCTCATTAACCTGGCGGCACCGTCTTCGCTGATTCGCGAAAAATCGATTGACGGCTTTCAGGGCGAGATGGAACGTGCGCTCTTGATTGGTGCGGAATACCTGGTGACACATCCCGGCAATTACAAAGGCCTGACTGTGGAGCAAGGCATTTTGAACGTCGCCGAAGCTCTGGCGTTGGCTTGGCGCGGCGTGAACGACGACCTGAAGAAACATGCCAAGCTGACCATTCTGCTGGAAAATACCGCCGGCGCGGGAGCGCAGCTAGGAGGAAAGCTGGACGAGTTGGGCACGATTCGCCAATTAGCCAGTCCTTATCTCGACATTCCGATCGGTTTCTGCCTGGATACTTGTCACTGCTACGTCAGCGGCTTCGACCTGGCGCAAGAAGCCGGTTTAGAACGATTAATCGATACTGCGTCCGAAGCGTTGGGCCTGGAGCACGTGCCGGTGATTCACACCAATGACGCGAAAACCCCTTTGAATTCACATTCCGACCGGCACGCCAACATAGGGGCCGGATATATTGGTCTTGAGGGCTTTCGCCGCATCCTGAATCATCCGGAACTGCGGCACAAAGCGTTCATCCTGGAAACTCCCGTCGATGAGCCGGGAGACGATCTACGCAACGTTCTGGCATTGAAGGAGTTGGTATCCCCGAAAAAGCGTTCGACCACAAAGAAATCGAGCCGAAGTGGCATGAGCGGTGGGCGAGCGACCCGGCGCTGTACGTAGCGAACGCGCCCGATAAGCCGAAGTACTACGTTCTTGAGATGCTGCCGTATCCAAGCGGCAAGCTGCACATGGGACACGTGCGCAACTACTCGATCGGCGATGCGCTGGCCCGGTATATGTGGATGCGCGGCTATAACGTGCTGCACCCGATGGGTTGGGATGCGTTCGGATTGCCGGCTGAGAACGCCGCGCTGAAGGCGGGTCGCCCGCCGCGCGAGTGGACTCTGAGCAATATCGCGCACATGAAGGCGCAGATGCACCGGCTGGGCTTTGCGCTCGATTGGAACCGGGAAATCGCCACGTGTGAGCCGGAATATTACCGCTGGAACCAATGGTTCTTTATCAAGATGTTCGAGCGAGGTTTGGCGTACCGGAAGGAAGCGCTTTTGAACTGGTGCCCGGAATGCGGCACGGTACTGGCGAACGAACAGGTGGTGAACGGCTGCTGCTGGCGGCACGAGACGACGCCCGTGGAGCAACGGGCCATGCAGCAATGGTTCCTCAAGATCACTGCTTATGCGGGCGAGTTGCTGGACGCGTTGAAGTCACTCGAGGACGGCTGGCCGGAGCGCGTGATTTCCATGCAGCGGAACTGGATTGGCCGTTCCGAGGGCGCGGAAGTGGAGTTCGCGGTCGCGGACACGGCAGCCAAAATCCGTGTGTTCACCACGAGGATTGACACGATCTATGGCGCCACTTGCCTGATTATCGCGCCGGAACATCCGCTGGTAGAGCAGTTGGTGACGGAGGAAGGCGAGAGGCAAAAGATCAAAGAAATGATCGATGCCACGGCGCGGCAAGATCCCGGCAACCTGGAGAAAATGGGCCTGTTCACGGGCCGCTATGCCGTTCATCCATTTAGCGGGGCGAAGGTTCCGATTTGGATTGGCAATTTCGTGCTGATGGGATATGGCACGGGCGCCATTATGGCTGTTCCGGCCCACGATGAACGCGATTTTGAGTTTTGCCGGACCTATGGCATTCCGGTTGTTCCGGTAATTCGGCCGGTGGATGGCGCTCTTGCAGACGGCGATCGGATGAGCGAGCCGTTCCTTGAATACGGCGTGGTTGAGAACTCGGGCGAATGGTCCGGCTTGGCGAGCAGCGAAGCGCGCAAGAAAATGGCGGCTTTTGCGAGCCAGCATGGTTTCGGCACTGAATCGACTACCTATCGAATTAAGGACTGGGGCATTTCGCGGCAGCGCTATTGGGGCACGCCCATCCCGATCATCTATTGCCCGAAATGCGGAGCGGTTCCGGTACCTGAGCAGGATTTACCAGTGGTTCTGCCCGCCGATGTGAAGATCACGGGCAAGGGGAGATCGCCGCTCGAATCGGTGGAATCGTTCATGAACGTGCCGTGTCCGCAGTGCGGAGGGGCCGCACGGCGCGAGAGCGACACGATGGACACGTTTGTCGATTCCTCCTGGTACTTCTATCGCTATTGCGATCCGCACAACGACCGTGCGCCGTTCGATTCCAAGATTATTGCGGACCTGTTTCCGATCGATCAATACATCGGGGGCGTGACGCACGCCATCTTGCACCTGATCTACTCGCGGTTTTGGACCAAGATCATGCGCGATCTGGGAGTAATCAGCAATAATGAGCCCGTTCGCAACCTGTTCACGCAGGGGATGGTGTTGAAGGACGGGAGCGCCATGTCCAAGTCGAAAGGCAATGTGGTCGATCCGGATGAGATGGTGGAAAAATACGGCGCCGACACGTGCCGCCTGTATACGCTTTTCGCTGCTCCGCCCGAGAAGGACATGGACTGGAACGAATCGAGTGTGGAAGGCCAGCACCGATTTTTGGGGCGAGTGTATCGGTTCATTACACGAAATGCCGACGGGCAGGGTGGAAGTGAGGCAACGGAAACGGATCGCTCAGCACTTCGCAAATTGCACCAAACCATCCGTAAAGTGACCAACGATTTCGACAGCCGGTGGCACTTCAACACCTCCATTGCGTCGCTGATGGAACTTTTGAATGAGTTGTATCAGTCGGAAGCAAAGATGTCGCGCAGGGCGCTTAGCGAAGTCTGCCAGAAGCTGACGCTGATGCTGGCGCCGTTCGCTCCTTATACGGCGCAGGAACTGTGGGCGACGCTAGGGCATAACGGCCCGATTTTTCGCGAGAGCTGGCCCACATTCGATGAGGATCTCGCCAAAGAAGATTTGGCCGAAATTCCAGTCCAGGTAAATGGAAAGCTGCGTGGGCACCTGCGGGTACCGTTTGGGACGGGCAAAGAAGAACTGGAGCATTTGGCCTTAGCTCACGAAAAAATTCTGCCGTTTATTAGGGAAAAACAGATCGTAAAGGTGATCGTAGTTCCCGATAAACTGGTGAATATCGTAGCCAAGTAACGTCGTTCCGGCCGGCTTCTTGCCGATAAGTGCAAGGAAGCAGCACGCGTTCCCGAGCGGATGGAAGCAAAACATTCATTTTGCTGTCGCGGTCCACACATCTCGCGTCGCCTGTTTTAATCTAGAGGTGAAGGCGGGAGTTTTGGACCCAGAATATGCAATCTGGGCGGATTCTGTCACGAGAATCTATCGCTCAGGCGGTGCGGAAGTAACGGTTTTCAAGGATCTCTCGCTGCAGGTCTGTGCGGGCGAGCGACTGGCGATCATCGGAGAGTCAGGGGCTGGAAAGTCCACGCTCATGCACCTGCTGGGTGGTCTGGATAAGCCATCGGGAGGACGCATCCTTTACGGCAAGCGCGACATTGTCGGGATGAACGACTATGCGCTCGCGACCTTCCGCAACCGGGAGATTGGCTTCGTTTGGCAAAATCCCTCGCTTCTGCCCGAATTCAGCGCGCTTGAGAACGTGATGATGCCGCTTTTAATTAGGGGCGTCACGGTGGCAGAATGTGCCGGTGCTGCGAGCACTCTTCTAGATGAGGTGGGTTTAAAGGGCCGCGCCGGGCATCGTGCGGGCGAGCTATCGGGCGGGGAGCAGCAGCGGGTGGCGTTGGCGCGAGCGCTAGTGGGACGTCCGAAGGTTCTTTTGGCGGATGAGCCGACGGGCAGCCTGGACTACCGGACCGGCGAGACGATCATGAACCTGCTTAGGGACTTGCATACGTCTCATCAATTGACATCGGTTTTTGTCACACACAATCTGGCTTTCGCGTTTGGTTGTGACCGAGTTCTAGAGTTAAGGAAGGGCAACCTGCACGTGCCGTCTGCGACGGAACTACAGGGGACCGGGGTAGTACGAGACGCAACCCGTCTCGACGGTGGCACTTATGTTTGAACGTTATACCGAGAAAGCGCGCCGCGTGATCTTCTTCGCGAGATACGAGGCGAGCCAGTTCGGAAGTCCTTATATTGAGACCGAACATCTTTTATTAGGTCTGCTGCGTGAGGACAAGGCGCTTGCCAATCGATTTCTGCGTTCGCATGCCGCAATCGAATCGATTCGCAAGCAGATTGAGGCCCACACGACCGTGCGCGAGAAAGTTTCGACGTCTGTCGATCTTCCGCTGAGCCACGAGTGTAAGCGCGTATTGGCCTATGGCGCTGAGGAAGCGGAGCGCTTAAGCCACAAGCACATTGGAACTGAGCACCTTTTATTGGGTTTGTTGCGGGAAGAGAAAAGCTTCGCGGCGGAGATTTTGCATGAACGCGGGCTCAGGCTTTCGGCAGTGCGGGAAGAGATTGCACGTTCCGCTTCGGAGAAAACTTCCGCCAGCAGGCCCAAAGAGAGTTCTCTGCTGGCTGAGTTCAGCCGGGATTTGACGCAAGCCGCGGTGGACGGAATGCTCGATCCGCTGATTGGGCGGGATTCCGAACTCGACCGTGTGGTCCAAATTCTTTGCCGCCGCACGAAGAACAACCCGGTGCTGATCGGAGAACCGGGGGTCGGCAAGACGGCAATCGTCGAGGGCTTGGCGCAGCGCATATCAGATGGGGACGTACCCTCGTTTTTGTCGGACAAGCGCATCCTGGCACTCGATCTATCGCTGATCGTCGCTGGAACCAAGTACCGCGGTCAGTTCGAAGAGCGCCTGAAGACCATCATGAAGGAGTTGATGGAAAATCAGAACGCCATCATCTTCATCGATGAGCTGCATACTCTGGTGGGAGCCGGTTCGGCGGAAGGTTCGCTCGATGCCGCGAACATTTTGAAGCCGGCGCTATCGCGAGGCGAGATTCAGTGCATCGGCGCCACGACGCCCGCGGAGTACCGGAAATCTATCGAAAAAGATCGTTCGCTCGAACGGCGCTTTCAGGCCGTCAAAGTTCCTCCACCGAGCGAGACGGACGCCATTCGGATTCTCTTCGGCATCAAGGAGCGGTATGAGAAGTTCCACGCGGTCGCGTATACGGACGAAGCCATTGAATCGGCTGTCTATACATCCACCCGCTTTATTCCCGATCGTTTCCTGCCGGATAAGGCCATCGACTTGATCGATGAGGCCGGCGCGCGGGTGAAGCTGCGCCAGACCACGTTGCCGAGCGAAGTCGCCGACATTCAAAAGCGCATCAAGTTCATCGTGCACCGCATGGAGAACGCCATTGCCAATCACGAATTTGAAAAGGCGCGCTTTTATTCGGACGAAGAGCGGAAAGAGCGCGAGAACCTGCGCGTTTTACGCGAGAAATACAACCTCGACGATACGTCTACGGGCGTGGTCTCAAAAGACGATATCGAGGACGTGGTGGCGCGCTGGACCGGCGTCCCGATGACTTCCATCAAGGAAGAAGAAATCAATAAGCTGCTCCGGATTGAGGAGGAACTGCACAAGCGCGTCATCAGCCAGGAGAAGGCGATCTCCGCCTTGTCCCGGGCGATACGACGTTCGCGTGCTGGGCTGAAGTCGCCGAAGCGGCCTTCCGGTTCGTTCCTGTTCCTGGGTCCGACGGGCGTGGGGAAAACGGAAGTAGCGCGCGCGCTAGCGGGGTTCCTGTTCGGCAGCGAGAAATCACTCATCCGCTTCGACATGTCGGAGTTCATGGAGAAGCATTCGATTTCGAAGCTGATCGGATCGCCTCCAGGTTACGTGGGTTATGAAGAGGGCGGCCAGTTGACGGAACGGGTCAAGCGGGCTCCGTATTCGATCATTCTTCTCGACGAAATCGAGAAAGCGCATCCGGACATCTATAACATCCTTCTGCAGGTGTTCGAAGACGGGCAACTCACGGATGGGCTTGGCAATACGGTCGATTTCAAGAACACGATCATTATCATGACCTCGAACCTGGGCGCGCGTTTCCTCGATAAGCGCGGTCAGATCGGGTTCGCCAATCCTTCGACCACGGGTATCCCGCCGAAAGTGGAAGATCAGGTAATGGGTGAGGTCAAACGCGCCTTCAACCCTGAGTTCCTGAATCGTCTGGATGAGGTGATTCTATTCACTTCGCTCGTGGATGAAGACCTGATTCAGATCATCGATCTTCTGGTGGAACAGATTAATTACAACCTGCTCGCCAAACAGATCAAGATCAAGCTGCAACCGGACGCGGCGAAATACATCCTGGACAAGACGTGCGCAGACCGAAGTTATGGTGCTCGGCCGCTGCGCCGGGCACTTCAGAAATACATCGAAGATCCTCTATCGGAAGCATTGATTCAAGGTTCGCTTCCCCGCCCTGCGGAATTAGAGGTTTACCTCGGTGAGAACGGCATCTACTGCAGGCAGATCGGCGAACTCGACGGACAACCCGTACCGGCAGGCGGGATTGAGGAATCAGTGCCCACTTCGGGCACTCCGCTGTACATGTTCTAATTTCGATTCACATTCGGCGAACAGGGCGAGGCTTCGGTCTCGCTCTTTTTGTTTATCGTTCCTACTTCGTCCACGATCTATTGCGGAACGCTGAACTCAATCGTTCGCGCGCTCATCTGATTCGCGCGGCGGACTTCGACGTAGACGTTCCAATCGCCTGCTACGGGGAAAATTGGCTTCGCCATATAAACACCCGGATTGATGGAGGGCGCCGGGAATACTTTAACCCGCGTGTGGTCCAGCATCTCAATTTGCAGTGTGACCTTCGCGCCGATCAGCGGCTTGCTAAGCGAGTCCTTCACTGTAATTTGAAAAGGCACTTGCACTCCGGTCTGAAGTTTAGCCCAAGGCTCAAAGCGGATATCGAAGTTACCGTTCCGTTCCGGGCCTTGTTGCGCACGCAAGAGACCGAACGCGCACAGTAGCAGAGCGACAAATTTCACGACCTTATTGTAGCCGCAGCCATTGAACGGCCGCCGCGGAAGTTGCGATTGACAGTCTAAGGAGGTTACGATACCGTATTTTGTAGGTGCACCCTACTAATTCACCGAGTGGACGGAAAGCGCTTTGTGCGATTTTCGCGCTCGTTGCACTCGGTTCGCTCTTGAGTGCTGAGGAGGCGCCGCGGTGGCCTGCCGATGCGCCGCAATACCGGGTTCATTTAATTGGCAACGCGCATATCGACCCAGTCTGGCTGTGGCCGTGGTATGAGGGTTTGTCAATTGTTCAAAGCACGTTCCGATCCGCGCTCGAGCGCATGAAGGAAACACCCGGATTCATTTTCACCGCCAGTTCAGCGCAGTTCTACGAATGGGTTGCGGAGAACGATCCACAGATGCTGTCGGAAATTCGCAAGCGCGTGGAGCAAGGCCGCTGGGACGCGGTCGGTGGGTGGTGGGTGGAGCCGGACGTAAATCTTCCGAGCGGCGAATCGCTGGTGCGGCAGGGCTTGTACGGTCAGTTGACATTCAAGCGCTTGCTGGGCCGCATGGCGACGACCGGGTACAATCCCGATTCGTTCGGCCATCCTGGTAGCCTGCCGCAAATTCTGAAGCTGCAAGGAATGAACAGCTACGTATTCATGCGCCCGGCAGCCAAGGAGAAAACTCTACCTTCCGACCTGTTCTGGTGGGAATCGGCTGATGGCACAAAAGTTTTGACGTATCGCATCCCGATCGCATACGGCGAAGACAAAAGTGTCGGGAAACGGATCCACGAAATTTTCGCGCAAGTGAAACCTCTGCCTCACGATTTCATGGCCTTCTACGGCGCCGGCGACCATGGCGGCGGCGCAACGAAGCAGAACATTCGCTCCATTGAAGCGCTGCAACAGGAACCGGGAGCGCCGAAAGCGATGTTCAGTTCACCCGACCGATATTTCGCTGAGCTGCGGAAGGGTGCATTAGAAGACGTGCCGATTGTCGAGGACGATCTGCAGCACCATTCGGTGGGATGCTACACGGCCGAATCCTGGATGAAGAAAGCGAACCGCACAACGGAAATCGATTTACTCTCGGCGGAGAAGCTGGCCGCCATCGGTTCACTTGCGTGGGACGCAGCCTATCCGAAAGAGCAGTTCACCGCCGCTTGGAAGAGAGTGCTTTTTTTGCAGTTCCATGACAGTCTGGCTGGTACAGCGCTTCCGGAGCATTATGAGGTTACCGCGCCTGAGGGATACTGGTTTGCGCGCAACGTAGCCTCTCAGGCCCTACATAAAGCCGCGGAAAAGCTTGCTTGGCGCATTCCCGCGACCGATCCGGATTCCCAATATCTGGTCGCCTTCAATCTACAGCCTTGGCCAGTTACCGCGAACCTGGAATATGACCTCCAATGGCCCAAAGAGACGCTGGGCACAGTCACTGATGAAGGCGGAGAAGCGCTGATGCATCAGTGGATCCCGGCGACGACTGAAGTGAGCGATCGGCAGCGGCTGATTGTACGTGTTGACCTGCCGCCGTTTGGGTACCGGCAGATCCGTTTGCAGAAAGTATCGAGTACCCAACCTGCCGGCGATGTTCACGCGACAGATCGCACGCTAGAAAACGCTTATCTCCGCCTTACGGTCGAGACGGACGGCAGCATCAAGCTGTTCGACAAAGCGGCGGGACGAGAGGTGTTCGCCTCCGGGCTCTCCGGCGCTCGCGCTTTGGTCATGGACGACCACAGTGATACCTGGAGTCACGACGTGGTCGCGTACAACAAGCAAATCGGTTCTTTCGCTAATGCCACGTCCAGCCTTCTCGAGAATGGCCCACTGAGAGGCCGTTTGCGCGTTCGTTCTACATATCAAAATTCGACTTTGACAACAGACTGGTTGCTGTACGCGCAGGCCCATACCGTAGAAGCAAGGCTATCGCTCGATTGGCATGAGCATCAAAAGATGTTGAAGCTCAGCTTTCCTGTCGCGGTAATGGAGCCGCGATCGACGTATGAGATCGGCTACGGAAATATCGTTCGTCCAACAAACGGCGATGAGAATCCGGGCCAGCGCTGGATCGATGTGAGCGGAGCGACAGCAAACACTCCATACGGCCTCGCCGTGATCAACGACGCAAAATATGGCTACAGCGTAGATGGAAACGACATGCGCATTTCGGTGGTGCGTGGAGCGGCGTACGCCAATCACCAGCCACATGTCTTGGACCCGCATCTTGACCATCTCTGGCAAGACCAGGGCGTTCAAAGTTTACGGCTGCTGCTGGTCCCTCATCAGGGGACGTTGGCAAGACGCCAACGTACCAAGGCTAACGGAAAATTTCACGACCCCCACTCCGGTTGTCTATCAAGGCATCCATTCCGGGTCCCGGCCGGAATCTGCGTCTCTCCTCAGTGTCAGTGCGCCGGACGTGGTAGTCTCCGCAATTAAGAAATCGGAGATAGGCGACGATCTGATCCTGCGCTGCTACGAGACTGAAGGCCGAGCGACAGGGGTGAGCATCAATTTCCGATTTCTCAAGAAAACCTGGTCCGGCAAATTCAGGCCCTATGAAATCAAGACGCTGCGTTTCGATGCAGGCACCGGAAGTTTCAAACAAGTCAATGCGCTCGAAGAGTAATCGATCTTGAAAGACAAACTGTGGATAGGTGTCGATATCGGTGGCACAAAGACTGCTGTTCTCGGGTCTTTTTCTCCCCCGGAGCTGCTCGGACGGCACGAATTTCCTACCGAGCCCCAGAAGGGCCCGGATCATGCAATCACTCAGATCGTGGAGGGTATTCGAAGCTTGCTCGCAAAGGCAGGGGCGAGTGCGATCGAAGGCATCGGCGTAAGCTGCGGTAGTCCCCTCGACCGGAATGCGGGCCTGATTCAAAGTCCACCGAACCTTCCCACCTGGACAAACGTACCTATTACGTCGATTCTCGAGAAGGCTTTTGGAGTGCCATGCCGTCTTGAGAACGATGCGAACGCCGGTGCGGTGGCCGAGTATCGTTTCGGCGCTGGGCGCGGTGCGAGGGACATGATTTTCATTACTATGGGTACTGGTTTCGGCGCTGGAATAATCACCGACGGGCGGCTCTATCACGGATGCACTGATTCTGCCGGCGAAATTGGGCACGTTCGACTTACACGCACTGGGCCTGTCGGTTACAACAAAGCAGGTTCAGCAGAAGGTTGGGCCAGCGGCGGAGGCATTGCCCAACTGGCAACCCGCATGGCCAAGGCTGCGCGCATCCAGGGCAAGGACACGGCTTTGCTTCAGTACCTGGACAAAAGCGATTTGATGAACGCGAAGAATGTAGCGGCGGCGGCTCACGAAGGCGATCACGTAGCTCTTCAGGTGCTCCGCAGGGCGGCGGTTAGATTGGGCGAAGCGCTCGCCATCCTGATAGACCTGTTCAATCCAGACAAAATCATTATTGGAGGGATCGCGTTGCGATTAGGCGAGCTAGTGCTGGCGCCTGCAAGGCGTGTGGTCCAGAGAGAGGCTCTGCCGCATGCTGCTGCCGCATGTCAAATTGCTGACGGCGGAACTGGGCGAACAGATCGGAGACGCCGCGGCGCTTTGCGTCGCGATGGGTTTAGATTAATGAGTGAATTTCAAACGTACCTTCACGACGCGATTTCAGTCTTTGAATCGCTTAAGGAGCACGAAGAGCACCTAAAGATTGCCGGGGGCTGGTGCGTTGACGCATTACGGTCGAAGCACAAACTGTTGCTCTGCGGAAACGGGGGAAGCGCTTCGGAAGCGCAGCACCTTGCGGGTGAGTTGATGGGCAGGTACAAGGAAAGCCGGCGCGCACTGCCTGCCATTGCTCTCGGATCGGATTCCGCGATTCTTACCTGCATCGGGAACGATTACGCCTTCGAAGATACCTTTTCACGACAAATCTCCGCGCTGGGGCAATCGGGCGACATATTAGTTGTCTTCACGACCAGCGGTAACTCGCCCAACGTGCTTTCCGCATTGCGCGAGGCGCAAGCCATGGGACTGAGATCGATCGCATTTCTTGGAAAAGACGGCGGTAAGGCAAAGTCGATCTCAGATTGCCCGATCGTAGTGCAGCACAGCGACACCGCACGCGTGCAGGAAGGACATCAATTTCTGATGCACTGTCTGATGGACCAGATCGAAGCCGGTCTCGTGATCGCAGCGGAGTAAATCCGCTCAGCGATTGCTTGAAATCGGCGCTACATGCACGCTATGAAGCTGCTTGTATTTCTGCATGGCGGAAGCCGCTTCTTCACGTCTTCCCAGTTCTCTGAGCGTTGTGGCTAGCAGGTAGTAGGTGCTTCCGTCGTTGTCGTCTTTGACGGCTGCCTGTAACTCCGGTAACGCCTGCTGAGGCTGCTTTTTTGCCAGATAGATTTTGGCAAGCACGACGTGCGCGCCCGAAAGATCAGGCTCTATTCGGAGCGCATGCACAGCGAACGACTCCGCATTGGCAGTATTCCCCTGGCGCAAATAGATCGCCGCGATCAAAGCATTTGTATCTGGATCGTTCGGGTCCAGTTCGTGTGCTCGTGCCGCGGCTGTTTGCGCCTTCTCGTCGTCGCCTGAAGCGCTATAGGACGCTGCCAGACCCGACCAGGCGGCGGCAAGTGTAGGCTGCTCTGACGTGGCGACCTGGTATTCGCGAATTGAATCCTCGTACCGCTCTGCAATTCGAAACGATTCGCCCAGGAGCATGCGGGCGCGCACCGAATCCGGATTCAGTTTCATGGCGCGCTGCATGGCCGCTTCTGAGGCATCCATGAAGGCTCGGGATGTTTTAGGTTTGCCACTCTTCAGTTCTTGCTCAGCTAATACGCGGTCCGAAATGGAGAGGCCGTACCATGCTTCTGAATTTCCCGGATCCAGACGCGTTGCCTGCTCGTAGTGGACGCGAGCGCTACGGACCTGGTTCAGCGCGATATCCGCTTGGGCCGAAGCCAAAACCGGGGCGGCGGCGTCGGGCTGTAGAGCATGAGCTCTCTCGAGATACGGTAACGCCGCTTTCGGACGCTGCATTTTTACAAGTGAAAGTCCCGCAAATAAGTTGGCCGGCTCGGAGCCTGAGTCTGCCGCTAACGCAACCCGGAACTGATGAAGGGCGGCAGTGAAATCGTGAATTTGGTAATACGCGATCCCGAGATTATCCCGGAGTTGCGGGCTGTCGGCGCCGTTTTTAATTAACTGCTGAAAGGCGGAGATAGCGACGGCGAAATCGCCGCGCCTCTCCGCCTCAACGGCTTTCTGACCGAGCGCTTCGTTATCGTCCTGCAGCGCCGCAGCGGAGGCACTGCAACAGAGGCAAATAACGAGAAACAGCCGGCGCATCATCCATCATGCTACCTGCTCAACCGTCACCAGATCACCTTTGCTGCCACCTGAATCAGCCGCGGGTTGTTGTACTGGGACGTGACCTGACCAAAAGTACGCGATCCAAATTGGGTATTCGGCGATCCGAATTCCGGTGTGTTCAGTAAGTTGAACGCTTCCCCTCGAAGTTGGAGTTTCAAACGGCCCTCAGGAACCAGATCGAAGTTCTTGAACAAAGAAAAATCCAGGTTATGAATGCCGTCCTGGCGCAGGTTTGGCATCGTTCGGCTCACGTTGCCCAGCGTGAAGTTGGCCGGCTGCGCGAAGCACGAAGTATTGAACCAGTCATAGACACGACTCGACGCGGAACCGCTAAGACCTGCACCGTTTGGACAAGCAGCCAAATTGTAATTGGGACGGGAGCCGCCGCCTTCGTCGTGGATATTGTTATTTTGCGTGGAAAATTCTAGCGGGAATCCCGTTTGGAGTGTCAGAATGCCGTCCAACCCCCAGCCGCCCGCGACGGCTTCCACAACCTTGTTCGCATTCGACATATATTTTCTGCCTTTTCCGAACGGCAGATCGACGACGTAGCTCAGGACCATACGTTGTGATACGTCAAAGCTCTCCAAGGAGCGCTCCAGGCGGAAATTTCCCCAGTATTGAATGCCCGCGGGACCGTTGGATTCCAGCCATGACGTCATGCTTTCGGTATCGCCGATCAGCTTCGCTTTCGTATAGGCGAGCATGACTGTTCCGCCCTCATTGAACTTCTTTGTGACTTTCAACTGAGCTGATTCGTAACTAGAGTCTCCGTCACCCTGCGAGGCATACTGCACCTGCCCGAACTCCGGATATTGCCGTAGTAACTGCTCGTAGGCGATCCTGGGACTGTTGAAAGACGAGGTAGCGGGAACTTTACCTGCAAATGGGTTCGGCACGGTCCCGAGAAATGCAGCCGTACCAAGCTGCGCCGCCATCTGCTGAACCAATGTGATTGGAAGATAATTCTCATCCTGAGTTTGGATAGGCAGATGCGTTCCCTTCGACCCGACGTACCCTATGTCGATAAGCAAGTTAGGGCCGAACTGCTTCTGGATATCGAAATTCCACTGCTGGTTGTACCCGAGCGGATTCTGCGGAATCTGGGTTAGAACTGTGTTGCCATATAAAGCTTGGTTTGGATCCACATTGCGCTGGGGCGGCGCAGTAATGCCGTTCGGAAACGGGTTTGCCAGGGTGTTGTACGGAGTAATGCCGCCGTTGAGCGATGTATTCATCGATTGCGTGATGGCATTGATGGAATCGTGATCCGGCTCCGAATCAAGGTTCACGTCGTTCGGAATATAGAAGATGCCATAGCCCGCGCGGATGACCGTACTGGGCGTCAGCAGATAGGCTAATCCGACGCGCGGAGAGAACGCAGTAAGATCCGTATTTACCGCGCTACGATCCAAGCGTTCCGGCGATGCCACTAGACCGACGTCGCCTTTCAGAGGCAAACCTGTCGTGGCCGCGAGCGGGTTGGTGGCGTTGGGGAAGAACACACTGATGCGATCGAAGCGCTCAGTCCAAGGGCCGGGAACCTCCCAACGAAGGCCAACGTTTAACGTCAGACGTTTACTCGCCTGCCACGCGTCATTGAAGTACAACGCTCGATAGATTTGCTGGCCTGCCGTAAAAGCGGGTTCCTGAACCGAACCGGTATTGGGTGTGCCGTACAGAAACGACGCGAATGCTGCGCCGCCGCCAGCCCCCGTCACCGGGTCCCCAGCGGTGAATTGTGGCGTGAAGTTATATCCGCCGGTACCGTTGTTGGTTTGACCGTAATTCTGCCTTGACGCTCGGAATTCGCCGCCAAAGCTAAGCGTGTGATGCCCTACTACGGACGTGAGGCTGGGCGCAATTTCAAGAGCTGTATCGTAAGCATCCAAAACGCTGCCCGTTTCACCACCGCAGAACTCGTTATACACGTTGTCGTTGATGCAGATATTCGGAAAAGCACGCACCTGGGCGGCGACATCCTGATTCATGTAAGACGGCCAGCCAATTGACGTAGCATCGAAGCCAATGCTCTGTGGTGTTCTTATGTACCGGAAACGGCAGAAAGTCGGCGCGGATATCCATCACGGTATGCGCTGAGAGTGTGTAGGTATCGTCGATGTACAGATTGAAGCGTGTTGTACGTCTCCGGCGTGCCGACACCACCGGCGTAAGTCTCGTTGTGGAATGGATCCCCGGCTAAGTCAAGATCGGCCCAATAGGTATACCGGAAGAACAACCGCTGTTTGTCGCTGACGGTGTGGTCGATCCGGAATGTACCCTGGTCGGTATTGCCGCCCGTGCTCACGTTACCAGCCCAATTGTTGATGTGCACCTGCGTCCGGCGACGTTAGGTAGGGCCCAAAGCGACATGAGGTGCGCCGCAACCGGGTCCATCTGGCTGGCGCAAATGACATTCAGCCGCCCGTTGCAACTGGCCTGTTGCCGGACATATGCTCCATTCACTTGCTGGGTGGTGAATGGATCGTAAATGTTTGTTCCGAGGCCGGAGAAATCGCCGCTCCGCATGGCTGCCGTGGGCACGGATAACAACAGTGGACTTCCCTGACGAAGGCGGAATCCTTCATAGTTCAGGAAGAAGAAAGTCTTATCCTTGCCGTGGTAGACGTGAGGAATAACCACCGGACCGCCCAGCGTGAAGCCAAACTGGTTTTGCGTAAATGCTCCCGTTGGAATGCCATTCCTGTTGTTGAAGAAGTTATTGGCATTCAAGTCCTTATTTCGTAGGAACTCGTACACATCGCCATGTAGCTGGTTCGTGCCGGTTTTGGTTTTGAGGTTGATTACGCCGCCACCGGTGTTACCGTATTGCGGCGGCAGGTTGTTAGTCAGTACGTTAAATTCCTGAACCACTTCCTGGGAGGGCAAAAGTTCAACAGCGTGACCGAACGGGATGACCATCGTGGCGCCGTCCAGCAGCCAATTGCTCTGGTTGGCGGTGCCTCCTCCGATCTGAAAATTGCCGTACGCGGAATTGTTTGTACCCGCCGCATTCTGTTGCGATTGCCCCTGCGGAACAACACCGGGCGCCAGCGCCACCAGCGATAGTGGGTTCCTCCCGTTCAACGGAAGCTCATTCACTTCGCGGGACGAAATGACAGTTCCTATCGAGGCGTTGTCGGTCTGGATCATGTCCGCGCCTCCGGACACAGTCACCGTCTGCTGTGCTTGTCCGACCTGAAGGGAAAAGTCGGTTCTTACGCTCAGCCCCACTTGGACCTAGAAGATTGGGATGAACTTGCCGCTGAAAGCCCGTCGCCTCCACAGCGATCTCATAAGTGCCAGGCAGCACGTACTGGAAGCTATAGAAGCCGCTTTGATTCGTGGGAGTGGTAACCGCGACCGCGGTGCTGGAATTTGTCAACGTCACTTTGGCGTTAGGAACGGCAGAGCCGCTCGGGTCATTTACATATCCCGTGAGCGTTGCATCCGCCGTTTGTGCGCCCAGAATGGAAGCGAATGTGAAGATGGCGAATACGCCAAGTAACCGAAAAGACACGACTCTCTCCTTTGACCCCTCGACCGTCTAAAGTGAATTAGTACGGTCTGCCTACAAAAAGGTATACTGCGGTTCGCGATAGTGTGTCAAGGGAAAACTGTGACAGATACGAACGTTCCAGGCGCGGCTGCTTCTGCCGCATGGATTTTCCCGAAATCGGGAGATCGATTCCCATCTTTGAACGAAATAGAGCGTTCGATTTTCGGCCCTGATCTGCCGAGAGAACCCAGGGGGCATTGCGATCCGGATATGGGCCCCTCATGCAGCGAAACCACATCCGAATCATTACATCTACGTGCCGATCGTTGGATTGCTGATTATGGCCGTTGGGGAGCAGCGGAGGCGTCCACGCAGGGACGGCGGCAAACACCATTCAGGGCATCGAGACGATGAACATGATCCGCAAAGGAGAGGTCAGATGGCTGGCGAAGGACGGCATCGTTGGACAGATCGCGTTGTAGCACGGCTCTTCGGTCTCCCCGCCGCCGCGTGACAACGATTACTAACCATCTCTGGCGCTCGGAATTTCAGGTTTGCAGCACTTCCGGATGCTGAAAAGCCATTGGCCCTTACGGTCACGATTCTGTAACGTCCTGTAAACACGGACTCGCTCTTTTGAACGCCGCGCTTCAGCAAGCGTTCTTTGGCCTCTTTCAGCATTCTGTTAGTGAATGGTTAAGATCGGTGTTCAGGCGGGTCACAAATTGCGCAATTTGACGATCCAGGCGCGCAATCAATGGTTTAGAGCAATTCGGCCGAGAACATTGCCGGCGTGAACTGCAAGCTTAATCGCAGAAGGACCAATAACCAATTCATGCGAACTCTGCTTCTACTCTTCTTCGTGGCTTTAGTCGGCTACGCGCAGGCGCCTACGGTCACCAGTGTGACGTACGACTCGCTGTCACATGGCTCCATCCGTATCGACTTCCAAACGTCCGCTTCTTGGAATTATGGCTATGTGAGCTCTCTCGATAAAACACTGAACCCGTCTAAGGACTGCACAGACGGCGTGAGCGGCGTGCCTGAGCCGAATTACTACAGTGGTGGAAGTGCTAATACATACGGCTCTTATCAAATATCCGTTGGCGGCCTGACGGCCGGCCATACCTATCAATTCTGTCCACTCGTGAGCAATACGAACGGAAGCTACTCGACTGGAGGAGCAAGCGTCACCGTAACTTTGCCTTCCCTTCCCGCCGTGCATCCAGCAATTCCCATTCCTCCGACCTATGTGCCCGTGTCCTATCCATCCGACATGGCTAGCTATACGATCAAGACTCTGGGCACCAGTAGCTCCTGCAATTCTGGCTTCTTCAACTGCATGACGGCAGCCTTACAAAGCCAATGCTCAAACGGGACCATCATACAATTACCAGCCGGCGCTAGCGCCAGTTCGACAGGAGCGATCGGTCCATGGGGAGCAGGCGGAGCATGGCCCGTGAGTTGCGATACCGTAAACTTTAGCTCAAGCCAAGTGAGCTCAAGTTCTTCCTACGCTACTGCTAGTGGCATCACCAGCACTACCTACAACTCGATCATTAGTCCAAATCACGGACTCACGGAAGAGAGTCAACTCGTTTTCGGTGTTTCTTATGGCTGCTTACCCGGTGATTACGCTGCCAATCCCGCAAGCTGTAAAGAAGGTGGGAATAATAATCCGATCCCTTTTCCTCGCGGCGTTCCCGTTTTTGTTCATGTCATTGACAGCAACATCTTCCAGGTTTATACCTGCCCCGGCGCTACGAATGGCACCGAGGCCCCCTGTACGTTCAGTCAAGGTACCCTGATAACCTTCGCAGACTCCGGCGGCGGCACGATGCGCTACGCGAAGTGGCCTCGGACGCCCCACTGGATCATCGTCAGGACTTCCACGCCAGATACTCAATTTTTGCCGATGGGAACAATGCTCCAAGGAAAGCCAACCGCAGCGAGCACTATCCCCACCGCACCAACGCAGTGGGCCTCTTTGATGGGCAATATGCAGGTTGCTCCGAATGCGTCATCTTCAATGATGACCTTCGGGGACTTTAACTCAGATCCGATGACTACAAATTTGCTATTTGTGGGAATCCACATGAGCTATACGGACACGAGTGAACCCGCCATTTCGGGTGATCCCTTCGAAGGGACGTCCTTTTTAAACACCGACATGGTCACTTCCAATATCTGGTTTGAAAGGTGTTGGATGGATACCCCAGCCACTCCATTTAGAGTCGCGGGTCTCCTGTACTGGAATGGAGTAAACGCCGCATTACGGATAGTTATATCGGCGTTACCACACTCTGGCACCAAATCATATCGGGAATGGGAATCTCCGGCAGTGGCACAACGGCGACCATCGCGGCCGGCTCGGATATTTTTGGAGCGGGTAAGGGCATTCTGTCAGCACCGGTAACGCTTACACTCGGAGGATCATCGGCGAACGGCCAGCAGAGAATGTTTCTGGACTTCTCGATGTCTGGGGTTCTCAACATCGTTCCGCCTCCGGGAATCACCGTCGCCGTATCGGGAACGACCAATTATCACATCGTCAATCTCCAAGGATACGGAGGTGGAAGGGGTCCAGCTGTATTGAATACGAACAGCACCTCGCTATCGATCCCAACGGGCGGCGGGATTAATAACTATTACGTCGATCCGATTGTTTCGAGCAGTTCTGATTGTTCGAGCACGAACAGCCTCTTTGCCGCATTTACTTCGCCGGCGCCGCATTTCGGCTTTGGCGGTAACTACAATAATGTCGACTTCGGCATACAGGTGACAAACGATACGGCGCAATATGCGTGTGGAGTCAGGTGGTATAAGAACGCCAGCGACACAGGTAGCCACACGGGAGCGCTTTGGTCCTCAACAGGAACACTCCTCGCGAGCGCCGCATCGACAAGCGAGACGGCAAGTGGGTTTCAAACTGTTCTCTTTTCCTCTGGCGTGCCCATTCAACCTGCCACAAATTACGTCTACAGCATGCATTCCACAACGGGCTTCGCGGAAGGTGATAGCTGGTTCCAGAACATGGACTACTACAACGCTGGAATGCATGTATCCGGAGCCTATGTGTCATCAAATGGAAACGGTAGCTATGGTGATGCGTGGCCTCGGGATTCTTACGGCAGGTCTACTGTGGGTTTGTTCGGCTACATCGACGTCACGTCCTCCGGGACGATTGCGGACCTGGGACACGCTGCGGTAGGCGATGGCGCGAACGATGCCGGGTCAAGCATTTTCCCGGAAAGCGGGCAAGGTCCGGGTCCTTTCAATCTGTCGAACAATTTTCTCGGATGCGCGGGCACTCCGTGTACGCACTTTGACGATTCAGGCGGTCGTTGGGCCATGCGTGGAGACTACACTATTTACCGGAACTACTTCTATGGACCTCCATTCACTTTTTTTGGTGATCCCACTAGCGACGGAATGGATTATGTCTGGCGACAATCGCTTGAATGGAAGGGTGGTCAGAGACAGCATATCTACGGAAACATTTTCGATGGCAGCATATACGAAGCTGGTTCTCATTCCATGATTGCGCTGCAATCGCCGCAAGAAGTACCCTGCATGACAGACACGGACATCATGTGGAACACCTTCAAGCATGGGCCGGGAGCTATATCAGGTGGATTGGAGTATGGAAACGGTTTCCAAAGAGCGCCTATGGGATGCCCGCCGGTACGCTTGCGAATGAGTCAGAACATTGCTTGGGACATGGGACCTTACCGGGCCACGGGCGGCAATGACTTAGGGCAATTCTTTGGTGGCGAATCGCTTGAAGATTTGATCATGGAGCACAACACAGCGTTTTCGTCCGGCTCCGTTCCTTACTTCTTTGGGGTAGGTGCATGGCATCAAGAAGGAACGCTCGTAGACAGCAATTTCTTTGTTGTCGATGGTAATGGCGGTATGGGATTTGATGCGACATCTCTCTACCCCAGCGAGCCGTGTGCAGGCTTGACGGGAAAGGCGGTTGCTGATTGCAAGCTAACGCCAAACTACGTACTCACCAAGAATGTCTTAATGCCCATTAACGGTGAAACGCAGAGCGAATGCAGAGAGCCTGTTTCCTTCTCCTCTCGTAAACTACTTTCCCGCAAGCGGCCCGCCCTCGGCACAAGGATTTTTTAATGCAGCAAATACGTATTCGCTGACGAGTCCGGACCCAGATCTTCATCTCAAGTCAACCTCTGCTTATTGCTCAGGATGCGGTCGCCCCGGCATGGACGCGGGTGACGTCGGCGCCGACCAGGATTCGGTTTGGGCCCACCAAGGAAAGGTGATGTTTATCTCGGCTAACGCTACGGGAATCGGAACAGCTTCGCTGACATTCGATCAGCCTGATGTCGGGACTTGCAGCCTAGACTATGGCACCGAATCCACAGTCACCATCTTTACTCGCATCACTCAGACCTGCAAGCCTGGACCAGTGACGTTTAATCTCAGCGGGCTGAGCGCAGCTACTGAATACTTCTTCCGCTACGATGGCGCTGTTGCTACTCCGATGGGACAGTTTCGGACGCGCTAGAAACAAGTAAGCAGTAGTCGTATCAGGCAGCGACCGGCACTTCGGGACCGAGTCGCTGATGCAAAGGGCGGTCGAGCCCCACCGTTGCCGGCAGTACGCTCGACCGCCTGGTCCATAATGCTTGCCGCATCGAACTCAGCGGCGAACTGCGCAAAAAATGCGGCCGGAAATCGGAAGAGAGTGCCGCGTAAAGGTCTCTACAGTACTGATGTGGGGCAAGGAAACTCAACCGCCGTCCCCTTACCCGAATACAGCCGCCAGCAGTATCACCGCTTTGCGACAATCAGGCCATAGCCACGGTCGCCGCGTTGCGTGGCATTGGAGACCGCCTTCTCGCCGTCCCCGTTTGGATGCTTAAGACCCCAGACGACGTGCGATCCTTCCGGCCGTCTGCACAGATACAGGCGGCGGTTGGCGCCCAGGACGAAGAATCAGTACTGGCAAGCTCCTCGATCTTCACGGTCGTGGCTGGGTCCAGCGTCAGTCCGGCATCAATGAGGGTAACCTCAGCTCCTCGGGCTAGCAGGGCCCGAACGCAAGAGATGCCGGCCGGCCCTGAGGCGACAACATAGTTCAACGCGTACCCCTGTTAAGCGAGATTAGGTCATGCGGCATTTGGTACCGATTGCGGCTAGACAGGCATCAGAGGCCTAGGCAGTATCGCCGTACATCGGTTTACGCGACTTGCTCCTGGTACCGAGCAGGCTGCAGATGCCGGACGTTTAGCGCAACGGTGCTCATCGGGAAGCTGGACAAAATGATCTCGATTGCCAGGCTCATGGCTACGGAAGAGGGAATAACCAGGCGAAGGATGTGCTCTGTTACGAGTTCACCAAAACCGTGCTGACTCCAGCCCAGGAAAGCACAAAGTGCCGACACTAGACCTGCTAGGAAAACAACGAGACCACCTAATAACTCCTATTCGAGCGTCAGGCCGCGTGTGTAGAATCGCCCGGACAGACTTGGAGGGTAGAGGCCCTCTTGGTGCGCATTGAAGCGGGAGAGGCGTGAGAAGAGAACTGCTTGGAAGCCTGCGACAATGAAGAACCCGCAGTAGATCAGAGTGTCAATACCGAGGCGGACGCTATGCATCGTGATGGGGCTACGAAGGAGGAACGCTCCCAATAGGGCCCCGCGGAAATAAGGAACAGTCCTGGGTATAGAAACAACCAGTTAGGACTTGATCGGAGCATAAGTGGAAATGGCGCCATGCATCGCGGTAAGGACGGAGATGCGGCCGACCCGAAGGGCCGATCCGGAGAAAAATGATAGGGACTTCGTCGTCTTCAGTCTCAACGGCGTCCGCTTTAATGGCCGTCTCGGAAGGGAATTCCATGCCGGTCGTGCGTAGGTCCATACGGTCGAAGGCTTCTTTTGAGTAGCCACGGAGACCGCAACGAAAATCACCAATCCGCGAGCGAAAAAGAAGCTTTCCGATACCGGAAAGAAGGGATTCCCCAGCTAACGGTTTTTCCAAGGCATGGCGCAAGGCTTGATTCCGCCAGCGAAGCGGTTTCCCATCACGAGGTCGTATCCGTCCCGCAGCTTTTCAAGAAAGTTGTCTAGCTGCGAAAAATCCTAGCTGTCGTCGGCGTCAGCCATGATGCAGTATTCGCCACGTGCAGCTTGTGTGGAACCGTAAACAGCTGCACCGTAGCCGCGCAGCGGTACGTTGATGACGCGGGCGCCACAACGCTCAGCGATCGCCTGCGAGCCGTCGGTAGAACCGTTGTCCCCGATGACGATTTCGCCGTTAACTCCGGAGCGCCGCAGAACGCCTGTGCCCTGCGGATGCAGATCTCCACAGTTTCCGCTTCATTGAGACAGGGCATGATGATGGACAGCTCCGGCCGCACGTAGTTCTTAAATCAGAGTACCGTGACAGCAATCAGAGTACCGTCACAGGGGCTCGTATGATCTGTGGATGGGAGCAGTTTCTCAGGTCTCAAGGTTGGAGCCGCGGAGAGCATTGGTATAAGAGCTCGGGTCATCATCGTGGCACGCACTTTCTGGAAGTCCTACGATGATGGGCACGTGATGGCCGAGGTATGGATGCCTGAATTGCGTAAGTGGATCTTGATGGATCCCATGTCTGACTTCATGTATGAGGCTGACCGCCTACCGGCTTCCGCAATAGAAGTCTACAGAGCAATTCATGTTGGAAAAGTGGATTCGTATCGGTTGTGAAGTATGGAGGCGGCCCTGCGGTTCTCGACCGCGCTCTCCTAGAAAGACGGTCGAAACGGTTCCTTACGTGGAAACGCTAAAGAGAATTCGCGAGTGCCGCCCGCGATATTCGGCGCACGTTTGACGAGGTCGATGTTTTGCTTCTGCCCACAAAGCGAGAGCCTGCGCCGCTGATCAGCAAGACCATCGGTGAAACACATCGCCGGCCGCCCAGCAATACCAGCGCTTTCAACCATTTCGGCACACCCGGTATCACCGTGCCATGCGGCTCTTCGAGAGATGGCTTGCCGATTGGCTTGCAAATTGTCGGGCCGCCTTACGGTGAGCCCGTGGTTCTGGCGGTCGCCTATAATTATCAAAACTTGAACGATTGGAGTACGCGAAAACCTTCGATCCTAGCTGCTTAACTCTCCCGAATCGCTCTGCTTTAGGGAGGGAAGCTTGCCGGTGCGTCAGATCCTCCCCATCGGCGGGAGGTGCATGAGCGACCCGTTCGCCCCTATGGCGGATACTCACTTCGATTCGGAGGATTTGTGCCAACCCTTGTTGCTGTTTGCATGAACCTGTGGCTATAGTAGTACTGGGACCTCTTGCCGCGTAGTATTATGGGCGTCCGTACACTCGCCACTGATGCCAGTCAACGATTCAAGGTTCAAAAGTAAAGTCTCGAGGCATCTTCGCTTAGCTAACGTTGGCGACACAGACGAAAGCGGCCTCGCCTTCGGGTCCTAACCGCTATCCTTTGTCTGTTGATTGGTTCCTTACTCCTCGTGTGCGTATCTAAGCTATTGTTCCTTAGATCACCTGTAATCAATGTAAGTGACGGCCGTTTATTTTCGATCGAAAGACCGCCTCACTTCATCGAACAGAACGCAACATCTGCGGAATTAGATCTCTTTCGGAAACAGTTTACAAGTAACGTGGGGCACGGCACCTCTACCTTAGAGCGCGCCATCGAAATTCGCCACTGGGTCCGAATGCAACAGCCGGATGGAGAAAGCTGGAAACCGCACAAAATTGCTCTTTCAGAGCGGTTGTTCGGTGACACGGACGATCCTTTCTCGATCCTTCGTGCCCAACGCCGAGGAGCTCCGGCGGTCTGTCGTCAATTCGCTTACTTGATGGTTGGGGCGGCGGAGAGCACTGGAATAAGAGCTCGGGTCATCATCGTGGCGCGCACTTTCTGGAAGTCCTATGAAGATGGGCACGTTATGGCCGAGGTATGGATACCTGAATTGAGCAAGTGGATCTTGATGGATCCAATGTTTGACTTACTATATGAGGTCGACCGCTTGCCCGCTTCTGCCCTGGACGTCTACACCGCAGTTCACTTAGGAAAAACGGATTCTGTATCGGTCGTGAAGTATGGAGGCGGTTTTGCGGTTCTCGACCGCGCTCTCCTCAAAAGGCGATTTACTCACTTATATATTGCTCTGACAAACGGTCTATTCGACGGATATCGGGTATGCACATTTTGTGAGAAGCCGATTGCGTTTGCGCATTTCAGCAACCGCGAAAGTCCTCCTTATCCGGTCCTTCTGAAATTTCTCGGCCTTTTCTGCGGGATAATGTCTCTCCTAGGTGGCGTGATCCTTAGCCTGAAAGTAGTTCGACAGAGTTCGTTCATTCGGGGTCTATCACTGTCGACTACGCTCTCGAGGAAGCGTTGCGAAAGCGTGCTTGCGAGCGCGTTCCGATCGCCTGCTTAGAACGCGTGGTAGCTATTTAGCAACTACACATCGCCACTCTTCCGTCGCAAACGTCTTTGCTCCAGTAAACGCTCGCTCGAAAACGCTCGCCTCCCCATCAGGGAAACCAGTCAAGATCATCCATCCGCCTGGCCGAGTAATCCGTAGCAAATCTTCAAAAATGGATAGCAAAACCGTTCCGCTGATATTCGCGACCGTGACATCGGCGCAAGCTGTAGCGAGACAATCCGCTGAACCGACGAGTCAATTGAGCGGGCAAACCGTTCAAAGAGAAATTTTCGCAAGCTGCCGGGATTGCAGCTTCGTCCGGATCGATTCCAAACGCGCGGGCGGCGCCTAACCGAAGCGATGCAATTGCGAGAATTCCAGACCCGGTGCCCACATCTACAACCGTGCAACCGGGAGTCACACATTTTTCAAGAGCCATGAGCGCGAGCTGAGTGCATGGATGTTCACCCGTACCGCAAGCGAGACCTGGATTGTGAATGATCCGCTCGCGGCCAGACGGCGTAGTCTCTTGCGACCAGACCGGCGCCACGAATAAGCGCTGGCCAACGGATCTTGCCGGCCATGCTGCCTGCGTCTCCGCGATCCAATCTCTTGCGGGCTCATGCCGCCACTCCGGCGAGTAGTTTGCGAACCGCTCCAGTAATTCCCCGCGCTGGTCATTCCTCTCGAACCCGGCAATCAAAACCACTCGCCCGTCTTCATCTATTTCACGAATCCCAACAGTGCCCGCGTCCCACAGTTCGGCCGACGCAAACTCGCTCTCGTCAGCGGCGCAGTTGAGGCGAAGCGAATACATTCTTCTGAAGAAACCTTATCCTGGGCAGAGATCGTCACGAGTGCCGCAACCCAGCAAATCTCCGCTTCCCATCGATCCGCTGCTCCCTGACATCGTCAATCACCTGGAGCGTAACACCGTCACGCTATTGCAGGCTGAACCAGGCGCCGGCAAAACGAGTCGTGTCCCGCCGGCGTTGTTGAAAGCTGGTTTCGCGCACATCTATGTCCTCGAGCCACGTCGTTTGGCAGCCCGGATGGCGGCTCGCCGCGTGGCTGCCGAGTTGGGCGAATCGGTCGGCGGCGTTGTCGGCTATCAAGTCCGTTTCGAACAATTCAGCAGCGCCCGCACGCAGCTCTGGTATCTCACCGAAGGCGTTCTAACTCGCAAATTATTTACAGATCGGAAACTCAAGGGCGTGCAGGTTGTCGTCCTCGATGAATTCCACGAACGCCATGTTGAAACGGATCTCGCCCTCGCTCTGTTGCGCCGCTTACAGGCGCACGACAGGCCCGATCTGCGGCTGCTGATTATGTCCGCCACGCTCGCCGGAGAAGAACTGGCGGCGAAGCTGGGCAATCCGCCCGTCATCTACGCACCGGGCCGCGTCTTCCCCGTCGCAACCCGCTACACGCCTCATTCCGCATCCCCGTTGGAAGCGCAGGTTGTTTCTGCCGTTACCGCGGCCGCAAAGGAAACCCGTCGGCACATCCTCGTCTTCCTTCCCGGCGCTGCCGAGATACGAAAATGCCTCCAGGCGTGCGAGCCGATCGCACGCCAAACCGGAGCGAAGTTGCTGCCTCTGCATGGCGATCTCACTCCCGAGGAGCAAGACCTTGCGGTGAATCCGACGGAGACTCGCAAAATCATCTGTTCCACTAACGTCGCCGAGAGTTCCATCACGATCGATGGAGTCGAAGCCGTGATCGACAGTGGTCTCGCTCGTGTTCTGACGCATTCCCCATGGAGCGGTCTGTCGCGTCTCGCGGTTGAGAAGATCAGTCAAGCTTCCGCCATACAGCGCGCCGGCCGGGCGGGCCGCACGGGACCGGGTCTCGCTATCCGCCTCTACAGCGAAAGTGATTTTGTCCGCAGACCCGCACAGATCGCCCCTGAAATCCTCAGAGCCGATCTCGCCCAACTGCTTTTGCAATTAGCCGCTGCCGGTCTCGCGCCAGGCGATCTTCTGTGGATCGACCCGCCGCCTCCAGAGGCGCTGGACCACGCTCGCCACCTGTTAACGAGGCTCCGTGCTCTCGACGCAAACGGCGCAGTCACCGAACTTGGCCGTCAGATCTCCGGTTTGAATATTCATCCCAGGCTCGCCTGCTTTGTCGTCCACGCGGCGCGTCTCGGCTCTCGCCGCGATGCCTGTCGTCTTGCGGCGCACCTTTCGGAATCGCGCCTCCGTTTTGACGAGCGTGCTCGCGCCACTCACAGTTCAGATCTCGACCTGATCCTTTCTGCGGATCTCAGTCATCCCGCACGCCGCTCCATGCAGCAGTTGCTCGACGCCGCTCAATCCGTCCGGTTAACCAGCCAAGATCCTCATGCGCTGGAGAAGGCTCTTCTGCTGGCGTATCCGGATCGTGTGGCGCGCCGCCGTGGAGAAACGCTCTTGCTCTCGAATGGAGCATCGGGAAAACTTGATCGCAGCAGTGCGGCGCATTCTGAATTTCTCGTGGCCATCGAGGTAGATGACCGGAGCAACGGCTCAGCACCGTTGGTTCGTTTCGCCAGCGCCATTGAACCGGATTGGCTCTTGGATCTGTTTCCCGAACATGTGGAAGCGCGTGAAGAGTTGTCCTGGAATGCCGCAGAGGAGCGCGTCGAACAAGTCAACTCACTGCGCTACGACGAGCTTGTGATCGACGAGTCGCGTTGCGTGCCGTCCGATGCATCTGCAGCCGCGGACCTTCTTGCGCTCAAGGCGCTCGATGTAGGTCCCGAGCGCTTTGGAGACCCCGAGGAACTTTCGCGCCTGCTTCGCCGCGTACGCTTCGCCGCGGAGCACAGCAAAGACATCCACATGCCAGAGGACCTGGTCCGCTCCTCCCTACGTCAACTCGCCAATGGACTGACAAGCTTTGCGGATCTACGGAATGCTGCAAAGAACGGCGGGCTTGTCGCGGTTCTCGAAGGCCGACTCCCGATGAAGCTCATCAATGAAGTGGCGCCTCTTCACATCACGCTTCCAACGGGCCGGCGCGCCAGAATCGAATATCACGAAGGCCGGCCGCCCTCCGTGGCGTCGCGCCTGCAAGACTTCTTCGGAATGAAGGAGTCGCCGTCGGTGGCCCGCGGCGCTGTCCCACTTGTCGTCGAGTTATTAGCGCCCAATCACCGGCCGGTCCAGGTAACCACAGATTTGGTCAGCTTCTGGAAAAATCTCTACCCGCAAGTGCGCCGCGAACTCAGCCGCCGTTATCCCAAACATGCTTGGCCGGAAGTACCGGCGTAAGATTTAGGCTTTTTACCGCGCCGTCCAGCCGCCATCGATCAGCATCGTATGCCCGGTGATTAAAGACGCCGCAGGCGAAGCGAGAAACACCACCGCGCCCGCCACTTCCATCGGTTCCCCTATCCGATGCAAAGCGGCAATGCGCTCCACGACGTCTGCCCGAAACTCCGGATTTGCGAGCGCCGGCTCAGTTCCGGGCGTGTGAATGAAAGTCGGTGCAACCGCGTTGACGCGAATGTTATATTTACCCCACTCTACGGCCAGACACTTGGTCAAATGAGCGATCCCGGCCTTCGTCATGCAATAAACCGACTCGGTTGGTAGCGCCGCAAACCCCGCTTGCGAGCTCATGTTGATAATGCAGCCGTCCTTCTGCGAGATCATCAGCCGCCCCGCCGCTTGGCTCGCGAAGAACGTCCCTTTCAAGTTGATCGCCACCGTCAGATCGAAGTCTTCTTCGCGAAAATCTTCGGCCGGGTTGTCCGGCGCCACACCGGCGTTATTGACCAGAATGTCGATCTTGCCGAAATGTGCGCCTGTCTGCTCCACCGCGCCCTTGATTTCGTCCATGCGGGTCATATCCATCTGAAGCGGCAATACCTTGTGGCCTAGCCGCTCGATTTCGCCTGGTAATCCGCTGTCCTTCTTTACATCTCGTAAACCGAGCGCCACGTCGGCACCCGCCTGGGCGAGCGCCAGGGAGATGGCTCGTCCCAGACCTCGGCCGGCACCGGTGACCAAAGCCACCTGCCCCTTCAAATCGAACTTAGGAAAACTCTGATCCATGCTGCTTCCACTCTACTGAGCGGCCCACGTTCAAAATGAAAAAACGAAGCCAAAAATTGGGTTCGTTTCGTAAGCCCTGATGGCCACGGCTGTTCGTTTGGCAAAACGGCCTGCCGAGGTCTAGCTAACCAGCTTCCGCTTTCACGATGTGGGAGCATCTGGGTATGGCGGTGTTGCATGCCGAACATTCCCGTGAGCCGATAGCCGTTGACGAACGAACCAGTGCTGTCGGTTTGCGAACCGTCGCGACGTTCGAAGCTGCCAAAGGCATTGCCGTCCTCTTGCTCGGAGTCGCCCTATTCGCCGTCCATCGCAATGCCGAGGATTTCGCGGCCAATCTTCTCTATCATTTACACATCGATCCGGACCGGCGGCTCGCGCAGATGCTGATGGACGCCGCGACCAAAGTAACGGATGCCCGGCTCTGGACCATCGCGGCAGCGGTGCTCAGCTACTGCGCGGTCCGGTTCATCGAGTCGTGGGGTCTATGGAATCGCCGCGTGTGGGCCGAATGGTTTGCACTGCTCTCAGGAGCCATGTATCTGCCGTGGGAAATCCTCAAACTGGTCGAGCGCGTCGATTGGGAGCGCGTGGGCGTGCTGGTGATTAACCTCCTGATCGTGGTGTACATGCTGTTCATCCGCATTCGCGCGTGCCGCAGCCCATGGGACTGCGACAAACCGGCGCACCTCACGGAAGCCTAAACTCCGGCAAGATCTAAATTGAAATCTCGCTTCCTCCGATGATTCCAGTGATCGCTTTCGCGGTCGGGAGGAAGTATGAGACTGCCGGTCTTGTTGGTGCTCGCGGTGCTGATGTTTCTGAGTCATGCAGCCACAGTTTCGGCTCAGGCGATCGGACAACCGGGCCAACTTGGCGCCTCTTTTCAACTGGAACAAGGCGAGCGTCTGGTTCCCTATTCCGCTGCTATCGCGCCGAAGGTCAGCGTAGCCCACGTCGATGATTCACATGACCGGTCTGTGGACCGATTATGGATCGCCAGCATGATTTCCGCCATTGCCGGAACCAGTCTCGACGCAGCAAGCTCGTGGGGCCTCCGGGAAGGCAATGGCTTGCTTGCGTCTCCCAGCGGGCAATTTGGCGGCAAGGGCCTGGGCTTGAAAGCAGGATTGGCCGCCGGTATCCTTATTCCTCAACTCTGTCTCAGGAAGCACCGGGATCTAAAGCGGGCGTTCATCGTCGGCAATTTCGCACAAGCTGCTCTCTTCACCGGCGTTTCCGTACACAATTTTCAGGTGCGGAACGCTCAATAGCTAGAGCAGATCAAGGCGTCCGGCGGACCAGCGTTGCCGTTCCCGCCGTAAGTGCCAGGCCATGGCTGAACACAGTTGTTCGCCACTCGATCCGAATGCTCCCGGCGTCTATCGAACTGATTCTCAGCGTGCCCTTGCTGCCGTTGTTGCTTTCCCAAGTAAAGCGTCTCGGGCTTCCATCTGCCGTCAGAGCGAAGTTTACATCTGGCGCGATCGGTTTATCAGTCACGTGATACCGCGCGCGATACTCACCATGCAATCCGCCCTGATTCCAGATTCTTAAATCGATGTATTCAGGAGGATAGAATCCGGCCTTTCGCTTTTCTGGTTCGGTGGGAGCGTAAACCCATTCGCCTTCCACTGCGTCACGCGGTTTTGCCGGTGAACTTTCCTTTGAAATTGTCGCCGGAGCAGTTGCCGGCTCCGAAAGAGTCGGGGCGGACGGCAGGTTGGCGGCAGGCATTGACACTGTTTCTACGTGTCCAACTCCCCCGGCCGTCGAAAGCGCCGGCGCGGCTGGTAAATTGACGTTCGCAGCCCGCGGAACTGCCGAAACGTGCGTCAAAGGCAAACTCAAGATCTTGCGGTGAGGAATCTCAGCGACGACTACGGTCGGGTGAGATCCTTCCGGCTGAGCTTTATTTGCGGGCGCGGGTGTCGGGACGCTGGCGACTGTTCGGGACGGGGCTGTAGTGGCTGGGGCATCGGATGCCGGGTTCGTGGGACGCGTTTGCGGCTGCGAAGACTGGGCCTTGCCCATTTCCTGCTGGCCCGGCGCGCTCGGCACGGAATTCGTAGCCGGTGACGGAGGTGCTTCCGTCGCGGTGCTGTTCGCGATCGGTTCCGCACTAGTCTCCGCGCCCGAAGGAATATAGGTCGGCGTCCGATCGCCGAAGGAACTGCCCCACTTATCCGCTGAAAACCAAACCGCTCCTACGGTAAGTACGATTGCCCCCACGGTGCTGCCCACCCACCAAGGCCAGGAATGGAATGCCCGTCGCCGGAATTTGCTCGCTTGGAAGCCCGGAAGCCCACGTCTTAGTTCGTCGTCGTATTCCTGCCGGTGTTGTGGATCAGAAAGGGTTTCAACGATGGCGTTCAGACGCCGCATCTGCGTCTCTGCCAGTTGCTTCACCGCGTCGTCCGTTTGCTGGTCCGGGTGCAGTAGCTTGGTTAAGCGACGGTGCGCCCGCCGGATCTCGTCTTCCGTGGCTGTTCGGTCTAATCCGAGTTCCTCGTAGTAGTCCATCGAGTCTCTATATGTTTGATCATATTAAACTATTCCGGTATACTGGAATGGCTCTGGGTCCAGTAGACCCAAGCTCTTCGGAGAAAGACGGATGAAACTGACAGCGGTCTCGAAGCTCTGCTTCGCCACCGGCCTCTCACTAAGTTGTTCGTTCGCTGGAACTCCCACGATTGGCGTTGCCTCTGCCCTCGGTACGTTTAGTGTCAATGACGCTAAAGTGGAGGGGAACGCGAATATTTTCAACGGTTCGCAGATAAAGACCGATCTGGCCTCCAGCCGTATCTATCTGCAAAACGGAGCGGCGTTGACCCTCGGAACCTATTCTGCTGGGATACTCTATAAGGACCACGTTGTGTTGCAACAAGGTTCGGCCAAAGTGGATGGCATCAACAGCTACAGCATCCAGGCGGGAAGTCTTCGAATCAAGGGTACGGAAGCTCTTTCTCAAGGAGTTGTACTCCTGAAGGAAGGCACTGTCCAAGTGGCGGCGCTCACCGGTTCCGTTAACGTTTTGAACCGCCGGGGTGTTCTCTTGAGTCGTGTCGGCGCGGGAACAGCATCGGAGTTCCAGGACGATGCGAATGCCAGCGGTGGGACAGGCCAGAGCGGTGCCACGGCCGGCCAGAGTGGCGCGACAGCGCAAACTGGTGCAACCTCCGGCGCGGAACAAGCGCACAGAACCCGGGTCCGAGAGACCGAACTATATCTCACGTTGGGTGTAGTTCTTGCTGGACTGGGTTTAGCGACGGACGCAATTCTTCAGCCGGCTGGTTCTTCGACTAGTCCGTAGAGAAATAAACATCGCAACAACGCCGGGGGCGTAGCTCAGTTGGATAGAGCATCAGCCTTCTAAGCTGAGGGTCACAGGTTCGATCCCTGTCGCCCCTACCAATCAAGCTGCGCGAACGCTCAAGCTAGACTTGAGAGGAATGCCTTCGCTGCGCAGCCTGAAAACGCAGCCTGAATCCAAGAGCCGCACGCCATCCCGCGTGCCGATTCGTACGCTGTTACTGCTGATCGTTTTTTCTGGCTTCTATTTCACGGATGTCTGCCTGCGTGCATCCGAGAAATATCTCTGGTTCGACGAAATTTACACACTGTATCAATCCCGCCTGTCTTTGCATGGGCTTTGGCACGCGTTGCACGCTGGCTTCGACTTCAATCCTCCGCTGGTGTATCTGCTCACAAAGGCCTCTGATGCGCCTTACGGCGAAGGTCTAATCGCAACGCGCTTGCCCGAAATGCTTGGATTTTGGATCTTTTGCGTCTGCTTGTTTCGCTTCGTGAGCAAGCGCGCGGGGCCGCTTGCCGGATTCTCCGCAATGGTGCTTCCAATGCTTACCGGCGCTTTTTACTACGCGTACGATGCACGGCCTCCCGGTCTTGTGTTGGGGTTCTGTGGCTTGGCGCTAGTAGCTTGGCAACGGTCGCTCGAGTCGCGGCGGCAGAATACGTTTCTCGGTCTGTTTTCTCTCGCGCTATTTGCTGCGTGCATGACACATTGCTACGCCGTCACGGTGGCTGCTCCCTTCGGGATGGCGGAACTAGTGAAGAGCGCTCGCATCCGCCGTACGGAATATCGCCGATGGGCAGCACTCGTCGTACCCGTTCTGCTGGCCGCGCTTGCTTATCTTCCGTTGCTTCACGCATATCGCAAAACAGAAGGAGGAACCGTCTGGCTCGATTTCAGCCCCCTTCGATTGGGCCAGATCGGCACCTTCTACGGCTTCCTGCTCACGCCATGTATCCTCTTCGTTTTGCTGATCGTTGCTCTCCTCGCAATCAGGCAGACGAGTCTCCGGTTATCCTCACGTTTCGTAGAGTGCGAAATAACGGAACCCGTCTTATTGGAAATGGTCCTCGCCGCTGGATTTCTCATCCTGCCGGTGGTCGGGCTGATTCTGGCGCTTAGTCTCCACAGCCCCTTCTACGACCGGTACTTCGTGCAGGCGGTAGCCGGCTTCTGCATTTTGGCAGGCTTTGGCGTCGGTGTTGGCAAACGCGCCAATTGGATTCCGTTTGTGTTAGCAGGAGCGATGGCCGTGTGGCTGGCAACCAACGTTTCCTCGGTCCTATGGCACAGGTCTCACGGCCAAACTGAGGCTCTCGTTGAGCCTAGCAGTGGCTTCTCGTTGAACTCGTCACTCAAAGGTCCGCTTGCGAATTATCAGATGGTCGTCTCAGCGGCGAGAAAAGGCGAGCGGATTGTCGTTCTCTGGCCGCTGGATTTTGTGTACCTGGTGAAGTATGCGCCCGAGCTGCGATCGCAGCTTTATTACATCGGGTGGAGCGATGACGATGTGTTTTACCGTGTTCTAGACGGGCTTCATCCGTACGTACCTTTCCAATTCCACACGGTCAAACCGAACGAGTTCTACGCTTCGAGGGACACATTTATGTTCTTCGGCGTTGCCTCGGATCCCGGCCAGCTACACGTTCTGGCAGGAGACGTCATCATCAAGTCGCTGCAATTCTCGAACGGCCGCTTTCTCACGGAAGTTGGCCTCAAGCCCGCAGGATCCTGAGTTGAGTTCCTCAAGTGATTGCGCGAGCGAGCCTTATATAAGTCTGACGCGCGTGCTCGAACGCCTTCTTTGCCGCAGCCGTTTCGCGTGCGCTTATTTGCGAGGCTTTTTGGCTCCAGCATTGATCCACTGCTTCGACACACCATTCCGCGCTCGCTTTTAGAGGTCGCATCCGCTTCTCGCCCACGGTGAGGAAAATAGGGTTGGTATGGGAGGATGGCAAAATCCTCAGCGCCACCCAGCCGCTTTCCTGAACAGGCACGGTGAATCTCAACGTTTGCAAGGTTCCGTCGCTCAGCAGGTTCTGACTGGCGATACACTTACCGTTCCAGACCAGCTCAACCGAAACTTTGCGCGAAGCGCCGATGCGCGCACGTTCCAGATCCCAGTAGGGCTCCTTATCGTAGGCGAGCTTCGAGACGCCAGTCTCTGGAGCAGCGTCCAAATAAGCAGCGGCGCGAACTGTCACTTCGATCATTCCAGGCTTGGCGATTTGGAACTCGCTGCTGCCCGTACCTAATCCCGCGCCGTTGATCGAAAAATCCATGAGATGGCTTTTTCCGTCTGAGACGTAGCCGTGTCCTTGCTGCAGCGCGGTGAGCCAACCTCGATACGTGAGTGGGCTATCGACTTTCGCATAGAGACGCCCTTGCCCAACACGATTGTCGGTAATGCATGGAAAATCCGTTTCTCCAGACAGACGTGCACGGAACCCGACATTCAGACTGTGATACCAAATGTTCAGTTCCCAAACGTAAGGAGTGTCGCCGGCGGACATGAAATCGACTGTGTTCGGGTGAGTCACATCGACTATATATTCGTTCGCTCCAATGCCGTCGAACGCCGGCATTTCGTAATTGGGAAGCTCTGTGCTCTTCACCGCCAGCCCCCATCCGGAGTGCGGGTAACCCACGATTGCGCCTTGCGCTTTCGCCCACTGAAGAATAGGCAGATTCCAGGTGGGCCAATCCTCAATCCGTTTAGTGCCTGGATAGTTTTGCTCCTTCAATCCGAGTAGGACCAAGTGGCCGCAGTGGCTGGAAGGAAACCCGGAGACTTCCAGATCGTAATGCAAAATCCGGTCGGGTTTGGACAGTGGGTCGTCTTGACCCGTAAAGAATTGTTTCTGATGGTAGTAGCAAGGGGCCCAATTGAGAACACAGCCGACACTCAGATGTTCGCCCGCGACTTGCCGCATCATCACGGCGGGATCGACGCCTTCACTCGGCGTCACATAATGAGAGCAGCCTGCCGCGTGAATGTGATGGTCTCCCGGATACCAGCCGAATTGAGGGGGATGAATCCAACGTTTAAGTTGAAAGGAAACCGGCTGGGCAATCTCGCCTGTGACTTCCAGGCGCCGCAATTCACTGATATATTCTGGACCGCCCGTGCAAGTGACGTCATACAAGCCGTCCGGCAGCCGAATGGCCTCACCGTCAGCGCGATATACCTGCGGCTGAAAGAAAAAGTCAGGTGCAAGCCGCTTCGCTGGATTCGGATAGATACGCGCCAAATGGTCCCGAAAAACGAACGAGGCCGTTGTGGGGGCGCGGTCATGGTCGGCTACTCGCAAACGAATGGAACGCGCTGGTTTCGCATTGAACAGAACGTCGACACTTTTGTGAGCCCCGATGTCTTGAGTCCCCGAGCCTACATCGAAGCCGATGCGCGCTAACCTCTGTCCGGCGTCCCGGCTATAGATCTGCAAAATCGCGTACTGCAACGACAGCCCAGAGAGGCGATTTGTAAACGGCTCCTGATTGTACAGTGAAATCTCCGCCCAGCGATTTCGAATGTCTTCGATCGTGAGATGCTCTGTAGGTTCCGGACTCTCATCCTTCCAGGCGGAAACATACACCGGCCGGCTGTTTGGGCTAAAAACTTCTAAAGTAGCCGTTACGCCCGGCTCATTGTGCACCTTCACCAGAAAGAGGCGCGTGCCGGCCTCCACCAGTTCCGGCGAAGCCTCCGCGCGTTCCACTTGGACGCGGCTCTCGGCATTTACCGTCACATTGAGCAGAACGTGAGGCTCCAAAATCTTCTGCAGATCCGACACAGCAGCCGCCTCGTCCAAATTGCTGAGGGAAGCGTCGATTCGATGCCGGTCTGCGGCGGAGAACGGTTGGCCGAGGTAGTCTAAAGTGCTCTCAAGTTCACGGACCTGCTGCGCGAGCGGCTGAATACCAACCGGCTGATCGGTAGAAACGGGGCGCTCTGGCTGCCCACTGATCCAATTCGGACTCCACTGGCGCTGAGATGCAAAGACCGCCGGGGCCGACGAACCCAAAGCGGTACCGGCGGCTAAGCCCTCCAAAAACCTTCTTCGGGAAACGGACACGTCAATTCACGATGATTTCGGATCGATCACTGCATGAGCTCGTAAGCCATCATGTGACAGATAACCAGGTGAGCGTCTTCAATACGCCCCATGTGCTGAACAGGGACTCGGATATTCAGATCCACAGTTTTCCCCAGTTTCCCGCCATCCCGGCCGGTGAGTCCGATGGTCTTGCAACCGACGGTTTTCGCGTACTCGGCCGCCGCGATCACGTTCGCTGAATTGCCTGAACCACTGATTGCGATTAAAACATCGCCGCGCCCTGCGAAGTTCTTCAACTGCTCTGCGAAGACACAGTCGTAGTTGACATCGTTAGAATACGCCGTGAGCGTCGCGAGTGAATCGGTGAGAGCCAAAATTCGAAAGCGCTTTTCACGCTGATAGCTGGCGCCTTTCACGATGTCACAAACGAAGTGGGAGGCTGTCGACGCACTGCCGCCATTGCCGCACGTGAAGATGTGTCGATCGGCGTCGCGCGCTTCCCGCAACCAGGCCGTTGCTCGCTCCACGTCATCCAGCTTCACCTGATCGATGGCCTGGAATAGGTCTTCTTTGTAACTGGTTGCGAAACTCACTTCAGTGCTCACCTAAATTCTTTGTGCTCTTGCGACCACTTCCCATTTTAAGCCGGAAACAAATGTTTAGTACGGAATGACTACAAAACGATATACTGCTATCGCGACTCTATGTCAAGCAAAAAAGTCCTGGAGAAGAATGCTCATTCGATCCGGACTGCTACGCCCTCCAGCGTTCGTGCTGTGAACCGGTCCATCATGCTAAACCTGATTCGCCAGAAGCAGCCAATCTCAAGAGCCGAATTGGCACGGCTGACGGGCGTCTTCCGGAGCAGTGTGTCCGATATAGTTGACGAACTTGTGGAGCAAAACTTCGTTTCTGAGGAACGAAGCACTCCTTCGCAGCGGGGCCGAGTTCCCGTGAGCTTACAGCTGAAGGACCTTGCTTACCCGGTGCTCGGATTAAATATCCGGCCGGAGTACTGCCAGCTTGCCTGGGCGGGCCTTAACGGGCAAATTCACGAAAGCTTGACCTTCCATACTCCAACATCACCCGGGCATTTGGTGCAAGCGCTAGGCCGAGCCGTGCAAGACTTGACCAAACTTGCGGGTCTGAAACAAAAAGGCTTCCGGCGGGTCGGAGTTGCCGTTCCAGGACACGTGGACGCTTTTTCCGGCCGCATACTCTGGACACCGACACACGGTGAACTCAACGACTTTCCCATCGCGGAGGCGATTCAGGCTCACACGGGCATTGAGACGCTGGCCGACAACGACTGCAATGTAGGGGCGCTCTCAGAATTGTGGCTTTCGAACAACGGCAGTCCAGAGCGTAAGACGAATTTCGTGTTTTTGAATGTCAGCGATTTCGGTACCGGTGCGGGCGCTGTGATGAATGGGGAAATCTACCTCGGTCACGATGCGCGCCTCGCGGCTGAGGTCGGTCACATGGTCATTGAGCCTTCCGGGGCACTCTGCCGATGTGGACGTCGCGGTTGCCTGGAGCTTTACGTGAGCAACGATGCCACCTGGGCGCGAGTCCACCCGCGCATTCCGTTTAGTGTGGCGCCATTCGAGCAGATGCTCGCGAGTGCGCGCAAAGGAGAGCGCGCCGCCTTGGCCGCTTTCCGCGAGACGGCCCGTTATTTGTCGCTAGGGATTTCCAACATCGGCTACATCTTCAATCCAGCGGAGGTCATCGTCGCCGGGCGCATCACGGCGATTTGGGATCTGATCGAGAAAGATGTCTATTCCTGTTTTGGCTCCTCGCAGCTACGCTACCGCATCCATCCTGCGCGGCTCTCCGCCGACGATTCTCTGCTACATGGCGCCGTTTGTCTGGCCTTACGGGACACCTTCGCTCCGCCGCGATTCGGCGATGTGAGCGCCTCGGGACGGCGAACTGCGTAAAGAGCCAGTGAGGGAAGGGCGTCGCATGCTGGGAGAATTTCTCCTCACCCAACATGACTTGCAAAAAGCTCGTGAAAAGTACGATTCCATCGGAATGGCTGGATATAACATCGACGTTCGCGAACTTCAGTGGCTGGCGATAGTGCGACTACGGAGATTCGGAACGTTTTCCGGGCCGCTTAGTTGGTTTTGCGGCTTTGACTTCGGCTTTAGAGCCGGATGATTTCAGCCGCTCCAGTGCGTCTTCGAGCTTTTGACGGCCTTGAAGCACGGGCGCGAAGAGGTCTCCTACGCGAGTGAATCTCTCGATGGTGTTGTCGATGTGGAAATCCGACGGGCGCAAACCGTGTTTCACCTCTTTCCAATCGAGAGGCGTTGCGACGGGTGCACCGTCGTAGGCGCGGACCACGTATGGTGCGGCTATGGTTTTACCGATGCCGATTTGCAGGTAGTCGAAGTAGACTCGCTCTTTCTTTCTTTTGCCGACGCTACGCGGCGTAGTGAACAGATTGGGTTCGCGATCAACTGCCAAGTGAGAAAGGAGTTCGGCGAAACTGCGCACCTGCTCGAAAGTGTAGACAGGCTCGAGCGGGACGTAAACATGCATGCCGTCTCCTCCGGTCGTCTTCGGATACCCTTTCAACCCTAGTGTTTCAAGTAAGTCGCGAACGAGGAGGGTGGCGTCGATGATTCGATCGAAAGACGTTTCCACCGGATCGAGATCGAGCAGCATCCAATCTGGCTGGTCTAGATTCCCCGCCCGGCTCATCCATGGGTTCTGATCAATGCAGCCAAGGTTTACGAGATACAGGAGACTGGCGCGGTCCTGAGCGAGCGGGTAATGGTTCACTTTCGGTGGGTGATGTTCGGTGATGGGCTCGCAACGCATCCAGTCCGGGAAGTGGCTACCGGCATTTTTTTGAAAAAAGAATTCTTCGGCGATGCCATTCGGGTAGCGCTTCATCGAAAGAGGACGATCTTTCAGGTGGGGCAGCAAGAAAGGCGACACGCGGTCGTAAAACTGGAGGAGATCGCGCTTCTTCCAGCCGTCTTTGGGAAACAATACTTTTTCTAAATTTGTGAACTTGAGCCTGTGGCCATCTACTTCTGTCGTCACTTCGCGGCCCGCGAGGTTCAAATCCGTGCTAGCGGCGGGAGGCTCGGGATCTATCGCGTTTTCACGTTCGACGTCAGTCGCTGGTTTATCATCCCGTAAGCCGACAAACACGGGTGCACGCAGAATGCCGTCCTGCGTCCATTCGAGGAAGCGCACTTGACACACAAGTTCGGGGCGAAGCCAGGTGACGTTGCGCAGCCCAGTTCTGATATTAGGCCTGATGGCGAATGGGCTGGTCTTCACGATCAGCGGCTCCATCCGGGTATAGATGGCCTTCATCAGCTTCTGATCGAAACCTGTACCGACTTGCCCAACGTGGCGGAGCTTGCCGTTTTCCTGGACGCCGAGGACCAGCGCGCCGAAGTAGTCGCGTTCGCCCTTCGTGAATCCGGCGATGACGAATTCCTGTTCGTTTAAGACCTTGAGCTTGAGCCAGCGGGAGGAGCGCGTCGCTTCATATTTACTGGTGCGGTCTTTCGCGAGGATGCCTTCGAGGCCCATTTTGCGCGCCGCCTCAAACATTTGTTCGCCATCGGTGTCGAAAGCGTCGGAGATGCGAAGGTGATCGCCCGGCGTGACGATCTGGTTCAGGATTCGTTTGCGATCTTCCAGGGCTACGCCGCGCAGATCGTAGCCGTCAAGATAGAGGATGTCGAAGAGGAATAGAGTGGCGGGAGTGGTCTCGGCAAGCCGTGGAACAGCACCGGCGTTGGCGGCAATGCGAGGTTGGATCAAAGAGAAACGGGCGCGGCCTTCTTCGTCAAGAATGCAGATTTCGCCATCGAGCCAAGCAGTCTTGGCATTTACATGCGAGGAAAGGTCCTGCAGTTCGGGATATTGTTTTTCACAGCGGTTGCCGCGGCGCGATTGAATTTGCAGGTCGCCGTTCTTAATCAGGCAGAGCGCGCGTATGCCGTCCCACTTCACTTCGTAGAGCCATTGGGAGCCGGAAGGAACTTTGGTGACCGCGGTAGCGAGCATCGGCTGAACATCCACGGGAACGGCAGCTTTGCGAGCGCCGGCAAGGTCAGAGACGCTGAGTGACTCGGTATTTTCCGCGATTTCGTCCTGGGTTCGTTTTGTTTTGACGCTCCAGGCGAACTGGTCAATGTCGTAGCCTGGGACGGCCCATTCGTCCTTTTTCTTAATCAGCAGCCATTCGTTACCTTTGCCCGCATGCTTCATGTGCACAATGGCAAAAGAGCCTTTCAGCTTTGTGCCGTGCAACTCAAATTTGAAGTCACCGCGGTCCAGTTGCTCTTGCGCGGGGGCGTCGCCTAGAACATCGAAAGTGCCGGTATCCCAGAGCATGACGCTGCCGCCGCCGTAGTTGCCTTCCGGGATGTTGCCTTCGAAAGTGCCGTAGTCGAAGGGATGATCTTCCACTTTCATGGCGAGCGCCTTGCGCGTGGGATCGAGGCTGGGGCCTTTCGGGACAGCCCAACTGACGAGCACGCCGTTGACTTCGAGCCGAAAGTCATAATGCAGACGCGTGGCGTCGTGGCGCTGCACACAGAAGAAGCCACTGCGCCCGGAACCTTTGTGGACCGGCTCGCTTCCCTTCGGTTCCGGCGTCTTGTCGAAGTGCCGCTTGCGGACGTATTCTTTCAGACCCATTGTTTTGAACGGATGCCGTTGCGGCCATTATGACAATGCGCGCACCCGGAGACCCTGCTGGATTGCTAACCTGAAGGCAGCTTCGATTTATCGTTTTGGGTTTGGTCTCTCTCGAATGACGTTTGCTGAGCAGCTTAAGAGTCAGCTCAACATTGTAGAAGTGGTCGGGCAGTATGTGCGGCTCAAGCGGCAGGGCGGAGGCGCGCGTTATGTGGGATTGTGCCCGTTCCACTCGGAGAAGACGCCGTCGTTTGGCGTGCTGAGCACGCTGCAGATCTACAAGTGCTTCGGATGTGGCGTCGGCGGCGATGTCTTCAGCTTTGTTATGGAGCGCGAAGGTCTGACGTTTCCGGAGACATTGAAATTTCTAGCGGAGCGCAATGGAATTCCTTTCCCGGAGCGCGAGAGATCGAACGATCCGGAAGCGCAAAAGCGGGCCGCATTGTTCGAGATGCACGAAATTGCGGCGGAGGTTTTCCAAAGCAATTTGCGCGGCTCGAGCGGAAGTGAGGCGCGCAGTTATTTGGAATCGCGAGGGGTCTCGCGCGCCTCCATGGACGAGTTTCGTTTGGGACTTTCGGATAGCGCAGGTCACCAGATGGTTCAACGGCTGCAAAAGTTCGGGCCGGCGCTGCTGGAGGAGAGCGGCTTGGTGGCGAAGCGGGACAACGGAAACGGCTTCTATGACCGGTTCCGCGGGCGGCTGATGTTTCCCATTCATAACGAATCGGGCAAGTTGATTGCATTCGGCGGGAGAGCGCTACGCACCGGCGATGAGCCGAAATATCTGAATTCGCCGGAGACAAAGATTTATAAGAAATCGACGGTGCTTTACAACCTGCATCGGGCGAAGGTGGACGCGCGGAAAAACGACCGCATGATCCTGGTGGAAGGCTATATGGACGTGATTGGAGTCTATTCGGCCGGGATTCATGAAGTGGTGGCCAGCAGCGGGACGTCACTAGGCAGCGAGCAGGTGCGAGCGATGAAACGCCAAGTGGCGCAGCAGCAGGCCAGTACCGGACAGATCATTCTCAATTTCGATTCAGATGCGGCGGGCGCCCGTTCGACGGAGAAGTACATAGCTCCGTTACTCGCTGAGGGTTTGCGCGTGAAGGTGCTGGACATTCCGGGCGGGCTGGACGCGGATGAATACATCCAAGCAAACGGGGCGGACGCGTATCGGCAATTGGCGGAGCGTGCGTGCACCTATTTTCATTGGCTGGCGGACCGTACGCGAGAAAAGTTCGATATGCGAACGGCGGAGGGGCGCGTGGATGCTTTCAATCAGCTATCGCCCGTGTTGCAGCAGGTGAGCGACCGGATCGAGCGGGCCGCGATCATCACGGAAATGGCTGATTATTTAAAAGTGGAGCGGGAGCTAGTCGGTTCGAAGCTTGGCCAGCAGCCGCGCGCGCAAACGGGCCAAAAGCCGCGCGCTCCAGTGTCATCCATTCCCCCGAATGAGAAGCTTCTGCTGACGTGTTTGTTGTGCTCGGCGGAGGCACGGGCTGCCATTCAACAATATCTTCGGAGAACGGATATTCTGGCGCTCCTGGAGCTGAAAAGTATTTTTGCGGCGGCGCTTCGACTGGAAGAGGAAGGGGTTACATTTTGCGCCGAAGCGCTGGGAACGCAATTGGAACCGAGAATGCAAAGGATCTTGTCGGAATTGAGCTTTGCGGACGGGGGCATCGGCGAGGAGGACGCGGTTCAGCAGGCCTTGCACTGTTTGCGGGCGCTCGAGGCCAAATCCGCGAACGTGAAATGCGACGGTCTACGGCACCGCATCCAGGAGCTTGAAGAGGCGGGAAACCTGGAGGAAGCACTACGCTTAGCCGATGAGTTGAATAGGGTGAGACACGCAGTTTTGAGAGGCTGAGCCGTTGTACTATGAGGAGTCGAGAAACTGTGGGGGGCTTTGGTCAGATTCTCGGTTTGCAGCGGTTTCGTCTTCCCGCCGGTCGGTCACATCAAGATCGACCACATCAAGATTGATGAAGGCAGTTAATGCAAGACAGTAACGAAAAGGGCTTCGCTCTCTACGACGAGATCGGCGGCGTAGCCCGCGAGGATCTAGCGAACGGCGGCGACTTAAACGATCTGTTCGCGGATCTGGATAGCGCACCTGTCGAGTTACTGGGCGAACCCAAAGAGTTTGAAAAGAAGGACGAAGAGGTCGATGACCTTTCGGACCTGGATTTAACACCCGGGGCTCTCGATAAGAGCAACGATTCGGTGCGGGTGTACCTGCGTGAGATGGGTATGGTGCCGCTGCTGACGCGCGAGGGCGAGATCGAACTCGCCAAGCGGATTGAGCGTGGGCAGAGCGCCGTCAGGAAGGCGCTGTCGCGATCACGCCTGGTGATGCAACTACTGCTCGACACCAAGGCCAACGTGGAGCGCGGAACTCTTTCGGTATTGGACGTGCTACAGCCACCGGAGCCGCAACTCGGCAGCGAGGAAGACGACGCGGAAATCGAGCTGCGGACTCAGTTGATCGAATCGATGCAGGAGATTGAGAAGCTCTATCGCAAGGCACAGCAGACGCACCAGAAGCTCATTAGCACGTCGCGCAACATGAAGCCGAAGCAGTATCGCAAGCTCCGGTTCGAGTATGCGCGGCTACTGGTTACCATCTCGCGAGCTATACGGGCAGTTCACTTTTCGGGACGGTTTCAGCGCTCGTTGAGCGATGCATTGCGGAAAATCGTCAACCAAGTGAAACCGTTGGAGCAGGAGATTGCACGGCTGCAACGGAAATTGGAGCAGCCGCAGGTGGCGGACTCGGGTTCCGCTCCCGCAATCCGGAAAGAGTTGAAGGCGTTATCGACTCAGATGCAGGCGCTCGAAGACCGCTGCGGCACAAGCGCCACTGATTTGCGCCGCACCTTGCAAATTGTGGAACGGGGCGAAACGGAAACGGAGTTCGCTAAGAAGCGGCTGATTGAAGCCAATCTTCGGCTAGTGGTTTCGGTTGCGAAGCGCTACACGAACCGCGGCATGCAGTTTCTGGACTTGATCCAGGAAGGCAACATCGGCCTGATGCGCGCGGTGGACAAGTTCGATTACAAACGGGGCTATAAGTTCTCGACTTATGCGACGTGGTGGGTTCGCCAGGCAGTCACGCGCGCCATTGCGGATCAGGCTCGAACGATTCGCATTCCCGTGCACATGATTGAGACGATCAACAAGCTGGTTCGTTTGCAACGCTTGATGCAGCAGGAATTGGGACGCGAACCTACAACGGAAGAGCTCGCCGTGCGGATGGATTTGACGCCGAGCAAGATCCGGCGTGTGCTTCGCATAGCACAGGAGCCGATCTCGCTGCAAACACCGGTGGGCGAAGAGGAAGAATCCAATCTCGGCGATTTCCTGGTGGATAGCAGAATGGTCTCGCCCTCTGACGCGGTCATCAACCTGAACCTGCGCGAACAGACTGCGGAAGTGTTGAAGACGCTGAGCCCGCGCGAAGAGAAGATTGTGAAGATGCGCTTCGGGTTGCAGGACGGGAGCGAACATACGCTCGAAGAAGTGGGACAGAACTTCGCTGTCACCCGTGAGCGCATCCGCCAGATAGAAGCCAAAGCGCTGCGCAAGTTGCGGCATCCCAGCCGGAGTCATCGGTTGCGCAACTTCCTTGAAAACGGGGCTGCACCGTCTTAGTTGCGTGCGTTAGCCGGTTACAAAAGGCCGCACTGTTTGTGTGGTCTTCCCTCCGAGCATCTTTCCTATTTCCTGCTGCCTGAACCGGAAAATCTTCTCAACCTGTCTGCGGACAATCATGGCGTGCGTGAGTTGTCCAAGCGGTCCAAAGGGCAGCGCGTACTCGACGCGATCGCCCACAAGCAGACCGTTCTCCGTCTGCCGGAAACTATGGGTGTGACGCCAGAGTAAGTATGGCCCCTTGACCTGCTCATCGACAAACAAGAATGGCGGCTCGTATTCCAGGATGAGCGTCTTCCAATGCATCGGCAGCCCGAGCCAGCGGATGGTGTATTCAATCTCGGCTCCTTTGCGCATTTTCACGCGCTCTTTCGACGTGACCCGGAAATTGAGTGAGGCCGGCGTGATTTTGGCGAGGTTGTAAGGATCTTCGAAGATGGAAAACGTTCTGTCTAGAGAGGCATCCGTCAGGAGTTCGCATTGCAGGGTGTAGACGCGCATTACGGCAAACTTAAGATGCCGGAAGTGGCGGGATGGGCGCACAATCCATCGGGCTCACGTGCTTGGATCGACAGCCGCCGATTGCTTGAAGAATGCAGTCACACTAGGCCGAAGGAGAGAGACTAGGAAAATGGCCGCGATCACCGCTCCAGATGCGCTCTTCAGCAGATCTCGTCTGGATGTCAGCAGAGTAACGGCATCGCCGAGCCCATTGACGGCGAACAAGATGATCGCGATCCACCATGCCCATTTCGCGCGTCGGAGCAAACCTGTTCCGGCAAACGCCGTTGCGATACCAAGTAACAGCATGAGGGCGCCCGATGCTTTGCCGAGAACGTGAAACGCGGCGTAGGCTGGCCGGTTGAGTTCCCATATCTGGTCCATGATGGTGCCGGGAAACAACAAGGATGCACCCACGACAGCGGCAATGGCGGTCGCGGCAAACAGGAATGCCGCAACGATCGACACAGCTATTGGCCGGTTTCGCGTAGCTTAGGCTTCCGAGACCCGGGCCTTGCCGGCTCCAGCCATTGCAGCGCGACGTCGAGTTAGAATGGCCTGCGCATCGGGGGCAGCCATGACAACGGCCTCCATATGTTTGCAAAAGTCGGGCTCTCCGCTCGCGGCACGTAGCTCGGCAAGAAACGGGTGAATCTTACTGAAGGTGGCGAAGATCTCGGTGTGCGCGGCACGAAAAGCATCGCCATCGATAGCACCGGTCATAACGAGAGAAGCGGCCATATCCCAATAGCTGGCTACCATCCGGAATGCTGCGTTCTTTTCTCCGCTTACTATTTCAATGAAATCGGCGAAGCTCTCCGGGTTGAATTCCCGCAAGAACCAGTCGCGCGCATCGCGCAATAGAGGCTCACGGCGGAGAGCGAAGAGCTGGAGGTTGAGTTGTGCGCTCTCGAAAGGTGTTGGCATTCCCGGCTGTTAAACGCCATTATAGGGAAATCATGAACTCCTTTGGGAGTGGTGCTGATAAAGATTGCATGCTAACGGGCTGCGTTATGTTGGGAATTCGCTTACGAGGCCTATGCCAGATACGGAAATAGCAACGCCCACTCCGGTACATCCGGTCACTCCGCCACGAAAGGTCCCGAAGCCGAAGAGTGCGGCGGAGCGAAAGGCTCGGATCGAGCGAATTCTGGCGGAACTGGATCGTTTGTTTCCTACGGCGACCTGCGCGCTGCATCACAAGAATGCCTGGCAACTGCTGGTGGCGACCATTCTTTCGGCGCAATGCACGGATGAGCGCGTAAATAAGGTTACGCCTGAGCTGTTCAAGAAATATCCAACTATGGAGGATTTTGCCAATGCCTCCCAGGAGGAGATGGCGCAGGATATCCGATCGACCGGATTCTTCAACAATAAAGCGCGGTCGGTGATCGGCGCGGCGAAGAAGATACTTGGCGACTACAGCGGGAAAGTGCCGCGCACGATGGACGAGCTTCTATCCGTTCCTGGCGCGGCTCGAAAGACAGCGAACGTGGTTCTGGGTACCGCTTATGGAATCTCTTCGGGCGTGGTGGTAGACACACATGTGCAGCGGATCTCGCAACGGCTGGATCTGACGAAGAATGAGGAGCCGACCAAGATAGAACAGGACCTGATGAAAGTGATCCCACACGAGAGATGGATTTTATTCTCGCATCAGGTGATTCATTTTGGGCGGCAGATCTGTATTGCACGGAAGCCACGCTGCGCCTCGTGCCCTCTCGATCCGGTTTGTTACGCAAAAGACAAGACACTTGCTTAGATGCAGCCTCGCTTGTATTTAGGTGTCGATGGCGGCCAATCGGGCACAGTTGCTTTGATTGCAGATGGCCGTGGCACAGTAATCGGGCGCGGCTCGGGTGGTCCTTGCAATCACGTGGAGGGGGCTGAGGGACGGGCTAAATTTCTACGCGCCGTGGGCGCGGCGATTCAGGAAGCATGCCGGGAAGCGCGTCTCGATCCCGATGCGCTGAGCTTTTCCGCTGCCTGTCTGGGATTGAGCGGAGGCGCTGAAGACAAAGAAGCGTGTGCGCGCGAGCTGATTCGCAGCGCGAAGTTCAAATTCACGCATGATGCCGAGATTGCTCTTTCAGGTGCTACTGCGGGAGAGCCGGGCATCATCGTGATAGCGGGTACGGGCTCGATCGCGTTTGGCCGAAACAAAGAGGGCAGAACCGCGCGAGCCGGAGGTTGGGGCTATATTTTTGGCGATGAAGGCGGTGCGTTCGATCTTATGCGGCGGGCGCTGCGAGCCGCTCTGCAATACGAAGAAGGTTGGGGGCCGGAGACAAGTTTACGAGACCTGCTACTTGCAGCGACGGGAGCAGCGACGGCAAACGAGTTGCTGCATCGGTTCTATACAGCGGCATATTCTCGGACGGTTGTAGCTTCTTTCGCGCCGCTGGTGAGCCAGGCTGCAGAGCAGGGCGACGGGATCGCTCGGCAGATTGTGAACGAAGCCGCGTCTAAATTGTCGTGGTTTGCCGAAGGCGTGTACCGCAGCCTGTTTGCAAACGAAAACGTTCCGCTGTGCTATATCGGCGGGGTTTTCAGAAGCCGGAGCATTCTGGCGCAATTCCAATCGCAAATCGGCGCCGCGATACCATGCCGAACTCAGCCACCCCGCTTGAATCCAGCGGCAGGGGCAGTTCTCGACGCGCTTCGGCTGGATGGCAATGAGAGTCCGCTGTCGGGTGTGCCAGAATCCGAGAAGTGAAATCGGTTTCCGCTCTCATCTCCTTCGCGGTTCTTCTCTCATCGGCGAATGCGGCCGAGCCGAACTGGCCGCAGGTGGAACAGCACGCAGTCGATCTGCTGCAGCGCTATGTGCGGATCGCAAGCATCAATCCGCCGGCCGACACGAGTGGGACGGCAAAACTGCTGCAAGCGGAGCTTGCAACCGCGCGCCTGGACGCGAAGCTGTACCAGAGCGGTCCGGGCGGCAAGACGAACCTGATCGCACGCTTGCCCGGACGAGATCGCTCAAAGCGGCCTCTGCTTTTGCTCAATCACATGGATGTTGTACCGGTGGATGCGTCCCGTTGGCAGGGCAGCCCGTTCAGCGCGGACATCCGAGACGGAATGATGTGGGGCCGCGGCACCTTGGATATGAAAAGCACGGGCGTTATGCAACTCACTGCCTTGATTCTTCTGAAACAGCTTGGCATTGTTCCGGCGCGCGACATTGTTTTTCTCGCCACCTGCGATGAAGAGACGGGCGGCGTGTCCGGAGCGGGCTGGATGATTCAGAACCACTGGGACGAGATGAATCCGGAGTATGTGCTGGATGAAGGCGGAGTGGGATCGCGGGACGTCTACAGCGACGGTAAGCTCACGTTTGGAATCTCCGTTGCGGATAAACAGGTGCTGTGGCTGAGAGTGCGAGCGACCGGCACATCCGGGCACGGCTCGCAACCGATACCCGACAACGCCAACGATCTGTTGATTCGCGCCATCGACAAAGCAAAGCAGTTTCCGCCGTCAGGTCAGCCTAATCCCATAGTGCGAGAGATGCGGCAGAGCGTGGGAACGTTTGCTTCGAACAAATTTGTCAGTGCGATTCAGCAGAATACGATTTCCTTGACGTCACTGCGCAGCGGTTTAGGAGATCCGCCCAAAGCAAACGTCATTCCATCGGTGGCCGAAGCGACTCTAGACTGCCGGCTTTTACCGGGGCAGAATGCGGACGAATTTATTTCGGAAATCAAGGCTCGAGTGAACGATCCTCGTATTACGGTGGAGGAAATTTCTCCTAAGCCGGACGATTCGAAGCCGAGCCCCAGCGATACGGCGCTATACGGTGCTGTGAGAGGGGCGATTCTGAAGCAGCATCCCGGCGCCACGGTGATGCCGATCATTGTGCCTTATGGTACCGATGCTCAGAAATTTCGAATGCGCGGAGTGACCGCGTACGGGATCATCCCGATGGTCATTAATGTGCAGACGCTTGGCACAATGCATAGCGATAGCGAACACATTCCCGTGGAGCAGTTCCGCCAGGGCCTGCACATCTATTTCGATGTGCTTCGTTCAGATTGGTAGTTGTTGCAAATGTAGACCTTGTAATCGCGGTTTTGAAAATGCCAGGTGATGAAGTTCATGGCTACATCCGCGAACATTCCTTCATCCCACCGAGGTGCGCGTGTCAGCGAGAAACCGATGCTCAGCGCGAGAAAGTAGCGATACAGGCAGCGGCCCACAGCCACCCCGGCCGCTGGCGCGTGCTATAGACGTTGCGCTGTTGCAAGAGTCGGAAACCGACGACACTTCGTGGAATCCTATCATCCGCTGAGTTGCATGTCGGCAGGAACAGGCATGGCCCCCTCACTTGCTGCTCCAGAAAAGGTCGCGATGGATACGGATTCCTGGAAGGGTACAGCAAAGCCTACGTTCAGGCGTGCGGCCGCTTCCATGATTTTCAAGAGCAATTCTGATTGAACCTCAAGATAACGATTGAAATCGGCCGTGAGCACATACGCGAAGACGTCAAGATCGTACGATTCTTTTGTAATCTTGGTAAAGCGCAGAGGAATTCCGGACGCATCTACCTGGGTGTGCTCTTCCAGTATTTGCATGACTGCGTTCATCATTGCGCGGATCTGATCCGGAGTAGTATCGCGGCGGAGGTGCAGCGTGGGATGAAACCACATGCGATCGCGACGCGAGTAGTTCTCAAGCGTCATTGTGGAGAAGACAGAGTTGGGAATCGTGACGACGGTTCGGTCCAAGGTTCGGATGCGAGTGGAGCGGAGACCGATGTCTTCGACTGTACCGACTTGACCACCGAACTGACAGAAGTCGCCGACCAGCACCGGACGGTCCGTGATGACCGAGACGCTTCCGAAGAGATTCTCAAGTGTCTTCTGCGCCGCAAGAGCTACCGCTAATCCGCCCACTCCCAGGCCAGCCAAAATCGTGCTGGTCGGATACCCCCAGCGATATAGAATTTCCAACACTGCAATGCAGAAGATGCAGATTTTTACGATCCGCACGAAGAGAGGGATAACGGAGGACGACAGGGCTCTTTGCCTTGAATCCAACCGGGACGTGATGGTGTCGAAGATTACATCGACCACCCGCATCGCGAGTGAGGCGGCTCCCAGGACGAACAAGAGCGTCAACATCTGGAGCAGGTAGTCGCGCAACAGCGCGGACGTATCGATTCCCACCATGCACGCCCGGAACACCGCAACGGACAGCAGCAGGCGAAGCGGGTCGATGAAGGCCTGGACCCGGTACTGCTGAACGGATTTGGCGTAGCGCGTGATCACGGGCTTCGCGAGGGCCAGAACGATCTTGGATAGAAGCCGCGAAAGAACCGACAGGATCAACGCCAACGCGACCAGCGCCAGCCATACCCACAGTGAAGTGCCAATCAGCTTGATTTGCACCAACGGCGCAGGGAGTTTCCTCTCAAAGGCAGACTCTCCGATGGATGCAAAAAGTTGCGGAATTCGCGCAACGCTATCGGCCGAAACCAGCCAGACATCCGCTCCGTCCTGTTTGACGCGACGCATCTGAAGACGGACCGTTTGCCCGTTCAGTTGAAACGTATCCAGATCGTCGAGATCCGGGGGAAGTCCGTCGGTCAGGTTCCCTACAGGAGCATTACTAAGCTGGTCGACCTCAAAGTGCTGATCGCGGTCGAGCAGAGCGCTTAAGTCCTTGGCCAGCTCAGGACCTTGCCCGGCCCGGCCTCGCGGCAATTCCAGATACTGCGTCGCTAACGAGAGTTTGTCATCGTGGCAAACCTGGAGGAAATTGTAGATGGAACTCCTGGGCGTGGACCGCTTGAGCGGATCTGTGGGGGTCTCAGCGCCGGCAGGCTTTTTCGTGCCTGGAACCAAGTTCGCTAGGCCCTGAGCAGACAAGGCCTGCAGGCCGAGAAGCACGCAACCGAGCAATAGGGGCAAGCGACACATCTTGCGAAACGAAGCCATAGTCTAGAACCAGCTTATGAGTTAGCCTGCCGGCATTGCGACAAAAGCCTGGCCGGGTGCATTCACAAGCCGTAACAAGCTCGCCAAAAGCAGGTAGATGTCTTTTATCTTGAGTGACTTAGACCCACTTGCCGGAGCAGTTCTGTGCCTAACTGTGAATCGGCAGGCCCTACTCTCTTGACCAGGAGTATTCACTTCTTCTATGTCTTCTCATACCAGTTTGTGCGGTAGCCAGCGCGAGCATCCGGCCGGTTCGGTCGGACTCGGCAAACCCGCACCCGATGAAATCATTCAACTTACTCTAGTTTTGCGGCGACGCGCAAGCGCGCCCGATCCGGCGTCAATAGCCAGTCATCTGTCCCATTCGCAACTTTCTGAGTTGCACGGCGCAGATCCGGCCGATATCGAGGCTGTCGAGGCCTTCGCATCCGAACATGGCTTCATGATTGTGCGGCTGAACTCAGCGGCGCGGTCGGTCGTGATCGCGGGGCGATTTGACGCGATGGCAGCCGCTTTCGGCGCGGATGTCGAATTGCGCGGCGTCAACGGCAAGGTCATCCGCTCGCGGCAAGGGCAATTGGCCATGCCAGAGGCACTCGCAGGTCGCCTGATCGCGGTTCTTGGATTCGATCAACGACCCGCCGCCAGAACGTATCACCAGTTCATCCCCGCCTGCGGCCGGCCCGTAGCTTACACGTCCGCTACAAGTAGCAAAAGCTTACAATTTTCCGACGAATACCGGGAAAAATCAGACCATCGCGCTCATCGAGTTGGGCGGTGGTTTCGATAATTCTGATCTCAAGAAATATTGGAAGCAGCTGAAGGTCAATAACGTTGCGGTAACGGCTGTTTCTGTTGACGGCGGATACAACAGTCCCGTGGGCGACCCAGACAGCGCCGACGGCGAAGTGGTGTTGGACATCGAAGTGGCGGGAGGAGTGGCGCCGGGTGCGCGCATCGCCGTATATTTCGCGAACAATACCGATCAAGGGTTTCTTGAGGCGATTAACACCGCCATACACGATAAAGAACGCAAGCCTTCCGTTATTTCGATCAGTTGGGGATCGGGTGAAAACGAGTGGACACAACAGGCGCGGGATGCTTTTAATGCGGCATTCCACGATGCGGCTCTGTTGGGAATATCTGTCTGCGCCGCTGCCGGGGACAACGGCTCATCGGACGGGGAACCGGATAGCAGCGATCACGTGGACTTCCCTGCCTCAAGCCCGTGGGTTCTGGCCTGTGGCGGCACACGCCTCGAAATTGAAAACGGGAAAATCAAATCCGAGACTGTCTGGAACGATGGAACCAACGGTGGGGCAACCGGTGGCGGTGTCAGTGTATTCTTCGCGCAGCCGTCGTATCAGACGGGCATCCATATGCCAACGCCGAAAGGCAGCCATGAAAAGAGCGGCCGTGGCGTTCCCGATGTCGCCGGCGTCGCCGATCCCGAAACAGGCTTCCTGATACTCGTCGATGGCGAGGAAGGTGCGGTGGGTGGAACCAGCGCAGTTGCTCCTTTATGGGCGGGCCTCATCGCTCTATGGAATGAGCAACTCGGCCGCAATGTGGGCTGGCTTCATCCAACGCTCTACGGGGCGCTCGCGCAGCATAAAGTTCTGAATGACGTAAGTCACGGCACCAACGGCGACTTTAAAGCGTCTGCCGGTTGGGACTGCTGCACCGGATTGGGCTCGCCGAATGGGCAAGCGATGCTGGGTGTTCTTAAACAGCTTCCGATGAAATAGGCGGGAGCGAATGGCGGGGCGCCGAAAGCGTCCCGCTGGTGACAACGCGCAAAACGTTCGCGGTTGCGAGCGCGCCACCTAGGAGATAACTGGTTGCTTCGCTGCTTGCTGGCGCGGATCCGCGCCCTTTGCGCTTTCCTGCGCAATTTCGTTCAAGATCTCTTCACAAGCTGCCCGAGGATCCGGCGCACGCGTTACTTGCCTGCCAATCACAAGGTAATCCGCACCATTACCGATAGCTTCTGCCGGAGTTGCCACGCGTTTCTGGTCGCCGATAGAAGCTCCCGCGGAACGAACTCCCGGAGTGACCAGCTTCAGATTCGGGCCCACCTGTTTCCCGCACGCTTGCGACCTCCAGAGGAGAACATACAATCCCGTCGATGCCGCTTTCGACCGCCTTCCTGACGCGAAGCTCAACTAGATCTGAAACGGGAGTTTGATAGCCGAGATCAGCAAGATCTTCTTGATCGAAGCTCGTCAGGACAGTGACTGCGAGCAATTTTGTATAGCTGCTTCCTCGTCCTTCGACGGCAGCTTTCATGACCGCGCGACTGCCATGAACAGTTAAGAACGTGACCGCCCCACTTCGGCAGATCTGACGAACCGCTCGCTTTACTGTTTCCCCGATATCGTAGAGTTTCAGGTCCAGAAACACTTGCTTGCCGCCGGAGTTCAGTTCTGCGATCACGTCCATTCCGGCGCTGGCGTATAACTCCATTCCTACCTTGTAGAAATCAGCAGCAGGACCAATCTTGTCAACCAGTTTACGAGCTTCTTCACGGCTTTCAACGTCCAGAGCGATGATAAGCGGGTTCAGATTATTACCTCAATTGGCTTTCCACTTCTGTTCCTGACACGGCCGATGACGTAAGCCTCAGGCCGCATTACAAGCAGCTTCTTCGCATCGTCTTCGTCGAGACTGACGAGCAGACCTCCCGAAGTTTGGGGATCGTAGAGCAGGGCCCGAACCTCTTCTGGAATTTCAGAAGGCATGCTTACGCAAGCTTCCACAAAATCCCGATTGTTCTTCAATCCGCCGGAATGAGCGCCCAATTTCGAGTATTCTATCGCGCCGGGCAGGAAGCGGACGGAGCTGGCCGAAATCTCTAGCGTGACGTTGCTCGCGAGAGCCATTTCACGCGCGTGCCCCAAGAGTCCGAACCCTGTTACATCCGTGCAGCCATGGACGTTGAGCCTTGCGAGCGCTTCCGCAGCCGCACGATTTAACGTGAGCATCTGCTGGATCGACGATTCCATGTCCGGCCATTTGACGATCTCCTGTTTGAGGGCTGTCGAAATGACGCCGGTGCCGATGCGCTTTGTAAAAACGAGAACATCACCTGCTTGCGCCCCTGCGTTGGTCCATATATGCTGCGGATCGACCAAGCCGGTGACGGCATACCCGAATTTGATTTCGTCTTCGGAGATACTGTGGCCACCCAGAATTACGCAATCCGCTTCGTGGATCTTGTCGGCTCCGCCTTTCAATATCGCTTCCAGATCCGCGATGTCGCCTTTACCAGGAAAAACGACTAGCGAAAGCGCGGTCACGGGATGCCCACCCATGGCATAAACGTCGCTGAGGGCGTTGGCCGCGGCAATCCCGCCAAACGTATACGGATCATCCACTATGGGAGTGAAGAAATCGACGGTCTGTACCATCGCAAGCGGTTTACCGCCCGCTTGAGTCAAATCATAAACGCCCGCATCGTCCGCAGTGTCGTACCCCACTAGAACTTTGTCGTTCGTGAGACGAGGAACAGTTTTCAGCGCACGGTCCAGAATCTTCGGGCTGAGCTTGGATGCGCAGCCACCGGCTTTCACATTAGCTGTGAGTCTTGTCGGCATCAAACTCCAGTGTATTGAGCGGTGGGAACGGACTCCTTTTCGAGTTGCCACTCACGCCAGCCATCGAGCAACGGGAAATACAATCCGAGCCAAACGGGGGCGTCTACTAGCCGGGACACCAGAGTGCCGTAATTCTCCAGCTGCGCGCGATAGCGCTGCTGTTCTTTATCCAAAAACTGTTCGGGACGGTTTCCTTCGTGTTCACTCGTTTTGAAATCGACGACCCAGATCCGCCCTTTTTCATCCCGGAACATGCGATCCACAGTGCCACTAATGAGCTGATCTCCGAAACGGCCGCCGATAGGCCATTCCGATTGAGCGTCCTGACGAGAACGCAAGATCCACTTGCCACGTTCACTCGCGAGCGTGTTGCGCAAGGCGCGGAGCACGGTGGCGGACGCGGCAGGCTGAGCAGCAGCAGCGACACCGAGGCGTCGTAATTCAGAGGCAATCTGCGGCGTCAGAGCGGCAAGCCGTTCTGCAGGCCAGTGCTCCAAGCCTTCTCTTCCTACGCGTTTCAATAAATCATGCACAACCGACCCAACGTGCCGCCCGGTCTCACTCACCCAGACGTACGGGATCTCGTGTTCAGATGCGATGGCCGTTCGTAACGGGGGCGTCCAACGGACAGAAGAATCAAACCGCGGCGCTCTCCATCCCGTCGGGCAAACGCCGCAGCACAGTGGCCGCTGGTAGTCTTGCCCCAGCGTTGTTTCCAGGCGGCGGGATGCGGCCGCGCAGTTTACTGACGAATGCTGGCTGCACTGTCTCCCAGATGAGGCCTAGAAAGCTGTTGCTGCTGGCTTTGCAAGGCTCAGTCCCACCTTTCTTAGACTTCACATTTGCGAGCAGATAAAGTTCATTCTTGGCTCGAGTACAAGCAACGTAAAAGAGCCGCTTCAGCTCGTGCACTTCTTTCTGCTCATTCTCATCCAAGACGAACTTGTAGTCCGGGTCCGAGTCCGCGCGCTGCGGTAGCGCTGCCAGCCGCAAACCTTTCTCACCATATTCGTCCGTGACTTCTGTCCAGATAATCAGATCCCGATCAGACGACCTTGTGGAAGCCGCAGCCTTCGGAATGATCACAACGTCAAACTCAAGACCCTTGGCTGAATGTATGGTCATGACGCGCACGCGATTGGCCCCCGAATGTGGCTGTGCGTAGAGAACTTCCAGGCGCTCCTTGAGCAGGCTGAAATCGCGGATGACACCACCTTCTTCGAACGCTTCAATCAAGTTCAGGAGCGTGTTCACATCTTCGTATTGATTGTGACTTCGCAGTACAGCGGGACCACCAAGGGCAAGCCAAAGTTGCTCGACCAACGTGCGCAGACCAACGCGCCCCACCTGCTCCAACGCAGCCGAAAAGAGCTCTTGCACTTCGACCGCTCGCACGCGGCCGTCGGGGGAAAGCCGTGCGATCCGCTCAGGATCGGATAGCAAATCGAAAATGGGTTGAGTGCTCGACTGTTCTGCTAACGCGCTGAAATCCGCTAAAGTGAGACCGCACCAGGGCGCTCTCAGGCAAGCAAGCCAAGACACTCTATCTCCCACGTGCAGCAGCGCGCGAGTAAGCGAGAGCAAATCTAAGATGTGCTGCTGAGCTTGTAGCTCGTCGATTTCCAGTGCTTCGTAGGGAATACCGGCGCTGCGAAGAGCGGGCAGAATAGAAACAATGTGCGCGCGGCTTCTGACCAGGATAGCGATTTCACCTTTGCCCTGGGAACGCTGAACGATTTGGACTACTTCTTTCGCTTCTGCGGCTCCATTGTCGTCCACGAACGGAATCAGTTGCGGCCCAATTCCAGTTTCCGGCCTGGATGCTTGCGAGGGCTGAAATTGAACAGCTCCGTGCGCCGCGTCCTCTTCCCGCATCGCCGGACCGAGTGTCGCCTCTGTCCAAGTAACGATCTCGGAAGTGGAACGGAAGTTAGTGACGAGCCGGATTGGAGTCAGGCGCACGGATCCTAACCGCTGCTGTTTCCAGGCTCCGAGGAAGAGAGCTACTTCGGCTTCGCGGAACCGATAGATGCTCTGCATCGGATCACCCACCAGGAAGAGCGTATGACGGCTATCACCGTCCGACCATTGAGCAGTCAAGGCATCGATCAGCTCGTACTGGGCTCGGGAGGTGTCCTGAAATTCGTCCACTAGTAAGTGTTCGATGCGGTAATCGAGCGAATAGAGCAAGTCGCTCGGCTGCTCCGCTGTACCGAGCGCGCGAATGGCCGCCCGAGTCACCTCAGTGAAATCGACAGCGGATTGTTCGCGGAAGACCTGCCTTAACGACTTGCGCGCGAGCTCGAGAAGTTGGCAGAAATCGGAAACCAGCGCATCGGTATGAGTGGCATCTTTCAGAAACTGCCATTGATCGCGTTTCCGAAGCATGCTCGTGATTTGCCCTTCTAGGCTCGCGATGTCGTTATCGAAGTGAAGGGACAGGCGGCGGAACAGTGAAGGGTTGCAATCTTCCCCCTCAGCAAGATTACGAATTGTACGCCGCGCGGCACGGCGGTAGAGCTCACGCGCGTCTTCAATCACATCGCGGGTTCCGCCGAACTCCGAGACAACGGGCATTTGCCGGGTCAGCAGAGCGCAAAGCGAATCGATGGTTTGAATTTGCAGCCGCCCGGTATCATCCAACAGATGCCAATTGTGTTTGCGAGCATTCTGAAGGGCTTCCCGGGCCAACTGGCGAGTGAGCGCTTCGTAAGATCGTTCTACGGGCGCGCCGTCGTTCGCGAGCCGTAACGCGTCTTGGCTTGTGAGCCGCAATGCGTCTTCGTTTGTGAGCCGCAATGCGTCTTCCACGCGGCTCTTCATCTCAGCAGCCGCTTTTCGGGTAAATGTGATCGCCACTACCGACTCGGGGCGTTCCACCACGCTCAAGAGCCGAAGATAGCGCTGGACCAAAAGCCCGGTCTTGCCGGATCCTGCAGGCGCCTGCACGATAAAGGACTGACTGGGGTCGAGCGCTTGTTCACGCTCCAGCGCATCGGCGATTGCCGCGCTTACTCGTCGTCATCTTCCGCGCCGTTAACCGTTACTCTCTCGTTGATTCGGCAAAAGGGTTTCTGGCTGCAGTAGTCACAGGCGCCTTTAATAGGGTCCACCGCGGCTTTACCTTCCACAAACCCATGCGCAATGGCTGCAACGTTCTCTTTCGCCAGCGAGATGAAAGTGTCCCAGTCCTTTTTTATCCCTCGCTTTTCAAATTGCAGGCTGCGGCCATACCCCACAGCCCGCGGTTGTCTCGGAGTCAATTCGCCAAAGAACACACCCTCCACGGGGTCGTCCGTGGCGGCAGCGTAAACAAGCAACTGCGGCTCAGCTGGACGTTGTCCCTCCAGTTTGAAGGCCGTCTGTTTGCCGCTCTTGTAATCGATCAACAAGACGCTGCCATTCGCCAGCCGGTCCATGCGATCAATCCTCATGGCTAGCTTCAGTCCCGGAATCTCATAAGAGCGCTTCTCTTCGAGCGTCTCCACCGTGAAGGGCTGCGCGCGCTCGCGTTCCACATCGAGCCACTTCAACACCAAGCTCTCCAGCCGATCCCATTCGGCGCTGGTAGTCAGTTGATGAAAGGGACTGGACGCATCCTCCTTCACGGACCGTACAACCGCTTCCCGAACGATGCGCCGCAAGTCTTCGCGTGTCGTGGAACGCAGACAGTCCTGCGTCTTCAACGTCTGCCAGACAAACTGGAGCGCAGTGTGCAGGAAGCTGCCGCGATCCCGGCTATCGAAACCAAGGCAAGCTTCTTCCGGCGCGTTCGATAAGAGACGATGGTCAGCAAAGGCGCGGAAAGGACACAAACTTTGCGATCTGATGACAGAAGTCCCGCCTCGTTTTGGCTCCACGGCAGTGAACGGCGGTGCCTCACTGTCTTCTCTCTCCTCGAGTTTGACGTACTCATACGATTGAATCGGCAGGTTGCCCGCCCAGAGTGTGAGCTTGTCCAGTTCGCGGCTCACGAAGTTTTCTGCAAGAGGCGACAGACGGCCGGAAAAGGTAACCGATATGGAAGGCGCCGAGGAAAACAGCGCAGAGGTCATGCGCGCCCGACGTTCGTAAGCACTCTGGCGCGAACTGCCCGGGACGCCATGCGCACGCTGCACGGCGAGGGGGATCAACGGGGAGATTTGGTCTACCGGAGGCCAATGCTCTTCTGAGAGGCCAGTCAGGAAGGCGCGATCGAACTCCACGCCTGTGGCTTCGGCGGCATCAAGAATCTGAATGGGCGAAGACAACGTGCCAACCTCAAGCGCTCTACCCGTAAGCAAGCCCCTCAAACGCTGAATGGCTGTTTCAAAGGATACTGGCCCGGACACCATGGCCAGAGTTGACAGGCTGGACACCGCATCTTTCCAAAGCTCAATCGCTTCCTGCTCTTCTGACGTGCGGTCCGTATCACCCGGCCAGCCGGTCGCTTCGAGGAGATCACGAATGAACTCACTCCAGGACGCAAAATCCATGCTGCGCGCAACATTTTTAACTACTTTTCGAACCTGCTCCCAGACGGCCGTGAGTAGGGAACAGTTCCGCGTGGCTTCTTCCATATCTCGCAAGGAGACGTCGATGTCGCGGCGCTTACGGAGAGCGAGATCGGCCAGAGCACGGGCGCTCCGTTCAGGTGCGGCACCAGTGATATAGCGCGAACGCAGAATCGCGGTCGCTTCCCCTGTTCCAATCCGGGCATTCTTCAATTCGAGTAGCAGCAGCGCATTCGCCACAACCGGGATGGAATGGATGGGAGCGGAGGCGTGAAGGTGAAAGACAGAATCTTTGAATGGACGCTGCCCGTTTTCGATGAGCCTCAGGGCGTCTCCTGGATAGAAGACGTTTTCAAACGTGCGTTGGACTTCGGAAAGATGGGACTTGAGTTCGGGAACGAACACGCCCACCGACTGGAGAGCGTTTTGCTCGAAGGCATGCCTGGCGAGACGAGCCGTCAATTCCAATTCTTCGCCAAACGTCTCGCAGGAACGAACGGGCGCCGGCGCGTTGCGTGTTTTATGCGAGATAGGTTCAGCGGCTCCCCAAAGCCCGAGCGCCTGTTTTACCGGCACCAGTGAAGGCAGCAATGTATCGAACCCTGCAAAGACGGTCAACTGGTGCTCGCACCATCCCTGCTTCAACCAGACCGGAAGCAAGCGCCAGACATCCGGGCGCGTAATCCAACCCTGCTCACGGCACCTCTGTCGAAAACTGTTGTGCCACCGTACAAAGTGGCGCGCGTCCTGATACTCACCCCAGGCTTCGCCGCTGAGCAGAAATCTGCCACTCGGCCATGACCTTGGCAGCAGCCATCGCGAGCCGTGCGGTACTTGGCACATCGAAGAGTTCTGGCGCTTCCCGCTCAATAACCTGCTGCCAAAGCAGGCGTTCTTGCGGAACGGAGAGAAGAACAGGAATTTTGGCGCTGCTGTAACGCGCCTCTTGCCAGCACGCAGTGAGCCAAGCATCGACGTTGAAGATGGAAGGCCGTCGCCAACTCTCGATTCCCTGCTCCAGCTGATGACGGGTGAATTGTTGCCCCGCGACACTGGCGAGCAATCGAGACGGCGTTACTATGACCGCGTTCTTCTCAAACCACGAGGAGAGGCCGTTACAGGCAAGGCGCATGAAAGGGTGAGCTACTCACCATTATCCGCCGTGACTCACGCTACGAAATGGAATCGAGCTCCTGGAGATTCGCAGTCTCACGGTCGATTTTTTCCTGCTCTTTCAGCGTGTACTGCGCCCAGGGAACGGCTTCGAGCCGCACGGGTTCAATCGCTTCGCCGGATTCCAAACTCTTGCCGTACGTTCCGTTTTCAATGCGCTGTAAAGCTTCCCGAACCAACCTCAGTGTTTGCGCCGCGATCGTACTTTCCTGAAAACCAGCGGCTTTCGCTTCATCTGAAATGACTCTATCGATTTCATCCTCCACGTCGGCCGTTCGCGCAGTGCGCGCTTCGTCCTCGTGCAGTTTGATGGAATCGAGAAGCTCCTGCTCTTTTGCTAAGAGCAGCTTCTTGTAGTGTTCAGTATTCATTGATGCTGAGTATATAAGTAAAAGAAAACGGGCGGCCCTAGTTTGAGAGCCGCCCTGCACTTCGGTTTGACTGTAGCGAGTTAAACTTCTTCGGTCGTCGCCGCGCCTAAGGCCTCTTCAGCAGCCAGGTCGTCTGAAAGACCGCCAGTGTAGATACCAGGGGTCTCGTCGGAGTAGTCTTGCAGACCATCGCCCAGCGAGATGTCCTGCTCCGGCAGCGGCTCTTCTTCCACCACGTCCTCGCCGGCGATCTTCACACGTCGGTAGTATTCCATGCCCGTTCCGGCAGGAATCAGGCGGCCCATGATGACGTTTTCCTTCAGACCGCGCAGGTAGTCCACCTTGCCGTTGATGGCGGCTTCGGTGAGCACACGCGTTGTCTCCTGAAAACTCGCCGCGGAAATGAACGAGTCGGTCGAAAGAGATGCCTTCGTGATACCGAGCAGGATAGGTTTGCCCGATGCCGGACGCCCACCCGCATCAATTACACGATTGTTCTCTTCGCGGAACCGGAACTTATCCACCACTTCTTCGGGCAGGAACTCGGTATCGCCAATCTCCTCGATTCGGATCCAACGCATCATTTGGCGAGAGATCACTTCGAGGTGCTTGTCGTTGATGTTCACACCTTGCAAGCGGTAGACTTCCTGGATTTCATTCACCAGGTATTTCTGCAGTTCCTTTTCACCGAGCACGGCAAGAATGTCGTGCGGATTGCGCGGACCGTCCATCAATGGATCGCCCGAGCGTACGCGCTCGCCTTCCTGCACGTTGATGTGGACACCGCGCGGGATTGCGTATTCCTTCTGGACGCCGTCATCACCAGTGATGTAAAGCTTACGCATACCCTTGCTGACTTCGCCGTACTTCACGGTGCCATTAATTTCGGCGATGATGGCTGTTTCGCGCGGTTTACGAGCTTCGAACAGCTCGACCACACGAGGCAGACCACCAGTGATGTCCTTGGTCTTCGTCGTAGCGCGCGGGATCTTCGCGATCACGTCGCCGGCGTGGAGTTGCTCACCGTCCGCCACCATTAAGTGAGCGTGCGTAGGCATCAGGTAGCGCTTCTCTTCCGAACGTCCGCCGCCTTCCGGCCGCATGATCACGGTCGGGAAGCGCTTCTCATCGGTAGAGTCGATGACCACCACCTGCATATTGCCAGTGATTTCGTCAACTTGTTCTTGCGTAGTCACGCTGTCGATCAGATCCTTGAAATGAACGGTTCCGCTCACCTCAGTCAGAATCGAGAACGTGTAGGGATCCCATTCGAGCAGGATCTGATTCGCCTTGACCGGCGCACCGTCATCGACGTTGATTTTCGCGCCGTATACAACGGGGTAGCGCTCCCGCTCGCGCTGCTTTTCGTCAACGATGATCAGGATGCCGTTCCGGTTCATCGCGATCAACTCGCCTTTGTTATTGCGGACGCTGTTGACGTTGCTGAAGCGGACGTATCCATCGCTCTTTGCATCTTGCGTGGATTGTTCGCTGATACGAGTCGCCGCACCACCGATGTGGAAGGTGCGCATCGTGAGCTGCGTTCCGGGCTCACCGATCGACTGAGCCGAAATGATACCGACGGCTTCACCACGCTCAACCATGCGCCCGGTGGCGAGATTGCGTCCGTAGCAGAGGCGGCAAACACCACGCTTCGATTCGCAGGTCAAGACCGAGCGGATCTTCACGCGCTCGATACCCGCGGCCTGAATGGCGCTCGCCAAGTCTTCCGTGATCTCTTGATTCACGCCCACGATGACGCTGTTTTCGTAATCGCGTTGATCTTCAAGAGCGACACGGCCCACGATACGATCACGCAGCGGCTCGATGATTTCACCCGATTCGATGATCGGTTCGACATAGATGCCGTCCGTCGTGCCGCAATCGTCTTCGGTGATGATGACATCTTGCGCCACGTCGCAAAGGCGGCGCGTCAAGTAACCGGAATCGGCTGTTTTGAGCGCCGTATCCGCCAAACCTTTACGCGCTCCGTGCGTGGAGATGAAGTACTGCAACACGTCCAGGCCTTCGCGGAAGTTGGCCGTAATCGGCTGTTCGATGATCTCGCCCGAGGGCTTGGCCATCAAACCACGCATTCCCGAGAGCTGGCGAATCTGCTGCTTCGAACCGCGAGCGCCCGAGTCGGCCATGATGTAAATGGGGTTGAGAATACGGCCGGTGCGGTCGTCCTCTTCCATGTTCTTGAACATCTTCTCGGAGACCGTTTCGGTGACCTTCGACCAGATTTCAATGATTTTGTTGTAGCGCTCCGACTGGGTAATAGCGCCTTCCTGGTACTGCTGTTGAACTTCGACCACCTGCTTTTCAGCATCGTGAACAAGGCTGGCCTTCTCTTCCGGAACAACCATGTCGTCGATACCGATAGAGATGCCGGCGCGGGTCGCATAGAGGAAGCCCAGTTTCTTGACTTCGTCGAGCATCTGCACGGTTACTTGCAGCCCGAATTTCAGATAGCAGTATTGAACCATCTGCGCCATGCCCTTCTTCTTCAGCAGGCCGTTGATGAATGGCATCTGCTTGGGAAGAACGTCGTTGAGGATCACGCGACCGACGGTCGTGTCCATGTACTGCTTGCTGAACTCGATCGGTTCAGTGTGGAGTAGGTTTTGATTGTCGAACGCCTTCGTCAGGTCGATGACCTTGCCGGTGTGGCGCAGCTTGATGGCGGTGAGCGTTTCTACTTCGCCCATCTCGAGCGCGATCAGCACGTCGTCGATGGACGCGAAGGTCCGGCCCGAACCCTTCGAATTCGGGCGCATCTTGGTCAGGTAGTAAAGACCCAGCACCATGTCCTGAGTGGGAATAGCGATAGGCGCACCATGCGCGGGCGAAAGAATATTGTTCGAAGCAAGCATCAAAGTCGATGCTTCGATTTGCGCTTCAGGCGATAGCGGGATGTGGACCGCCATCTGATCGCCGTCGAAATCGGCATTGAAGGCGGTACAGGTCAGCGGATGCAGCTTGATGGCCTTACCTTCCACCAGCACAGGCTCGAACGCCTGAATACCCAAGCGGTGAAGAGTGGGAGCGCGGTTCAGAAGGATGGGATGATCCTTGATGACTTCTTCGAGAATGTCCCAAACCACCGGATCCTGCTGCTCAACCAGTTCCTTCGCCTGCTTGATGGTGGTGCAATGACCGCGCTGTTCAAGACGATGGTAGATGAACGGCTTGAACAGTTCCAGAGCCATCTTCTTCGGCAGTCCGCACTGATTCAATTTCAGTTCGGGACCGACGACGATCACCGAGCGGCCTGAATAATCGACGCGTTTACCCAACAGGTTCTGACGGAAGCGGCCCTGCTTGCCCTTTAGCGTGTCAGAGAGAGACTTGAGCGGACGGTTGTTCGCACCGCGCAGTACACGGCCGCGGCGGCCGTTGTCGAACAGCGCATCGACGGCTTCCTGCAACATGCGCTTTTCGTTGCGAACGATCACGTCGGGAGCATGCAGCTCCATTAACTTCTTCAAGCGATTGTTGCGGTTGATGACGCGGCGATAGAGATCGTTGAGATCGGAGGTCGCGAAACGGCCGCCATCGAGCGGTACAAGAGGACGCAATTCCGGCGGAATGACCGGGATCACGTCGAGGATCATCCACTCCGGCTTGTTGCCCGATTTGCGGAAGCTCTCGACAACGCGAAGACGCTTGGCGTACTTCAGCTTCTTTTGCGCTGAAGTTTCCGTCTTCATCTTTTCGCGGATCTCTTGGCTCAGCGCTTCAATATCGATTTTGCGAAGGAGTTCCTTGACGCCTTCGGCGCCCATCATGGCAACGAACTTGCCGGGGAACTCTTGATCCAGCTGGCGCTTGCGTTCATCGCTGATCACTTCGCCCATGTTGAGGCCGGTCGCCTCACCCGGATCGATGATGACGAACGCTTCGTAATAGAGGACGCGCTCAAGTTCACGCAAAGTGATATCGAGCAGGTAACCGATGCGGCTGGGTAGGCCTTTGAAAAACCAGACGTGCGAAGAAGCGCTGGCGAGCTCAATGTGGCCCAAGCGCTCGCGGCGAACGCGGGAAAGTGTAACTTCAACGCCGCACTTATCGCAGATGACACCGCGATGCTTCATGCGTTTGTACTTGCCGCAGAGACATTCCCAGTCGGCAACAGGACCAAAAATCCGGGCGCAGAAAAGTCCGTCGCGCTCTGGCTTAAACGTGCGGTAGTTGATCGTTTCCGGCTTGGTTACTTCTCCATGGGACCAGCTCCGGATTTTTTCCGGAGAGGCCAGACTGATGCGAATGGAGTCGAAGTCGGCAATAAGATTGGCTCTATCGTACGGAGAGGAACGATACATGAATTGTCCTTGAATACCTTTTCAGCACGGGGCCCGTTTCTAACACTTGCGAACTTGAGCGTGGGGCACCAATTGTGACACCCAAATCCGCAAAAACCTTTAACCGCACATGAGGCGGACACCTTGCGGCATCCGCCCCTGCACTGTCTTAGCTAATCCGCGGCGTGAGCCAGGTCTTGCATCTCGCGCGGCTTCTTCATCAGTTCCACGTCGAGGCAGAGACTCTGCAATTCGCGAATCAACACATTAAACGATTCGGGCACGCCGGGCTCGGCAGCTGCTTCGCCCTTGACGATCGCTTCGTAGATCTTGGCGCGTCCGTAGACATCGTCCGACTTTGCTGTGAGCAACTCTTGCAGAATGTAGGCTGCGCCGTATGCTTCGAGCGCCCAGACTTCCATTTCGCCGAAGCGCTGCCCGCCGAACTGCGCCTTTCCGCCAAGCGGCTGCTGAGTGATCAGTGAATACGGCCCGATCGAGCGGGCGTGAATCTTGTCGTCCACCAGGTGGCTCAGCTTGAGCATGTAGATGTAGCCGACCGTTACCGGCTGTTCGAACATCTGACCGGTCATTCCGTCATACAGCTCGATTTTTCCGGAAGTCGGCAATCCGGCTTCGGTCAAACGCGCCTTGATGTCCTTCTCCGCCGCACCGTCGAATACCGGTGTCGCGAAGTGCAGCCCCAGCTTCTCAGCGGCCCATCCAAGATGGGTTTCGAGAATCTGGCCGACGTTCATACGAGAGGGAACGCCCAGCGGATTCAGAACGATTTCGACCGGCGTCCCATCCGGCATGTACGGCATGTCTTCTTCGGGAACGATGCGAGCGATGACACCCTTGTTGCCGTGCCGGCCGGCCATCTTGTCGCCGACCGACAGCTTGCGCTTCATGGCGATATAGGCTTTGACGAGCTTGATGACACCCGGAGGCAGCTCATCGCCTTTGCGCAGCTTGGCGATCTTCTCTTCCGTGATCTTCTCGAGAACGGCGATTTGACGCGAGGTCATCTCTTCGATCTCGTCGATCTGCTCATTCAGGCGAACATCCTTCGTGTTCAGCCGCATGCGCTTCAGATCGCGTGCGCGCAGCTTTTCGAGAACGTCGCGATTGAGCGGCGTGTCCTTCGAAAGCAGCTTCTTATTGGTCTTTTCGTCGTGCAGGTCAGCCTGCAGTTCTTTCCCGGTGAGCAGTTGTTCCAAGCGCTTGGCGCGCTCGTCGCTCAGGATGCGCTTTTCGTCTTCGAGGTTGCGATGCAGCCGCTCTTCCTGCAATTGCAGGATCTGCTTGGAGCGCTCGTCGAGTTCCGCACCTTTGCGCGAGAACACCTTGCAATCCACAATGGTGCCCTCAATACCGGGCGGACAGTAGAGCGATGCGTCCTTCACATCGCCGGCCTTTTCACCAAAGATGGCGCGCAGCAACTTCTCTTCGGGAGTAAGCTGCGTCTCGCCCTTGGGCGTCACTTTACCGACCAGGATGTCGCCGGGCTTTACCGTCGCACCGACGCGAATAATGCCGCTTTCATCCAGGTTTCGGAGGAATGACTCGGCAATGTTCGGAATATCGCGAGTGATTTCCTCCGGACCCAGCTTGGTGTCGCGAGCCTCGATTTCGAACTCTTCGATGTGAATCGAGGTGTAGTAGTCGTCTTTGACCAGCTTCTCGCTGACCACGATGGCGTCTTCGAAGTTATAGCCGCGCCATGGCATGAACGCTACCAGGACGTTGCGGCCAAGAGCCAACTCACCGGCTTCCGTGCAAGGACCGTCCGCGAGCACGTCGCCCTTCTTGACCTTTTGCCCCTGGAATACGATCGGCTTTTGGCTGATGCAGGTGTTTTGGTTGGAGCGTTTGAATTTGGTGAGCTGATAGATATCCGCGCCCACCTCGCGGGACATCTGCCCTTCATGCGCGCCGCCTTCGACGCGAACGATAACGCGTTCACTATCGACCGAATCGACCACGCCGGCACGCTTACAGATAATGACGGCGCCGGAATCGCGAGCCGTTACGCGCTCCATACCGGTACCGACGTAGGGAGCTTCGGCACGCAACAGCGGCACGGCCTGGCGTTGCATGTTCGAACCCATGAGGGCGCGGTTGGCGTCGTCGTTCTCAAGGAACGGAATCAAACTGGCGGCGACTGAGACCAGCTGTTTCGGACTGACGTCCATGTACTCGATCTCATCGCGATGCTTCAGGACGAAGTTACCGGCTTGACGAGCGTTGACGAGATCTTCAATGATCCGGCCGTTGTCGTCGATACGGACGTTCGCCTGAGCAATGATGTACTTGTCTTCTTCCCAGGCGGAGAGATAATCGGAATGCGCTTCAAACTCGGCGTGTTGCTTTTTGTCCCCGAGGCCCTTGTTGGCGCTGTCGATCTGGTCGCGTCCGATGACTTGGTTGACCTTGAACTCGGTTTCGCCAGGGTTCAGGATGCGAACTTCGTCGACGAGAATGCCGTCACGCACGCGGCGATACGGACTCTCGATGAAGCCGTACTCGTTGATGCGCGCAAAGCAGGAAAGCGAAGAGATAAGACCGATGTTCGGGCCTTCCGGCGTTTCAATCGGGCAGATGCGTCCGTAATGCGTGGGGTGCACGTCGCGAACTTCGAAGCCCGCGCGCTCACGTGACAGACCACCCGGTCCAAGGGCCGACAGGCGGCGCTTGTGGGTGATCTCAGACAGCGGGTTCGTCTGATCCATGAACTGCGAGAGCTGGCTCGATCCGAAGAATTCGCGGATAGCCGCCATGACGGGCTTAGCGTTCACCAGGTCATGCGGCATAGCCGTCGACATTTCCTGGTAGACCGACATCTTTTCCTTGATGGCGCGCTCCATGCGGACTAATCCGATGCGGAACTGGTTTTCAAGGAGTTCGCCGACCGCACGAACGCGGCGATTGCCGAGGTGATCGATATCATCCACACTGCCGATGCCTTTGCGAAGCTTCAGCAAGTAAAGAATCGTGTCGATGAAGTCTTTCTGATCGAGCGTGCGCTTGTCGAGCGCTGTCGCATCCGCCTTGTCGTGCAGCTTGATATTGAACTTCATGCGGCCCACGCGGGAGAAGTCGTATTTGCGTGAGTCGAAGAACATACCCTGGAAAAGCTGAGTTGCCGTATCCAACGTCGGCGGATCGCCGGGGCGCAGCTTACGGTAGATCTCAAGCAGTGCGTCGTTCTGGCTCTTGACCGCGTCCTTGCGCAAGGTAGCCGATACAACGTTGCCCGCGTCGTCGCGATCCGGGAAGAAGACTTCGAACGTTTCAATCCCCGCTTCGGAAAGTTTGCCGATGGCGGTCGGGGTCAGCTCATGGTTCGCTTCAATGAGCACTTCGCCCGTGGACATGTCGATCACGTCGGCCGCTACGTAGGCGCCTTCGAGATCGTTAACCGCTACTTCCACCTGCTCGATTTTTGCTTTCTGGATTTCGCGGAAAACCGAATTGGTGATTTTGCGCCCTTGCGGCACCACCTGCTCGCCGTTCTTGCCGCTGATGGCGTGAGACAGCTTCATGCCGACCAGGCTGCTGTTCACATTCCAAAGAAGCTTGCTGTCTTTGAGCGTAATAGTGGAGAGCTTGTAGAAAGCGCGAATAATCTCAGAGTCGGTCTTCAGGCCCAGCGCGCGCAGGAAGACAGTGCCGTAGAACTTGCGTTTGCGATCGATGCGGACATAGAGCAGATTCTTGTTGTCGTATTCGAACTCCACCCAACTGCCGCGATACGGAATGATCTTGCCGAGGAAGTAGCCTTGCACCTGCACACGTTCAAAGAAGACGCCAGGCGAACGGTGCAACTGGGAAACAATAACGCGCTCGGTTCCGTTGATGATGAAGGTTCCGTTGTCGGTCATCAGCGGAATTTCACCAAAAAAGACTTCTTGTTCCTTGATGTCGCGTACCGTCTTGTTACCGGTCTCCGGATCTTTGTCGTAGACCGTCAGGCGGATGGTTACTTTGAGCGGGGCGGCATAGGTCATACCGCGCTCTTCGCATTCCGGAACGTCGTACTTCAACTGCAGAGCGACCGGGTCGCCGCAACGATTACAGAAAGTGACGATATTTTTGTTGAATGTGCCGCAGCGGTGGCACAGCACGTCGCCGGCGTGGAACGGATCGGTGCGAATTTCGGCGCCGCAATTCGGGTTACGGCAGATGGTCCGCAAATGATGCAGACCCTTCAGGTTTCCGCATTTGCACTCCCAGTTGCCAATGGAATAATCGACAAACTCAAGCTGGCTCAAGCCGCGGAAATCGGAAATCGGGAAAACGGAGCTAAATACGCTTTGCAGGCCTGCATCTTCGCGCTCTTTCGGAAGCAGGTCCATTTGCAGGAAACGCTCATAGGAGCGCTTCTGCACCTCGATGAGGTTGGGAATAGGAATCGAAGTTTTGATCTTCGAAAAATCAACTCTCTCTCGGAGAGAACCGTTTGACACTTTGGGCATCTACGCTTGTCCTTTAGGAAACCAGTCACACATTGAACGACGTGGAGCATGACAACATGAGGTAATCGCTACACGAAGCCGAGCGGCAGCACTAGGCGGCTACAGCCATCAAAAGTGAATCAGAGCAGGGCGAATCAGACCATTCACCGGCACATGCGGGCGCGGCACTCGTGAGACGAACCGCGCTAGAAGTAAATCTGTTGAGAAAGATCCTGTTGAGAGCGATCGGGGGTGACGATAACGAATCAGTAAGCCCTGGATACAATTCAGCAGTTTGAAACCTTGTCGGAATAGGATAGGTAAGAGAGAAGCTAAATTTGCGCATGCGGAAGCTCCGCCGAGCCACCAAGGCCCGCGGAGAAAAACCTAAGAAACTGAAACCGCAAATGGAATGCTGAACCGTCCCGGCTGACGTCTAGTACTACAGTAACACAACAACGACCAGCCGGATCACAGAGACACGGCTGGCCGTAAAAATATACCACATCGCCCGAACGCGGGCAACCAATACGACTACTTGACTTCTACTGTGGCGCCGGCGTCGGTGAACTTCTTCCGGATCGTTTCGGCTTCTTCCTTGTTCACGCCTTCTTTGATCGGCTTGGGCGCGCCATCCACTAAGTCCTTTGCTTCCTTCAGCCCAAGACTGGTCACTTCGCGCACAGCCTTGATGACGTTGATCTTATTAGCGCCGGCAGCGGTCAGGACGACCGTAAACTCGGTCTTCTCTTCGACCGGAGCTGCTGCTGCCGCACGCACCGCCGCCCCTGGAGCCGCTACCGACACGGAAGCCGCAGCCGCCGAGACACCGAGCTTCTCTTCGAGCAACTTTACCAGCTGAGAGGCCTCAAGCAGAGTCAAACCCTGAATCTGTTCTGAAATTGCGTTAATATCCGCCATGTTCTTTCCTTCTTCCCTTAAACGATATTTAGATTGGTTTGCCGGCGATGATCGACCAAACATGGTTCCGCCAAACAACAAGTTATTGCTGAAATTTGTTCTCTTTCGCGGCCTGGTCGAGAACGACGGCCAGGTTCCGGCCGACGCCATTCACCGACGAGACCAACCGCGTTGCCGTCGCATTGATCAAGAAAAGGAGCTTTGCGTAAATCTCTTCCTTGGGCGGCATCGAAGCCAGATCATTGATCGCTTTGATATCAATGACACGGCCTTCGACCATCCCGGCCTTAAACGTAAACGCCGCGTTGTCCTTGGCGTACTTCGTTAAAGCTTTTGCGAGCGCAACCGGATCCTTCGAGGTATAGGCCAGCGAGGTCATGCCTTTCAGGTCACCCAGTAGATCGCCGGCGGGCCCTCCCTCGGACGCTTTCGCGGCCAAGTTGTTCTTGACCACGCGATAATCCCCGCCCGCATCCCGAACTGTCTTGCGCAGTTGATAGTCCTGCTTAACCGTCAGCTTCTCGTAACCGGTGACGAAGATGTTCTTGTTTGCCTCAATCGCCTGCTTGAGATCTTCGAGATCCTTCTTCTTTTCGTTCTTGTCCTTCATGCGGCGTTATCTCCTTGTGGTCTGCCCGGCTTGTTCGATGGGCTTTATGCGGCCGTCTTGGCGTTGAATGACGTCACATCCAACTGCACGCCCGGACCCATCGTCGAGCACAGCGTGGCGCTCTTGACGTACTTGCCTTTGGCTGCCGAGGGTTTCGCTTTGACCACGGCCTGAATGAGACTGTTGGCGTTGTCGAGCAACTTGCCGGATTCGAAGCTCACCTTGCCAACCGGGGCGTGGATGACGCCGGTCTTGTCCACGCGGAACTCAACCTTACCGGCCTTGATTTCCTGGATGGCGTTGCGAACGTCCGTTGTGACGGTGCCGGTCTTCGGGTTCGGCATGAGCCCACGAGGACCCAGCACCTTACCCAGGCGGCCGACGGAACGCATCATGTCCGGCGTTGCGATCACGGCATCGTAATCGATCCAGTTCTCATTCTGGATGCGATTGACCACGTCGTCGCCCCCGACGAAATCCGCGCCTGCGTCTTGGGCTTCGCGCAGCTTGTCTCCCGATGCGATTACCAGAACCCGTTTCGATTTGCCCAGACCATTGGGTAGCACGACGGTACCGCGCACCATCTGGTCGGCATGCTTCGGATCGACGCCCAGGCGCATGTGCACCTCGACGGTCTCATCGAACTTCGTGAACTTGATTTTCTGAACGAGGTTAACGGCCTCGGCGAGTTGGTACGGTTTAGCTTCTACCTGATTCGCCGCGGCCTGATACTTCTTACCAGGTTTTTGACTCATAATGTGACTGGTCCAAACGGCTCAGGCAGGAACTGCAGCCCTCGCCTCCCAAGTTGGCTTGAAACCTTTCTGTAGAATAACACAGGCGCGACTGTATGCATGACGAGAGTGTCCGAACAGTGCCGCTCGCCGCGTTGCGGACAGGCCAGTGGCATTCAGCGGTGTGTACTCCGCTGTGCTCAGTAGGGTGGGAAAAATCGTTGGGACAGACAGCCGCGCCTGCGTGCGGCTGCGAGAATGCAGCGGCTTACAAACGGCGCTTAAGTATGTCCCGGATTTTTTCACACTCGCTCACGCGGCGGTTCTGTTCCCGAGCGGAACCGCGACCGTCTAGGCGATGGCGGTTTTCTCTTGTCCGGGTACGAAGCGGGCGAACGCCTTTTCGTATTCGGCGGGCGACATGGTTTTGTATTGGCCCGTCATGTTGCCTTTGAAGTCTTCGAGGTGAATGTGGCGCTGAATTTCGGCAAGCGAAAATTCGAACCCAAATAGTTCCGGCACGAAGGTGTGGCCGCTTTCCGCGGCGTTCTCATAGAGCTTGACGGCGAGGGTCATATTCTTGCTTCGCTGCTCGGCTTCACGGCGGCGGGCCTGCAGGCTTTCCAGCTTTTCGGTGTCGAGGTGACGATTGCGGCGCAGGCGTGTTTCCTGGAGGGCGAGATTAGAGAGGTCCTTGCGATAGGCGATTTGCACTTCGGCTTCAATGAAAGCGGCGCGCGTGGCGGGGTCCGCTTCGTTGGGATAGAGATCGGCCAGTTTCACGCGGCCGACGGCCAGGATGGCGGATTCAAGAGAAGGAATGCGGAGGAGACGCCATTCGGTGTCGGCAATCGCCTGGACGAGAGCGCGTTCTTCATCGCCGGCGGGGTTGAATTGCTGGTTGATGCGGGACGACGTGGGCTTCATAAGCTGCCACGTTGTCGGAGGGGAGCAGGACGGTTTGACCGGTGAGGCCGGTTTTGACGGCGTTGTGGGAGGAAACCTTCTTGCCTTCAGGGCTGACGGGCCCGGAGGACAGTTGAGCGTTTTTCTCGTTGGCTGCGATTTGGGCCGGGGTGGCCATGTGCGGACTCCTTTTGCTTATCAGGAGCGCATGGGTGGTTCGGGACACGGGGTCGGAGGGAGTGTAAGTGGCGGACGGTGAATGGGAAAAGGGAATTTGTCAGAGGTGTGATCGGGTTGAGATCAGGGAGTTATAAGGAGCATCTGGCGGATACTTCTCCGAGATTGCGAGTATACGTCCAAATGGATTCGAATAAGCAAGTGCGTCACTTGTTTGCCATCTTGACCATGGTCGCGTGAGCCGCCCTCAAGGATTCGCAAGCCCTAGCGTGGATGTATATTCAATGGATGACGGACTTGACGCCGCCCGGGACATCTATCAGTGAGCGCGCTTTCGAATGGCCTGAATATCTCAGCGAATATGAAGCGCTCGTTCAGCACTTCAGAGCTCAATTGGAGGGCTTAAGTACTTCCGAGAAAGGAAAGCGCTTTGCCCGCATGGTTCAGCGGTTGACGCCACAGACGGAATTCGGATCGGAATACGACACTCCCAATTTGAGCCAAGCTCAATCCCACGATGAGGGTGTTGACTTAACAGCTAGGGCCAAACAAGGACCGGCGATACTGTACATCCAGTCCAAGCTCTGGATTGATAGAGCGGAAGACCTCGATTCGATACTTAGCAAGTTTGAAGCATTTCAGGACAAGTATCATTCCGATGGGGGACCGGGCCAGTCGCATTTGAAGTTTGATGAGCCAGCCGAAGATAGTCCGGTTCGCTTCCTGATCGTGACGGCGTCGAAACTCGACGGAGTTAAAAAGCGGTACAAAGATAAACAGTACTCGTCTCGACGATTTTACGATCGACTGACTGATACCGACCGCATCGAGACAGTAGACGGACTAGAGATCTTCTCTCTGCTCAGGGGCGCTTACCTCAAACTCGGGGAGATCCCGAGAGAGATGACCGTTACGTTGGCTGACGAACCGCTGCACCACGAAAATGTATATCTCGGGATAATATCCAGTGAACAGCTGAAGCAGTTGTATCAAGAGTTCGGAGACGCTTTATTTTTCGAGAACGTCCGAGACTTTATCGATCCTACTAAAAGTAGAGTGCAAGCAGGTCGCACGACTCCCAACCTGGAGATCATTCGGACCGTCCAGAACGAGCCATCGGCGTTGCTCGCCCGAAACAACGGAATTGTTTTCGGGCTTAGCAGATCATCCCAGAAACCGAACGAGGCCTGAGCCTGACCCGTGGCAGCATTGTTAACGGTTGTCAGACGACGATGTGTATCGTTCAGCACGCAACTAGCGAATGTTTCGTGCCGGTGAAACTGGTCGAAAGCGGCAACGCCTGGGATGTTGCGAAAGCGGCGAATTACCAGAATGCAGTTAACGATATCGACCTTGAGTTAGCACGCCATCTTCGACCGCAAATCGTTAAAAGAGCCGCCAACATAGCTGGAGCAAGAATCGAGGATGGCAAGGAGTCGGCCTTTCAGATTGTCGATGCCTTATATGCTCAACGAGTGGCATATCAAGAGACCAGGCTTCTGTATACCGGTCTGTTTAGTCGCCCGCCGAACAACCTCTACTCCTCAAATTACACAGAGATTGACCTGCCCGCCAAAACTGGGCCATTCATAACTAGGAATTCCGGTATGGCTCAGGTCCGTTCGTAGCTTTCCTTCGCCGTTTATGTCAGGCGCGCTTCACACGACGGCGGGGCCGGGTCAAGGCCGAGCGTAGCGAGCCCGCCAGGGTTGCCTTGACTCGGTTTCGCTGTCGTGTTATTCAAGATCTCAACGGCGAAGGGAGCGCTGGTCCGACTCGCGAATTCCTTCGGTGTTTCATATCCTAAGGCGCTGTGTGGGCGCGCTTGGTTGTAATCGGTCCTCCAACTTTCGATGATGTTCCGGGCTTGGCGCAGACTTGTGAACCAATGCGTGTTCAGACATTCGTCGCGCAATTTACCGTTGAAGCTCTCCACATGTCCGTTCTGCATGGGCTTTCCGGGTTCAATGTAATCGAGTTCCACTTTCTTCCGCTCGCACCATCTGCGCACAGCGTCGCAAACGAATTCAGGACCGTGGTCCACACGAATGGCATCGGGCAGCCCGCGTTCGTCAGCCACTTGCTCCAGCACACGGATGACGCGTGCTCCCGGCAAGCTCAGATCGACCTCGATCACCGGACACTCGCGCGTATAGTGATCCACGATGGCCAAGGCGCGGAAGCTGCGTCCATCCGCCAGACTGTCGCTCACGAAGTCCATGCCCCAGCGTTGATTGGGGCGCGTAATCTCTGTTTGCGTGGGCTTCGAGCACGCGAACCGTTTGCGTTTCCGGCGCGGCACCTGCAACCGCAGTTCCTTCATAATCCGATGCACCCGGCCGTGCCACACCGATACACCTTCGCGCTTCAGCAGTGCCGTCAAACGTCGATAGCCGAAGCGCGGACGCTCTGCGGCCAACTCCGCAATGCGCTTGGGCAAAGTATCTTCGGGCTTCGCTTTCGCTTCGTACTGTTGGGTGGATCGCGGCTGTCCCATCAGCCCGCAGGCGCGGCGCTCGCTCGTCACATGCACCTGCAGCAGATGCGCGACCGCCACTCTCTTGTCCTCCGGGCTTACCATTTTTTTCCGACCAGATCTTTCAGCATCGTGATGTCCAGTGCCTGATCGGCGACGATGCGCTTCAGCTTTGAGTTCTCTTCCTCCAGCTGCTTCAGGCGTTTGGCTTCGCTCACATCCATCCCGCCGTACTTGCTTCGCCACGCATAGAACGTCGCGGTGCTGACCCCATGCTGCCGGCATAGCTCGCTGGTCTTGGCTCCCGCTTCGCTCTGTTTCAGTATCCCGATGATCTGCTCTTCGCTGAACTTGCTGTTCTTCACTCTTCGTCTTCCTTCCGCAACTTTGTTGCTTCGGAAAACCTAGTTTAGAGTGGCTCAGTTCCGTCGGGCAAGGTCAAGATCAATAGGGATCTAGTTTCCCGTTTCTACCAAGAAGATCAGTACGGGACCGCTGTTTTCGAGATGCTCTTTTCGCTACAGGGAGCTTGTCGCGAGGCGCTCGAGATTGCTCAGCGCACTTTTGGGAGTAGCGATTACAGCCCGTTATTCGATAGATATTACAGAGAAGATAGCCCTACATATCGGTGCTATGTAGGGATTCTCGCAGCCTGCGGAGCCGTCCAAATTAATATAGCCGATCGGAACCCTGAGCCCTCACTGGAATTTGAACGTGTCCGCAATTTCATTAAAGCTTGCGCGGACTTGCTTGCCAATGATGTTCCTCGCTTTAGTATGTATTACATCCTTGCGCTAAAGATTTGGATGACCTCAATGATGGACGCCGGTGGTGATGAGGGTGAGATCAGGCAATTCATGAACCTGCAAAGCCGCAGGGCGGATTTCTCGAACATGTATAAGAAGATCTGCATGGAAGCGGATCTGAGTAAGGCCATAGCGGAACGATAATCACTGTGTCATCGCAAAGCACACGCTAATGCGAGCAAAATGTTCGAGCCACTTGTCTGGGTCACGTGCTAGTCGAATAGGTGCAACAGCGTAAGCACGGATTACGAACGAATTAATGCGCTTGGGTTCACCGATCTCGACCTGCCGACGTGTGCCGAATGGGTGATAAGAGATAGAAGTCTACCGGATCGTGAGCACGGCGGCAGGACTATAGTCGGACAGACGGTTCGGATTGCAGGAAAAGCGTTTTGTGACGCCTTGCCCTCTCGCTGTGCCATGTTGTGGCGGCACTTTGGCCTCGCCACCGCAAAAGCGAGCGGCAAAGGCTCAGCGGATCAGAGAAAACGTAAGCGGCCGCAGAATTACGTTGCTGATATTGGCCACGATCTCGGAATCCTTCAACGGAGGCTGAGAACTCAACTTTTTCCATTCGGGATCCGATCCGAAGTCGTGCCAGAGACGGTCGTGAGCCGCTAAATCATCATAGGAAAGCATGTACGTCAAGTTCGGTTGCTTGGGTCCGATGATGGTCTCGCCGAAGAAGACGGGCCGCATTCCCAGGCGCTCGAAAATCTGCATTTCGCCATGATTGAACATGCCGATCTTGCGCTCGAGTGTCACAAATGTCTGCGACTCATACGTGCGCATTTCGAAGATGCGCGGCGGACGTTTGTCTTGGGGGCCGGCGATGGTTACACGGGGCATGCCGTCGAAACTCCGTAGAAGGCTGCTCTCCACCCGGACGAAAGGAAGGCCGGGACCCGCACTCAGCTTGGCCAATTCCTGCCGGTGCGCCTCATCGGTTTTAACTTTCGCGAGCACATCCTGCATCGAGCCCAGCGAATCGTATTGCGTCAAGGTGACGTAGTACGGACCATCTGGACCGATCACGTTGGAGAACGCTCCGGCGAGTTGCGCGCCCGCCCGGGAAAGCGCGGGAGCAAGCCCGCTCTGGAGGTAATCGGCCACGCGGGACGCCTGATTTTCATTCGTGTTGTGCAGCCGCCACGTCTTTAGCTCCAGGTAAGTGTTGCCGGTATCGGATGCTGCTCGAGCTTCGAAGTTCATGAAAGGGGATGCCGCGAGACTCGCAAGCATTTGACGACGCTTCATGCACTCGACTCTACAACAGGATCGAAAATTGTTAAAAGCACCGCAGATTAATGCTCGCGCATAGCCTGAATCAAGGCTTCCATATGATCCAGGTAGCGCTCGAAGGCTTTGCGTCCGGCAGCTGTCAGGCGATATTCAGTTTTCGGCATGCGCCCTTCGAAACTTTTGGTGCAGTCGATGTACTGAGCCTCTTCGAGCCGCCGCGCGTGCACGCTCAGATTCCCATCGGTGGTTTGCAGAAGCTTCTTCAGTTCGTTGAAGGTGAGCGAATCGTTCACGGCCAACGCACTCACGATGCCTAAACGCAAACGCTCGTGAATAATGCGATCCAGGTTCGGTAGAGCATTCTCCACCGTCTCCTGCTGGTTGGGCGGTCGAGTGACCTTTGCCGGACGGGTCTTTGCAGACACGTCAGCAGCACGCGCCATTGCTGGTCTAGCCACCGTGCCTCCTTGCAATCACCACACCGAATACAATGTGCAGCGTTCCAAACCCCACCACCAGAAAAAGATCCCCAAAGGACTGGGGCGCCAGTAAAGCGGCTAATCCTACGAGCATGAAACACAGACCCATTACAGGAACAATTCGCACGGAAAAAGCGCCGCCCGTTACGACCGCCGCGCCGTACAGCAAGAGCCACAATCCGGGAAGCACGCCGAGCGCTCCGATGCGATAGAGAACAACGGTAAGGACCGCGCCGGCTAATAGCGGCGGCATGAAACTGAGCAGAGCGCGGCGAGCTGCGCGTGAACTTGGCGAGAGGGCCAGGCGCTTGGATTTCAAGCCTACCCCTAAGAACCCGATACTGAGCGCAAGAACCGCTTCGGCGACCCAGATGAAGAATTCCTGACGCGCTGGGCGTCCAAAAGCGAAAGCTCCCGCAGCGAGCGCCGTGATGCCGATCAGGACGCCACCCCATCCCGGTACAGCCGTAAAAGAAGCGGCGCGTTCCATGGTGTCGCGGATGAAGCGAAGGTTATCCGCGGCACGATGACCGATGGGAACCGGCCCGTTGAGCACGCGGGCGCGTTGCGCGAACGCCATATGGACTTCAGTATATCTCTGTTTTGGGGAAGTCCTTTGCGTGGCAAAGAATGAGGCGGTTATTGCAGTTTGAGGACTGGCTGTATACGGCAAAAGGCCAGGCGCTACATGCGGGTCTTCGAGGAGTTATACGACTTCGACGCCCATACTACGGCAAGCGCCTTTGACCTGTTCAACGGCGGCTTGCACAGTGAAGCAGTTCAAATCCGGCATCTTGATCTTGGCAATCTCTTCTACCTGCTGGGCAGTGATTTTGCCGACCTTGTTCTTGTTCGGTTCGGCTGATCCTTTGGCCAGATTCACGGCGCGCTTTACCAGGATCGCGACGGGCGGAGTTTTGGTGATGAACGTAAACGACCGGTCGGAGTAAATCGTAATGACGACGGGGATGATGAGGCCTTCCTGATCCTTCGCCGAGGTCTTCGCGTTGAAGGCCTTGCAGAACTCCATAATGTTGACGCCCTGCGGCCCGAGAGCTGTTCCTACGGGCGGCGCCGGGGTGGCCTTGCCTGCCGGGATCTGCAACTTTACTTCTGCTGTAACTTTCTTTGCCATTTTCCTAATTCCTACTTACTGTTGCCTACCGGCCTAAATTTTTTCTACTTGCAAGAAATCGAGTTCGACCGGAGTCGAGCGGCCGAAAATCGTGACCATGACCCGCAGGGTATTGCGTTCGCTGTTGACCTCGTCCACCTTGCCGGAGAAGTTTGTGAAGGGCCCGTCGACGATCTTTACGGTTTCGTTCTTCTCGAACGTCATCTTCGGACGCGGACGCTCCGCGCTCGAGGCCTGGCGATACAGTACCGCGTTGACTTCGTCGGCGGTGAGCGGCACCGGCTTCGTACCGCCACCCACAAACCCCGTCACGCGAGGGGTCGATTTAACTGCGTGCCAGAGTTCGTCGTCCATCTCCATTTCCACCAGCACGTAGCCGGGATAGAGAAGACGTTTGCTCGTCACTTTCTTGCCGTTCCGGAGCTCAATCACTTCTTCGGTCGGAATCAGAATCTGACCGACGCGATCGGCAAAACCGAAGGCCTGTGCGCGCGTTTTCAGAGACTCGGCCACCTTCTGTTCAAACCCCGAATACGCATGGATGATGTACCAATGCTTGGGAGGACCGGCGGGTTCATCGGGCGGCGCAGCGTGCGCCGGCACATCTTCTACTTCGGCGTCGTGGGCCGTGCCGTGAACACCGTCATCGCTCTCAGAGTGATCTTCTTCGAGGTGATCTTCTTCCGGATGATCTTGTTCGAGATGGATCTCATCCTCGGCGACCGTGTCGCCCTCTTCTAAAACGTCCTGGTCGTATTCTGCCAAAGTGGAAGGACCTTCCTCGTCGTCTTCCTGCGGAGTGTCTGCCGCGTGCTCATTCTCTAGGTTCGGGTCGGCCATAAGGTCTAGACGGTTTCTCTGTTCGACCGACTCAGGTACGAGTGAAGTAATTCATGATGCGAGTTACCACAGCGCTGACGGCGGTATCGACGACAAAGAAGTAGGCCGCGAAAAGAAAAGTAGCCGCGATCACAACACCGGTCGTCGCGCGGACCTCATGCCAATTCGGCCAAGTGACTCGGCGCATCTCCGACTTCACTTCATCGATGTACGACTTCGTCTGCTGAGGCCAACCGCCTGCCTTGCTCAATTCCATACAAACTTAATCCTGAAGGGCCCTTAATTGTGCTCGTCGCCGGCTGAAACCGGCAAAATCGCGAGAGATGTGTTGGCAGGGGCAGAGGGATTCGAACCCCCAAAGGCGGTTTTGGAGACCGCTGGTTTACCGTTAGCCTATGCCCCTATCTGCCGGAACTCATTAACAGACTAGCAAAAAACACGGGGCGAACACGCGCCTACCATTCCCGCCGCTGCTATTTGGTCTCGCGGTGCGGCTGGTGTTTCCGGCAATACGGGCAGAATTTCTTCATTTCCAGACGCTCTGTGGTTGTTCTTTTGTTCTTAGTCTTGCTGTAGTTCCGGTTCTTGCATTCATTGCATTGGAACTGAATAATTTCACGCGGCATACCTTCTCCTTAAGCCACAATCTCCGTCACGGTACCGGCGCCGACGGTGCGTCCGCCTTCGCGGATAGCGAACCGCAGACCCTTATCCATGGCCACCGGTGTGATCAATTCCACTTCGATCGACACGTTGTCGCCCGGCATCACCATCTCCATGCCTTCGGGCAGATGCGCCACGCCCGTCACGTCGGTGGTCCGGAAATAGAACTGCGGCCGATAGCCGTTGAAGAACGGTGTGTGCCGTCCGCCTTCTTCCTTCGACAACACGTAGACTTCGCCCTTAAACTTCTTGTAGCCCTTGATCGTGCCCGGCTTCGCCAGCACCTGTCCGCGCTCCACGTCGTTCTTTTCGATACCGCGCAGCAATAAGCCGACGTTATCGCCCGCCCGGCCTTCGTCGAGCAGCTTTTTGAACATTTCGACGCCCGTTACAACCGTCTTGCGCGTATCCCTGAACCCGACGATCTCCATTTCCTCGCCGACCTTGCAGATGCCCTTCTCAATACGGCCCGTCACCACCGTGCCGCGCCCCTGGATCGAGAAGATGTCTTCAATCGGCATCAGAAACGGCTTGTCGATCACACGCTCCGGGATGGGAATGTAGGAATCTACTTTCGCCATCAACTCGTCAACCGAGGCTTCCCACTTGGCTTCGCCGTTCAATGCGCCGAGCGCACTGACGCGCACGACCGGAATGTCGTCACCCGGAAACTGATAGCTGCTGAGAAGCTCGCGGACTTCGAGTTCCACCAGTTCGAGCAACTCGGCATCGTCTACCATGTCGACTTTATTCAGCGCGACGACGATGTACGGCACACCCACTTGGCGAGCCAGCAGAATGTGTTCGCGCGTTTGCGGCATGGGACCGTCAGTGGCGGCGACCACCAGAATCGCGCCATCCATCTGCGCCGCGCCGGTGATCATGTTCTTGATGTAATCGGCGTGACCGGGGCAATCCACGTGCGCGTAGTGACGGTTCGCCGTCTCGTACTCCACGTGCGCCACCGCGATCGTGATACCGCGCGCCTTCTCTTCCGGCGCATTGTCGATCGAATCGAAGCTCCGGAACTTATTCTTCGGATTGTGCTTCGCCAGCGTCTTGGTGATCGCCGCCGTCAGCGTCGTCTTCCCATGGTCGATGTGCCCAATCGTCCCGATGTTTACGTGCGGCTTGCTTCTATCAAATTTCTCTTTCGCCATTCGTCTTCTCTGATGCTTGAATTCTTCGTCCCGAGGGGAGGAAGGAGGCTAGAACGGTGCAGGCACACACATCCTGTGGCGCACCCATTGCCGAGGATAGCACAACAACAGGGATAAATCGATGATTGTGGAGCCGTTGACCGGGATTGAACCGGTGACCTCTTCCTTACCAAGGAAGTGCTCTACCAACTGAGCTACAACGGCCAATAACGATGGTGGACAGGGAAGGATTCGAACCTTCGTACCTCGCAAGGAGGGACAGATTTACAGTCTGTTGGCTTTAACCACTCACCCACCTGTCCGACTACAAATCTGACGGAATGAGGATAACACAGCAGGAGGGGCTCCGCACTGCGAAACGAACCCAATCCGGGCTGTTTTACCAAACGAACCCAATTGGGTTCGTTTTTTCAACTGGCGTTCGCTTCATAATGGGACCGTATGCAAGACGCACTGACGATTGCCGGGAGGACGTTTCGGTCACGGCTCTTCGTGGGAACCGGGAAATACCGAAGCAAAGCACTGATGGCGAGGTGCCATGCCGCGTCGGAAACCGAGATGGTGACCTTAGCTGTTCGGCGGGTAAACTTGACGGACCGGTCGAAGGAATCGGAGCTGGACTTCATTGACCGTTCGAAAATTCACATTCTGCCGAACACGGCAGCTTGCTATACGGCCGAGGAAGCGATCCGGACGGCCAGGCTGGCGCAAGAAGTGGGGCTGTCGAACTGGATCAAGCTGGAGGTGATTGGCGACCAGAAAACGTTGTTTCCCGACAATGAGGGTCTGCTGGAAGCGACGCGCGTGCTCGCCAAAGAGGGCTTCGTCGTCCTGCCATATACGACCGATGACCTGGTGAACGCCCGCAAACTGATTGACGCCGGTGCAGCCGCGGTCATGCCGCTGGGGGCGCCCATCGGATCGGGGCTGGGAATTCAGAACACGACAAATTTGAAGATCCTGCGGGAGGCGATCACGGAAGTTCCACTCATTGTGGACGCCGGCGTAGGGACCGCGTCGGACGCGGCGGTCGCGATGGAGTTGGGATTTGATGGTGTTCTGCTGAATACGGCCATTGCCGAAGCGGAAGATTCCGAGCGGATGGCCCGCGCAATGAAGCTTGCCGTAGAAGCAGGGCGGGATGCTTTCCTGGCCGGCCGCATGGCGAAGCGCGAATATGCAGTTGCGAGCAGCCCGCTAATGGGCATGATTGCGGCTTCCGGCGGCCGCTGAAGCACGATAGCGTTTCAACTTAGTTGGTAATCACAAGAGTCGACGTTGAAATTCGGGTTGAAGTAAGGATCGCCCGCCTTAATCAGTGGCTCCCAACAGTCGAGGAGTAGGTGCCGGTCCACGTGATCGTAATAGTTGCCTCGAGAGAGCGACTCATGATGGATGAATCGTGCCCGGGGCGTCCAGATGATCCGCATGCCATGTGCACGGACCTTTAGACACAGGTCCACGTCTTGATAATGAGTAAAAAAGTGCTCGTTGAAGCCATCGACACTCTCGTAGACGTTGCGACGCATCATCATGCAGGCAGCTGTAACCGCCGAGACTTCGTGAGCACACGAAAGCGATCCAGCGTACCCGTCCGCGTCCGCAGGGCAGCCACGCAGAACATGGTCCGCGGTACCGCGGCAGCCGAGCACAACTCCCGCATGCTGGATGGTTTGATCTGGGTATAGCAGCAAGCCTCCTACCGCACCGACATCCTCCTGCTCGGCGTAATGGAGCATTTGTTCGATCCAATCGGGAGTGAGCGTCTCGACATCGTTATTCATGAAGACGAGGTAGTCTCCCGTTGAATGCGCTAGCCCCACATTATTAGCGCGGGAAAAGTTGAACTTACCGGTCAGGAGGATACGAATTACCGCGGCCTCTTTCATTACTTCCAGTGCACGCGCATCCGAGGTGCCACTGTCGATGCACAAGACCTCAAAAGATGGATAGGTCGTCTTCGAGAACAAAGAATAGAGGCACTGATGCAGGATATCGGGACTATCCTTGGTCGGAATAATGATAGAGACTTTCGGCCACGAGTGGCGGGGACGAGGCACAATCTTCACCCGATGCGGGAAATCTCCAGGTTTCGCATTGGCGGCTAAGCCCAGCCTGTCCATGTGCGCCTGCACGGCCTCCTGCTGGAGTTTGCCAAGATCGCCCTTTGCGTTCGTCTCTGCTGCAACGCTCCCGGAAACAGCCCGCCAATGGTAGAGAATTTCTGGAATGTGATGAATCTTATTCGTGAGCTCTGACACCCGCAAGAGGAATTCGAAGTCTTGAACGCCGTCGTAAGCGGAGTCGAATCCTCCGGCAGCTGCGATCAGCGTACGCCGGACACACAGAAGATGTCCCACGTACATCACGCCGCGGAAGAACTCCGGCGACCAATCCGGTTTGTGGAAAGGTTCGCTCCGCCGGCCATGTTCATCAATCTTGTCGGAGTCTGTGTAGACTGCGTCGAAACCTTGGGCAAGGGCCCTTGCGCATCGCATGAGCGCATTGCGAGAGAGAAGATCATCGTGATCAACGAAGCAAACGAACTCGCCGGTGGCGAGTTCGAGGCCGCGGTTAGTGGCCCCGCTGATGCCCTTCCTTCCGCAAGTTTCTCGATTCGTACATTCCGCAGAGCTCGCAACTCTCGGAGGAGTGGATCGAACTCTGACGAAGACGAATGATCGTCCACGATGCACCATTCCCATTCGAGAAAGCTCTGCTCCAAGATGGATATCGCGAGATCAAGAAACCACTTTAGTTTCGTGTTCCAGGTAGGCGTGACGATGCTGATGACCGGGGATTTGCCTGTCGAAAATTCTTGAAAGAGACGAATGGACTCCCGGAGGCTGTCTATTGGATCCTGGTTCATCTTGAACGAAACAGGTGTTTTTAAGGAGATCACAGCTAGTGTTTTTCCCGATTGTATCTAAGAGAGGCGATGGAATAGTAAAAGCTGCCGTTAGTGCATTGAGGAAGCTCGACCGTTCAGCGTCCGGTTACTTCTGATAGAGACGAATATATTCCATCGCTCACCACAAAACAGGAATATTTATGCCCGGAACTAACCTATGGCACTGTAAGGGATTATTGCGACAGTTCAGGTCACCCGTCCTTCCTTAGTCATCTCCAAGGCGATCTCAAGGATTCTGCAACGGCCGGCGGCGTTCAAGGCCAGCGCACCAGATTCATCAAGGGCTGGTTTCGGGACACCATACCGCAAGGAGTTCCCGGCGATTTCGTCGAGACCGGGATTTGGCGCGGCGGTTGGGGCATCATCAGAAGCTCACTACTCCAACTCTAACCAGGATGCGCGGATTCCAGTTTCAGTGAGTAATCACAAGCGTCCACGTTGAAGTTCCGATTTAAATACGGATCACCGGTTTTGATCAGAGGTTCCCAATAATCGAGGAGGAGATGCCGATCTACGTGATCGTAATACTTACATCGAGAGAGCGATTCCTCGTGTATGAATCGTGCTCGAGGTGTCCAGACGATCCGCATCTGAAGTTGCCGGACTTTCAAGCAAAGATCTACGTCCTGATAAGCAGTAAACAAATGTTCATTGAACCCGGCAGCGCTGTCGTAGACATCGCGCCGCATCATCATACATGCGGCGGTGACGGCGGAAACTTCGCGCGCGCAAGAGAGAGATTCGGCATAGCCGTCGGCCGTGCCAGGGCAGCCGCGCAGGACGTGATCGGCAGTGCCGCGGCAGCCAAGCACTACACCGGCATGCTGAACCGTGAGCCCGAGAAAAATTAAACTGGCCCGGCAGGAGGATACGAATCACCCCAGCCGCTCTCATTTGTTCGAGGGCACGTGGATCAGAGGTGCCGTTATCTACGCACAAGACCTCAAAAGCCGGATAGGTTGTCTTTAAGAACAAAGAATAAAGGCACCGATGCAGGATGTTGGGACTATCCTTCGTCGGGATGACAATAGATACTTTCGGCCACGATTGACGGGCGCGAGGAACAATCTTTACCCGATGCGGGCAATCTCCAGGCTGTGCACTGGCGCCCACGCCTAGCCTAATCCAATTTGCGCCCTGCACTGCCGGCTGCTGGAGTTTGCCGGGGTTCCCCTTTGCATCCGTATCTGCTGCAACGCTGCCTGAAACAGGCCGCCAGTGGTAAAGGATTTTGGGATGTGGTGGATCTTATTCGTGAGTTCCGATGCGCGCAAGAAGAATTCGAAGTCTTGAACGCCATCGTAAGCGGAGTCGAATCCACCGGCGGTTCCGACCAGCGTACGCCTGACACACAGAAGATGCCCGACGTACATCACTCCGCGGAAGAACTCCGGCGACCAATCCGGTTTATGAAACGCTCGCTCCGCCGGCCCGCTTCGTCGATCTTGTCGGAGTCTGTATAGACCGCATCGAAACCTAGAGCAAGGGCGCTTGCGCATTCCATTAGCGCGTGCCTAGAAAGAAGATCGTCGTGATCGACAAAACAGGCGAACTCACCGGTGGCGAGTTCGAGGGCGCGATTAGTGGCACCACTGATTCCCTTCCGTTCTGCAAGTTTCTCGATGCGCACATTCCGCAGAGCTGCCAATTCCACAAGGAGCGAATGGAACTCTGAGGACGACGAATGATCGTCCACGATGCACCCCCATTCGAGAAAGCTCTGCTCCAAAATGGATAAGGCGAGGTCCAAAAACCACTCTGGTTTCGTGTTCCAGGTAGGCGTGACGATGCTGATGAGCGGCGGCTCGGAGGGGGCAAATCTGCTGAATAGGTCCACAGCTTGCCGAAGCCGACTTACTGGATCTGCTTCCGCTTCCAAACGAGGATTCCGGGTCAGAGCTAACGTTGGGGTCATCGTCGGCAATCGGGAGCAGTCCACGTAGAGTTATACCGGCAGAATCCGGTAGAGAGAACTGAACGAGTTCGCGCACTAAGGCCTAGGGATATCTATGGCCCATAAGCGCCTTAACTTGTCGCATTCGTGATCGTATGCTTGACAACCGCAATGCCGCACCAAGTCCAGGCCCAGTCATTTTCAGGTTTTGTACCGATAACGCCTTGTCGAGTTCTCGATACCCGTCTGGCAATAGGTCCGTTGGGAGGCCCGACAATGGCGGCCCAATCCACCCGAACTTTTCCCGTTGCTTCGGGCTCTTGCGGAGTACCTGCGACCGCCGTCGCTTATTCCATCAATGTGACGGTGATCCCACACGGGCCACTTCGCTACATTACCCTCTGGCCGGCGGGACAGCCGATTCCAAGTACCGACACAATGGCGTCATTCAGTGGGCAAATCTTGTCGAATGCGGCGATCGTACCGGTCGGAACCAACGGCAGCATAAACGTTTTTGCGACCGATACAACAGACTTGATTTTCGACCTAAATGGGTACTTTACCTCGCCGACCGCCTCGACCACCCAAAGTACTGCGCTGGGGACGGGATCATCGAATGCAGGCGCTCAGAATACGGCCGTGGGTTTTGACGCGTTACAGGTCAACAGCGGCAGTGCGAACACTGCGGTGGGCGCGGGGGCCCTTTCGAGCAACAGTTCTGGAAGCAATAATGTCGGGATTGGGCCCGGGGCGTTAGGCTTCAATGCTATGGGATCTGCAAACACCTCCGTAGGGACTCAGTCATTGTTGAATAATCTGATTGGAAATGATAATGCGGCATTAGGTTTTTCCGCTTTGTGGTCCAATACCACGGGAATTAATAATGCCGCGATGGGTGCAAATGCGTCCTTCAGCAACACATCTGGAAGCAACAATACAGCGGCGGGAAACAGCGCACTGTATGAGAATACGTACGGATCCGGCAATGTTGCAATCGGTTATCAAGCAGGCTATCAGGTCTCAAACGGAAGCTACAACATTGATATTGGCTCACAAGGAACTTCGACGGATTCGAACACAATACGAATCGGCTCTTCGCCCGATCAAACAAGCGCATTTATAACTGGCATATACGGTGTAAATATTTCCGTCGGATCTCAAGTCTTGATCAACTCTAACGGCCAACTAGGCACAATTCAATCTTCGCGGCGGTACAAGAAAGATATCCACGATATGGCTGACGCGAGTAATGGACTCATGCGTCTGCGGCCGGTGACATTTCGTTATAAGCGTACAGCCGAAGGCGCTGAATCCCCTCTGCAATATGGACTCATCGCTGAAGAGGTTGCCGACGTTTATCCAGAGTTGGTCGTCTATGGACCTGACGGGCAGATGGATTCGGTTCAGTATCATGAATTCCCCGCACTTCTGCTCAACGAAGTTCAGAAACAGTACAAACTCTTACAAAGAGAAGAAAAGGAACTGGAAGAGCAGCAGGACCAAATACTTACGTTGAAAGCCCTAGTTAGCAAACTCCAGAGCGCGCTCAGCGAATCTAAAGCGCCCTCGGTGTCTAACCGAGAATAAGATCATCGGGCGAAGGCGCTTCCCGGACCATTGTGGTTTTGAAATTACCGCACCCGAGATCCGATTATGGGCCGCTGCGAAGCCTCGGCTTATCTACGCGCCACTTGTGAAAGTGGGCATTTGTTAGCGTGATAATTCGATCGTCTCCCAGCCAGCCCGTATAGTAGGAAAGATTTACTTCGCGCGGGCCAAAGACATGCGCAAACGTGCCGGGACGATTCGTGACCCACTCCCAGGACCTAGGTGAGACAGTCTCGGAATAATAAGACGCATACTCGTCAAAGGGCCGGCCGAATCCAGTGTCCTTCTGCGAAATTAGATTGCTTGGCCAAAATCTCCGCTCACGCAGTTTAACCTCAAGCGCTGGAGAAATGAGAATGCGCAATCGTGGATGTGCGCTTACATAATCGGTGAACTGTCTCAGGAAGGCGTCCTTATCCCGCCGGTGCGCGACACTGTTACTAGCTTGGATTCCTTGGACAGCATTGAATGAGAATAGGACAACGATCAAACCTGACAGTGCGACGCGGGCACGCCGGTTCGGAATTCTTGCCTGCAACCACTCCCAACCCCTCGCACCAAGAACCACAATGAAGGGCACTAACACCAGATAGTTGCGAACTATCATCGCCTGCTGCTCCGAAAAATACACCAGATAGAGCGCTGGGAAGATCAGCAGGATGACCGCCTCTCTCCAACAGCCTCTAACGACCGCGAAAAGACCCACTGGAACGAGCAGAAACAGCAAGATCGACACAATTGCGTTAGTAGAGAATAACTGCGTACTGAAGTAAGTTATGATTTTCCAGCAGTGTCGAAGTCCTGGGTGTACCGTGTATCCATACCACCCCCCCGAATAAACCCCTTTCGCAAATTCGATCCAATATTGGAATTTGAAGGGTTGCAATACAGTTCCTGGGGTGGTGAACAAGTAAGTGATCGTGAACACACAAACGATTGCAAAGGTGGTTTTCACGACACGAAACGGTTTGACTCCGTCCAACCAAGCCGCGCAGAGCACTGGAAGCAGCAGCATTCCTCCGGGGTATTTTGTCCCACAAGCCAGAGCGGCCGCGACGGCCGCCGCATACAACAACCCTTTTTTTCGACCAGTCCAGGATAGAAATACCAAAAACTGCGTTAGAGCGCCGAATTGCATCACGATCGGATCTGGTGCAATCCACTTCGATTGATAGACTACTTCCCAGGAAAGGGCAACAAGGAGCGATCCAAATAAAGCGGCTGGCCATGAATGTCGCCAGATAAAAATCATGAGATAAACCCATAGCGGGGTTAACGACGCGATTAAGGAATATAACCGCCGCAATCTCAACCGAAATTCAGGATCGTGAAGTGTGGCTAAGAGCCTTTGACGAGTATTGGAGGGATCGAGGTCGTGATGGGCAGCCAAATTCGTCAGCTCGGGCAGAAGGGAAGCCGCGGTGAGCCAATAATTAACTCCGGGATATAGGTACGAATCGGGGAGAAGGGTGAAGTCGTTATTGATCGGAATATGCGACGGCAGTAATCTTGTCATAATCTTCGTCCCAATATACGCCGAAATCAATACCGCGCCAGCAGAGTGAAAGCATCACAAGGAACGGGATAACTGAGAGGAATGGCTGCCATCCGATAGTTCTCTTCTCCGTTTTGTCCTGCTGCTGAGTTGCAAGGTTGATCGATTCGTCGGATTGCAAATTGTGCATCAGTGTTTAAGTGGCTCGGGAAGATGGAGCACCGTGGACCGCGAGCTGCGGATGCTGAGATCCTGCCAACCCACAGCCGTCGACCGAAGATCCTGGGCCAGAGTAATTCACCGCTTATCTTCTGGCAAGCAAATTTGTGAATCGGCCGCCGGGGAGACGTTTAATCAATCGCGAGAAGTTGGAAACTGGACCAAGCGGACGGGATCCCACCTCAAACAACTTGAACCCTTGGTTTGACAATGTCTCAAGCAATTCGCTTGGCTCAAAGCCTGCTGTTCGTAAGCCCTTTGGCCAGAATTCGAAATGAATGAGAAGATCAGGGCTGTTTTCGAGCACCTTCTGCATGCCGCGAAAGACCTCCCCCTCCCAGCCTTGAACATCTATCTTGATGAAGTGAACGGGTCTTTCGGCTACTACCGCGTCCAGCGTATTCACCGGAACCGCCTCTTTCCGCGACGTTTTCTCATTGTGCCCTTGACCGAGCCGGTTATCTCCTCGGTGGAGCAGAGACCGCGAGAGCATCGCGGTCCCCGGTCTCGATCCTAAAGCAATATTGTGACACTCAACATTCAACGCGCGGTTTCGCATCACGTTGTCCACTAGAGCCTGATACATGTCTGGCTCAGGCTCGAAGGACATCACCTTCCCCTGTGATCCGACCAGCGCTGAAAACAGCATTGTGTACAGCCCTTGGTTGGCGCCGATGTCCACGACAGTCATTCCGGCCTTGAGATGCGTTTCGAAGAACTGCTTCTCAAGTCTTCCCATCAGTCGAAACCGATGGAGATGGAGAGCGGTCAATCTGTCCAACGATGGCGCTACGAACTCGGAATTCCACAGGCAGACCCTGCGCTTCCATATGGGATGAAGATTCAGTTTAATCGTCTTCTCGATCAAGCTCATATTCAAATCAACTCTGGTGCCCGATGCCAATGACCCGTTGTCAACAAACACTCTTTGGAGCAAAATGACAGCGCTTGATCCGTTCGAAGCTGCGCGTGTCCCTCCTAAGACCTTTGATTTATTATGTGACAGCTAACGTGCTAACAATCTCGGAGAATTCATGTTTTTTAAGAACCAAGCGTAAGTGCGCCGAATCCCCTCTTCTAATTCTGTTTTATGTCTCCACCCGAGCGAGTGTAGGCGATCGACGTCCAAAAGTTTACGTGGAGTTCCGTCCGGTTTGCTCTTGTCGTACACGAACCGGCCCGAATACCCTACAACTCTTGCTATCGTATTCGCCAACTCGGCAATTGTTATGTCCTCACCTGTGCCGACATTAATATGTTGACTTTCATCATAATGCTCCATCAGGAAAATCGCGGCAGATGCGAGATCATCCACATACAGAAACTCCCGCCGTGTCGTCCCCGTTCCCCAGATATTAACCTCCTCCGCGCCGGTCATCTGCGCTTCATGAATCTTGCGCAATAACGCCGGTAATACGTGTGAGCTTTGGAGATCAAAATTGTCTCCCGGCCCGTACAGATTGGTTGGCATCAAGGAGATAGCATTGAAGCCATATTGCCACCGGTATGCATCGCATAATTTGATTCCCGCGATCTTTGCAATCGCGTAGGGCTCGTTCGTCGGTTCGAGAGGTCCTGTGAGAAGATACTCCTCTTTGATCGGTTGTGGCGCAAATTTCGGATAGATGCACGACGATCCAAAAAACTCTAGCTTCTTGACGCCACACTGATATGCAGCCTCAATAACATTCATCTGTATTAGTGAATTATCGCGTAAGAAGTCGACCGGACAAGTCGCGTTTGCAAGGATCCCGCCGACTCTTGCAGCAGCCAAGAATACGTATTCCGGCCTTTCCTGCTCAAAATATTGATCTACTTGTTCCCGGGATGTGAGATCTAGTTCCGCTCGGCGTTGCAAACTTAGGCGTGTGAAACCTAGACTTTGCAGCTTGCGGACAATTGCCGATCCGACCAGCCCTGTATGTCCGGCCACAAAGATCGGGCTGTCGTTTTGCATATCAGCGAGCTTGAATTAGAGCTCTGCTCTATTCTTATCCGAAACCAGCCACTCTTCTTGCGCCAATTTCAAATCAGCGTCCACCATCATTTCGACTAGTTGTCCGAAGCTTGTTCGCGGCGCCCATCCAAACGCAGCACGAGCTCTGCTGGAATCGCCACACAAATACTCCACCTCCGTGGGGCGAAAATACGACGGGTCGATTTCGACGTATTTTTCCCAGCCCAAGCCGACGCGCGCAAATGCACGTTCAGCGAATTCACGCACAGAAACGGACTCACCAGTGGCGACCACGAAATCTCCTGGTTCCGCATGCTGAAGTATCAGCCACATCGCTTCTACGTAGTCCCCCGCAAAGCCCCAGTCGCGTCGCGCATCTAAGTTGCCGAGAAAGAGCTTGTCCTGCAAACCCATCTTGATCCGTCCTACGGCACGGGTGATTTTCCGGGTGACAAAAGTCTCTCCTCGCCGCGGCGATTCGTGGTTGAATAAAATGCCATTGCTAATGAAGAGGTCGTACGCCTCGCGGTAATTTACTGCATACCAGTGTGCGGCCACTTTTGAAACTGCATACGGACTGCGGGGATAAAACGGCGTTGATTCGCACTGCGGAGGTTTCGCCCCTCCAAACATCTCCGAAGATCCAGCCTGATAGAAGCGTATGCGGTGCCCCGTATGCTGTTGGTGGTCACGAACGCAATCGAGCAGACGCAACGTACCCAAAGCATCCGCGTCAGCCGTGTATTCGGGATTTTCAAAGGAAACCTTGACATGGGACTGAGCCGCCAAATTATACAATTCGTCGGGTGCCGATGCCTCAAGTACGCGACGCAAGCCCGTGGCGTCACATAAATCCGCATAGTGCAGGACAAGCCTTCGTCCCGCTCGATGTGGATCCTCGTACATGTGATTTATCCGTCCAGTATTGAAACTGGAACTCCGCCGGACAATTCCATGCACAATGTATCCTTTCGAAATCAGGAGTTCCGTCAAATATGAACCGTCTTGGCCCGTTATGCCAGTTATTAAGGCGGATTTAGACATTGATCGCTATTCTTCGGAATGGGAACGCTATCTAGCTAACACGTCGTATGATTCACAAACATTCGAGAGGCTTCATACCTAGCTCGAAGTTTCCCTATCCAAATGATATTTGCATACAAGTCCATGAGCAAGATCGCGAGTCCGTCTCATCAGCTATTACGCGCGCGGACCGGCAAATGTGACCGCATTGCGTGCATCGGATTAGAATACCACGACGAAAGCTACCGCACTGCGGTTGCGTCTTAGGCGACTGGATGATTGGCAGGTGTTTTATCGACTACGGGAAAGAAGATACTATAATTGAACTCGATTCGCATGTTGCGAATGCTCCTCGATGATCGTTTATGAACTCAGAGATAATCGACTTTTCGTCATCGCATAAGCAATGAGAGATCATGGAAGATAGCACCCGACTCAGCGTCACTCCAGCGCACGTCGTGCATGTCGCGCGCCGAGAACAATTGTTGCTAAATGCCTCACGTCTTGCTAAATGCCCCACGTGTTGACCTTTTTGAACGATATGCCTGCGGCACCAATCTCATTAGGCATGGAGGCGCCTGGTCATTCATTAGGTGATAAGAGGTAAAAGGGTTGGCTTCTCAACGAACGGCTTTAAAAAGCGGAGATCCACTGCTCTCACCTGGAACGAATCGCTGGACAACTTATTCGAATGGAGTCCTTGCTCGTGAACTATCGCGGATGACGCGATATTACGAGAGAGTCATTCAATGGTTGCCCCGTCATGAAGATAGCAGACAGCTCCTAAAGGAGCTCGATGCGCCGACCAAGGAAGTTGTCACCGACGACGCTCCGTTTCCAGATTTGACCGGCGAAGACAGTGTTCGGTCGTGCATTTTAATCAACGGTTCGCTAAACTATCACTCTGACATCCAGGGGCTTCTTAGCGGACTGAAGGTTCACCTATCACGAACCTCTCGACTTCTTGTCATACTCTATAACCCTTATTTCCGCTGGCTATACTTGCTGGCAAACCGCCTTGGAATCAGGAAAGGCGAAGTTCCAACTACGTTTCTCAGGCGCGTCGATTTGCAGACACTGGCTAAGATCAGCGGCTTTGAGATATCAAAAGAGAGGCCGCTGATCTATTGTCCGTTCAGGATTTTCGGGATAGGAGAGTTACTCAATCGGGTAGTTGCGCTACTTCCTCTGTTGCGCTGGCTCAGTCTAGTGCACGTCTCGGTTTGGAGGCCTGTACTTCCAGGTCGAGCCAGCGGCCTGTCATGTGTGATTCCCGCACGCAATGAGCGTGGAAATATCGAAAATGCATTGCGGCGATTTCCCAAGTTGAGATGCGAGGTTGAAATCATCTTCGTGGAGGGACATTCAACGGATAGCACTTGGGAAGAGATTTTGCGCGTTAGTGAGGCTTACAGGCACCACTTCGCCATCAAAGCCTTTCAGCAGACCGGCAAAGGGAAGAATGACGCAGTTCGAATGGGATTCGATCATGCGACTCAACCGTTGTTGACGATCCTGGACGCGGATTTAACGATGCCGCCAGAAATGCTCGCGCGTTTCTATGAGGCGTACAGCGAAGGTTACGGTGATTTCGTGAACGGTTCGCGTTTAGTGTACCCGATGGAAGGTGAAGCTATGCGGCCGCTGAATCGTATTGGCAATATGTTTTTCACCAAGATGCTTAGCTGGATCTTGGACAATCGTATGAGTGACTGTCTTTGCGGCACGAAGCTACTCACTCGACATGATTACCGACGGCTTGTAAGATGGCGGCAAGATTTCGGCGACTTTGATCCATTTGGTGATTTTGAACTTCTTTTTCCCGCAGCGGTCCTGGGACTCGGTACGGTCGACATTCCCGTTCGCTATTTGGCAAGAACGTATGGCAGTACGAACATACACCGCTTTCGGCATGGACTCCAACTCTTCAAAATGACGATCATAGGGCTATTACGAATCAAGATGGGGTCTGGTCACTGAAAGCCTCCTGACTCCGGAAGGAGTGTCATCGCCGCTTCAAGTGGATCAGGGCAAACATCGACCAATGGTGCGGCCACTTACCGAGTAGCGATTCGAGTCTGCGCCACGCGCGGAACGTGGATGCCGGCATTAGCTGCCGCATGGAAACTCCGCCGGAGACGAGATATCTAAACGGCATAAAGGGCTGCACTTCTTGGATCTCAAATTCGCGGAATTGCGATTCAAAGTCACGCCGATCACGCTCGAAAATGATCCACGGCAACGCGCCGTTGGCGCTGGAGAGCGGACCAGTTCCCGAGAACTTCCAATCGCTTGCCTTCGGATCGAAGGGCTCATGATGCATATGAGTGTAGATCGGACGCGACCAAGTAGACACCCACGGCTCGATCATTACAAAACTCCCTCCCGGTCGCAAGCATCTTTGAGCTTCGGCCAGGAAAGCACGATTGTCCGGGATGTGATGAAGAACATCGATCATCGTGATTGCTTTCAAACTTGAGGATGAAAGCGGCAGTTCGCGACCATCGAGAACAACCTGAATGTTGGAACAGGGGAAGACTTCAGATGCAAGGAGGTTTGGGATATACTCCGCGAGAAACCCGGCTCCAGAACCGAGTTCCAGAACGTGGCCTGGCCCCTCCGGAACGCGTTCCGAGATGAGACGATACCACTCATCGTAGATTTGCCACAAAAACCGGTTAGATCGAATGATGCCGCGCCGTCTCTCTGTGGTTCGTGGATCATCAACGCTGAGATCATACGTGGCCGGATGTGCAAGCGCGTGCTTGATGGATTTGATCATTCAACATTCGTTGTACTTGCGAATGCCATCTGCATTCGAGCCCGCGCCGTGATCGCACGAGTATCCTGGCAGGCGAGTTTTCGCTGACCTAAGGAATAGGCGAGTCGCCTGGGCTGTTGATGGGAACAGGATGACTCTCGCGATAGGAGCAAATCTATTTTCATCAGCATACCGCGACGCCGCAATAGAATAATTTGTGTGATATATGTTCCGCGACGGCGTGCACTGACTCGTCTGTTCCACACGTGACCAGTATTTCCTGGAAATTGTCAGATCTTTCTGGTTTGTCGAGTAGGACTCGACGTATGATCGTGAGGGATGCCTCCGATCCTTCAGGAAGATGGGCCGATCTCCCTAACGACCGAGCAGAAGAACGATCTATTGAGACGCTATGGGCACCCTTTGGGAGCAACGGACCTGGCTTACGGAACGGTGGAAGATTATTGCGATAGTTCCGACCACGTATCATTTCTCACCGGCCTCCAAGGTGACCTGAAAGACCTGCAAAGGCCTGCGGCATTCAAGACCGTACTCGGGCTGGCGGCGCCTGGTACTAATGTTCTGGAGGTAGGGGCCGGAGAACCCCACGTCGCGCACACCTTATCTCAGCTTGGTTACCAGGTAACGGTCGTCGACCCTTATGACGGTTCCGGCAATGGACCTGTTGAATTCGAGCGCTATGCGCGGCTATATCCACATCTGCAGATTGTCCGCGCGCTGTTTTCCGATGAACTCGCGACCATCGAGCAGAACTCATTCGACTGTATCTATTCAATCAGCGTTTTGGAGCATGTACATCAGCCTGGGCTCTCAAGCGTTTTTCGCGGAATAGCGCGTTTTCTAAAGCCGGGAGGCTATTCGCTCCATTTGATTGACCACGTATGGCGTGTGAGGGAAACGCATTCACTTGCGGCAACTCGCAGAGATCCTGATGCTTCAGGCCTCTTTGGCCGGCGAACCTCCAGGTTGCGTAGCATTCGAGCTCGCGAGGGTTATCAAGAACTTAACCGAAGATATCGAAACGTATTACCTATCAGCGGAAGGCCACAATAGCTGGCGCGGAGCAACGCCGTACAATCAGTTCCGATTTCGAAAAGTTGTTTCCGTGCACTCGGTGAAGAGAGCTCAGCAAGTAAGCTGCGCCTTTCCGTGCCACTGACGTACCTTGGCTATATTGATCGTGAGAGACTAGAACATTGCGCTTGCTGGCAGCAGGAATCGCAGGATCGTTACAGAATAGATTGGGTCCCGATCCTATCTTTGGGATATTTCTGTTTCTGATCCTGATTGCGGGAATGTTGAGCCACCCTGTAAAGCGCACAGCTCCTGAAGGCTATATGGACGTTCCGGCGAACGGGGCAACTGTGAAAAATGTGCTTAATTCGACCGGTTGGGCTATCGCAGATGGAGGCGTCGCAAGTGTCGGTATATACGTCGACGGTCGCTACATCGAAGATGCCGCAATCAGACTCCCGCGACCGGATGTGTTGAAGGCCTCTCCCGGCAACACCGACGGCGAGAACACCGGTTGGACGGCAAACGTGAATTTGAGCGATTTCAAACCGGGTCTACACGTAATCACAGCGGAGTTTGAGGGCCAATACAGGACCGAGGACCAGGATTCAAGCTTCGGTACACCTCGAATACGACGCGCGTTCAGGCCGGAAATGAAGGGCGCACCAGGGGAGACACAGATCAGTTTACAACCGGGAACACGTTTTGCCGATATTTTTCCGATGAACCTCATGCTGCCTTCACTTTTACGGGAGTTCCGGAAGCGCTTATTCGTGTGACGATGCTAGTCGATGCAGCTTCCGCGAACATAAAAAGCGAGATCAACGAGACAAAACAGCTGAGCGGGAAGGCAAGCGAGAGATACGGATTGAAGATGGCGGGGAAAGAGGAAACATCTATCAATGCGAGCACCAGGAGACGGAGGACGATGATCACCCAGACTATACATGCGATTGCCAATCCGGGTGTACAGATCCGCCGCTTCACAGCAATCCCGGAACTGAGCAAGAATGCCAGAAATCCCGCAATGATCAGGATTCGATCGAAGTGCGAATAGAGACTCACGACAGTTGTTTTCGCCCGGCACGCCACCGCGATAAGGGAAATATTGGGGACCACAGGGGCAACTCCAGCGGCAGGAAATAGAATCCGGAACATTCAAGAAGGCAGATTCTTGTTGGATCTCCTCAGTTGAACCCCAGGAGACGCCATTTTCAGTCCATGGGGGATCGATGAACAGCAGCCTGCGAAGAAGGAGCCGGATCGCACTGGGGAGCGCATGAACGTCGTCGCCGCTGATTTGCGGCATAAAAGGGACGAGGGAATGAGAACATGAAAGAGATCCGGTGTTACAAGCGCGCATTACCTCATCGTGAATCTTGCGGTAAAAGCTGGGCAGAGGTTGGCGCGTTCGCATAATCGCCGTCCAGCGCAGCCGCATCGCGAAAGGCCCACATAAACCAGCCAAAAGCGTAATCGCCACAGGTTTTCGGAAATACCTGACAACCCGGCGCTTCCCATCGAAGTATGTATGGCACTCCAGGACTATCAAAGAATTTGCGCAAGCGCCCAAAAGTCGGACTTACCTTGTAAGCCTTCTCTCTCACATCTCTCGATACAGACAAAAAGTCAACGCGGTGATCCGGACGAATGGATTCCAGCGCTTCCAATGCGCCTTCGAAGTCGCCTTTGATGTCAACCGTTTCGAATTCGCCGTAGACGATGCGGTTGACGATGGACACGGCAGTGGGCAGCGCGGCAGAGGAAGCGATGAAAATCAGCGACAGTATGACAAGCGAACGTTGCGAGCCATGGGTACAATGATTCCGATAGGCCGCATAAGAGAACAGCAGGACGAACGCAGGTATCGCGATAACACCCTCCTCCCGGGTTATCCAAAGCCAGCCGAAGAAGGTTCCCGAGAGAATAGTCAGGAGGGTGCGAAACCGGTTCGGATATAACAGGGTAAACGACAACAAAGAAAAGGCAACCAGAAATTCGGAATGATAGATATCCTCGCGGATCATACGATTGGCGTCTGGCCCGAAATTCCACAGCATCGCTTCGAATACGACAAACGACAACAAGTAAGACCGGAAGAGCTTCAGTGTCAAAATTGACAGGAGACCCACAGCCACGCTGTAAAACAGGGCCTGTCCGAGCACCGCAGGAAACCTACAGATCGAGAGTAGTGCAAGAAAGATTGAATAGCCGGATCCTTTCATCAATGTGAATTGGCTAAAGGCTCCGAGCCAGTGCCCGGATGCGATCGACTCAGCGTGCCCGATATACAATCCATCATCGTGAATACCCGCGGGAATGAGTGTGATAGGTACGTTGACGCAGATGGCCGCGTAAAGCAAAGAGCTGAGCAGGAAAGATGCGCTTAGAAGCACGGTACATCGCAATTCGCTCGCCGAACTCATGGGGGAACCTCATTTTATCGCAGAGCGAGTTTTTTTGAGGTCTCGCGTTATCGTTAAGATTTACGCTGGAATGAATTTCTTAGGAAGAAGTGTCGAGAGTGGCTTTGAGATATGCAAACGTAGAGAGGTTAGCGATATAGGTTCATGAGGTCTTCGAGGACTCTGTTTTGGCCGCTGGGTTCTGAACGGGTATGACGCAACTTGGAACGCGTGCTACCGGTGTCGCCGCTGGGTACGAGGACGGTGAATTGAAACTGCTGGTCCCAGCAGATGATGTTGAGGCCCCAGAAGTATCGATCGTCGTTCCATCGCTCAATGAGGAACTTACAATCGGGCAATTTGTCGATTGGTGTCACGAGGGATTGCGCAAATCGAACGTTCGCGGTGCGATTCTCATTATCGACAGCTCGACGGATGATACCGCTGAAATTGCGTTAGGAAAGGGCGCCCGCGTCCCGAAGGTGCCCAAGAGGGGCCTGGGGCGCGCCTACATTGACGCGATTCCATTCATCCGAGGCGAATATGTGTTAATGGGCGATGCCGATTGCACATACGATTTTCGGAATCTGCAACCCTTTGTCGAAAATTTCCGTTCCGGGTACGAATACGTGATGGGTTCGCGTTTTGAGGGGAGATCGAGCCCGGCTCGATGCCGCTATTGCATCGCTATCTGGGCACTCCGGTGACCACATGGATGCTAAATTTTTTAAATGGCACCTTTTTTTCCGACATTCATTGCGGTATGCGGGGGATCGCGCGGGACGCTCTTCAGATGATGGATCTGCAATCGCAATCCTGGGAGTACGCCTCAGAGATGATTCTCAAATCCGTGCGGATGGAGCTTAGAACGACAGAAGTCCCGGTCCGATTTCTGAAGGATCAAGAGGGCCGGTTCAGTCATCATAAGCGCGCTGGTTGGTTTTCACCCTGGCATGCGGCCTGGATTAACCTGCGCGCCATGTTTGTATATGGGCAGCGGGAAATCTTCTTATCGCCCAGGATTGCTTTTGCTGGCTTTGGGTCTCATGTTGACCCTGCCGATGACATTCGGCCCTATTTCTGTAGGACCAGTGACTTTCTCTGTTTTTTGGATGCTGCTAGGTTTGGTGTTATCAGTGCTGGGCCTGCACGGATTCTATGTCGGATCGCTAGCGCGTATTTTGTTTGACTATCGAGGGGAGCGGACTCGTCGCTTATTACGAACGTTTTCTTACACCCGCTCAGTTACAGTCAGTTTGTTGGCGATGACAGCAGGAATCGCCCTGGTTGCACCGCTGATCCATCGCTATCTGAGCTACGGCTTGAGGTTGCCTGAAAACGGCTTCCCCGATAACCACCTCGCTGTCACGGGATTACTACTTGTAGCCGCCGGTTTGATGAACTTTACGTTCACCCTTGTTCTCCATGCTGCTGCGACCAACCTGAAGCGCAACGCATAGGATGCTTGAGGATTTACCTAAGCTGCAGCGCACGCGTGGCGATCACATTTTATTTTTTGCCCGCTAAGCCAGAATCTATTCTTTTCGGCTTACATAAGCATTTGTCTCGACTGAGACTGACATGACTGAATCGCAAATGTTATTTCATTGTGGGCGGTGCCGGTTTTATCGGCAGCCACTTCACCGACCGGCTGCTCGGCGAGAGCACAACGGCTGGACTGACGCTATTTGATGATTTTTCTTCGGGCCGCGAGTGGCATTATAAAAGTCACGAAGCTGATACTCGATTTAAAGTCGTTCGGGGCGACGCACAGGATCTCGGGTTGCTTACCGATCGACGGCCGGACATAACATCGTCATCCACCTGGCCTCTAATCCGGATATCGCACGAGCCGCAATTGAACCGGATATAGATTTTCGGGCAAGGCACCTTACTCACCAATCACGTCGTCGAAGCAATGCGCCGCTCAGGTGTGAGTAAGATCTTGTATGCTTCCGGTAGCGGAATATATGGCGACTTAGGGGAAACCGAAGCGGATGAAGACTACGGCCCCCTGTTGCCGGTGTCGACCTATGGAGCGAGCAAACTGGCGGGCGAAGCGTTGATCACCGCGTACTCTCACATGTTCGACTTCACAGGTCGAGTGTTTCGGTTTGGCAATGTGGTCGGGCCACGCCAGACGCACGGCGTAGGTTTCGATTTTTTGCGTCAGCTACTAAACAACCCGACATGCCTTCGTATTCTGGGCGATGGTAAGCAAAGTAAGTCCTATATTCACGTCAGCGACGTCGTGAACGCAGTTTTGCTGGCGTCGTCGGCTTCAACCGATCGGTTCGCCGCATACAACGTGGCGACTGGCGACTACATCACGGTCACCGAGATCGCACGCTTAGCTGTGGAGTGCCTAGATCTCGACTTACGCCAAGTACGATTTGAATACACGGGCGGCTCCCGGGGATGGGAAAGGAGACGTTCCGGTTGTGCGTTTAGACCAGGATCCAATCCGCCGACTCGGCTGGAAATGCCTGAGTTCACGAGAGGCTTTGGAGCGGTCAGTGCTGGCCATGATTCCCGATCTGAACGCAGGCCTGATATGAGTGCATCCGAACGGGGTGTATCGGACCTTGCGCGCGATGATTGGAACAAGCACTGGGATGAATACGCTGACTCTGTCGAACGAAATCCAGCTCAGGTCTATCGACGAAAACTTATTTTCTCGTTGCTCAACCTGAGCGGCACTGGCGACGGTACGAAGCTTCTGGACATCGGGAGCGGGCAAGGTGACTTTGCGGCGGAATTACGCAGAAGATTTCCATCGACCGAGATTCTGGGCCTGGAAATGAGTGAGTCGGGCGTTGCGATATCGCAGGCGAAAGTAAAGAATGCGCGATTTGTGCAACGTAATCTGCTGGAGGCCGGAGAGCCAGCAGAGGACCAGCGACGTTGGGCAACTCACGCAGTCTGCTCAGAAGTTATCGAACACGTAGACGATCCTTGTGAACTGCTGCGCCGGTCTAAGGCTTATATGGCGCCAGGGTGCACGTTGGTTGTTACCGCTCCCGGAGGACCGATTTCTGCCTTCGACAAGCACATAGGTCATCGTAAGCACTTCAGCCAGTCGGATATAGCCACCTTGTTGACCAAAGCGGGTTACGAAACCCAGTACGTATCGAGTGCGGGTTTCCCATTCTTCAACGTCTATCGCTTATTAGTTGTTTTCCGTGGCAGGAAACTGATCGACGATGTCCGCAGCGCGAATCGTAAGGCCAAATCCCGGATTGCGAAGGCCGCAATGTGGATGTTGGAGAGACACCATTCCGGTTGAATATTATGCACTCGGATCTGGGGTTGGCAAATGGTGGCCAAGGCTCAACCCCGGCGAGGGGAGTAGCTGTCCAGGAGACTCGCACCAGACTCCGGGAGATGTGAGAGGAGTTACTTACATACCTAAAGAGCAAAGCCTGCCTTAACCGCATCCTCACGGAACATCTTCACCGTCTCGAGCGAGTACGCATCCAAGTCTTTACCCACGAGAGTAAGCTTACTCAGGATTTCATTTGTTGCTGTAATTACATGACAGCCAATCTCATCGGCTTGAAAGATGTTCAACAATTCTCTGGACTGGCCCATATGAGCTCGATGTGTTTGTAATTAAGAAGCGACTGGACGGCCTCGCGCATGACTGGAACGGGGTCTCGTCCAGTATCTGCAATACGGCCTGCAAACACCGAAATGAAACCTGCTGGACAGGTCTCCATCGCCTTACTGACGCTCCTCACTTGATCGAGCGTCGTTAAGGCAGTTACGTTCAACTTCACTTCCTGTTCGGATAAGCGGCGGATTAGAGGCACGGCAGATTCACCGCGAGTATTGGTCACCGGGATTTTCACAAAAACGTTCGCGCCCCAACTCGCAATCGTCAGCGCTTGACGCTCCATGTCCGAAAACTCATCTGAAAACACCTCGAAGGAGATGGGACGGTCGGGAATCGTAGAGAGAGTTTCGCGAGCGAAGCCCTCGTAATCAGTGATTCCGCATTTCCGCATGAGTGTCGGATTTGTTGTAAATCCGCGAATCAGGGGATGCTGATAGAGTTTGCACATGTCGGCAAGCTGAGCGCCATCTGCAAAGATCTTGATTTTCAGATTAGCTAAACTGTTCACCTTTTTGTGTCTCCCGTGTCACAATCCAGTCTACAGCCCCGGATAAGGACGAGACAGTGACATCGGGCGTTCCACGATTCAGTTCGTCGTAGTGGTAGTCAATAAATATCGTGGAACATCCGGCGGCAGCACCTGCTTCTATGTCGCGCCATCGATCTCCGACCATGTAACTACGCTGCAAATCCAAGTCGTACTTGGCGGTAGCCTGTAGGAGGAGGCCAGGCAGCGGTTTTCTAAATCGCATCTGTCTTTATCATCATGGAAACAAGTAAAAAAGTTGTCCAGCGGCAGTTCCGCGCGCAGGAAGTCATGAATTGCCTCGACGTCTTTCCTAGCTGCGGTTCCACGAGCGACATCGGGCTGATTGGTTACTACGAGCAACAAAAAGCCCTGTCGTCCTAAGCTGCTCAGACAAGATTTCGCATCTGGCACGATCACCGTTTCAGCTACATTGGCCGGTGGGTACGGCTTGCCATTCTTAATGATGGCTTTATTGATTACTCCGTCTCGATCAAGGAAGACCGCGCGCTTGGCTGTCAAATCCCCTCCCATTTCGTTTGCTGCGTTTTCAACACGGGATGAGAGACGAGCAAATGCCAGACCACAGCCTGAAAGGCCTCAGAGTGAGGGGTAACGTGTGAAGCGTTGACGGTTGGAATTAGTACGAAGCTGTCTGCAACGGTCGCGGTATACCCACCGTCGCGGCCGAGAATCCCTAAGATCGTCGTTCCTACCGAGCGCGCGTATTGGAGAGCGGTGACGAGATTTGGGCTAACCTGCTTTTCGAGGCTACCGCCACCTACAGAGAGAACCAGGAGGGCATCTCGTTTGCCTACGCGGCTTACACGCAACCACTGCTCGAAGACCGTGATCCAGCCTTCGTCGTTCGTCCGAGCAGTTAATTCAGAAACATTGTCTGTCGGAGCGTAGGCCTCTAAGCCCACTATCTTGCGAAAATCGTTGACCGCGTGCGATGCGTTGGCGGCGCTTCCGCCCACACCCAAGATGAACAGCCGTCCGCCTCTTTGCCGTACATCCGCCAACGAGGAGGCGATGCGCTCGATCGCCTCAGTGTCCAAGCTGGCGCAGATATCCTGTGCTTCCTTGAGAAATGCCTGCGAAAAACTCATTCAGACCAAATCATATTCGATTCCACAATGCGCTCCTCCAGATCTCGGATGCCTTGATGAGAACCGATTTCATAGAATCGTTCCCCTACCTCACAAGAGGCCAACTCACCGGCTTCGAGCAATTCTCTATAGACATCTGCCAAGTCCCGAAACTGGCCCTCTGGCAAATCCTCGAAGACGGACCTTTGGAAGACTCCGAGGCCATAGTCGATGTATTGCATAGATGGGTTTCGCTCGTTTTTGTTATAGCGCCGGATCAGTCCGTCTGACGCCTCAACATTGCTCGAGTCATAATGTCCCTCGTTGTGATAGATCGTCATCAGACCGCGTTTGCCGGAAGAGATGAAGGACTGTGCAACCCTGGCGTAATCGCAGGGCAAGTACGAATCACCATACAAAACATAAAACGACGTTTCGAGCAGAGGGAGCGCTCTACGGATGGCGCCCGCTGTACCGAGCAGAACTTCACCATCGTAGGAATACGCAACCCTCATCCCGAAGGCCGTGCCATCTCCTACGAAATCCTCAATAGCCTGCCCGAGATATCCGACACATAACAGTACGCGCGCGATGCCGTTAGCACGCAGCAACCGAAGCTGATGCGAGATAAACGGCACGCCCAAAATCGGAACGAGCGATTTAGGAACCTTTTCGGTCATAGGGCGCAAGCGGGTTGCCAGTCCGCCGCAGAGAATTACGCAACATGAACTATGACTGGGCAACTAGCATGGTTCCTTGAAAATCGAATCTCACTCGCACCTCACGGAGCCCGAGCTCCCGCATCTTATGCCGCAGTCGGGTCTTATCCTCTGTATAAAACATCAGGAATCCGCCACCGCCAGCACCGATGAGCTTCCCACCGACTGCGCCGTTCTGACGGCCTAGCTCATACCACTCATTGATCTTTCCGTTGCTGATATTTGGCGACCGTTGTTTCTTGTGCTCCCAATGTATGTGCATGAGTTCAGCAAACTTCGTCAGATCTCCGGATTCAAGCGCTTCCTTGCTTCGAAATCCCAGTTCTTTGACAAAGTGGAGATTGTCCGTCATCGCTTTGTCAGATTGTTTGCTTTTGGTATCCTGATCGCGAAGTATCTCGGGCGCCGATCTCGTGTAACCGGTATAGAAAAGAATCAGGTTGTCTTCTAAGTTGGCGAACGTCTCCGGGCTAAGTGCGAGTGGAGCTACTGCAACCGTGTCATCAGGCCGAAATTCAAAGCATGTAATCCCTCCGAACGCGGCTATGTATTGATCCTGCTTACCGACAGGCTCACCCAAACGATCTATTTCGATATGGCATGCCAGTTCGGCCAATTCGTGTTTTGGGACAATCTTGTTTCTTTTCAAATAAAGCGCCTGTAAGAGCGCTGTCAAGAAGCTTCCGCTTGAGCCAAGCCCTGTTCCAGCAGGTATGTCGGAAAGGCTGGTGATCTCGAGGGCGTGCGGCTCTTCCGTCATCCGGAGAGCCTCTCTGATCAAGGGGTGTTTGATATCGGCGACGTTTTTGACGCGTTCCATCTGCGAGTATTTGATAATCAGCTCGTCCACAAAGGCCTGATGAAGCGTAATATAGACATATTTATCGATGGCCGCCGAAAGCACGAAACCGCCATGATTGCGGTAATAAGAGGGCAGATCTGTACCGCCTCCACCCAGTGAAATCCGTAAGGGGCTTCTAGTGATGATCACTGCTTTGCTTCAATAACAATTCATTCTGCCCATCCGATTGGATGGGCGGTAACGCGATGGCGCCAGTCTACAACTCTGGCAAGCAATTTCCACGGCAAAAGGCGATTCCAGAAGCTAACCTTTCGAATGTGAAGATGTCTTCAGCACTTTAAAGCCGATAATTTTCTCAAAACCCGGCAAAAAGCCTTTGAACTCGGGACGGAAGCCGGTCTGCTCAAAAGCACGAGCGACTGTTCTTGGCTCAAAGAATCCAACATGCACTTCCGGAACGACGTATCTCCAACGGAAAAATTTGTTCCGATGCGGTTCAGCATTACCCGTCGTAAAGTAAAGCAGACCACCAGGCTTTAACAACGATCGAATCGTCCTAAGTTCCGCGAGCGGATTGGGAAGATGCTCAAGTACCTCGATTGCGGTGACGATGTCGAAGAACCCTTCTCTGCGTCTAGTTCACGAGGAGTCGAGGAGTGGGATATTGAATTTCGCGGCTTCGTCACGAACCCATCCTTCGTCATATCCCCAGATCTAGCAAGGTGAGTGCTTCCGAACGTAGCGCACCAAACCGCCATTTCCACAGCCAAAATCGAGCCACCGTACTTCGTTGTTGAGAGGAACGCAAGAATTGACCAACCGCAATATACCTTCCCACTCGTACCGCCGGATGGTCTTCTCGGGCTCCTCCAGCTCGAAGACATAGTCCACGAGAGGATCCGCACCTTTGCCGCGATAGTAGCGGTTCGTTGTAAATTTCTTGTATATTGCAGCCATGGATTGCCTAGGAATGCAAATCCGCAACTCGGGCAACGGTATACGGTGAAATCCTGCGGTCGAAATTTGCCGCGCTTGATCCCAATAAATACAGCCTGCCATTGGCATATTTTGCAAGGTAGAGTTTCAGGAATCTTTACGCGTGGTTTCGCACCGTCAAGTGATGTCTCGCTCATGACGCTCTCAATGTTCGTGAGGCTTTCAAAATATTTTCAGGTTAACAGGGAGTTCGGACCTTGAGCTTGTCTATGCATGTGAAGCAAAATAGAACTCGTTCAGCTTTCTAGCGCTTTTAGACCAGCTCAATCGTGTTCTAAAAAATTCGAGCGCGCCATCCGAAAGCCGCCGATACAGATCCTGATCAGATCCAATCTGTCGTATCGCATTTGCAATCGAGACGGCGTTCGAATTATCGAGAATGAAGCCGTGCCGGCCTGGGATCATGTGCCTCGCAATGTTCGCATTAGGAAGAATCACGGGGCGACCCACGGATAGAAACTCCGGCAATTTGCTGGGAAACCTGTAGTCGTTAAAATCGTCGCTCTTTCCCGGTTGTACCAACATATCCGCCGTAGCGAGTAGTGATGGAATTTTATCGTGAGGCACTAAGCCGAGTTCAATGGAGTGCCGGCGTGCCCAACTCTCCTCAGGGCCGAGAAACGGCACAAAATCACGCCCAGCACGCAGCAGGGTGGCGGGAAATCCTTCCCGGTTCAGGATTGCTATTGCGAGATAAAGGCTTCGCACCTCATGTCCGTTGGCCAAGTGTACGTTTCCCGTATAGACAGTCACTGTACTGTTCTTTGGAATGCCTAGCATGCTCCTCTCGAACTCAGATTTAGATCGGGGCTGAAAAAGCTCCTCGTCAGCGGATGGCCATAGCTCCATAGTGGCTCGGACGTGCGGCAGAATGTCTTTCAGGCGGTCTATAATCACTGTTACGCCATCGGCAGCCTTGAGAAACTCCATAGCAAGATGTGGATGTGAGAGCGAATCCGGCACCATCCGATCCAATTCCTCCCTGTCCAAGAGCGCGAGGTTTTCGAACGGCTGCCCGAAAGCACACGTGAGAAGATGCCACTCGTTGTCCTCCATGTGAACAAATAAGCGGCAGCCGAATTCGTTGCGCACGCGATCGCAAAATCTGCGTACACCTTCTCGCGGCGTCCAGGCATGCACAATATCCGGCCCGCGCCCATCCGCAAATCCGAAACCGGTTTCGAAGGCTTCAGAGAACTCGATAGAGGAGAAAAGCACTTTTCCCAGGCTGCTTACCGACGACTTGTTGGTTGGTACCGCTACGCAGCAATCATGGCCCAGTTTGATCAGTTCATTCGCGAGTGACTTAACGTGGGCAGCGCTATTCGCCGTGAAGTCGTGATACAGGACGAAAAGAATATTCACGCGCTCGTGATGCCATTGACCAGATGTAGTAGCTGCGGAAGAGTCAGATTAAGCCGCAAGTTTATACTTAGTCCTTGAGCAATTTGGCGTTGCATGGCAATTCAGAGATCCCATCGAAAATAATCTTAACAGCGCCTTGCTGCGATTTTCTGCCGGGGCGATGAATTTCCGTTTTTTATGGAGCTAGAAGCATATCTCAATGGCGGCTTTCAGCCGCAGCGTTACCGTCCAGGCGGCATCGGCAATTGGTCCGGACATTTACCTTTCGCGGCGGATCTGATTGCGGCCGCCAAGCCGAGCCTGTTTGTCGAACTCGGAACACACTACGGTGAGTCCTATTTCGGCTTCTGCCAAGCCGTGCGCGAGAACGACGTCGCCTGCTCCTGTTATGCAGTCGATACCTGGCTCGGCGAAGCCCACGCAGGCTTTTACGACGAGAGCGTCTTCAGAGATGTAGACGGGTACAATTCGGCGCATTATGCCGACTTCTCATATCTCTTACGGACCACTTTCGACGAAGCGATCGCAAAATTCGCCGAAGGGTCGATCGACATATTGCACATCGACGGTCTGCATACCTATCAGGCCGTTTCGCATGATCTCCAATCCTGGTTGTCAAAGGTCAAGCCCGGTGGCATCGTGCTGATGCATGACGTGATGGGTCGCCACGGCGATTTCGGAGTTTGGAAAGTCTGGGATGAATTGGCGTCGACGGGCAAGCACTTCATCTTTCGACATAACTGGGGTCTCGGTGTTTTCCGCAAAAGCGGCTCCGCCCTGCCCGACAACGGCCTTTTCAAGATTCTGTTCGATTCGCCTGCACAGACGCAAGAACACGCGCGAAAGTTCTATGCATTGTGCGCTATCAAGCTCGAACACGAGCATGAACGTGCGAGTGTTCTCCACAGTCCCGAAAGCGAAATCGCTGCGCATGTTTATCCATATGGCAACACTGGCCATGCCGCGGAAACCGCGATCAAAGTGGATGTTAGGCCCGGGCGGTGGGAACATCTTGTTGTTGACCTCCCGCAGGGACTCGGGAATGGCCCCTTGCGCGTGGACCCTGCAGAGCAGCCCGGCCTGATTGATGTATCCGGGATTGTGATTCGCAGACCTGCCAATGGTGAAGTCCTGTGGAGCGCCAACGGTTCTGAGGCGCTTTCCGTCCTCTCCGCTGGCGGCACCCTAATGACAGTGAACGACACGCAGCAGAGCGATGTCTGCGGGTTTTTCAGTTTCGGACCAGATCCGCAGTTGATATTGCCTGTTCTTGATTCCCGGCGCTTCGATCAGCCGCTGGTTCTCGAAATATGGCTGCGCGTCCAAACCGATATGGCTTCTTTGTTGCCATTGCTGCGACAGACCGAAGAACAACGAGCCCGCATGCGAACGCTCGAATCGGAGCGGGGTGCAACTGTTACGGAACTGAATACCCTCAGACAGGAACGGGAGATGCTGGCGCGCGACCAGGAGGCACATGTGGCCACCGTTCGCCGCATCCGATCCGAGTTATACGTTTGTAAAACGGATCTAAAGATCAAAATCACTGAAGAGGACAGACTACGATCTGAACTCGCGACCGTGCAACAAAAACTCGCGACCGTGCAACAAAAGCTTGCGACACAAGAACGCGTCCTCCACGAGGCCTTCACTTCGCGTTCATGGCGCATCACGAGGCCCATTCGCAAACTATCGGAAATGTTGGGAGCTCAACGCCGATGAGTGACTGTTAGCCCAGCGGCAAAGCTTGCGCCTCGATGTTCGTCCAAGTCAAAGTAGAAGCCAAATAGCGCGCGCGAGATCCTATTCGCCCTTCTCCGCGCCAGCCGGGGTCTTTAGCTTTTCGCGCTGCTCTTTCAGAATGGCTTTACGGCTGAGCTTGATCTTGTTGCCCTCAAGCGCCAGTACCTTCACCAGAATCTGATCGCCCTCTTTCAGTTCGTCGCGCACGTTCTTGATGCGGCTCTCCGAAATTTCGCTGATGTGCAGCAGGCCATCGGTGCCCGGAAAGATCTCAACGAACGCGCCGAAATCCGCGATCCGGACTACTTTGCCCAGATACGTCTTGCCGATTTCCGCTACAGCGGCTATGTCGCTGACCATCTGTAACGCGCGTTTCGCGGATTCACCGTCAGAAGCAAAGATGTTGACCGTTCCGTCATCCGTGACGTCGATCTTGACCCCCGTCTGCTCGATGATTCCCTTGATCACCTTTCCGCCCGGCCCGATGAGTTCACGGATTTTGTCGGTCGGGATCTTGGTTGTGTAGATGCGCGGAGCGTATTGGGATAGTTGCGTTCGCGGGGTAGAAATGGTCGCGATCATCTTGTCCAGGATCTCGAGGCGGCCTCTGCGTGCTTGCTCGAGAGCCTCTTTCATGATCTGGGTCGTGACGTTCGGGACCTTGATGTCCATCTGCAGAGCAGTGATCCCGTTCTTGGTGCCGGCGACTTTGAAATCCATGTCGCCGTAGTGGTCTTCTGCGCCGGCGATATCGGTGAGAACGGCGTAACTATCGCCTTCGAGAACCAGGCCCATGGCGATACCAGCTACGGGCGCGGCCACCGGAACGCCCGCGTCCATCAGGGAAAGCGTACCGCCGCAAACGCTTGCCATGGAGCTGGAGCCATTCGATTCGAGAATGTCGCTCACGACGCGTATGGTGTAGGGAAACGCATTTTCATCGGGGAGAACCGGGGCAAGCGCGCGTTCGGCGAGAGCGCCATGACCGATTTCGCGACGGCCGGGCCCGCGCATAAAGCCAACTTCGCCGACGCTGAATGGCGGGAAGTTGTAATGCAGCATGAAGCGCTTAGACGTCTCGGCGAGATCGAACATCTCGATGCGCTGCTCATCGTCCTTGGTGCCGAGCGTGGTCGTGACAAGCGCTTGCGTTTCGCCGCGAGTGAAGATGGCGGACCCGTGGGTGCGCGGCAGAACACCGATCTCGCAGGTGATCTTCCGGATCTGGTCGAAAGCGCGGCCATCGGGACGGCGGCGGTCTTTCAACATCTCGTCTCGGAAGATGCGCTCTTTCAGGACGTCGAACACCTTGCCGGCGTGCGCCTGATCGTCCGCTTCGGTGTACAGGGCGACCGCCTTCTCTTTGGCCTGATCGATGAGAGCGTAGCTCTCGATCTTTCCATGCTTTTCGGTGTTGAGGGCGTCGCTCAATTCGGCGCGAACGGAATGAGAGATGTTCGTAAGCATCGCCTCATTCACAGCGGGCGAAACGAACTCACGCTTCTTTTGCCCGGCTGCCTTGACCAGTTCGTTGACGCCCGCAATGATTTTCTTACAGCAATCGTGACCGAACTCGATGGCGTCGATGACTTCCGCTTCGGTCGCTTCGTTCGCGCCGGCTTCCACCATGACAATTCCCTGCTCGGTACCGGCGACCACAATGCTCAGCTTGGCGTCCTTCGTCTGGTCGTAACTCGGATTCGCCGTGTAGACGCCGTTCAGAAGACCCACGCGAACGCCGCTGAGAACGTGATGGAACGGAATATCGGAGATGGCCAATGCAGCACCGGCCCCAATGATGGCAAGAACACTCGGATCCCGCTGCGGGTCGGCGGAAAGCACCATGGCGATGATTTGCGTTTCATGGCTGTAGCCTTCCGGGAAAAGCGGGCGAACGGGGCGGTCGATCAGGCGACTGGTCAGAATCTCTTTTTCCGAGGGCCGTCCCTCGCGCTTGATGAACCCTCCGGGGAATTTGCCCGCCGCGTAGGTATACTCGCGGTAATCCACGGTGAGGGGGAAGAAGCTAGCTCCTGGCTTTGGCTTCGGCGCGGAACAAGCGGTGACTAACACCACCGAATCTCCCGAACGAACAACAACAGACCCATTGGCCTGCTTGGCAATTTTGCCGGTCTCTATGGAGACCTTTGACCCATGAAGGTCAATTTCAACTGTATGCGACATTTACTTTCCCGATGCCTGATCCGCATCTAAACTTACGCACGGCCACATCTGATGGCGTGCGGACCAATCTCACGGGATTAAGTGAGGACTTAGAGCCGAATTGGAGGACCGCTCTTCGAAACGCACAATACGCTCCGTTGAAACGGCGTTACGCGGATGGTACATTGGCACCACGACTGGACGTTGGACGCCCTTTCCGCGCCTGCCAGAGAATCGAACTAGCGGCGGATACCCAAACTCTGGATCAGAGTTTTGTATCGCTCCGGACTGCGGTCCTTCAAATATTTGAGCAGCTTCCGACGGCGGGCCACCATGGTCAGCAAACCGCGCCGCGAATGGTGATCTTTTTGATGCGTCTTAAAATGCTCAGTCAATTGCAAGATGCGCTGACTCAGGAGGGCGACCTGAACCTCTGGCGAACCGGAATCCGATTTATGGACCCTGTACTTGCTTATTACTTCCGATTTCTGTTCAACCGCCAGGGCCATGCTAGTAAACGATACTCCTCGTCTTTACCTTAATCTCGATTTTTACCTCTACAGGTTAACACAAGATTACGGGACTTACGGTCCGCTCGAGGCGTCACTCGGCCCGACTCGGCAAATTCGGTGAAATCCGCGGCCCCGGGGACCGATATGTCGGAAGGCTCTCCAGTTCCAACAATGCTGCAAACTCACTATGACTACCGCTTAGTCGCACTGTCCATCTCCATTGCAATTTGCGCGGCATACGCAGCACTCGGTTTGGCGGAACGAGTCGCAGACGCACGAGGCGAGTTCCGTTCACTGTGGATCAGCGGCGGCGCCGCCGCCATGGGCACCGCTATCTGGTCGATGCATTACATCGGGATGCTGGCGTTCCAGCTGCCCGTACCGGTACATTACGACATTCCACTGGTCTTGCTTTCCATGGCAGCCGCGATTGTGGCCTCAGCAATAGCTTTGATTTTCACCAGGCCTGCTGCGTCACATCCTAGATACCTGGTCGTTGCCGCACTGGCCATGGGGCTCGGCATTGTATCGATGCACTACATCGGAATGGCGGCTATGCGGATGCGTTGCACCTGTACTTACGACTGGCGAATCGTGGGATTATCGGTGGTCATCGCCATCGTCGTTTCCGGTGTCGCTCTCGCCAGCCTGCGGTATAGGGGGCGCCTATCGGCATCTCATAAATTTGCCGCCGCCACACTGCTGGGATTGGCAATCTGCTCCATGCACTATACCGGCATGGCGGCGGCTCATTTCTGGCACTCCAACGGATCGGTCGATTTATCGGACACGGCGAGCGTGTCCTGGCTGGGCGGCATCGGCATAGCGGCAGGTACGCTGCTTCTGCTCGCCTTAGCCATCGTGAGTTCGATTGCCGATAAGCATTTCACCGCACAATCCAGAAAACTCGAATCGACCGAGGAACGGTATCGGTTACTGTTTGAACGCAGCCTGACAGGCATCTACCGCGCACAGTTGGACGGAACGATCATTGACATGAACGATGCGTGCGTGCGAATGCTCGGCTATAGCACGCGTGAACAGGTACTAGGCAGGATCATCCGCAACATTCACATGCCCGGTGACGCTGTCGAGCCCTATTTGGAAATGCTCGCGGAAACCAAACATGCGGCCAGCCGCGAAATGAAGATATCGCGAGCTGACGGATCTGAGACATGGGTATTGAGCAGCGCTACCGTTCTTGACCCCCAAGACGGCAGTCCTCCTGAAATTCAAGGAATGTTACTCAGCATCGATGACCTGAAACGTACCGAGCGCGACCTGCGGGCCGCCAAGCATGCGGCGGATTGCGCCAACCTGGCCAAGAGCCAATTTCTGGCGAACATGAGTCATGAATTGCGGACGCCGCTGGCCGGCGTTCTAGGTATGACGCAGGTGTTGATGCTTGGGGATCTGTCACAAGATCAAATCGAATGCGTGGATATCGTGAAGAACTCGGCGGATTCGCTGTTAACAGTTATAGATGACATCCTCGAGTTTTCGAGCGACGCCAGAACGCAAGCGACCGGTACCGCCGAACCGTTTTCGTTCCGCGAAGTTCTGGAGCCGGAAATCAAGGCCGTAGCCGCAGTCGCCCAGAGTAAGGGCTTGGACGTCCACTACGCCATCAGCTCGAACGTCGCAACGCAATTCTGGGGAAATCCGCGCTGGATCAGGCAAGTGCTGTCAGGTCTAATCAACAATGCCGTGAAGTTCACTGGGATGGGAGAAGTAGAAGTGAGCGTTAGGGCGGAAGACACATCCGATCGCCAACAGTTGCTGAACATTTCGGTAACGGACACCGGGATCGGCATCCCCGCGGAGAAACACGCTGTGATTTTCGAGCCCTTCAATCAGGTGGATAATTCCAGTACGCGGCCGTTCGGCGGTACAGGACTGGGTTTGGCGATCGTGAGCAACCTGGTTCAGGCGATGAACGGGCACATTTCACTCGAAAGTGAACCGGGAAGAGGCTGCCGCTTCAGCGTCTTGATTCCCCTAGCCACGCAACCACACGCCAAGGGATCAGGCCCAGGTCGCGATCGCGCGGTGGCCGACAGCCCGGCAGATGCGCTGCTCACGGTTTAAATCAGCGGCTTTGGAACGGTACGGACTCGCCGGGCTGCCCAGAATTGACGAGTTGCTTCACGTCCTCGAGTTCTTTTTTCAAACGCGTTCCCCGGCGAGCCAGACTTATCACGTAGAAAAGCACAATCACCCATGCGGCCGTGAAGCCGTAGAACATAAAAGTGAAATTACGAGCGTCCATAGATTCCTTTCTAACGCTTAAATTGCATTTGCCAGCCGGCGCAGCGAGTCGATCTCGCGCGCGGTTGATTCCTGACGGGTACGGATGAGAGTCAATGCGATACCCATCATTAGGATGGCCAGGAAGTTGAGATAAAAGATCCGTTCCATGGCCGGATCCATGTGGCCGCCGCCGGTCCGAAAGTCAAGAACCGGGCCGGGATGTTGGTTGCGGAACCACTCGATGGATTTCCAGACGATCACCACATCCACACACCCGAAGATGCAAAGCGCCGCAGAGAGACGTGCGCGTTGCGTGGGTTCCTCAATCGCGCGGCGAAGCATCAGATAGCCGAAGAAGATGAGAACGCAAACCAGCGCGGAGGTGAGCCGGTAATCCCACGTCCACCAGATCCCCCAAATGATGCGCGCCCAGATGCTGCCGGTGATGATGTTGACCAGTGAGAAGACAAGCGAGACTTCGACAATCGAAGCCGCCAGCGAATCATAGCGAAGCTCTCCAGAGCTGAGGTAAAGGACGCTGAAAGTAAGCGCAACGAAATACCCGACCATTCCCACCATGGCGGCGGGAGCGTGGAAGAACAGGATCCGGTAAATGGCCCCCTGCATCGCTTCATCGGGCAACACCAAGAACATCTGGTAGAGATCGTAGCCCAGAAGAAGCGCGGCCGCGCCCGCTAATCCAATCGCAATCTGTTCGCGCATGTGTACGGTTCCTCTCTTATTAGTTGACCAAAATTGTCTCGGCCAAAGCGACGGCCAAAGCCGTGAAGATGATATTGAACACCAGGAGCACGCGCCCCCAAAGCCATTCGTAAGCGCTTAGCGGCTGATTCGCAAGCAGGGCGTTGGTCACTTCGATCGCGCCGATTAACACCGGAATCAGCAGCGGATAAACGATAATGGGCAGCATCAGCTCACGTAACTTGAGATTCACCGTCAGCGCGCCAAAGACCGCTCCCACGACCGACACGCCCCAGGTAGCAAGCGCAAAAACTCCGGCCAGTTCGAGCGGCCGAAGCCACCAGCGCACATTGTAGAAGATGCCGAAAACGAACAGAGAGAGAATCTCCACCGCGATCAGGGTCACAAAAATGGCGAGCGCCTTCCCGATCAGCAGGCTGGCTGGAGAAAGCGGTGAGGCAAGCAGCGTATCCAGACATTCGTTGGGCAGCTCTCGTGAAAAGCCCCGGCTAAAAATCAGCGCGCCAGCGAAGGAGAACGTCAGCCAAAGCAATCCTCCGGCTATGTCATGCACAGTATCGGAAAAAGGATCGAATACGAAGTTCAGCAGCAGCAGGATGGTCACTGAGAACGCCCCAGCGGCATTGAGCGACTCTCTGGTACGAAATTCGACAGCGAGGTCCTTGCGCGCAATCGACAGCGCTTGCCGAATCAAGCTGCGCCTAACTCCGTATAAAGGCGGTACAAGAGCGCCGGATCCTCAAGCATCTGTGCCGTGCGTTCGCCGGCGTGGCGCAGCCGTCCATTTTCAATCAGCGCCACATGAGAGGCAATAGCAAGCGCTTCGCGAATTTGATGCGTGGAGAGAATGATGGTCGCGCCACGTCCGCGCGCTTCAACCAGAAGCTCGCTCAGCATTTGAATGGCGCGGTCATCGAGCGAAGTGAATGGTTCATCGAGCAAGAGAATGTTCGGCGAATGGAGAAACGTTCGAGCCAGGGCCAGACGCTGCCGCATGCCGCGAGAAAACTGGCGCACGGGAACGCCGGCGACTTTCGCAAGGTTGACGCGATCGAGCCAGATGTCCACTGCCGCGCGTGAGTTCTTCACCTCGCAAACGTGCGCGAAGAACTGGAGGTTTTCACGGGCCGAGAGATCTTCGTACACGCCGATGCCGTGTCCCAGAAAGCCAATCTGCCGCCGTGCAGCCGGGCTCCTTGAGGCTTCTCCGAATACGCGGACGGCGCCGCGCTGAAAAGGCGAGAGGCCCGCCAAGATGCGCAGCACCGTCGTCTTCCCCGCCCCATTTCGCCCCAGGAGAGCCAAGCAGCGGCCTTCTTCAATGCTCAGCGTGTAATCACGAAGCGCGGCGTAGTTGCCGTAGAATTTCCACACGTGATCGAGTTCGACGGCCTTCGGCATCGGTTATTTGCCCGAAACCGATCGCACCGGCGAACTTCGATAAAGGAAGATCAGACCTACACCCAGAACAGAGAACGCCAGCGCCACGAGCCAGCCGAGATGCGCATAGATCTGTGGCTTGCCTTCTATGATTTTCGGTTCGTCGCTCGTGTCCTGCCCGGCATCGGCATCAGCGTTGCCGTTGAGAGAGCCAACCCCGGATACGAGCGCGGAGAAATTCCCCGGAGCGGTTACGTTATAGATGGTGGCCTGAGTCTTGGGCTCCGTTCCCACCTGCTGAATATCGTTTCCGGCGAGCGTCACACCGGCGGGCGCGACCAATCGGAGCGGAGTGGACGCAGTCATTCCCTTGACGGTCACTACGCGCCCCGGAAAGTTGAATGGAGAACCGACCGGCAAAACATAGCTAACTTGGAATTCCGTTTGACCGGGCTTGATAGGAAAATCCACCTTAAAGACGTCGCTCTCGTTCGTCTTTTCAGCCGGGCGCGGTAACGGCATACCTTGCGACCCTTGCGCGCTCACCCGAACCTGCCCGTTGGCGGCGGGCGGCAAATAAAAGCGCAATCCACCCAAATCCGTGTTGCTGTACGTGGTATTCGTGTCGTTTTGCACGACAACGGTTTCGCCCACGGAGATTTTGCCAGTTGATGGCTCAATCAGCATCATCTGTTGCGCGATGTGCGCCACGGCAGGGGATTTGGTCGCCTCGTAAACATCGAGATCCACGTTTGAGGTCGGGATATTAGGCGTCATCAGCTTGTTGTAATTGACGCCTTTGTAGTTAGCTTGCAGCAGTTGCGGTCCACCGCCCGGCTGATCGTTTTGAAACACAAAATGACCGGAGGCATCGCTTTGCGTCGTGCCAAGCGTCTGCATGCCTTGTTGGCCCGGTTTCACCAACGTGATGCTCACGCCGGGTTGCGGTTTGCCGGTAGTGCGATTCACGACTGTTCCATCGATCGACGCCCAAAGACCGCTTGCCGCAAGCAGCGACAAGGCCACAACAGAAATCAGTTTCTTCATGCAATCGCCCTACCGCATTCGCCGCAATACTTCAGCGCTTGCGGGAAAGAAGCCCCGCAATGAGGGCACGACGTTCCCGTTCGGCGCGCAGCAGCCGCGACAGGGGCTGCCCGTGGGGGCGCCGTTTGCTTGTGAGGAACACGCGTGGGCGTCAAGCCTAATTTCTTAATCGTCTCTTCCGTTTCGGCAAGAACTCCGGCCAGTTCCCTTTGCAGCGCCAACTTAGTTTGCTGATAATCCTCATCCGACAATTTGCCCAGCCGGTACTCGAATTGAAGATCTCGCAGGTTACCGTAGATTGCCTGTTTCCGATCTTCCAGGTGTTGGACTGGAGAGACCGGAATGGGATCGGGAACATCCTTGGCACGAACGAACAGCGTGAAGGCGAGGGCCGCAAGAGCAAGTGCGACAGCGACGGCGATGATCATCTTCCAGTGTGTTCGCTACCCTCGCTCGGCTCCGGAGCCTCGTCCAACTCACGGTCGATCTGCGCGCGGAACCGATCAATATTGGCTTGCTCCACCGCCGAGATCGGCTCGGGCAATTTGCGGTTACGCCGGACATACCAGGAGTACACATAAAAGCCGAGGATAAGGGCGATCGCCGGCATCATCCACGTGAGAAACCCGCCGAAACTGTCCGTTGGGGGCGCGGCGAGCGCAACTACGCCTTCCTCCCGCACGATGGTGTTGACGATGTCATCGTCGCTTGCATGCTGCATTTTCATAGCGCGAATCCGATGACGCAACGGATCCGCGGAACTGCAACGCAGCATAGGGCAATTCCCGACGGTGTTCCGGCAACCGCCGCAGCGGCAAGCTAATCTGTCGCCGACCCGTAAAACGTCAGGAGTGAGATACGACGTCGGGTCCTGAGCAACCAGCGCCGCTAAAACGGCAAAGAACGCAAAGACGAGCTTAAGACTGCACCGTCGCAGGCGTGGTGCTAGCAATACCTATTACCTCCGTGCGCGCATACTGCAGGCGCACTTTACCAGGAATCAGACAGATGATGGTGCCAAAAAGCAAGACGTAGTACCCGCCCCAAATGCAGGACACCAGCGGAAAAATGTACATTTGGAAAGTAGCCTTGCTGTTGTCCGGCAAAACACCCGAGAAATTGATATACAAATCCTCGTTCGGGCGACGCCGAATCCCGATCACCGAATTCTGCTCCTGGCTGTTCTTATACAAACGTATTTCGGGACTGAGCTGATCGATCTCTTTGCCGTTGCGCGAAACACTCAGTGTGGCCCTGCTGAACTGATACTCGGGCGTCTCACTGTTGTTTACATTTATCAATTTCAGGTCATAGTGGCCGAAGCGCAAGCTCTCGCCTAAGCCGAGATTGCGCGTCTCATGTTGAGTGAAAGCACTGCCGGTAAACCCGATGAACATCATGACGATGCCCATGTGGACCAAATAACCGCCGTAGCGCCGGGTGTTGCGCCACGTGAGCTGAAACGCCGCCTGTGGAAGCGGCAGATGTTCCTTGGCTTGTATGGCGCGTGAGCCTTTCCAGAATTCCGTGATAATCGTCGCCAGCACGAAGGCGCAGAGACCGAACGAAATGAGCGGCGCAATCTGATGAATACCGGCGGCAGCTAAAACGGCGGTAACCAGCAAGCCAGTAAGGGCGGGAATCAAGAATGCGCGCTTCAGGCTACTAATCGAACTCTTGCGCCAGGCGATCAGCGGACCGACACCGGTTAAGAAAATCAGAAAAAGCGCGATGGGTATGTTGACGCGGTTGTAATAAGGCGCGTCGATGGTTTCCTTTTCGCCTGTGAGCGCTTCCATGATGACCGGAAACAGCGTGCCCCACAAAACGGCGAAGCAACTCGCCAGCAGAATCAAGTTGTTAAACAGGAAGCTCGATTCGCGCGAGACAACGCTCTCCAGCTTGACGTCGCTCTTCAGATAAGGAAGATTTTTGATGATCGCAAAGGCGGTCAGCGCGACCGCGGTAATAAGGAAAGTGGTGAAATACGGCTTCACGGGGGATTGCGCGAAGGCGTGGACGGAAGCCACCAAGCCGGTGCGTGTGAGCGTGGTGCCCAGGATGCTGAGCAGAAACGTGGCCGAGACAAGCACCATGTTCCAGATCTTCATCATGCCCTTCTTCTCCTGCATCATTACGGAATGCAGGAAGGCGGTGGCCGTAATCCAAGGCATCAGGGACGCGTTCTCTACCGGATCCCAGCCCCAATAACCGCCCCAACCCAGCACTGTATAGGCCCAGCCCATCCCCAACAGAATTCCGGTACTTTGAAACAGCCACGTCACGATCGCCCAGCGGCGTGTGGTATGAATCCAACCTTCGCCCGGTTGCTTGGTAATGAGGGACGCCATGGCGAACGCAAACGGCACCGTGAAGCCGACGTAACCCAAATAAAGGAATGGCGGGTGGATGGCCATGGTCCACCACTGCAGCAACGGACTCAAGCCACTGCCATCACCGGCATCGATGATCCCGCGCCCTCCAGATGTAAGCACCTGAAACGGGCTAGCGACAAAAGTGATCATTCCGACGAAAAATGCCAGCGTCGCCATCATGATGCTGATCACGATGGGCATCATCTCGCGAAATTTGCGGCGGTTTGTGTAGACGACGACGGCGGAATAGGTAGCCAGCAACCAACTCCAGAACAGTAAGGACCCTTCCTGCCCACCCCACCAGGCAGTGAATTTATAGATCGCGGGCATGGCCCGGTCGGTGTGCGAAGCAACGTAGGCCAGGCGATAATCGCCGCCAATGAGCAACGAAATCAGAACGGCGGAAGCCGCTGTCACAAGGGCCCAGGCAGCGTAAACGGCGCGCTCACCGCTGACTACCAGGAAAGGACGCCGTCCGTATTTACCGGCCAGCGATGCTGCAATCGCAAAAACCGCCAGGCAGAATGCGAGCAGAACGGAAAGTGCGCCGATATTTTCCATGTTTGTTCCCGAAGATGTGTTTTTTGAACGCTATGATCTGCCGCTGCCCACAGCCCGAGCGGCGCTGCTGATTCGTGTCGATGCGGAATCGTGAGAAAGCGGGCGCTGCACCGGTTTAGCTTCGTATTTCGAGGCGCACTTGGCTTGGATCTTGTTCGCCTCAAAAACGCCATCCGGTCCGAGCCGTCCGTCGGCTAACGCCTGGGCATTGTCCTTGAAAGTGTCCGGGAGCGGATCTGTGCCCGCATAAACGACGCTCAAGGTTCGCCCACCCTGGTGCAAAACAAAGTTGACTTGCGCGCCTTTCTTCACGATGGATCCAGGCTGCACGTCGCCGCCCACGCGCAGCCTTTGGCCATGCGCGGCGCTACCCATCTGCTCCAGTTCTGGAATGGTTTTGTAGTAGGTCTTAGTGTCGGTGATCCCCCCTACTGCCAGCCAGACCAGAGAGCCTATAATCAGGACCATCAGAGTCCCGAACTTGACGTACGTATTCATATTGAGGGGCTTTCATTTAGTATAGACGCACCTTGATCGGCTTGAGGCAAGGTGACGGAGCCCGCCTGCACCCTTCCGCGCCGGGTAGCATCAAAGTACGAGGGGCTCATCTATGACACCACTGCGCGGCATTCATCACGTTACGGCCATTTGTGGAGACCCACGCCGTAATGTCGAGTTTTACGCAGGCCTGCTTGGGCTGCGGTTAGTGAAGAAGACCGTGAACTTCGATGATCCCGGCAGCTATCACCTGTATTATGGCGATCGTTTCGGCACGCCGGGGACGCTACTGACGTTCTTTGCGTGGCCGGGCGCGCCACGCGGTCACGCCGAGACAGGTGAGGCCGTTGCATTGGCCTTGGAGACACCTGCCGGTTCACTCGACTGGTGGACGAACCGCTTGACGGCGGCTGATGTTCCCGTAAGGCGAAAGCGCGTGTTCGGCGCTGATGTGGTGACCTTTCGCGATCCCGACGGCATGGCAGTAGAACTGGTCGAGTCCGCCGAGCAGCGGCGAAGCGCCTACTGGGCGGGTGGCGGGATACCGGAACAACGCGCCATCAAGGCCATACATTCGGTGACGCTGGCGCTTCGTGATCCAGCGGTTTCGGGCGCTTTATACACCGTCGAATTAGGGTTCGAAGATCGCGGCGCTGACGATGGTGTTTCCCGCTTTGAAATCGGTGAGGCATCCTCAAATGGATTTGTTGACGTTCGCCAGCCGCACCCACCTACGCGCGGACGGATGGGCGCCGGTTCCATTCACCACGTCGCCTTCCGCACCGACAACGAGGCCTCGCAGCAAGCGTGGTTGAAGAAGTTGAACGAGTTAGGCCTGAACGTGTCACCGGTTATGGATCGGAAATACTTCCACTCCATTTACTTCCGTGAGGTGGGCGGCGTTCTGTTTGAAATCGCCACCGATGCGCCGGGAATGATGGTGGACGAAACCGAAGACCAACTCGGAAAGCACTTAGCGCTTCCCGCCGACTACGAAGAGTTTCGAACAAAGCTGGAGAATAACTTGCCTGCGATTCAGATTCCTGAGATGCAGGCTGCGCACGTTTCCCCGTAAGACAGCTGTTGCATCTCTACAGCGGGCCCCGCTTCAACGCGCCGAATTAGCCGCGTCTGCGCCCTCTATCGAAACTTGTCGCGCAACATCCGTAGGATTTCGATTACGTCGCATCCGAAATATCCAAGCGGAAGTGACCTGCCACGGCCAGAGAGAAAATTAAGATGCCGGGATGATGCCATGCCGGATGCGGACGCCTTCGTCGGGCTCTGTCAGGATGCTCTGCACGGTCGCCATCGTCATCATCAGCGTCATCGGCTGCAGCGGAGATTGCACGAAGCCGCGCGAGAGATAGAACTGCTTGGCATGGTCGTGCAGCGCATGCACCAGGATGGCAAACACGCCGGTATTGCACGCGATATTGATCGAGCGCAGCATGGCGTCGCGCAGCAGCCCGCTCCCGAGGCCCTGATTGTGAAATTTGCGATCGACAGCCAGACGGCCGAGCAGCAGCGCCGGCAAAGGGTCCGGCATATTGCGACGCATGGATTTCGGCGCAGTCTCGTGAGCGATGGCGGCCGCCGACAGGCTGTAATAGCCGATGACCGTTTTATTGGAGCAGACAACAAAGCACCGCGATGCCCCGCCGGCACTGTTCTTTAGCGCACGTTTTTTCAGCCATTCGTCTACCGTCGGTTCGCCGCTGTCGAATTCCGCCAGCCGATGGTCGGCCTCGATGGGCTCGGGCGGCGTGAGAGCGCCAGAGTTCATTTCTCCCAGGGCGCTTTGGTCTTAAGCAGTCGGCGCAGCTTGTCGGTCGGCGGCAGCGGATTATCGAGCAGCACCTGAAATTTGGCGAACGTGTCGGCATCCACTGGGAAGAAGCTCTGATTCAGCAGCACGTCCTCCGCTTCCCGGCAGGACGCGTCGAGCATGAAGTTCGAGCGGGTCTGGCCTTGTCGTTCCGCCGCCCGGTCGATCAGGTCGCGTTGCCGCGCCTTGGCGCGGATGTTAATTGAGACTTGCTCGGAGGAACGTTGTGAGTGGGGCATTGCAATTCTTGTGTATACACACCAATTATACATCTTTGTGTAGACAACTGCGACACAGGTTTAGATGTCCGGGTTTGCGGTCAGCAGATCGATTTTTCAACCGATACTTGGCGGCGCGTGACAGAATCGGAGGAGCCAGCGCACTATCCCCGGCCAAAGAATGCCGCGTCCCCTTCCCCGTTTGTGATTAAGATGCCGGATCGAGGACTCATTCATCGCTTCGAACCCGGAAAAGATCCGACTGCACCCACGCTTTTACTCCTGCACGGCACCGGGGGCAATGAGGACGATCTGCTGCCGCTGGGCCGCACGATCTCGCCGGGTTCCGCTCTTCTCAGCGTGCGCGGCAAGGTTTTGGAAAACGGAATGCCCCGTTTTTTCCGGCGGCTCGCGGAAGGCGTTTTCGACCTGGAGGATCTTAAAAACCGAACCGCCGAGCTGGCCCGCTTTTTGGATTCAGCGGCGCAGTACTACAACTTTGGACCGGAGTCATTGATGGCGGTCGGTTTTTCCAATGGAGCGAATATTGCGGCCAGTCTGCTGTTGAGCTTCCCGGAAACGCTCGCAGGCGCAATTCTGATGCGCGCCATGGTGCCGTTTCTTCCCGCTACCCTCCCTCGCTTGGCGGGCAAACCCATCCTGCTATTGAGTGGGCAACTGGACCCGATCGTTCCCCTTCGTCAGCCCGAAGAACTGGCAGGCACATTTCGCTCCGCAGGCGCGGACGTCACTCTGCACTGGGAACGAGCTGGCCATTCGCTCACCCAAGCCGACGTTTCGGTCGCCGCTGAGTGGCTGACGCACGAACGCGAGAAGCGCGGCGGCAAGCTAAACTACACATAACGGGACATTCTTGGCGAGTCAATTAAAGTCGCTGCCACAAATCGCGCGCGGTGCGCTCGATCACCGCCGCATCGTTCATTTGGCGGAGGACGCGGCTCTCTTCAATGCGCAACGCTGGTTTGCCCGCGAGCGCGCCTGGATCAATGAGCAGCATCTGCAAATCTGCCGCATTCCCGCCGCCACATTCTTCGAAAAAGAACGCGCTGAATGGTTCCGCCAGCAACTTGAATCGCTCGGTTGGACGGCAAAACTGGACCGCGCCGGCAACGTGCTGGCCGTCTTCGGCGCTGGTTTGGGGGCTGACGATCGCCAGCCTTCCTTGCTCGTCTCGGCGCACCTGGACACCGTCTTCGCGCCCGGACGGCCGGAAGAAGTCTACTACGCGCCCGATGGCCGGCTCTTCGGGCCCGGCGCCGCGGACAACGGATCGGGCTTAACCGCGCTTCTTGCGCTCGCACGGGTTCTGGCCGAAACGCCTGAACTGCACGACCTGGCGGGCTCGGTCATGCTGGTGGCCAACGTGGGCGAGGAAGGCGAAGGCAATCTCAACGGCATGCGTTACCTGTGCCGGCAATCGCCACAGCTCGCGCGTGTCGCGGCATTCCTGGTGCTCGACGGGCCGTCCACCGACCATATCACCACGCAGGCCCTCGCCAGCCGCCGTTTCGAAATCAGCTTTGCCGGCCCAGGTGGACATAGCTGGAACGATCACGGAACACCCAATCCGGTTCACGCGGTGAGCGACGCCATGGCGCACTTTGTTCAAACGGCGAATGCGCGCATCGCATCCCCCGATCGCAGGAGCCGCTGCTCCTTCAACTTCGGCATTGTGGAAGGCGGCACAAGCATCAATTCGATACCATCCGGCGCGCGCGCCAAACTAGACCTCCGCTCCGAACAAACGGGCATTCTCGACGAGCTTTCGGCCCTGTTGAGTGCGGCAGTGGAACAGAGCCTGGAACGTGAGAACCGCGCCGCGCGCTCCAGCCGCCTGACCGCGAAGATCAAAGAGCTTGGCTCACGCCCCGGCGGCAAACTCGCCGAGCAATCCCCTCTGCTCCGCACCATTCAGGCAGTCGACGCTTACTTGCACATCCGTTCGCGCGTAGATTGTGCTTCGACCGATGCGAACGTGCCGCTTTCGATGGGTCTTCCCGCCGTCTCGATTGGAGCAGGCGGTCAAGGCGGCGGCGCCCATACGAATCAGGAGTGGTATCAGCCGGACGGCCGCGAGATCGGCTTGCGCCGTATTCTGCTCGTCCTGGCGGCGCTTGCCGAGAAAACGCACGCCGAAGCTGGTAAAGCCGAAGCTGGTAAAGAGGATCAGCCCGGGTAAGCGTGAACGCCGGCACCGCGGAAGAACTCATGAGTACTCGCCCGGCAACGCACGCCGCGGAGGCTTTGCGCTGAAGCGAGTGGCGATGGCCGGTCAGTGTTGACCAACGACCGCTTGGCTGCCGGATTGACCAAGGCCTCACCGGCGCGCTGGCAGGCGGACCTCGCGCTTGCCTTCGTCGCACTCGTGTGGGGAACCACTTTCGTGGTGGTCAAGCACGCCCTTACAGACATCTCCACGCTGTACTTCCTCACGCTGCGCTTTGCCGTGGCAAGCCTCTGCATGCTGCTGATGTTTCTGCCGGCATTCCGCCGCGCTGGTCGGCGCCAAGTGTACCGGGGTTTGAAAGGCGGAGCCACCGCAGGCCTTTTCCTATGGCTCGGCTACGTTCTCCAGACCTTAGGACTGAAATATACGAGCGCAGCTAATTCCGGCTTCTTAACCGGTCTATACATTGTTCTGGTTCCGCTCATCAGTGCAGCCGTGTACCGCCGGTGGCCGCAGATTTCCGAGTTGCTCGGCATATTGATCGCCAGCTCCGGCATGGCTTTGCTGACCGTGCCCTCCATGCAACACGGTTTTCAACTCGGCTTTGAGGTCAACCGGGGCGATGCACTGACCATCGGCTGCGCCGTGGCGTTTGCCTTTCACCTGCTAGTACTCGGTTATTACTCGCAACGCGAGCGCTTTGAAGCTGTCGCTCTCGGCCAGATTGCCTGCGCAGCGGTGCTGTCGACTCTGTCACTGGCCATCGAGAAACCGGCGGCTCATTGGAACTCTTATGTCGTCTTCTCCATTCTCTTGACCGCTGTCTTCGCTACCGCACTCGCGTTCGCGCTGCAGACTTGGGGACAGCAATATACGACCGCCACGCGCACGGCCCTCATCTTTGCGCTCGAGCCCGTTTTTGCGCTCGTTGACCGCCGTGTCGGTGGGAGGCGAACAGCTCACCGTTGCCGCCGTCGCTGGTGGCGCGCTGATCGTCACCGGCATTTTGACCGTTGAATTGAAACCCGCACGACGTGGGTGACATCGGATTAGCTACCGGCTCGGCTTGGGCTGCCGGACCAGTTTTCTCTATACTGATAAGTACCCCTCGCGAAAGGTCCCTGCCATGCCGTATCTGCCGAAATTAAAGCATCAGAAGCTGCTGAGCTTCGTGCTACTCCTGTTTACTCTCGCTATAGGCATAGTCATCGGCACGGTGATAAACACCGGGGTTAAGGCGAACCGGCAGGTCGCCTCCAGCTCGGCGGTGGATGCCACTCCGCTCAGTATTCCGGAAGAAGTTCCGATTACAAACGAATTCACGAAGCTGACGAAGCGGGTGGAACCATCGGTAGTCTATATCGAATCCGACTACCTGCCGAAACCCGGCAAGCACGCCAAGCGGGATGACGATCCGGACGAGGATGACAACAGCGAAACGCCATCACCCAAGAGCCAGGATCCGTCGGACATGTTCAAGAAGTTCTTCGGCAGCCAGGAACCCCGTTCTTTCCGTACCGAGGGCTCCGGCACTGGATTCATCGTCGATAAGAACGGCTACATCATCACAAATCATCACGTGGTGGAAAAGGCCGACCGCATCAAGGTGAAGTTGAACGGCGACGACACCGAATACAAAGGTCATGTGGTGGGCTATGACTCGGAGACCGATCTCGCGGTCCTGAAGATCGACACGAAGCAACCGCTCGTGCCCGTGCAAATCGGAAACTCCGATAGCGTGCAAGTGGGTGACTGGGTCATCGCGATCGGATCACCGTTCGGACTTCAGGCGACTGTCACGGCCGGTATTGTGAGCGCGGAGCGAACCAGCCGCGATCTGCCCGGAGCCGGTGAATTCCAAAACTTTTTGCAAACCGATGCGGCTATCAATCCAGGTAACAGCGGTGGACCGCTGCTTAACATCCGTGGCGAAGTGATCGGCGTAAACACGATGATTGCCACTCGGAGCGGCTCCTATGAAGGCATTGGGTTTGCGCTGCCATCCAACATGGCCGTGAAGGTTTACAACGACATCATCCGTGAGGGCCGAGTGGTGCGCGGTTCGATCGGCATTAAGTGGACCCACAATGGCAGCCAGGCCGATACGCTGCAAGCGTTTGGCCTTGACCATGGCGTGTTGGTGGAGAGTGTCTCGCCCACCGGGCCTGCCGGCAAGGCCGGCATGAAGGCTGACGACGTGATTGTAGGAATCAATGATAAACCGGTCAAGGATGGACAGGAGTTGGTCAACAAGGTCGCGGATCTGCCGATTCACTCCATCGCTTTGCTCACCGTAGACCGCGAGGGCAAACGCATGGACTTTAAAGTGGAGGTCGGCGAGCGCTCCGTCGTCTGGCGGGACGAGCCGCAGATTGCGGAGAACCGGCCCGAAGCTGGACCCGCCCCAAAATCGCTAACACCCGCGCGCTTTGGGATCACGATCATGCGTTTGACTCAGAAGGAGCGGCAAGACCTGGGAATCGACAGCAAGGATGGCGTGAAGGTAGTTTCGGTGGATCCCGGCTCATTCGCGGATGACATCGGGATGACTGAAGGCGATGCCATTCTCTCCATCAACCGGCAAAACGTGTCATCGCCTGACGACGTGATGAAGCTGCAATCCGCGCTCAAACCGGGCCAGCCGGTTGCGGTTCATATCGTGCGCGCACAGATGGCTGGCGGACACCGCTCACAGCCGGAGCGGGTGTACCTCTCGGGCCGCGTACCGCAAGAGTAAGACCGGCGTTTACGCCAGCAACTTGGCTGCGCGTTTTGCGAAGTAAGTCAACACAAAATCCGCGCCCGCGCGGCGAATGCTCGTGAGCGACTCCAGGATGGTCCTATCCAAATCCAGCCATCCTTTTTCCGCGGCGGCCATGATCATGCTGAATTCGCCACTCACTTGATACGCGCCGAGCGGGATATCGAACTCGCGGCGCGCTTCGCGAATGATGTCGAGGTACGCCATCGCGGGCTTCACCATGATCATGTCCGCGCCTTCTTCCAGATCGAGCGCAATCTCCCGCATCGCCTCGCGCGCGTTCGCCGGGTCCATCTGGTAACTGCGCCTGTCGCCAAACTGCGGGCTCGACTCAGCGGCCTCGCGAAATGGCCCATAGAACACGGAAGCGTACTTGGCGGCGTAAGAAAGGATCGGTGTGTTGATGTATCCGGCTTTGTTGAGGGCCGTTCGAATCGCGTCCACGCGGCCATCCATCATGTCGCTCGGGGCCACAATGTCAGCGCCCGCCGCCGCATGCGAAACGGCCGTCTTCGCCAACCAGCCGAGGGTAGCGTCATTATCAACGTCGCCGTCCTTCACAAAGCCGCAATGACCGTGGCTCGTGTACTCGCAGTTGCAAACGTCGGTGATGACCAGCAACCCGGAAACGTTCTGTTTTAAAGCGCGAATAGCACGTTGGGTGATTCCATTCTCCGCGTAAGCTCCTGACGCGAGTTCGTCCTTCTCTTCCGGAATACCGAACAGAATGACTCCGCCAAGTCCCAGCGCCTTGCATTCCTCGGCTTCCTTGACCAGGTTGTCTATAGAGAGCTGCGCGTTGCCCGGCATGGAGCCGATCTCTTTTCGCACCCCCTCGCCCGGACAAACGAAATAGGGAAGGATGAATTGCGAGGGTTGAAGCCGCGTCTCCCGAACCAGCCGGCGAATGGATTCAGAGCTACGTAAGCGTCGCAAACGCTGAATGGGAAAAGCCACGCGCTAGCTGACCCCCGCTTTTTGGCCCGCAATCCAGGCACTGATCCGCGCGTCCAAAACATCCATCGGTAGCGCTCCACCGCCCAGCACTTCATCGTGGAAAGCCTTGATGTCGAACTTCGGTCCTAAGGCATCTTGCGCACGCTTCCGCAGCTCCAGGATTTTTAGCTGTCCGACCTTATAGGCGAGCGCTTGGCCCGGCATCGCTATGTAGCGGTCCACCTCAGCCTGTATCGACGGTTCATCCTCGGTCGAATGCTGATGGAAGTAGTCCACCATCTGCTGCCTCGTCCAACCCTTCGCATGCACGCCGGTGTCGACAACCAGGCGAATGGAACGCAGCATCTCAGCGGAGAGCCGGCCGTATTCGCTGAGCGGGTCCTGATAGAAGCCGACCTCCTTGCCTAGACGCTCGGCGTACAATCCCCAACCTTCCGTGTAAGCGGTATAGAACGCGTGCTGCCGGAAGGGCGGAAGAGACGGCAATTCTTGTGCGATGGAGATCTGAAAATGGTGCCCCGGCACACCTTCGTGATACGCCGTGGACTCGATCTGATCGAGTGTACGGTGCTGGTAATCGCCGGTATTCACGACAACGCGCCCCTTGCGGCTTCCGTCCGGCGTGCCTTGCTGATATTCCGCGTCCGCCGCTTCCTTTTCGCGGAAACTCTCAACCGGCACAATCGTCAGCCGGGCTTTGGGCATGCGCCCGAACAACTCACCCACCTTGCCGTACATCTGATCCGTGTACTTGCGGTAGTGATCCAGAATGTCTTCGCGCGACGTCGGATGGTTTTTGGGATCGCTCTTGACGAATTGCTGAAAGCTCTTCAGATCCGCAAAGCCTTGCTTCGTCGCGAGCGCCGTCATCGCAGCTTCCGTCTCCGCCACCTGCTGCAGTCCCAGCTCATGAATCTGATCCGGCGTCATCGACGTGGTTGTGCTTTGCGCGACCAGAAAGCGATAAATCGCTGGTCCATTCGGCAGTGCCGATTCACCGTCTTCCAGCCGGCCCTTGGGCGCGTAATCGTCCTTCACGAAAGCCGTAAATTTCTGATAGGCCGGTACAATGCCGTTCGCTACTGCGTCATGAATTTGGCTTCGAAGCCGCGCTTGATCCCCTGGTGAAACAGTATCTGGAAATTTGTTAGTGGGCTGCAGGAACGGACTGTCGTTGCTAAGAGCGATGGCCGCAATCGCCTGCGACTGCTGTACCACTTTCTCCAGCAGATGCTTGGGCGGCATCAAACCGTCGCGCTCACCGGCCCGCGCCAGCTCGATCACCTGATCGAAAGTTCGTGGATACTGGCGCAGCCTGGCCAAGTAGTCTTCGTAATCTTTAGTTGTGTTGAACGGGATGGACGGAATAAATTGCGGCACCATCAACTGAAAGCCGCTGAACTGGTCTATCGGCATTTCCTGCAGCTTCAGATCGAACGATTCGATGTTGAGCCGAAGATTGCGCGCGAGTAGCTGTTTATTCAGTTGATCCTGGTCGGAGAGACCGGCCGTATCGATCTCTTCCAGCCGCTTCAGGAACCGGCGGTTCTCCTCGATATTCGCTCGAAGCCCGGCCTGCGAGAGATCGCTGACTTTGTCGTTATATCGTTTATCGCCGTAAATGGTCGCCGCTTCTGGTTGTGACCGAAGCTCAAATTCCCATTCTTCCGCAATGAGATCGTTTAGTTTTTTGTGGCGGTCTTCAGCCGAAAAGAGAGAACTAGCGGCTAAGACGACCAAAACGGCGGACGCAACCCCGGCAAAGGAGAAGTGAAAGAATCGCACTTACCCATGGTAGCGGCCATAAACGATCGGCGAATCTTAGAATCGTCGTCCTTCTGGATTTCCCATCATCCCGGACCCATCTGCGGCAAATCCGATTCATTTAACGCATCGTCTACTCCTGAGCTTACTGGTAATGCAGGGCCTTGGAGACATTTACGTGTAAGGCCCGCCTCGCAGGCAGCAAAGCTGAGACGGCAAGTATCGCGATCAGAAATGCGACTGCTCCCCCGTATGCGATGAAATCGAGATTGCTGATCCCGTAGAGTGCGCGACGCAGAATGTTGGAGGACGCAGCAGCGATCACTGTGCCGACCACCAATCCAATCACCGCTGGCCCTGAGAATTGCCGCAGGATCACGTTCAGAATATTGTTCGAAGTTGCACCCAAGGCGAGGCGAATTGCAATCTCTTTCGTTCGTTGCCGAACAGTGAAGCTCACCAGGCCGAACACACCCACCCCAGCCAAGCCAATTGCAACTAAGCCGACCAATGTTACTGCCCCGGCAACGCGCTCGATCTGCAGGACACTTTCCGAATAAAGCGATTTGATTGATCGGATCTCAGGGAAAAGCTTGGGATCGAGGCTTTCGCTGATCGACTTGGCAGCCGTTGGGAGGCTCTCGGCGGCGCCGTCGCTACGCGCCACCACGACCATACCCGTCGTCTGTTCCCCGGCCGCGGTCCAATATTCTTCGAGGGCGTCGTCATCGTTCAGCGCATTCATGTGCGCATCCGCCACCACCCCCACCACCACATCCTTCGGATTTTCATCACCGACTAGTTTTCCCAAGGGATTCTGGCCGGGCCACTGTGCGCGTGCGAAGGACTTACTGACGATCACTGCGTTTTTTTCGTTCGGATGGAAAGTCCGGCCCAAGAGCATAGGAATCTGCATCGTCGCGAAAAAATCGGGCGCGACCCAATTCGGATAAACTCTCACGTTATGGCCGCTGATCACGGTCGTCCCGTACGAAACGGCATGTCCAAGCGGAGGGAGCAAGACGAGGGATACTGAGCGGACACCAGGTATGGCGCGAAGCCGGGTCTCCATTTGATCCAGATAGCCTCTTGCTCCCGATGCAGTGTAGCCGTGCTGTTTCAGTTGCGCATCGATCGAGATGAGCCGCTCGTATCCGAATCCCGGATTTGTGTAAAGAACATGGTGAGCAGCGCGAACCAACAGCCCGGCTACAATCAAGAGCACGCAACTCCCTGCCAATTGCGCGCCCACCAAAATCTGCCTCGCCATCGTTTTGTGCTGGCCCTGCCGGGCAATCTGAAACGCCGGGGTAAACCCAAACAACACCGCCGCCACGACGCTTATCGCGAGCGTAAACAGTAAGATCCTCGAATCCGCTACGGAGCTCAACCACTTTGGAGCATCCAACTCAGTAAGTGCCATGCGAGTGACAGCACACCCAAGGGCGAGCCCGGCAACCGCTCCCAGCGTCGCAAGCAGCAGGCTCTCCGTACACAACTGGCGCAAAATGCGCGCACCGCTCGCCCCGACGGCTCGCCGAATGCCGATTTCACGTTCCCGTTGAACAGCTCGAGCCAGGAGCAAAGCTCCTAAATTGCCGCATGCGATAACCAGAATCAAAAAAGTGAGTACGCCGGCCATTGTCGCCACCTGATACATCTCCGGACGCATCACTTGCAACCGTCCGCCAGGCGAGATCTGGATGAACTCCTTATCCCAAACCGCGCTTGGATGCTGCCGCCGAAGCTCGTTCGTCAAGGATCCAAGTTCCTGTCCGGCGACGGGCGCCGTCACCCTGGGCGCCAGTTTTCCCCACATGCGCACGCTTGCGTTGTCGAAGTCGTTTAGGAGCTCGCTGCCGTCAAAAAAGTACGGCTGCTCTCGAATGGGAAGCCAAATGTCTGGGTCTTGCCCGCCCAATGTGGCCAATGCGTAGGGAGTGACACCGACAACTGTGACTGGCTTCCTATTGAGATGAACCGTTCGCCCCACCACTCCCGGGTCTCCACCGAAACGGCGTTGCCAAAGCCCGTAGCTGACCACCATCACTGGAGGTGCGCCAATACTGCTGTCGGCCGTTGGATCGAGCATCCGTCCAAACGCAGCCCGAGTGCCCAGTTCCGCGAAGTAGTTCGGGGTCACGAAGGAAGCGCTCGTGCCTTGTAAGTCGTCGTCGATCTGCATGGGTGGAATGCCAAGAACCGCCATGGCGGCTGACAGCGTTTTGGCATGCTGTCGGTAGAACAGAAACGACGGGTAGGCCATTTCGCTCGTGTAGTCATTGGGAGACCGCCGTTCCAGTCTGACCAGCCGATTTGCATCGGGCACCGGGAGAGACCTCAGCGCGACCATGTCAAACACGCTGAACGCAGCGACGTTGACCCCAATACCGATCGCCAGAACCATCACTGCCATCACCGTGAAACCTGGTGATCGACCCATAATGCGAACTCCGTATCGCAAATCCTGTCCAAAACGATCGATCCATGTCCATCCCCACGCGTCCCGCGCTTCTTCCCGGAGCCGCAGCACGTTGCCGAATGCGGCATCGCCCCCTCTCGCCGCCATCTCTCGATGAAACTGCATCTCATCATGCAGTTCGCGGGCAAAGCGGCGGCGGTTTAGCAAATAGCGCAAACGGCGAAACAGCTCATGCATCGGTTACTCCTCGTCAGGCAGTACGCAAGACATCCTGGATGGCTTGCGCAACGCGGTGATAATTTGACAACTCGCCCTTGAGTTCCTCCCGGCCTTTTTTAGTCAACTCGTAGAAACGAACCTTGCGGTTAGTTTCCGAAATGCCCCATCTCGCCGTTACCCACCCCTTCAACAGCATCTTCTGCAGCGTCGGATAGAGCAGTCCCTCTTCCACGGCAAGGATCTCGCGTGAAAGGATGTGAATGCGCTGCGCAATCGCATATCCATGCAAGGGTTCGGATTGAAGCACCCGTAAAATGAGCATGGTCAAAGCCCCGGGAGGCATTCCGGTCTTAGGGCTAAGAGTGCTAGGCATAATATATTTATGCCTATCCGAAGATTCTTGTCAAGTGTTCGCGTGCCTGTGGGGCCGGCATGTACAAGCGATTTTGCTTGGGTTGTCAATATGCCGATCCGCAACTACAACGATTTCTAGCTGAATCCGTCCTACGGTCCCCTCCACGTCGTGCGGTGGCCCGTGTTCGAGTGTTGACGACTCCTTCTCAAAAGCTCGTTTACGAGTCGACCTCTACTGGAGGGTAAGCCTCAATGTATTGCTCGCCGTTGCAGCCGTAGTATGCGACTGTTCTCGCCGCGAAATCGACATCGTAACGCACAACGCCGGCGCGCCATGAAGCTGCCAGGAATTCTGGAAACGTGCTTTCCCCTGCCTGATCGCTCCGCAACGCCGAAATCAGCGCCTGTTGGTTGAACGCAGGCACATCCGTGGTGCCCGTCACTAAGGGCGTCCCTTGGGTCACTACAGGCCCATCGCTGGTCAGGAAAAGGCTTTCGCACGCGGGCAGAAACCAAAGGTTCCGAGTTACACCCGCGCGCCGCAGTGTCTCGGCGAGATAGGGGAAGCCTCCGATTTTAGGCCGAATAGCGAAAGCACGTTTCTGGGCCGCCTCTAAGTTTTCGATTGCTTTACTCATGAAAGATTCTCCTTGTGTCTAGTGTGGATGAGATCAGGCTCCGTGGAAAGCATTCGTCAAGCCCCTACTTAAACATTCAGAGGAGCCTCTCGGCGACCATGCTCATCGCATTTCTCGCATCGCATGTAACTCCTCAGAACTGCATGCCTTACCGCAAAATGGTATGTATGGATCGCAAATCGGCCAAGCGTTGGCTCGTCGGTGGAACTGTTCAAGGCGTCGGCTTCCGTATGTTCGTGCAACATAAGGCCGCGGCTCTCGGCCTCTCAGGTTGGGCGCGCAATAGGGACGACGGTCACGTCGAAGTGTATGCAGTAGGAACCCGCGACCGATTGAACGATCTCGCCGCCGCGCTTCACGTCGGACCTCGCATGGCCGAGGTCCGAAGCGTGGAAGAACGCGAAGACGAGATCGAATCTGTAACCGGTTTTGCCGTGCGCTAATTTGCGTTCTACTGGGCCGCTGCCGCAATCGCATCGCTCGGCTGTTGCTCCGATTGTCCGTTTTGGGGAGTGCTGTTAAAGCTGTAGCCGAATCCGCGCACGGAGCGAATCCACAGTGGACTCGTTGGGTCCGCTTCAATCTTCTGGCGCAAACGCAAGATGTAGACATCTACGGTTCGGTCTGTGACCGCCCGATCATGGCCCCACACCGCATCGAGCAACTGCTCACGGCTGAACACTACGGCAGGACGGCTCATCAGAAACTCCAGCAAGCGGAACTCGGTCGCGGTCAGAGTGAGAAGATTACCGTCCAGACGAGCTTCGCAGCGGCTGCGGTCGAGTTCGAGAGCAGCGGACTTCAATACCTTGGTCGCCGTAGTCTGGCCTCGGAATTGAATTTTGATCCGCGCAATCAGTTCCCTCACGAAGAACGGCTTCACGATGTAGTCGTTCGCGCCAAGTTCGAGACCTACAATTCGATCCGTCTCCGAGGCACGCGCAGTCAGAAAAATAACGGGCACGTGCGCCAGTTCAGGGTGCTGGCGGATACCTTTGCAAATCTCCAGGCCGTCGGAGTCGGGTAGCATGATGTCGAGCAGTACCAGGTCCGGCCGTTCGCGGCGGCATAACTCGATCACTCCGCGTCCGGTTTGCGCTCCCACGACGGCAAAGCCTTCCTTTTCCAGGTTGTACTTAACGAGCGCATACAGGTCCGCATCGTCTTCAATCAGAGCAATCTTCCTCATAGCATCACCTGTCCCGCGCACAGAGTAACCGGATATGCATTACAACAAGGTTACAAAACGGTTAAAGTTCAGGTGAATACCCCGAGATTCCCGCTAGTTTTATGCTGAAGGCTCCGATGCAGAAACTCCTCCGGGCGGGTTTGGGACTCTTAGCGCTTACGTTGCAGCAACTTGCCGCCCAGAATCCCCCGTATGGCAAGACTGCTGTACCGGCACCGCAACAGCAGACCATCGTTGTCACCGGTTCCTGGGATCCAGTACCGCTTGAAGAGGTCGATCGATCGGTAAACGCCTATTCTCTTCGCGATTCGTTCCTGCTGTTTGGAAGCCTGACGGACGCGTTCTCTCTCGATTCATCTGTCCAGGTGCAGGGCCGCGCGCCTAACGGCGTGCAAGGCGACCTGTCTATCCGCGGGGGTAATTTCCAGCAAACTCTATTTCTGCTCGACGGAATCCGGTTGAGCGATGCGCAATCCGCCCATCATGATCTCGATATCCCAGTCCCACTCGATGCGGTGGACCGAATCGAAATCCTGCGTGGCGCCGGGTCCACCCTGTACGGCTCCGAAGCCGTTGCCGGGGTAGTTAACGTTGTCACCCGGCCTGTCACCGAGCCGCAGCGTTTGGAGATGCGCCTCCGCGCCGGGTATGGCAGCTTCGGAACGAACGAACAAAGCGGGTTCCTCGCCTTCGGACAAGCGTGGTACTCTCAGCGGCTCTCCTTTGAACGCGAACTCTCGGATGGCTTTCGAGACGACCGCGAATACCGCAACCTGGCGCTCGCGGCCGAGCCTTGGGTAAGGACCAAACTCGGTATCACACGCGTTTTTCTGTCGCTGATGGACCGCCCCTTCGGCGCGGACCGGTTCTACGGCAATTTCAATTCCTGGGAACGGACCAAAACCTGGCTAGCGACCTTCTCCCAGGACCTTGGCAAGAGGACCATCTTTTCGCTCGGATACCGCCGCCACACCGACCTGTATGAACTCCTGCGCGATGACCCGAACTACTATACGAACCGCCATATCGATAGCGCGTGGGACATTGCCTTACGGCGCCATGATCCAATCGGCCGCAAACTCGGTATCTATTACGGCGCCGAGGCGCTGGCTGATCACGTGAACAGCAACAACCTGGGGATCCACTCGCGCAAGCAAGGCGATCTCTATGGCGATCTCGATATCCGTTCCTGGCATCGCCTTTCCCTGAGCGCCGGTCTGCGGGAGGAGTTCTACGGCCAGGCGCAAGCAATTGCCGTGCCCGCGCTTAGCGCCGGATACTGGCTCTCGGCTAAATTGAAGCTGCGCGCTTCCGGCAGCCGCGCTTTTCGTCTGCCCAACTACACGGACCTGTACTATCACGATCCGGGCACCATCGGGGACCCGAACCTGAAACCGGAAAAGGCGATGAATTACGAAGGGGGTCTCGATTGGCATGCCACCTCTCACCTGCGCGGCTCGATTACGGTTTTCACGCGTCGTGAAACGAACGACATCGACTACATTCGGGCGAATTCTTCCGATATCTGGCAGGCGACAAACTTCGCCCGGCTCACGATGACCGGCTGGGAGGCTTCGTTGATCTGGTCGCTGCCCAAATCGCAAACCGCGGAGGTGGAATATACGGAACTGCACGGCGCCCAGGGCGCTTTAGATGGGTTTCAGTCGGAGTACGTCTTCAACTTCCCCTCGCAGCAGGCGGTCATCGCCTGGCAACGGACGTCTGGCGGGGGCTGGGTTGCGCGCGTGCGCACAGGCATAACGAATCAGTACCAGCGGAACGCCTATGTTCTGGTGGATGCATATGCTGCCTGGACCCGTTCGCGGCTGCATCCTTACCTCAGATTGACGAACCTGACGAACGCAGATTACCAGCCCGTCTATGGTGTGGTGATGCCCGGGCGAGCCGCCCTGGTGGGCCTGGAATGGCGTGTCTTTTGACGATTGCTCTCATTCAAGCGGGCGATGAATCGGATGCCCACCCTACTCGCTTCCCTGCGGCCCGCCGTTTTCGCCCTTTCAATCCTAGTAAGCGCAGTTCTGCCCGCTGCCCTTGTCCGCCGCCTCTTACTTGCTAAACTGAAACACTGAACCCCTCGGGCGCTGTCTCCTCGCTTTCCGGCTGAGGTCTGCCCGGCCCACGCTCTAATTCCTCGCGCTTGAGACGGGCCGTGGAGAACGGCGCGGGCTCGACGGGGTTTCGGCGCCAGCGCCGAAGAGAAGGAGTCTTCCAGTTCCGATGAAATATATCTTTACATCCGAATCCGTGACCGAAGGGCACCCGGACAAAATCGCCGACCAAGTCTCTGACGCTATCCTCGATGCAGTCCTCACGGATGATCCGAGCGGGCGCGTCGCGTGCGAGACCCTCGTCACCACCGGCATCTGCGTCGTCGCCGGCGAAATTACCACCTCTACCTACGTCGACGTTCCCAAACTGGTACGTGGCGTCATCAACCACATCGGCTACACGGATGCCGCCATGGGATTCGACTCCAAGACCTGCGCGGTTGTCAACATGATTCAATCGCAGTCTCCCGATATCGCCATGGGCGTCGATACCGGCGGAGCCGGCGATCAGGGCCTCATGTTCGGGTTCGCCTGCAACGAAACCGAAGAGCTAATGCCGCTTCCCATCATGATGGCCCATAAGCTGGTGCGCCGCTTGAGTGAAGCGCGCCGCGAAGGCGATCTCCCGTATCTGCGTCCCGATGGCAAAAGTCAGGTCAGCGTCGAATATGTGGACGGCAAGCCCAAGCGTATTGACGCAGTGGTTGTCTCCACCCAGCATGACGACGACGTCTCTACCGAACAGCTTCGCGAAGATATCAAAAAGTCCGTCATCGGCCCTGTGATCCCTTCCTCGATGTGCGATTCCCAAACCAAGTTCCACATCAATCCGACCGGCCGCTTCGTCATCGGCGGACCGCATGGAGATACAGGTCTGACGGGCCGCAAAATCATTGTCGACACGTACGGCGGCATGGGCCGTCATGGCGGCGGCGCCTTCTCCGGCAAGGATCCGACGAAGGTCGATCGTTCGGCCTGCTACATGGCTCGTTATGTCGCCAAGAATCTCGTTGCCGCCGGCCTCGCCGGTAGAGTCGAAGTCCAACTCGCCTACGCCATAGGTGTTGCCGAACCCGTCTCCGTCATGGTCGATACCTTCGGCACCGGGAAAATCGAAGATCAGCGCCTCGCGGAACTCGTGCGCGAGAACTTCTCTCTCACCCCTGCCGGCATGATCAAGCATCTGAATCTTCGCCGCCCCATCTATCGCAAGACGGCTGCTTTCGGCCATTTCGGCCGTCACGAAGACACCTTCTCGTGGGAGGCCACTGATAAAGCCGGCGCCCTCCGCGAAGCTGCCCAATTCACTGCCGCCGCGGTTTAGCCGGATCTGCAGATGTCTACGAGTTCCGCGCCCGCGGCTCCGTCCGGCATCCCCTCCGGCAGTAACGATCCAGGGTCGCCTGCGCGCGGCAAGCGCCGCATCGAATCTGCTTTTCAATCGATGCCCGTGCTGCAATCCGTTCGCAAGCATTTCATTAAGACACAGCCGTTCGCGCGTATGCGGGTGGCTGTGTGCCTCAACATCACACCTGAATCCGCCAACCTGCTCGTCACCTTGCGCGATGGCGGCGCCATCCTCGCGTTGTGCGCCACCCAGCCTGTCTCTCTCGAAGAGGAGATCGTTGCGAGTCTCGCCAAAGACTATGGGCTCTCAATCTGCCCCGGGCCGCGCGAAGTTCTGGCCGAACCGCCGCATCTCGTTCTCGATCACGCCTCCGAACTTTCGAAAGCTCTGCATGCCGCCGATCCGGGCCCGGCTATTCTCGGCGGGACCGAACAAACCACCGCCGGAGCCAACTATCTCAGGCGCATCGCCCGCGACCGCTCCTTGCATTACCCGGTGATCGCGCTCCACGATTCGCAGACCAAAGAGCTCTTTGAGAACCGCTACGGGGCCGGGCAAAGCAGCGTCGAAGCGATCGTCCGCTCCAGCAACTTTCTGCTCGCCGGCCTCAACGTGGTGGTGCTCGGTTACGGCAGCTGCGGCAGCGGCGTCGCTCTTCGCGCCAAAGGACTGGGCGCCAATATCATTGTCTGCGAAGTCGATCCCATTCGCGCCTTGAATGCCGCCATGGAGGGCCACCGCGTCCTCTCCATCAGTGAGGCGGCCTCGCTCGGCGATGTCTTCGTGGCCGCAACCGGCGGCAAAAACGTCATCGGCCGCGAACACTTCGAAAAGTTCAAAAATGGCGTCATCCTCTGTAATGCCGGCCATTCCCCGGTCGAATTCGATCTGGAAACGCTGACCCACATCTCTTCCTCCCATCGCCCGAGCCGCGAGTTTGTCGAAGAGTTCATCCTCCGCGACGGCCGCCGCATCTATCTATTAGCCGCCGGCCAGGTCATCAATTCCGTTCCTGCCGGCGCACCTCCCGCCTCAGTTCTCGATATCTCTTACGGCAGTCAAGCTCTGAGTGCGGAATACTTGATAAAGAACGTTCCGGCGTTCGACAAGACCAAGGGCGTTTCGTCGCTCGAAAAAACAGTTCACCCGGTGCCTGCCGCGATTGACCGGCAAGTAGCGAAAATAAAATTAGAATCGATGGGCATCCAAATTGACCGCCTCACCATGGAGCAAGAGCAGTATCTTGCAACTTGGTCCGACGGCGCTTAGAACGCCCACCGCCATCACAAGGAAACCTCAGTGGAAACAGCCGCGGATTGCAAACGCTCGCTCGAAATCGAAATCCCGCTCGATGAAGTGGAACAAGCTCGGGAGCGTGTCACGAACTCTATCAAGCAGCGCGTTCGCCTGCCGGGTTTTCGCCCCGGCAAAGCCCCCGTCAGCATGATCCAGTCTCGCTTTGAAGGCGAGATTCGCCATGAAGTCCTGGAACTTCTGCTCCCACAGGCCTTCCGAGATCGTGTTCAGAAAGACGAAATCAAAGTTGTCGGGACCCCTGACATCTCCGACCTCAAATTCGAACCGGGACAGCCGATTCGCTTCAAAGCCGATTTCGAAGTCGCTCCCGAAGTGGCGATCGACAATTATCGCGGCATTCCGGTTAAGTACGAAGAGCCCACCGTCACAGAAGAAGAGATCGACAAGCGCCTCGAAGGCATGCGCGAGAACAAGGCCGACTACCCGAATATCGATCCTCGGCCCATCGAAAGCGGCGACTACGTTCTTGTCCATCTCCGTTCGCTAGCGGGCCTCGCAGAAGACATCGATCAGGACATCCAAATTCAAGTCGGCGCCGAAGATACTCTCCCCGGCTTCAACGAAGCTCTAATCGGTGCTTCGCCCGACGACGTCAAGGAAGTCGAAATCACCTATCCGGAAGAGTACGCCCAGGAACGCCTTGCCGGCAAGACCGTGCGTTTTGAGATCACTCCTAAATTCATCCGCAAACGCGAACTGCCGGCCCTCGATGACGATTTCGCCCGCGACCTCGGCGACTATCAAAATCTGGAAGAACTCAAGGAAGCCATCCGTAAGGCGATATTTCAGGAAAAACAGTACGCCGCTCAGCAGACCGCGAAGGAGGAATTGCTCGACAAACTTGTCGCAGGCAACACCTTCCCCATTCCGCAGGCCTACATTGACCGGCAAATTGAAAACCAGGTCCGCATGCAGCTTCGCGACCTCGCCGGCCGCGGCATCGACCCCAATTCCATCAAGCTCGATTGGGACAAGGTGAAGGAAGCCCAGCACGAGAAAGCCGTCCGCAATGTGAAAGCTTCGCTGCTGCTCGAAAAGATTTCCGAACGCGAAGGCATTCACGCGACCAAAGACGAAGTAGACCGCGAACTGCAACGCATCGCGCGCCAGGAGCGTGAAGCTATCGCCGTCACCCGCGCCCGCCTCGAAAAAGAAGGTACGCTAGGCCGCATAGCAGGCCACATCCAAACCGAAAAGACCCTGCACTTCCTCTTCGAACAGGCCGACAAGCAGGCCTGAAACAAAGCGCCATCGGGTAACGGCGTCTTTAAGGAAACGCCCGGCAACGCACGCGCGACTGCTTGGCGATTTCCTCTCTGTATTGACCAAGCATCGCTTGGCTGCCGGGCTAGTTAAGCCGGGTCATTTCGCGTTTCGCTTCGTAATTCGCTGGTGACGCAGGTCCGTCGGGAGGCTGTTGCGGATTTCACAACGAGTAGCACCGCAAATAACGGAGCAGGTTACGTCCGTTGCGAGTGGGCGAAAATTGCTGAAGGAGTAGTTTGGTTGCGGGGGCAAGATTTGAACTTGCGACCTTTGGGTTATGAGCCCAACGAGCTACCTGACTGCTCCACCCCGCATTCAAATCGTAGCAACCTGGACACAATTGGTCAACCGGTTCGCGTAGGATCAGAGCTTTTACTGGGCCCAACGTTGGGACAGTCTAAAGTAATAAGGAGAATCGTCCGCGTCCTAACTATGAGAAGCGCACGGCCAGCACGGAGACGACCCGGCTCTTCCTCGCGAACGGCAGCCGCCGCCGCACCGCAGCTCGATAATCCTGACCTGTACCTGAATCCGCATTTGAGCCTGTTGGCGTTTCAACGCCGGGTGCTTGAGGAGGCGGAGGATCCGAACAATCCGCTGCTCGAGCGCGTGAAGTTCGTCTCCATCCTGGGCTCCAACATGGACGAGTTCTTCATGGTGCGGGTGGCAGGCTTGTGGCAGCAAATCGAGACGCGCACGACCGAAATCAGCATGGACGGCAGGTCGCCGCTCGAGCAACTCAAGCTGATTCGCCAGGAAGTCACGAAGATCATGTCGGACATTTACAAACTCTGGCGCGAAGAGTTAATGCCCGAATTGAGAGACGCCGACATACAAATCCTGGATTTGGAGGATTTGAACGCGCAGCAGCGGACGGCGGTCGACGACCACTTCCGCCGCATTGTCTACCCTGTGTTGACCCCGTTGGCCGTCGATCAGGGGCGGCCGTTTCCTCATATTTCAAATCTCAGCTTGAATATTGCGGCGATTGTTGCGAACGGCGATGGACGAGAGCGGTTCGCGCGAATCAAAGTACCCGATACGCTGCCGCAACTGGTGGCGATTCCTTCCCGGGGCGGCGAACTCGCCTTCATTTGGTTAGAGCAGGTGATCATCGCCAATCTCCGTTTGCTGTTTCCGGAGATGGAGATTGTGGAAGCCTATCTGTTCCACGTGACACGCGACGCGGAACTGGCGATCCAGGAACTCGAGACGGATGACTTGCTCGAAAGCATCCAGGAAGCGGTGTGGCGGCGTAGATTTCGCGACGCGGTGCGTTTGCAAGTGAATACGTCGATGCCCCAGCGCTTGGTCGACATGCTCACGACGAACCTGGAACTGGATCACAATGATGTGTACCGGATCGACGGGCCGATCGATATCAGCCGCGTGCGGGCGCTGCTCAGCGTGGAGCGCCCATCGCTGAAAGACAAGCCGTTTATCCCCTCAACCCCAAAAGGTTTCGCGAACCCCTCCAGTGGAGAGATATTCACAACCATCAGGCAAGGCGACGTATTGCTGCACCATCCGTTCGAATCGTTTCAGCCGGTGGTGGATTTTCTACGCGCCGCCGCGGAAGATCCGGATGTGCTCGCTATCAAGATGACGCTTTATCGGGTGGGGAGAAATTCGCCTCTCGTCGAAGCCCTACTGGATGCCAGCCAGAACGGCACGCAAGTAGCGGTGCTGGTGGAGCTAAAGGCGCGCTTCGATGAGGAAAGCAACATCGAGTGGGCGCAAAAGTTGGAACGCGAAGGCGTGCATGTTGTCTACGGGCTGCCCGGCGTGAAAGTGCACGCCAAGATGGCAATGGTGGTTCGCCGGGAAGGCGATTTGATCCGCCGGTATGTGCATCTAGGCACTGGGAATTACAATCCGACGACGGCCCGGCTCTACACCGACATCGGGATGTTCACGTGCGACGAAGAGATCGGCGCGGACGTGAGCGACTTGTTCAACCATCTGACAGGCTATTCGGCGAAGACATCGTATCGGAAGCTGCTGGTTGCGCCGCACAGCATTCGCAGCGGACTGGAGCGGCTGGTGCGCGCCGAAATGGAGCGTCACCGGCAGCACGGCGATGGTTGCCTGATCTTCAAGATGAATGCGTTGGAAGATCCGGGCATGATCCGGCTGCTGTACGAGGCGTCGCAGGCCGGCGTTCAGATCGATTTGATTGTGCGGGGCGTCTGTTCGCTGCGGCCCGGCATTCCAGGCGTGAGTGAAACGATTCGCGTAAGAAGCATCATCGGCCGTTTTCTGGAGCACAGCCGGATCTTCTATTTCCACAATGGCGGCGATGAGCTGGTTTATGTGGGGAGTGCGGATCTAATGCCGCGCAATTTGAACCGCCGCGTGGAGGTTTTATTTCCGGTCGAGGATCGAAGACTCGTGAGCCGGCTGCGCGATCGCATCCTGACTAAGTATCTGGAAGACGAGGCAGGAGCTCGCATTATGCAGCCGGACGGCAGTTACACCCGGCGTGAACGTGAACACGGCAAGAAGTATCCCAGCAGTCAATCGTGGTTCTTACGAAGGCTGCAGGGTTGATACTGCGGCGTCGATCACGCTACACGACTCTCTGAAGCTCCAACAATGAAAGAAATCTCGGTGCGGAAGCTGGTCGGCGCCTGGTGTCTGTTGATGCTTTCCTTCCCGCTCGCCGTAATGTGGATCCGGCCGGATTTTTTGGCGGGACACGGCACGGCAGCTCTGCTGAAACTGGCCACTATCCTCGCTCTTGTAAGCACCGGCGGGTTGGCATTCATGTATGCGCTGGCCTTGAGATGGTCTGTCCCAACACGGCACTTTGAGGAGTTCATCGCCGCCCTGCCCAACGCCGAAACCGATCTTCCTGACGATGGACCTCCAGAGATGCAGAGTCTGTCACGCGCGATGCGCCGAATGGCAGAGCGTGTCCGGCAAGTGGTGGAACGGGCGAATCTCGAAGCATCGCGGCGCGAGACGATCTTGGCGTGCATGGCCGAAGGGGTATTAGCCGTGAACATGGAAATGCGCGTGGTCTTCTGTAACGATGCTTTTGCGGAGGCATTCAATACACGAACGCCTGTCTCGGAAAGCCGCACGCTGTACGAGATTGTGCGTGAACCCGAACTGCGCAATATCCTGGAGCGTGTTTTGCGAACCGGAACGGCGGAAAAAGAGCGCCTGCAGTTGCCGAGCGCCGCTGGACGCTGGTTCGAAGCGCGTGCTCTGCCGATTGGAGACGTACAGAGGCGTGGCGCGGTGATTGTGCTGCACGATATCACCGACCTGCATCGGCAAGAGCAACTGCGCAAGGATTTTGTGGCCGATGTTTCCCACGAGCTGAGAACGCCGCTTGCAGCAATTCGTGGCTACGCCGAGACTTTGTTGGATGGGGCGCTGGAGGACGAGGAGAACAATCGGAAATTTGTAGAGATTATTCTTTCGCATGCGATTCGGTTGAACAACATCGCCTCCGATTTACTTGTTCTCTCGGAACTCGATTCAGAACAAGAACCTTCGGCTCCCCCAGCGCGCATCTTCCTTCTGGAGGTTGTCGAATCGGTGGTCCATACAATGCAGAACGCGGCTGCGGAGCGCCAGGTGAAGCTGAATACCAGCGCGTGTCAGAATTGCGCGATCATGGGTCATCGCTTTCGCATCGAGCAGGTAATGAGCAATCTGGTGGACAACGCCGTAAAGTTCAACCGGCCGGAAGGCGAAGTACGGATCGAATGCGACTCCGCCCCTGAAGGGCGGGTTCGTATCTCGGTCAGCGACACTGGCATCGGGATTCCCAGCCAGGATCTGAAACGTATCTTCGAGCGGTTTTACCGCGTGGACAAGGCGAGATCGCGGCCGGCGGGTGGCACAGGTCTTGGTTTGCCGATCGTGAAAGAAATTGTAGAGCGCATGAACGGGAGCATATCGGTGGAAAGCCAACTCGGACGCGGATCGCGTTTTACAATTTTCGTTCCCGCCGCGTAGCATACGTAGTATGAGTGGAGATCGCCAGAATTTCTCTTCGGGCGTTACGTTCGAAGACATTGTCGGATACAGCCGCGCGGTACGCGTCGGAAGTAGAATCTATGTCACTGGTACCACCGCGACAGGTGAAGGTGGAAAGATTATCGGCATAGACGACGGATATGCGCAGGCCGTTCAGGCGATCGGCAACATTGAACGTATCTTGAAACAGGCAGGCGCAACGCTTGCGAACGTCGTACGCACACGAATGTTTGTTACTGACATCTCGCGGTGGCAGGAATACGGGCGCGCGCACAACGAATTCTTTGGAACAATTCGACCTTGCGCCACGATGGTGGAGGTGCGGGCACTGATTCACCCGGATATGCTTTTTGAAATCGAAGCGGATGCTGAACTTTGACGAAGAGCCGCGTTATGCTCGGTCATGCGAATTTTCTTTGCCGCCGTTTTTCTCGTTGCTTCTACTCTCTGCGCACAGACAACGTACGTCTTGAAAGCCGCCCGTGTCTTCGATGGAAAGAACGATAGCGCTGTTCAGCCCGGTATCGTCGTAGTCTCGGGAAATACAATCCAAGCGGTCGGCGGCGCGATTCCGGCGGGCGCTCATGTGATCGATTTAGGCGATGCAACGCTGCTTCCTGGGTTCATCGATGCTCATACGCACCTGACGATGGACTTCAATCCGGATTACAACGGGCAGCGGCTGTTGAATCTGACCCGCACCATTCCAGAGCAGGCGATACGCGCCACTGTCAACGCGCGCAAGACTCTAATGGCCGGCTTCACAACGGTTCGTGACGTGGGTTCGGATAATTTCCTGGATGTCGGATTGCGCAATTCCATCAACAGCGGCGTTGTTCCGGGACCGCGCATGCTGGTTGCCGTCCACGCGCTGGGCGCGACGGGCGGCCATTGCGATGACGGCGACGGTTTCCGGTTCGGTCTTCTGAACCATGAGAGCGGGCCGGAAGACGGCGTAATCAATTCCCCGGATCAGGGTCGATTTGCCGTTCGTTTCAACGTGAAGTACGGAGCCGACGTGATCAAGACTTGCCCCACTGGCGGCGTTTTATCGCCGACTGACGATGTAGACGCGCCGCAGTTGACTGAAGCGGAGATGGCGGCGATTGTTACGGCGGCGCACGAACTGCGGCGGAAAACGGCCGCGCACGCTCACGGCGCAGAAGGAGCGAAACGCGCGATTCGGGCCGGGATCGACTCTATCGAGCACGGGACATTTCTCGACGACGAAGCCCTCCGCATGATGCGCGAACACGGGACTTACCTCGTGCCTACCTTATCGGTGCGAAGCGGAATCGCGGAATCGAAGTTTCCACCGCTGGTCCAGCAGAAAGCGGATTTGGCCGTGAAATCACAAGACGCGATGGTCCGGCGCGCTTTGGCGATGGGCGTTAAGATTGCGCTCGGAACCGACGCGGCGGTCTATCCCCACGGAGACAATGCGCTGGAGTTTGTGTTGATGGCGGCCGACGGCATGACGCCTGTGCAATCGCTTCGCGCGGGAACATCGGTTGCGGCCGACCTGCTTGGACTTCAGAACAAGATCGGCACTTTAGAAGCCGGCAAGCTGGCCGACATCGTGGCGGTTCCAGGCAATCCGCTGGAGGACATCAAGGCAACACAAAGCGTGATTTTCGTGATGAAGGAGGGCGTGGTTTACAGAAATGAGCGACAGCCCGAATCGCCTCACTAAAAGGGCTTTGAACCGCGCCTTATTGGCCCGGCAATTCCTACTACGCCGGGAACCCGTCTCGCCCCTGGTCGCAATAGAGCGGCTGATCGGCTTACAAGCGCAGCAGCCTCGGCCGCCCTTCATCGGCTTGTGGGCACGCGTTTCCGGCTTCGAGACCAAAGCTCTTCTTCACCTAATTCACAATCGCAAGGTTGTGCGCGCGACAATGATGCGCGCAACACTGCATCTCATGAGCGCGAGAGATTATCTGCGCTTTCGCGGCAGCATACAGCCGGCCCTTAGCGCGTCGATGAAGTCAATCATCCAGAGACGGACATCGGCGGCGGATACAGACGCAATTGCCGCGGCAGCGCAAGAGTGTTTCAGAGAAAAGCCACAAACCTTCGGCGAGCTACGCGCGAACCTGTCGCAACGATTCCCGGATGTGGATGAGCGAGCAATGGGGTATCTTGCTCGAACTTACCTGCCACTTGTCATGCAGCCGCAGGACGCGGAGTACGGATTCGGAGCAGATACCAAGTTTGCGCCGGCCAGTTCATGGTTGAAAACGCCTGTCGATAACGAAGAGCATTTTGAGGATCTTGTGCTGCGATATCTGGCCGCGTTCGGTCCGGCCAGCGTTGCGGATGCGCAAACCTGGTCGGGATTGCCGAAATTAAAGCCGGTGTTCGAGAAGCTGCGACCGCGGCTGAACGTCTTCCGCGACGAAGGCAAACGCGAGTTGTTCGATGTGCCCGATGGCTTGCGGCCGGCCGAGGATACGCCGGCGCCTATACGATTGTTGCCCGGATTCGATAACGTGATTTTGGGGCACGCGGAGCGGTCGCGCATCATCGCCGACGAACATCGCCCGCGCGTGGCCACTAAGAACTTGCAGATACTACCCACGTTTCTACTGGATGGGTTCGTTGCCGGGACCTGGGAGATCGCTTCAACCAAGAGCACTGCAAAGGTGACTATCTCGCCTTTCAAACCCGTTACGAGAGCCATGAAAAGAGACCTCACAGACGAGGCAGAGCAACTCATCCGCTTTCTGATACCGGATGCAGCACGATCAGAAGTGCTGTTTACAGAGGTTTGAGCACCCTGATGGTACGCAGCCACTCGGCAGCAAGTACTGGCCACTTCGTGATGGGCAACTCGGTGGGACGCAGTCCGTATCCATGCCCGCCTTTGGCGTAAACGTGCATTTCGGCGGGAACTCTCGCGTCCTTCAGCGCTGCATAGTACACCAGCGTGTTCTCCACATGCACCGGGTCATCCTCTGCTTGCAGCAGAAATGTCCGCGGCGTCGCGGCATTTGGAATTACACCCGGTTGAAGATGCTGCAGATCGGGCGCATGCACCAAACCGCCGGGATAAATGAGGATCGCGAAATTGGGTTTGGCACTGAGTTGGTCCGCTGTATCGGCCGGCGGGTAAACCTGGTCCGTTGCATGATTGCTTAACGCAGCAGCGAGGTGGCCACCCGCCGAAAACCCGAGAACACCTACCCGGTCTATGTCAACCTTCCACTCTGCCGCGTGCTGGCGAGTCAGACGGACAGCGCGTTGCGCATCGGCGAGAGCTTCGGGATGCGTTGGATACGGACCGGCATTCGGGACGCGGTATTTCAACAACACGCAATTTACGTTAATGGAGTTCAACCAATTGCAAACTTCGGTACCTTCAAGATCGTACGCAAGAATGCGGTACCCTCCGCCAGGGAAGACGACGACGGCCGCACCGCTATTGGTCGAAGGGGGCGCGGGATACACGGCAATTGTCGGGTTCGAAATGTCCGTGAGCCTCTGCACGCGCTTTCCCGCGATGAGTTCGTCTTTATCGGTGGTTGTGTCAACCTCGTGGCGTGTTTTTTCCGCTGTAGATGCGGGCCAGAGCGGAAGCGTCGTTTGCGCGAAGGTGAGTTGCCGGAGCGAGAAAAAGGATACACCTAACAGCAGTGGGACGAAGAGTGATCGCACTCAAACATGCTACTGCTTCAGCCCTCCACTCGCACGCCTTTCCAGAAGGCGACGTGATCTTTGATGTTCGCCGCTGCAGGTTTCGGTTCCGGGTAATACCAAGCGGCGTTCTCATTCTTCTCACCGTTCACGACTACGTGATAGTAGTGGGCGGTGCCCTTCCACGGACAAACGGTCGTGTGATCGCTAGGTTCAAGGAATTTACGTTGGATGCTCTCCGAAGGAAAGTAGTGATTGCCTTCGACTTGTTCCGTGCGGCCGCTCTCTGCGAGAGTTGCGTTCTGCCAAGTTGCTTTTGCCATAGTTATTGAATCTGGAGTGCTAACTGCCCTGTCACTCGGAGCCGGGGTTAATCGGCGCTGCCGCCGACTGCGAGTAGAAGCGCGACAGATCTGTTTTGAGTTGCTTCAGAGCATCCACGTTCAGATAGATCATATGTCCCGACGGGTAGTAAGCGAACTCAATGTTGTTCCGAAGTTTGGGCTCAAGCTCCATGTGCGAAAGATCGAATTCCGTAATGAAGAAAGGGGTTGCCAGATCGAACAGACCATTCGCCGAAAAGACTCTTAGCTGCGGGTTTTTTCGCATCGCGTCCGCTAGATCGCCTGCTACATACGCTTCGCGCAGCGCTTGCGTGCCGCCACCTGCTGCCTTGTGGCTCTGATCCCAGCTCTCATTTACATTTGGCCCACGTGGGTAGTACGTTTCATCCGACGAATACTTCAGTTCCCGGCTCAGGTAATCGTGAAACGCCGAGACGAAGGCGCCGGTGATTCCAGTTCCCGAAGGATCGTAACCAGGCGCTTCTCCGGCAGCGTCGAAATCCGTTCCTTCGAAACGGGCATCGTAACGTCCTAGAATCACGCGGCTGTCGCGCATCAGTTCCTTGCGAAAACGGGAAGCACTGATGCGGAGATTCGCCTGCTTGACGTACGTAACGCTCAGGCCAGTGTAGGCGCTTAACTTCGCGGCGATCGCATCCACCTGAGCGGCCGGCAAATTATCGCCTTGCGCAAGCGCATCTGCATACGCACCCCGGGCAAATGCACGAACTTCGTTCAAATATGCTTTCAGATCTTCTGGTTTGTTCGCTATTTTGTTGAAGTGCCACGCGATGGCGGCGTAAGAAGGCAGATAACCGATGAAGGTGTTGTCCAAACCTGGGCTTCGCGTGAAATAGTTGAGGATGGTGGACATCAATATCACGCCGTTGAAGGACATGCCGTCGTTCTCGAGCGCATCCACCAGCGCGGCGGACCGGGTGGTGCCGTAAGATTCGCCGAACAAATACTTCGGTGAGTTCCAACGCTGATTGACCGTCACATACCGCGTGATGAACTTGTCGAACGCCTTGACATCCTGGTCTGTGCCGGAAAACTCCTTCTGGGTCGCTTTGCCGACTGGTCTCGAATAACCGGTCCCGACAGCATCGATGAAGACGAGATCCGTTTTGTCCAGCAGACTGCTAGAGTTCGGCACGATCTGATAAGGCGCCGCGCCCGTCGCCTCCGGGCTACCCGTCACGACGCGCACGGGACCTACGGAGCCCATATGCAGCCATAAGCTTGCTGAACCTGGGCCGCCGTTGTAAAGGAACGTCACGGGCCTGGTTTTGCTGTTTTGCATGCCGTCCTCGGTATACCCGACGTAGAACACGCTGGCGGCAGCCTTCCCATCGTCGCCGTTGATGACCAGGGTGCCGGCTGTGGCGGTGTAGTGAATCGTCTGCCCGGCGAGCGAAAGTTCATGGTGCGTCACAGAGCTGCGCTCCGGAGGGATGGCGGTTGGCTTTTCCTCTTTCTGTCCAGAGGTCGACGGTGTTGGGGATGTCGGTGTTTGACCGAAGCTCACCGTTGTGAGCATCGCGACGACTGCAGCGGCCTCAAGTGTAACCAGAGCGAGGTTCTGTCGTTTCATGCTGCATTCTCGCACGCGATTAATGTGCATGCATTCCCGGAGAGGGCTCACCGTAGAAGTAGTAATACGCCTGGTATGCAACGGAAACTTCTTTGTCTTTATTGCGGGCGCTACACGTGACAGCCGGCGCTAGTCCTCCTTTTGTACCGAGTCGTTGAATGCTTTGGATCCTGCTCATGAGCCCGTTCCCCTCGTGAGCGGCGGCCTGCAGCAGAAGCCAGGGAATCGACTTGGAATCAGGTGAAGGAACGCTTGCCACCACCTTGCCTGTGACGCGGCTTCCATCGTTGGCCTCCCAGGTTGGTCCTTTGAAATGGCGCCCCACCACTTCACCGCTGTCGCCGAAGAGCTTCGCGTCCGGACCTTTGAGTTTCCACACGTACATATCGCCCGTTTCTTGACAAACGTAGACCTGGCTGCCTTTGCCTTCCAAAGAGAGTACGACCGCCTGGTCTGAAGGTGGTTGCAGCGCCTTCGGCGCCTTAGGAATCGGAACCGCAAACTGCGCCCGAAGGCCGTGCACGAATAGAATGCTTGCGCTCAGCAACACCCCGCGGCAAACGCTACTCTGATGTACCCGTTGCATGCGGACAGCTTAGCGTAATTTCGAAAATTCAGGCAACCGTCAGATACGTCATATATGTTTCATCCTGGATGGCGGTGAAAGGCACCAGGCGCAAGGAACCGGACGTTGTGTTGGCCAGCCATCCGGATTGGCTGGGAACACGGGTCGCCGAAAGCAATTGCCGGCGGGTCGCCCGCGGTTCACTGTCTGTCAACGCGAACAGCACCAGAGGCCCGCGCATGAGCGCCACGGTGTTTGAATGCCGCGCATCGATGGGCTCCAGGCGCATCGGCAAAGGAAGCTCTAATTCAACGCTGTCGTCGTTTTTCCACTGGCGAAAAATGGTGGCAAACCCCGCATTGATGCGCGGCGATATAGGTTGTCCGTTCAAACGGATGATTGCCCCGTTTCCTGACCACCCAGGAATGCGCAGACGAAGTGCAAACGTGCTGGAACGCGAGGCCCGCAAGCGCATGGCGATCTTACCTATGTCTGGATACTCGCCGGCCTGCGTCAAGCGTGAGCTGCGCTCCCTCTCTATCGGTCCATTTGACAGTCGAGGGCAAATAGAGGTTCACATACACGCCTTTAACATCTCGAAAGTAAGTGAGGACGCGATAGTCACAGGCGACCTGCGGCAATGTGCCGGAACAGCAGGGCCACTTGTCAGGGAAATAGGATTTCTTCCCAAAGGAATGGTAATCGGAATAGTAAAAGGCGCGCCCATCCGCCTGGAGTTCTTTCGCCCCGAGTACAGTGTTGTACAGCACGCGTTCCATGCTATCGCCGTAAGCGCCGTTTCCGGTCACGCGCAGCAGGTAACGCGTCAGCTTGAAATGGGCATAACTGCCACAGGGGGTTTCAAAGCCGCGATGCGTATCGGAAAGACTGTCATAGAGAACGCCGCTCCCGGGCGCACTAAAGCTTTCGTTCGGTCCCCAGCCGCCCGTGGCGAAGCTCTGAGTTTGCGTGATCATGTTGAAGGCATTCGTGGCAGCAAGCAGATGCTTACGGCTGCCCGCAGCGATATAGGCTTGCATCGCTGAACTCAGGGCGTTGCAAAAACTGTAGGCGTGGTGGTTCGCGAGAACATTCTTGTCTTCGGCGAGCGGATCGAAGTAGGTTCGGTCAAGCAGAAAGCGGCCCGCGAGTTGGCGGTATCGTTCGCCGGCGCCACGTTCCCAGGCAAGATAGAGATTTTCAGGGAGCGTATACGATTCGTCCCAAGTGTAATCGTTCGATGTATTCTCGCCGATAGATGCCCGCCAGCGGCGTTGCGGCTCATCGCGATCGAGCGCATGCGGCGGCAGGTGAGGTTCCGCGGCGTCGGTAGTGCGATCGAGAAGCGCATACGCGTTTGCGATTCCGGCAAATCGATGCGCGTCAATCAGGCCAATGACCATCTTGTCGTAGTTATAAGCGGGAAAGCGGAAATTTGTATAAAACCGGCCGGAGATCGCAGGCTCGTAAAGGGCAAGCAGGCGCTCGATGCGAGCGCGAGTCGAGGGATCGTGATTAATGGAGTAGCCGCGCGAAAGAGCGGAAATCCATTGGCCGAAGCAGTGCCCGGGCGCGAAGCCGTGGCCGCCGCTTTCCGTTTTATCTAGCGGGACTTCGTCATACCAGCCACCGAGATCCGGACCAGGCGCAGGTAAGCCCGCGCGCAATCGCCACGGCTTTAGCAAGCTGTCTTCATTCAAGGACAGCAGGACCGATTGTGTTTCCTCAAACTGCCGCTGAGCGAGGCCGGGTGCAAGATCAACATCAGCGTATGGAAACTCTTCGAGAGGAACTGATGCTTGTTCACTCGACAGCAGTGCCGATGGAGAACACAATGCTGCTATAGAGCCGCCAAACTGCAGGAACGAACGACGCGTGGACATATAACGCCCCAGTAGCGATCTTATACGTTTCGTGCCGCACGACCGGTAAGTGGGTAGAGCTTGCGACGACGCTATGGCCCGGGGATTCATGCATTTGTAACTTTTCTGTCACACGCTATTGATGACTGGCCCTAATACTAAGCGAAGAGATGGCATTTGAAAAGGATATTAGGGAAATTGTGGGCCGGGCAGCGAAGATCTTAGCCGTTTTGATGTTCACTGCAGCACTGCCGCTTCTCGCCCAGGTTTCGCTTACCGGGGCGGGAGCGACTTTCCCCGCGCCGATTTATCAGAGATGGTTTTCGGAATACCAGTCGATTGGAAACGCTCAGATCAATTATCAGCCCAACGGATCGGGCGGAGGCATTAAGGCTGTGACCGACGGCACGACAGACTTCGGCGCAAGCGATAAACCACTCGATGATCAGGAGCTAAAGACATATCGGGAGAGGCACGGTTTCGATGTGCTGCTGTTCCCCACCGTCATCGGTGCGGCGGTCCCCAGCTATAACTTGCCCGGCTTGTCGCAGGAGTTGAATTTCTCGCAAGACGCTCTGGCTGATATTTTTTTGGGAAAGATCACGATGTGGAACGATCCCAAAATTAGAGCTGACAATCCAGGCGTGAATCTGCCAGCCGACAAAATCGTCGTAGTACATCGCTCGGACGGGAGCGGAACAACGTACTGCTGGACAGATTTTCTTTCCAAGATCAGTCCTGAGTGGAGTTCGAAGGTTGGGAAACCCAATACCTCAGTAGATTGGCCGATCGGATTAGGTGCAAAAGGAAACGATGGGGTAGCGGGACTCATCAAGCAACAGAAGGGCGCCCTTGGGTATGTTGAGTTGATCTATGCTGTCAAGAACCATTTGCCCTACGGAAAGGTAAAGAACAAGTCTGGCCAATTCGTGAAAGCGGATCTTCAATCCGTGACGGCCGCAGCAGCGGCGATGAAGAGCATGCCGGCGGATTTCCGGGCTTCTATTACCAATGAACCGGGTACCGGTGTTTATCCGATTTCCACCTTCACATGGCTACTGGTGCCATCAAAGATTCCCGATGCGGCGAAAGAAAAGGCGATGACTGGATTCTTGAAGTGGGCAATCACAACAGGCCAAAACTCAGTAGAGGCGCTGGATTATGCTCGCTTGCCGAAGCAAGTGGTGGCACAAGAAGAAAAGGCGATCGCGAAGATCCAACAGTAAATCGACACGCCCATAGGAAACTTCCCCAACCTGCCTGATGGCAACTTCTACCTACGTCGGAAGCACCATTCCCCCTCGCCCCGCCTCGCGTGGTTTCTATGACCGCCTGCGCGGTGGCGATGAACTTGTCTATACCATCACCTTAACTGCGGCTCTCTTAATTCTCGTGGTGGTGGGGTTGATTGTACTGGAACTGTCGCTTCGCTCGCAGCCAACAATCAAGGCGTTCGGCTGGCAATTTTTGGCGACTTCCAAATGGGACCCGAATAGCGGCAAATTCGGAGCCCTTCCGTTCATCTATGGCACCTGCGTCACATCGTTTTTGGCGCTGCTGCTCGCTGTTCCCACAGGTGTTGCTTCGGCCATATTTCTCGCCGAAATGGCGCCGCCCAAGATCTCCCATTTACTCACATTTCTCATCGAGCTTTTAGCAGCAGTTCCCAGCGTCATTTATGGACTGTTGGGCATTTTCGTTCTCGTGCCGTTGATCCGGGATTACCTGGTTCCGCCGCTACAAAAGACGCTTGGATTTCTGCCAATCTTTTCGGGAGATTTCTATGGGGTCAGTTTTCTTTCTGCCGGCATAATCTTATCCGTGATGGTGGTGCCCTTCATTGTGTCCGTTTCGCGCGAAGTGTTGCTGGCCGTTCCAGTCGAACAACGGGAGGCGGCGCTTGCGCTCGGCGCCACGAAATGGGAGACCACCTGGCAGATCGTGATTCCAAATGCGAGCACCGGCATCGTCGGCTCCATTTTTCTGGCCTTGGCACGCGCGTTAGGCGAGACGATGGCGGTGACAATGGTGATTGGGAATACTCCCACAGTGACAGCATCACTTTTTTCGCCGGGCTATTCCATCGCCGCTGTGATCGCGAACGAGTTCGCTGAGGCGAGTGGCGACCTCTACGTTTCTTCGCTGATTTTCCTCGGCTTGGTTCTGTTCGGCCTGACGATCGTCATTAACGGGGCGGCCCGAATCTTTATCTTGACTACTACGCGGAGAACCGGTAGCGCATGAGAACGGCCAAGGGAACCCCTTTCAAGCGCAAACTCATCAACGCCGCCATGTTGTCCCTCACGGGCGTCTGCACCGCTCTGGTGATCAGCGTCTTATTTTTCATTCTGGGCTATCTTCTCTGGCACGGCGCCCGGTCGTTGAATCTGGCCTTCTTCACCCAACTTCCCAAACCTTCCGGTGAAACGGGCGGCGGTATGGCGAACGCGATTGTCGGCAGCGCTAAAGTTCTAATGATTGCTACTCTCATCGGAGTGCCGATCGGGTTTCTGGCAGGCGTATACCTGTCGGAGTTCAGTGGAAAAACTTTTGCCTTTGCCCTGCGCTACACCGTCGATCTTCTGAACGGTGTTCCTTCCATTGTGATCGGGATCGTGGCTTACGCCCTTGTGGTCCGACCGATGAAGCATTATTCGGCTCTCGCCGGCGGCGTGGCGTTGGGCATCATGATGATCCCGATCGCGGTTCGCACGACGGAAGAGTTCCTGCAGAGCTGTTCCCAATTCAATGCGCGAGGGCGCCATGGCGCTGGGCGCCACCAAAGCCAAGACTATCTTCACGGTGGTGGTTCCTGCCGCCATTTCCGGCCTCACCTCCGGTATGATGCTGAACCTCGCACGCGTTGCCGGTGAAACGGCTCCGCTACTTTTTACTGCCCTCGGTAACGTGTTCTGGAGCCCGGGCTTGCTTGCGCCGATCGCCACCCTTCCAGTAATGATTTACAACTACGCAATCGCACCGGAAGAGGACCTCCACCAGCAGGCGTGGGCTGCCGGCTTCGTTCTACTTACTATGGTTTTGGTTATCAATGTAACCGCGCGAATGATTATTGCTCGAGGACCGGCGTCCTCCAGGAGATAGAGGACCAGCGTCCTTCGGAAAAAGAGAGCATGGCAACTCCTCAACAACAACTTATGAGGCATCCAGTGATCACCGCCCAACCCGGGAGTTACGCGGAAGCGCCGCAAGCTTTTGCTGAACCCAAGTTGCTGGTTAAGAACCTCAACTTTTACTACGGCAGCTTTCAGGCGCTTCACGACATTGGAATTTCCATCGCCAGCAACAAGATTACGGCCTTTATAGGCCCATCCGGGTGCGGCAAATCCACCTTTCTGCGCACGATGAACCGCATGAACGAAGCGCTTCGGAATACGCGCGTCGAAGGCGAGATTTTGCTCGACGGCCAAAATATACTCTCGATGGATGTTACAGGCGTACGCAGGCGCGTCGGGATGGTCTTCCAAAAATCGAACCCTTTTCCCAAGAGCATCTTCGAGAATGTGGCGTACGGTCTGCGCGTCAACGGCCTGCATAAGAAATCCGTCATCGATGAAGCGGTGGAGAAGAGCTTGCATCACGCGGCCCTGTGGACGGAAGTAAAGGACAAGCTCAACAAACCCGCCTCCGCGCTTTCCGGCGGGCAGCAGCAGAGGTTATGTATTGCACGCGCCTTGGCCGTTACCCCCGAAGTTCTGCTTCTGGATGAACCATGTTCCGCGCTCGATCCGATTGCAACACTCAAAATCGAAGAGTTATTGTTTCAGATCAAAGACATCACCACCATCGTGATCGTCACGCACAACATGCAGCAGGCCGCGCGCCTGGCGGACCATACGGGCTTCTTTCTAATGGGCAAACTCATCGAATTCGACGACACTCGTAAGATCTTCCAGAACCCAAGCAAGAAAGAAACCGAGGATTACGTGACTGGCCGGTTTGGCTGATACTTGAGCTATCGGCGTTAGGACTTAAAGCGAGGTTAACGTGCGTCATTTCGAACGAGAGCTAGATCAACTCAAGGCAAAATTACTTGAGATGAGCGCGCTGGTGGAGAGCGCGGTGTATCGCAGCGTCCAGGGCGTGGTGGAAAAAAACCAGGAACTGGCCGAGCAGGTCCTTAAGAACGAAACTCGTATCAACCAGCTTGAGATCGAGATTGACGATCAAGCGATCAGCTTACTCGCGCTCCAGGCGCCGTTAGCCGCGGACTTGCGTCTGGTAACCGCGGCCATCAAGATCAATAATGACCTGGAGCGCATGGGCGATCTGTCGGTGAGTATCGCGGAAAGCGCTCTCGCTCTCATGAAGGAGCCTGTCATTCGCCCCCTGATCGATATCCCCCACATCGCGGGACTCGCGCAAGGAATGGTGCGAAAAGCTCTGGATGCATTTGTCAACCGCGACCCGGAGCTCGCCCGCAGCGTACTTGCGTCCGACGACGCCGTCGATAACATGCGCACTGCCAGTTATCACGAGTTGATCAGCTTTATGGAGAAAAATCCGCAGCAGATCTCTCAGGCGCTGTATTTGCTATCCGTCGTGCGCAATCTGGAGCGCATCGCCGACCACGCGACCAACATCGCTGAAGACGTACTTTTCCTCGTGAAGGCGATCGATGTCCGGCACCACAATGAGGAGCGGACGGCGATGGTGCAAAGCTAAGCGAGCAATTCCGGCGCGATCTTACGCTGCCGCGACATGTAACACGAGTCTCGGACGCCGTGCTAAATCGAAGGCCGGATTGTGTGGCCCGCGTAACATTTTATCGGACGAACCCGGCTAGGGCTTTACCTCACGCCGTCCGATAGCCGTCCGATGAGACGTGAGGTCCCAAGCTCCGGGCGTACTAAGCTCTGCTTGACACGCTTTGATTGATCTCGTCGGGAGCTCCATGGTTCTCGATCTGGACAGCTATGCTCTCTTTTATCTGGTTTACGCAAACGCGCACTTTCCACTCAGATAACATTCTGTTGGTCATTCCCCTTGTTGCGCTGTTGTCACTCAGCGTGAAAGGTATTTGGGATCGGTACGAGGTGTATCGTCGAGCTGGACTCGTTTCAGAATGTTTCGCAACTTTGCGTGCATCTCGGCGACCTTGTTCACGAATTGCAGAAGGAACGCAGCCGCTCAACGTTATTTCTAGGTCAAGCTGGAGAGACGCGGAAAGGTCACATTGGATCAACAGCGGGCCGACCAGCTGATGCGCAAATTCGGAGTCTCACTGATTTTCTGGCGAACTCCGGAGGCGCGGCTTTCTTCGCTCTGGACTGGACGAAAAACTTTCGACGATAGGAAGCGTTCTGACAGAGCTTAAGGACAAGCGCGAGGTAATCGGCCAACGAGGCATGACCGGCGCGGCAGGCGGCGGATTTCTTCTCGCAACAGATCGGGGAATTGTTGGACGTGGGGGCCGGGCTTGCAAATTTCAGCCCGACGGCAGATCTTACGCGGCAAGTCTCCGCCTATACCTCCTTCCTGCAGGCGAAAGAATACACAGGCCGCGAACGGGCGGTGTTGAACAATGTATTTTCCGCGAATTCGTTCGGCCCCGGCGTGTTTGAGAAAGCAGTCTCAATCGTCTCCATGCAAGACGCCTATCTGCACGATTTTGTCGGAACCGGGCTCCCCTCCGAAGTCGCTTCTTATAAGGAAGTCGTATCGGGCGAACCCGTGGAGGAAGACAACTCGCCTGCGGCAGATAGCGTTCACAAACGCAACGCCGGACACTTCGGCGTGGATCCGGCTGTTTGGGCACAGACGATCACCGCGAAGATCGATCTCATGAAGAAAGTCGAGGACCGGCTCGCGGAGGATCTGGACGAAACTGCGAGCGCAAGAGCAGGCTGCAGCACGCTTCGGATTGCTGGTTTATGCTTTCATCGCGTTCGCAGTAATTGCCATCAGTATTGCGCTCAGTTCCTGGGTTTTACGCAATCTGAACCGGAGCCTCGGATCGGTTATGTCTGAGCTTGTCCGAGAAGCGCCGCAACATGTAGCTTTAGCGGCTGATGAGATATCGTCCGCGAGTTCGGCCCTCGCCCAGGGTGCGTACAGAACAGGCGGCCTCAATCGAGGAGACGTCCGCGTCGACTCACGAGATTGACGCGACTACGCCGTAGTAACCAGCGTCAATCGCACGATGCCCAGACCGCTGTTGGTTCGGCGTCTAGACCGTATACACGCGGGACAGGGAACGCTTGCGCAGATGCTGCGGGCCATGGAAGAGATCAATACGTTCAACTCAACAGGTCTCGAAGATCATCAAATTCATCGATGAGATTGCATTTCAAACAAATGTACTGGCCTTAAATGCAGCGGTAGAGGCAGCGCGAGCGGGCGAGGCAGGCTTAGGCTTCGCAGTAGTGGCAGACGAAGTCCGAAATCTAGCTCAGAAATGCGCCCAAGCCGCAAAAGATACGGAGACGCTCATCGGCGCCTCGGCCGCGAAGAGCGGAGAGGGCAAGACCACGCTAGACCAACTCGCCACGATCTTCCATTCCGCGACGGATCGTATGGCCGAAGTCAAGAACACAATCGAGCAAGTCCGTACCAGCAGCGAAGAGCAGACTCGTGGAATGAATGAAGTCACCAGGGCAATCTCCCACATGGAAAAAATCACTCAGCAATCCGCGGCAAGCGCTGAGCAGACCGCTGCCGCAAGTACGGCGCTGAAGCAACAATCTTCTGGGCTGCGTGAAGTCGTGTCGGACCTCCAACTGCTTGTTCATGGCGCGTGAGAGCAGTTCCGCGCCGCACGGCAGCCATATTACTTGAGTTTTACAACTTCTCGACCCAGACTTATACCTGCTTATCAGTTCTGCGATTCACTGGGCGTGTAGCCGCTTTCGCTCGCGACTGAACCACGACCGGAATATCGAGAGTGCCACTTCCGTTATGGGCAGCACTGGCCGTGTGTGATTTCTTTGCTGGCCCAAGTCCCACGTCCAAGGGGACAGCCGGACGGCACAGGTGGGCCAACGATAAGTCCACCGTCCAGCGCCGCGGAAGCTCCACGTGAACCTCGCACGGGTCGCCCGAGAAACGGCTCAGCAGGCTCCATTCCCTCACGAAGAATGCCGAGCTTATTCTCTTCGCACAGGCGGCTCAGAACCGGGAAACCGCTCTCTCACGTGTTTCCGCAATAAAGCGATTCCATCCAAGCCTTATCACGTGTCCAGAAGCGCTCTCCTTCCACCTCGCCCGTTCAACCGCGTCGTACACTAACAGCACCCAATCTCTTTCCATGAGCAGACTTTCATGACTAGCCCGGCGAAGCCCTTCCAGCCTTTCGTGCCGCACCACATGCAAATGCGCGAGCTCACGGTTCGCGCCATGCTGCTAGGCCTTTGCATGACGGTGATCCTCGGCTCGGCGAACGCATACTTAGGTCTGCGCGCGGGCATGACAGTCGCCGCTACCTACCCGGCAGCGGTGATCAGCATGGCTGTTTTGCGCGCCTGGAAAGGTTCTTTGCTTGAAGAAAACATCGCCCGCACGAGCGGCAGCATCGGTGAGGGGGTAGCTTCCGGAGCCATCTTTACCATCCCGGCCTTTCTCATCGCGCGCGCCTGGCCTTCGTTCAGCTTCCACGACGCGTATTGGAAAACCACGGTCCTCATCCTGGTCGGCAGCATCCTCGGCGTCCTCTTCATCTCGCTCGTCCGCCGCATGATGGTCGAGGATCCTGAACTTCCCTTCCCTGAATCCATCGCCGCCTCCGAAATCCATAAAGCCGGACAGCGCGGCGCCGAAGCCGCCAAACATCTGTTCTGGAACATCGGCCTCGGCGGTCTCATCTTCCTGCTCAGCCGCTTCGGCTTCTTTGCTTCTGATGCACAATTTGCCTTTAGTGTCGGGCGTCTGGGATCGACGCGCGTGCGCCTCGGCGGCGCTGGCACCGCCAACCTGCTCAATACCGGCGGCGCTTCTGTCTTCGACGGCCCCAGCGTCAGTCCGGCATTCGTCGGCGTCGGCTACATCATCGGCCTGCGCCTCGCGTCCCTACAATTCGCTGGCGGCCTCCTCGCATGGGGTCTCATGGTGCCGCTGCTCATGTATTTCCTGGGTCCGCAGTTGCATGCCTTCCTTCCCCCTAACACGGCCGAAGCCGGCTGGACCGATCTCGCGGGCGCCGTTTGGCGCTACATAGTCCGACCCATCGCCGTCGGCAGCATGCTCGTGGGCGCCGGCTACACCCTCTTCAAAATGCGCACGAGTCTGGCAACCGGTCTCAAGAAAACTGTTACCGACATGCGCCAAAGTGCCGAGCACGCCGCTGCGCTCAGCCGCACCGAGCGCTACATGAGTTCCAAAGTCGTCTTCTCTTTGATCGCCGTGGTGTTCGCGGTCATGATCGCGCTCTACATCTACTTCTCGGGCCAAGTCACCGGCGGAGTTGTTGCGGCGATCGTGATGCTCATCCTCGGATTCTTCTTCGCAACCGTATCCGGCAGTCTCTGCGGCTTGGTCGGTTCGTCCAACAATCCGGTCTCCGGTCTTACTCTATCCACTCTTATCGTCGCAGCGCTCCTCATGGTATCGCTCGGTGTCTCAGGCACCGGCGGAGTCGTGGCGGTGCTTGGTGTGGCCGCGGTCGTCTGCGTTTCTTCCGCCGTCGCCGGCGAATTGCTACAGGACTTCAAAGTCGGCTACATCCTGGGCGGCACTCCTCGTAACATCCAAATCGCTGAACTGATTGCGGTGATCGTCGCGAGCCTCGTCATGTATTTCCCTCTCGTCCTTCTGCACGAAGGCAATATCAAAGCCGGCGGCACGGGCTTCGGTGATAGGCAACTCCCGGCGCCGCAGGCGGGCCTGATGGCGCTGCTGGCGCAAGGCATTGTCGGAGGCGACATGCCCTGGCCGCTCGTGCTGGTCGGCATCAGCCTTGGATTCGGCTTCATCCTTATGCAGGTCAAAAGCCCCATGTTGGTCGCCATCGGTATGTATCTACCTTTTGGAACCACCTTCGCGATGTTTGTCGGCGGCATCATTCGTTCGATCGTGGACCGCGTCGCCGAACGCCGGCTCTACAATGAAGCTCAAAAGGCCCGGGTGGAAAACGCCGGCGTCCTCACCGCCTCGGGTCTGATCGCTGGAGAAGCCATTCTAGGTCTGGTCTGGGCCGGCCTGCAGTTCACACCGCCTAACATACGGGATCACCTACAGCTCTTCCCAAACCCCTCTTATTTGATCGGTCTCGCCGTTCTGATCATCTTGGGCGTGATCATGGTGCGCAGCCCGCTGAATAGCGCGGGCAGTCCCGACGAACCTGCCCCGCCCGTAGGCATGATGTAGGTCCGCATCCAGCAGCGGACATGGCAACCCGTGATCGAACCTGCAGTATCCACCAAACTACAACCTGTTGCCGAGCCTTGTGAAGTCTGATATCTTCTAACTCACCTCTTCAAAATCAACGCGCCCGTTCTGGCGCCGGAATTGTGAGAAAACATGGCAAGTTTTTGTGCAAATTGCGGTTCTTCCCTTAGCGGCCAGGGTGCATTCTGTCTCCAATGCGGTACGCCGGTCGGGAAACAGGTCAATCCTGCAACAGCTCCACCACGCCAGCCCGCCGCGCCTGCAGTGGCGCCGGCAACCAAGAACAGCTCCGCTCTGAAAATCGTCATCGTGCTTCTTTGCTGCCTTGCGGTAGGCGGCGCTGCGGTTATCGGAGGGATCGTATATGTTGTGCATCGCGTGAAGAAAGCGGTCGTGGAGGAGGCGGCAGCGAAGGGCGTGGATTTGACCTCAATCACCGGTTCGTCTGGCCGCGTGAGCGGGACTAACCGTCCTCTTCCGAAGCCTTGCGAACTCCTCCGAAAAGAAGAAGTTTCGCGACTGATAGGCGAACCGATTGAGCGTGCCGAGGTTCGGGATGCAATGTGCATGTACTATGGCCCTCCAGGTCTCGCCGTCAAACTCGCCCATGACCAAGCTTCTGGGGCCTTTACACGCGCACAAACTCCGGGGGCTCACGTCGATGGAACGGAGGTTGCCAATTCAGTCGATCAGATGGTCAACAGCCTCGCCGCGCAAGCTGGACAAACGGGAAGCGGCGGCGAAATGCCGCTGCTAATGCTCGGCATTGACGCAGACGGTCGGGCCCAAATGATGGCCGTGAGTGCCAGTAGGGCCATTTTCAGCGGCATCGGCAAGTCGGCCGACGCGAAAGGTATCAGTTTTGGTTCGGACATCCCTGGTGTTGGGGATAAGGCGATTCGGGTGCCGAAGTTGGGCCTCAATGTACTGCAAGGCGAGATTCTCATTCGCGTTATTCCCGGCCCTTTTCCTGACGCCGACGCCAAGACTATTTCCGTGGCTCGCGCTGTCCTGCCAAAAATTTAAGCTGCTTGGTTTCGAACGCCCTGTTTGTGTGCCCCCGGAAAAACTTGTCCGTTGCGCAGCTCGTTATAAGGAGGCCGCTTGCATTCGAATCGGCAGCAGCTCCGAGACCGGCTCCGCCCGTAGGCATGATGTAGCTCAGCTGCCTTCCGGCCGTTTTACCTTGTCTCCAACTTTCGCCGTTCCGGAGCCCGCAAATTGACCCGAGGCGGAGTTCGCATCTACGCTCGTCACCGTCATAACTCCGATCGGCGATTCAATCGTCCTGAGCGGCTTACCCGTCACAGGGTCTTTAATCGTGCGGCTCACGCGCGTGATGGCGAGCTTGTCTCCGACATGAACGCCCGCTGCCGTGCCCACGTTGACGATCATCTCCCCACCGGTAGCGTCTGCAACCAGACCATCCAGCGGCGGCAGCGCTGCCGCCTTTGGAGCTTCCGGTGCCGGTAAAGTGCTAGCCTTTGCATCTAAATTGGAGCCCAGTTGATTCACACATTGCTTGACGGCTTCCCCGAGGATCGACTGCCCGAAGTTGCTGCTGCCCATATCCAAATGACCGCCGCCGCCCGTCCAATTCGACGCTCCTCCCCCCAGCATGCTAGTGGATGATCTTTGCGATTCCCCATGCCCCGTCACTGAAGCCAGGATCTCTCCCGTATTTACGTCGACAATCCGCGCGGTCACCTCGACAACGGCCTTGGCTTTCTTTAGGCCGAGTCCGCCTAACCCATAACTGCCCCAATGTCCTCCGCCACCCCCGCCACCATAGTTCTTGTCGTCGCGCCCGAATTGTGTAACATCGCCCACGATGATGAGGTCGGTTCCGAGCAACGCCCCGATCTTAGCGGCGCTTGCCGTATTGACCCGGTCGCTATTTGAGAAATTCTGCTCTTTTAGCACCTTGTCCAGCGCACTGCGTTCGATAACACGATAGGTTCCGTCGTTAACCAACTGGTTAACGAGTAGGTCAACAACGCCCTTGCCCACGTCCTGATTCGAGCCGAAAATCGCTTCCACGCTGGTCAGAACGGTACCGTAGCCAAAATCAAGAACTGCTACCCGATGCTTCTCCTGGTGTTGAGCAAAACAGGACACCGCAGCCGTTACAAAGACAATAAGAATTGAGAGGACTGTACGCATAGCATCCTTTGAAGGATTTGAGAAGTTAAGAACGTCCGATCCGGACCTGGTTTTAACTGCAACTCCAATGCCAGGGGGTATGCCGGCTTACCGAGGGGCAGATCGGGCGCCTGAAAGCATGAGTGAGTATAAACCGGTGTTGTGCAAATTACAACAGAATCAGTTCCATGACCTACGGCCCAAGTCCTTCCTTTGAACGGATGCATACGTAAGCGAATCGTGCTCGTCACTTCTCCCTCCCTGGTATAAGCAGCCGAAACATTCCTCACTCATAACTACAAATGTGGCTTATGATGTGCAGGTAAGCTCACGAGGTACTCCACAATGCCGTTCCAGCCGGGCCAATTGGTCGGCGACTATGAAGTTCTAGATGTGTTGGGCAAGGGCGGAATGGGTCGCGTATACCGTGTACGCAACGTGATTTCCGATCGAGTCGAGGCGATGAAGGTGTTGCTTGAGGATATTGCCATCGATTCCGAATTGGAAGATCGCTTTCTCGTCGAGATCAGAACACTTGCTCGGTTAGATCATCCAAACATTGCGAAGCTTCATACTGCATTCAAAGCCCAGCAGCAATTGCTTATGGTGATGGAGTTTGTGGAAGGCATTGATCTTAGGGAATGCGCAAAGGAACGGCCCCTACCCGTTAATAAGGTAGTGGCCTATATAAGAGACGTCTTGGCAGCTCTAGGCTACGCTCATCGGCATGGCGTCGTACACCGCGATATCAAGCCTTCGAACATAATGGTCACTTCCCAGGGCACAGTGAAGCTGATGGATTTTGGCATCGCCAAATCGAATTCCGAGCCCTTACTAACTCGCCCTGGCACCACCATGGGCTCCATGCTATACATGTCCCCCGAACAGGTTCGCGGCGAAGCGGTTGACGCCCGTTCGGATCTTTACTCTTTAGGCGTCGTGTTGTATGAATTGACCGCCGGACGCTGCCCGTTTGAAGCGGAGAGCACCTACCGAATTCTGGATGCGCAACTGAACTCGCCGCCCCCGCCGCCAATCCAGATCAATCCATCGCTTCCTCAGTCTCTGAACGAAATCATCCTGACTGCTTTGGAAAAAGATCCCGCCAAGCGGTTTCAGAACGCCGACGCCTTCCGGAAAGTACTGGAATCGATCGTTGGTACCGGCGACGCTGAAAAAACCACCACGATACCCCCAGCCCCAATCCATGTCTCACCGTCCCCGGCGCAGCCTACGGCTTCAGCAGCCAAGGCCAACATCTCGGCAGGTATGTCCCCGCCGTCGGCCTCAGCAGTTCCGCCGCCCAACCCTCGCGGTTCTGCCGCTATGCCTCCACTAGCGCAAACCGGCAGTTCGCGAGGACATCGCAGCTTATGGATGGCGGCAGGTGCCGTAGCCTGCCTGGGCGTTCTGGCGGCCGCGCTCGTTCTCGTGCCTCGCTTCCGCAAAAGCTCGGCGGCCTCTGTTGCGAGCGCAGCACCTATATCGGCGCCCGTCCCCAACAAACCCAATGACGTCGCGCAACAAAGCTCCGCTCCCCAAGTCCTTCCGCCCACTGCCGCCACTCCGGTAACCAGCCAAACGACCCCGAACGAGGCTCCGCCTTTGCGCGAACGTCCAAATGGCTCGTCCACGACACCGCGCGCTAACAACAGGCAAGTCGCTCAAGCCCCTCCCGCGACGCGATCTCAAACAGCCGAGACAGCACCACCCCCCGCAGTCACCGCTCCCCCGCCCCAGCCGTTGGCCGCTAGCCCTGCTCCGCCTGCTGGCCCTTCAGACGAAGACCTGAATAAAGCCAACGAGGCGCTCGTCAATATTCACGCCCGCATGGATACGGTAGGCCAAAGCCTTACGAATCTGAAACAACAGCAGGCAGCTATGGGCGTGGGGTTGCGCGGCGATATCGTCGCTTCGGAGAGCCGTATGCTGTCGTATTTCCAGATGGCTGAACGAGCGATTCAGAACCGCGATCTGGATGCTGCGCAGAAGAATACCGATCGAACCGAGGCGGAATTAACCAAACTCGAGCACTTCCTCGGACGATAGACGGGCCGGGCGCGGAATCAGTCGGAAAATGCTAGCCTGAGGGCGCAGTGCGAAACAGGCTTGGGTTCGTTTTTTCACTTTGCATTCTTGGGTTCGTTTCGTATTCCGGTCTCCTTCGCACAGCCGAAGCTCGGGACCGCTGGACCCAACTAAACATCGGCCCCTTCTACGTCGCGACGGATGGCGACGTCAACACCGCGCGTGAGGCCCTCACACAGCTCGAACAGCTTCGCTGGGTGTTAGGTGGCCTACTCGAATCTAAGGATCTCCCTAGTCTCTGGCCCATCCACGTGCTCCTCACGGATTCTGAAAAAACGAACCCAAACCAGTTCGTTTGGAAAAATGGGGTCTACATCTTCGTTCTGCCTCATGGCGCCCCGCTTCCGCTCAACCAGATTGCCGGGCTTTTGATCGACGCCAACACGCCTCGCCTCCCGGCCGAGATCGAATCCGGCCTACGCGAACTGTGCTCGACCATCCAGGCCAAAGGCAGCCGCGTCACCTGGGGCGGTCCGCCGGCCCACCCCGACCTGGCATTCGCCCGGATGCAGCTCTTCGCCACCAAGTTCGAATACACCCTCAGCTTTCATATCTTGCTGACCGCCCTGAAGGGCAATACCGACCTCGCAGCCGCCGAACGCAACGCCTTCGGCAAGGACCCCCATCTGCTGGAGCAAGAGGCCAGCGCCGCCCTCGCAGCCGGCAATTGGCAGCCGGTTGCAGTTTCCGGACGGCCGCTCGATCCCAAACGGGATTTCGGCGAGCATTCGCTCGACGAGTCCGTAGCCGCCGTTTACGTAGCCGACTTCAGTTTGGGTCCCGAAGCTGCGGAGGCCGCCTACAAGACCGCGATCCAAGCCGGAGGCGTCGCCCGCGCTCTGGGGTACGAGGGGCTCGCCGGGCTGGCGGCGCTCGAGCATCAGAACCCGAAAGAATTCTTCGATGACGCGATCAAAGCCGGCAGCAAAAGCGCTCCGGTGTTCGTCGGAGCCGCCGACGGTCTCGATCCAGCGGAAGCGTTGCCGCTACTCAAAAGGGCCATCCAGCTCAACCCACTGTGGGCCGAGCCTATCTATCAGCAGGCGCAGCTCGCGTCCGACCCCGGCGAAAAGCTGAAGCTGCTCAAGGAAGCCACCCGCCTCGATCCCCGTCAAACCAAGTACTGGATCGAACTCGCTCAATTCGAAACCGCGCAAGGCGACGCAACCGCGGCACAGGGCACTTGGCTGCGGGCGGAGGATTCCGCTCCGAACGACGCCGAGCGCGCCCGCGTCCATCAAATGCGCGTCGATTCCGAGCAGGAGCGCCTCGACGCGGCCGAAGATGCTCGTCGCCGCGATCGCGAAGCCGTGCACCTCGCCGATGAGCGTGCCCAACAGAACGAAGCGGATCGGATCCGGGCCGCTGAGGAAAAGGCCAACAAAGCCCTGGATAGCGCTTCCACAGCTGACGACCCGCAAAATGCTGTACCTTGGAACCAACTCGTGCCTCAGAAGAAGCTGCAAGGCTCCTTGTTGCGCGTCGACTGCTTGGGCAGTAATGCCCGCCTGACAATAAAGGACAAGGCAGGCGCTAGACTTCAACTGCTGCTGAAACAGGCTTCCGAAGCAGGCCTCACCTGCGGCGCGCAACAACCTGCCCGCCACGTTTCGCTGACCTATGCCGCCGAACCGGACGACCGGTTCCACACCTCAGGGAACATAGTGGACCTGCAAGTCCGTTGAATCTGGTTATCCGACAAGCGACCGGGGCCGACTTGGCCGACCTACTGGAAATCGAGCAGGAGTGCTTTTCCGATCCACATTGGAACGCCCAAGACTTCGTCGCCGATGATTGCCGAGTGGCCGAACTGGACTCGCGCATCGCCGGTTTTCTTGTCTCGAGGCAGGTATTTGGCGGAGATGCCAACTCCCCTCCCGAGCTAGAGATCCTCAATCTCGCCGTCAGACCACGCTTCCGTCGGCTAGGGATCGCTTCAGCGCTACTCCGGCAACAACTCGCTCGCAGGGCCACCTATTTTCTGGAGGTTCGGGAATCCAATGTCGTCGCACAAAGACTTTACCGCCAGCTGGGCTTTGTGGAAATCGCACGCCGGAGCGGCTATTACCGTTCCCCGGTGGAAACGGCTATTGTCATGACGATGAAATGGTGTTAATTCTGGAGTGCGGGGGCCACTGGTGACCCACCGCGAGTGAATGTACACACTCAACCCACCGGGCCAGATTCCTTCGCGCTACATCCAGAACCAGACTCGGCGTGGTTACTCGACAAAGGAGAACCCCTTGATGGAGAATCACACGCAAGAAGAAGAAGCCAAGGCGCATCTGCTCGCCACCAATGAGCAATTTCGGGCGCTTTCCGAGCAGCATGCGCATTTAAAGAAACAGATTGAAAAGATTGAGTCGAAGCCTCATGTCACTGAGGCCGACGAGATCGAGGAGCAGCGCCTTAAAAAGCTCAAACTCCAGGTCAAAGACCACATGAACGAATTACTGGCGCATTCCCGAGCCGCAACCGTCAGCTAAACCTTTCTCCTCTATGTCAGGGGACCGCATCCGGTCTCCTGACCATCGACGCTTTTCGCCGTGCAAACGGTCTGATGCTCAGTCCACTTTTCTTTGGCAAAGCGAGCCAGCCCCGAGTCCGCTCTGCGCATTGTAATTCTCTCTATTGCCGCTCCCCAGTGCCGAGCCGCCTGTTCGTACTGCCCTTCACACATCGCGATTCTCGCTTGGACTGCATGCAGTGACTCCGGTTCGGGTTTGCGCAGTTTGCGCGCCCGGTCCAACCAAGTACGCGCCTGGCTAGCTCGCTGACAGATTTCGGCACTCGTGTAAGCCGCTTCCAGGAAAACAAAGTGGCGCCACGCTTTTCCCCCGCGCGCTGACGTCGCAAGTACGTTCTCAAGATGTTGTAAAGCTACGGCTTCCAGTCCCTCATCATGCCTCCTGTAATAGGCCATGAGCTGGCATCTTGGGTACTCACTAAGCGACCTCTCCACTTGCAACGTGCGTTCGAACACTTCAGCATTCCACTCCCGGGGACGCGCGCCGTTCGTCTCTTCGGTTGAGATGTCCAGAAGTGCCGTCCAAGCGCTTGTTTGGTCGGGATGCCACATCAAAATCTTCAGTAATGCGCCATCGGACTTTTGTGAACCAGAGGAGTAGGGCAGCACAGACACGATCGCAATGAAGAGCGACACCCAGCATATGCATCCAATCCAATCCCATGCGCCGCTACCATGCAGAACACTGATCACGCCACATGCGGCGGTTAGAGCGATGCTTGCTATGGGTCCGCCCGCTATCATCCAGGCGTACCGCGACGGATGGAAGTTGCTTCCTCGCGCGAGTGGTTTAAAGAACCCTCCCATTATCAGTCGCCGATCAAAACGGACGGTCCAATTCCTTCCCGACTTCAGTAAAAGAATGCCGCCGACAGCAATACCGCCGGTATCCAGACCCACCAGCATCCCTTCGATAAGATGACCCACCTCGTGGATTGCAACAGCCACGTAAAAAGCAGGAAAACAACAACAAGATATTGAACGCTGGCAAGTGCCAAGAAGGAAGCATTCCCCCACTGTCTAGTGACAACAGGAGGCCAATGACGATCCCAATCGAGCAACCGATAACGAGACCGATCCAAGTATATGGCGGCTTCTCGGGCTCCCGTTCCAGGTCTAAAATCGGCGTACCGGACACTTCCCACAGCATATCGAACAGCCGCAAGGAATTCGGCGATTGGGCGCGGCGTTTAAAGAAGCTCGCACCTAGTGTAGGTAGTGTCACGGACTGCGTTGCTGTAGGAACAGCAAGCGCTTGCGTAAGCAACGGATAGCTGACAGACTGGGAGCATGCCGAATCGCTCCGACGTGAGAACGCTGAAAAACCTGATCGACCAAGCGTATCTGATAGCCTCAACGAATCCTCTTCCGAAAGGCGGGATTGAGAGTATCCAAGAGAATCTGGATGCGGCAAGAGCGCTGGTCCGCGTACTGCTGATTAGGCCATCGCCAGAATCAGCAGCTTCCGAACTGGGCAAGCGCGGCGGGAAACAAACAGCCAAGCGAGGAGCCGAGTATTTCTCGCAAATCGCCGGCCTTCGAAAAACCAAGGCGGGTGGTCGTCCCAAGATCCATCAGGATGTCTTAAGCAGCGGGGCCGCTATGTCTTCCGTTCGCTCGCGTTCCGCGTTCCTCATTGCGAAACGAGCACAAGAACTAAACATGGACGCCGATGCACTGGCCCAGGCGATCCATCCAGCGTGCAGTATGCCACGGAATCTGTTAAAGGCGTCACCATTCCTTCGGATGAGAAGATCAATGCTTTGATTAAGGCAGTTGGACCTGGACAATCTAGAGCCGATCAACTGCGGACGATAGCGGTCGAAGATCGACGGCGGAATGATGGACGGTTTCGTGCGATCTAACAGATTACACGCTTGTGTCGTCTATTTTGTCATTCGCATGGCTTTGTGTGTTTTTCTCTTGACAGACACAGAACGACGTGGGAAAAGTATAGAAAGTACTAGCGGTTTAGGGAGCTAAGTTCGAGTCGGGTAAAACGGGTGCTCGAAAAGGAAAAGCCGCGTGTTGAAGACGCGGCTCCTTAATCTAGCGAGCGCGAGGAGGTGGTTCCAGGTGACCACTATCCTGACCGTTGCACCCCGAAGGTAGGATCGCGCGTTAAGCGTTCAAGCCCCTGCCCGACGGCACGTTCGAAGTTGAGTTCGAACCTCCATAGGACGTTCGGACCCGGCAACTTCTCAGGTAGGACTCGATGCTGGCCACGTCGAGCCTTCTACTTGGAGGTGTATCATTTTTGGCGATTTGTGGGCAACAACAATTATGGACACAAGTAAACTCGTTCAGCACTTCAGGATCTGCGCGGTCAGCGAAACGCTGATCGATAGATTATCTCGTCCCTGGAAACGGCCATTCAGGTGTTTCGCAGCGATGAGGAGCAAACGTTTTCTGAGCCGGTACAAACTGCGAAGCCCCGCCGACGCCGGAGAGATACAGCACACAAGAGCTATGTCCAACATGCTCTAGACATATTCCTCCGGACGGTAGATGAGCTACACATCGAGGAGATTCTGAATCGGATTGGGAAGGCCGTAGGCCATCCTGTCTCTCGTGGAACGCTAGACGGCGGTACTAGCCGAGAAATCCGGGAGCGCGGGGCTAGTTCCCGTTTCGAGCGGTCTGCACCAGGCGTTTATCGAATTCGTAAGGGGACTGAGCATCTTTCGTCGGTAGCATAAACAACACAACAAGACGAGCAGTGAAGCCCAGCCTCAATGTCCGGGGCTTTTTGTTTTCAACCGAGGGCTGATAATAACTATTGCAAACAGCAAGCGACTGATGTAGTATTGAGACATGGAAACACTGACACAAACCAAAGCGACAATGACCTGCGGCGCGTGCGGTGTTTCCTGCAAGCGGTTCGGCAAGCACAGGAACGGATTGCAACGGTTCCGTTGCGTTCCGTGCGGCAAGACCTACACCGAAGAGCACAAGCCTTCTTTTCGCGTTGAAGATTACCTCAAGGACAAACGCGGAATCATGGCCCTCAAGCTCGTTGTGGAAGGATGCTCGATTCGATCTATCGAGCGGCTCACGGGCATTCGCCGGGATAGCATCATCGATCTATTGCTCATTGCTGGCGAGCGCTGCGAGCGCCTGATGGATCGTTTGATCCAGGATGTGCCGGTCCGCGACGTACAGGCGGACGAAATTTGGTCCTTCATCGGCAAAAAAGAGAAGCGCGTCAAGTTTGAAGATGACGCCACATTAGGCGACTCTTATACATGGGTCGCCATTGAAGCCAGAACGAAGCTGGTGGTTGCGTTCGTGGTCGGAAAGCGTTCGAGTAAAGACGCTTTCGAGTTTACGCGCAAATTGCGCCGCGCCACGAGCCCGACACAGCGCTTCCAGTTGAGCACCGACGGGCTGCAAGCGTACATTCCGGCTGTCGATTACCATCTCTCCGACCGCTGCGATTACGCTCAGTTAATCAAAATCTACGCCTCACCGCGAGAAGGCGAACAGCGCTACTCTCCGGGTGAGGTTGTGGAGGCGGTCCCAGTTGTGATTAGCGGAAACCCGAACCCGAACCGGATTTGCACGTCGCATATCGAACGGCAGAACTTGACCATGCGGATGCACATGCGCCGTCTCACTCGACTCACGAATGGCTTCAGTAAGAAATATGAAAGCCACAAGGCCGCTATCGCGCTGCATTTCGCACATTACAATTTTTGCAAGCTACATCAGACGTTGCGGGTAACTCCTGGTATGGAAGCCGGGCTTACGGATCGGATATGGTTGATTGCGGAACTGCTAGCCTGAAAACGACCCGACTCTCAGCCTTCCGCTTCTTAGCAACCCTCCGGGCTGACCGGAATAGTAGCCACCGCCACAAGTAAGCTTAAAAACGTGCCATAGTGGGAATACGAGTCGGCGTCGGCCTAACGAGCCACTCACACCCACCGTCTTACCTGATTAAGGGTTGGGCTACGAAAGAGAGCAGTCCACATGGATCGAGTTTGCAACCTTCTAATCGCCGATGCTAATGTCGAGCAGACCATTGTCATCGAATCGCGGCTAAGGACATTAGCAAAACCACACCAATGTCACCGGGTCCCCACCGCGTTCCTGGCTCTCCAGTTTCTTGAGAAAAAGCCCCCGTACGAAAATGCACCCCGGCCAGATATTATTTTGCTGGATCTTGAACTACCTGGACGAATTGGCAGCAAGGTGCTTCGCCGAATCAAATCACACCCTGATCTTAGATCGATACCGGTCATCGTCGTCTCCAAGTTCCCGGACAGTGGTCACGTTCACTCCTACTATGATCAGCACGCAAATGCTGTCGTGAGAAAAGGTATAGACATCGACAGCGCCGTTCAGCTCGTTTGTGCTATTGAGCAGTTTTGGTTGCAGACTGCCGAACTGCCCAGATCATCTGTGTAGTTTGAGGTGTTCGGAACTTACGGGGTAATCGGTTCAAAGCAGAACGCGTAAAAAACTGATACGCTCAAATCCTCCCTACCTCAGTCGGTTTCGAGAGAAAGCAGTGCGGAATGCCATCTTCCGACCAGGACATTGATCCCGAAGTGGAGCAAGTCATAAATGCCCTCATGAGCGGCTTTGCACAGGAGGATCTCCCCGCCATCGTCATCCTGCCGTCAGAAAGCCTATCTACTTCATGCGACCGTCTTGCGCAGTTTCTCACGGTTCCCAGCAACAAAAGGTCCGCAGTCATCTGCTGAGCATAGCTAGCGATTGACCGTGATTCCTGCCTTGTCAGAGTTGCATGCCAAAACCCAGCGGGATCGTATTGATTTCCTGCAAACATATCTGGCGCTCTGTTTCACCTTTGCCGATATTGTGCAGACTGAACTTCACACGATGGGTGACCGCGACGGCGCGCTATCGGCCCAAAGTAAGGCAGAACGCGGATACGAAACCATCGCACTCCTGGTGCTAAATGTCGACGGTGGCCCGCAGAAGCGGGCAATACAAGAGAAGTTGACCGAGCTTGGTACGAGACTGGACAGCTTATCCTTCCAAATCAAGCGTGCATGACTAGGCGTTCTGCGCAACGTAGGAACAGGCTGTTTTCACGGCTTGGATTACGTCGGCAAACGTAGAAGGCTTCGAGATGAAGTCCTTTGCGCCGAGCGCCAGGCATTGTGCCCGATCCCGATCCATCTGGGAAGACGTGAACACCACAGCGGGGATGCTCTTGAGAAGTTCGTCTTTTTGCATCTCCGCCAGCACTTCCGGGCCACTGATTCGCGGCATATTGAGGTTGAGAAGAACAAGGTCTGGCCTGGGGGCCATCGCGTACACGCCCATCCTCCGCAGATACGCGAGACCATCCTCACCATTCGATACCCGGAATAGCCGGAAATCTCCCCCTACCTCTTGAAACGCCATCCGCAAAAGATACTCTACGCCGTCGTCGTCTTCGATACTCAGAACTATTCTGCTCATTTCCTTCGAGCCTTAAGGACTGCTTTGGGCTCAACTCCCGAAGTGAGCAGGGACGAAGCCATCCCAAGCTCTTCTAGGCTAAAGCTCATTATTATCTTGTCGAATTCCGCCAAGGACAGTCGCTTGGATCGGCGTCCATCGATAAGATCGCGCACTCGCTGTGTAGGATCTGGCCCCTGGCTGAGCGGATCAGCGACCACACCTGAACTATGACAGGAAAGCAAGTCAATACAAGCGGGTAAGTCTACCTGCCTTTTTCATCAATGTACCGGAGATAAGAGCGTCAGCTAAATGTTGTAGCCTGTCCCTTTGAACACGCTTTACTACGGAGATAATCTCTCAGAAACAAATCAAAGATGAGAGCGCTTATGACCGCCGTATACAATGCAATTCCATGAAGGCACAAAAGCCAGCCACGATCTTTCACGAAATAGCGACATGGCTATTTATCGGCGGCGCAATCTGGGGCATTTGGTGGCTCATAGACATGTGGCCCGAATATCAATCAGGTGGACCGTCAGCCATGTTTAGCGCCGGGTTGAAGAATTGGCACTTGTACGCTGCTTGGCTATGTTGGGGCGTGTCCATCCTATTTTTTATTCATGGCGAAAAGCGAATTGGTCGAGACCCTTCCCGCAGGCCGAGAACCGACGCTGAATCTACTGATAAGCCAATAAAACGCTAGCGGTGGAAGGACCGCGATACCCAAGCCGATACTCAAAAACTCAAGCATTTTCATATACAGACCTCGACTTGACAACCATCCCTTTCGTTGTTCTCTTCTCCTTAACTCCTTCATTCCAAACCACGTATATCTATTCATCTACCCCAGCAACGCAGTCCGTGACAGTACCTTGCAGATCCACAGGTTGCGGCATTGCCGCCTTTTGTGTAATTATTCATAGTATTGAATAAAAATTCACACGAGACGTAAGAATGGCCACCCCGCTCGTCCAACCCGCCCCGCACGTGGAAGCCTTCGGGTTGCGCCACGATCTCGATCTTTCGGTCGAACGACTGCATGCCCTGCTTGATTTGGCACAACAGGTGAAGCATTCACGGCAACGCTATGCTTCCGCGCTGAGAGGGCGCTATTTAAGCCTGCTGTTCGAGAAGCCTTCACTGCGGACGCGCATGACGTTCGAATTGGCGATCAAACAACTGGGCGGCGACTGCGTGACGCAGGTTGGGATGGTGGGCGATCGCGAACCGCTGAAGGATGTGGCGCGAAATCTGGCTCGCTGGACGGACGCCATCGTAGCGCGCGTCTACAAGCAGGAAACGATCGATGAACTGGCGCAGTGGTCGGGCGTTCCGGTGATCAATGCGTTGAGCGATCTGTACCATCCCTGCCAAGCCCTTGCGGACATGCTCACCTTGAAAGAGCGGTTCGGGCAGCTTGCGCGGCTTGCGGCTGACTTATTTGGGAGACGGCAATAACGTGGCGCATTCCCTGCTGCTCTGCTGCGCGCGCTTGGGCATTCATTGCACCGTCGCCACCCCGGCGGGCTACGAGCCGAACGCAGGCGATCGCGGCAGAGGCGCAGCGGTGGGCCGCACAATCGGGAGTAGAGAGCAGACAGCACGAACGATCCGGTGGCTGCTGTCAAGACGGCCGATGCGGTGTATACCGATGTGTGGGCCAGCATGGGGCAGGAATCCGAAGCGGAAGAACGCCAGAGAGTTCTTGGCCTTCCAGGTCAACGAACGTCTGATGTCGCAGGCGCGCGCCGGACACGCTGTTCATGCATTGCCTGCCGGCGAAACGAGGACTCGAAGTGACAGATGGCGTGATGGAATGCCCGCAGTCGGTGGCCTTCGATCAAGCTGAAAACCGCCTGCACGCGCAGAAGGCGCTGCTGTTGATGCTGTTGCAGTAGAACTAAAAAGCGAAAACCGGGAAGCGAGAGGCTCCGCCCAGCGTGTATGCGGGCGCGATGTGTGCGGAAGGATAGAGACAAAGAGCAATGAATAAAGTAGCAGCGAAAAAAGTGGCGCTCGCCTATTCAGGCGGCTTGGACACTTCGATTATCATTCCGTGGCTGAAAGAGCACTATCAGTGCGAGGTGGTAGCGGTCTGCGGCGATATCGGACAAGGCGGCGAAGAACTCGACGGACTGAAGGAGAAGGCCCTCAAGACCGGCGCGTCTGAAGTGTATGTGGAAGACATGCGCGAAGAGTTCGTCACGCGAGTACCTGTGGAAGCTGGTGCGTTCGGGCGGCGTCTACGAGCACAAATATCTGCTGGGCACCTCGATTGCGCGGCCGCTCCTTGCCAAGCGTCAGGCGGAAGTGGCGTTGAAGACCGGCTGCGACGCCTTGGCGCACGGCTGTACCGGTAAAGGCAACGACCAGGTTCGTTTCGAGCTGACCTATAAGGCGATCGCACCCCACCTGCCGGTCATCGCTCCCTGGCGCGAGTGGGACATTATTTCGCGCGAGGATGCGATTGAATACGCTAAGTCGCACCAGGTTCCGATTGCCCAGTCGACAACCAAGATTTACAGCCGCGACCGGAACATCTGGCACATCTCGCACGAAGGCGGTGAGTTGGAAGATCCCGCGAATGCCGCGCCGGAACACATCTGGATGTTGTCAAAGAGCCCGGCGGACGCACCGTCTAAGCCAACCGAGGTCAGCATCGGCTTTCAGGCGGCGTACCCGTTTCGCTGAATGGGCAGCACCAGCTTTAGCGGAGTGGCGCTGTTTGAAGAACTAAATAAGATAGGCGGGGAGAACGGCATCGGCCGTATCGACCTGGTGGAGAACCGCTTTGTCGGGATGAAATCGCGCGGCTGCTATGAAACGCCCGGCGGAACCATTCTGATGGCGGCCGCCCGTGAACTGGAAGCGCTGACGCTCGACCGCACAACACTGCACTACAAACAGAAGCTCGCGCTCGATTACGCGGAGATGGTTTATAACGGTTTGTGGTTTACGCCGTTGCGTGAATCGCTGGATGCGTTCTTCGAGAAAGTCTCCGAGCCGGTAACGGGCGAGGTCACCATGCGGCTCTATAAGGGCAATTTGGAGCCGGTGAGCCGCAAGAGCCCGAACTCGCTTTACAGCCTGGATATTGCAAGCTTCACAATGGGCGCCAGCTACGACCAGAAAGACGCGTTGGGCTTTATCAATCTGATTGGCTTGCCAATCAAGGTGCGCGCCGCGCTCCACAAGTAACATCCATGAAACTTTGGGGTGGAAGGTTTGAGACCGGGCCGTCGGAGATCTTCGAACAGTTCTCGGGTTCGTTGCATTTCGATCAGAAACTGATATTCGCGGATATCGAGGGGTCAAAAGCGTTTGCGCGAGCGCTCGAGAGAGAAGCCATCCTGACGTCGCGCGACCGTGAGCGGCTGCTGCACGCGTTTTCCGAAATCGCCGCGGAAGCACAGAGCAGCGATTATTTCGACGGCGCCCGCGATGAAGACGTACACACGTTCGTGATTCGCAAGCTGGGCGAGAAGGTAGGTGCGCTCGCGGGCAAGATCCACACGGGCCGCAGCCGGAATGAGCAGGTTTCACTCGACGTGCGCCTTTATCTGCGCGCTTCGACAGACACACTGTTGCAGCAAGTTTGTGCGCTGCTGAGCGAATTGCTGTCGCTGGCCCGCAGAGATTTCGACGCGGTGATTCCCGGATACACCCATCTGCGACGAGCGCAGGCTGTGTTGTGGCCGCACTACCTGCTCGCCTACTTCGAAATGTTTTCGCGCGATTTTGAGCGTTTAGAACAGGCACGAGCGCGCATCAACGTGTCTCCGCTCGGGTCGGGGGCGCTAGCAGGCAGCGGATTCGGCTTTGATAGAAATGCCATTGCCGACGACATGGGCTTCCCCTCGATTACGGCAAACAGCCTGGACGTTTCGGGCGATCGCGACTTCGCTCTCGATTTCGTCTACGCTTGCAGCCTGATCATGCTGCACCTCAGCCGTCTGGCCGAAGACTGGATCCTCTATTCGAGCGAAGAGTTTCAATGGCTGACTCTGGGCGATGATGTGACCAGCGGGTCGAGCTTGATGCCGCAGAAGAAGAACCCGGATTCGCTCGAGTTGATCCGTGGAAAGTCGGGCCGCGTGTTCGGCGACCTGACTTCGCTGTTCATCACCATGAAAGGGCTGCCCATGACGTATAACCGCGACATGCAGGAAGACAAGCAGCCGTTGTTCGACGCCTTCCATCACACCTCGGGCTCGCTGGTGATGGCGAAGGTCGTGGCCGAGTCGGTGGTTCTGAATAGAGCCAAGCCTGCCGCGGCGGCCGAAGAAAGCTGGGTGGTGGCGACGGATTTAGCCGAGGAATTGGCGCGTAACGGGGTAGCCTTCCATCGCGCGCATCAGATTGTGGGACAACTCGTGCTGGAAAGCTGCAAGACCGGCAAGAAGCCGGCTGACTGGACGGGCGAAGCTCTGGCAGACTTTGCGCCCGAGTTCAGACCGGACATGGCGCACCTGCTAAGCCCCGCGGAAGGCATGAAAAGCCGTGAACTGCCCGGAGGAACGGGACCCATGGCAGTGAAACGCGCTTTGCGGGACGCAGATGAGCGGCTGCAGATTCTGTTCAGACGCTGCCAGGTGCATGAAGAAGAGCCGGCCTGAGCGCGAGCGGGAATGAACAAGAGTTTTCGCCACGGGCAGATCCTCAAGATTCTCCGCGAAAGGGAGATTTACACGCAAGATGAACTGGCGCGCGAGCTCAGCCAGCTCGGCATCCAGACCACACAGGTGACCTTGTCGCGCGACATGCGGGAACTGGCGTTGGTGAAGACGGCCGAAGGGTACCGTCAGCTGGCCGCCGAGACAGCCGGACCGAACCTAGCGGATGTTGCAAATGAATATCTGCAGGATATTCGCGTGGCGCAGAACCTGGTCGTGCTACGCACTTCGCCCGGCAATGCAAACAGCTTGGCGATCGCAATTGATAAGGGAGATTTGGACGACGTAGTCGGCACCGTAGCGGGCGACGACACCGTGCTCGTGATTACGTCCGATGCCGCGAGCGCTGACGGCGTTCCGGAAACGGCTGCTCGACCTTCTCGCCTCTTAATGGTGATGCTGCGTGTGATCGTGATCGTGCCGCTGATCGGCGGTCATGCGGCATCCGCTATCGGATAGAACGCACGGCACGTGTTCGAACTGGATAGTGGAGTGGTGAATGCCGAATCCATCCAACACTCCCTGGATGCGTTTCAGAATGCACTCACTCGCCGAAGGTGGCATGTCATCGATTAAGACGTGAGAGCTGAGCGCGTGTGTTTTCGAACCGAGACTCCAGATGTGGAGATCGTGAATATCGATCACACCATCCACTCCCACCAGCGCATCGGTCACCTGCCTCAATTCGATGCCGCGCGGCAATCCTTCCAGCAATATGTTGAGAGATTCGCGAATGATGTCCCAGGCCGTGTATACGATGAACATGCCGAGGAGAATCGAAAGTAGCGGATCGATATAGGTCAATCCGCTATAGCGGATTGCGACAGCGCCAATGATAATCGCGACCGCCCCGACCGCATCGCCGAGCATGTGGACTACCGCAGCCTGAATATTGAGATCGTTCTTTTCACCACGATTCAGCGCGACTACGATACCGCCGTTCAGCAGTAATGCGGCAGCCGCGACCCAGGTCATCCAGCGATCATTTACCGGCTCCGGGTGCATGATTCGATTCGCGGCTTCCCACCAGATTACGAGCGAAACCAGAATCAGAGTGGATGCATTCAAGAACGCGGCGATCACACCTGCGCGCTGATATCCATAGGTCTTCACGTGATCCGCGGGCCTATTCTGCAGATACACGCCTACAGCGGCCAGCAGCAGAGCCAACGCGTCAGTGAAATTGTGACCGGCGTCGGAGAGCAGCGCAAGGCTATGAGAGTGGAAGCCCGCGAAGACTTCGAAACCGGTGAATGCAAGGGTGGCTATTAGAGATAGCTGTAGAATCCAGCCGCTGCTGCTCGCGTGATGGTGATGATGATGAGCCAATCCGCCTCTTCTTCTAATCTACGATGGAACACTTCCGGCGATTCAGACGCTGAAACGAATGCGCCATTGCGAGGCGAGGATTCCGCGTGGGGTGGTTACACGGATTATTGAGGCTGCTGCGGAAGCTTTTCGCCCGGCTTCAGCAGACTTGGAATCTTCTTTTTCTCTTGCTGTTCCGATTGATCTTCCGCAGCCTGCTTGCGCTCTTTCACCTCCGCTTTCGGCATCAGGGCCTCGCGGTCCTTTTCCGCTTTGGCATCCGTGGCAGTCAGTTCGGCGCCGCGCTTGTGGACATCCTCCAAAGACAGTTCGCGGCTGTCGCTGGTGGTGTCAATCGCTTGCGAGAGTACGAATTTGTAACGGTCCAGATCCTTTGGTTCAAGATCCTGGATTTTATTCAGCTTGTCGAGGAACTCTTTCTCTGCGCCGGCGACCGCGATCATTCCCTTATCGATCGGCCTATTGTGCCGCAGGGCATCGTCCGAGACGGAATCGATCGATTCGATAATCTTGCTGTAGTCTTCCAGCGTGTTGTGGATGAAAATGCTGCGCCCGGGCTTCTCTTTAGCCAGATACTGCTGCAGGAGATCCATACGCATCCTCGCAAACTGCACATATAGCAACAGGCGCGCGTTTGGATCTTGCGCTTCGCGGACCTGATCCACTTCGTTAGGACTGAGGAAGTCCCGATCTTCCTGCGCGCTCAGCAACCCGCAAGAAAGCACCAACAAGGATAGAAGCGCCAGCTTCATTTGGCCATGACTCCAGCCAGCAACTTGTCGTGGATCTCGTCGAGCTTGCGATTTGTGTATTCGGCCCAGCCGCGCTTTTGGAATTCGAGATCGTCCATAAGAGTCTTGATGCGGCGCTGCAGCAGCGCGACGTTCTGCTCAGCTTTCTTGTAGAACTTGGCTTTGTGAGCCGTTTCAGCCGATGCGAGGCATTCATTCAGCGCGTTGGTCATATCTTCCAACTGCGCGTCGCCCTTTTCGATCTGGCCCTTGTCGTAGAACTCACGGGCACTGTCGAACGCCGCATCGGCGAAGCTCAGGGCCATCTCCGACCGCTTGCCGGGGTCATGTTGGGCTTTCAGCTCATCAATGAACGATTGAGCTTGCCCGATAGAGACAAACATTACGAGTAACAGGCTGGCTTCAACAAACCCCACGGCTATCGAGGAAACGGCGCAAAACGGCCGCCGCGTCAGGCGCGCCCCGCAAACAGCAAAGGATTCGTTTCCCTGTCTCGGGGCGCGCATCGGCGTCCTTTGCGCTATCCGATAAATCATCGTGCGGCCTCCTTTTCGAGAATCCGGCTCCGCTGCCGGGCGATAAACTCCTGGTCGGGAAATCTACCCTCACTGGCAGCAAGGAACCGCTGGTAATTCACTATGGCCGGCTTGATCTGGTGCAGCTTATCCAGCACCAGCGCGCGGTAATAGAAATCTCCCGCGGTCTCTGCGTTTAGGTTATGTATTGTATCGAGAACTGACAAGGCTTGGGGGTACTGCTCGGCGATCACAAAGGCGCTGGCAGCTTCGTTCCATGCCTCCACCGATTTCGGCCTGAGCTGAGCGGCGGCGACGAACTCGTTCCCCGCCCTGGTGTAGTCGTGCCTATCGCGATGAATGCGAGCAATCACCATGCGCAAGTCATAGTCATTGGGATTCGCCGCCAATGCTTTATTCAGAATCGGCTCGGCCAAATCCGGCTGTTTGTTCTTGATATAGGCGGAGGCGAGCGCGAGTTCGTTGGCCGGAGTAGGCGATTGGGCGACAGCGGCCTGAAATTGCACAACAGCATCGCCAGGACGGTTTGTAACAAGATACAACCGGCCCAGTTCTTCGCGCGCGCCGGGGTCGTCGGGAAACTGTTTCAGCAGCGCAATCGCATCGTCGGGGCGATTGGCCTTGGAAAACGCGACACCCAGTTCCAGGAGGAAAGATTTCAGGCCGGAGTCGAGGGTAGCCGCACGTTCATAGTGGGGCAACGCGTCATCGAGCTTGCCTTGTCTCGCGAGACTCTGCCCGAGTCCCAGTTCAGCGGCACCCAACTTAGGATCGAGCGCCAACGCTTGGCTATAAGCCTCCGCTGCGCCGGCCAAGTCTCCTCCGGCTAGCAGACAGTCCCCCAAGTACCGCTTAGGCCTGGGCTGATTCGGCTTCTGTTGCGCCGCGTCACGCAGCAAGGGAACGGCCTCTGCCGCTCGATGGTCCCGCAGATAGAGCATGCCGAGATTGAGTTCGGCCTCGTAGAGCCCGGGTTTTACGACCAGCACCTGAGCGTAGTCGCGGGCGGCCTGATCGTCCTTTTTAAGCGCCGTTTCAGCTAGTGCCAGATTGAAAAGAGCAGAGTAGTCTTTTGGGTCTGCCGCGGCTAGTTTCGAGAAGACCTGTTCCGCTTGCGCGTAGTCGCCGCGGTCGAGGGCCTGCAGACCGGCGATCTGCGGACCTGGCGCCTGCGACTCATTCTGCCCGCCGGCAATCGAGAGCGTGAAGAAGAACAGCAGGCCGAACAAGCGCAGTCCCCTATACGCATTATTTTCACAGATCGCATTCGAGGAACAAACTTCAGACATCCGGGCCGCGCCTGTTGTTCGAAGCGGCGGCGGTTGCCTGTTTGTGCAGGTGGCTCATGTTGATGCCTTCGAGCGCCAGCGCCACGAAACCGATGACGATCAGCGGAATAGTAAGAACGGCCCAGAGGATAAGAGAGAAGCGCTTGGCGTGGCCTGAGGCTAAGCCGAACATGATGAGCGTGTGAGCGGTTACCCACTGAAATGAGCCGAGATTCCCGGGCGCTTGCGGCACGATGCTGCTGAGACGAAGCAGAACGAGCATCGTGAACGATGCAGTCCATGGCACGGTCAGCTTGTTGGCAATCACCAGCATGTAGATCGGACCCATTTGCGCCAACATGTAACAACCACTCACCAGAAACGAAAAGTAGAGATAGCGTGAATGGCCAATCAGGTGTAAATCTTCGATTAGCGTATTGAACCAACGCGGCCAGCTCATGCCGAAAAACAGATTCATGGACTGCTTTTTGGCATACATCGCATACCCGAGGATGGCAGTTAAGACGATAATCAGCACGCCGAGAATGTAGCCGCCCTTCAACAGGACACCGGGAAGTCTGCCCATGTGGAGGCAATAAAAGAAGCAGGCCATCAGCCAGATGCCATCGAAGATTCGCTCAATTAATGCCGATGCGAAGGAAACGGACAGCGGCAGATCGGCGGATTTCGAAAGTAAAAAGCAGCGAATGAGTTCGCCCGCGCGCAACGGAAGAACTTCGTTTGCGAAGAGGCCGACGTAAATGGCTTCGACCGCATGAGCAAAACGAATGTTTTGAACCGGTTTGAGCAGCAATTTCCAGCGCCAGCCATGCAAGAGATATACAAAGATGTCGGCGAGCACCGCGAACGCCACCCAGCGCCAGCTCATGTGCTGGATCTCGAACCAGATGTATTGCAATCCGGCCCCGTTGAGGACCCAGATCATACAGAGAAGAGAAATTACGTTTGTGAGTATGATGAAGACCCAGGTTCTGAACGTTCGGCTGCGCTCAGCGGGCATCACCGGGACAACGGGCGTGCTCAAGTAACCCCATAATAACGCCCGGTTGCCAACCTGGACCTAATCTCTTACGTGAACGTAAAGACCCATCGCCGCCTTGGTCTTTTCGACCGTGCTCTCCGCCAGTGGCATTACACGTTCGCGGCCCTGGCGCAAGACCGTATCGACATAAGACGGGTCGCGAGTGATGTCGCGATAGCGTTGCTGAATGGGTTCGAGCCGGGCGATCACTGCTTCCGCGACGCGCTTTTTGAAATCCCCGTAGCGCATCCCAGCTACCGCTTCTTTGGTAATACCCGAATCGCAGGCTTGCGCCATGCTCAACAGGTTCGCAATACCCGGCCCCATAGTTTCAGGATCGATGGCCGGTTGCGAATCCGTTGTCGCTCGTGCGATTTTCTTTTGGATCACCTTCGGTTCATCCAGCAACGCAATCGCGTGACCTGAGCCGCTGGCTGATTTGCTCATCTTCTGAGTGGGATCATCCAGGCCCATGATACGCGCGCCTACGGCGGGCAGATGGGTAGCCGGCATCACGAATGTTTCGCCGTAAAGCGAGTTGAAGCGCTGGGCGATATCGCGAGCCAGCTCCAGGTGTTGCGCTTGATCCTCTCCCACGGGTACGATGCTCGCCTGGTAGAGAAGAATGTCGGCCGCCATCAGAACGGGATACTGCAAGATACCGTCGCCAATGGTCTCCTGCGCCTCCGCCTTGGCTTTGAATTGCGTCATGCGATAGAGCCAGCCGAGCGGAGTGGCGCAAGTGAGAAGCCAAGCCAGCTCGGCGTGTCCGGGGATGCTTGACTGAACGATGATCGACGAATGTTCCGGGTCGATACCGGAGGCGATGAACAGTGCGGCCGTTTCGCGGATCTTCGCGCGCAACTCCGCCGGCTTCTGGTATACGGTGATCGCGTGCAGGTCGACTATGCAGAAGATGCTTTCGTAATTGCCCTGAATCTCCGCCCAGTTTTTCAGGGCTCCGAGATAATTACCTATATGAAGTTGACCGCTGGGCTGAACGCCAGATAAGACCCGTGCTTTCATGAAGAGCGAATCTTTATCGTAAGGGATGCCTCCACTCAGTACGAATCCGTCAAAACAGGCCGCGCCCCTCGACGTCAACCTGATCGATATAGAGGTGGAGAAGCTCGTCTACGGCGGCGCAGGGCTGGCCCGTGTGGAAGGACAGGTGATGCTGATTCCGTACGTGCTGCCGCACGAGCGCGTGGCGACCAGTCCGGAACGCGTGAAGGAAGGTCTGCTTCGCGGCAACCCGCTCGAAATACTTCAACCAGCTCCACAAAGAGTCATTCCGCGTTGCGAATACTTTGCCAACTGCGGCGGCTGCCACTACCAGCATGCCGACTATTCATTTCAACTCGAACAGAAGCAGGCGATTCTCCGTGAAACGCTACAGCGGTTGGGGGGCCTGGCTTTCGACGGCGAAATTCAAGTCCTAAGCGGCCATCCCTGGAATTACCGCAATCGCATTCAGCTTCACTTTAAGAACGGCGAAGCGGGATTTCACAAAGCCGGTTCGCACGCACTCTGCTCGATCGATCATTGCTACATCTCTTCGCCACTTTTGGTGGAAGTGATTCAAAAGCTGCATCGAGCGGCAAAGGAGCCGCCGTGGCCGGACTTCCTGCGTTCGCTCGAAGTGTTTACGAACGGGACAGACGTGCAGTTGAGCATCATGGATTCGGTCCGGCCCGTTGCGGCGCGTTTCTTCGAATGGTGCGGCACATTCCTGCCGTCGCTGGTAAGCGGAGCGATTGAGTACCAGGCCGCTGGGACAGAAATATCGAATCAGCCGTGGATCTTTTTTTCAAGTGAACCGGTTTCTGATGGATGGCCTTGTCGCGGAGGTCCTCGGCGAATCACGGGGCGGCCATGCTGTCGATCTCTATGCCGGAGTGGGGCTCTTTTCCCTGCCATTGGCGCAGCGGTTCGCCAGCGTCGACGCGGTAGAGCGCGGCGGACCGGCGCATCGCGACTTAGAGTGGAATGCCGGCCAGTCGAGCGCCAGCATCCGGCCGGTGAAAGCGTCGGCCGAAGAGTTCCTGCGCGCCATGAGCAAGCCGCCGGACCTGATCGTGGCCGATCCACCGCGAGCGGGATTGGGAAAAGATGCGACCGCCGAACTCCTGCGCATCAAGTCTCCTCATCTCACGCTGGTCAGTTGCGACCCGGCGACGTTGGCGCGCGACCTGAAGAACTTATTGCCGAGGCGTACCGGATCGACCGGCTCACGCTTGTGGATTTATTCCCGCAGACGTACCACTTCGAAGTTGTGGCGCACCTGGCAATTCAGTAGCGGTACCAGGCTTCGAGTGCATCCGCCGCGACAATGCCCGTCGCGCCCGACGGTGCTGCCGCCATCGTGATCGTCTGCCCCTTGAGTCTGTAATCGACTCCTTGCCGTAGAACAACCCCATTCTTCATCAGTTGCAGCGAACCGGTAGGATTCGGCAAGTGCGCCAGCGTGAACGTCGCATTCGCTCCGTTTACAGGTCCGCGGGGCGTCTCCGCATCGGCGAACCGCTCAGCCTGCCAGATCTCAACGTAGCGACCGTTTGCACATGTGCTGATGGTCACTAAACCGTTGGCCCCATGCTGGATAAACAGAATGGACGATCCGGGCACGCAACTGGCGGGCACGTCGGTGTTATATCCGACAGTGACGGGAACCGGAGAAACGCCCGATTCGTTCCAGGCCAACATGACAGCGGCGAAGACAAGCGCAATGAAAACCGGATTGATGGTTCTTTTCATGTGCCCCAGTTTGCGGCATCAGGTGATTTCCTAACACCGACTGAGGCAACTTAAACCACTGAAACGGCAAGGTCAATATATTTTGCGTTCTGCCGAATCGAGTTTGCGGCGACAACCGCGTCCGCGGCGCGTCAATAATAGAACTTCAAGCCGAACTGAATCTGCCGCGGGGCCCGCGCTGCCGTCACATAACCAAAACTCGGCGTTCCCAGAACGGTCGCATTGTTGGAATTCTGCGGTCCCGGAGCCGCAAACAGGAAGTTCGTGTGATTGGCGATGTTGAAGCACTCGGCGCGCAATTCGAATCTGCGCTTTTCTCCGGTCCGGAAAGTCTTCAGCAGGGAAACGTCTGAATTGTTCATGCCTGGTCCTTCCAGGGTGTTCATTCCGACATTTCCGAACGATCCTAGGGCTGGATCCGTAAAGGCGCACGTATTAAAAAACGTTCCAGGTACGCAAGGCCTGCCGCTCGCGCTTTGACCAGGAACTGCATCCGGCCGTTGCTGTCCGTCAGAATTGGCAAAGTTATTGTTCGCGTCCGTGACAGTGAACCAGGTTCCTGAAGAGATTGTGGTCACACCCGCTACCTCCCAGTGGCCAATCAGCAAGTCGGTAAACGCGTTCACGTCGCTGCCAAACTTCTTACCCCGGCCGAATGGGAGTTCCCACGAGTAACTCGCTACAAACCGGTGGCGCATATCGAAATCGAGGTTGCCGTGTTCCCATTGCGGATATTGGCTCCAGCGGAAGCTATCGTTGTTCTGCGCGCCCAAGTTAGCGTTCGACGCATCTCCTAACGCATGACTGTAGGTATAGTTCACCAGGAACGAGAGACCGTTCCCGAAGCGATGCTGCCACTTCGCCTGCAGACCGTCATATTCTGAATTCCCAGCGGAGTTCAAATAGCCAATACTGCTATCAACATAGGGAAACGGCCTGCGGGGAGCAAGAGGCGCAGAAGGGTCTGCGCTCGGAGCCGCTTGGTTCACGTTCAGATACGTGTACTGTTTGGTGCTCTTCGAGCCCACGTACGCTATCTCCAGCAACGAATTCTTGGTTAATTGATATTGCACCGTGGCGTGCCATTGAATCGTGTATGGGGTGCGAATCCCCGGATCGATTGAAAACAGATTGGGCGTGTTAGGGTCCGTCAGCGAGGTTGCTGGAAACCCTTGCGATAGGGTGCTGATTCCGGGAACAGAGCAATCTTGAGCGGCGGGATTATAGGAGGGAAGGCTACAAGGCCCGGTGAAACTCTGACTAACGAAGAACGGGGGATTAAATCCGGGACTCGGATTGCTGTACGGACCGTTCTCCTCACCGTTGTAGAAAATCCCGGACGCACTGCGCAAAACCAGCCGCGACGTCGCCTGGTAAGCCAAACCCACTCTCGGCCCAAAATTGTTCTTATCGGAGTCGACCAGAGCATCGGATGCGGTATGGTTCACAGGCAGAATACTCGCCAGGATTGGGGTCAGGCTGACGTTTTCATTACTGGGAATGTCCAGTTGTCCCGTTGATGGATTGAAATTCGCCTGTGCGTTGAAACGCTCGTAGACAGGCGAAAAGTACTCATATCGTAAACCCAGGTTCAGAGTAAGTTTCGGAGTAACTCGCCAGTCATCCTGTGCGAACAGAGCGTAGTTATGACGGAGATAGTCTACGTTATTGAGATTATTGATATTCCCGCCGTCTGGCTGGCCCGTCAGGAGACTCGCGAATCCGCTTCCACCGGTACCTGGAGCTCCAGCGTTATCGGTGAACTGAGGTCCGAAACCCATGGACCCACGCGGGTCGGCGGGTTGATAAATAGTAAACTCTTCCGGTCGAATTTCACCGCCGAACTTCCACGTATGCTTCCCGGCGATGTAAGTGAACGTGTCCGCGACACTGTAAGTATTTTGAATCTCGTTAGAGGGAAGATAGGTCGGGCTTCCCAGGTTTGACATATCGCTAAACGTCAACTGAGGAAGGCCGCCGTTGTTGGTGCCCGGCGAATACGGCACACCCGGAAATCCGACTGTGCCGGACACGTCCTGGTTGTAGTTGAATTGGAAGCGGCTGGAGTGCAACCGGTTGTATCCCAGCCGCAGTTCATTCACCAGTGTGGCCGAGAAGCTGTGCGTTTCGCTGATGGCCGCGCTATAGCCATTATTCTGCTCAATACCGCTAAAGAAGCCGCCGCCATCTGCAATGCCCGCAAAAGGCGATGGGATAGTCGCGGGCTGCTGACTGATGCTGAAGCGGTAAAAGGCGGTATCTTTTGGGGAGAACACCTGATCGATACGCACGTCTCCCTGATTCCGATCCTGGCTGAGAACTGGGTTGGAAACGTAGTTGTATCCGAGACCGTTCGCATTCGCAAGCGGGTAAAGCTGTGCGAGTTTAAGTCCCAGCGGGTCCAACTGAGAAGCGGGGATTACGTTAGACGGTAACCCGTTCGCCGCGTATGCAACCGGTACACCGCAATAGCCGGTCTGACTCAGGCCGGCCAGATTTGCCGGGCTCACCTGCGTGCTTCTGGTGTTGAACAACTCTCCCGCGTAAGTCATATTGCCGTTGCAATCCGGTACTCCGGTCGGGGACGTCAAATCGAGCTGGCTGGAGAAATCTCCGGACCGTTGCGCCGCAGTCGGCACAAGCGCAGTATCGGTCTGACCTTGGCGAATGCGCAGTCCTTCGTAATCGGTGAAGAAGAATAGCTTGTCGCGCAGGATTGGACCGCCGAGCGTGGCGCCGAATTGATTTTGGTGATAAGGCGGAAGCGATGGATCGAAGAAATTACGGGCGTCGAGATGTTCGTTCCGCAGAAACTCGTAGAGCACGCCGTGAAATTCGTTCGTTCCGCTTTTCAATGTGGCGTTCACTACCGCTCCCGTAGCGCGCCCAAACTCGGCGCCGTAGGAATCGGTTTCCACTTTGAATTCCTGCAGCGCGTCCACAGACGGCATCACTACATAATTCGTTTCGTTCAACAAGTCAGGAAGGTTCGAATTGTTGTCAACGCCGTCGAGCATGAAATTGTTTTCCAGCGAGCGCGCGCCATTGGCACTGAATCCAAAGCCACTCTCGTCACGGGCGCCCGGTTCGCTCAGGGTCACTCCCGCCGTGAGTTGCGCCAGTTGAACAGGGTTCCGTCCGTTCAAAGGCAAACCGGCCATGGTCCTGCTGTTGATTACCTGCCCGCGCTCAGACGTTTCTGTTTCGAGCAACGGCGCCGTTTCCTGGACGGTCAGAATCTCGGTAATGTGGCCAGGCTCCAGTTTCACGTTTACCTGCTGCCGTTGCTGCACATCCAGCGTGATGGCCTCCGCGACGCTCGTCTTGAACCCCTTGGCGGATATGCTGACGCGATACGTTCCGATGCGGACAGGGCTGATGGTCCATTCCCCGGCTTGGTCGCTGGTAGCGCGATAGGTGAAATCCGTTCCCGTGTTGACAGCCGTGATGTCCGCGCCAGGAACGGTAGCACCGGAAGCATCGAGCACCTGGCCTACAAGCGAGGCGGTGTCTTTTTGCGCGAATGCCACAACGGTGGCGAGAACAAACAGGGGGAGACAGCGAATTGTAAGGCGCAGCACAGGGAGGCTCTTTTCTTTCCGGCAAGATTCGACCGGCAAGTCTACCCGACCTGGGGCGCTTTCGATGCTTATCGATTCTCTTCGGAACTTTTCCTTTCGAAAAGTCTACGCTGTGCTCAGCCATCTGTCAAGACCGCTTCCATGGCTAATTGCTGGCCACGGCTGGCGCCCGCAGGCGCGAAACGCTTTCGAATTGTGCTATAACTGCCTTCACTTGCAGTTTCGAATCGGCGCGTTTGACTTCATTGGTCGAAACCGGATTCCTCGAAGGAGATTGGAATGAGCGAACGGAAGGAATCGGAATGAGCGAAGTTGTTCTCCCGGCGCCCGCCGGCCCGGCCCCGCAGCAGGTCATAGAGCGTCGGGATTCCTCGGTCAAGACCGCTGTACCCCGCGTCGTCTCCGTGGACGCCTACCGTGGTCTGGTCATGTTTCTCATGATGGCCGAGGTTCTTCGCTTGGCCGAAGTCGCCAGATCCTATCCCGGGAATTGGATCTGGTCTATTCTTGCCTTCAATCAGAGTCACGTGGAATGGGCCGGCTGCTCGGTGCACGATCTGATTCAGCCCTCGTTTTCATTCCTGGTGGGCGTTGCCCTGCCCTTTTCTATCGCAAGCCGGGTGCGCAAAGGCGCTAAGTTCAAAAACATGCTGGCGCATGCGGTTTGGCGCTCGTTCCTTTTGATCGTGCTCGGTATTTTCCTGCGCTCCATGCAGGGGCCCCAGACGTACTTCACCTTCGAAGATACGCTGACGCAAATCGGGCTCGGCTATACGTTTCTTTTTCTGCTGGGCTTCCGTTCCGCGCGTTGGCAGTGGGGCGTGTTTGGCGCCATCCTTTTTGGCTATTGGCTAGCCTGGGCGCTCTATCCCGCTCCTGGGCCCGGTTTCGACTGGACGGCCGTTGGCGTTCCGGCAAACTGGCATCACAATTTCACCGGATTCGCGAGCCACTGGAATAAAAACAGCAATCTCGGAAACGCGATCGATCAATGGTTTTTGAATTTGTTCCCGCGTACCAGCCCGTTCATCGCGAATGGCGGCGGATATCTGACCTCGAGTTTTATCCCGACTCTGGGAACCATGATCCTGGGGCTAATTGCCGGCCGATGGCTGCGTACTTTCGCACCGAAAATACCGCTGAAGCGGTTCATTCTCACCGGTGTCATCTGCATGGCTGCGGCAGTCGCCCTGCACTTTCTCGGTATTTGCCCCATCGTCAAGCGAATCTGGACGCCTAGTTGGACGCTGTTCAGCGGGGGAGCGTGCTTCCTCCTTCTCGCCGCTTTCAGTTGGATCATCGAGTGCAAAGGCTATCGCAAATGGGCGTTCCCGCTGGTCGTGATCGGAACAAATTCCATTGCCGCGTACCTCATTGCGCATCTGTTTGAAAATTTCGTGATCAGCTCATTCCACATCCATCTGGGCCACCGGCCGTTTGAAATTTTCGGACCTGCCGCCGCGCCGACAGTCCTTGGAGCCGCCGTACTGCTTGTCTACTGGTGGTTTCTGTACTGGATGTACAAGAACAAAATTTTCCTGAAGATCTGACCGCAGGCCCGGTTAAGCCAATCGATTCACGCGAAGCGGCAAATCGCCGCCGCTGCAAACTTGAAGCAGGCTTTGGCCGAGCGCTTGCGCTTCGCGATCTTCTGCCCGGATGCCCGGCCCCAGCATCGTTCCGAGGAAAACGATGCCGCCTTTACCAACCGCTCGCTTCATGGCAACGGCATGGCCTGCGCACTCTGCGATTCTTTCGTCGGGCGAGCACTCGACGCGCACGGTATTGTGGAATTCCCTGACGCTGCACCGGATGGGCCAGTTATACCGGATGTATGTCGATGCCGGCCGAATAGGCTCGGAAATACGAACGCCAAAAAAGTGCGCGAGCAACTCTCGCGCCTCAGTCTCATCGCCGCCGAAATTTGCAGCCCGTTCCCAAATCACCCAAGCGCCCTCTTCCGCACATTTCCGCAACTCTCGAAGGTAGTCCGCGGGAAGGCTTCGCACAGCGGCAAGAATGATCACCGTTCCCTGCCCGGCGCGACCCCGAATCGAATCAGTTCGAAGGAATTGGGTCGCGGGCAGTAACGATTGGAACCCCTGTGCCGATTCCTCCGCCAAAAGATCGCCATTCACCAACCTGGGTAGGAAGCACGTGCGCTTTATCGCAGTGACCGGCTGATCTGCGTACATTGTGCAGCCCACGCCTAAGGCAGCGGCAAAACTATCTTGCAAAACCCGGCGTCGCGTAAGCACGATTTAAAGATTCCCCGAAATCACTCGAGCCATGGCAGCGGAACAATCGAAGATCTGCTGATCCGGCGCGAAGCGGTAGCGCGCTTCCATCTCCGCAATCAACCAGCCGTCGTAATTCACCTTGTCGAACGCGTCTCGAATAGCCCGCCAGTTGTTGTCGCCCAGAAAGATGTTTGTATAGACGCTTTGCTCGCCGCAGCGCCCGCGGTGCTTGTGAACGTCTTTGAGGTGCACGCGCGTAATTCTGTGACCGAGTATCTCGATCCACTGTTCCGCGAAGCCGGTATCGTGGATATTTCCGACGTCCAAATGAAGGCCGACCCAGGGATGATTCACATCATTGAGAAAGCCGTTGAACTCGCGCGGACTCAGCAGGAATCGCTGCTCTGAATTGCAATTCTCAACGCCTATTTTGACCTTCGCCTGGGCGGCCGTTTCGCCGAGTTTTTTCAGTGATTCGACGCAGCGATTGTAGACCTCGTTGTAGGGGATTTCCTCTGTTACGATTCCAGCCACAATCAGAATCGCATCGCAATGGAACATCGTCGCGGCTTCGATTTGCCTCTCGATGTGCCGGAATGCAGCGGCGCGCTTCGCCGGATCGCGAGCCGAGACGTTCTCTTCCCAATCAAGCGAGTTCGCCACGTCGGATACTTCGAGTCCCGCATCTTGAATACGCGCGTATAGCTCTCGCAATTGAGCGTCGGTCGTATTCATCTGAAACCACGGGCGATCGCCCAGCCATAGCTCAATGCCTTCATAGCCGGCACGCTTGAGCAGTTTCAGTCCTTCCTCGATGCCCATTTTCTTCGGAAAGATGTTGTCGCCGATTGATTTCTTCATGTCAACCCGTTCTCGGCCGAGACCTTCACGGTGGTCGTTTCGAAAGCCTGCACCATAACCGAAAGCTTGTACCATAACAAAGATACGCCATGTAAACAGGGTCGAAAGCAAACGGCGGCATTCCGGCAGCGAAGCAATCCCGGGGTGGCATAAACTCAATCAAATGCCCGCACAAGCGGTAAAATTATTGGCCGGCGAAAGGCGACGGGAAATCGCCAGAATCGCAGCGAAAGAAGGACGGCTCTCTGTCGAGGATCTAGTCCGGCGCTTCAGAGTGTCGGCGGTGACTCTTCGAGCCGACTTGGGCGTGCTCGCACAAGAGGGCGTGATCATCCGTTCTTACGGCGGAGCGATTCTGCCGAATGAGCGCGGCGAAGAGTTCCCGCTCAAGATCAAAAAGGCGATCCACCATGCTGAAAAGGTCCGCATCGGACGCGCCGCGGCACACATCGTCGGCTCGAACCAGCGCGTCATTCTGGACTCGGGCACAACCAGCGCTGAAGTGGCGCGCGCTATCAACCGGTCAAATCTGGAAGCCCTTACCGTCATCACTCATGCTCTGAACATCGCGCAGGAGTTTCAGGACAACCCTAAGATCTGCGTCATCATGATTGGCGGCATAATGCGTCACGTCTCGGGGTCTTTTGTCGGGCCGCAAGCGGAGCGGCTGATCCAGGAGTTACATGCCGATCACTGTTTCCTCGGCGTCGATGGCATTGACGCCGGAATTGAACCTCTCGACGCCCGACCTCCTCGAGGCGCAGCTTAATCGATCGATGATGCAGGTCTCCCATGAGGTCACGGTGATCGCCGATGCCAGCAAGTTTGGCCGGCGCAGCCTGTCATTGATCGGTCATATCAAGAGCGTGCGCCGTGTGATCACGGACGAAGCGGCGCCCGCGGAAACGGTCCGATCCATACAGGCGCAAGGCATTGAGGTGATCCTCGCTTAGGCGGCCATGCCGCGGGTTAGCCCGCGCGCGGCCTTGGCTTACAATCGAAAACTGTTGACTTTCCGATCAGTTGCGGTATCCTTCGATGACGAAGGATGTCCGATATCGCAATTACCGCGTCCGGCCGTGCAGCCACTCATGAGGAGATCTTTCAACAGCCCTTATTGTGGCCTGTTACGCTTTCTCAGATTGAGAGCACGGCGCTTTCCGCGGCCGCGAAGCATTCGCCGGCCGTAATCACCGGAGCGGGTACGTCCGCTTACGCGGCCGCCGCCATCGCGGGCGCCTGGCACAATGCGCGGGCGGTGCCAACCACGGACCTTCTTCTCGACGATAGTATTCTGTCAGGCCAGATCGCGACTCTGGTGTCGATTGCACGGTCAGGAGACAGTCCGGAGAGTATCGGTATCGTCGAGAAGGTGCAACGGCAGTTCCCGCACGTCGCGCATATCGCGCTCACCTGCAATTCATCAGGGAAATTGGCGCAAGCCAAGGGAGTTCAGGCGATTGTTCTGGATCCCAGAACGAATGATCGAAGCTTGGCCATGACGAGTTCATTTTCTAATCTGGTTTTGGCTGGCATAGCCGTTCGGCGCTCCGGCGATGTTTCCCCTGCATTAGCGTCCATCTGCCGCCGTGTCGAAACGCTCTTACCCGAATTAGAGCAGCATGCTGAGCGCGTTGCCAGCAGACAGCCGTCCCGCGCCGTTGTTCTAGCTTCGCCCAAGCTTTTTCAGGCAGCTCGCGAGAGCGCGTTGAAAATTCTGGAGATGACAGCCGGCGCCTGCATTCCACTGGCCGAGACCTTCCTGGGCCTGCGGCATGGGCCGATGAGTTTCGTGCAGCGGCAATCGCTCGTGCTCTGCTTTCTGTCCGCCGATCCCGTTACCCGGCTCTATGAGTTGGATCTGGTTTCGGAGTTACGCGCGAAAGGTCTTGGTTATCTTGTGGCGATCGCGCCAGATGGCATCGACACCACACTGTTCGATGAAGTGATCCCAGCGAGCGCGGGCGAACTCGACGACGCTCTTCGGACGTCGTTTGAAATCGTGTTTCCGCAACTGCTGGCGTATCATCTCAGTCTCCGCTCCGGTCTGAATCCCGACAACCCCAGTCCTGATGGAGTGATTACGCGCGTTGTCGCGGGCGTTCGCATCCATGGCGGCTGAGAAGTTCATTGACTGCATCGTTGCCGGTGAGGCGAACGTCGACCTCATTCTCCATGGTGTACCGCCTCTCGAATGGAGCAAGGAGAAAACCTTTGCGGATTTCGATCTTGTCCTCGGGGGCTCCAGTGCGATCACCGCTTTCAACCTCGCAAAATTAGGGACACGCGTCAGCTTCATTGGCGTTGTTGGCCGGGATACTTTCGGAGATTTTATCGAGCACCGTTTGGCCTCGGCCTCGGTCGATCTGTCGCGTCTGAAACGGGCGAAGCGGGAGAAGACCGGCATTACCATCTGGCACAGCAACGTGAGAAAGCAACGCGCGGGTCTTACGGCGCCCGGCACGATTCCGCTGCTTCGGGGCGCGGATATAGAGGAAGAGTGGTTGGCCAGAGCTCGTCATTTGCACGTGGGTCACTATTTCCTGCTTGAGAAGCTTCACAGCCGAGCCGCCGCTGTGTTTCGAGCCGCGAAACGGCTGGGACTTACCACCTCGCTCGACTGCAATTACGATCCCACTGAGAAGTGGGATTCGCGGATTCGAGACGTACTTCGCTATACCGACATATTCCTGCCCAACGAAGAAGAGGCGAAGCATCTCACGGGGCAGAAATCGGCATTCGCCGCAGCCAAAGCACTGGCGGAATTGGCTGGAACTGTCGTGGTAAAGAGGGGGGCCGAGGGTGTTCTCGTGTATGGCAAGGACGGTGTGATCCAGAAGCAGGCCAAGAGGATAGCCGTCGTAGACACGACGGGTGCGGGCGACAGCTTCAACGCCGGTTTTCTTTCGCAGTTTCTGAAGGGGCGCACCACAGATCAGTGCGCCGCTGCGGGAATTGCGGCGGCTTCCCGCTGTGTCACTCGAGTCGGCGGAACTGCGGGATTTGAGAACCTGTGATCAATCAGGCCAAGGGCGTGGCCGTCCTCGCCCATAGCGGCGGCCCTACCGCAGTGATCAACGCGACGCTCCTCGGAGTCGTGGAACAAGTGGGTAGCAGTAGTCTCGCGGACGCATTGTATGGCGCGCAGATATGGCATTCAAGGGAATACTGGCGCGAGATTTCATCGATCTATTGAATCAACCCGAACAGACGCTGCAAGCTGTCGCCCGGACGCCCTCTTCCGCTTTAGGTACCTCCCGCCGCGAAATAGTTCCCACCGACCTGGACCATGTCCTCGAAGTATTCCGCTCGCACGATGTACGCTATTTCTTCTATAACGGCGGCAACGGCTCTATGGGCACTGCTTTTCAGCTTCACTCTGCTGCCCGGCAAATCGGTTACGATCTCCAAGTCATCGGCATCCCAAAGACCATCGATAACGATCTCTTCGAAACGGATCACACTCCGGGCTACGCCTCTGCTGCGCGCTTCTTTGCCTGCGCCGTTCGCGATATCGGCGCGGATAACCGGGCCCTCCCCGGCCAGGTGGAGTTCGTTGAAGTATTAGGAAGAAACGTCGGCTGGCTGGTCGCTGCTACGGCGCTCGCCCGCAAGCTGCCGGACGACGCTCCTCATTTGATTTACTTCCCCGAAGAGCGCCTCCCGCTCGAGAAGCTTCTCGCCGACATCGAGTCGGTATACCGGCGCCTGAATCGCTGCGTTGTAGCGGTCTGCGAGGGACAGCTCGACCAGAACGGCGAGCCGTTTGGAGCCGACGTGCGGTCCGGCTCACGCGGAAGCCTTGCCATGAATCTGGCCCACCGGCTTGCGCTGCTCGTAGGGCAGCACTTGAAAATTCGTGCACGAAGCGAGAAGCCGGGCTTGTTGGGCCGCTGCAGCAGTGCGTCGGTTTCGGAGACGGATCGGACTGAGGCCTATGTCGCCGGAAAGGCCGCGGTCGAAGCGGCGCTCCGCGGAGAATCGGGCAAAATGGTAACGCTGCTCCGCGAAAGCGATGAGCCCTATCGCATGAAAACCGGCTTGACCGATCTCGAAACAGTGGCATTCCGCGAGCGGCCCTTCCCTCCTGAATGGCGAACGCCCGGAGCCCGGCGTTTCGGATGCGTTTGCCGAATACGTTGCCCCCCTGATAGGCGAGCTTACTCACTACCCGGCGCTAGAACCGAATTGAAGAACTTATGAGACAAAACACTGATCAGGATATGAGGCGAAGAGATTTCCTGCGTTGCGCGGCCACGGCGGCGCTGTTCGCCTCTGCGCCCGGTTTCATCTTGCGGGCAGGGCAAGGTTCAACAGATAGCAAACGGGAACGGCTGGCATGCAATTCCTGGCCTTTCCGCGCGTATTTCGATACTCCTGAAATGCATGAGTACCGGAAATCAGAATATCCGTTGCTCACTCAGGCCGATTTCCCACAGTTTCTCGCGGACCATTTTCACATTCACAACGTGGAGTTCCTACCGCAGCACTTCGTGGATACGGATTCTTCCACAATTGACCAGGTGAAAGCCGGCCTGAAAAAAGCACACTCCCGCTGCTGTAACCTGATGGGCGTCGAAATCCCGGGTGGCGTGTTTACGCGCGGCAGCCGGTCGTCAGGCTGCTGCCAAGGCAGCAGACCGCTGGGTGGGCGTGGCCGTGGCGCTCGGTTGTCCCAGCATCACCGTTGCATTGAACGGCAAAGGGCCGGCTGATCCTCACATTGCCGCCGATAATTTGACGCCGTTTGTTGAGGCCGCCCAGGCACGTGGCATCAAAGTCCTGTTCCACAACGACAGCATGGAAACGGAATCCGCGGAGATCCTCACTACCGTCATCAAGCAACTGGGGCCAAATCGAACCGGAACCTGTCCGGATTTCGGCAATTTTGCCACGAAATCCGCGGCATTCGCCCTCAGTCAACTGCAAATGCTGGCGCCGTACGCTTCTACGATTTGCCATTCGAAGGACGGCATAGCCGACCGAGGCAAGTTCTATGCCGACGACTTCCCTGCCTCGATGAAAGTCATGCGCGACGCAGGCTTCAAAGGAATCTACTCGCTCGAATTCGAGGGTTTGGGCGCTCCGCTCGAAGGCGTCGCCAAGCTCATGCAACTGACCGAAGAGTACATGCACTAGCCGAGCATCGCTAAACTGGCCGGGAACTGCCCGTAGCTGAGCCGCGACAGAATGGAGCGGTTGCAACTTAGTACTACGCTGTAACTTAACAACAGAACCAAATTTCAAGAACAGTAAGGGAAAAAATGGCAGCAAAAGGCAAAGTCAAAGTTGGGATCATTGGGTCACAGTTTGAGGCCGACATCCATGCGGCTTCGTTTCAGCTCATGCCTGAGGAGGCGGAAGTCGTGGCTGTGGCTTCTCCAACGCCCGGTAACGCGGAGCGGTTGGCCAAGCGGTATTCCATCCCGCGTGTGTTTCTGGATTATCGCGAAATGCTGAAAGAGCCCGATATCGAGATGGTCACCATCACCGCGCCGAATCGGCTGCACGCTCAAATGACCATCGACATTGCAAACTCCGGTAAGCATGTCGTCTGTGAAAAGCCTCTTTGCATGACCTTGGCGGAGGCTGACGAAATGATCGATACCTGCAAACGGCAAGGCGTCATTCTTGGTTACGCGGAAGAGTTGTTCTTCACTCCGAAATACGTCAAGGCAAAAGAAATGGCCGACAACGGCGGCTTCGGCAAGCTGCACCTGGTGAAGCAAAGTGAAAAGCATTTTGGCCCGCACAGTCCGTGGTTCTGGGACGTGGACCTTGCCGGAGGCGGCGCGCTCATGGATCTGGGCTGCCATGGAATCGCATTTTGCTACTGGTTTCTTGGCCGGCAGAACATCAAAACGATCTATGCGCAACTAGGTACCTACGTCCACGCGGACAAAACGAAAGCGGATGACGAGGCCATCTGCATCATCGAATTCGAGAACGGCGCTCTCGGAATGGTCGAATGCAGTTGGGGTAAACGCGGCGGCATGTTCGATAAGACCGAAATCTACGGTGAAGGCGGAGTCACGTATGCCGACCTGCACATGGGTAACGCGCTCCCGACCTACAGCGAATATGGCTTCGGTTATGCCGTCGAAAAGGCTCCCACGACTGTCGGCTGGAGCTATCCGGTATTTGAAGAGCACTGGAACTACGGAATCCCGCAGGAGATGCGCCACTTTTCGCGCTGCGTACGCGGTAAGGAGACATTGCAAGCGAGCGGCGAGGATGGAAGAGTTGTCATGCAAGCGCTCTACGCGGCATATGCTTCGGCGGGCGCGGGACAGAAAATTAAGATGCCGTTCACGCCAACTGGTTCCAAACCCATCGATGAATGGCTGAAAGCGAAAAAGTGACTGTCGCCTAAGCGCCCGCTATTGTTCCCGGAGCGTACGTGCCGGATCCACGCGAATTGCTCTAGCCGCCGGATTCCAGGAGGCGAGAAGAGCAATCGCGGACATGAGGAGCAAGGCGGTAGCGTAAGTGACTGGGTCGTGCGGGCTCACGCCGTACAGCACCGAGGACAGCAGCCGGCCGGCGGCGAGTGCCAGGACGACCCCCACTGAGATTCCTACCGCGCAAAGCAGCAGCGCACGTCCGAGTACAGACCCAAGCACTTGGCTCGCCTTGGCGCCCAAGGCCATCCGAATGCCAATTTCGCGTTTTCGCCGGGCCACTGCGTACGTCATCAAAGCGAATAATCCGGTAGCCGCGAGAACTAAAGCGAGCGCCCCAAAGATGCCCAGCACGATAGCTGAAATCCGGGCTGGAAAGAGCGGCATCGACAATTGATCTTTTAGGCTGCCTGCATTGAAGATGGTCAATTCAGGATCCGAATCGAGAACGGTTTTCCTTAACAGCTCCGTGGCTTCTTGCGCCGGCAATGAGGTTCTGGCGACAAGCGTTGTCCATTTGGTTTCCGACTGCGCGATGGGCAAGAAGAAGGCCTCGTGCGGGTCTTCTCCGAGATACTCGTATTTTCCGGTCTCTACAACGCCAATGATTTCCAACCCGCGATCTTTAGGGTCAGCGGTTAAGCGAATCCGCTTGCCCAACGGATTTTCGTTCGGGAAGAGCTGCTGCGCCAAAGCTTCGTTGACTATGACGACCGGAGGCGAACCTTGGCCGTCGTGGTTGTTCACGTCGCGTCCGGCAAGCAGGTGAGTACCGGCCGCCTTGAGATAGCCGGGAGAGATGTTGTATTGGTTCGCGGGCTGCAGTCCAGAGGAGTTTGACACCGGGCGGTCCGCACGCGAGGGAACCCTATTGTCTTCACCGATGCGCAGTGGCAGATTACTGATGATGCCCACTGCATCGAGACCTGGAAGCGCCGACGCTTTCGCCAGCAGATCCGCGTCGAATCGACGGCTGCGTTCCGCCGTGTAACCTTGCAGGCCGAGATCGAAAGACACGGAAACGGCATGATCCGGATTGAAGCCGAGGTTCACGGTCAACGCATTCTGAAGGCTGCGTACCACAAGTACGGAGCAGATGACGAGGAGAACGGACAGTGCAATCTGGCCGGCAACGATACAGTCGCGAGCGCTCCAGCGGCGTAGCCGGTCCGAAGATTCGTCCTTCAAGCTGGGGATCAGATCAGTTCGAATCGCCTGCAGAGCGGGCGCCAAACCGGACAGTATAGTGGTGAAGCAAGCAACGGCGGCGGTAAAACATAAGACTACGCCGTTCGGATGCAGAGCGGTGTTTACTGGAAGGCCGAGGTCAGGATGCCAAGCGCTGAACAACTGGCAAGCTAGCATTGCGACCACATAGCCGGCGAGACCGCCCCCTACTGCTAGCAGCAGGCTTTCCGTCATGAGCTGACGCAGCAATTGCAGGCGGCCGGCGCCTATGGCGAGACGAATTGCAATCTCTTTACGCCGATCCGAAGCGCGAGCCAGCAGCATGCCGGCCAAGTTCACACATGTAAGCAGGAGCACCACCCCGGCAACCCCCATGAGCACAGCCCCTACGTTTGTAATGGGGCTTCGAAGAGCTTGGCCGATCAGTCCCGGACGTGATAACTGGAAGCGCGCCTTAGAATCGACATCGTTCGGATACGTTTTGGCCAGCTGATGCGCGATTGAATCAAGATTCGCTTCGGCGCGTGCCCAAGAGACGCCAGGTTTGAGGCGGCCGAGGACCCAGACCTGCTGAGAACCCCGGTCGCTAAGCCATTTATTGCCCGGCTCAATTTCCGATTCCATGGTCATCGGAGCCCAATAGTCGCCGGTGACAATCAGTTCCGTACCAAGAAAAGACTCAGGGGCAACCCCGATTACTGTGAACGGAAACCCATTTACTTTCACAGATCTTCCAATCGCGTTCGGGTCTCCTCCCAGACGGCTCTGCCACCAGCGATGACTGATTACGATGACCGGATGGGCGTTTGGCTTGTCGTCTTCCGCCGGTCCGAAGAAGCGGCCCAGAAAGGGATGAATACCAAGCATCGGAAAATAATTGCCGCTGACCTCAAATCCCCACACACGAAAATTCTGCCGGGGCTCCACGCTGATGCTCGCCGGATTAAAACGGAGTGCGGCCAGACTGGAAAACACCGTATCGCGATCTTTGAAATCCAGGTAATTTGGATAGGAGATATTCACCATTCCTCCCCAGCCCAAGGACACCAATTGCTGCGGATGATCGACCGGCAAGGAACGGAGAAGGACATTCTCGATGAAGGTGAAAACCGTGGTGTTAGCGCCGATGCCAAGCGCCAGAGTAATCACCGCAACGAGCGTAAAGAGCGGCGTGCGGCGAAGCGTGCGCATGGCATACCGCGTATCGCGCAACATACTTTCGAGCAGGCCGGTACCGCGCGCATCCCGGCATTCTTCCTTATAGAGAGACACGGACCCAATCAGGCGCTGCGCCGCAAACTTCGCCTCCTGCGGCGACATGCCTGCGCGAATATTGCTTTCGATCTCGCGCTCCAGGTGATCCTGAAACTCGAGCTCGAGATCCTTCTCGGCTTGCTTTCTGAACCAGAACACGGCCGCACCTCTAGACTATCTACAATATGCCACACCCTTGTAGATAGTCAAGGGGGTAGGATTTCAATCGTCACCTGTGCCCTGCCACGAACCCAACCGAGGCGCGCGCGTCAGCAAGCGCTTTCCTCAAATCACTAACGCTCGGCGACGAGCAAAATTTCGTAGGCAAACAGGCCAGGCGCTATCGCAGTGAACCCGCGCATCAGGCGGTTCGCGAAACGCAACAGGCGGTTCTCCGAGCGCAACGGGAACACGCGTTCCAGCGGAATAATCGTGTGGTGGACCGCCGTAATGCGATAGCCATGGCGCTCAAGCTAACCTCTGAACGGTTTTCTTAGTAAAGAACCGCACATGCGACCAATCGAGTATGCCGCGGTCGCTGTATTCAAACCGCCCGAACAGGACCATGAGACGGACGGTGAAATTCACTGCGTTAGGCACCGACAGAATGAGCTTGCCGCGCGGGTCAAGCACGGCTTTGCACTGGGCCAGCAGGCTATCTGGATCTCGAAGGTGCTCCAGAACATCGAGCGCGAGGATGCGGTCGAACTGCGCCGTGCTACGAAGGAGGCGGTCTCCGAGCCCGGTCTCGAGATCCGCTTCCATGACATTGCCATAACCGGCCTCAAGAGGCACGGTGGGCTGGCGGTCGATGCCGGCCACGTGGTTTCCGGCACGCACCAACTCCGAACCGAACGCGCCGTCCGCGCAGCCGATCTCCAATACCCGCTGATCCCGTCCAATCAGCCGCGCTGCGTAATAATGCGCCGAATACAGGCTGCGCTTGATGGCATAGGGAACAAAGTACTCTTCGTACTCCGGATAAGAGCGAACCGCGCGCGATGTTTCGGTGTAACGGTAAACGGCCCGCAAAATCGCCTTCGCGTACTTCAGCCCATTTACGTAACAGATCTCATCGCCGTAAAACGTCGGGATGGGGACTTCTAAAATACGAAAGTTCTGATGGTGCAGCTTGATGATGATTTCAGTATCGAAATGGAAATCGTTCGTCAGATTATCGAGCCTGATTTGCGCCAGCGCGTGAACGTTGTAGGCGCGATAACCGCTGTGAAATTCAGTCAGGTTCAGTCCCAGCGCCCGATTCTCAAAGAACGTAAGAGCCCGGTTGCCTAGGTACTTATAGACAGGCATGCCGCCTTTCAGCGGACCGCCGAAATCCTTCATCATGCGCGAACCGAAAACCGCATCGGCTTCGCCACGAACCAGCGGCGCATACATATGAGACAGCAATTCCGGAGCGTACTGCCCGTCTCCATGCAGCAGAACGACGATGTCGAACCCTTGTTCGATGAAATACTCGTACCCGGCCTTCTGATTCCCGCCGTAACCGAGATTCCGGACATGCTTCAGAACCCGCAATTTCGGCAGATTCGTCATCGCTTGGATGCCGACCGCTAACTCGTAAGTCGCGTCCTGGCTGGCGTCGTCGAAAACAACCACTTGCTCCACGTTCTTCCAGACCTCGGGCGTAATGCGCTTTAGAACTTTGCTCAAGGTCGTGAGAGCGTTGTAAGCGACGATGAAGATACCGATGCGCTTACCGTGATTCGCGGCGCGTTCCGGAGTTTCTTCGAGAGCGCTTTGACGGAATTGCGGTAACGGCTCAAACGGCAGATTGAGACTCTGCGAGGGCGCCAGCACAGGTTCGGGGACAGTGGCCATGGCTCCGGTGGGTGTCGAACAGGTCTTCTCGCCTGATCGTAGCATCTTGGGGTCATTTTGAAAAAACTCGTCTGCATGCATTGGCGTATGCTTCCGAGAGGGATCATCCAATGCGACTCACCGTGTTATGGCTGGGAATAAATGTAGCTCTGCTATCGGCTCAAACAACATCTACTGCCTCTCAGTACGACCAGCAATATCGGCCGCAGTATCATTTCTCCCCACGTGAAAACTGGACGAACGACCCGAACGGCCTTGTCTATTTCGAGGGCGAATACCACCTCTTCTTTCAATACAACCCGTTTGCCGACGAGTGGGGCCACATGACTTGGGGCCACGCCGTCAGTCGGGACCTGCTGCATTGGCGTCAACTGCCGCCCGCGATCCCGGAAGAAAACGGCGTCATGATCTTCACCGGCAGTACAGTTGTCGACGAACAAAATACCAGTGGATTCTGCGCCGGCGGCAAACCCTGCCTCGTCGCGATCTACACCGGACACGTGCCCGAGAGTAATGGACGTCCGGCGCTCCAGACGCAGAATTTGGCTTTCAGCAACGATCGTGGCAGGACCTGGACCAAGTACGCAGGCAATCCTGTCCTCAATCTCCACATGTCGGACTTTCGCGATCCCAAGGTGTTCTGGTCACACCCGTCCGCCCGATGGGTGATGGTGGTTTCGCTTCCGAACGAACACAAGGTTCGGATTTATGGATCGAAGGATCTGAAAACCTGGTCGGCGCTTAGCGATTTCGGGCCTGCCGGCGCAACCGCCGGACAGTGGGAATGCCCGGAGTTGTTCGAACTGCCTGTGGACGGGGCGCAGCATGAGACGCGCTGGGTACTGAAGATCGGATTGAACCCCGGCGCGCTGCAAGGCGGATCGGGCGAGCAGTATTTCATCGGCCGCTTCGATGGCGCGCGCTTCATTAATGAGAATCCGCCTTCCCACACCATGTGGACCGATTACGGCAAGGATTGCTACTGCGCGCTGACGTTCAACAATTTGCCGTCCGCGCAGCCGAACGTCATGATTGGTCCGAAGGTGATGATCGGCTGGATGGACAACTGGCAGTATGCCAAAGATCTGCCGACCCAGCCCTGGCGCGGACAGATGACCTTCCCCCGCCGTCTTTCGCTCACCAGAACGGTCGAAGGCGTTCGGTTGGTCCAACTGCCGGTTGCCGAGCTTGCTGATCTCACTAGGCAGACAGCGGAAATTGAGGGAAATGTAAAAGCCGTGAATCGCTGGCTCGCAAAAAGCGATCTCACCAAAACCGGCACCTTTCAACTCCAGGCGGAGATTCCCCTGGACGGCGCGCAAGAGGTCGGATGGCACATTCTTCAGCGCGGCACTAACTACACCGCAATTAGTTATAATGTGGCGGCGCATAAACTATCTTTTGATCGAAGCCATTCGGGTCTCACCAATTTCAGCACCGATTTCGCACAGGCTGTCGAAGCTCCGCTCGTCTTGCACGACACCGTCTTGCGGTTGGACGTGCTGGTAGACCGCGACTCGGTAGAGATCTTCGCCGATCGCGGACGTCTCGCCGACACAAACCTCGTTTTCCCACCCGCCGGCGCGAACGGCATTGAGTTCTACGCCAGAGGGGGAGAACCAGGCCAGATCAAAGTGCGCTTAACCCAAATGAAATCCATCTGGTGATCTCATGCATTTTCAGAAGTGTTCTGCTTGCCGACGCCTTGCTCAGTTCTCCCCGCGTCCATAGGTTCCGCTTCGGGTAGTAAGTAATTACGGACCAGGCTGAAGTGTCCGCGCCGCGGCCAAGCAATAAAGCGCGCGTAACGACTGCCGTGTAGAGGTCGGTTTATCTTTCTTCCAGATCCGTTGCAGGATTTTCGTCATACGTATGGACCTCCAAACTTCAGATACAGGAGACTAGAGGCGAATGTCTCTATACGCAATCCCGCTTTCTTCCGTCCTGGGATTTATTGGATTCATTCTCCTCTGCATCGTTTTTCACGACGTTTTCGAGGTCATGTTACTGCCGCGACGCGTCCAGCGCAGGCTGCGGCTTGTGCGGCTTTTCTTCAATTACGCATGGGCGTTTTGGTCCGCCATCGCGGTGCGCATTCGTTCCGGTAAGAGGCGCGAGAATATCATCGGCATCTTTGGCCCGCTGTCGCTTGTCGTGCTGATGTTCTTCTGGGCCGTCATTCTGATCCTAGCGTTCGGTTTTGTTTTCTATGCCGTGCAGCCTTCCTCGCACCTATTGCACCTGTTTTACATGAGTGGCGTCACATTCTTCACCGTAGGATACGGAGACGTAACTCCGCAAACGCATTTATCGAAAGTGATCGCCGTGTTCGAAGCGGGCACGGGTTTCGGGTTCATTGCGGTAGTGATCAGCTACTTGCCAGTGCTTTACCAGATGTTTTCCCGCCGCGAGATGCATGTTATTCAACTCGACGCTCGCGCAGGATCACCTCCCGTCTCCTCCACCTTGCTCACACGTCATCTCGATGGAGGAGGACACCGCTATTTGTATGAACTGCTGCAGCGCTGGGAAGAGTGGGCCTCCGAAATGGTGGAAAGCCACCTTTCGTATCCCATGCTCGGCTACTATCGCTCACAACATCACAATCAGAATTGGCTCGCTGCTATGTGCGCGATCATGGACACCTGCGCTCTCTGCCTGGTAGGACTGCGCGACGTCGAAACGTTCACCGCAAAAATGACGTTCGCGACGGCCCGGCTGGCACTAATCGAGTTGTCCCGCATTTTCGAACTGGCCCCCAAGACAAACAGCGCGGACCGCCTTTCTGCCACCGATTTTCAAAGTCTGTCCGCTAAGCTCAGCGATGCAGGAATTGTATTCAGCGCACCCGAGGAAGCCGAACAGCGTCTGAACGAGTTCCGCGCCACGTACGAGCCTTTTCTGCTGGCGCTTTCCGATTACCTGCTCATCCCACTACCGCGCTGGCTGCCCTCCGACGATCTGGACAATTGGCAGAATAGTCCGCGCGGCCGAAGCGCTAAGGCGCTTGTTGAATCGGCTCCCGCCAATCCCGAGTGATCGCCTACGCATCGCGTTCCTGTAGCCTAGAGTCATGTTGCTACACTCCGCATCCACAGAAGTGAGCAACCCCGCCACACATGCCACTTTGGAAGATACTGCCCGGCTGTTCCAGGGACCGTTCGGCATCCGCTCGATCGCGCTGACCGGCCTTTTCATTCTGGCCTGTTTCTACACGCTGTATGTCGCTCGGGATTTCTTTCTACCGGTGGTATTGGCGATTGTATTTAATTTCCTGCTCGCACCGGTTGTGCGGTCGTTCAAACGCTTTCGCGTTCCGGAGGCTCTGAGTTCCGGCGTGGTCATCGTTGCGGTGTTCGCACTGTTCGGGCTGCTCGCATATGAACTCTCAGGCCCATTGGCGGATTGGCTCGAAAAGGCTCCTGAGCTTGGAACCCAATTACAGGCTAAAATGCAGCCGCTGAGAAAGCCGATGGAAAAACTCGCGAACCTCGGAGATCAGATTGAAAAGCTGACGCACATGAATTCTTCGGCAACAAAAACCCCGCAACGGGTCGAATTAAAGCAGGGCAGCATACTCGATGCGCTGTTCCGTGGGACTTCTAAATTCGTATTCAGCTTCATCGTCGTGATTGTCCTGTTGTATTTTCTGCTCGCTTCCGGCGATCTGTTCCTCAGCAAGCTGATCCACGTCTTACCCACTTTGTCTGACAAGAAAAAGGCGGTGCAAATCGCGCGAGAAATCGAGAAGAACATCTCTCGCTATTTACTGACTATCACCGTCATCAACGCCGCCATCGGTATCGGAAGCGGATTTCTTTTTTGGGCATTGGGTATGCCGAACCCAGCGCTTTGGGGCGCCGTCGCAGGACTGCTGAACTTTATCCCTACGGTCGGCGCTTTAACGAGCGCTACTCTGGTCACTTTGGTCGCCGTGATGAGCTTTCCCTCGTCTGGACACGCACTATTGGTTCCTGCGGCTTTCTTGGCGTTCACCATGAGCATGGGCACTCTTGTCAGTCCCTTGATCATGGGTCGCAGGCTGACGCTGAATCCGGTGGTGATCTTCCTGGGTCTCAGCTTCTGGGGCTGGCTTTGGGGCATTCCGGGCGCCCTGCTCGCGGTTCCGATGCTCGCGATGTTCAAGATCTTCTGCGACCATATAGAACCGCTGGCGCCTATCGGCGAATTTCTAGGTAGCTAGCCCGGCAGCCAAGCGATGCTTGGTCAATACAGAGAGGAAATCGCCAAGCAGTCGCGCGTGCGTTGCCGGGCGTTTCCTTAGAACTGAGGCGCAGGGTACGGCCAGTAACGCTATGTACGCTCTCGAAAATCCTGGAATCAACTGACGCGCCGCTGCGCCACACTTCCATCTCTCTCGGTAGCGCGCGGCGCGTCGTGGCACAGACACCAGCTAAGGCTGGTTCTGTTGCTTCTTGACCTCTTCTTTTACGTCGCCGTAGGCTTGCTTTGCATTGCCTTTCACCTGGTCCTTAAGACCTTCGGCCTGGGTTCCAGCGTCGTCGGTAGCGTTGCCCACCTGTTCCTTCGCCTTGCCTTTCACCTCATCGAACTTTCCCGAAACCTGTTCCTTGTTCATTTACGTGGACCTCCAAAATATGGAGGCCGCTTCCTAGCTGTTGGTTTCTCCAGTATGCTGCAGCTCACGCCCGGCGCACCATTGTGACAGTGGCTTTCATCCAATCGGTTGTCTGTCCCGGGCAGTTGCTTCGTAAGCCCGTCCGCTGTCTATGCCTTTATCCGTTTCTACGATCCGCGAACAGAGCGAAAGCGCGCTCGCTGAGGACCACAAAGCTAGTCTGATTCTGAACACGCTTCCTGCCCTAGTCAGCTACATTGACCGGGACCTTTGCTATCGGCTCGCCAACGACGCCTATTCCAATTGGCTGGCCCTTACGCCTGAATACATCGTTGGCAAGCACGTCTCGGAAGTACTCGGGGACGCGTTGGCGGCTAAGCTTCGGCCCCACATGGAAGAAGTTTTGGCAGGCCGGCATGTGAGTTTCGAAGCCGAGCTTCCTGGCTGGGAGGGCGCTGTCCGTCACGTCCATATCAGCTACATGCCTGACATCGATCCGCAGGGCAAGGTACAAGGTTTCATTGTTCTGGCCAGTGACGTGAGCGAGCTAAAGACAACCGAAAACGCGCTACGGCTCAGCGAGCAGTTCACGAACAGCATTCTTGCCAGCAGCCCCGATTGCATCAAGGTACTCGATTCGGATGGCCGCCTCCTGTCCCTCAATGAAGGGGGTTGTAAGCAGATGGAAATCGATGATGTTTCGCTCTGCGTAAGCCAGCCATGGTTGGATTTCTGGCAAGGAGACGAACGGATATCGGCAGAAGCAGCGCTTCAGCGCGCGATGCAGGGCAAGACGGCCCACTTTGAGGGATATTGCGCAACGGCGAAGAATACGCCGAAATGGTGGGAAGTGGTGGTTACCCCCATACAGGGCGACTCGGGTGAAGCGGTTCGTATTCTGTCCATCTCGCGCGACATTACGGAGCGCCACCAGGCAGAACACGAACGAGAGCAACTACTCCGAGAACTGCAGCGTTCGAACGACGAGCTGGGCCGCTTCGCTCATGTCGCCGCCCACGATCTTCAGTCGCCGTTGCGCACCGTGAAGAGCTACACGCAACTGCTCGAGCGCCGTCTCAAAGACCATTTGGACGAGTCTACCCGTGAGTTCATGCGTATGGTTCTGGACGGCACAGACCGTATGGATCGGCTGGTGGAAGCGCTGCTGAATTACGCTCAGGTCGGGCAGGATCAACCTGAAATGAGTGCTGTATCCATGGACGCCATCCTCGCGGCCGCCATAGATAATCTCGATGTCCTCATCTCAGAAACCGGGGCTCGGGTATATTACTCGAGCTTGCCCGAGATTTACGGCGATGTCGTGCAACTCAGCCAGCTTGTCCAGAACCTGATCGCCAACGCCATCAAATACAGCCGGCAGAACATTGCACCGTGTATTCGTATAACGGCAGAGCCGCAAGCCAAAATGTGGCGTTTCGCTGTGATGGATAACGGCGAAGGAATCGCTGCGCAATTTCAGGAACAGATCTTTTCCCCACTCAAACGCCTGCATGGCAGTGACATCCCCGGCACGGGCATGGGTCTGGCCATTTGCCGCAAAATTGTCGAAAGCCACGGCGGGAACATAAGCGTCGAATCAAACCCCGGGCAGGGTTCGACCTTCTTTTTCACTCTCCGCGCTCTCGCCCCTACAAACAGCTAGCGAACATCCAAAGGCTGCGCGAGTGATGTGCGCGCATCCGGAGGCAGCTTGTCGGCGTTAGCGAGCAGCAAGCTGACCTGCCACATTTGCGTTTGATCGAGCGTTCCGGTGTACGCGGGCATGCCTGTCAGGCGGATACCATTCGCGACTTTCCAATACGTCTCTCCCGCCGGATCGTCTGTTACTCCGTGGCCCTTGAACAACTGCGGCGGCTTCGGAAACATACCTTTCGAAGTAGGCGAAGCGTCTTGACCTGGCAGCCCGTGACACATAGCACAGTTGGTGCGGTAGATACGCGCCCCGGCCATGTAGTTTTCCTCTGTGGTTTGGATGGGAGCGCTCTTAGGCGCTTCCTTTTCTATGCGCGCATTCAGCGCCATGTGCGCGAGCGTCTTTTCGAACGGCATCGGCGATGATGCGGTCGCGACCGGAGCATACCCGAACCGAAAATAAAGCCATCCAAAAACAGGCAGCACCAGTAATCCGACAACAAATCCAATAATGAATTTCATCGCGTGCTCTTATTATTACTTGAGTTAGCAACCGCTTCAAAGTTCTGGGATTTGCGCCCGTCTCCCGACTTCTAATCCATCAGTAACGGAGCGGGCACTAATGAATCGGGTACCGCTTCGTATTCCCCGATAACAGATGCGGACAACGTTCGTGAACGCATCATGCCGCATGTCAAATATCGGGAGGTCCGAAATTCTTTACCACCGTATACGCGGCGCTCTCTCCTGATCTCCTATCACGCAGGTGCACGCACAAGATTCACATGGGAGCCGAGATCGCATGGCGTTGTCAGCTGCAGACCCAGCATATTTCTTCCCGAAGTGCGAGAGCTCCGCCAGAAAATGGCGACACATCTGAGCACTCTTGACAATTCGGTGCAAGACAACGGTGCTAGACAAAATTTGGAGGTTCAGGAAGATGCTGAAAACAATGGTGAGCCGGGCGGGACTCGAACCCGCGACCACCGCATTAAAAGTGCGATGCTCTACCAACTGAGCTACCGGCCCGTTTAGGAAAAACTTCTGCTTCAGGATAGCATCGCGTTCACGCCTCGACGAGGCCGCCTGGGACAACTCCCAAGAAACATTTCGAGCTTTGCCGAATCCAGGTTTGCGAGCAATTTGCATGGCTTCTTCACTTCCGCAATCCACGCGCACTGGCGAAAGCGTTCTATCGATCTTGGGCAAGGCGGCTGTTACCGCCGCCACTGTCATGGTGGCGAAAAAACTTTTTTCGCCCAAGGAGGGCGAGCGACGGACAGATTTGCGTGGCAAGGTCATCTTGATCACGGGAGGCTCTCGCGGACTCGGTCTCGCGCTGGCCCAAGATTTGGGCCGGCAAGGCGGCCGCCTGGCTCTTTGCGCGCGCGATCAAGGCGAACTCGATCGCGCCTGCCGCCGGCTGGAGCAAGAACATATCGAGGCAGTGCCGTTCACGTGTGACGTGACGAGCCAGAGCGAAATCACATCACTCATCGAGCGCGTCATCGCGCACTTCGGGCGGATCGATATTCTCGTCAACGACGCTGGCTATATCAAAGTGGGGCCGTTCGATAGCTTCGAGCACGCGGAGTACGAGCGCGCAATGGACTTGATGTTTTGGGCGCCTGTGAATCTCACCCTCGCAGTGCTACCTCAAATGAAAAAGCAAGGCGCCGGTCATATCGTGAACATCACGTCGATTGGCGGCCGCGTCAGCGTTCCGCACCTGCTGCCCTACAGTTGCGCGAAATTCGCGCTGGTTGGGTTCTCAACCGGACTCAGCGCGGAGGCCAAATCGAAAGGCATCCACGTCCTCACGGTTGTTCCCGGATTAATGCGTACCGGTTCCTATCTGAACGCGGAATTCGCCGGCGAATCCAAGCACGAATTTGCGTGGTTCGGTTTGCTCGGCAATTTGCCTGGATTTTCTGTTGCAGCGGAGTATGCCGCCGAATGCATTCGTGACGCAATCGAACGACGGCAATACACCTGCACCATTTCATTGCCCGCGAAGCTTCTGATCGCATCGGAAACACTTTTGCCCGAAGGAACTAGGACGATTTGCACGGCCATTAATCAGGTGCTACCCGGTGGCACGGACCGGGATAGTACTCCGGGAAAGCCTCTTAATTCGCAATTTGGTAAGATATATCAAGCACTTACTATGCTTGGTAAGCGCGCAGCGGTTAATTTTAACGAGTGATAAGTAAAGGCGCTGAACGCACGTTGATCTACCAGTACGGAAACTAAATACCCGCTATTTAGATCCATAGTGAAGTGGGGATTACAGTCAGCCTCAGACCTGAGACTGCGGCGTTTTCTCCTCAAGAGTTAGATGTGCACAGACCGCCCGCAGTGTGTCGTGTCTGAGTGCGTCTTTACAGCCCGTTAGCGTGTGTTGGGAGTAGTGTTCTCAGGCCCGTATTCTATGTTTCGAACGTTTCTACAAGCCGGATTTGAATGTTCCACGCATAAGCACAAGTCTGGACGGCGCCTCGACCTCATCGAAATGACCAAGCACGATTGCTTGGCATACGAGGATTACAAGCGCCTTCAATGGTTCGGTATGGCGACCGTACGAGTGGGCGCGCGCTGGCACGTGATTGAAGAATCGCCGGGCCAGTACAATTTCCAATCCTTGGAACGCCTGTTTGATGCGGCCGAGAAAGCCGGAACGGAGATTCTTCTCGATCTGCTGCATTTCGGTTGGCCGGAGCACGTTGACATCTTCGCGCCCGAGTTTTCCGAATCGTTCAGCCGCTTTGTTTACGCCGTCACGCGCTTCGTCAAGCGCCGAAGAGGCTGCTGTCGCGCTTTTGCGCCGGTTAACGAGATCTCGTTTCTGTCCTGGGCCGGCGGTGACGTGGCTGCGATTAATCCATATGAGAGGGATCGCGGAGCCGAACTGAAGCGCAACCTCGTCCGGGGAGCAACCGCGGCGAGCGAGGTGCTGCTGAATGAGTTAGCGGCCGTAAGGCTCATTTGGCCCGAGCCGGTTATTCACATAGTTGGCGATCCAGCGATTCCGGGAGACGACATTGAAGCGGAACGGTATCGCGTCGCTCAGTTTCAGGCATGGGACATGATCTCCGGCAGGATGGCGCCTGAACTCGGCGGCCGGCCTGAGTACTTGGATATCATTGGCGCCAACTTTTACGATCGCAACCAGTGGGTGCATAATTCAGACACTCTTGACCGTAGCGATTCCAGATACCGGCCTCTTCACAAGATGCTTGAAGAGATCTGGAGCCGATATCGGCGTCCGATGTTTATCTCAGAGACGGGGACCGAGGACGACGCACGCGCGGACTGGTTCAATTACGTCTGCGATGAAGTTGTAACCGCGCACGCTCTTCGTCTTCCGGTACACGGCATTTGTCTTTATCCGATCGTCAATCACCCGGGCTGGGAAGATGACCGGTATTGCTGCAACGGCCTATTCGATTATGCCGATGCTGACGGTCACCGCGCCATTCATTGGCCACTCGGTCACGCCATTCTAAATCAAAAATTACGCCTAGAGCAGAGTTATCAATCTATACACAATGCCGACCAACCTCGATCTGATATGCCTGTCCCATCTTCGATGGGGTTTCGTTTTCCAGCGGCCGCAGCACCTCATGAGCAGGTTTGCACGGGCTCGGAGGGTTTTCTTTCTTGAGGAGCCGGTATTTGAAGAAGCGGATGCTCAGCTGCGTTTCGCAACATGTCCCAAGACCGGCGTAAATGTGGTAACCCCGGTTCTGCCTCACGGCCTTAGCGGGCAGCAGGTCACTGATTATCAGAAGAGGCTTCTGAGGTCGCTGCTGGCGGACAACGCCATTACGGATTACATTGCCTGGTACTACACGCCGATGGCGCTCGAGTTTTCATCGAGCCTGCGGCCGCAGGTTACGGTTTACGACTGCATGGACGAGCTCTCCGCGTTCGCCGGCGCGCCCCTTGCCATGCGAACGAACGAAGCCACGCTCTTTGAGAATGCGGACCTGGTATTTACTGGCGGAGCCAGCTTATATGAATCGAAACGGCGGCAGCATCCCTCGGTTCACCTTTTTCCGAGTAGCGTGGACGTAAAGCACTTCGCGCGTGCCCGCTCCATTGATCGTGAACCGGACGACCAATCGAAAATACCAAGTCCGCGTCTCGGCTATGCGGGAGTCATCGATGAGCGAATGGATCTCGCACTCATCCGCGACGTTGCTGCGGCGCGTCCCGACTGGCAGTTTGTCATGCTTGGGCCCATCGTAAAAATCGACCCAGCGCTGTTGCCCCGCGCGGATAACATTCACTACCTCGGAATGAAGCCGTATTCCGATCTTCCGGCCTACTTCTCCGGTTGGAACATAGGTGTGCTTCCCTTCGCAATGAACGACTCAACCCGTTTCATCAGCCCCACGAAGACGCCAGAATATCTCGCCGCGGGCCTGCACGTTGTCTCCGCGCCGATCCGGGACGTGGTCACTCCTTACGGCGATCTCGGCTTAGTACGGATTGCCAACGATGCTAGCGAATTTCTCAGGGCAGCAGATTCCCTTCTCCAGAGTCCATTTAGCAAGGACTTCCAAACCCGAGTAGATCAATTTCTATCTCAGTCCTCCTGGGATAAGACGTGGAGCGATATGAACCAACTTATTGAAGCCAAGCTGTCGTTCAAGCACTCACTATCGAGCAGTCGCCCACAAATGGCAGATTCCGCAAACATCGCGGCGAAAGGCATGTCACATGTTTGATTACCTGATTGTTGGCGCTGGCTTTGCGGGAGCTGTTGCCGCGGAGCGGATGGCCCGAAGCTTTGGCAAAAAGGTCTTGGTTATTGATCGACGTGAGCATATCGGCGGCAACGCCTACGATCACCAAAACGCGGACGGTATCCTGATTCATCGTTACGGACCGCATATCTTCCACACGAACTCAGAGCAGGTCTTTCAGTATCTCTCCCAATTCACAAGTTGGCGCAATTACGAGCACAAAGTTCTTGCTTCCGTTGACGGTAAGCTTGTGCCCGTCCCCATCAACTTAGATACTGTCAATCTTCTTTACAACCTGAAGCTCACTTCCGAGAAGGAAGTCGAGGAATTCTTCGCATCGCGAGCTGAGGCGCGCACGTCCATCCGGACTTCCGAAGATGTCGTGGTTAGTAAAGTAGGCCGTGATCTCTATGAGAAGCTATTCCGGAACTACACGCGCAAGCAGTGGGGAAAAGATCCATCGGAGTTGGATGCGCTGGTTACGGCCCGCATTCCCGTCCGGACTAACCGTGACGACCGCTACTTTACCGACCGCTTTCAAGCTATGCCGAAGCATGGCTATACGCGCATGTTCGAAAACATGCTGGATCATCCGAACATCGAGATCGAACTCGGAAGCGATTACCGCGACGTGGTGAAGAACGTCAAATACCGGGAGATCATCTATACCGGTCCCGTTGACGAGTATTTCGATTTCCGCTTTGGCCAACTTCCGTACCGGTCCTTACGCTTCCAACACGAGACCGTCCAGCGCGAGTTCCTGCAGCCTGTCGCAGTTGTGAATTATCCCAATGACCATGCCTACACGCGCGTCACGGAATTCAAATATCTGACGGGGCAAGTACATCGCCACACGAGCGTAGTCTATGAATATCCAGCAGCCGAAGGCGACCCGTACTACCCGGTTCCGACTCCCGAAAACGGAGTACTCTACAAGCGCTATGCGGAATTGGCGGAAGCTACGAAGCGAGTGCATTTCGTAGGACGGCTCGCCACGTACCGCTACTACAACATGGACCAGGTAGTTGCTCAGGCTCTTACCTTGTGCAAGCAGCTCGCAGCCGCACCTGATTTCGCCGCCAAAACAGTAGCCGCTGCGGCCGCCGTTAGCTCCGCGTTACCGGTCCGCCCGGCTGTGGCATTCTAGCCGCTTACCTGGCGAATGCTGGGCTTGACAGTTTTGTCGCCGCATCGTGATGATGCGGCATTTTCACTCGCTCTCTCACTGTCCCGCTGGTCGAAGCTGAACGTGCCGATCAGGGTGCTTAACTTCTTCACGATCAGCTCTTATGGGCCGCAGTGCGCTGCATCTTCGGCGCCCGACATATCCTGGTTGCGAGAGAGAGAAGACCGGCGTGCTTTGTATTCAATTGACCCGCGAATACGAATACAAGCGCTTGGCTTACTAGATGCGCCTATCCGGCTCAACATCAGTGTAGCTTCAATCAGCGCGCCGGAAAACCAAGACTTACAGCCGCTAGACGAGATTGCCTCTCTCGGCCGGCAGGTAGAGCCACACTTCCGCGCCGGCCTCATTCTAGCCCCACTCGCTCTCGGTAATCACATCGACCATCGCGCCGTTCACTGCGCGGCGCTCAAAGCTCACAAAGGACAGAGACTCGGCTTTTACGAAGATCTCCCGTATGCAAGTTGGACTTCGGATGAGCAGTTGGCCGCCAGAGTACGCGAAACGGAACGGTTCACACACGTTGCGCTCCGGCCGGTGGTGATCCGAACCAGCGAACCGGCATCGCGAAAGTTGCGCGTCGTCAGCCGTTATCGATCACAGATCAACCGGCAAGAGGCAACTGCGATTGCAGCCTTTGCGAGTCGCTACGGCGGTGGAGAACGTCTTTGGATTCCGCGCCACGGCAGGCCTTGGGGCGCCCTCATCCGTTAGCGCGCCAGAGCGTCTCCGCGAACGGCCATTCGCCGTCGACCCAGGTCGCGAGTGTGGTAAAACCGCTCAGGCGCGCGTAGTCGTTCAGCTCGGCTTGACTGAATTTATGCGACGACTCGGTCCAGATTGTCTCACCCGCACGGAATCGCAATGTTATATCAAGGGCGGCAATGTGAACGAGCTGGTCGCGGCACGACAGCAAGTGCATCTCGATACAACGATCCTCTTCATTCCAGTGGACTTCGTGAGCAAACGCGCGTAAGTCGAAATGCGCGTTGAGCTCACGATTGATTCGCCCTAGGATGTTCAAGTTAAACGCAGCCGTGACCCCCGTCGGATCGTCGTAGGCAGCAAGCATGATTTCGGGATCTTTCACTAGGTCAGCGCCGAGCAGCAAGAAATCTCCCCTTCGAAGATGTTGCTTCAGGCTTTGAAAAAATCCGGGAATTGCTTCTCTGTCCAAGTTGCCGATCGAGCTGCCGAGAAATAGCAGTAAAAGCGGATGATCGCCCGAGCGCGAACGTGCAATCTCCCGCACGCCTTCCACCCAATCGCCGCATACAGGCTGAACTTCACACACCTCCTGGAGCTCTAAGCCGCATGCCGCCAGCGCGGCCGCCGAAACGTCGATCGGCTGATACACGACTTCCCTGCTCTGTCGAGTAACCGCTTTGAGGATGTGTTTGGTCTTCTTGCCCGTACCGCTTCCCAATTCCGCCACGATTGAAACGCGGCCGGCTAGAGATGCGATCTCACCCGCGTGTGATCGGAGAAGGCGCTCGTCTGCTCTCGTCAGACCGTATTCCGGAAGCAGCGTGATTGCTTCAAAAAGGCTACTTCCCAGATCGTCGTAAAAATAACGCGAAGAAAGTCTCTTCTGCCCCGAACCTGAAAGTCCCTCGGCAACGTCGAATGCGAACTGCGACAGCTGAACTGCGACAGACAAGCCCATTTCAGATGTCCTGGTTTTCCACGCAACGGAATCCCGCATACATGTACGGGTAGTCGCGACGGAACCAGTTGCGAAAAGACGAGCGCAGCAACCGCGCCGAAGTGCGAGCCGATCCACCTTTCATCACGTTATGCTCGCCGTCGAAGAAGTTCGCTGAGTAGCCGGGATAACTATCGCGCGGCTTGAAGCCGGGGAAGGGTGCAAAAACGCTACTGGTCCATTCCCAACCATTGCCGACCAACTGACTCACTCCCCACGCACTGTCCCCCTCAGGGGTAGCGTCCACCGATTCGGGGTCCCAACGTTTGAAATCGAAATTACCGTGGCGAGGCGATGGCTCCGCATGGCCCCATGGATAAACTCTCTGCCCGCCGAATGGCGTACCGTAAGCAGCGCGATGGAACTGTTCCTCAGTCGGCAAGCTCTTACCCATCCATTTCGCGTAAGCCGCCGCCTGCTGCTGTGTTACGTACACTGGCCAATCGAGGGGCAGCGGGATTTCCTCGAACATGCCGCGATAGAAAATCTCGCCGTCACGCTTGACCCAGAACTGCGGCAGGGCGCCATCCTGCTGAACGAAGCGAAGATAATCGCCGTTCGTCACTTTGTATTGCTGCATTCGAAACCCCGGCACGTTGACGCGGAGCTCTTCAAATTCGTTATCCCAGCCAAAAGAGCCGTCGCGCGGTCTGCCCAGGACCGCTTCGCCGGCCGGAATGTCTCGCCAGCCGTTCTCGACATTCGCCCTTGCAGAGGCACGAATCGCCGCGCCCGCCGGCATTCGTTTCACGTCGTAGCCGAAATTGTGAAACATGTACGCCAACGTCTCAAGATGCATTTGACGATGTTCGAGCGCCAGAACGAGAATATCTTCCGGAGCGCGCTCCATGTTTTGGTCCACGCGCTTTCGGCAACGGTCGACATAGGCCTTGATCTGTTCGATGGTGGGCCAATCGGCAGGCGTGTCCGTGGGAAGATGGCCCGAATCAGGGTCGATGCCCGCCTGAAAAAGACGATCGAATTGCGGATCCGGCGAATTTAGACCAAGGGCTTCGTTGCAAATCTGAATAGCATCGAATCCATCCAGGTGCCCTATATAGAATATGACCCTGTGCCGTTCGGCAATAGGACGTGAGTAAATGCCCTCAGGGCTAAGAATGCTGAACAGGCGGTCGCTTTCGGCTCTCGCCGCTTGAACTTCTTCGAGCAGCTGGCTGGTTGTCACATCCGCGACGGGCATAGTGATCTTCCTCTCAAAGGATTCAGTACGAGACTGAGCTTTCTGTTGGATGCCGGAGCGTGGATCAGAATACCAAAATTCTGTTCTAAGTAGCAGCTTGAGCGGTTTCTAGTACTGAACGGGCCAGATCCATCGCTTCGGCGCGGGTATCAATGTCGCCATCGAGTTGCGCTGTTTCGACGGCCTCAAGCGCCAATCCGAAGTCCGGACCAGGCTTATAGCCCGCCCTGATTAGATCTCGTCCGTTGATCAACCGCGCAGGGCGCAGTTCTTCCTGATCGAGTTCAATGAGCTTCTCCCTGACGAAGTCATAGGAATCGGTGTAACCGTTGCTTGCCAGGCAATCCAATCGATGAAGTTCCAAATGCTCATCAAAGCGGGGCAGCCGAAGAAAGCGCTTCAACGTGCTTAGGCGCATTTGTCTCACATCCTTGAACTTCATGTGATTGGCTATCAAAGAGGTCACTTGCTCGGTATCTTCGATTGAGAAACGCATCTGTGACATTCGCTGCTGGGCCATTTCAGCTCCAATCTCGGCATGCCCATCGAAGCGAATGCGATCGGCAATACGGAAGGTGCGCGGCTTGCCCACATCGTGGAGCAATACGCCGAGAGCCAAAGTTGGCGAAGGATTTTGCAGTTGTGACAGCATCAGCAGTACATGAGCCCAGACATCGCCCTCGGGATGAAATTCGGGAGGTTGCTGAACGCCTTGGAAGCCTTTCACTTCGGGCAACAAGTGAAGGAGAAGGCCGGACTCGTCCAATAGCTCGAGGCCACGGCGCGCGCCCCCTTCCGTGAGAATACGTACTAACTCATCGCGAATACGTTCGACCGAGATGCGCGAAACCGAGGCCGCCAAGCGCTGGATCGCCTGCATTGTTTGTGGCTCGATAGAAAAATTCAGACGCGCAGCGAACCGTATCGCGCGCAACATGCGCAAGTGATCCTCTTCGAAGCGCTCTTCCGCATTACCAATGGTGCGGATAATTCCGCGGACGAGGTCGGCTTTTCCGCCGACGTAATCGAACACCTCACCCGTAAGCGGATCTTCCATGAGGCCATTGATGGTGAAATCGCGCCGCTGGGCATCGAGAGCAGGATCCGTTTCGAATCGAACCGCGTCGGGCCGGCGGCCGTCGGAGTACCTTCCCTCACTGCGGAATGTCGCCACTTCCACATCGACGCCGTCCCCGCGCGTGACGAGAACCACCCCAAAGTGAGCTCCGACCGTTTGCGCACGAGGAAAAATGGCAAGCAGCTGTTGCGGAATAGCGTCTGTACTGACGTCGTAATCCTTCGGGGTGAGACCAAGTAAGCGGTCGCGAACACATCCGCCTACAAGATACGCTTTGTGACCCCGCGAGCGAAGCTCACGAATAATGCTGGTGGCGAGATCTTCGCGCGGAGTACTGCACACTACGATTCAGGCGTGTTCGCTCTTAGCCCTGAGTTGCGCAACCGGCTCCGAGTCCGGCTCGGCGTCGGGCGTGGCCGGCTGCCCGTCGCGTGCTTCCATCGCGGCCTGCGCTTCTGAAGCATGGGCCAGAGCCTCAGCTTCCGCTCTTTTTAGCTCTTTTTTGGAGGGAGGGGCCTGCTCATGACGGTAATCGTGATCGTGATAGCAGGTTCGGCATCGAACCTTCGCCGCCTGTCCCTCTACGAGAGAAACGATGGAATGATTTGTGATGCGACGGCACTTGATACAGTGATCGTCGATCACATCGCCTAAACGCTGTTCACTCATGAGTAGAGCCAGATAAGCGGAGTATATCAAGAAGATCGTTGCCGCGCACAGTACTGGAGCGCACACCGCTAGTCGAAAAGAACAGCATAAATCGTCTGTTAAACTGGGTTTTCCCGCCTGAAAAGGCCAGGTAGCTCAGTCGGTAGAGCGCAGCCCTGAAAAGGCTGGCGTCGGCGGTTCGATTCCGTCCCTGGCCACCATATAAAACCAACAGCTTGCAAGAAGGTATCTATTCGCCGACCGACATTCGGACGAACCTTCGATAGCCGTAAGACATTGAAAATATCGAAAAGATCCCCAAAACGTTTGGGCGGGCATCCATAGGCTGGCGTCGCTAAAATTGTGCTCCTAAGATCGTCTGCATTAATAACTTAGCAGTGTTCGCGAAGGCGAAAGAGAATCGTGTGCGAATGATCCGCGCACAGCAACATGTAGATCCTTCGCATTTCCAGCTCAAGGATTGCGGCAACGCACACTGCAATACTTGGCCCGCGATCCAGCCAGTCCAACGACATACCTCAGGCCCTCCAATCAGTGTGTAATACTGTACACACTAACTATTTTTACTTGGAGCACGCGCCGCTATGAGCAAACGCATCAACGTCATGATCGACGACGATACTTGGGTGATTCTGGCCAGGGTTCCAACAGGTGAGCGCAGTCGCGCCATCAACGAGGCGTTACGAGCCTGGGTCACTCGGCGCCGGCGCAACGATGCGGTGCGTGAGATGGAGGCTCTGCGCGCACAACTGCCCAAAGTGAGTACGGAAGAAGTGACCAGGTGGATCCGCGAGGATCGAGAGCACGGCCACTAATGCCGATACGGCCGCTATTGGTACCTGACGCATCGGTCCTGCTTAAATGGGTGCTGCCGTCGGATGACGAGCCAGACGGCGGACAAAGCGCTGCTCCTCCGAGCTGCAATCCTACGAAGAGGCTGTCCGCGCCATCTTGCCGGCGCTATGGCTTTATGAAGTCGGCAATACCATCGTCCGACGCTTTCCACAGCAAGCTTCGGACTGGCTATCTGCGCTGCTGAAGTTCGGCTTCGAGGAGGTGCAGCCGTCTCAACCTTGGCTTGCGAAGACCCTGGAATTGACCCGCCGCTATGAAGTGTCGTTCTACGATGCGGCCTATCACGCCCTTGCGCTCGTGCACAAAGGATTATTTGTCACGGCGGACAGCCGGTACGTCAACCGGGTTGCGGATATCGGATCGGTCATCGCACTCAGTGAATGGCAGCCGCCTCTGCTTCCGTCGCCGCGTCGTCGTAGGACAGGATCGGCATCGTGAGCGAAGAGGAATTATCTGTGTCTCGCAATTCTGACGACAGTCTCGCCGTACGCGGATCGAAACCAAAAATTTCTCGGCTAACGAAGCCCGCCGACCGCGGCAAGCTCAGAATCGGCGATGATTGGAACGCCATCCGCATCATCGCGCTCTCGCAGGGTAATCCTCTAAAGGCGATTGCCGAGTTTGTCGAGAACAGCATCGACGCGCATGCGAAAAACGTTACGATCACCCGTGGACGGGAGCACGGCGAGCACTATATTTCGATCAAAGATGACGGCGATGGCGTCCCCCGCGATGAGGAGGGGCGGCCAAATTTCAAGTACGTTGCGACGCATATTTGCGACTCGATCAAGCGGCGGCTGAAAACGGAAGGGGCTGGAAACGGCCTGCAGGGCGAGTTCGGCATTGGGCTACTGTCTTTCTGGACGGTTGGCGAGCAGCTTACGATGATTTCCATCGGCAGCGATCAACGCCCCTATCAAATGACCATGCGCAAGGGCGACTCAGGCTACGTGGTGAGCCCGTTGCGGGTCCTTTTCGCGGCCGGCGGCACAGAACTCCGCATCAGTCCACTGCTTGAGGGAATCCGAACGCTCTCCGGCGAAAAGCTCCAGTGGTATCTTGCCTCGGAACTGCGCGACCGAATCCGCAATGCGAAGGTTCGCGTGACGGTCATCGACAAACTGGCACGCAAGCACTACGAGGTGGAGCCGCGAGCATACGAGGGCCGGTTGCTGCATCAATTGCCCACGGTCCATACGCGGTTCGGCGACGCCTATGCCGAGCTCTATCTTGCAGAGCCTGCCGACGGCTGCCGGGTCGCGCTTACCCGCGCGGGAACTCGAGTCATCGAGGACCTTGCGACACTTCCCGGATTCGAACATCCACCCTGGTCCTTGCGGTATCTGCAGGGCCTCGTTGACGTGCCATTCCTGAATCTCACGCCCGGCACCCGAAGCGGCATCATCCACGATGAGCGGTGCGCAGCCTTCCTGGAAGCGTTGCAGCCTCTCGAAGCGTATCTCAATGGGCTCATCGAGGCCCAACAGCGGGCAGAAGAAGAACAGGCTAGTCAACAATCGCTGCGTGCGATTCAACGAGCGTTTCGCGAAGCCCTCCTCGCGCTGCCACCGGAGGAGTACGACTGGTTCGACATCCAGGCGCGCTCATACGGCGAGGGCGGAGCGCCTCGGTCCGGCACCAGTGCGAGCACCCCGGCGATGGGAGAAGAAGGAGCCTCCGATCCCGGCATTGCCGAGCCCAACCTTAATCGCGGAGTGCAGAGACAGTTTTTCGAATACGCGGGACCGCTATTCAGCGTTGTTGTCTCACCGGCCTCAAGCACGATGCACATCAACGAGCGGCGGCGCTTTCGCGCGCTACCGCGGGATCGATCCCGCCGGCGCGTGGACGGGGACCTCCGTTTTTGCTGGGAGATCGCCTCCGGCGGCGGCTCACTTGCGGGTACGTCCGATCAGGAAGTCGAGTATCTGGCGTCCGATACGCCGAGCCTCACACGTCTAACGGTATCGGTCACACAGCGCGAGGTCACCTGCACTGCCGAGGCCTTGGTAACGATCACCGCCACTATCGAGTCGCCCGTGACCGAGACGATGGTCAACGCGCGCGGCCTTCCGGGCTATACCTTCGAGCGGGCGGCGGGAGAGCAGTGGAGATCCCGGTTCGACGCAGAGCGCAATCTCATCATCGTCAATAGCGGGCACCGCGACTTCGTCTTCGCGACAAAAACTCGCGCACTGCAACTGCGCTTCCTGGTACGCCTTTACGTCAAGGAACTCGTGCTGAGGAATTTTGCGGGTGTTTCCGCGGACCAACTGCTCGAACGGATGATCGAATTGTCGCTGTATGCAGAAGAGAAACTCAAATCTGGTTGATTTCGGAGGCCGCTGTCGCGATGTATTGCAATATTGGCGTGAGGACCAGAGAACGGCTGGAGGCTTCTGAATGCCCTCGTCACCTAACGCCATCGCGACTATCGGCCATAGTTGGCGCTTGCCGCGCGCCAGTTCACGAGGAAAATTGCGTTCGCAATCTCACGATATTGCTACAGTCGCGAGACCGCGAACGCCGGCACAACCTCTCGAGTCAGTTCCCGAGTCTCGGTAGGGTGGAACTCCCGACGATCCGCCGCCGAATAGTGAGAGCCAGTAGACCGCAGCTCCCGAGCATGAGCAGCATTCCCATGCCAGGCTCCGGCGTAGCGACACTCGCTTGGAACGGCGTGACAGCCGAGTTCTGCAAAGGATTGGGATCGAAACACGAGGAGTTCGGAGTATCGTTGAAATCGCAACTCGGATCTGCCGGATTTTCCGTATACCACTCCGCGTCCACCGTGAACAAACCGGATTGCGAGTAGCCCTGGGGAGCGTTGCTGTCCCAGGTCAATTGGAACAGTCCGCTGGCATTCTCCATCCAAGGCACTGTCACAGTTTGGCCCGGATTGATTACGGGAAAGTCGAAGACCGAACTGTCCAAAGTTCCATGTTGCAAGCTTGCGGTTGTGCCGACGGCGGTGATGCTGAGCCACTCGTACGAGTCCTCGTTCGTAATTGAGTAGCCCCAGCCGTTCACCCCGCCGGCCGTGGCCGTTACGGAACCGTCGCCGGGAACCGTGCTGAAAGTAAAATCGGTTATGTTGCCTGCTGAGGCAGGGCCCGCCGCCGCAAAGATCAGTAGGATCGCGGCGGCTGCCCAGCGTGGCATGTCAGTGAGTATCGGTTGTGTCTGTCGCATTTTTCAAAGCTCCTCGATTGCGTTCTCCAAAATCATCAAGATCCATATCCGGGTACGGAAAACGCCATGGCGGTATTCAGAGCCGCTTGCGCTGCGTTCTCCATGCCGACCTGCAGGTTCAGCGCGAACCGGCCGGCTCCCTTGATCGTGAAATACAGCCGTTTTGTGCGCTGCGCGCTGGGAGCGATATCGCCCAAGCACGCCGGCAGCGCCGGGCCGTTGGCGCTCACGGTTAAGCCGGCCAGATCGCGCACGCTCTCGCCGGCGATACAGGTGTTATAGGCCGTGGTGCCGCCGGAGTTGATCAGCGTCACGTCGGCGTAGAAGTGCGAGCCGCCCAGCGAACCAGCGCCGGCGATTTTTCCCTGAATGACCGGATTGGTTCCGTTGGGCCCGGCTGAACCGTTCTGGCTCGGGAAGCTGGCGAGGAAGGAGGCCGCGCTGGTCTCGGACTTGGGCGCTTTCAGCTTGAGATTATCGAGCGCGAGGGTCCCGGCGAAGGTGCCGCCGGTGTGCACCAGCCCCGCAGCGGGATTATACGTCAACGCCAAGGTGTCGATAGTGAAGCCAGCGCCGGGAACGTCTACGACGCCGCTGTTAAGGTTCGTCTCGCCCAAGTTCGCGAGCGAACGAATCCAGTGCGGGGTTCCCGCCGCGTCGAACATCGCCACAAAGTTGAAGTAGCCGGTGCCCGAACCGAGCGTAAATGGAGCGGGCGCGTCAGCATTGTCGGTAATGGAGGTCGCGCCGTAACTCTGGCCGCCCACATAAGCATTACCCGCTGCGTCCACGGCGATTTGCGTGCCGAAAGAAAAACCCGAGCCTAGAGGAGAGCCTAGCGTCTGGAACGCCTTCACCCAGAGCAGATTGCCCGCGTCGTCATAGCGGGCCACGAAAGTGTCCTCGATGTCCGGCCCCACTAGATCGTTCGAGGCAAAAAACTGGGCATCCCAGCTGGCCACTCCCGTGACGTAGAGGTCGCCTAAAGGTCCCACCGCAAGCGCCGCGGTGCTAACATAGCCGCCGTACTGCGGGGCCCCGGTGGGCTGCTCGGCCCAGAGGCACTGGCCCCGGTTATTGAAGCGCGCCAGAAAACTGGAATCTGTAGGAAAGTTTTCCGCGTCTGGCCGATTGATGCTGAGCAGTGTCGCCGCCGGCAGGGTCGGAAAGCTCATTTGCGTGCCATTGCCGTAGCCCATGGCATACACCCCTCCGGCATTGTCGGAACCGAGCGCCGACACATCGTCGAATGCGCCATCGCTGTTGTTGTCATCGAGCACTTGGGCCCAAGCGGCGTGGCCATCGCTTTCCTCAATCCGCGCAATGGCGCCCGAACCGCTGGAATTGGTTATCACCGGATGGCCCAGGAAATTGGCGCCATTTACTGTGCCGCTCGCGAACAGGTTTCCCAGTCTATCCGCGCTGGAGCTGACCACTGCGTTGACGTCACCGTTGAGAGGGCTGGAACTTTTGGTCGCGCCGCTCATGCCGCCCTGCGCCCACAAAAGATTGCCGTCAGGATCGTATTTCACGAGGAAGGCTTCGTAGCCGTAGCCAGTTCCAGGGGTGGCCGTGAGTTGGGCTGCGTGCTGCCCGGCCGCGTCCAGGAAGGCCAAGCGATTGACGAATCCGCCTCCGGCATAGGCATTCCCTTGCGGATCGACAGTTACGGTCAGGGCGCCGTCCATGGAATAGTTGGCCGGTGCGCCACTGATGCCTCGGGCCGTCCGTGTCCACAAACACTCGCCGCCCGGATTGAATTTGGCCACGAACACGTCCGCGTCGCCGCTGCTGGTGAAACGGGTGGGCGCGGGTGTAGTGGGGAAGCTGACCGTGCCCCAGAAAGCACCCGCCAGCAGGATATTTCCGGAGGCATCGGTGGCCGTGCCGTCGATCAGCACCAGGCCGGTACCGCCGATTTCAAAAGCCGATACATAGCTCGGTACGCCGTTCCCACTTTCCGCCACGGCGCTCGAGCCCTGCGCCTGAGCGTTGTAAACCAGCGCGCGCTGCGCGGCAATCGAAGCCGCCATTAAGTGCTGACCGGGGTAGAGGCGCTGGACGGAAGCAACAGCGTCACCCCCAGCATTAATTGGGCCGCCGCAACCCCCAGCGTTAGTGCATGCCGCGTAGGCGGGTTCGGAACCGGCCCACCCTATGCATGGGGCGGTAGTCAACGCAAGGATCTGCGCGACGACCGAAAGAGTGCGTCTTAAACTAATCATGAGTTGTTCCTCTCTGAAATCCTTTTGAATTTTCCAAATGATCCGATCGCCGCCCACATGCTTACGGTGAACAGGCATAATGCCGGGAATAGATCGGGATGCCGAACATAGAAAGTGACGCCCTCGCCGGGAGCGACGGAAAAGGCAAGGGTTGCCTGCGTGTGCACCGGCGCTATGGCCACTTCGCGTCCACGACCGTCGAGCGCGATCGTAGGTCCAGTGGTGCTGACGCGGAGCACGGGGCGGTGCGTCTCGATCGCCCGCAGCCGCGCGATCGCCGCGTGAAGCCACGGAATGGATGAATCGCCGAACCAGAAATCGTTGGAAACGACGGCGAACATCTGCGCGCCATGACGGGCGAGCAGCGCCAGATCGCTCGCGTACAGCGCTTCCCAGCAGATAACCGGCGCAATCGCAACCCTCTCGCCAGAGTCGGTCCGGTCTTCAAAGATCATGGAGTCGAAGCCCGGCGTCAAAGGAATCTGGCCGGGGTGCCAGCGGCGGTATAGTTTGTTGAGCCAGGGAAACCGGTTCGCGTAAGGGAGGGTCTCGCCGAATGGGGCCAGGCGATGTTTGATGTGCGCGGGCGCGAGGCTGGTCTGGCCGGGTCCGCTGCCGGGCGCTCCTGGCGACATGAAGAAGGCCGCGTTCGCGACCGAAGATACGCGAATCAGGCGAAGTAAGGGGATGCCGCGGCCGCCGAAATCGACGCCGCCCGTCAGAAGCGGCGTGCCCCAGTCCGCAACCGCCTGCGCCACGAAGCGGCGGATCTTCTGGTTATATTCGAGCGGAAAGGCTATCGCGCCCTCGGGCCAGATGATGAGATCGGGCTTCGCCTTCGCCACCGCAAGATCGGTCAGATAGGTTTCCTGCTCCAGTAGCTTGCTCGCGCCCGCCCGATTTACGTCGAGAAAGGGCTGCACGGCGAGCACGCGCAGGGGCTTCGCGCCGGTGGTTCCGTGCAAGCGATAGGCCGAGTATGCGATGGCGGGCGCCAGCATCAGCGCGCAGACTGCTGCCATGCGCAGGGCTACAGGGCGCGCACCGCCTCGGCGCACGATTGCCTGATACAGCAAAATGTTGAAGAGCACCACCCACGCGGTAATGCCCCATTCCCCGGCCAGATCGCCGAACTGAATCAGCCACACCGCATTCGCCTGGAGGACGGCGAGATCGAGAAACGGCGGCAGGCCATCCACGTGCCGGATCCCCCACTCCACGCAAGGCCAGAGCAGCGGCATCGCCCACACGGCGCGGCGCACGCCCACCGCGCTTCTCAGCAGCAGAAATGCGGCAAAAGGCGCGGCCATGATCAGGCCACCGATCAGGAAGTACAACGGCGCGAGCCAGCCCAGCGGATACGCGATACCAAAGGTACCCAAGGTCGTCGCCACAATCGCCCGCGAGCCAGGCGCATCCGAATAAGCGCCATCCCCGCGCCGCCGGTCCGGGGCACAGCAGCATGGGCACAATCCAGAACCATGCCAGCGGGGCGAGCGCGCCGGACAATTTCGGCAGGCACAACGCGAGACCGACCAGGGTCCCGCTAGCTAGCGCTGCCGCAACGGGAAGAAGCTGTCGAAAGGCAGTTGCAGCGCTAGCCGCGACCCGGTCCGTTGCCAACGGGAATCGGACTGGGGCGTTGGGAATCGGCAACAACTGAGTATTGGTAGACATATGGCGCTTAGCGGTCGGGCTTATGGTTTTGATGGTAGGGATAAACCAGCGCCGGGCCTAGCGACAGAAGATCTGCTTACAAGCAGAACTAAAGTTGTGCTTGTGACGTTAGGCGCAGACTGACGGTCCAGAGGGCGATTCCCCTGATTTTCTTTGGACCCAGAGGAAAGTGCTGCGTATGAGCAGAACGAAACTTATGGACGGAACTTATTTCAGCGGCGTCTTGGGGAGACGAATGATACCGCGGGAAATCGCCAAAGTAACGGCGGCGGTGCGGTCATCGACGCCAAGTTTGGACAGGATGCTATTCACGTGTCCTTTGACAGTGCTTTCCACGATGCGGTGCTCTGCCGCGATTTCCTTATTACTCTTGCCTTCAGCAATGAGCTGCAGCACAACAATCTCGCGCTCGGAAAGCGGCTGAAAGTCCGCTCCAGCAGCCAGGATTTCGCCGACATCCTGACCCAGCCGCCTGAGCCCTTGATGAACGGCGCGGATGGCATCGACAATCTCTTCTTCGTCCGCATCCTTCAGCAGGTAACCGCGCGCGCCGGCTTTGAGGGCGCGCTCCACGTCGTGATCGCCGGCAAAGGTAGACATCGCGATGATGCGCGCATTCGGATCCCGCTCGCGAATGCGAGCGATGGCGTGCCAGCCGTCAATGCCGGGGAGCGCCAAGTCCATCAGCGTGACATCGGGCCGAAGACGCGCATAAACTTCGATCGCCCGTTCACCATCCGAGGCCTCGCCTGCAAGCAGCAATCCCGGGTACCGTGTCAGGATCGAAACCAGCCCCGAACGGACAATAGCGTGGTCGTCGACAACCAGCACTCGGATCGGGTCCGAAGCGCTCATCTCTTCGTCTCCGGTGCGGGGCAATGCACCATAGCTATGACTTCAGTACCTTCGCCCGTGTGACTGTTAATCAAAACCTCACCGCTGATATGCCCGGCCCGCTCGCGCATACCGACCAGACCATAGCCGCTCGCAGGCGCTCCCGAAGTTTCAAAACCGCAGCCGTTATCGCGGATCTTCAAGAGAATGCGGCCGGCATCCATGCCTAGACTGACCGAGATGCGGCTGGCCCGTGCATGCTTTAACGCGTTCGTGATGGATTCCTGGGCAATTCGATAAAGGTTACGCGTGACCTCGCCGGGTAGTTCGGGGAGCGCGTCGCATTGTGCTTCGAAATCGATGACGCAATCGCCGGATAATTTGACTGCCAGCTCGCGCAGCATGCTCCTGAGATCGTCTAATGCGTGAGCGTTCGACCGCAATTCGTGTACCGAGCGGCGCGCCTCCGCAATGCTTTCACGGGCTAATGTGCGCGCCTGCTCGATGTGCTTCAAGGCGACCGTGGAGGGACCTTGGTCTATGGTCTTGGCCGCCGACTGTAAATGCAGACTAATGCCCGCGAAGCCTTGTGCGAGATTATCGTGCAGTTCCCGCGCCATGCGATTTCTTTCGGCCAGCACCGCCGACACGCGTTCATTGGTGAGCCAATAGTTTTCATGCGCGACGCTCAGTTGCGCGGCGATCGATTCCAGCAGCTTACGCTCTGCCGCGGTGTACGGCTCCTCTGACTTCTTCGGCCCCAGGATCAACAGCCCGCGGGCGCGAACCGCGCCGGGAATCGGCACAATGAGTTCTGCACGGGTTTGCTCCATCCAGATCTTCTCTTCTTCAGAGAGAAGCGCTCGCACACGAGGCGACAGCAGCAGAGACCGGCTGGCGCTCAATTGCTCAAAGAACGCCGAGTGCTCGGCTATCGCATGACCGCCGACAAAAAGCGGAGCGCCTCTCTCTTCGCGATAAAGAATCAGCAGGGTTTCGGGACGAAGCGCCTGCTCGACGCGCCGTGCGACGGTGGAGTCCGTCTCGTGAAAATCCACTTGCCCGCGGATGGTATCCACCAGTCCCGAGAGCATCTGCTCTTGATCCCATTCGGGCCGGAAAAACCTACGATCGACCGCGCGAAGGATCTGCCGCCGAAACAAAAGTCCTATTAATGCCGCCATCACGAACGCCGCCCAGACCGGATGCAGCAGCTCGCGAACACGCAGGTCGGGACGAAGTATCGCAACGGCGACTACCGTCGCGACCGGCAGCGCGACCGCCATCTCCAATACCCGGCGCGCCAGAATGTACTGGATGCTGCGGCGAATGATAACGTGGATTCCCATGATCTGATGCTTGGTAATGGCATAACCCAAAGAAAGGGGTATCAGAAGCACCGTCGAGTTCGTCAGTGTAAAGGTCGTGCTCTCATGCCTGTAGCTGTACCAGAACGGCGCAAGGCCCACGCATAGCAGAGAACCGCAAATAGCAGCCACCGCCCAACTGATGCGGCGCCGATCTTCGGTGCTGGAGTGCCGGTAATTTCTCACCAGTACAGCGCAACTGGCAAGCAGCATCAACAGGGGCATCACCCGGTACATGGGGGGTTCGAGACGGAGCCAAAACGCTGGCAAGCTTTCGAACCGAAACACGGCTTCCCCGCTGAGGCCCGCCATGGCTGACTCGTCCGGCAAAACCACCAAGGCCCAAACTGGGGCTGCGGCGAACACAAGGTAAGAGAGAGTTCGCCACGGCCAGGACGCCGGTATCGGGGTTGGAAATTCCCTTAAAAACCAATATCCCACTACCATGTGCCAGGGGAAAGCCAGGCTTAATACGGCGAACGCCCCAGGACTTGACCAACCTACCCTGTAGAACTGCGTCACCCCGAGCCATAGAAAAGCCAAAGCCTCCACAAAACTGGACCACGTGCAGAGACGCGCGATGCGCAGGTCAGGCCGCTTCCACGCAGTCACTGCGCCGAGGGCGAAGAAACTCAGGCTAAGCAGCACGTCGAGGCTGGAAGCCCAAGGCAACTCAGTGGAACGCCTTCTGTCCACCGGCAGTGTAAGGGTCCGAACGCCCCCTGGGCCCAGAACTTGTGCCTTAAACGTTCCTCCAGTACGGAACCAGTGCGGCCACGCATGCGACGCCGTGGACCCGAAACGCAGATCGCCGTTGATCGAGAGGATCTGGTTGCCCGGATGCAGACCCGTGTTGGGTTCGGCTCTGGTCACCACCCCGTGCTGGAACTTAAACCCCGGTTCGGGGTACCACCGCATGCGCGGGACGCCGTAAATCAGGACAGCGATGAGAAAAGCGATGTAAACGAAAGCACCCGCCCAGACTAGCCGGCGGAATCCAGGCACAGACACGCAGCATCGATTGTACGATTCTGTGATCGGCGCCCGCATTCTGGTACTTGCGACGAGTAGCAGTACCCCAAACCGAATACCCCGGCGCTAGCGGTGAACAAAGCATTGCCGCCGAGTCGCCGAAGGCTCGACATTGCTCCTCCGCAGTAAGAGAGGATTGGCCTATGGCCCGCTCGTGGTTGCACAATGATATAACCAGGCACCCCTAGTGTCGACCCCGTATTCACAACGAGCGCAAAGCATTTTCCTCGACACGCTGGAGCTTCCACTTACCGAGCGAGCCGGCTACTTGGCGGCGATCTGCAAAGGCGATCAGCACCTGCGCTCCCAAGTCGAAGCATTGCTTGCCGATGACCATTCCGCCGCTAACTATATGGCGGAAACGCTTTCGCCGCGCAGGGGGGACGCTACACTTCCTCCCGGCGAGATATTAAGCGGTCGCTTCAAGATTTGCCGATTCATTAGCGCCGGAGGGATGGGTGCGGTCTACGAAGCCGAAGACCTGGTGCTGAGGGAACGGATGGCCTTAAAAACCATTCGTTCCGATATAGCGGCGACCGGAGTAACTCTCGAGCGCTTCAAACGGGAAATCTTCCTGGCCCGCAAAGTAACCCACGTTAACGTCTGCCGCATCTTCGACTTCGAACAGCATCGTGATCCAGAGCGAGGCGACCTTGTGTTTCTGACAATGGAACTGCTGAACGGTGAGACGCTGGCGAACCGAATCCGCTCATCCGGCCGCGTGACGACTGAGGAGGCGCTCCCGATTGTCAGTCAAATGGCTTCCGCGCTTGCGGCTGCCCACCAGGCCCACATCATTCACCGGGATTTCAAGAGCGGAAACGTGATGTTGGTCGGATCAGGTGAATCCACGCGTGCCGTGGTCACAGACTTTGGATTGGCGCGTGGGAACCACCCCGACGGCAGTTCGTTGACAGCTCTTTCCCGCACCGGAACGATAGCTGGAACGCCCTCCTACATGGCGCCGGAACAGGTGGAAGGCGGCCCGATCACGCCCGCTGCCGACATCTACGCCTTGGGCGTGGTGATGTACGAAATGGTAACCGGTACATGCCCGTTTACCGGTGAGAATGCATTGGCCGTCGCCACGAGGCGGCTCACCGAAAGAGCGCCGTCGCCGCGGTCTCACGTGCCAGCACTCGATTCCAGGTGGGAAAAGGCAATTTTGCGATGCCTCGAGCGCTCGCCTGAAGACCGGTTTGCGTCCGCATTAGACATCGTCCATTTTCTTAAGGGCGAGGAAGTTGCTCCGGCGCCACGCGAAAAACGACGCCGCCTGATGATCCTAGCGGCACTGCTCGCGCTGCTCATCGCGGCCATTTCCGCCGGTGTGTTTATCTCGAAGGCGCGAAAGCCGCGGGAGCCTGCTGTCGCGGTGCTTGGATTCCAAAACATCGCCTCGCTACCCGAAGCGGCTTGGGTATCCACCGGGTTGGAGGAAGGCCTGAGATCGCAGCTTGCAGCCGCCGGGAAAATACGCACGCTCTCAGGCGAAGAGATCGCGGCCATCAAAAAAGACCTGCACATTACCGAATTCGGAAGCCTGGCCAAACCTACCCTGCTACGGCTGCATCAACTTGGCGCCGATCTCGTGATCGTCGGCTCTTATACGGACCTTGGAAAAAGCTCCGGTGGCAAGATTCATTTGGACATCTCCATCCAGGATGCATCGCTGGGTGAAACGACCGACGCGCTCTCCGCGGACGGCTCGGAGAAAGAACTGGCCGAGCTGGTTTCCCAAACAGGCGCGCGTCTGCGCTCCAAATTCGGCTTGCGAGAGCTCTCGTCACTCGAAGAAGCGCAGTTGGCCATTGCTCAGCCAAATCCGGAAGCGGCCCCGCTCTACTCAGAAGGATTGAACAAACTGCGAAGTTACGATCTCTCCAGCGCCCGTGACCTCTTTCAGAAGGCCGCCATCGCGGACCCGCGTTACCCGTTTGCCCACTCCGCGCTCTCTGAGACCTGGTCCATGCTGGGATACGACGGGCATGCGAAACAGGAAGCGAAGCAGGCTTTTAATCTCTCCTCCAAGCTCCCGCTCGAAGATCGATTATCCATCGAAGGCCGCTATTACGAAATACTGCCGGATTGGAATAGTGCAATCCAGACCTATACCGAGCTGTATCGACACTTTCCCGATGATCTGGATTATGGATTGCGGCTTGCCCGTGCGCAAACGTCGGCCGGAAAGGCCACCGCTGCGCTCGAAACACTTGCCGCTCTGCGGAAACTCCCGACCCCGCAAGGAACCGATCCTCGCATTGACCTGCAAAAGGCGGAAACCGCCGTCGCGATGGGAGACTACAAGACCGGCGAAATCGCGGCAGGCTCCGCCATCGCTACCGCGGAGCGCCGGGGCTCGAAAGTCCTGCAATTGCGAGCGCTCAACTGGGCCTGTCCGGTGGCTCGGCATCTGGGAGAGATGGAGACGGCCACGTCGCTTTGCGAGCAGGCGCGCCGGCTCGGCTCTGCTGTGGACGACCGACTCGGCGTGGCTCGCGCCTTAAATGGACTCGGCAATATCGACAATGATCAAGGCAACCTGAAGGAAGCACTCGACCGCTTTGACGAGGCTTTCCGGATCACAAGCGGTATCGGGGATCAGCGTGACATGTCGGGTGCGCTCAACAACGTCGCCATGGTGCTGACCAGCTTAGGACGGTTCCCGGAAGCCCGTCAGAAATATGCGCAGGTGCTGAGTATTCAGCGGGAGATTGGATTCACGAGCGAAATTCCCAAAACGCTCAGTAATCTCGGCGACGTGCTCCATCAGGAAGGCGATCTAAATGCAGCCCGGGCCCTGTATTCACAATCGATTGCCGCAGCCCGCGAAAGTCAAAGCAGAAACGCCTTGGCCTTGGCGCTTTCAGGTGCAGCCGCCGTCTCCTTTGAGCAAGGGAATCTCGCCGACGCGGATCGCCAGTATGGGGAAGCGCTCTCCGTGCAAAAATCCATGGAAGATAAGCAGGACATCGCCGCCACGCTGCAAGGCATGGCGGATGTGGATATCGCGCGAAACAATCTTTCCGGAGCAAACGCAAAGTACAATCAGGCGCTGGCGCTTCAAATGCAAGTGGGCGATAGCAGCGGCGCGGCTCTTAGTCAAGTCGGCTTAGCAGTCGTCCTGCTCGAACAAAATAAAAACGCCGCCGAAGCCAAGGGCAAACTGAGCGCCGCCGCTGCCGAGTTCCAGCGGGAGAAAGATACGGTGAACGAGGCAAGGGCCCGTGCGTTCCTGGCCCGCTGTTTGGCCGACCAGAATGACCCGGCTGCCACAACAGAAATCCGTTCTGCCGAACGGTTGATCGAGCAGGGAGCCGCTAAAACCGTCCGCTACCAGGTCCTGCTGATAGGGGCCCGCCTCGAGGCAGCACAGGGATCGACGGGCCAGGCAGAAGCTCTGCAGAAAATTGAGGTTGTCCGGCAGGAAACGCGTGAAAGCGGAATGTTCAATTGTGAGCTCGAAGCCCGCCTCGCAATCGCGCGGATCGAACTCGCACAAGGGCGCCGGCAGCTAGCGCGTGCGGATCTCGACGCGCTGAAGAAAGATGCCCGTGCCAAGGGCTTTGGTCTGATTGTTCAAAAGGCAGGCCAGATCGCCTAATCGTGTGCTTAGGCGTGCCGCTTACGAACGGCGGTGAGACCGAGCACACCGGCAGTGCCCAGCATCAGCAATGGAAGCGACGCTGGTTCGGGAGTATTCGATGTCGAACCCGCGCCCGTCACGGATACAAACGAGCTGTTTTGGTTGGGGTCCGTAAAAAAGAGAGTGACCCCGTCGGTTAAATTTGTCCCCGAATACAGTCCCGAGAAATTGCTGAAGCTGACGAGCAAAGTTCGGTCGGAATTGAGCTTGGGGTTTCCGCTTGCATCCGTCGGGATGCTGAAGTTTACCGCTGAGAGCGTAGACTCTGCGGTACACGGCACGGCGGGATTATCGTTGGGCATGTAATCCGGACCCGCAGGAGCCCCACACTCCACAAAACCGAAGTCGACAGGTGACGCCGTGGCGGAAAACTGAAGTGTTGCCGAAGGAACTGAAGCAGAAGGAGAGCTGTTGGTCAGTTCAAAGTGCAAGATCGTATCGTGGGCGAATTGGTCTCCACTTCCAAAGCTGCCCGAAAAGCCGCACACGGCCGTGAGGTCCCCAAATGTGCTGACATTGCCCCCAGTGCAGTTAGCCGGTGCGATTCCGGGGGGACCGCCTGCCCCGTAGTCTGAACCACCGCGGCTCGTGCACCAAGCCGGTGTAGCTGTAAGTGCAAGTACGCAACCTATAACACAACAGAATTGAATGGTGGACAGCTTCGGGTAACGCATAGTAGTACTCTATGATACTAGTCTTCGTCCATACAATACACCTAATTCTTGGGTTCCTGAGCCTACTGACCCGATCTCTAATTGGCGGCACGGATCTTAATTAGAATGGTCAGTTGCAATTCCGCCTCCATCCACTACGATTTACGTTTCTTGCATTGGAATCCATCCACTTTGCCGAACGCACACCGGCAAACACCTTGCGCGGCGCTTTTGGAACCATCTTTCGCCGCATGGCGTGTGTTCCGGAATGCGCTGCCGTGAGCGACTGTGAGTTGCGGGCGAAGTGCCCGTACGCCCGGATGTTTGAGCCTTCCGCGACGGCGCAGGGTCCGAGCGGCCTCGCAGATTGGCCGCGGCCATTTGTGTTTCGGGCAATGCATCTGGACGGGCTCACCGTCCCAGCCGGGCACCAGTTTCATTTCGATCTGAATCTATTCGATACCGAAACTCCGGCAACTGCTTATCTGGTGCACACTTTTGCGCAGTTGGCAAGAGAGGGCCTCGGCCCGGACCGCAGGAAAGTGGAGCTACTCACGGTTGAGCAGGTGGACCAAGGTGGCCAAGCTTGCGCGGTGATTTATGACAGAGCGTCCGCGACAGTGAGGCCGAACATTCCACCGCTGCAACTGGATCTGACCGCGACCCAAGCCCCTGTCTAACCGCGTGCTTGTACGGTTCGTGACCCCGACGGAATTGAAGAGCGGCCAACAGATTACGGCTCGACCTGAATTCGGAATTCTTGCGGCACGTATTCGCGACCGGATCAGTACGTTGAGAGAGCTATACGGCCAAGGCCCGCTGGAATTAGATTTCCGCGCCTTCGGCGAACGCGCGAACTCGGTCCGGATGACGCGCTGCGACCTGCGGAACGTAGACGTCAGGAGACGAAGCAGTCGAACCGGGCAGGTGCATCCGATCGGCGGGTTTGTTGGAGAAGCCGAATACGCGGGGGACCTGACGGACTTTGTGCCCTATTTGCAGGTAGCGAAATGGACAGGAGTAGGAAGGCAGACAGTCTGGGGGAAGGGGCAGATTGAGCTCGCTGGACTGAATTCGCTAGCTCGCGAGCGTAACCCGGAAGCCATCGAGAACCACCGGAGCAGAGGTTTTACTGACGATACGAATGCGGTGGCGCCCGTTTCCGAGCGGTCCTGAGCGGAAAACAGTAACCCCGCGCAGCCTTGGAAAATCCGTGATTGCCAACTCGGCAGTATGGACCAAAACATTATCAAGAAGGATGTCCATAGAGCCGAATCCCACATTCTTGTCCGCAATGATCTCGACCGCAATGCCATTGAATTTCAGCTCAGCGGATGCTGCTGTAGAAACAGTTTGGCGCGCCAGGCCCTCCTCGTCCGATGCGGTCCAGTTTCCGGTGTAAGCGATGCTCGGATTGCCGCTCCCGATCATCGCCGATCGCAGGCGAGGAGCGGTTCTCAGCACCAGGGGGATTTCCCACGCTTTGTACAGTCCGGACGGCACATCCTCGAACGGACAGCCCGAAGTGAAAAGCGTCATATGTACGTCCGTTCCCTGCATGCGCTGGAACTTAGCGCACAGGCTGGGTCCGTACATGTGTCCCACAGACAAGAATCGATCGCTGTAAGAGCGAATCAGTGTCCACTGCCCCCAAGGTCGCGGCGCCTGATAGAAGTCGTATCTCATCTCATTTGGCTCGAACCACTCAGTCATCTTTTGGGTGTTGTACCAGACAACCATAAGATACAAGCCGAGTGCGGGAATGTAGCAGGGACCACTTTGCCCGCAGTGAGTGCGCTGTTTGAGAATCGGCTTGGCATCGGAGACCTTGCCTGACCAGTTGTTAGCCTCCTGACCGTCCCCGCCGGTGAAGTAACTCCAGTCCGCAGCGTTTAGATCCGGCAGCTTCGCGCGGGAAACGCGGCCCAGAATGTAACTGTCACCGTCGTTCCAGAAACCGTTCGTAGACACAGCGTACACATAACGATTCGCTTGATCCTGGACTACATTGCCGCCGTTCTTGCCGTAATGAATAAAGAAGGGTGCGCCGAAGGATGGTCCAGGCCACATCGGGCGCTTGTAATTTTCAGCGGCGCTGCGCGTCCAGGTTAAACCTCGGTCGCTGGATTTGATCAGACTACTGTTTGCTGCGGTTTGCCGGAGCCAGTAATCGCCGCTGTCCTTCCCATAGACATTGCGGGACACGAAAGCATAGTAGACCGAATCGATGCATTCCTGTCCACATGCTTTCCAAGTGGCGTTATCGGGTCCTTTCTTGCCGCTTGCTCCATACTCATCCATGGTGTTGATCATGGCGCCCGAAAGGTTGGCGACGCTATCTCCTGCCAGCCGGTTGAAAGCCAGATTCCTCGGCGCTTTACCGAAGCCGCGTCCATCGCAATTAAAGGCGTATAGGTTGTCGTCGTCCGCCCAAAAGGGATCCCAAGTATCGCCGTTCGAGTTATCCCATTTGTGAAGATTATCTAGATCGAGATCGACGTCCGTGATAACTGGCTTAGAAGAAGTATCGGACTCAGCGCCAAGAAGCTGGTACGGCTGCCGCCGCAATCTGGAGAAATGCCCGTCGCGATTTAGACCAGGACATTACATTCCGACGCCTAGACGCGGGCGGTTCTTGCGAATATTTTCCATATCCTGCATCGGTTCGCCATCGCATTCCACTTCGATGACCGTCGCGAGAGGATCTGGCGCTTGCGCCGGCAAACCCATAAACTGCGTTCGAAATTCATCCTGACGAACTTGCACCGGCTCGCCGGAAGGATACAGTCTTGCTCCCAGAACTTTGTTCTGAAGACCACCTATCGCGACCGTGCTACCCGGCCAGAAATACACATGAACATACAGCTTATTGCCCGTTCGCGTAAACCTGGCGAATTCTGAGTGAGTGACATGGCAAAACTGCGCCTTGTGAATCAGGTCGGCATGCGTGTCCATCCAGCGGCCGGTACTCGACAAAATATCGATGGATTCTTGTGGAATGGATCCATCCCCCTTCGGGCCAATATTCAAAAGATAATTTCCATATCCCTGCGCGCAAGTGACTAAATTTCGGACGATCGTCTTCGGCGTCTTCCAATCGTCGTCAGCCCGCTGATATCCCCAACTGTCATTCATGGTCATGCACGATTCCCATGGTTCCACGGAAACGGTGATCCGCTGCTCCGGCGTCGTGAAGTCTTCCGGAATTTTCGCTCGATTGTTGATGAGAATGTCCGGCTGTAACTCGCGCACCATTTTGTTCATCTTGACCGATTCCCACCCTTCGGCGGAGAGCGGCCATGCGACGTCGTACCAAAGAATGTCAAGCTTGCCGTAATTGGTGCAGAGTTCGCGGACCAGACCGTGCGTGTAATCCACAAAGCGGCGCCTGGCCGCTTCATCGGTAGCGCATCGCGCGCCATCGGGATGATGCCAATCCATGAGCGAGTAATAGAAGCCGACGTGCATGCCTTCGCTTCGTGCCGCTTCATAATATTCCGCCACCAGGTCACGTCCGGCGGCTTGCTTCGGTGCGCAGTAGTTAGTCAGCTTCGTATCGAAGTTACAGAATCCCTCATGGTGCTTCGTAGTCATCACCATGTACTTCATGCCGGCTTGTTTGGCCAACTTGGCCCACGCACGAGCAGCGTGCGGTTTGGGATTGAACTGTTTTGCCAATTGCTGATATTCGGCAACGGGAATGCCCTCCTCCTCCATAGCCCATTCATGTTGCCCGAGGACGCTGTACAGTCCGAAATGAATGAACATTCCGAAACGAGCTTCATGCCACCACTGCATGCGCCGGTCCCGGTCGGCCACCGTGGAGGTAGTAGGACCTTTTTCTTCTTCCTGGGCGAAAGAAGGAGCTCCTATGGCGGAAAGTGCAGCCGCAGCACCCAGAAGATTGCGGCGGCTAATCGTATTATTCGTTGACATAAATTGAGCTTTGAAGGTTTACTGCCGTGTTTCCCAAATTTCGCCGTGCGGGAAAGCATACTTCACCAGTGTTTCCGGATAGATTTGAATGCTGTATCCCGGCTTTTGTGGAACAAGATACCGGCCATTGCGGATCCGTACCGGGTCCAGGAAATGCTCATGCAGGTGATCCACGTACTCAATCACCCGGTCCTCGAGCGATCCCGATACACAAAGGTAATCGAACATCGATAAGTGCTGCACGTATTCGCACAGCCCGACGCCGCCGGCGTGCGGACAAACAGGAATCCGAACTTAGCGGCGAGTAAGATCACGGCCAGGTTCTCATTCACCCCGGCGAGCCGGCAACTGTCGATCTGGCAAACATCGATCGCCCCAGCCTGCATCAGTTGCTTAAACATGATCCGGTTCTGGCAGTGCTCACCAGTCGCGATACGCACCGGCCGAACTTCTCGACGGATACGCGCATGACCCAAAATGTCATCCGGGCTGGTCGGCTCCTCCATCCACCAGGGCTGAAACTCAGCCAATTCGCGAGTGCGGATGATCGCTTCCTCAATACCCCACCTTTGGTTCGCATCCATCATCAGCTTGTTCGTCCAGCCGATCTCGTCGCGCAGTAGACGTGCGCGCCGCAGGTCGTTGTCACGATCGCCGCCGACCTTTAGCTTGAAATGCGTCCAACCCGATCCCAACGCATCGCGGCAAACCTCGCGGACGTGCTCGTCGCTGAACCCGTACCAACCCGCCGATGTGGTGTAAGCGGGATAGCCGTGCGCCTCCAAATATCGAAGTCTCTCCGCCTTTGTTGGCACTCTGGCATGCAGGAATTGCAGCGCCTCTTCCGGCCGGATGGCGTCGTCGATATAGCGAAAGTCGATCGCCCGGACGATCTCCTCCGGCTGCATGTCATACAGCAGTTTCCAGAGCGGCTTTTGTTGCGTTCGGGCGTACAAGTCCCAAATCGCGTTGATCAGCGCGGCAGCCGCCAGATGAACAACACCCTTTTCCGGACCCAGCCACCGGAACTGTGTTTCTTCCGTAAGCTCTCGTGAGAAGCCAGCCAGATCCTCTGTAATAGAAGATAAGGTGCGATTCACTACATACCGCGAAAGGAATTCGATTGCCAAAACACAGAGCTCCGTTCCCCGGCCCAAGGTGAACGTCAGGCCGTGGCCCTCTATGCCGGCATTCGTTTCGAGTATGCAGTAGGCGGCCGAGTAGTCCGGATCGGTGTTCACTGCATCCGACCCGATGTGCTCGCGCGAAGTGGGGAAGCGCAGGTCGATCACCCGAACGCGCGAGATCTTCAAACCGTCCAAGCGTTAAAGCTCCTTTTGAAAGCAATCAGGCGGCGGCTAGCTGCCAATAGGCAGAATAGCGCCGCCTGAAGTGTTCGCGAGGTCGCACCGCTTCGCGGCATCTACGTTCCGGGTTAGAAGACAAACTTCAATGCGAATTGTAGTTCACGCGGTGACGATCTGGTCGAAGTCACAACTCCTAAATCCGGATTGCCTAAAGTACTGTTCGGCGTATTGAAGATGGGAGTATTCGTCAGGTTGAAAGAATCCGCACGAAACTCAAAAGCATAGTTTTCGAGGAACGGAAACCGCCGAACCACTGATAAGTCCAGGTTCTTCGTCGCATCGGACCGCAATGTGTTTCTGCCCAAATTTCCAAACGTGTAGGGCGCGGGCGTGGCAAACGCAGCCGGGTTGATCCATTCCTGCGGGGTCTTATTCGAAGGGTATGGATTTAGCAGCGCGAGGTTCGCGCGCTCCGTGACGTTACCCGTATTGGATAAGTCGCCATTCGAAACCGTCACATCGAACGGAAGCCCGGAATAGAAGCTGACAATGCCATTTAGATCCCAGTTCCCAAGCACATAATCGAGCGCTCGATGTCCCGTGCTGAAACTGCGTCCCTTCCCGATCGGAATCTGGTAAACGAAACTCCCTGAAAAAATATTGGGAAGGTCGAATCCGGAAACACTGCGGTCCAGATTCAGATTGTAGGGGTCTGTCACCTCGCAGCCCTCGGCGCCGAAGCTCCCAGAGCAGCCCACGTCCATCGATTTAGAACGAGTATAAGAGATCAGGTAAGACAAACCTTTCGTCGTTCTTTGCTGCAGCCGGAACTGGAACGAGTTGTATTTACTCTGGCCAATACTCTGGTCGTAAAAAGTCGGAGTGATGTAGGGATAAGGCTGGCGGCTCGCCACCGTCGCGGCATCCCCCGGTCCGGGTGTGACAGCGGTGTTTCTGTAGCCGCCCAGATTCAACTGAAGATCGTGAGCACCGACATATGCCAAAGAAAGCACCGTATTTTGGGCAAGCTGCTGTTCAATTCCAAAATTCCACTGATCCGAGTACGGCATCTTGTAATTGGTAGGATCGACAAACCAATTCACTTGATTGAAGGGTGTTGCGGCTGGATAAACCACTCCGCCCGAACCTAGATTAAAGGGATCGCCGATGCTGGCCGAAGTGCCGCCAGGATGGTTTAAGTTATTAGCAATCAACTGCCCTACGTCCGGCCAATTTCCCTCATAGTTCTGAGACAGTTGTACGACGGAGTTCCAGTTATCGTAGAAGCGGCCGTATCCAGCACGGATCGCGGTCTTATCCCTCAGCCGATATGCGAAACCGGCTCTTCCCTGCCAATCACCGTAATCATTGTTGAAGATGGAGTGGTTCGGGTGAGGAGTGACCACGACATTGGGCGGAAGAGTTCCTCCGGGAATGCAAGGAAAGCCCTTTGTTGCAGTACAAGGACCCGGGTTTTGCGTAAGAATATATGTGCCGTTATTTAAGTTCAGATCGCCCACATACGAATCAGGTGTACCCAACTCACCGTAAATCGGCCAGAAAGTAACGTCGTAGCGAAATCCGATATTCAAAGTAAGCTTTGAATTTACTTTCCACTGGTCTTGGATATAAACTCCGTCGACCCAGCCTCCATGCGTTACTTCCAAGACGTTTCGCTTGCTGGCGCTGTCAGGTACGCCGAGCAGGAAAGACGCTAGGGCATTGCCAGTACCATCCGGACTCTCTGGATTTTGCGTCTGCGTCGCCGCAAATGAATCATTCAGGGAAAAAATCGGCGAGCGCGTGTTCAGCGTGGCGAAGTTACCGCCCAACTTGATCGTGTGACGATTGAGAACTTTCGTATAATCGCCACCGAATTCCCATGTATCGGCAGTACGGGTATCTTGCACGTTACTGCCGCCCGGTGTCAGATAACCAGAAATCGAAATCGTCGGGATGAACGGACCGTAGCCGCCCTGGAACCCTCCGACGAAATTCGGCGAGAATCCTAGTTGCTGCAACTGAGAAACAAAGCCCGAGGGAGCGCCAGGGAAGCTTAGGGCTTCAACGTCGTCTCCCCAGTTCCTGCCAAAGTGGAGGTCCAATACCGAAGTCGGATTGATGGTATGAGTTTCATGGATTCCCCAGTTCCAGCCCGTAATCGCGTACGTATTCACAGCCGAAGGAACGCCGCCCGATTGTGAATCGTTCTGGTCGAAATAAGAGATTCGTCCAAAGAGCACATCGTGATCTCCGAATGTCTGATCGATTCGTCCCTGATAGGTGTTTTGTAGAGTAATCGCCGGCGTATTTACAAGTTCGTTGACGCCTGCTAATCCGCTGCTATTGGGTAACGGAAGGAGCGTCTTGGCATACAGTACGGCGGCTGGATTCAACAGGTTCGACGGTATCTGATTACCCGGAAAAGCGGTGCGGAGATAACTGCCAGGATTGTTCGGATCGGGCGTGGTGGAGTACGGATTATAAAGCTGGTTGCTAACTCCACTGAAGTCGCCGCCCAACTCGGCAGGCGTAACCGTCAGGCCCGCGTTCTGGGCCGCTTGACTCTGACGGTATCCCTCGAATCCGCCATAAAAGAACGTTCTATTCTTTCCGTTGTAAACCTTTGGAATCCATACCGGGCCGCCACCCGCGATCCCGTACTGATTCTGCCGCAGCGGATTGACGGATGCCTGAAAGAAGTTACGCGCGTCGAAGGCCGAGTTGCGAACGAACTCCCAGAGACTGCCATGAAAGCTGTTAGTGCCGGATTTGGTCACCACGTTCACGATCCCCCCGACAACTTGCCCGAATTCCGCTTCATCGTTGTGGGATTGTACTTTAAATTCCTGCACCGTATCTACAATGGGTTCGTAATTGTAGTTGCCGATAAATGCGATATCGACGATGCCGTCCAGCAGAAACATATTGCTGCGATTGCGTTGGCCGTTCAACGCGGGAAACGAAAACGATCCGATCGCGTTCCCTGCAAATCCCCCGCCGCCACCGCTGTTCTGCGCCACGCTGACCGGACTCGCTCCAGGCGTCAGCGTCAGCAACTGCGTAAAGTTTCTGCCATTCAATGGAAGATCGTTTACCGCTTGCGTCGTGATGACCGTCCCAAGTTCCGACGTGGCAGCTTGTATTTGAACCGCGCTCGCTTCCACCGTCACCTGCTGCTGGGTGGAACCAACGGCCAGCGTGAAATTCAACGTCGCCGTTTGGTTCACATACAAAGTAAATTGCGATTGGGTGATGGTATTGAATCCCGTTTTTGAGACTCTCAACGTGTAAGGCCCAGGTAACACGTCCACGAATACGTAGTTCCCGGAAGCGTTCGTCACGGCGTCATGCGACACACTCGTGTTGACGTTTGTCAACGTGACCGCCGCCCCTTCTACAACCGCGCCGGATGAATCCGTGATGAGCCCATTCAAAGTGGCGGCTGCCTGCTGGCTAAAAACGGCTCGCGGACACAGAGCGACAAGAAGCGCCGCTAGTGCGAACCACTTCGATATCTCAGCAAGGCGCGCGAATCGAGAATCAGATGACCGACGAAGCATCCTGTAGCCTCCTGGCATACAACTTTTGGATGAGTATATTTCTTTAAATCGGACCTGTCAAGCGCTTATATGCCCCATTGTGAAGGTCTTGTGAACTGGATATGATCTTTTAAGCGCTCATGCCAACCCTTAGAGGTTCAACCCAGTGCACTCCTGAAAGAGCATTTGGCCGCTGAGCTGAAGCAGACCATCATCAGCGGCGGCCTGAAACCCGGCGAGCGCGTCATTGAAGGCAAATGGGCGAAGCAGTTCGGTGTTGCTCAAGCTTCGGTGCGTGAGGCGATCAATCTTCTGATCGCGGAAGGTTTTCTGGTGAAAGACGCGGGCCGGAGCGCTCGTGTCGTGAATTACCGCGAGCAGGACGTGGCTCACATCTACGACGTACGCGCGGTGATCGAGGGTCTTGCGGCGGAACTGGCCTGTGCGCGGCGCGCGGATCTGTCTCTTGTGGAAGCCGCGCTCGACGGCATGATCGAAGCGGCCGAAAAAGGGGACATGAAAGGTCTGATTCAGAGTGATTTAGGTTTTCACATCGCTCTGCTCGATGCGGCCGGCAATCCCATCGTCGCCGATGTAGGACGCAGACTGCTATTCCCCTTATTCGCATTCATGCAAATGCGCGTCGTCGCCAGAGGACAGCGCACGGCGGCGTGGCGGAACGATCTGCAATACCACAAAAATATCGTGTCTATCATTCGCGAAGGCAATCCCGTCCTCGCTGGCCAGTATGTTCAGCACTCTCTGAAGCACTTTTCCGCTTCGGCATACCAGGTTTGGGCCCACGTACCAAACGCAGGCGAAGATGGAAAATCAACCCGGGAAAGACGATCTTGAGATTTCTCTTCCTGCCGATAGCTTCCGCGATCGAACGGATGAAAGCTACCGTCATCACCAGTGTGGAAACGGAGGATCTCCGCTTTCCGCTCAAAGCAGGCGCGGGTACCGACGCCGTTCACACAGTGAACGAGTATGCCTTCGCTGTCACTCGACTCCTGACCGGCACTCATCTGCAAGGTACTGGCATCGTACTCACGCTCGGAAAGGGCAATGAGATTGTTTGCAGTCTGATTGCGGCGCTTGCGGAACTACTCCCAAAGCTGCCCATCGAAGACCTCATGGCGGATTTCGGCGCAGTCAGCCGCCGCCTTTCCGATGACGCGAATCTCCGCTGGCTCGGTCCGCACAAAGGCGCTGTTCACCTGGCGCTCGCTTCCATCACGAATGCCTGTTTCGATCTTTGGGCCAAGGCGCGCGGCGTGCCTCTATGGAAATTACTTCTCAGTCTCACGCCGGGCGAAATCGTGAACCTTTTGGATCTCAGCTATCTCGAAGAGGATCTGGATCGATCCGCTGCTTTACAAATCATCCAAGACGAATGGCCCACACGCGCCGCCCGAACCGAAATCTTGCAGAGCGGCTATCCGGGATACGATACTTCCGTCGGCTGGTTCCAGTACGACGATGCGCAGCTTCGTGAGAATGCAAAATATGCTCTCGGTCATGGTTTTCGTGCTTTGAAACTGAAGGTCGGCTCAAAGGATCCCGCGCGCGATATCCGGCGCGCGGCATTGCTTCGCGAGCTGGCCGGTCCGGATTGTCAACTCATGCTCGATGCCAACCAACAGTGGACCGTTCCTCAAGCCCTGCATGTCTGCGAAGCAATTCGCAACCTCAATCCCTATTGGATCGAAGAACCCACGCATCCCGATGACGTCGAAGGCCACGTGAAGCTTGCGCGCCGGCTTGCGCCTATGCGTCTCGCACTCGGCGAACACGTTCCGAATCGCGTACTCTTCCGCAATTTCATGGCGCGTTCGGCAATGCATTTCGTGCAAGCGGACTGCACTCGCCTGGCAGGTGTTTCCGAATTCCTCACCGTCAGCCTACTGGCCCGCAAATACGGCCTGCCCGTTGTGCCGCACGTCGGCGACATGGGGCAAATCCATCAACATCTCGTTCTCTTCAATCACATCGCGCTGGGCCATGAGGCATTGTTCCTCGAATACATTCCGCACTTGCGCGAATACTTTTTGCATCCGGCGCAAGTGGACAACGGAAGGTACCGGACGCCGTTGGAGCCCGGCCTCTCTTGCGACTTCAGCGCCGCGGTCAAGCGCTTAAATCCGGGTTTGGCAGTTCGATCGTGAACGATAGCAGCTGGTCGATGATGGCACTCTTTGGCCGCTATTACGCTTGACAGCGCCATTTTTCACGTTTATAGTAAATCCCGTCATGAGCGCTCAAAATCTGACGCGACGGAACCTGTTGGCGATCTCTTCAGCAACCCCGCTCCTCACCCTGGGATCGCAACAAATTCCCTCGACGGCTTCACGGGCGAGCGTTCCATCTGCTGAAGCGCAATCCAACCCGACGTCAGCAGAAGATGCGCGCACGGCCTGGTATCGCGAGGCGAAGTTCGGCATGTTCATCCACTGGGGGCCTTATTCGCTGGCAAGCGTCGAAGCGTCGTGGCCCATCATGCGCCCCTCCAAGCAGTTCGCGATAACAGAACAACAGTACCGGGCACTCGGGCAGCAATTCAATCCGTCGCATTTCGATCCCGATTCCTGGGTCGAACTGGCGAAAGCTGCCGGGCAGCGCTACATGGTTTTCACGACCAAGCATCATGACGGCTTCTGCATGTTCGACTCTGCTTACACGAACTATCAAATCACCGACACTCCGTACAAGCAGGACATCGTCGCGCAATTGGCGGAAAGCTGCCGCCGCCAAAACATGCCGCTCGGCTTTTACTATTCGCCGCCGGACATGAATCATCCGGCATTTAGGGACACCGCCGAACCGGCCAGCAATAACTGGAACGGAGAGCCCACGCGCGAGGTCTGGCCCATCTACCTGCATTACATGGAGCTGCAACTGCGCGAGTTACTCACGCGCTACGGCGATGTCGTTTTAATCTGGTTCGACGGTCTCTACAATCAGCGCAAGTTCGACGGTTATCGCATGCAGCGCGCTATTCGCGATCTGCAGCCTCGCACTCTGATTAACAACCGCATCGGCATCCCGGGAGATTTTGAGACGCCGGAACAGTTTCTGCCCGCAAGCATTCCGGTGAAAGGAAAGACTCTCGATTTCGATCACAAAGAGCCTGGCACCAAGCCCGGCGAAGTGCCGCCTCCTGAAGATTTTCGACTTTGGGAAACTTGCATGACCATCAACGGCACGTGGGCGTATAACAAGAACGACCGCGACTTCAAATCGGCTCAGCATCTCATTCGGACACTGGTGGAAGTTGCGAGCAGAGGCGGCAACTTCCTTCTGAACGTAGGACCCGGCCCAGACGGCACCATCCAGCCGGAATTTCAGGAACGGCTGCGGGCCATTGGCAATTGGTTAAGCGTCAATGGAGAAGCGATCTACGGTACGACCTATGGCCCACTGCAAGCTCTCTCTTTCGGCCGCACCACCGCCAAAGGCGACAACGTCTATTTAACGGTGTTCGATTGGCCTTCCGGAGACCAACTTCACATTCCCGGTCTCGGGCGCAAAGTAACGTCCGTCAAGCTTCTTGCCGGTAACACGCCGGTTCGCTTCGAACAGAACGGCGCAAATCTTGTCTTGCGTACAGCCGGCATTACTCCCGATGCGAACGCCACGGTTTTCCGCCTGTCGTTCTCCTAAGCATTTGGGCTCATAAGCGTTTGGTCGAATCTGCTTCGTTACATTGAGATGCAAAGACCATGTCAAGTCTCGGCCGGTTCAAGTACATGATCCTTACGCTGAGCTTTCTTGCGCATGCGGCAACCGATTCGTCGGGTTATGTGGGATCCAAAGTTTGTTTCGGCTGCCACCAGGGAATCTACCGTTCCTTTCTTCAGACCGACATGGGCCGGTCCATGCGTCCTGCGGCAGATATCGGCGCTTCTTCCCTGCCCGCCGAAGCAACCGTGCCGGTCGGCTCTTCTGATCGCACGCTGCGTGTCTATCATGACCAGGCCGGATGGCATCAAAGCGAATCGGAGCCCAACGTGTTCGTCGAGCAATTTCCGCTCGAGTATGCGATCGGTTCCGGCGAAAATGGACTCACCTTCCTAATCCGCCGCGGCGCCTATCTGTTTCAGGCCCCGCTCTCGTTCTACTCCAAAATCGATAAATGGGATCTTTCACCGGGTTATGAAAGTGTGGATCTCGGCTTCACGCGCCCTGCCCCGGAAGCTTGCATCACGTGCCATAGCGGCCGATCGAATGCTGTCCGGAACCAAAGCAATGAATATGGCGATCCGGCTTTTCAGCAGCTCTCCATCGGTTGCGAGAATTGCCATGGGCCGGGCAGCGCGCATGTTCGTTCGCTCGGGCGCGCAAACTTGATCGTGAACCCCGCCAAGCTCCCGGTCAGGCGGGCCGAAGACATCTGCATGGACTGCCATCAGCGTGGTGACACGCGCGTTCTGCAGGAGGGCAAGAGCTTTTCCGATTTCCGCCCTGGCCAGCCGCTGCTCGAAACCCTCGCCATTTTCAAGGCGCCGCGAAATACAAGTGCCGCGGGTAGCGATCTGCTCGAACACGACGAAGCCATGAAGGCCAGCCGGTGCTTCCGCGCTAGCGATGGGCGCTTGAGTTGCTTCACTTGTCACGATCCGCATACGCAACCTCGTGGGCCCGATACGGTTGCGTACTTCCGCCAGAAGTGCATGACGTGTCACACCGATTCGAGTTGCCGTCTCCCTCTCGCTGTCCGCATGCAGCAGCATCCTGCTGATAACTGCATCGCGTGCCATATGCCGAAACGCGACGTCAAGGTCATCTCGCATTCGGCATTGACAAACCATATGATCCCGGCCACAAACGCCGAAGCCGTCCCGCAACAACAACCCGCCGATCCGCGAACCGGCTTGATCCTCATCGACAAGCCTTCGGAGGGAGAAGTTCCCGTCTCGAACGTCACGCTGCTCCGGGCGTACGCGGAGTTGGCGCCGCGCTATCCGGCTTATCAGGATCGCTATCTCGCGCTTTTGGCGCAGCTCAGCACAAGTGATTCGCATGGTCTGGATTCACGAGCCCCGTTTGTACAAGCGGCGCTCGGTCACAAGGCCTTGAGCGAAGGCAAAAACCAGGAAGCGCTGACCCATCTTTTAGCTGCGCTCTCGCTTGAAGAAGCGACGGTCTATCGCGATATCGCGCAGGCGCTGACAAATCTAGGCCGCGGCGACGAAGCCGCCGACTATCTCAAGCGGGCGGCCGAATCCTTTCCTTTTGATCCGGTTGTCAGCAAATCATTGATCTTGAATTACATCAACTCCAAGCGCTACGTGGAAGCTCGTCAGGCGATGGAACAGTATGTGAAACTGTTTCCCGCCGACACCTTCATGCGCAATCTTCTGGCCCGTGTGAGTCACTAATGCTGGTCCGAACTGTATTGCTCTTTTTTCTCGTGAACGCCGGATCTCTGCTTCATGCCGCGCCTTGTACGGCGCCACCCGATCTCCGGCAACAGGTTACGAATGCGCCATCCGCCGCCTCGTACGGCGCGCTGGGCGCCTGGTTCGCGCAGCATCGCCAGTTCGATTGTGCGGTCCCGGCCTTTGAAAAAGCTGCGCAATTCGAGCCCAAGTCCTGGCAGTCCCACTTCAATCTCGGATTGGCTCTCATTGAAAGTGGCAAGCAGGAGCGCGCGCTGAACCAATTTCGGGAAGCCGGTCGTCTCAATTCCTCTTCTATCGAAGTGCAGAACGCCCTTGCCGGGGTTCTGCAGGATACCGGCCGCCTGGAGGAAGCGGAAACGCGCTTGAAAGCCGTGCTTCAAAAAGATCCTCAATCTGTTTACGCGCTCGATCATTTGGCGCAGATCTACTCAGCCGGGCAGCGCTATAACGCGGCCATTGAAAAGTGGCAGGACGCGGTGCGCCTGTCGCCCGCCGACACGGATCTGAAGGTCGAATTGGCGGTCGCTTATGCCAAGAATGGCGATCCCGACCGCGCCATTCAAACGCTTGTCGCCGTTACAAAGGCAGCGCCCAATTTGGCGAACGCGCACTTTAACCTCGCCACTGTCTATGCCGATAACAAGCGCTTTCGCGAAGCCGCCGACGAGTATGCCCTTGCGCTTCGCCTCGAACCATCGAATGACGTCACCCGTCTCGCGCTCGCCAAAGCTTATGTCACGGTGTCGAATTACGAAGACGCTTTGACCGCCATCCAACCATATGTAAAGCACCGGCCACAAGACTTCGAAGGTCATTCCATCCTCGGAACCGTCTACCGCGGACTGGGCCGCTATTCGGAAGCCCTGATTGAGCTGAACCGCGCCGTCGAACTCAATTCCTCCGATTACCGCGCCCAATACACTCTCGGTTCCGTTCTGGCGCACGAAGGGAAACCCGCTGAGGCATTGCCTCACCTCGAAAAGGCCCTCGCTCTGAAACCGGACGATTCCGAAGCGCTCTTTCAACTTGGTAAAGTTCTAAACGCTCTCGGCAAGACTCAGGAAGCAAGCGCTCTGATGGGTAAATTCCGCCAGCAGAAGCAAGAGAGTACGGTCGAAAACGTCGCATCTGCCACTGGGAACGCCGCTAACGCCGCCCTGGCATCGGGTGATGCGAAAGCAGCCGTTCAGAAATATCGCGACGCGCTGAAGCTCAATCCCGCGGATGCGAAGACCTGGTTCAATCTGTCTCTGGCGCTGCATGAGCTAGGCGATCGCAACGGCGAACGCGAGGCTCTTCAGAAGGCTCTGGCGCTCGATGCTTCGCTCGTCCTCGCCCACAATCAGCTCGGGCTGCTCGACGCGGCCGCCAACCGCCAATCCGAAGCGGAATCCGAGTTCAAGCAGGCCATCTCACTCGATCCGCAATTTGCCGAAGCGCAAAGTAATCTCGGAGTGCTCTACGGAAAGCTGGGTCGCAAAGAGGAAGCCGAAACACTGCTGCGCAAAGCCGTCGAAAACAACCCACGCCTTACCGAAGCGTTCTTGAATCTGGGTCTTATTTTGGCTAGCGAAGGGCGCCTCGACGAAGCGGATGGACAGCTTGAAAAAGCGGCCGGTCTCAGCCCGGCAAATCCCACCGGCTCACCGCTCTGGGAATGGTGCGGGACAAGCTGGAAAAGCCAGCGAGGCCATTGCGTCTCTGCGCAAAGTCGTTGAACTCCAACCCAACTCCGCCGAAGCTCACTTGAACCTGGGTATTGCGTTGGCGGACTCTTACCGTCTCGAGGACGCCTTGGCCGAATTCCCGAACGCGCAAAGCGGGCGCCTCCACCGCCGCCAACACTACAACGTCGGACGCGTGCTAGTCGACCTGCGGCGATATGACGAAGCGCGCCCGCAACTTGCCGAAGCTTCCCGTCTCGCTCCGGATTATCCGGTTCCCTATTACCTGCTGGCGCTTGCCGACACCAGAACTCAACACCCGGCCGAGGCCGTCGAGGCCTTGAGAAGGCTCACACAACTCCAGCCGCGCAATGCCGACGCATTTTTCCTGCTTGGACAAAACCTGCGTACGCTCGGCAAGACGCAGGACGCCATTGCTGCCTGGAAACAAGCCGCCGACCTCGACCCCAAACAGACTGAGGCGATGTACAACCTTTTTCGGGAAGTACAGAAGACGAATCCCGACGAAGCAAAGATCTATCGCGACCGCTTCAAAGCCATGCAGCAGCAAAAACAGGCGACCACGCAGGCGGAGACGCTCGGAAATTTTGCCCTTGCCTCCGCGAACCGCGGCGATTATTCACAGGCAGTTTCCCAACTGCATGACGCTATCCACGAGTGCGGCCAATGCGGGTCCCTTGCCGATCTCTATAAGAACCTCGGTCTTATCGAATGTAAGTCGGGAGATGTTGTCAATGGAAAGCAGGATCTTCTTACCGCCAAATCGATGAAGACGGAAGATGCCGATATCGCCAAGGCTCTTCAGCTTCTGGACAACATTCATTTGCAGTCGTCCCGCTAATAAACACCAATGTTCACCCGAAAGGTTCCTTCCGCTCATGATGATGCTGCCGCTTGTCTCTGAAGTCAGGGTCCGTCCACTCGCCTTGCTTATGTCACTGCCCCTGATTCCCGCGCTTCTCTCCGCACAAGGCTACGAACGAGGTTATGAAGCGAAAGTGCAATCCCAGTTGGACAAGGTAGACAAGAACATCCAAACTCCTTATCAGGCTTCGTGGGAGTCGCTGAAGAAATATCAGATTCCGAAGTGGTATGAAGACGCCAAGTTCGGAATCTTCATTCATTGGGGCTTGTATTCCGTTCCCGGCTACGAGAGCGAATGGTATCCGCGCAACATGTATATGGAGGGTTCAGACGCTTTCAAGCACCACGTCGAAACCTACGGCCCCCAATCGCAGTTCGGCTATAAGGACTTCATCCCGCAATTTAAGGCCGAGCACTTCGACCCCGATGCCTGGGCGGAGTTATTTCGCAAAGCAGGGGCAAAGTACGTCATACCGGTCGCGGAGCACCATGATGGGTTTCCTATGTACGACTGCGGTTTCACCGATTGGAGTGCCGCCAAGATCGGCCAAGCGTGACATCGTGGGCGACCTTGCCACCGCCGTTCGAGAAAGGGCTTCATTGTGGCGCCTCCGCATCGCGCGGAACACTGGTTCTTCTATGAAGGCGGCCGGAATTTTCATTCGGATGTCAATGACGCGCGCTACCTGGGACTCTATGGGCCCGCCATGCCGCGCCGCATGCCCGGAGAAGATCACGACAATCAGCCCGACATCGCCTACATGAATAACTGGCTGGCCCGCACCACCGAGATCGTCGACAATATCATCCCGAAATCCTGTGGTTCGATTGGTGGATTGAACAACCGGCCTGGCAGCCATACTTACAGAAATTCGCCGCGTATTACTACAACCGCGGTAAGGAATGGAATCGCGAAGTAGCCATCAATTACAAATTCAAGTCGTTCCCGGATGGCGAAGCGGTCCTCGACATTGAGCGCGGCCAGCTCGATGCCTCACGAACTCTTTTCTGGCAAACGGATACTTCCATCAGTACCAAATCGTGGGGATATATCAAGGGCGATGAGTTTCGCTCGCCCGAATCCCTCATCGATCAACTAGTCGATATCGTCAGCAAGAACGGTGCGCTGCTGCTAAACATCGGCCCTCGTCCCGACGGCGTCATCCCGGAAGAAGCGCAACGCATCCTGCTCGCAATGGGAAAGTGGCTTGACACCAATGGGGAGGCGATCTACGGTACTCGTCCTTGGAAGGTGTACGGCGAAGGTCCAACCAATGGTGGGCGGCTCATTCAATGACACCGCTACCAAGGGCTACACCAGCCAGGACATTCGCTTCACCACCCACGCAAGCGATCTGTACGCGATCGCTCTCGGCTGGCCGTCCGATGGAAAACTTACCATTAAATCGCTTGCGAAAGGCTCGCCAAACGGCTTTGCAAGGCCGAAACAGATTCGCCTGCTCGGGTCGGACCTCAAGATTAACTGGACCCAGGATGCCAATGGGGTTACCTTAAACGTTCCATCGGAAAAGACGGGTCAGTACGCGTTCGTGTTTAAGATTTCCTGACAGACAGGTGAAGTGCTCATTGCAGAGATTAGGTATGGTTCTCGGCATCAAGCCCGAGGCGATTGAAGAGTATAAACGCTATCACGCCGCTGTCTGGCCGGAAATCCTGAACAAGATTACTGAATGCAACATCAGGAATTACTCGATCTTCCTGAAAGATAATCTTCTCTTTGCGTATATGGAATACCACGGCGATAACAAGGAAGCGGATTTGGGCCAAGATGGCGGCCGATCCCAAAACACAGGAATGGTGGCGCATCATGGAGCCGATGCAGTCTCCCCTTGCTACCAGGAAGCAGGGCGAATGGTGGGCCCAGATGGACCAGGTGTTTCATCTCGACTAATTAAGAAAGACAACAGGACACTTATGAATCGCAGGTCATTTAATTCTCTTTTCAAGCCGGCTCCGCGGCTTCTTACGCGATCAAAGGCTTCGCGCAAGAATCTGCCGGCTCCACGCAGCGGCATTATCAACCCACTTGGGACTCTGTCGAAAGACACACTGTCCCGGAGTGGTTCCAGGATGCGAAACTGGGCATCTTCATTCACTGGGGTCTCTATTCCGTGCCTGCTTGGGCGCCCCCAACCGGCGAATTAGGCAAGGTGGATCGCAATCAATGGTTCAGGGACAATCCCTACGCGGAGTGGTATCTCAATTCCCTGCGCATCGTTGATTCACCCACTTACAAACACCACATAGCCACTTACGGCAAAGATTTCGACTATTACAGATTCATCGATACCTTTAATAAGGAAACGCAACTCTGGAAGCCAGACACGTGGGCGTCGCTTTTCAAGAACACTGGTGCCCGCTACGTTGTCCTGACCACAAAGCATCATGACGGATTTCGCCTCTGGCCCTCGGCGGTCGCCAATCCTCATGCGAACGGCCGGAATCTTTCCGCCAAACGGGACATTGTCGGCGATATCACCTCTGCCGTTCGCTCCGCCGGCATGCGCATGGGCCTTTACTATTCAGGCGGTCTCGATTGGACCTTCACCTCCCAACCAATCCGCAATGAAGCCGATA
>CAWKHS010000005.1:0-261497 GCA_963849445.1 uncultured Acidobacteriaceae bacterium | reverse complement strand
TGGGTCTATCCGGGAGCCTGGATTTCCGGACAAATTCGCAGACACCTGCGGCTCAAACGCATGGACAGGTTTTCCAACGGCGCGATTTTTATCGTCGGATGGTCCGGCATGCGAGGAGTCCTGGCCTTGGCCGCCGCCATCTCCTTACCTGAACGGCTAAACAATGGCGCTCCTTTTCCGCAGCGGAATCTGCTGATCTTTCTCACCTTCTGCGTCATCTTCGCAACCCTTGTCCTGCAAGGGCTGAGTTTGCCTGCTATCATCCGCCGCCTCGGATTGAGTGGCAATATCGGCGGACAAGGCGAAGAGGAAATGGCGCGCCGCAAAATGATCTCAGCTGCGTTGGAACATCTGAATACACTGAAGAAGGAAAACATTCACGACCGCGCCGACGTTCGCGAACAACTGGACGCTATTATCGCCGGCGTCTTGCTTCACTGGACGGGTCGTCGTCGCAGAATGGTCAGCCCGCTGGAGACCAATCGCACGCCGACGGCTCCATCGCCCAGCAGCTCCGTAACGTAGAACGCTCCATGGCATTGAAATTACGCGATGACAACCAGATCCATGATGAAGTGCTGAGGACACTCGAGCGTGAGCTCGATTTGTTGGACGCCCGCTTCGCCGGATCGGAAGATTAGAGAAGGTTCGGAAGATTAGATATTCGATGAACAGCTTTCGCTTTCTGCCCTCATTGTGAGTCTCGCCTTCACCGCATCGTGTGCTCCAATTGCCGGATACAAAGTCGTCGCCACGTACCCGCACTCCACGGACAGCTACACGGAAGGATTTTTTTATCTCGACGGACTCTTTTATGAAGGGACCGGCCTGAAAGGAAATTCCGCGGTAATGGCTATCCAGCCGGAGACCGGTAAGCCTCTGCAAAGGGTATCTCTGCCGGCTCAATATTTCGGCGAGGGAATCGTCGATTGGGGCCCTAACATTTACGAATGGACCTGGCAATCCCATATCTGCTTCGTCTATGATCGGTTCAGCTTTCGGCAAATCAAACAGTTCACTTACACAGGTGAGGGCTGGGGAATGACTCACAATGCGACAGAGATCATCACCAGCGACGGTTCAGACACACTTCGCTTCCGCAACCCCGCAACGTTCGCTGAAACTCACCACATCCTCGTGAAGGAAGGCCCCAACCGGATAGACCAGCTCAATGAGCTCGAATACATTAAGGGCGAGATTTACGCGAACGTCTGGCACTCTGATCGCATCGCTCGCATCTCGCCGCGTGACGGCCATGTGATCGGCTGGATCGACCTCACTGGCATACTACCTGCGAGCGAAAGGATCAACGATGATTCCGTGCTGAACGGCATTGCCTACGACGCGCAGCACGATCGCCTGTTTGTGACGGGCAAGCAGTGGCCTAGCTGTTTTCGAGATCAAGATCGTCATCGCCCTCCCGGAAAGTAAGACGATCTTGCTTTGCTCCTACACTAGGAACATGACGCCAGGACAGCCTCAGCCGAAATTCCACCTCTCGACCACTCCCGATTACCGCGAGACATACGCCAACAGCGTGCAGATGCGCGTCAGCCTTTGGGACTTTTTCCTGATGTTCGGCACCATCAACCAAACTGCGCCCGATGCCGTGACTATCCAGAATTTCCAAGGTGTGTATCTGAGTCCGCCACAAGCCAAGGCGCTCTCGAATGTATTGCAACAAAATCTGAAGCAATACGAAGCGGCGTTCGGTGAAATTCGCCTGGAAGCCCAATCGCAAGGCGACGTTATCCAATAGATGACGCGAGGCGACGCCATCCAATAAAGATTGATGCCCACCCGGCCACCGATGCCGAAACTGCCACCGTTCGCGTTGGCAGAGCCCTCCTCAGAGCGCAATCGCCCGTATTACCTGCTTGTTTTCTTTTTGTTATTCGCCGCGCCGCTCTTTGCCATTCACTTTTCGCTGTTGCCGCTGCCATTTTTTTGGGACGAGCATGGGCAGTTCATCCCAACGGCGCTCGATTTGCTGCGAACCGGCGCTTGGGTTGCGCACTCCACTATTCCGAACGTTCACCCGCCGGGCGTCGAAGCCTATCTGGTGATCTTTTACAAGCTCTTCGGATACTCCATTCCATTGACGCGCGCCGCGATGTTGTTGCTCGCCGGCGCCGGTCTGCTCTTCACGTTTCTTCTCGCCATTGAACTGAGCCACGGAACCAAAGGCGCACCGGCTTTTATTCCGCCGCTGCTTCTGCTCATCTCGCCGCTCTTTTACACCCAGAGCATGATGGCCCAGTTGGACATGCCGGCCATGGTGTTCACTACTCTCGCTCTCCTTCTCTTTCTGAAGAAGAATTATGCGGCGGCAGCGGTCGCAAGCGTTGCGCTTGTGCTGGTAAAAGAGACCGGGATCGTCGCCCCGTTCGTCTTTTTTATTGCGCTCGCGCTGCGTAAAGATTGGAAGCGCGCTGCGTATTTTATTGCGCCGGCGGCCGCTCTCGTTGCGTGGCTTGCGGTGCTTCATCGCGCGACGGGGTATTGGCTCGGCAACCCCGATTTCGCGCATTACAATGTCGGCTACTCGCTCCAGCCGGTGCGCATGGCGCTCTCTTTTGCGCGCCGCATTTACTATCTGTTCTTCGCTGAATTTCGCTGGGCCGGCACGGCGGTCCTTCTAATTGTTCTGCGAAAGCAACGCATCTTTCGCAGTTACCAGTGGCGCATTGTTTTGGCCTTCGCGGCTCTCCATCTAGTTCTTGTCTCTGTTTTGGGTGGAGCTGAACTCGAGCGCTACCTGCTCCCTGTCTTTCCCATCTTTTACATAGCCGTCAGCATCGCACTCACATTTACTCCGAAGTGGATCAGCACTACCGCAATTTGCGTGCTTGCCGTCGGTCTGGTCGTGAACCTCTTCTGGAATCCGCCTTACCCGTTTCCCTACGAAAATAATTGGGCCATGGTCGATTTCGTCCGTTTGCAGCAAATCGCAGCCGACTTCACGGAGCATCACTACGGCGATAGTACGATTGCGACCGCCTGGCCTTATACTGCCGCGCTCAAAGATCCCGATTACGGCTTCGTCACACACAAATTGCGCACCGTAGAAACCAACGATTTTCACGCTGCATCCATTCGCGCTTTAGCACCCTCCAGCTTCGATGTCTTGATTACTTATACCCGTACTTGGGCGCCTCAAACGGGTATCATTTCCATTCCCCTCATTCGCAGATTTCTGAGCCGCTTCTACGATTGGCAACCGGACATAACACCGGAAGAATGCGCCCAGCTTGGACTGAAGCAAGTCGCCAACTGGCGGCTGCGAGGGCAGGATATTGCGGTGTATGTCAGAGATGGCGTCGCACCGACATACAACTATGGCCACAGTTCCGACAGAGCCAGCTCAAAACTGCCGGATCGCAGGACACCATCGGACGGAACTTGATGTAGCCCCGTGGCATCGTAGAACCAAGCCTTCTTCTCCTCGGGATCGAAAATCCAGCACGCAGGGACGCCCGAACGGAGATACTCTTCGCATTTCTTCACTGTGTAAGAAAAGCGATCGGAAGGGGAAAGTATTTCGATGCAAAGGAGCGCCGGCGTGCTGACTACGCCATGCTCGCTGTTATCGGCTGAAAGCAGGCAAACGTCAGGAATGAAAACAGCGCGTTGCCGAATCCGAAGAGATTGCTCAGAGACAACTTGGCACATCCCAGCTTGTTCGTACCGATACAACAAATAGCCAAGGCGCATTTGCAGCCGTCCGTGATCGTTAGTTCCCATTGCTTTCGGAATCAGTTCTCCATCAACGTACTCGCATTCCGGCTCATACGATGTCTCGAGATATTCCTCAAGGGTCAGCGGAGTGGAAGCTGCAGCCATAATCCCTAGCTTATCCACGCTCCCCGCTCTGCGCAATTGGCCTGACGTCTTACACTGCGGACATGCGTCACGTCGAGGTGCATCGAAGCGTTCGCGGTGCCTGGTGGGGCACCGTTGTACTTTTTCTAGTACACGGCATGATCGTCGGAACGTGGGTCTCGAGAATACCCGCCGTGCAAACTGCTCTGCACCTCAAAAACGGCGTCCTCGGACTCACATTATTAAGCTCGGCCGCAGGCGCGGTCTCCACCCTTCCCATGACGGGTTGGCTAGTGAGCCGTTACGGCAGCAAAAAAATCACCACGATAAGTAGTATTCTTTTTTGTCTTGCTGTCGTCCCGCTCGGAATCGCTCCCAACGCTCTGGTTTTGGCGGCCGCGCTCTTCCTGTTCGGCGCTGTAGCCGCCGCCATGGACGTCTCGATGAACGCACAAGGCGTGGAGGTCGAAAAAGCGCTCGGCAGCCCTACCATGTCGCGCTTTCACGGCATGTTCAGCCTCGGCGCCATGGCCGGAGCGGGCATCGGAGGTTTCGCAGCCGCACGTAATATAGCGCCGTTCTCGCACTTCGCGGCCAGCGCTTTCATCAACCTCATCGCCGCACTTGCCATCTCTCCCATCCTTCTCGAGACGCATGCGGACATTTTGAAACAGGATCATCGGCTGCCGCTGAATAAAATCCCGCCCGTGTTGCTCGCGCTCAGCGCTATCGGATTTTGCATTCTTCTGTCCGAAGGCGCCATGTCCGATTGGACCGCCGTTTACATGAAGCAAATCCTGAATGCCGGGCAGGGAAGAGCGGCAACCGGATACGCCGTCTTCTCCGCCGCCATGGCGATCTTCCGCTTTCTCGGCGATATCGTCACCGCGCGCTTCGGTCCCTACCGCACTGTGCGAACAGCTTGTCTCATTGCCGCTGGCGGCCTCATTTGGGCCTTAAGCGTGCATTCGTCTGCATGGGCGCTTCCCGGATTCGCTCTCACAGGCGCCGGATTGTCGGTTATCATTCCGCTCGTCTTCGGTTCAGGCGGGCGCGTCGAATCCATCAACCCAGGCGCAGGTATCGCCACCGTTACGGGCCTCGGATACATCGGATTCATCGTAGGTCCGCCCGCCATCGGCTTTGCCTCTCAAGTCGTTACGCTGCGGTACGCGCTCGGCATTGTCGTCGCCTGCTGCTTGCTCGCAGCGTTCCTCTCGCGCTTCATGGCGTCTTTAACGCTGAGTGGCGCCAGCTGAACCTGTACCGAGCTTCAGTTCTAACCTTTATTGACCTGCTAAATCGACGCCCTTCTCGTACCCCGTCATTTCCAGGTAGCCGGCACCCCTTATCGGCTGGCCGTTACTCTTGCCGGCGTACGTGACAGCGCCTTCCCAATACGTCGGCGTGATGCCACTCGAACTGAACAGTTCCTGGTTCTTCAAAGCAGTCGTTTCCGTGAGATCGAGATTGAGTGACGGCACTGTGATCTTCCAGCGGATGGGATACGTTGCGCCTGATAGCGAACTCCGCCAAACGTCAATCGGCGACACAGTGAATTGTCCGGCGCTTAAAAAATGCGCTATCCCCTTAGCATCCACATACGTTCCCGATGAATATGGGCTCGCGCTTCCCGATTTGCCGCGTAGCCGGTAAAGCATCAGCTCTTCGTTGTTGTCCAACTGAATCGCAAACCAGTCCCAGCCCGCCAGCGAGTTGTCGCGCGGCTCCGTGAAGAACTCATGGTCCATCCACGCCAGTCCGTCCACCGGATGCGATTGCCCCTTCCAGTTAACCTGACCTGTCGCCCGCAATCGCGTAAATGAGATGTAATGCGAGGCTTCACCCGCCAGCGGCCCTTTTATGCTCAGCCCGTTCTCCCCGTTGATCACGAACGGCTTCTCCGGCTGAAGCGTCAACTGGATTCTCACACGGCTCGACACGGCATCGAGCTGTTGTTCACCGCGTGCAAGCGACGTCCAGCGCACCTGCCAATTCCCGTTCCAATACCGCGGCTCATCATCATTTTCCGCTCCGTTGCTCGCACCTGCCAGACCGGGACCGGCGCGATTCACACGTTCTGTGTGATAGAACTCCCCACCGTCAAGATCGCTGAACGCAAGGTGTGCGAGATAGATCTGGTCCGGCCGCCACACCGCAGCTCTCAGACGCCGCTGCTTCTTTCGGCAGATGAACCGCTTCGCGAAAGAAGGTCAATTCAAACCCATAGCGGTGGCCTTCCGTATCGCGCAAATTTCCGGTGTAATACCACCACTCGGTCTGGTAATCGGGATGACTGAAATGGTCGCGTGGAAACTCGTAGCGATACCCAGTCGCCGCGGTTTGCCAGTTCTGCGCGCAAAGTATTATCCCCGCTCCGACTAGAATCGCCAAGCTACTCTTCATGAATGACCTCAATCGGATTCATGCTCGTTGCGGTCCGCGCCGGATAAAGCCCTGCGACAACCGTTGCCACGTACACACCCGTCAAGGCCGTCAACAACAGTCCCACCGGCCAGTGAAGCTGCAGGGTCCAGCCGAACGACTGCTTGTTAATCACAAAGATAAGAATCAGCGATAAGAACCCGCCCAGAACCAAACCGATCGCATTCGCCAGTAATCCCAGCAAACCGGCTTCCGACAAAATGATCCGTCTGATCTGCGGTTGCGCCCCACCCAAAAAACGCAGCAGCGCAAATTCGCGCCGCCGGTCGATCACCATCGCAAGCAACGCGCCCGCGATGCCCATTACGGCCACAACAATCGCCACCCCTTCCAGCGCATACGTGATACGAAACGTACGGTCGAAAACCGCAATGGCGCCGCGCCGCAAAGCACCGTTTGAAAACACCATCACGGCGCGCCCGCTGACGATCGCATCGATAGCGCGTCGCACTTCATCCACGTTTGCGCCCGGCTTCAGATAGACCGCCAGATTCGACGCATCCGGATCCGGCAAGTACTTCAGCAGCGTGTGACGATCGAGAACAATGAAGCCGCGTTCGGTCGAGTAATCGTAATAAATCCCAAGAACCTGAAAGCGCCGCACAGCACCACCCGAGCGGAAGCTGCAGCATGCTCCCCACGTGTACGCCATGCTTGTTGGCAAACGGCTCACTTACCACCGCATAATCGCCCGACGGCAGCTTTGCCAGAAGCTGTTGCCGATTCTCACCGCCCAGGAACCGCGTCCCCGCAGATGCTTCCGCCTTACTCGTCTCGCCACCTGCTAGCGTCGCGGGCAAGCCTTCGTAGGAGATCGGATAGGCGCGAAACCGATCCACGGCCGCAACGCCAGCCAGCCGCTCAATCCGATCCGCGATATCCGCGCTCATGGTCGGATGACGATCCGCTGCAGAGGCGCCTGCCGGCCGCAGATACAGATCCGCCTTCAGTTGATCGTTCATCCAAACCGCAACAGTTTCACGAAAGCTTCCAACCATGATGCCAACGCTCGCCGTCATGGCAACCGCCGTGGCAAGAGCCGCCGTCAATACCGACGTACGCCCCAGCGACGCTCGCAACGAACGCATGGCGAGCAACGCTTCTATGCCGCCGATCTTCTCAATTCCGCGGCTCGTCGTATCCGCGAAGAACATCACCAAGTTGGGAATCACACCCGCTGTCCCGGCAATGAGCAGCAGCACCGCGACATATGCAAACACTGGCTGCCGGTCCACAGGAGGCAACTGGGAAAGCACACCAGCGGCCCCGAGCATCGCGACCGCCACAGTGATCGTCTTCTTCGATCGCACGGCTACCTCGTACTGTTCGCGCCCTCTCGCCATCGCTTCCACCGGTGCAACACGCGCGGCTTCGAATGCCGGCGCGAGTGCCGCTAACAGGGAAATGCAAAGGCCCAACACAACGCCGGTTGCGATTGACCCCGCCGTAAGCGTGATTTGCGCCGGGCTGCTGCTGACGTAGAGCGATTGCACAGTGCTGCCAATCAACTGCACCGCCCCAATGGCCATGACGCGCCCGATCACAACCCCTAATACGCTTCCCGTCACACCAAAAAACAGCGCCTCGGCTAAAAACGCATTCGTGACCAGCGCGCGGGTAGCGCCCAGCGCCCGCACAATGCCGATTGCATTCCGACGCCTGACCACCGAAATGGAAATTGTGTTGTAAATCAGAAAACCGCCGACTATCAGCGCGATATAGCTCAGCACATGCAAATTCCAGCGGAAGGCCGCCAGCATCTTGCGATTCTCCTCTGTGCGTGAACCTTGCGGCTCAACCGCCACCGATGCCGGGAGCTCTTCTCGAAGCACTTTCCGCCAATACTCAGGTGTCCGGCCAGGCGGCATGCGGACATCGATGCTGTCCAGCTTGCCTTGCTTACGCGTGACCGTCTGCGCTAGACCAATGTCAGCGACGATGACACGACTCTCTCCTTGCGGCTGCGGCAATAGACCAGCAACACTGAACGAATGCAACGTGTCATTGATCAGCAAGCGAACGCGATCGCCGGCATGCAAATCCAGATCCCTGCTAACCCATACCGGATCGCCCGTGACGAATTCACCCGTCAGCCGTGTCAGGCTTTTCCCTTTCAGTGATCCATGTCCAATCAGGTCCAAGCCGATAAACGGCAGCGCCTCACCTTTCCCGTTCAAAAAGGCAAAATCTTCAATCCGCGGAGCAAAATCGAACGCGTAAGGCAATTGCACCAGTTTGCCCAGAAGCTGTTCGTTCAGTCCTCCGGTTGCTGTAATCGTCAGATCGTTCTTGCCCGCTAGAGATTCAAGCGAGGACTCAAAACTGCCCGCCGCCGACTGCCCGGCAAGATTGATCGCAATCACCACGCCGACGCCGAGCGCAACCGCAAACACCGTCAGCAGGGTGCGAATCGGCTCACGCGCGAGTGGGCGCAAAACCAGCCGCGAAAAGAGTCTCCAATTCGTGTTCATCCCGCCGCATCCTGCACTCGCCCGTCGCGCATCCGAATCACGCGGTCAACAACCGTTGTGCTCTCCGCGCTGTGAGTGGCCATCACGACCGCCACACCGAATTCCCGCGCCGTTCGCCCCAGCAACTCCAGCACCATCTCGCCCGTCGCGCTGTCCAAGTTGCCCGTCGGTTCATCCGCCAAAACCAGCCGTGGATTGTGTACCAGCGCCCTCGCGATGGCAATCCGCTGCTGCTGGCCTCCGGAAAGCTGATGCGGAAAGCGGTCGGCATAAGCTCGCATGTCCACCCAAGCCAAACGCTCCAGGGCCGTCCGGCGTACCTCTCTCTTTTTAGCCAGCATCAGCGGAAGTTCCACGTTCTCCACTGCCGTAAGCGTGTGCAGCAACTGGAACGATTGAAAAACAAATCCAACCTTCTCGCGGCGCAAGCGTGTTAGCCCCGCGTCGCTCAATTGGCTGGTGATCTCTCCATCGAGCACCACCTCGCCTGAAGTGGGGAAGTCCATCCCGCCGCACAAATTCAGTAAGGTCGACTTCCCACAGCCGCTTTTACCTACCAGCGCGACGAATTCTCCCGCGGCGACTTCCAGCGAAACGCCTTCCAGTGCCGGCACCGACTCGCCCTCCGTCTGATAGTGCTTACTAACGTTGCGCACTGCAATAAGCGCCATACATCCTTAGGATCGCGTGCCGCTTCGGCCTAGCATCCCTTGACGGTTCGTTACACTCATGGCGTGGCGAATATTCTCGTAACGGGCGGTGCCGGTTACATCGGCTCGCACACCCGCTATTTCCTCCAGAAGCAGGGTCATTCGGTCATCGTTGTAGACAATCTCTCGTACGGTCATCGCGATGCCGTCCCGCAAGAGATTCTGCGCGTGATGGATATTCACGAGACAGAAAAGCTAACGCAACTGATGCGCGACGAACATATAGATGCCGTCATGCATTTCGCGGCTTTTATTTCTGTTGGCGAGTCCACGCAAAAGCCCGAACTGTATTTCACGAACAATACCGCCGGCGCTCTGTCATTGTTCGACGCCATGCTCGCGGCCGGAGTCAAACGGCTGGTCTTTTCTTCCACCGCCGCCGCTTATGGCATTCCCACCCAGGTGCCCATCACAGAAGATCAGCCCAGCGCGCCTATCAATCCATACGGCGAATCCAAGGTCATGGTGGAAACGATACTTCGCTGGCTTGACAAGTATCGCGATTTCCGCAGTGTTGTGTTGCGCTACTTCAACGCTTGCGGCGCCGAGCCCGAAGCGGGTTTAGGCGAACGTCACAATCCCGAAACACACTTAATCCCACTCATCTTGCGCGCCGTCCAGACTGGCCAACCCGTTACTTTGTTCGGCGACGATTATCCAACGGAAGACGGCACCTGCATCCGCGATTACATCCACGTGAGCGATTTAGCCGAAGCTCATATCTTCGCGGTGGAACATCTTCTGAAGGAAGGCAAATCAGACGTGTTCAACGTGGGTACCGGCTCGGGTGAATCCGTCAAGCAAGTCCTCAACGCAGTGGAACGCGTCACCGGCAAGAAAGTGCCATTCACCATGGGCCCCCGGCGCGAAGGGGATCCACCCCGCCTCGTTGCCGATTCCCACAAGCTGCAAACCACGCTAGGTTGGAAGCCGAAACGCGCCGACATCGATCGCATCGTCTCGGACGCCTGGCAGTTCGCGCAAAGCTCGCTGGCAGAGGCGCGACCGTAAGGGAGCGGGCCTGAGCTTAGACGTCAAACCACCAGCACGCCTCGCGTCCGATTCGCATTTGCCGATTCCCCAACTGTTTCGTCACCACTTCGGACAGAACCGTGCGGAAATCCGTGGTCACGTTCAACTCGCGGCTTCGGTAAAAGCCGGTACTCGCCGAAGAGTTCTTTCTTCAGGCATTCCTTCGGCTTTAGTGGATGCGTTCAGACGTAAGTCAGGCTGGGATGCCGAGCAGGTTGCGCGGCGTTAGGCGGCCTTGGCTTTGGTTTGTCCGGGAACGAAACGCGCGAAGGCCTTCTCGTACTCCTTGGGCGACATGTCGCGGCATCGGCCAGTCATATTGTCTTTGAAAGTTTCGAGGTCGATTTCATTCTGAATATCCTGGAGCGAAAATTCGAACCCAAATACAGCGGGTACAAATGTGTTGCCCGATGTTACAGCGGCCTGGTATAGCTTCTTGGCATAGTACATGTTCTTGCGTGGCTTGTCGGCCTCCTTGCGCGCGGTTTGAAGGCTTGCGAGCTTTTCGGTATCGACCTGGCGATGGCGGCGGAGGCGCGTTTCCTGGAGGGCGAGGTTGGAGAGGTCCTTGCGGTAGGCGATTTGGACTTCAGCCTCGATGAAGCAGGCGCGCGTCACGGGATCGGCTTCATTGGGGTAGAGATCAGCAAGTTTCGTTCGGCCGACGGCGAGAATGCCGGCTTCGAGAGAGGGAATGCGAACCAGCCGCCATTCCGTATCGGCAATGGCCTGCACGAGAGCGCGTTCTTCGTCAGTGGCGGGCTCGAATTGTTTGTGGATACGCGCCACGTGGGATTGATAAGCTTCCACGTTGTCGCTGGGGAGCAGCACGGTTTGACCGGTCAGGCCGGTTTTGACGGCATTGTGAGAGGAACGATTCTTACCTTCGCAACTGACAGGACCGGAGGAGAGTTGAGCGTTTTGCCGGTTGGCGGCGATTTGGGCTTCAGTGGCCATGGGGAACTCCTTCGGTTATCAGGAGCGCATGGCCGTGGCGGAAGATGGGCTTGGCGGGCGGGGTAAGTGGTGGATGGAGAAAGGAATAACGAAATTGGCAAGGGCTGTCACTGCAAAATTGCTGAAGTTGCGGCCATTGATAATTTGTGTTGAAAGGAACAACTCCGCCGCGCCGGGCAAAAATACCCCAGCCCGCTACACCAACCGGCGCCTAACCGTTGCAGGAGCGGCATACCTGATGTTCCTATCACCGGAGACCGCCGGTCGATTGTTCTTCCCATGGCTTGCGATCGCCGGAGTGACGGGTGAGGGCTCGCTGACGCTCTGGTTGCTGTGGACGGGGGCAAAGCAGCCCCGGCGACTGGGAAATCCTAATGGCGCATAAGGCGAGAATCGGAATGAGTTACCATCCTCCGCGATGAACCATCAGCAGCATCTGGACCGGCGGATCAGCCGAGCTGTATTTCCGAACAGCTTGCTATGTTGTCTCGGTGTGATTGCCGCGCTCGCGACTGTCGCCCTCGCCCGATATCCAAAGTTCTTCCTACAGAGAGACGCTTTGACGTACGTCTATGAGATTGCGGGAATCCTGACCGCCTACGCAGTCCTGATCTGTCTTCTCGCACGGACCAAGGGCGTGCTTTGGGACGTGATCCGAAGAAGAGCAGTTGTCTTTGGAATCACAACGGGGGCAGCTGAGGTTCTCAACATCGCTATCGAAAATGTCGCGCCGACGCTGGCACATACTCCCGGATTTTCCGGCGCCTTCATGTTTGGCGTGTTCATCACCTGGGGAGTTGCCGCAGCATGGACTGAGCGCCAATACAGGGTGCGCTGGGCCAGCGTGCTTGCGGCAATCAGCAGCGCCGGAATCTGTATGCTCATCGCGGTGTTAGCAGGCTTTCTGATGGAGTTTTTCGTCGCCCGCCCTAATCTTTCCGACGTAGTAGGGTGGGCTGAGTACAAGCGCAGCGGATGGCCAGATGTTCAGGCGTTCTCAATCGCGAATACTCTCGATTCGGGATTCACTCACCTGCTGCTTGCTTTGGTTGTAGCGGCCATCTTTGGAACTGTTGGGACCTTTCTAACCCGAACACAGCGCGATTCCATACAGTCCTGAATCAGCCTTGTGCTGCTACAGCCGACGTTCCGTAGGCGCTCGCTGTAGCTTCTTCCCGCCGCAGACCGGCCTTCTCATTCCATCGCGGTTAGTGGGTTCAAGTATGTGAAGCGCTCCGTGACCGTCGCGCCTCTGTCAGTTGGCGGGAGAGCGAGACGGGTGTCAAGTCTCGTCGAGGACGCTGCTTTTAGGCGGAGGGAGAAAAGCTACGAAGTTTAGAGGATCCACGTGCCGGGCGCGTTTGAGGGTGTAAACCCCGGAAACACGCTGGCAATTTCCCGGTTGCCCAGCTGTTTCGTCACCACTTCCGACAGCACCGTGCGGAAGTCCGTGGTCACATTCAGATCGCGCCCTTGATAAAGCTGCTCGGGCGCGAGACCCGGCCAGTCGCCATACACTCGGCCGCCGCGCACGCTGCCGCCCAGCGCAAACATGACATTCGCATGTCCATGATCTGTGCCCCTGTCGCCATTTTCCTTCACCGTGCGGCCGAACTCCGACATTGTCACAACTGTGATATCGGCCATTCGGTCCCCCATGTCTTGCGAGAACGCCGCCAGTGCATCGCCAAAATCGCGCAGCAGGTTTGAAAGCTGCCCTGTGTGCGGTTGCGGCCCGACTTCGTTCACGTGCGTGTCCCAGCCGCCCACATCCGTGAACGCAACCTCCAGACCGACATTCGCCTTGATCAATCGCGCAATCTGCTGCAAGCTCTGACCCAGCCGTCCACCTGGATAATGCGCGCCGTTGGCCGGCGCATAAGGGGATTTTTGGATCGACTGCATGATCTTGATCGCCTCAAACGTCTCACGACCGGTTCCGTTCAACACCTGGTCCGCCGACGTGCTGTACATGCTTTCGAATGTCGCCGCCACGCGCGCGTCTTTCACTTGGAAATCGTTGATGTTCGCGATCGCCAGCGCTTCATTCTTCCCTCGCAGCGTTCTCGGCAAATCAGGGCTTAGACTCACCGCGCGCACCGGTGAAGGACGCGCCTCGCGCGGCAGCGCCCGATTCAGCCAACCATCGTTTGTGGCCTTCAAACCCGGCGTACCCGATTCCATATAATCCTGCGCGTCGAAATGCGAGCGCGTCGGATCTGGTGAACCCACCGCCTCGACAATCGCTAACTGCTTGGCGTCCCACAGCGGCTTCAGCCCACGCAACGAAGGATGCAAACCGAAGCGCCCATCCAGGTCGATGGCGCTGCGCTCGGTTCCGTCCGGGCGCGGTATCGCAATCGTAGGCCGCGCCGCATAATACCCTGCTTCGCCGTGCGGCACCACCACATTCAAGCCGTCTACGGCCCCCCGTTGAAAAATCGCGATCAGGATCTTTTTCCGTTGCGTGTTGAGCAGTCCAGGCGTGTCTTTCGCATATACCGCCCGCGATAGCCACGTCGGCACCGAACCCACGCCGAACATCGCGAGCGCCGAGCTCTTCAAAAACAATCTTCGTGAAGGCATTCCTACTCCTTGACCAATTACCCGCCAATTACCGCCGCTGAAACTCAGGTGAACCGATCGCCAGCCCAGCCACCAAACTAGGTGTCTGCGGCGGTCCAGCGTTCGCGTTCTGGGTCAACTGGTTCTGCAACTCCGAATCGTTTAACGTCTTCTCAATCGCCGCTTTGGTCTGTGTACTCGGGTCCTGCTCCAGAATCGATCGCGCTATGTTCATCGGGTCTCGCGAAGCCAATGTCTGCCAGGCCGAAGTATCCACCTTCACACCCGGTACGCGATTATGCGCCAGCGCCAACCCAAAGTTCATCCTGTCCAGCAATCCCGCCGAACTCACCCACTCTGCATTCGCGCTCGAGTATCCGGTGGGTTCAATTTTGCGGTACAACGGCTCGCCCAACTTCTGCAATTCATTCGACAGCAGAAAAGCAGAGGTCACATCCGCATTCGTCGCCCGCACCGCGCTCGCAATCATTTCGAACGGCGTCTTCACCTTGGCGCGATACGCTCCCTCTGACCAGAACTCAGGCGACGCGATCATCGTGCGCATCACTTCGCGCAGGTCTCCGTCCGATTTCAAAAAGGTCTGCGCCATGCGATTGACCAGCGACGGCGGGGGATCGTCGGCCACAAACCGCTTGGCCAGCTTCAGCGAGATAAAGTGCGCGGTCGCAGGATTGCGCGCCAAAAGTTTCAGCACGGTCAGCCCGTCGTTCATCCCGCCACCCGCCGGAATCACATGTCCCAAGACAACCTTCTCGCCCTTATCATGCATCTTGTCGTTGTATTCGAAGGACCCGCCTTTCCGTGGGCCGGCGATGGTCCATCCGGTGAAGCAGCGCGCCACTGCGATCACGTCCTGCTGCGTGTAGCCACCCTCCACTCCCAAGGTGTGCAGTTCCAGCAGTTCGCGGCCGTAATTTTCATTCAGCCCACGCTTTTTTTGAGCCGTCCGCCTCAACTCCGCCTCCGAATTCACACCCGCCGATTGCCAATTGTCCAGATAAAACAACATCGCTGGACTCTCCGCGGTCGCGAGCAACAGATCGTAAAACTTGCCGAACACGTGGGGACGAATCGCCTCCCGCTCATACGTCGGGATCAGGTACCGGTCCGCTCCCTTATTCAGAAAAACGTTGAAGTGGTTGTACCAGAAGTCCACCAGCAGCTCTTCCAATTGATGATTGCTGTAAATCGCCCGCAGGAGCTTCGCCTCGGTCAAATCGCTCGCCACCACATTTTGCGGATTCACGGCCAGCATCAATTCCCGCCGCAGTTCCACCGGAGCAAACGCCATCAACTGCTGGCGCTGTTGCCGCCGCAACGCCCAAACAAAATCCAGACGTTTCTCGGGCGGAATCGAAGCCAGCACGGCGCGCTTTTCATCCGGCTTTCCATGCCGCAGAGTCTCGACCTGATCTGGTGTGAGAATGCTCTCGATCTTCACCTTCAAATCCAGATCAGCATCGTCGTTCGCATCCTTCGGAGCATCCGGTGCGCCGTCGCGCTTCTGTACATACCGGTCGGCCAGCCGCACGACGATCGCGCGTAACTCCGGATCATCCGGCAACCGCCCCGTTCCGCGCGCTACTGCCGCAATCATCCGCGGAGCCGGATAGTTTACGTACGCATCGTGAACGCTCATAGTCAGAGATCGCAATGGCGCCAACCGTTGCGCCAGTTCCGGATTCTCGGGAACCCGCTCCGGATGAAGCTCCGCATCCAGCCACCGGTCCAGACCCATGCGCCGGATCTGGTCCAGATCGCCCGGCCGCGGACCGAACGTCAAGCGCTCCAGTGCATGGCGATAACGATCGCCTTCCGGCAGCAATTTGCTGAAAGCCACGTATTGTGGCGGATTCGCCTTCGCCTTAATCGGCTTCAGCTTCCTGTTGCCCGCGGCTACTAACGGTGTAAGCAGCAGCAGTCCTCCGAGCACCGCTGCCCAACCCTTCCTGCTCCTCAATACGCCGCTCACGCTATCAACGACGTGCCTTCCCGAAAATGGTTGACGGCATCTGTCTGCTCATCGGCGAAAACCGCACGGTCCGGCCACCCTACCCGCGCGCTCGCTTCGCATAGCCCGGCGGCAGGCCATCCAGCAGTTTCAATACCGCGGAGTCGAAAGACGAGTGGGCATATCTGTTTTTCGAGGAGTCAGCTCGCGGATGCGCCGGACCGCCAGAGGCAAACGCGTGCACATGCTGGTAGCGTATGCATTGCGGCTGGACGGGACCGTGCGTGCCAGAGTCAACGGCTCGGGGACCGCTGAGGTCGAATTGATGAGGCGGTGCAATCAACTCGTCGATTCCTTTCAGAGCTTAGGCCCTTGACTCCCTCCCGTTACTAGCACGAATCCGCTCTCACGCGAGATAAGCCAAACTGACCTTTATGCTTGACCCCTGAAGCACCGTGGTGACGAAATCTGGAGTTTTGTTCAGGCGAAGGACAAGAACCTCCCACAGACAAGCAGGACGTCTTTGGATATGGCACCGTGTGGACCTGGACCGCCCTGGATGCGGATACGAGCTAGTTCCCTGCTGGATGGTTGGACCACGAGATGCGGTCTCAGCGCGCGAGTTTATGAACCATTTGACATCACGCCTCGTATCCCGCGTTCAACTGACGACCGATGGACATCAGTTATACCTACAAGCGGTTGAGGCGCATTCGGCGCTGGTATCGACTACGCCATGCTGGTGAAGCTCTATGGAGCCGACAGGGAATCGGAGACCCGCTACAGCCCGGCGACGTGCTTAGGTGCACATAAAGAAGTGGTTTCGGGTCACCCGAACACGTTTCGACCAGCTATGTCGAACGGCAAAACCTGACAATGCGTATGCAGATGCGGCCATTACCCGGCTCACAAACGCCTTCTCAAAGAAGCTGCAAGATCACTTTGCGGCTATCTCTCTGCATTTCATGTACTACAACTTCGTTCGGATTCATCAGACCCTTCGGATCACTCCTGCTATTGACCGCGGGCGTTACGGATCGAGTCTGGGATGTCGAGGATATCGTGAAAGTACTGGAGACGGAAGAAGCCGAACAGCTCGATCAGCAGTATGCCCAACCTGGGTCAGCGTTAGGGTACTCATGAAGTCGGATGTCAATGTGAACACTAAACATCGGGCTCACTTCGACCGAATGGTCAGCATGTGACGTGAGTGAGTAGTTCGCAATAGTACCAAAACATTTGAGTACAAACTTGGTTTGTAAATTGCCCTATTGTTTTTGGGAGAACAACCACCGTATAGTAGAACCTCAGTTCTATACTGAGGAGAGGCGAACATGTCAAAAAACATTGAGTATCTGATCGACATCGCCCGCAAGTACCGGGAAAAGCATGGGTTTTCCGCTGAGGAGCAGCAACGACAGGTACGTAGTTTTGCGTACGGCAATACGCGTCTTGAAAACGAGGCAATAACAAAGTGCGATATCGATCGTGCGGTAGACTCGTTGCGCACTGAATGTGAGCAACCAATTCGTTCCTAAAGGTCCAACCTACCTTGATCAGAACGATAAACTGCGCTCGGAGACGCGGAATGGCGTCATCCAAGCGCAGTTTATGTTTTATACTGCAGCTAACTGGAACCCTACCCAAAGGGTCAATCCAGAACTCCTCCTCAAACTTCAACAACTAGCAGTCAATCAAATCTACAGGTGTGCTGGTCACTTTCGTGACGGCCCAGTATTCCTTGAGGGAGCAGACCATAGCCCCCCGGATCACTCCGAAGTCCAAAGCCTTGTGGAAGATATGTGCGCCTACATCGATGAACACTGGAATGACCGCTCAGCAGCGCATCTGGCCGCATACGCAATGTGGCGCGTAAATTGGATACACCCGTTTTTTGGAGGCAACGGAAGGTCAGCCCGGGCTCTATCCTATTTGGTGCTCTTGGTCAGGGTTGGCTTCGCACTTCCAGGCGACAAGACCATTCCTGAATTGATTGTCGAGGATCGTGCCCCGTACTTTGCCGCGCTGAGAGCGGCTGATGCGGCTTGGCAAAATGGAGTGCTCAATGTATCCGAAATGGAGCAGTTGATATCGGATCTGTTGGCAATCCAGTTGGTCGAACTGCACAAGATGGCGACAGGTAAACAAGGAGACGCCTCAGCGCTTGTTTCGTTCTTTTTCAAACTGACCCACTACCAAGCCAACCCGAAGTTTGACACCCCTTTTTCGGACCACGTATACTTGTTGTTTGGGTTTAGTGCGTCCTAGCGCTCCTCGTTGCCGGTGAGCCGGTCGCTGGTGTAGCAAGACCACCCTTCACCACAAAACAAGGATCTAGCAATGCCAAAACGTACCTTTCAGCCGAATAATCGTCACCGCGCCAAGACACATGGATTCCGGGTTCGCATGAAGACCGCGGACGGGCGGGCGGTGCTGGCGCGCCGCCGCGCGAAGGGCCGCCACAAGCTGACCGTGAGCGACGAACGCGCTGTTCGCGCCGCCAAGTAGTCTCCGCCGAATCGCTTTTGGTCCGCCGCTGTCACTTCCCAAAGCACGGCGGGTTCTCCGGTCCTCTGAATTCCGTCAAATTTACCAGGCCGGGACTCGCATGACCAGCCGTTATTTCGCTGCTTTTTGTTTACGCAGCGACGGCGATGCCGCTTTGCCCTCGCGCTTCGGCTTCACAACTCCCCGGAACTTAGGCAAGGCTGTCACGCGTAATCGTTTAAAGAGGCGTATGCGCGAGGCGGTTAGGAATCGGATGGACACTTTACCGGTGAACTGGAGCGTGGTTTTCAATCCTCGGCGAAATGCGTTGGACGCGCCTTTCGAGGAGCTGTGCCGGGAAGTGGGCCGGGTATTTACGCGATGCAACGAATCGTGATCGGTGTACTCGAAGCGTACAAGTTATTTGTATCGCCGCTCTTACCGTCTGCCTGCCGTTATTACCCCACTTGTTCGGAATACATGATGGATGCCGTTCAAAAGCACGGCGTCTGGAAGGGAACGTGGATGGGACTCAAGCGCCTCGGGCGGTGCCATCCGTTCCACGAGGGCGGATATGATCCGGTGCGCTAATCAGGGCGCGCCGAAGCCGCTGCTCAAGCCGATCCTTGCGGACGGCGCATTCGAATGAAATTGAGATCAGGTTTTTATGGCCAATAATACCGGCGGCGCAGCGCCTAAGCCGCCTTCGCTCGAGAAACGCCTACCGTTGGCGCTGGCGCTGATGATGCTGGTGCTGTTAGTCTCGCAGTATCTTTTCAAACCCGCGCCGGGACCGAAGCCCGTGGTTCCGGTCAACGACCGGGCGGCAGCAAAGGTGGTGCAAAAGCCCGCTCCTGTACTGCCCACCGAACCGTCAAGCGTCGCCCGAATCAGTGCAAACCAGATCCAGGCGGCGGCGGAACAGACGCAGACGATAGACACGGCGCTCTTTCGCATAGTATTCACTAATCGCGGCGCGGCGGTAAAGAGCTGGGTGCTCAAGAAATTTAAGGACGACGCCGGTAAGCCGCTCGAGTTGATCAACACGAACGCGGCGAGCACCGTTCCTTTACCGTTCACGATTGATGTCACTGGTCAGAAACTGACTTTCGACCCGAACACAGTGTTGTATCAGTCGAAGACCACTGGCAATGGCACGGGCATCGAATACGACTACTCCGATGGGAGGACGGCCATACACAAGTCCTTTCAATTCGCGAGCGACAGTTATTTGGCAGAGGTGAAGTCAGAGGTTCTCGAAAACAACACGCCTGTACCGGCTGTGCTGATGTGGCGAGGCGGATTCGGAGATCAGAAGGTACGAAACGCGGCGTCGACAGAGCACAGCGTTCGCTATGACGCGAGCGCGTCCAAGCTAATTACCAAGACCACAAAGGACGCCAAGAACGGACCGATCACCGATACGGGCAATTACACGTTCGGCGGGTTAGAAGATAATTTTTTCGCGGCCGTTGCCCTCCCGAACGACAGTTCTTCGGCAACCGGCTCCTCTCTGGAAATTCGAACCTACAGCGATGAAGTCAAGGCGCCGAACGAAGAAAAGGCAACCGCCTACGTCGGCGCGGGACTCTCAACCGGAGCACAGAACGATTTCTCTCTGTTCGTAGGCCCAAAGGACATCGACATTCTAAAGAAGGTGAACCCCAAGCTCGGTCAAATTGTGGATTGGGGATTCTTCGGCATTATCGCGAAGCCGCTGTTCATTTGGCTCAATTGGGTCAACGATCACTGGACGAACAATTATGGCTGGGCCATTATTCTGGTCACCTTGATCATCAACCTGGCCCTGTTTCCCTTCCGGCTTTCGAGCCTGAAATCGGCGCGCAAGATGCAGAAGCTGCAGCCGCAAATTCAGGCCATCAATGCGAGGTACAAGAACGTTGGATTACGCGATCCCAAGAAGGCCAAGCAGAACGAGGAAGTGATGGCCCTCTACAAGCAGGAGGGCGTGAATCCCGTCGGTGGGTGTTTGCCTATGATCGTGCAACTACCGTTCTTCTACGCGTTCTATCGTGTGCTGGCGATCGCGATCGAGTTACGCCACGCGCCCTGGCTGTGGGTGCCGGACCTTTCTTCAGCCGAAACGCTGCCGATTCACTTACTGCCGATCATCTTAATTGCAACGCAATTCTTCACGCAGAAGTTGACGCCGGCCGCTGGCGTAGATCCGAATCAGCAGAAGATGATGATGTTCATGCCGCTGATGTTCGGGTTCATGTTTTATTCGGCATCGGCTGGCCTTGTACTATATTGGTTAACCGGCAACGTGGTAGGTATCTTTCAACAGTTGGTCATCAATCGATTTATGCCGACGACGGCGCCCCCTGCTGCTCTAGCGGCGGCCCCGAGCAAAGCGCCCGTGACAAGCAAAGCGCCAGTTAAGAGATCGGTGAAGAAATAGACTGCATGAAATATACTGTCGATTCGCTGCGGCCGAAGCTGGACCAATTTCTGGAGCCGCTGATCGCGCAGGCTGGTTTCGACCTTTCGTACCAATTGCGAAGCGCCGAGAATCCGCATCCCGAGGTGGAAAACCCGGAAGTCACGGTTAATTTCGCCGGGTCCGACGTTGAGCTGTTGCTCGAAAATCGAGCGGAACTTTTGCTGGCACTGGAACATTTGTCGATGGAAGCAATGCGGCTTCCGGCCGAGGACCACTCGCTCATTTCTTTTGACGCCAACGATTACCGGCTGCTGCGGGTGGAAGAACTGCGCATGAGTGCACTGGCGGCTGCGGATAAGGTGAAGCGCACTCACACTCCGTTTCACTTCAACCCGATGAGCAGCCGCGAGAGACGCGTGATCCACTTGGCTTTACGCGAGGAAACAGAGCTTCGGAGTGAAAGCGTCGGCGTGGGACCCGGCCGCGCAGTAGTGGTGATCCCGGCCGACATGCCAACGCCTCCAGCACCACCCATGCCGCCTCGTGGATTCGGTCAAGGCTTTGGGCACGGAAACCGCCCCGGCGGCAATCGGGAAGGCGGCGGGTACCGTGAGCAACGTGGCAATCGTCCGCACGGCGCTCCACGCGGTCCAGGAAGCGGCAGCAATCGTCCCCCGCGCGGCGGCCCTGGGCGCGGACAACGCTAGCAGTAACGATTAATGAATCTGCGCGACACGATTGTCGCAATCTCGACTCCCTTCGGTCGTGGCGGCTTGGGCGTGGTGCGCCTTTCCGGACTCCGGAGCCGCGACATCGCGCAAGCGATCCTGCATTTTGCGCGTGAACCCAGCTGGAGGACTTGGTCGAGCGAAATGGCTGAGCTGGTGGATGCAAGCGGTGCCGCGGTCGATCAGGTGGTTGTCTCCTTCTTCGCACAGCCGCGTTCTTACACTGCCGAAGATGTGGTCGAAATTTCGTGCCACGGATCGCCCGTGGTTTTGCGCTTTTGCCTGGAGCGCGCCGTAGAGCAGGGCGCACGCATCGCGGAACCAGGCGAGTTCACGCTACGCGCTTACACCAACGGGCGCATTGATCTGCCGCGTGCTGAAGCGGTTCGTGACTTAATCGATGCGACAACGCTATATCAAGCGCGCGTGGCGGCGCAGCAGATGGAAGGCTCTGTGTCGCGCCGCATCCAGCCGGCAAAAGAGCAGTTGGTTGAATTAATCGCGCTCCTCGAAGCCGGAATCGATTTCGCCGAAGACGACGTGAGTGTCGCACCGCCCGAAGAGATTTTGCGGCGCATTGCGGGCGTTGAGCGGAGCGTCGGAGAACTCGTCGCTAGCTTTGTGGCCGGCAAGTTGGTCTATCAAGGTTTCACGCTGGCGATCGCGGGCAAACCGAACGTCGGCAAAAGTAGCCTGTTCAACCGCGTGTTAGAGCAAGACCGGGCTATTGTGACGGAAATTCCGGGGACGACGCGCGATACGGTTTCCGAATCGACCGCCATCGCAGGTATTCCCGTCAAGCTGGTCGACACTGCTGGCATCCGCGAAGGCAAGGACGTGGTGGAGAGCCTCGGGATTGAGCGCAGCTATCAGGCGATGGCCGACGCCGATTTGACGCTGCTAGTGCTGGACCTTTCTGCGGAGCTGACACAAGAAGACGTTGCACTTCTCGATCGCCTCAGTGACCGAAGCCCGCTCCTGGTAGGAAACAAATGCGATCTGCCTCCGACGCTAAACGGTGCCGGCGATTTGCTGCCCGTTTCGGCAGTGACGGGCGCAGGTATTGACCGCTTGAAAGACGCCATTCTCGCGCGCTTGGCTCCAGAGGGACTGGCGCCTCCGGAGAGCGGCAGCATCACCAACATTCGCCACGAAGCATTGCTGCGGGAAAGCTTAGAAGCGCTGGCCAATTCGCGGCGAGCCGTGGAGTTTGGAATTCCCCACGAGATGCTGCTGTTGGACCTGTATGCCGCGTTGAGGCCTCTCGACGCCGTAACCGGCGCGACCAGCGCTGACGACATCTTAAACCGGATCTTCTCAACATTCTGCATCGGTAAGTGACCGATCCTCGGGTATTGTGAATCGCGTAATGTGAATCGAGTGTTGTGAAACCGAGCGTTGAGCCGAGATGTCGAACCTACCGTGACGCCTTGGTTTGCCAATGAAGCGAAACTTGTTATAGACGCCGTTGCACGCGCTGTTGAATTTGCGGCGGCGGTTATCATCGCCCTCGCCGCTCTCGAAGCCACTATCAAAGCTGCACTCATCTTCCTGCACCGTAATAGTCCTTCCTCCGCTAAGAATGAAGTGCGGTTGACGTTGGGCAGATGGCTGGCTGTGGCCCTTGAATTTGAGTTGGCGGCTGATATCCTCAATACCGCAGTCACTCCCACCTGGAGCGACATCGAGAAGCTCGCCGCCATTGCAGCGCTCCGAACGGCTCTTAATTACTTCCTTGATAGAGACATCCGCGCAGAAACCGCTCCGGCTCAGAAACAGGCTGAACAGGAGCTGAAGAGCAGTTCCGCGGGATAGAAAAATCGAGAATCAGGCGAGCTGGGTTCCCGCTGCAAGCGTCTGCCGATGCACGGCATCCAGAATGCCATTGATGAAGGAGAGCGATTCATCGCCCGAAAACTGCCGCGCTAATTCGAGCGCTTCGTCGATGATGACGGGCGCCGGGACGGCCTGCTGCGTCAGTTCGTAAATAGCGAGACGCAGAATGTTACGGTCCACCACGGGCATGCGCTGCAGGCGCCAGTGTTCGGATTTTGCTTCGATCGTTTTATCGATCTCATCGGAGTTGGCTACCGTGCCGCGCACCAGCTCTTCCATGAAGCGATCCTGCTTGGGCTTCTTTTCGTTCTCTTCGGAATACAGCGTGTCGTAGTAGTGCGAAATGGCGCCATCGACGGAATCCCGGCGCATGTCCCATTCAAAGAGCACTTGCAGCGCTCGTCTGCGTGACCTGTGGCGGGCCGCCATGGCTAGCGCTTATCCTTTAACTGCTTGATGAGGTTGGCAAGTTCGATCGCCGCTTCGGCTGCTTCAGACCCTTTGTTGCCGCTCTTTCCGCCGGCGCGGTCCATGGCTTGCTGCATGTCATCGGTGGTGAGCACCCCGAAAGCAATGGGTACGCCCGTTTCCAGACTGATTTGGCGAAGTCCATCAGCGGCGCCGCCGGCGACGTATTCGAAGTGCGGAGTATCGCCGCGAATCACCGCCCCGAGCGCGACAATGGCGTCACACTGCGATGCCATCGCTTTCGCCGCTACGGCCAATTCCCACGCGCCGGGCACTTTCACAAAAGTGATGTTTTCGTGCTGACACCCGTGCTTCTCAAGGATTTCTAACGCGCCCTGGGCGAGCTGCTCCGTGATGAACTCGTTGAAGCGGCTGACCAGGACGCCAATACGCAGATGTGTAGCGTCTAACGATCCTTGAAACGTGCGATAGGGCATGAAAGGGGCGCAAAGCGCGCAGGGTGTGGGCGCTCGCTATGGGATAATCCGGTTTTACCCCTCAGTTTACCGCAATATGGACCCGAGCCTTATCCGCAATTTCTCTATCATTGCGCACATCGATCACGGCAAATCCACACTTGCGGACCGGTTGCTCGAGTACACAGGAGCGCTCTCGCAGCGCGAAATGACGGCGCAAGTGCTCGACACGATGGACTTGGAGCGTGAACGCGGAATCACCATCAAGGCGCACGCCGTTCGCCTGAATTACAAAGCCGATGACGGCAATACATACGAACTGAACCTGATCGATACTCCCGGCCACGTCGATTTCACCTACGAAGTGTCGCGCAGCCTGCAGGCCTGCGAAGGCACGCTGTTGGTTGTGGACGCCTCGCAAGGCGTCGAAGCCCAGACGCTCGCCAATACCTACCTGGCGCTGAGTCATGACCTTGAGATCATTCCGGTGATCAACAAGATCGATCTGCCTTCTGCGGAACCCGAGCGCATTCGTGAGCAGATTGAGCAGTTGATTGGCCTGGATGCTTCGGATGCGGTGCTCGCCAGCGCCAAGAACGGCGTCGGCATCAAGGAAATTCTGGAAGCCGTGGTGGCGAGAGTTCCGCCGCCTAAGGGCGATCCCGCTGCTCCTTTGCGGGCGCTGATATTCGATTCCTGGTTCGATCCCTATCGCGGCGTAATCATTCTGACGCGCATTGTGGATGGTGTATTGCGCAAAGGCCAGAAGATCAGGCTGTCGTCCAACGGTACGGCTTACGAAGTGGATGGCCTCGGGTTTCAGTCGCCCAAACCGGTTCCCTGCGATGAACTGACGGCGGGCGAGGCGGGATTCCTGTTTGCAAATATCAAAACCGTGTCGGACGCCAAAATCGGCGACACGATTATGGATGACGCGAATCCGGCAAGCGAGCCTTTGCCCGGTTTCCAGGAAATCAAGCCCATGGTGTTCGCCGGTCTTTATCCGGTCGAATCGCACGAACATGGTCTGCTGCGCGACGCGTTAGAGAAGCTTCGCTTGAACGACAGCGCCTTCAATTTTGAGCCGGAGCATTCGGCCGCTCTCGGCTTTGGATTCCGCTGCGGATTTCTTGGGTTGTTGCACTTGGAAATTGTGCAGGAACGGCTGGAGCGCGAATTCAAGATTGACCTGATCACGACCGCGCCCGGCGTGCGCTATCGCGTGACAACGACGTCGGATGAAGTCATCGAGGTCTACAATCCGCAGAAGTTTCCGGAGCCGTCGTCAATCAAGCACACCGAGGAACCGATTATCGATGCGACGGTGATCACGCGCGAGGAGTACATCGGCGAAATCTTGAAGCTGCTGGAAGAGAAGCGCGGTGTGCAGAAGAAGTTTGAATACATCGGCGGCGGCAGAGTGCTGTTGCTGTACGAGATGCCGCTGAACGAGATCGTTTTGGACTTTTACGATCGTCTGAAATCCGCGTCCCGCGGCTACGCTTCGCTCGATTACCATCTTTCGGGCTATCGCGTGTCGCCGATGGTGAAGATGGATGTGCTCGTAGCCGGCGAGCCCGTCGATGCGCTTTCGATGGTGGTCCATCGCGACTTTGCATACGATCGCGGCAAGGCGCTCATCGAGCGATTGCGCAAGCTGATTCCGCGGCAGATGTTCGAAGTGGCGCTGCAAGCTGCCATCGGGACGAAGATCATCGCGAGAGAGACCATTTCGGCCATGCGCAAGAACGTGCTGGCGAAATGCTACGGCGGCGATATCTCTCGCAAACGCAAGCTGCTCGAGAAGCAAAAAGAGGGCAAGCGGCGCATGAAACGCGTGGGGCGGGTCGATATTCCACAAGAGGCGTTTCTTGCGGTCCTGAAGGTTGGCACGGATTCGGGAGAATAGCCGATGTGTAAGCGCCCGGCAACGCTTCGCTGCCACGCTACAGCGGGATGTTGCCGTGTTTCTTGCGCGGCATGGTGTCGGTCTTGTTCGCCAGCATACGTAGCGCCCGAATCACTCTTGGCCTTGTCTCGTGCGGTTCGATCACGTCATCGACGTAGCCCCGCTCTGCAGCGGCAAAGGGGTTCGCGAACTTCGTTCGATATTCGTCGATCTTTTGTTGACGGCTCTCTTCCGGATTATCGGACGAGAGCAGTTCGCGCCGGTAGAGGATATTGACTGCGCCTTCGGGTCCCATGACGGCGATTTCTGCCGTGGGATAGGCAAAGTTTATATCTGTCCGTAGATGCTTCGATCCCATCACGCAGTAAGCGCCGCCGTACGCCTTGCGAGTGATGACGGTGATCTTGGGGACGGTGGCTTCCGCGTAAGCGTAGAGAAGTTTTGCACCGTGACGGATGATGCCGCCGAACTCCTGCGCGGTTCCGGGCAGAAAGCCAGGCACGTCTTCGAATGTCAGGATGGGAATCTGAAAGGCGTCGCAGAAGCGCACGAAACGCGCGCCTTTAGTGGAGGAGTTGATATCGAGACAACCGGCTAGATGTGCCGGCTGGTTGGCAACGACACCGATCGCCTCGCCCCCCATGCGCCCGAAGCCGATGACGATATTGCGGGCGAAGTGCTCGGCTACCTCGAAGAAATCGCCATCGTCGATCACGCGGCAGATGACATCCTTGATGTCGTAAGGCTTATTCGACTCGATCGGGATCAGGGTGTCGAGTTCAGCGTCGGCGCGATCGATAGAATCCTTGCTGTTTTGGCGTGGAACGCCGTCCAGATTGTTTTGCGGCAGGAAGCGCATCAGCTCGCGGATACTCCGGAGGCAGTCTTCGTCATCGGCAGCGAGGAATTGAGCGACACCGCTCGTCGCGTTGTGAGTCATGGCGCCGCCCAGGTCTTCTTTGCTCACGTCTTCGTGGGTGACGGTCTTAATCACGTCGGGGCCGGTAACGAACATATGGCTGGTGTGGTCCACCATGAAGACGAAGTCAGTCAGGGCCGGAGAATACACCGCTCCGCCGGCGCATGGGCCCATGATGGCGGAGATTTGCGGCACGACACCGCTGGCCAGGGTGTTGCGAAGAAAGATATCGGCGTAGCCCGCCAGAGAAACGACACCTTCCTGGATGCGGGCGCCGCCCGAATCGTTCAAGCCGATGATAGGAGCGCCGGTTTTAAGAGCAAGATCCATCACTTTGACGATCTTCTGGGCGTTCGCTTCGGAAAGCGAGCCGCCGAACACTGTAAAGTCCTGCGCGAAGACGAAGACCTGGCGGCCGTGAATGAGTCCGTGGCCCGTGACGAAGCCGTCGCCGTCGATCACGTTGTGCTGCATACCGAAATTGTGCGAGCGATGGCGGACCAGCTTGTCGAGTTCTTCGAAGGTTCCCTCGTCGAGCAGGAATTCGATACGCTCGCGGGCAGAGAGCTTGCCCTCGCGATGCTGCCGCTCTTTGCGCTCCGGGCCTCCTCCCTCTTCGGCGCGGCGGTGGCGATGACGAAGCTCTTCGAGGCGATTCGCGATCATGTCAGATAGTAATATGAGCAGCCCGTCTCACAGACACAAAGATGGACTCGTCGTGGGAACGGCTGGTCATATCGACCATGGCAAAACGTCTTTGATTCGCGCGTTGACCGGTATCGATACCGATCGGCTGGCGGAAGAAAAGAGACGTGGCATTTCGATCGATCTAGGCTTTGCACACCTCACGCTGCCAGACGGAAGACGAATCAGCTTTGTCGATGTTCCGGGTCATGAGCGGTTCATCAAGAATATGCTGGCGGGCGCTGGAGGCATCGAGGCCGTTCTCCTGATTGTGGCGGCGAATGAATCGGTAAAACCGCAGACCAGAGAGCATTTCGAGATCTGCCGGCTATTGGGTATCGAACATGGCTTAATCGTGCTGACCAAGCTGGACATTGCGAGCGCGGAACAGATCGCAACAGCGCGACAAGATGTTCGACAGTTGTGTGCGGGGTCGTTTCTTGACGGCGTGCCCGTGATGGGAGTGAGCGCGCAAGATGGGCGGGGGCTGGCGGAACTGAAGAGCGAGTTGGCATCGTTCGCGATGCGCATTCCCGAGACGTGACGCGGCAGGCTTTGCGAGGCTCCCGATTGACCGCAGCTTTGCGCTGAAAGGATTCGGGACCGTTGTGACCGGCACACTTCGCAGCGGCATGTTGCGTCCGGGTGAAACCGTACTGATTCAGCCGGGCAAGCGCGAGGCGCGGATTCGCACAATTCAGGTTCACGGACAAGCGCGTGGATGTTGCGACGGCGGGGCAACGAACAGCGGTCAACCTGACTGGTGTCATACCACGCGGAGATTCAGCGCGGGCTAGTGCTGACGCATCGCGATGGACTCGAAGCAACCAAGCTGCTGGATGTATCGATCACTTGGTTGCATGAGCAAGAGATTCCAACCAGCCGGAAGGAGTTTTTGCTTCATACTGGCACGTCGGAGACTGTCGCGATGCTGAAAATGTTTTCGGGCCCTTTCGCGCGCCTGTGGCTGGCGGAGCCGGTATTGGTTTTGCCCGGGGACCGTTTCGTACTGAGACGGCCGTCACCGGCCGGCACGGTTGCGGGAGGCACGGTAATCGATACGTTTCCTCCTGCGCGGCTCAACCGCAAGAAGACGCTGGCGCGCCTCCGCATTCTCGCAGAGGCAAGCGTCGAACAACGCGTTCAGGTGCTGGTGGAGGAGAGCCCGAATGGACGCGCTGTGGCCGATCTCGTCAAACGGGTGGGACTTCCCTGGGAAGAACTAAAGCCCGTCATCGCAAGCGATGCAAAGCTTGTGTTTGCCGAAGCCGCCCAGCGTGTTGTGACCAAGGCTTGGGTCGAACGGAACCGGCAATTGCTGGTTGCCGTCCTGAAAGACTTCCACGCCAAGCACGCTGCAGCTCCGGGGCTGCCGATCGCGATTGCTCGCATGAAGCTGGACCCAAACTTGGCGGCCCTAGTCTTCGATAACTTCCCAGCAGTTCGGGTGCAAGGCGATGTGGTCGCGCTCACTACCCATAGAGCTCAGGTAAGCAGCGAAGAGAGCCGTTCGCTCGAACAAATCGAGCGGGCATTTCGCCAAGGGGGATTTCAACCGCCATCGCCAGGGGAGGTGCTCAAGAGTTCCGGGGCGGATGTGAAACAGGGGCGCGGAATGCTGGAGACCTTGGTGAAAACAAACCGGCTGGTTCGCGTTTCCGAAGATGTGATTTTTCACGCCGACGTGGTGACGCACATTCGCAAGTCGTTGGCGGCGCACAAGGGCAGGAAGTTCTCGGTACCGGAGTTCAAGGAGTGGACGCAGATCTCGCGCAAGTACGCGATACCGCTACTCGAATATCTCGATCGCCAGCACGTCACGCGGCGCGAGGGCGATGCTCGTGTCGTTCTATAGCACTTCGAAGATCAGGCACTTGAGGTAGTGCGTCTCAGGAACGGTGAGCAGGATGGGATGGTCTTGCGATTGAGTGCGGCGCTCCAGGACACGCAACTGCTTACCGCAATCGAGAGCGGCGGCAGCGATGATCTCTAGAAAATGCGCTTCGGTCATGTGATGGGAGCAGGAGCAGCTCACCAGCGTTCCGCCCTTTGCGAGAAGACGGAGCGCCCGCAGATTGATCTCCTTATAACCACGTGTCGCCCCCTCCAAAGCGCCGCGCGATTTCGTGAAGGCCGGTGGATCGACAACAACCATGTCGAAGGTCCGGCGGGCTGCAACTAATCCCGGCAGATAATCGAGTACGTCGGCCTGCTGGAAGGCGATGTTCGTCAGGTTGTTGGCTTCGGCATTCGCACGGGCAGTCCCGAGCGCGGCTGCGGAACTGTCGATCGCTTCGACGCCTTCGCAGACGGAAGCTAAATGGAGAGCGAAGCCACCGGTCGCAGTGAAGCAGTCGAGCGCCCGGCCCTTGCCATATCGTTTGGCGGCAAGATAGTTTTCGCGTTGGTCGAGGAATACGCCGGTCTTTTGACCGGTGAGGAGATCGGCCTGGCAGGTCAGTCCGTTCATGTGGATGTGGACGTGGGGCGGAACATCACCCGAGAGGACGCGTACTTCCTGCGGTAGATTCTCTTTCGCTCGGACCGCCAGGTCGTTGCGCGCGACGATTCCGGCCGGGTGTAAGAGGCTCTCGAGCACCTGGACTATATCCTGCGTCAGGCGGTCCATGCCCTGATCGAGCAGTTGCAGGACGAGCCAATCGGAGTAGCGGTCGACGATCAGCCCCGGCAGCAAGTCGCCTTCGGCGTGTACCAGCCGATACGCATCGGAGTTCGCAACCAGCCGCTGCCGCAAGCTGAGAGCGGCTTCCAGACGCTGGCGAAGAAAGCTTTGGTCTATCGCTTCTATGTGGCGGGTCAGTAGCCGCAGCGAGATTTGCGACGTAGAGCTGTAGTGCCCAACACCGAGCGCGTGGCCTTTGTGATCGATGACGCGAACTGCATCGCCGGGTTGGGCCGAGCTTGCGTCGAGGACATCGCTTTTGAAAATCCAGACGTGGCCCGAATGAATGCGGTCCGCTGCCTTGCGATTGACGCGAACGGAAGGGAGAGTCACTTGACTAGACGTCAAGATTTCTTACGTCTAGGGCGTTGTCTTCGATGAACTTGCGGCGGCTTTCGACGTCCTCGCCCATGAGAGTGGAGAAGATGGGTTCCGTTTCGGCGAAGTCTTTCAAATCGATCTGCAGCAAGGTGCGGGTTTCGGCGTTCATGGTGGTGGCCCAAAGCTGCTCGGCGTTCATCTCACCGAGACCTTTGTAGCGCTGGATGTTGACTTCACGCGTGCCTTCCGTTTTGACGGTGGAGAGCAGGTCGCGCCAGTTCTGGACGGTATCGCGCTGCGTCTCGCGGACGATGACGAAGGGCGGCGTGTTGAGCCTGGTGACTTGCTTCATCATGGCGCGGACGCGGCGGAACTCGGGGAGCGAGAGAAACTCGGTGTTGATGTAGCGAGTGGCGTTGGTGGGGTCTTTGTAGCCGACCATCCAGGCGGAGTGCTCTTCATCGCGCACCACGCCGACTTCGAGCTTGGTTTCGCGAAGCCTCGCAGCGAGGGCTTTGACGTTTTCTTCGTTCTGCAGATCGGTTTTCGAATCGATGGGCAGACTGATATCGGAGATGACACTGACGACGCGCGGATCGCGGACGCGCCGCTCGAGGCGGGCGCTCATTTGCTCCAGCTCGTCGAGTTGCATAAGGAACGCCCGGAGTTCGGAGCCGTCGATGGCCTGTCCCGGTTTCCCGTCCTGCGTAGCGAGTTCCACGGTTAGATTCTCCGTCGCCCGCCGCAGGATTTCGCGCGTGAATTCCTTGTCGTTCTTGATGTACTTCTCGCTTTTGCCCTTCTTAATGCGGTAAAGGGGTGGTTGGGCGACGAACACCTTACCGCGGGTGATGAGCTGCTGCATGTGGCGGAAGAAAAACGTGAGCAGCAGGGTGCGGATGTGGGAGCCGTCCACATCGGCATCGGTCATGATAATGATCTTGCCGTAGCGAAGCTTGGCAAGTTCAAAGTCTTCGCCCTTCCCGATGCCGGTTCCGATGGCGGTGATCATGGCGCGAATCTCTTCGTGCCCCAGCATCTTGTCGTAACGGGCTTTTTCGACGTTGAGGATCTTGCCTTTAAGCGGCAGAATGGCCTGGTAGCGGCGATCGCGGCCAGACTTTGCGGTACCGCCGGCGGACTCGCCTTCGACCAGGAAGAGTTCGCAGCGATCGGGATCTTTCTCCTGACAATCGGCGAGTTTGCCGGGCAGCCCGCCGGAATCCAGGGCGCCTTTGCGGCGAGTGAGGTCGCGGGCTTTGCGAGCAGCCTCGCGCGCACGAGCGGCTTCGATTGCTTTGGTGACGATCTTCTTCATGACAGCGGGATTCTTGTCGAAGAATTCGCCGAGCTTCTCGTTCACGAGTTGGACGACCTGGCCCTGGATGTCGGAATTGAGCTTGCCTTTGGTCTGTCCTTCGAACTGCGGCTGGGGCAGCTTGACGCTGATGACTGCGGTGAGGCCTTCGCGCACGTCGTCGCCGGTAAGATTTTCTTTCTGATCTTTGAAGAGGCCGCTCTGTTGGGCGGCTGAGTTGATGGAGCGTGTGAGCGCGCTGCGGAAGCCGCTGAGATGGGATCCGCCATCGACGGTGTTGATGTTATTGGCGAAGCTGAAGACGTTATCGGAGTACGAATCGTTGTACTGCAGGGCCACTTCGATCGTTAGCTTGCCGGTGGCCATGTCGCGCTCGCCTTCGAAGTAGATCGGCTTTTCGTGCAGGACGGCCTTGCCGCGGTTGAGGTGCTTGATGAACTCGGCGATACCTCCGCTGTAGAAAAACTCTTCGGAGCGGATGTCCTCGCCGCGCTCGTCTGACAACGTGATCTTCAGACCCTTGTTCAGGAAGGCAAGCTGACGCAGACGCTGGGCCAACGTATCGAAATTGAACTCGCCCGGAGCATCCATGATGGTGGTGTCGGGTTTGAACGTGATTTTCGTGCCGGTCTTGGAGGATTTCCCGGTTCTGGCCAGTGGTGCTTTCGGGATGCCGCGCTCGTAATCCTGTTCCCAGGTCCCCTTGTCACGCCAGACTTCGAGGTGGAAGGTTTCAGAGAGCGCGTTGACGCAACTGACGCCGACACCATGGAGACCGCCCGATACTTTGTAGGTATTGGAATCGAATTTGCCGCCGGCGTGGAGCTTGGTGAGCACGACTTGGGCGGCGGAGACGCCTTCTTCGGCGTGAATGTCCACCGGGATGCCACGGCCGTTATCTATGACTGTGACGGAGTTATCGATGTGGATGGTGACACTCACCTCTGTGCAATATCCGGCGAGGGCTTCGTCAACGGAATTATCAACGACTTCATACACCAGGTGATGGAGCCCCATTTCACCGGTCGATCCGATGTACATTGCGGGCCGGAGGCGAACAGCTTCCAGACCTTCCAGGACTTTGATACTGCTGGAATCGTAGTTATCGTTTTGAGCCACAGTAGCCATACTTTAGTGCCGATTCGACAGGTAAACTCGCCTGCTCGCCGGCATTTAAACCTTTCCTAACAAACTTCAAGACCGCTCGACCGGAACTTCAGATGCGCATCGGCATCACGACGTAGCGGTAAACAGTTTGGGTGGGAGCAGTCTCTTCTGCTGGGGCATGGGGCCGCAGCTCTCCCGCACTATTCGCGTCTTTGAAATGAAACTCGATTGCGCTCTGGTCCACCGCTCGCAGGAATTCGAGCAAATATTGAGCGTTAAAACCGATTTCGACATCGGCGCCGCTGTAATCGACCGGAATCGTCTCTTCGCTTTCGCCTTGTTCGGAGATCGAGGAATGAATTTTCAATTCGCCATTCAGAATCTGGACACGAATGGCGCGGGAGCGTTCGTCCGCAAACTGCGCGACACGTTCGATGGCGGATTTCAGCTCGTCGCGCTGAATGACGAGCACGTGGGGATGTTCTTTCGGCAGGACCCGTTCGTAATCGGGGAAGTTCCCGGTCAGTTTGCGGCTGAGAAGCAGGCGCTTATCAATACGAAAGAACAGATGATTGTCGTTGCCTGAAAATTCGATTTGCTTGCTGGAGTCGTCACTAGCGAGCTTTTGGATCTCGCTCATGGCCTTTTTCGGCAGCAGCGCGCGGTAGGAGCCGCTGAGGCCGGCAAGGCTGAGGTGTTTCTCGACCAGGGCGAGCCGGTGGCCATCGGTTGCGACCATCACGAGGCCAGTGTCCTTGAGGATGAGCAGAGCGCCGTTTAAGGTGAAGCGCGATTCTTCGGCGGAGATGGCGAAGATCGTCTGCGAGATCATCTCCGACAGGACGGACAGCGGGATCTCGGCGAGCGTTTCGGGCATCTGCGGCAGTTCCGGGAAACTTTCCCGGGACATACCGGCTATTCGCGTCCTGGAACGGCCGCACACGAAACTCGCCCACTGATTGTCGCCGAGCTTCACCTGAACATCGGCGTCGGGGAGCAGGCGGACGTAATCGAGCAGGCGCCGCGCCGGGATGGTACCGGCACCTTCTTTTTTGATGCGGGCCGGGCAAGCGCAACGGATGCCGAGCTCCAGGTCCGTGGCGGTGAGCCAGACCTGGTCGCCGTCGGTTTCAACCAGAATATTGGACAGAATGGGGATAGTTGTCTTCTTCTCCACGACCCCTTGCGTCAGTCCGAGTTCCCGTACCAGATCCGCCTTGCTAATGGAGAATTCCATAGTGAGTGTTTTTGCTCCAGCTTCTTAACCGATCTCCCCGTTTGTGGGCTTTCTATTCTTCCTAAACCTGTGTTCTTGAAGTACTAAAGAGAATCGTTTTAGTAAGGGGTGTGGAAATGTTGAATTCTCCCTAAATTATAGCAAAAACATGAGCTTGTTCGTATTCCTGGCTGTGGATTTCCGGGTCGGCAACACTGCAAATTTTACACGGTAAGGAATTCCCAACACTTCTGAACACCCCGGCGAAGTAGCTGCTGTGGAAATCGTCATAAGCCTATTGGAGGGAGTCGATTACGGACTGGATAAGGCTGTTCAAATGCTCATCGTGCTGACGTAGCTCTTCTATTTTTTGGATGGAGTGCAGGACGGTCGTGTGATGCTTGCCGCCGAAGTAGCGGCCGATTTCGGGGAGCGAGGCGTGGGTCAGATCCTTGACCACATACATGGCGATTTGGCGCGGGTAGGCGATCTGGCGGGTATTGCTCTTCATCTTGAGCTGGGCGGGTTGCAGGTTGAATCGCTCAGCCACGGCGCGCAGGATGGAATCGACCGAGATGCGCTTCTCGCCGGCGGTATTGAGGTGTTTCAGCGTCTGGTGCGCCATGGCGAGCGAGATGGGCTGGCCGGTGACCGATGAGACCGCGAGCAGACGCGTGAGAGCGCCCTCAAGCTCACGAACATTCGATTTGGTCTTCGTCGCGATGAAGATGCGCACGTCGGAAGGCAGCGTGATTCCTTCCGATTCGGCCCGCTTGTCGAGAATGGCCATCTTGGTCTCGAGGTCTGGCGCTTGCACGTCAACCATGAGGCCCCATTCGAACCGGGAGCGAAGACGCTCGACCAGACCGGGCAACTGGTTGGGGGCGGAGTCGCTGGAGATGACGATCTGTTTTTGGTGATCGTAGAGTTCGTTGAAGGTGTGAAAGAACTCTTCCTGCGTGCGCTCTTTGCCGGCGATGATGTGGATGTCGTCGATCAACAGCACATCGGCGCTGCGGTAATGGCGATGAAAGAGCGGCATGCGATCGAGCTTGATGGACGTAATCATCTCGTTCATAAAGCGTTCGCTGGATGTGTACACCACGTTTAGGCCGGCAAAGTTGTCGAGCAGACTTCTACCGATGGCGTGCATGAGGTGGGTTTTGCCGATGCCGACTCCGCCGTAGATGAACAGCGGGTTGTAGCTGCGGGACGGCATGTTTGCAACGGCTTGCGCGGCGGCGTGCGCCAGTTGATTCGATGAACCGACTACGTAGGTATTGAACGTGAGCCGGGGATTCAACCAGGTGACGGTTTTTTCAAAGATCGGCTCGGCAGTGTGGGCGTGACCGTTGCCCGCGCCGTCGGAAGCGACACTGTGGCCGGATCCTGCCTGGGCAGCGGCCACAAGAACCGGCATGGCTTCCACCTTGTACAAGACGTGCCGGATGGGGAGGTTCAACTCGTGAACGGCGGTCCGGATCTCGGACGAGTACTCCTGGCGAATCCAAGCTTCTGTTGTTTCATCTGGAACCCGAACCGTCAGTTCCCCGTTCTGTAAGGACCCGAGCGCAGTACGAGAAATCCAATTCTGGTACGCTCCCCGGCTGAGCTTGACAGCCAACCAGCCCTTGATGTCTTCCCATGCGTCTCCCAACCCCAAACACTCCTGTCGACGCGAACGCGGACGATTCCCACATGATTTCCACGGTTGTGGAAAAGCAAGCTTACCCGTTTTGTCAGGCTTATTTCACTGCTGCGGATCAGCAGCTCACAGTTTGGGGGAGAACCGTTTCCGCTATTCGGAAAACTCAGTCTAACACAGGGCAGCCGTTTTGAAAGAGAATTCTACACAGCGTGTAAGTTGCTGATCCAGAAACGTTTAGCGTCTTCGCCAAAGGTGAAAAAAATCAAAAATCGCTACTTCGCAATTACTGGGACTTGTACTAAGCTCCTCTGTTGCAATCAGATGAATTGACTTCGGAACAAACTCGTCGGAGAATGTTGATTAGCCCTCCTCCTGCGCGGGAGTAACTCAGCTGGTAGAGTGCAACCTTGCCAAGGTTGATGTCGCGGGTTCGAATCCCGTCTCCCGCTCCAATGTTCGGTTCTACCCCAACAATGGGGGATGACTCAATCCCTAAGCCCGAAGAGATCACGCATTCATAACGCCGGATCGAAAGCTTCGGTTGACCCGGTTTCAGCAATTCGCACCCTTTATCGATCAACGCCATTGAGGTAGAGAGAAATCGATGAAAGTGTGTGACGGTCGCGCCCCTTTGGGCGGCGGTTCTGGAAAATACACCAGCGAACAGCGGCAACCAGATGCCGGTAGGTCCTAAGATCGCGTTGCTGCGGTCAGGCAATGTTTTGGAAATGGCTCAGGGGAAGAAGTGCTATTCAAGCGGTCGCTTGAAAATATACCTGAACGCTTCTACCGGGATCACCTCTTCTGCTTCATCAGCATCGGGACCCGGTACGGGAGCTGCGGGATCGATAAGCGCTGGCGGAAGCTGATCTACGACAGGAGTTACGGTCACAAGCTCCCACCCTTCACGCCCGGACTGGTTCAGGATAATAACGAGTTCAGCGGGATCGAGATGGCTGGCAAAGACTCGGTATTCCCACTTTTTCATAACAACAGTATGACTGACCGTTCGGGTAGCGCTAAATGTGGGAGCAAATGCGGACGGAAGCAAATGCAAACGGAGACAGTCGGCACCGAATCCTCCGGGAAGGCATCTGCGACGATAAATATTCCATGTGCAGATTTCGATTTTGGACTGTGTTCGTGGTGTCTTTATGTGCCGCACAGACCGAGAATCCGAAGGCACTACAGGAGGCGAACGCCGGTCTGCAGGACGCTCAGCAGCAGCACTATGGCGCTGCCATTGAGCATTACCGGCGCGCGGCACAGCTCGATCGGAATCTGCCTGGACTTTATCTGAATCTCGGGCTTGCGTACTTCAAATCTGGGGAGTTTCGCGAGGCGGTCACGGCCTTTCAGAAGGAAGACGCGCGGGCGCCAAGCCAACGCACGAAGACGCTCATTGCCATGAGCTATTTCGGAATGGGGCAATACAAAGAGGCGGCGAGCGGACTCCAGCCGATCGCGGCATCGCAGCCGGATAATACAGAGATTCTCTACTTGCTCGCGAAGTGTTACGTGTGGTCTGGACAATACGAGAAATCGAAAGAAATCTTTCGCCAGTTATTGACCATCGACCCGAACTCGGCTCCGGTTCACATGCTCTTGGGTGAGGCATACGATGCGGATGATCGTACACCGGAGGCGATGAAGGAGTTTCAAGCCGCCCTTGAGTCAAATCCAAAACAGCCGCAGGCGCACTTCGGTTTGGGCTACCTGTTCTGGAAAGAAAAGCGGTATGGGGAAGCCGAAGCCCAACTGCACGATGAACTGGAACTGGCGCCGGATGATCCGAAAGCGCTCACGTTTTTAGCCGACATACTTCTGAAAAACGGGAACGAGCGCCAAGCCGAAGCGGATCTGAAGCGGGCAATTGCAGCCGAGAGCAACCTGGCGCTGGCACACGTAGACCTCGGGACCATTTACGTCGCACAGAAGAACCCGCAGGCGGCCATTGAGGAATTTCAGGCGGCCATCAAAGCAGAGCCCAAGCGGTATGACGCGCACTATAAGTTGGCGAGGTTGTATCGGGAACTGGGGCGCACACAGGAAGCAAATGCGGAATTCGCTACGGTATCGAAACTGCACGAAGAGAAAAAAGCAGGGCCGCTGATGGAGATCAGCGGCCCACAATAATAAGCGACTTCTAACGCGCGGCTAGAAGTGCAGCTTCAGAGCGAACTGCAGGACACGCGGATCCCAAACGCTGGTGACCTGACCGAAGTTACCATCGTGGAAGGTCGTGTCAACGTTGTTAAGCTGCGTGTGATTGAAGGTGTTGAACGACTCGAAGCGGAACTCGACGTCGCGCTTGCCGGATTCACTGAAGACGAAACGCTTAAACAGCGAGATATCCCAGTTGTCGCGGCCGGGGCCCCGTAGAAGCATCTTCCCGGCGTCGCCCCATGTGCCCGGCGCCGGTTGTGCGAAGATCCCTGTGTTGAACCATTCGGCTACCGTGCCAGGATAGCCTAATGTGCCGCTGACGTCAGGCCGGTTGGTCGATCCAGGGATGCCATTGCTCCCATAAGTACCTCCCAGGCCGACATTTAACGCCAGACCGCTCTCCATCGTCCCGATGGCGGAAAGTTCCCATCCGCCAAGTCCCGTCTTCAAGAACCCATTGCTGGTGTTCCGGAAGAAGGGTAAGTCGTAAATGAAGTTCACAACAAACACCTGGTTCCGGTCGAGACCGCTGGGACCGAAGTCGTACGCGCGATTATAGGGATTCGAGACCTGAGCCAAGTCTCCTTGACCTCCGTTGCCGGTTGCAGGATCAATCGCGCGGGACCACGTGTAGGCGAGCTGGAACGTCACATCTCTTCTTAGCTGTGACTTCGCCGAGACTTGGAGACCGTTGTAATAGGAGTTCTCCGCGTCTTCCGAGTAATTGATTTCGCCGAAGCCTAGATAAGGAACAACGGCGTTGTATTGAGTGGTTCCCGCAGCAATACTCGCCAGCAGAGCCGGGTTATTGGGAGGGAGGTTGATGTTGCGGTAATCGTTCTGGTGCCGATTCTGGTTGCCGACGTAAGCGACTGACACAACAGATGACGCGCCCAATTGCTGCTGGACACCAAGGCTGTACTGGTAGCTGGCAGGATTGCTGTAATCGCTGTAGGCCAAGCCAGTGATGCCCGGCGCCGTGATCGGGGCCGCCGCAGCCAAACCTGTCGCGACGCTCACGGCCGGGTTCGAGAGCAAAACGTTGCTAAGCGTGCGTGTTAAGAGTGAACGGCACATTCGGCCCGGCGTTATACACGTCGTTGCCCTGAATGCGTTCATACATGGTTCCGAAGCCGCCGCGCAGCACAGTTCTGCCGCCGCCGGTCAGATCGTATGCAAATCCCAGCCGCGGTGCGAAAAGCGCCCAATTGTTTTTAACTAATCCTCGCGGGATGCCGTTTTGACCGGCAATGCCGATTCCGTTCATGTAGAGGGGATATCCGTTGAGAATGGCATTCGGACTCGCGCCGAGGCCCGGGCTTCCCGGAGCGATCGTTCCGTTGGCCAGAATGGTCGCAGCGTTAGCCGGGTCGTAGAGATTTGGGTAGAAGTTCGACTGGCGGTTGTTGACTTCAATCGTATGCGGAATGCCATCCCAACGAACACCCAAGTTGAGGGTTAGCCTTGGAGTGACTTTCCAGTTGTCTTGCACGTAGGCGTCATAAGAGTGGTTTGGCCAATGACCGGCATCTTGAACAGCCAACTCGGAATAGCTATTCGCATATCCGAGGAGGAAATCGGCGAAGCCGTTGCCTGTGTAGGTGCCGTTGAAGTTGAAGTTGCCCTGTGTATTTCCAAACAGGTCCTGAATCTTCGTGTAGAGCATCCAGCTTGCGCCGAACTTCAACTGGTGGTTGCCTTTCGTCCAGGACAGGTCGTCGCGGACCTGGTAATCGTCCGCTTTGTTGTGCCAGGGCCAGCTTCCGATATCGAACGTGGCACTCTCGCCGCCGCCTAGGCCGATCGTAGGAATGCGGGTGAGATTGTTGCCGGGGAACAGTTCCGGAACACTGAAACCGCTGGGCCTCGCAACAATGCCCGTCGGTACAATGCTGATCCGATTGCCGTTGTAGTTGAACGCGGTCTCGTTCAACAGGGTCGGGCTAATCGAGTAGGTTGCATGCACAACGCCGCTGTACGACGGGTTGCCGAATACAGCCTGGCTCGTCGGGACGTTGTCTCCGTTCCACAGTGAGGTTCCGTACGTCTGGCTGATGGCCTCATCAACCCAGTGCCCGAAGATCCAAAACTTGTCCGAGAAGTGATGATCGATCCGGATGATTTCTTCGCGAACGTTCGTGGGCTGCTTGGCGCCGCCAACGAAGTTGCCGGTTGTCACGCCCGCGCCAGAAGTGGAAAGAAGGGAGGCATTAGGGAAAATTCCCGCACCCAGCAATGCCTGTGCATTTGGGTCGAGCAGTGACGCCGGAATCGCGTTGTTGGTGAATCCTACGTAAGGATTCGCTCCCGTACACGGGCTAAGAGCCTGGCCCGCTGCTGCGAATCTCGTCGCGATCGCTGCGGAAACCTGGTTCGCGCAAGGCGTATGCAGATTTGCCAGGGCGCCCCCAAGGGTCGAACCGAAGTTGCCTCCGTACTGGCTCGCAAGCGGCACCTGCTGGTTGAGACTGCCGCCGGTTACGATCTTCCGCCATTCCATGTTGTAGAAGAAGAACGTCTTCTCACGGTTGCGATTGTAGACCTTTGGAATCCAAACTGGGCCACCAATGTTGAAGCCGTAGATATTCTGGCGTAGTTCCGGCGGCGGGGTGCCGGCTTCATTGTTGAAGAAATTGTTTGCATCCACCGCGTCGTTGCGCCAGAACTCCCATAGCGCCCCGTGAAAATCCTTCGTCCCGCTTTTGAAGACCATTGTCATGGTGGCGCCCGAAGCAAGCCCAAACTCCGCGCTGTAGTTCGAGGTCATGGCACGGAATTCGCCGACTGCGTCAATGGAGGGCATCACGCTGATATTGCCCGAACCGCCGCGGTCGAGGTCCTCACCGCCATCGATCATGTAGAGGTTGTGAGAAGTCCGAAGGCCGTTGAAGCTCACGTCCGAGTTGCCGCCCACCGGGGTCGGGCTCTGGAAGTCGCTCATATTGCTCGAAGAGCCCGGAATCAAGGCGGTCAGCGCGTAGATGCTGCGGCCGTTCGTTGCCAACTGGGTCACCTGCTGGCCCGTAATGACGTCGCTGACTTCACCGGACTCGCTTTGGACCTGGACGGCCTCGGCCTGAACGACGACAGTTTCCGTTGTGCTGCCGATTTCGAGCTTAACGTCCACTGTGCGGCGGTCACCGACGTTCAATGGCGTGCTCGTTTGCTCGAACTTTTTAAACCCTTTCAACTCGCATGTGATGGTGTAGTGACCAACGGGCAACCCGGGGGCAGTATATTCGCCGCTGGCATTGCTCGTCACGTGTGTAACCGTGCTGGTATCAAGGTCGGTGATTACGATCGACGCATCGGGAACTGGCGCGCCCGAGGGGTCCGTTACCGTGCCGACGATTGTTCCTCCCGCGCCCACCTGAGCTATTGCAGCCCGAGAACACAGGATCAATGCGATGCAACTCACGATGCAAGCGGTATGAAATCGCCACTTGCGGTCACGAGCTGGCGGTTGGTGTGGTTGGCGTTGAACCGGCGAAGTATCGCTCCGTTGCAATTGCGTACGACTAAGTACCAAAGTCTGCCCCCTAAAGATCAGAATGACTTGCCGCTTACGTTGCCTTGAATTGGCCGCGCACGAACTCCCCTAGGGACTGGGTGAACCTACCGGTAACCTCAAAGCACACGTTGACAGCGAAGCTTTTAGAGTATGAACCCGATCAGAGATGAATACTAGGTTGGAGCGGTTAGCGCGGTGGTACGGCAGGTTAGACCTAAGGCGTTTCAAGGACGTACAAGGATTCAGGTAACCACGTGTAACCGCCGTTACCCCCTTTTTAACTGTTGCGGGACGGGTGTATACTTTGGAGCTACATGGGGTCGATGCACAATATGCAGACGCACTGCTCGCCTACACAGCGGCAGGACGCACTGCATGCCGTGCTCGGTTCGAAGACCTTTTTTCGCAACGCCCGGTTGAGCAAGCTCCTCCAGTATCTCTGTGACAAATCAATTGCGGGTGAAGCGGGATCCCTAAAGGAGTATACGATCGCGACGGACGTTTTCGGGCGCTCTGCTGATTTTGATCAGAGCACTGATGCCATCGTTCGCGTTGAAATGCACCGGCTCAGGAAAAAGCTGAGAGAGTACTACGCTTCTGAAGGTGCTGACCAGACGGTCGAGATCATTTTTCAGAGCGGAAATTACGCCCCCGAATTCCTGGAGCGGCGTTTAGAAATTGTCACCTGGAAAGAAGAAGAGCTGCATCTTGCTCCTGAGCCCGCACCTATCGAGCTCCCTGCGCCAGCTCGAAAAAAGACACTACTATGGGTTGAATCGGCCGTTCTTGCGCTCCTTTTCGCTGGAGCGATATTCGCCTGGCTGAGCCGCTCTCAGCAGTCAAGTCCAATTGCCCAAACTAGCCCAGCTTTGGGTCAGGCGCCAGCCATAGCGGCTATTTCCGATGCTGGCGCCATTCGCATTTTGAGTGGACGCGCCCAAGGAACACTTCGCGACCGCCAAGGAGATGAGTGGGGGCCTGATGCATTTTTCGAGGGCGGTACGGCGGTAGCAGTTCCCGCACAGTCGATTTATCGCACACGCGATCGTGTTCTTTTTCAGAGCGCCCGCTCAGGCGAGTTTTCCTACAAAATCCCGCTCAAACAGGGCATATATGAGCTTCATCTCTATTTTTTGGATACAGCGTTTAAGCCGGGCATTTCGATGGAAGGCGGGGAGAACGCCCGTTTCTTCGACATGTATGGGAATGGGCGCCTCTTACTGCACAATTTGGACATCATCGCAAGCGCAGGTGCGAATACAGCTTATGAGCGAGTCTTCAAAGATGTGCAACCCGACAAGGACGGCTACCTTCATCTAGCATTCCGCAAAAAGGTTGGTGACCCGCTGGTCAACGCGATCAAGATTCTGCCCGGCATTCCCCATCGCATCAGGACCGTTCGCATCTCCACCCAGGACAGCGGGTTCACCGACAAATTCGGCAACGCATGGCAGCCGGACGATTATTTTCTGAACGGTCGCTCGACGGCTAAATTTGGCATTATCCGGGGCCCGGACGATCCGCAGATCTATGAACGTGAACGGTATGGGAACTTCTCTTACGCGATACCCGCCGCGCCCGGCACATACAGACTGACCCTTCATCTTGCTGAAACCTATTTCGGGCCTGGTCAGCAGGGCGGCGGAGGCGTTGGCGATCGGATCTTCGATGTTTACTGCAACGGCATCGTCCTTATTAACCAGCTCGATGTTTTTCGCGAAGCTGGAGCTGCGCATCAAGTCATCAAGAGTTTTACCGGCATTCAACCCAACGCCCAAGGCAACATACTGCTCTCATTTGTTCCGCGTAGCAACTACGCGATGGTATCGGGGCTCGAGTTGATCGACGAATCGAAACAGTGAATTCTGGTTATGGCAAGCCCACAATTCCTTCTGAACTGATCAAAGATTTTCTCCAAATCTGTTTATCAGTCAGTCTCTTGTTCCGCTTGCCCCCATTCTTCAGCTAGAGTGTTGAGCTAGACCCCAAAGCCGAACGGAGCCTAGAGCGAGCGAGCATTCTCACGCCGGCCGCGACGTGTCGGCCCATTCCCGGTGGCCTCCCCGCCAAGAATTCGCTTGACAGTTTTCCCTCGGCGGTGCTAATTTTCTAGCATAGTGCTACTTCCACAGCATCGTTTCAGCCGTCGCGAGCGCCAGATTATGGACGTACTCTACCGCCGCGGCCGCGCTACGGCAGCCGAAATCCTCGAAGGCATACCCGACCCGCCCAGCTACTCCGCGGTCCGCGCCATGTTGCGTGTCCTGGAGGAAAAGAAACACATCCGCCACGAAGAAAAGGACCTGCGCTACGTCTACCTTCCGGTCGTACCGCGCGAAAAAGCGCGCCGCTCCGCCGTAACGCACCTGGTAAATACGTTCTTCGACGGTTCCACCGAACAAGCGGTCGCCACTCTGCTGAACGTGTCCGCGCGCGATCTCAAGCAGGAGGATTTCGACCGCCTCGCCGCATTGATCGAAGAAGCTCGCAAGGAGGGTCGCTGATGAACTGGCCCTTTCTGCTCGAAATCCTGCTACGGTCCACGGCCCTCCTGCTAGCGGGCGAACTGCTTCGCAGACTCAGTAAAACGCAAACCGCTGCTTTCCGTCATCGCTTGCTGCTCGCAGTATTTGTTGCGCTTGCTCTTCTCCCGGCGTTATCGATATTCCTCCCCGAGATCGACATTCCTCTCGGGACACCGCGGCACGCCCTTACGGCTCTCGTCACCATTCAGGAACTGTCCTCAGCCCCTCTTCAAACCTCACCCATGCACCACGTGAACTGGCTCCTGGTCATTTGGCTCATGGGCGTAACGCTCGCCTCCGCACCCATGTTCATCGGAGGCGTATCTGCCGCGAGAATGGCGCGTCGCGCAAAGCCGTTCACCGCCCTATCATCCGAAATGCCCGGCTCCCGAACGGACATTTTCGTCTCCAGCGAGTTACTCATCCCGCTCACTTGCGGTTTCCTGCGCCCGCGCATCCTGCTTCCCGCTGCTGCTGAGCATTGGAGTTCTTCCCGCCTCGCAGCCGTTCTGTCTCATGAACTCGCCCATGTCCGTCGCCGCGATATCGCCGCTCAAATGGCCGCCCACTTTATCGCGGCGCTGTGGTGGTTTCAGCCCCTCGTCTGGTTCCTGCGCCGCACGCTTCGTGAAGAAAGCGAATTAGCCTGCGATGCGGAAGCCATTCGGTGCGGCCTTCGACCCTCCGCGTACGCGACGGAGTTACTCGCCCTCGCGAAAACCATCGGCGGGAATTGCCGCTTTTCCACCTCGGCCATCCACATGGTCCGCTCGGGCCATCTGGAAAAACGCCTGCGCGCTATCCTCAATCCACCCGCCGCCCTACTGCGTCCGCAACGAACGTATGCCCTCGTTTTTGCGCTAGGAGCTATCGCCATAGCTTCCTCCGCGCTCACTATAGGCCCTACCAACACTTTCAATGCACAAGGAAATTCAACTATGAAACGCACCATTCTCTCGGCTTTGCTCACCTCCGTCAGCCTCTCCGCCGCCACCGTCAGCGGTACCATCTCCGACCCGGCCGGCGCCCCCATTCCCGACGTCAACGTGCTTGTCTATAACCCGGACACCGGCGCAAAACAGGAAACCGTAACAGCGCCGGATGGCAAGTTCAGCATCGCCGGCGATGCTGCGGGCCAATACATTTTACGCATGGAAAAGCCGGGTTTCACTTCTCTCTTTCGCGAGTTCGACCTGAAAGCGAATTCAACCGTCGCGCGCGAGTTCACCATGACGAACGAAGGTGGCGAGCCAGTCGCTGACAAACTCATCAGCACGAATGAAGAGCAAACTAAGCCGGTCCGAGTTGGCGGAGCTGTCGCCGAAAATAACCGCATCTCTACGGTTCAACCTGTTTATCCGAGAACCGCCAAAGAAGCGCACATCCAAGGCGTAGTTGAAATCCAGGCAACCATTTCTAAAGACGGAGTCCCGATCGAGCTTCGCGTCCTGTCTTCGCCCAACGATGATCTCTCACAGTCTGCGCTCGAAGCAGTTCGCCAATGGCGCTATCGTCCCACGCTCCTCAATGGCGCGCCTGTTGAGATCGTTACCGCCGTGACCATCAACTACACCCTCTCGCAATAAGCGCTTCGGCAGCCCAATCGCGATAGGCCCGCGTCAACTTGTAAGCTGTTCTTCATGATCGAGGTTCGCCAGTTAAGTGCAGCCCAAGCTCGGCGGCACTTACCCGCCCTCGCCCAAGTGCTCTTCGAGTGCGTTGCGGCTGGCGCCTCGGTCAGCTTCATGGCGCCGTTTTCGATGTCCGCCGCCGAACGCTTTTTCGAATCGCTGCTCAACGAAATCGACGCTAGCAAGCGTATACTCCTAGCGGCTTTTTCCGACGGAACACTGGTGGGAACAGTCCAAATCGTAACCTCGACGCCGCCCAACCAGCTCCATCGCGCCGACATCGCCAAGCTGCTCGTATCGCCCTCCGCTCGCCACCAGGGGATTGCAACGCGCCTGATGGAACGCGTTGAAGAAGCCGGCCGCCTCGCCGGAAAAACTCTTCTCGTACTCGATACGGTCACCGGCGGCAGCGCCGAGCGCCTATATACGCGTCTCGGCTGGACCAGGGTTGGCGTCATTCCTAACTACGCCATGTTCCCCGACGGAACATGGTGCGACACAACTATCTTCTATAAAAACGTCGCCACAGCTACTGAGTAGCCCGGCAGCCAAGCGATGCTTGGTCAATCAGAGAGGAAATCGCCAAGCAGTCGCGCGTGCGTTGCCGGGCGTTTCCTGAGTAGAGCGGTAACCTCAGGCCACTCCCGGTGCTCCCGCCCATCCAGCAACGCGCCAGCCGCCGCTTTGCCCAACCGTCTCATCCGGATCACCCGCTCACCTTCGCTGCTTAACTGACCTGCAAAATTCACGAATGAACCGCGACCATCCACGGCTTCAGTGGCCAACCATGCCCCATGTTGCTTAAAGAAAAACGGAACACCCTCCGCCGCGCATTGGTCGCGCACGGACCGAAACCAATCCGGATGAGCTGGTCGAGCGCCCGGTCCGGATTCTCCGCCGGCAATCACCCAATCGATACGTCGCGCACCAGCATTTAAGTAGGGCTGCAGATTCACCGAACTCAAAGCCGGTTCGTAGCTCACGAAGCGCACCGCCACTGGCAACGTCAAGAGCAGCGGAATCCGGGTATCGGCCGTCTTCTGATCTTCGGCGCTGACAGCCAACCACAGCCGCTCCATGGCACGGCGAATCACCTCGCCACCCAGCCGCTCGCCCTGCACCATCACCGAATTGCGTCGAGCCCAGTCCTCGGAGCGTGCCGCGTAATACCGCGCCGCCACTTCAGGACGCTTCGTCAGAACCTTGAAGGTGTGCTGCGTGGCCAACCCCATAACAGCCATCATCAGATCGATGTCTTCAAATGCAAGGTCCTCATGAAACAAATCGCTCTGTGAGTTGGCAAAGATGCGCCGCGGCTCCTTCCACCGAAGCGGCAAATACAGCGTACTCGGTATTAACTCCACTTCGCCCGTCCAGCGAGGTCCCGAATCGAGAATGCGCGCGAACGGCTCTCCCGTCGTGGGCGATTTTAAGTTGGGCAGGTTGCGCGCATTCAGTCGCGCCGCGTAGCAGTTCAGACATCCGCCCAATTCACTCCCCTTCGCCATCGAACACCCGCGAATTGGATTCCATGTCGCATCCGTCCACTCAATCTTCGTCTTCTGCGCCACTTAACCCAACCTCCTTTGCGGATCCCAATAGTACACATGGCCGTGGAACGGCAGCCGCCCCTCCCAGAACGACATCATGTCCGCAAACGAGGCGAACCCGTCGCGTACCGCCATCCCCTCGCATTCATCCGCCGAGAGTTGCTCTTCTCCTAAAAACACTTGCTGCCGCTCATCGATGTAAATCGTGTCTACGCGGATACAAACAACCCGCATCAGAAGCCGCGCCCCTTTTTGCCGCAAGCCTGTATACAGGTGCATCGTGTCCCCCGGCTTATCCGGTCGCTTCCGATCGCCCCGTATCGTATGCGTCTTGCTGCCGTCCAAAATCGAATCGACAAATCGTGGCCTGAAGTTATACAAACCCATTCGTCACAAGAGCAAACGGCGCGGCTGCGCGCCCCAAGCAGGAAAGGAACTCGTCGGTTGATTGGCGGAGCGCATGACCCCGTGCTTGTTTGCGCGCGTTCCTCACAATAGGAAAGGCAAAACACGCGCCGTTCGTCGCGCATACGCGCCGTATCCGCTATAAACACTGCCGCAAAAACATCTCTTCGCAATAAATGCGCAACGCCAGCATCCCCGACGCCCCCGCGCCCATCAGCACATTCCTGACCGAAAAGTGAGCGCCGATCCCCGCCCAAACAAAATAGAGAATCGCCGCGTAAATCGGATGACGCAAATACCGGTACGGGCCGCTCGTCACTAACCCGCCCTCAGTCGGATTCGCCGCCGCATGAAAGCTGCGCGCCCCGAACGTCACCCGAGCCCAGATCATAAGAACGGCGGCAGCTACTTGGATCGTGATCGATATGGGCCCGGCGCCGAACAAAGATCCAGTGAAAAACAGCCCGAACACACACGCTACGGATCCCGCAAACGCCGCAACCGAAACCAGTTTCCAGTTCACGTTGTGCCTCACGCTACCGGCACTACAGCCTCATCGCCTTCCCCGGGCGCCAGAAACAGGTTCGCTTCCAATCCGTGCTGCCGCGTGTATAGGTCGTAGTAGCGGCCTCCAGCCGCATACAACTGGGCGTGGTTCCCGCGCTCCACAATACGCCCGCCCTCCACCACCAGAATCTGATCGGCCCGCCGGATCGTCGAGAGCCGGTGCGCAATCACAAACGTCGTTCTGCTCTGCATCAAATAAGAAAGACCGGTCTGGATCAACGCTTCCGATTCCGAATCCAGGCTCGATGTCGCCTCATCCAGAATGAGAATCCGGGGATCGGCAAGGATCGCCCGCGCGATCGACACGCGCTGCTTCTGCCCGCCGCTCAGTTTTACTCCGCGCTCCCCCACAACCGTGTCATAAGCCGCTGGAAGTTTCTCCGCGAACTCATCCACCCGCGCAATGCGGCAGGCCTCCAGAATCTCCTCTTCCGTAGCGGCCGGACGTGAGAAAGCCACATTCTCACGGATGGTTCCGTCAAATAGAAAGGAGTCCTGCAGCACCAGCCCGAGTTGCAGGCGATAACTCGCCAGCGCCACGGTCGAAAGATCGAAACCGTCCACCAAAACCTTGCCTTCATTCGGTGAATGGAACGCCGTAATCAGGCTGATCATGGTCGACTTCCCCGACCCCGAAGACCCGACCAGCGCGGTCACTGTGCCTGGCCGTGCATCGAGAGAAATACCGTGCAGCACCGGCTTTCCCTCTTCGTAGGCGAACGACACATGCTCAAACTGCACATGACCCTCGATCACCGGCAGCACGGTTGTGCGCAATGGATCTTCGTCTTCCGGACGCTCTCGCAGAATCTGGCGCGTGCGCTCCAGACCCGCCAGCGCTTCGGAAATCTGCGTCCCGATATTCACGATCTGAACCACCGGCGCAATCATAAACGCAAGCAGCGAAGTGTACATCACAAAATCGCCGACGTCCATGCGATGCGCGGCCACCTGCCGGGCCCCGAGAAACATAATGAGCGCTCCCACCAGCCCCATCAGAATCGTGGACGCCAAAGTCATGAGCGAAATGGTGGTAAGCGAATTGAAAACGTTATCCAGGAGGCGGTGCGCCCCAGCCGCAAACACGCTCGCCTCGCGCTTCTCCGCGTGATACCCCTTGATCACCCGCACGCCCCCGAGCGTCTCCGTTAAACGGCCCGTCACCTCAGCCGTAATCTTGCCCCGCTCGCGAAAAATCGGCCGCACGGTCTTGAAGGCGCGCTGCAACACCAGCCCGAACACGATCAGGATCGCCAGCACAAACGATGTCATCGTGGCGCTCGTGCGAAAAAGCAGCACCGTCGAAAGAATCGCGGTGAGCAGCCCGCCGACCAGCTCCACCAGTCCGGTTCCGATCAGGTTCCGCAGGCCTTCCACGTCGCTCATGATGCGCGACACCAGCGTGCCGGTTTTATTCGCATCGTAAAACGCAATCGGAAGCCTCCCGATATGTTCCTGGATGCGAACGCGCATTTCATAAATCAAGCGCTGGCCCGACTTAGAAAGGAGTTGTGTTAGCGAAAACGAAGTCACGCCCTGAATCATCGTGGCCAAAACCACGCCCAGCACAATCGGCAGCAGCAGTTTCATCTGCCCTCTGCGCATCACATTGTCGATCAGGAATTTTGTACTAACCGGCAGCGCTAGTCCACAAACTCGATTTACCACCATCAGGCCCGCGCCTGCCAGCAGCAGACCCCGCCGTGGCTTCATCAGCGCCAAAACTTCAGGCAGAAGTGTCTTAAATCGCTCGGAATTGCTCGTCTTATCCACGGCCTTCTCTTCTTGAGAGTTCTTCTTCAGATGATCTCCCAACGCGAAAGGTGGCGCCGCAAGCACCGTCGGCGCGAACTGACGGTCTGTATTCGGTCCAATTCTCACCATAGCCGACGGATGAGACTTTCAATGAGAACTGCCGCACGATTCCCACACTGTCTCAGAGTCGGGATGAATTCTAGCGAATTAATAGCACTCTTGCTCCTCGATGCCTCAACCAAAACTAAGGGCGGAGGTCGAATCGAGAGCGTTGTCAACGATGAAAACCTAAAACAGGTCGCAACAACAGCACCGTTTTTGGCAAACGCAGACGGACGCTGAGGAAAATGAACCGTTCACGGCCATTGAGTATTACCGCGGGATGCGATGGGCTCTCGATTTTGCTGAGGTGCGGTGGCTCGGGTTGGACGCGCCGAGGCTCGAAACAAGGCGGCTGCGCCGCGAGTATGCCGAGCAGTATCGCCGCTATCGTGAGTTGTTCGAACTTGAAGTAGCTGGCGCGCGACGGCAGAAGGCCGCCGGAATGGCACTGGCGCAAAACTGGGCGGGCCTCAGGTCATCTTTATGCGAAGATATGGCGACTTGGCGCCTCTTTCTTACGCTTCGTGCGGCCGGGCTAATGTTTCGATTCGGTGTGCCCGGAGCGCTTGATTTGTGCGATTCTGCCGCGTTCGGGATGTTCCGCCTGCTCTATCTACGCCCCGCGGCGTGACGTAGCGCGGAGCTGGCAACAGTAGCTCCAAATTCCAGGATCGCCCGATGCCGTGCTTCTATGTGAACGAGAGTGCGTGGGTCGATCTCAGGCCACGCCTCTGTTCTCTCGCCTTCAGCCGAAAGCCCTGTTATCCAACATACGTAGAGCGCAAGAACTGCCGTAAGCAGCACCACCTGCACCCAAAGACCCTGACCTAACGGAACGAGATTTAGCAAGAACGGCACGATAGAGTACAAGGCATAGTAAGCGGAGAGCAGAGTTGTATGGAGCATAAGATTGCTCGGCATGACTCTGAGAGGGCGCGGAAATCGAGCGAGGTAGACGACTGCGAGGATGAGGCCGCCCGCCATCAGACTATTCATCCAGCGATCGAGAAGAAACAGGGACCGGACGGACGCCTCGACACCGGCAATGTGACGAGTCTCGAAAGGCAACCCGATGCAACAACCGATCGCCGTTGCCGCCAGAGCGCCCCCGTAGAGCCGAACGGCAAACGCGCCGATCTTCGCATATAGGCTTGCAATTGCCGCGTAGGTTGCCACTGCTGCCACAGCTTGCGCCAGCAGGAGAAAAGGAAGAGTAATTTCCCACGCCAAAGCATAAGAATGAGAGCGGTAATCAGAGGGCAGGAGAAGGATGACATCGCGCAGCAGGCCCACGGTGATCATGGAAGCGAACGCAGTATAGGGTCTCGTTCGTAACAGCCGTTGCGACGAGAGGCGGACGAGGATCAGCAGAGGCGCGAAGATCGATAGGTACCGCAGGACGTCGTAGGCGCGAGGCAGTTCCATGGTGGAGTAGTGGAGAGTGTTAAAGAGAAATCTCAGTACCCGGGCTCTTCGGCCCGGGTACTACGCACTACCTAACAAAATGGCTACCCGGGAACGGTGAATCCCGGAAAGCAGCAAATAGTGCGTGCGCCAAAGCTATGAAAAAAGTGATCATCGGTTCGTTCTCCTTGTCGCAGTGATGCGGCGCCTATACCGTACCCTTATCGGCCGGGAGAAGAAGGACTAATGAGCCGCGGGAGTATCTGTACGCTTAAGAGCCGTATGGACTTACAAACGCTGAGATTAGGCTCACTTTGTTGTGAACGATGTCCGGTACGAGTCCGTGAGTTCTACAGCTCAAGGTAACCGAGCAGCGAGCATCGCCCGGATGAGTCACCGCACTCCATCCGATACGTCTTGGGAACTGCCGACTGATAGGCTCGTCTCAATGAGTTCCCATTTGCTGAGGCCTCATTGGAAACACAAGATTTGTGGCGGAACCGTTGAGGTCACCGAAACGGGATTCCAGTGCCGACGCTGCCTCGGTGCGGGAGTAGCGCTCGGGGCAGTCATTCCGGAAGCAACGCTGAATCACGCCGAATACTTCAAAACTCATCCTGACCTTGAAGTCCTGCTAATGAGCCCAGAAGAAGTCTCGGCCCACGCGTCGTCATCGTCCTCTATAAACGAGATCTAGATCGTTACTTCAGAGCGCTGAGAAATCTGGGCCGCAAGGGACGAGGGATAACGATAGGAACGCGAGAGTATTTTGTGCTCCCATGCACTGCTCGAATGAGTATGCCCAAAAATTCAAATAAGCCTGTTGTAACAACGAATCCCACCCTCGCACGCCTGCAACGAGACTGCTCGCGTGCTCTCGATCGCTACACCCGCGCCAGCGAAAGGGCGCGTGTTTTCATGACTCAGGCCAAAGAGAGCCCTCTCGGCGTTGATCAGCGCGAGAGGCTGCTAGAACATCTCAGGAGTGAGACCCGGACCCATGATGCTTATATGCGTGCACGGCGTCAGCTTTGGAGTCTGTTAACCGGTACAGCTCAGCGCCAGGCGCATGTGTTGAAGTGTGCCGCGTAAGGTGACAAGAAAACGACTCATCCGGGATGTTATTGAAATGTACGGCATGCGTAAAGCCGCCGGCTAGCTAATCACACTTCAGGAGATAAGAAGCAATACTCTCCCGGTCGCCATGCCTCTTTCGTAATGCTCTCAACGGCGGCCGCCGAACCTCCGGCCACCGGCGGGTCGGCCGAATCGGTGTCCCGATGGTGTCGATCCTGGTGCTCTGCCGAAGCGGTGCCCCGCTCCACTCTCCGGCGCGGCGCCGTGAGCCTCTGTGTGAGAGCTGTCGAACCCGGATGGCGAGTTGTGAGACGCATACGCGGACCCTTTGAACCCGCCCGATTGAACATACCGGCTGCCCGCGTAATGAGTCTGGGTAAACGTTCCATGACTGCCGTATTTGGGCAGCCCCGTGGCTGGCTCCCGGCCGTAATACGTACTGCCGCTACGCTGCGCCGTGCGGTACGCCATGTACTCGTCTGTCGCGACGGGCCGGTAATCGTGATTCCAAAGCAACTCGCGGAGAATCAGATATTGCGGCAGGAAAGTCCAGACGCTTTCACCGCCCGAGTGACTCCAGTAACCATATTGATTGGAGCCCTGGGCAGGGGACGCGACATAGGCGAAACCGGCGGGCTCCGGTGTGTTCTCCGCTTCCGAATCGAACAGGCCGGCATCTTTGTGCGCGATGGCCATGCCGACGTCGCCTTCCACGGCGTGAAACGCGGGCGCCGAGACGTTCACCCAATGCTCATCGCTGTGTGTCTCGGTAGCTCTTTGCGGCCACGTCCGTGTAGTGAGTGCGAACTGTCTTGATGCGTTCGCGATAAAAAGCGTCCCGGCCCGTCCTCACTCGCGTCAAGGTCGGTCAGGATCTTGTCCCAGGAGTCGTAGAGTTGGCCCGTCAACGCGGTGAGCTCGGCAGGAGCCGCTTCAATCGTCTTCTGCTGGCGCGACAGAGTTTCGTCTTCTTTAATAAGCGTTGCAATTTCCGCACCGGTTGCTTTGCCTGCCGAGGCGTCCTGGCGCGCCGAGGCCGTGCTCTGCCACTCATCTTTCACGGTTTTCGGGATTTCGCGCACAGCCGCCAGACGGGCATCGAGAGCCGGTTTCTTAGCGGGCCAATCGTGCTCCGCATGCTCAATCGTTGCCGCGACGGGAGCGAGGTCCACACCTTCGATTGCGTTGTATTCGCGCTGCATCTTTGCAAGAGACGCCGGCACGTCGCGGCGGAAGCCAAGCCAACGGTCCGCGGTTTCAACCACCGCTTCCGATTCCTGCACCGCGCTTTCCCGCAAAGCGCGTTCTTCGTCTAACAGGCGCCGGGCGCGCGCTTGCACTTCGGGACGGTTGCCATGAGGCAGGCGCGACAATTCTTGACTATCGCCCCGAGCGTGATCCAGCTTTTCGAATGCATTGCGAAAGGAACCGGTCCACTGCGCAGCCGGCGCGTTCCCGAAGAAATCGGGTGCTTGGGCCAAGTCGTCATGCACCTGGTTCTGATCGTGCTTGATTTGTCGTTCCGCGGCTTGCAATCTGTCGTTCTCCGCCCGGATCTGTCTTTGGAGCGCTGGTGAAAGACCACCCGCGCACGAGAGGAGGAGGACCGTCAGGATAAAAAGCGCCCCGCAACTGGGCAGATAGCGCTTACTCGGTTGCATCAGGCGCTCCGATATACAGTAATGTCCGTCGGTTCCAGCTTGATCCAGATGGAAGCGGCGAAAGGCTCGCCGGCATACTTTCTGATATTCATGAAGCGCTTGCCGTCCTGCTCCTGAAACTGCCAGACATAAACCCCTTGACCCGTCGCATTGCCCGCCGTAAAGACGCCCATTTCCCGGCTGAATCGGTAGAGCCAGAACTTGCCCTCGAAATCGAAAAAGTCCGAAGGATTCTGCCGGCCGTCCAACTGCGCGAGATCGTCTTCGGTGAGTCCTAATTCATCCAGAGTGATTTTGCGGCCATCGAAGTTGCCGAACACTTCTGGCGCCGCGTCATTGTGAACTTCCAAATACACGCGGCGATCGCGCCAGGAGCCGCTTAGCTCCATCGAGCGGCGGCTGCCTGCTTCCAATTGATCCACGCGGTCGATGGTGAAATCGAGATCGCTGAAATCCTCCGCCGCGCCCGTGACCGAAAGCGCGTCCCCAATACGCGCGCCGGTTACTTTCAGGTTCGCGAGATCTTCCTGCGCAGCAGGCTGTGCCGATTTATGCTCGAAGAACATGGGACTGGTGCCAAAACAAACAGCTAGCGTCCGCTCGCCGGCGGCAGTTCTTTGGGAAGTTCCACGCGTCCCAAGCGCTCACGCTTCAAGGCCTGCAGGTCCGCATCCACCGTGTGCCCCTGCAGTTGAGCGAATTCAGCTTCGAGGTTCGAATCCTTGCCCGCATTAGCGAGTTGATCGAACGCCTTCGCGGTCGCTTCCTCTTTAGCAACGGACTGTTCAAACGTGGAGAGTTGCGCGAACGCGTTGTCGGCCTTCCCTACGCCCGCGAGCGCCTCCGACACTTTGCGCTGCGCCAGCGCCGCATTCTTGCGGGCCACCAGCGTGGTCGCCGTCCGTTCTCCCTCTTCAATCTTGTGCTTCAGTTCCGTCACTTGCGACTTCAAGGATTCGCTCGCTTGCCGCGCGGAATCGATCGCCGCCTGCAGCGAAGCCACCTGTTTGTCCGACTCGGCTTTCTTAGCAAGCGCCTTCTTCGCCAAATCCTCATTTCCGGCATCGAGCGCCAGGTTCGCGCGGTCCTTCCACTCCTGAGATTGCCGCACGTACTTCTGATACTCGGCGTCGAGCCGGTTGTAATTGCTCATCGCCATGGCGGAAGACTGAACCACTTTGTTCAGTTCAGTTCTCATATCCGCCACCGTTTGTCGAACCGTGGTCTCAAATGTGGCGTCTTCGATACTGCTCATGCCCTGATTGGCCTGGCCCCGCGCCACTCGACCCGCGCGCGTAAACATCTCTGAAAAGAATCCCATAATTTTGCCCCCACTCCTTCAATAGCTATGCCAGTTCCAGATCTATGCCGCTTCCAGGTCCGATTCGATCAATTCCTTTGCATGCAGCACGTCCGCGAGTAGAAAACTGACGCAGGAGAGAATGTCATCTTCATCATCCGGCCCCAAATCCTGCAGCTTGCAGAAATTATTCAAGGTGACCGCCACCTTGCCGTCAGCCGACTCATATAGTTGGAAATGCGAAGTGGAGATGCCATTATCCGCCGCAAGCATCTTGCGCATTACCTGAGGCGTCACCCGGGCTGCCGGCGCGACCATGCACACGAGTGAAAAGAAGACGATATCGCCTTCCAGCACGGCGCGCAACGAGATGCCGCTTTCCGGTTCCTCGATTCTGAGGACGCTGTCAGTCAGGTCGGTCACAGAGTAGCGTTTATTAGCGAGCAGAGCGTGAATCTGCCCTAAGTGGGAACTGGTGGTCTGAGCCATATGGTCTTCCGTTCTCTCTTACGTCACAAAGAGGATGTTTGTTCAGAAGAAAAGGTACCTCCGTGGCGCGAGCGCCAACCCATAAAGAGTACATCGTGCAGACTAATGCGCCTGAAGCCGGTGTGCTGCAAAAGTGAATGGGAACATGCGATTCTACGCTGCTGTCCGTCAGCATCGTAAATTGAATCGCATCGTTTCCCACTGTTCCTTTGTAATAGTGCTTGTCTTCGTGGGTCTGTTCGTCAGAGCTAATCGTCGTCAGGGACTTCGTCATGAAGCTGATACGGTCGCCTGCAATTTTTCCGTCCAGTATGCCGCGGCCACTCCCCAGAAACGACGCCGTGCCGGACAATTCGCCACCCTCGACCTCAAAATCAAAAACCTCCGCTTGGCTGTCACCCCAGTCATATTTAACGGTTGCAACCCACCTGCCCGCAACATCGCCCAGATGAGCTGTAGAGTGCGAATTGGCTATGCCGGAACAGCAAAAGGCCCCCGAGCACCAAAATGGCCGTGACACACAGCATTGCCGCAATTAGTCGTTTTCGCTAAGTTTGCTCGGTCGGAAGCTGAAACCGTGGAGACCCTTATGAACAACATCGATCAACTGTTCCGCATCTTGATGGAAATGAGCCTCGCGTACCTCCACCGCCTGGCGCTCTGACAGCGTCCGGAGGTCATCCGGCAAATCTTCCGCGCGCGGCATAACGGCGCCGCCTACTAGAACCGGAATGACCCGGATTCCCCGCTGTAGGGCTCTCCCGATTTCCAGCCGAACAAAATCGTGCGGGTTATCTAGACGGCGCATTCCGTTCTCTTCGGTCACCGTCAGCCAGCGGCTGCCGATCACCGCTACAAGTACATCGGATACGCTGATCTTCTCCTCGATCACCACGCTAAAGTCATCGCCGCCCTGGATCGTGTCCAGGTCCATGAACGTATTCTTCTTACCGAAGCGACCGCTGACGATGTCGAACAGCCGCCCTGCGTCGCCGCTGCTGTCTTCACGCCGATAACTAATGAAAACTCCTGGCATGCCTGCACCTGGTCCAGAAAGAACAGCTAATCATATACTGTCTCGCCGCTTGCAGACACTCCTCCGCTGTCCGTTTGCGAACAGCCAATCCCGTCATCGACGTTCACTCGCCTCCACCATCCGTCATCTTCTGGCGCTATAGCCTTGGAAGCAGGATTGCTCCATCGAGCGGCTATGGACGCCTTCCTAGCCGACCTGCGCTACGGTCTGCGAAATCTCCGCCAGTCGCCCGCCTTTTTCTCGCTGGTCATCGGGATCCTCGCTCTCGGCATCGCCGCCAGCGTATCCATTTTCAGTCTCGTCGATGGTGTCCTGCTTCGTCCGCTGCCTTATCCGGATCCGCACCGCCTCGTCGCGTTGACGACCTACCCTGTGAAGCCGCCCTTCGATTCCAACGGTTCCCTTTCCTATAACGATTTTCAGCAGCTCAGAGCCAAGTGCCACTCCTTCGCCGGCCTCGCCGTCACATACCGTACCGGCTGGTCTCGCGTGACTCTGACGGGTGGAACCGAACCCATTCCAGTGCAAGGAGCTTTCGTCTCACCGAATTTTTTTAACGTCTTCGGCCGCTCTCCCCTCATCGGCCGTACCTTCACCCCGGAAGAAAATCGACACGCCGAACGAGTGGTCGTCATCAGCCAGGCGTTATGGGCGCAGCGCTTCGGATCTTCACCCAACGCTCTCGGCCAGGACTTGGAAATCGGCCATGCGCGCTGGCGAGTCATCGGCGTCATGCCTTCCAATTTCCAAGTTCCTTTCCTCGATACCCAACTCTGGGCCCCCGTACTGTCGCATCCGGACTGGAATGACCCGGAGCATGTGACTCCACAGGAGCAGCCGTTCTGGGACGTCTTCGGCCGCCTCAAAACAGGCGCCTCTGTCGCCGGCGCACAAGCCGAATTAGCATCCGCCTGGCGCGGCTTAACATCTGCTCTACCGGAATTCCATACCAACGATATCCACATCGTCCCTCTGCGCGAACACTTCACGGGCAACGTTCGCAAACCCATGCTCATTCTCTTTGCCGCCGTCGCCTTCCTCGTTTTGATCGCTTGCGCGAACGTCGGTAATTTGTTGCTCGCTCGCGCCGCCGGACGGGAGCGTGAAATCGCGATCCGCGCCAGCCTCGGAGCGGGACGGCTACGCATTTTCCGGCAATTGGTCACCGAGGCGCTGACATTCTCATTCATCGCTGGCGCGATCGGCGCTCTTGCCGCCGTCCAGCTCATCCCCTTGCTGAAAGCATTCGCGCCCGCCGATACTCCGCTGCTGAATGCCGTTGCTTTGAACGTGCGCGGGCTCCTGTTCGCGTTGCTCGTCAGCATGGCCGTCGGAATTCTCCTCGGCTTGGCCCCCGCATCACGTTTCTCTCGCAACGCGTTGAACCAATCTCTCAGCGCGGCAGGCCGCGGCCTGACCGGGACGCGTACGAGCCGCCGATTGAGGAACCTTCTTGTCGCCGCAGAATTCGCGCTGGCTATGGTCTTGCTCACCGGCGCAGGGCTGCTGATTCACAGCTTTATCGCCGTGCTCAACGTCAATCTCGGCTTCCACCCGGAAAGCGCGCTCGCAGTCCACATCGGTCTTCCAGACGGCATTCCGGCCGCTCAAACTCCCGCGTTTTACCGCGAGATCATGCAGCGCATCGCCGCCGTGCCGGGTGTTCAAGCCGTCGGCGGGGCAGGGAATCTGTTCTATCTGGACGAGAAACGCAATCACGCTTTACGCCTGATAGAGGGCCATTCACCGGAGCCGAAAGGCGCCTGGAAACCCCTGGTCTGGACACAAATCGCCGGCGATTATTTCCAGGCCATGGGCATCCCGCTCCTGCGCGGACGCTTCTTCAATGAGCACGACGGCCCAACATCATCTCCCGTCGTCATCGTCAACGAAACTCTCGCCCGCCGCTATTGGCCCGGCGAAGATCCCATCGGAAAACATGTGAAGGGCTTCGACCCGCGCGGCCAGCATGACGATTGGCTGACCGTCGTCGGTCTCGTGAAAGATACGCGCGCCGGTGGCCTCGAGAAAAAGCCCTTCTCACAAATCTACGAAGTCCAGGCCCAGCGCACCAGCGAACACATTTCCAATCTCGTCGTCCGCACTGCCGGCGATCCGGCGCGCCTGGCAAATACCTTACGAGCGCTGATCCACGACGTGAATCCCAACGCCGTTGTATCTTCCATCACAACCATGGAAGGCTTAATCGATCAGCAGGAGATCCAAAGACGCTTTCAGACCTGGCTCCTCAGTGTCTTTTCCGGCCTTGCGCTCGCGCTGGCCGCGCTCGGCGTCTTCGGCGTGATGCACTACTCCGTTGCGGCCCGGACAAACGAAATCGGCATCCGCATGGCCGTCGGTGCTCGATCGAGTGACATCGTCACCTTGGTCCTCGGCAACGGCGCAACCTTGGCAACCGCCGGCATCGCGTTCGGCGCCCTGACCGCGATGTGGTCCACAACTGCCATTTCCGGCATGCTCTACGGAGTAAAACCGAGCGATCCCCTCAGCTTCGCCGGCGCCGCATTCCTTCTCCTGACCTTCGCGCTGCTCGCGACCTACCTCCCGGCCCACCGCGCCTCGCGCATCGACCCCATCAGCGCCCTGCGTCAGGAATAACACTATCCGGAAACTCTGAATTTTTGGTACATCTGATTACAGTGGCCATGGCACTCCGCGTACCTGCAACACTGGTAATTTAAAGGTGGAGACCCAATGGCCTTCCGGCCCGACATCGTAATCAATACGCCCGAAGGCACTACGCTGGTGGTGGAAGTCAAGGTGCACCTTCCTAACCTTCGAGGGATTGAGGACGGTCTGAAACGATACATGGTCGGCATGCAGTGCCCAGTGGGCCTTGTGGTCACACCAGAACGCATTTGGCTGTATAAAGACTCTTACAGCAGTCGAACGCCTGAATCGGTCGAACTGGTTGGCGTATTCGATGCAAAATCGTTGTGGCGGCAACCACCTCCGCTTGACGAAGTCCGATTTGAAGTGTTCGTACAAGATTGGCTGTGTGATCTGACGGAGCAACGAAGCGAAGAGTTGCCGTGCGACGCACGTAAAGCGCTTCGGGAATATGTATTGCCTGCGGTTACACAGGGTGAAATCCGTGCAGGCCATCCGCGTTATTCCCCCTGATCGGTGCCACACGTCTTTGTAGAAACCAATTGGCTATTCGCGTATGCTGCGCCAGCACACCATCAGATCCCGGCAGCAGCGGAACTCCTGGAAAGGGCACAGCGCGGTGAATTCACACTGCATGTTCCGAACATCTGCCTCGGCGAGGCGCGGCGCGCGATACTCGCGAAGTGTCAACCGCGGAATGAGGCCAACGCGATACGGCGCTTCCTCTCGTGGGCCCAGCCTTCCGGGTATGTAGCCGCAGGGGATGCAGTAGGCACTCGGCTTGTGCTTCAGAAGTACGAAGCCGCTATCGAGCGCGATTTGGCAAACCTACAGGACGCGTTTCGGACGCTGGCAAGTGTTCCTTTCATTCGTATTTTCGGCATGGATGACGCCATATGCCATCGCGCTACGGAACTAATCCTTTCGGGCATAGACCTCAAACCGTTTGATCAAGCAATACTCGCGAGCGTTCTGGTGCAGGCGACGCGTCTGTGGGAACAGGGCGAGCGGCGCATTTCATTCTGCGAAAAGGATAGTGATCTCCAGCCTTGGGACGCGTATGGGAATCCCAAGGTACCGCTCAGAGACGCTTTCGACCGTGCACATCTGTGGGTATATGGCGACTTCACGCTTACCCAACCAGAACGAGGAGAGGGATTTGATTGAGCGTGTCTGTCTTCGCGTGCGATATGCAATTCCAATTTGCGTTACTGATGCGAAGATGGACTTTCCCTCCTGATCGTCGAATCGCTTGATTCGTAGTGACAACTGCTTACGCTGGGGGATCATGCCCAAAGATCCGAATGGACGAGTCTGCTGACGTTCCGAGTCTCCTGTTCAGCGACCGAGTATCTCGAGTCTTCTCAAACCGCATGCGAGCAAGTTGAAGTATCTCGGATAGCGACCAAAGATGCAAACCGGCTGCTTGAAGCTTGTCGCGCGCAGCCAGAACCGAGGGATCGTACTCGCGGCCGACGATGTACGTCTCGAACGCGATATTCGGCCTATGCTTCTTTTATCAGGGATAGCTGAGGAGGACCTTCCGCGCGGTCATCACCGCGCCATGATAAAGGCGCGCTGAGACACGTCGCGTTTCCTTCCGTGGGCGTAAACCAAAGAGTGTACCGGGGGGGTCCTGACGCGCTTGACCCCTTCTCCGGTATGCTAGGTCCAAAGGAGACCTCGCGACGGAAACCGATGAATAATTCCCCCGAGCTTCTACCTGCGGCCGGTCATTCGGATGAACTCGAGGCGCTATTTGAAATGGCTAATCTTTTCCCAAAACACACTGGTTTGCCGTTCGTAGTCTGGATCTCGACCGGACAAGGCGTTCAGCATGACGTCCGCGTGAAAGTATCGCCTGGACCGAAAGCAATCCCGTCCCAGATGATTTCCGTCGCCCTTCGCCCAAACGTGCACGTTGTCCAGGGCAACATGACCCCAGCCGATCTGACTCTGCTCGCACGCTGGATCGAAGTGAACAGAGACGTCATACTCCGCTATTGGGAAGGTTCAATCGACACCATCGATGCGATGAGAGCAATCCAGCCGGTCCGGTAAGCGTCCACAGAGACGCTTCGCAAGTTTCCGTGCGTTGAGCTTTCTCCGCCGAAAATGCGGATCAAGAATGAAAAGCGATAGCTTGTATTCCTGCATTCACATGATCTCCGAATCCCTACTCCTGATCGGAAACACTGATGGCGCGTCATTCTCCGGAGCTACGGTTCCGCCAACCTCCGGGTTTGCGCGGTAGAGCGGAGAAAATTCTGAGACTGTCACGTGCACCGGCCACCTATTAGACCGCCAAACGGCCGCAATCGGGCCGACCGATTTCTGCTGATTTGGCAGGCAAAGGCCTTAGGAGCAAAATCGCCGTGACCATGCCGAAAGCAATGCCGGATGCACCCATCTCAAAGCTATGCGCAACTCGTATCGGAGCGGGCAGGAAACGGTTTGGCAGCAAGAGAGGTCCCCAACCGCATAGAACCGTGAAGACGCAGGCTGACAGCCACAGCGCACGTTGCCGTGAGTAAGCCCATTGGGATAAAAGCGGGAAAATGCAGGCCACATCCAGAAGCCCTCGGCAGAACTGTAAAGCAGCAAGCTGACCCAATGAGGGAAGAGGACGACCCTGATAGAAGGACTTGATCCAAGGATTAATCGCAATTCCGGCACTCAGGTAAATCACGAAGAACAATAACGCCAGAAAAGGAACGCGCCACCACAGGTGTGGGGCGATCCAGACACGATGGTGCTGTTCTCGGCTCTTCGCCGGTGCCAACCACTCCAAGATGCACGCCGCGAGCAGTGCGATAGCCAGCCCTCCAATAGCAGACCGTTTTGCATCGCAGGATTGGAATCACACGAAAGTACAGGGCCTCGATAAGATTGCTGGCGTACGTCAGCCCCCAATACAGCCAAGTGAGGATGGCTATCCTTTTCACGCGCGGCGTCCCTGCGATACCGTCGCAGGCGAGCACTAGGGTGGTCCCTGTCAGCAAGGACGAGAGCGCAACGCCGAAGGACCATCCCACAGTCGCAGCATGAAACAAGGCGACCAAAATTGCCACAGCGCAAACCCGCAGAAGCGTATTCATTTCTTGACCTCGAGGCCGCTACAGAAGAGGCTTACCTGCTTCGGTAACGTCTCGGATGTACTACGCCAAGGTGGGCCTTCTAAGGCCCAGATCGCTGATAGGCCTAAATGCATGGTTTTGAAGTTGAGCACAAGCAGTTCCATCGGAATATCCCGTCGAAGGAGATGTCGCTTTTGAAGCGATTCGAAGAGGCGGATCAAAGGCGGATCGATGATCGCCTGGAGTTCGACGATATACGGGTACATCTGTTCGGGCCTCGCAAACATTTGCGTGAAGAAAATCCGCACAAAGTGTATGTAGGGGCGCTTCAGGCGAAACTGATGCCGAACAAATGAGATCAGAACTTTTTCGAGGGAGTGCTCGTCCGTAGATAGTTTGCTGACCTTATTTTGAACGCGGCGCTCTAGATCTACAAATAAGGCCACCACGATGTCTTCCTTTGTCTTGAAATAGTTATAAATTGTTCCTTTACCCACGTCGGCTGCATCGGCAATCGCTTCAACCGTCAGCGCGTCAAATTCTGTCTCGCTCAAGAGCGTGAGAGCCGTGCTCAGCAAGCGTGTGCGCGTCTCCTCTTTTTTGCGCTCTCTCCGGGAACCCGAGTGTATGACCTTGTTCATAACTGACCGCAGTCACATTATAAACACACCCAATCAACTCCCCAGATTTATTGCGTGTGTTTAGCCGTGATCGTTCATGCGCAAGAGCCCACAAAGGATCGGCAGATCGGACGATCGGACGGGGGCGCGACAAGCAGCCGGGCCGGCCATCACGCTCTTTACCATCTTGATCTTATGGGTGATGGTCCATCTGTATCCGTTGCAAACCTTACAGATTATGCCAACGCCACGAACACCTTCGGCAGCTTCCCGGGCGGCGAAGGTTCTCATGAATAGGAATGGCCGCCGAACGTCTCCCTCGCGGCATCGTGACCGGCAAGCACACTTTTGGGGATCTTATACACCCACGCGCGCGTATTCCGTTCTTGTGAATCAAAATCGACGTCGGCCTGTAACCAAACCGGCTTTGCTGAGTATTGCAACTGAGAAGCGCAAAGATCGCGAATGCGCGCCGCCACACAGCAAAGGAATTCGCAGAGCCTTTGGGCGGCGCGCTTGATATCGCGACCGTTTTGCGCGAGTTGCTTAATAATGCCGCGGACCGATTAGCTAACCGCACGCCGGCTCATCCGTATTTCACATGAGACTTGGTGTGTATGCCCGGGCCGCGCCAAAAAACCACTCAGGGGAAACGTAATGGCGGATTTGCACGAAGCGCTTCGACAACTCAGAAAAGCACCTGGATTCACCATCACCGGAGTGATCACGCTCGCCTTGGGTATTGGCGCCACCACCGCGATCTTCACCCTCGTGCATCAGGTGATGCTGAAGTCTCTGCCGGTCACAAAGCCGGAAGAACTCTGGCGCGTTGGCGACAAAATCCGCTGTTGCAACTGGGGCGGGTACACGCAGGATAGCGATGGCAATTTTTCGCTTTTCTCCTATGAAGCCTATAAGAATTTCCGCGAACACACGCCCGAGTTCGCAGATCTCGCAGCGCTGCAAGCCGGCAACGCACCACTCGGTGTGCGCCGCGCAGGAGCGCAGGGCCCCGTCGACACGCGCAACGGCGAATTCGTCTCCGGCAATTTCTTTCGCACCCTCGGCGTCCGCCCCTGGATTGGCCGCCTAATGACCGATGCCGACGATCAGCCCGGCGCGCCTCCCATCGCTGTCATGAGCTATCACGTCTGGAGCGATAAATACGCGTCCGATCCCAGCGTCGATCGGTGCGAGTTTTCAGATCAACGCCCACCCTTTTACCGTTATCGGTGTCGCTCCGCCCGGGTTTTACGGAGCCAAGCTCGATGGCTGGGGCATGCCCGACTTCTGGATACCCACGAACACCGAACCTCTGCTCGATGGCGACGCCCAGCGCCTCAAACGCCCCAATACGAACTGGCTTGATCTCGTCGGCCGCGTTCGCCCTGGCGTGAATCCCAAGTCGCTCGAAGCCAAGCTGCGCGTCGAGTTTCACGACTGGCTCGCGAGCCATGTGCCCGACATGGAGCCCGGCGAAAAACAGACCTGGCGTCAACAGACGCTGCATCTGATTCCCGGGGGCGCCGGGGTCGCAGCCATGCGCGATCAATATCAAGACGGATTGAAGCTGCTGCTCATCGCAGCCGGGTGTGTGCTGCTTGTCGCCTGCGGCAATCTCGCCAATCTAATGCTCGCCCGCGGCTTGAAGGAGCGCTCGCAAACCTCTCTGCGCGTGGCTCTCGGTGCGTCGCGCGGCCGGCTGGTGCGCAAAGCGCTCGTTGAGTCCGTCGTGCTCGCGATCGTTGGTGGGATTCTCGGAATCGGAATCGCCTACGGCGGCAGCAAACTGATTCTCTATCTCGCCTTTCACAACGGCGGCGGCCCGGCCAACTACGTTCCGGTTGACGGGACGCCCTCCTGGCCCGTTCTGCTGTTTACGCTCGCGGTCTCGGTGCTCACCGGAGTGCTTTTCGGCATCGCTCCCGCCTGGATGACTTCGCATGTGGATCCCGTCGAAGCGCTGCGCGGCAGCAACCGTTCCGTGCGCGGCGGCGGTTCCGTCGCGCAAAAGTCGCTGGTCATCGCGCAAGCGGCAATGTCGCTTGTTCTGCTTTCCGCTGCCGCTCTGCTCGGTCAGAGCCTGCGCAATCTCGAGCACCAGAATTTTGGTTTCGAAACCAAGGACCGCTATGTCGTCTCCATCAACCCAACCCTCGGTAACTACAAGCCCGAACAAATGGAGCCGTTCTTCCGCCGTCTCGACGAGCGCCTCCTCGGCGTACCCGGAGTGCGCATGGTCGCTCCCGTTCTCTATGCGCCCATGAGCGGCGATAGCTGGAATGAGGGCATTCGTATCGCAGGCCGCCCCGAACCTGGTCCCAAGGAGGACACCGGCGCCGGCTGGGCTCGGGTCATGCCCGGTTTCTTTGAAACCATCGGCGCGAAAATCGTGCAGGGCCGCTCCATTCAAGAGCAGGACACCGCCACTACTCGCCCCATCGCGGTCGTCAATGAAGCGTTCGTTCGGCGCTTCTTCAAACACCAGAACCCCATCGGCATGCACTTCGGCATGGACCGCATTCAATACGCCGGCAAATTTGAAATCGTTGGTGTTGTGCGCGACATACGCTATATGACTTGGGGGTTCAAGGATCCTGTCCGCCCGATGTTCTGGCTGTCCGAAACGCAAAGCGTCAAATACGACGATCCGCAATTCAACACCTTCGACCTCTTCTCCCACTTCCTCGGCAACATCGTCATCTGGGCTCCCGGCAATTCGTCCGGCGTCGAATCCGACGTACGCAAGGCCATCGCCAGCATCGATCCCAACCTGGTGGTCTACGGCGTGGATCCGTACTCCAAAATTCTGGCCGGCGATTTTCAACAGGAGAACATGATGGCCACCCTCACGATGCTCTTCGGCGTGCTCGGACTGATTCTCGCCGCCGTGGGTTTGTACGGCGTCATGGCCTACACTGTCGAACAGCGTACCAGCGAGATCGGCGTGCGCATGGCGCTTGGGGCCGATCGCGTTAACGTCGTCAGCATGGTCTTGCGTGGTGCCTTCTTCCAGATCGGCATCGGGCTCGGGCTCGGTATCCCGCTCGCCATCCTTGCCGGCCGGCTCATGACGCGCCAACTCTTTGGCGTCTCTCCGTGGGATCCGCGCATGCTCGCTATCGCCACACTATTACTCTGCGCGGCCGCACTGTTTGCATCCTGGATTCCCGCTGCGCGCGCCGCGAGCGTCGAGCCCATGGTCGCGCTGCGCGCCGAGTAGAAATTCACGCACTCAGTTCAGCGAAGGGCGCTACTGTAACTCCGCTACTGTAACCCCCTCGCAAAACTCCCATTCTCCAAGCCCAATCGCCAACTTACTCGTCCAATAAACAGAGGGTAAGTCAATGACAAACGATCTCAACGTCAATAACAACCTATCTCCCGCCGCAGACAAGCCGGCCAGTTACGTGCAAGCCGCCAGCGTCATTTGCCTGCTAGCTGGGATATGGTTCTTCGTGTCTCCTTGGGTCTATGGAGCTGCCGGTTCCGGTAATGCCTGGAACTCCTGGATCGTCGGAGCGGCTGTGTTCTTAATCGGTATCACCCGCGCCAGCCGGCCCCTCTACTCTGCCGGACTGAGCTGGCTAAACATGTTACTCGGAATCTGGGTCTTTTTCTCGCCCTGGATCTTCGGCTATCTAGCGAACACGGACCGTTTCATCAACAGCCTCTGCGTCGGCGTAATCGTCTTTGTGCTTGCTAGCGTCGCCGCATTCAGCAACAGACACTCAACGGTTCCCGCTATACATCGAACCTAGTCGTCGCAACCGAACCGGCGCCATCAAACCGGTCCCACTTCGACCCGGTCAACGCAAACCGAGCCGCGCGCGTGAGCAAGCGGTTTCCTCTGCATCAACCTCTCCTCCGAAAAGGCTCCCGCGGCATTTACCCCGCGAGAGCCTTTCTCGTTTACAGAACGCATCGCCATTTCCGCCATGGCTCTTGACGTGGACAACTCGGACGACGAGCCGGACAATGCGGCCAGCGTCGTCTCGCGGTTAGAATCTCGCTCAAGCACCCCGGCTAAACCGGCGCACAACGTCTCTCTCCTGTTCACTCAACACACTGTTCTTTTCCTGCAGAGCTTCATACAGCCGCCCCGGACCAAGCAGAACCTCTTTGAGCCCGATTCGCAATTCATGCGCCGCAGCACCGTAAACGGCAGAATCACCCTCCCATACTCATGCGGCTTATATTTGCCCCGCAGCAAATCCGCCACCGGCCAAAGGAACGAAGAAGGTCATCGGAAATTGCCAATTGTAATCCTCATGTGCTCCAGGAACTCCGCCGCAGCAGGATGCGTATGTCCCCATACTCGCCAAGCCGAAGCAAATGCTTATCCCCACTGATTACAAAGCTTGAATCTGATTTCACGGCGCATTCCAGAATTCGGTTATCAGTACGATCGTCATGCACCGCATCCAGCGTTTGGGAAGGTGTCACGTGCTGCGTGAGACGGCTGATAAGCCGGCGCGCTGCCTCAACATGTTCGGACGACCAAGGAATTTTGGGCCCCCAAGAACCCGTGAAACTTCGTCCAGAATCGCATCGCTGACCGCGATCTCAATCGCTCCTTCGTTCGCAAGCTGCAGCAGTTCCATCGGCCTGCCGCCGAACGCCAAAGCGCTTACGTAAATGTTGCTATCGAGGGTAACCCGGTACACCTACCGCCCGCGGTGAGCCTGTTGCTGACGATCCTGCACAATAGCCTCCTCCACATCGGAAGGCTTGAGACCCAGCTCGCGCGAGCGTTGCTGTCCGTAACGGCCTAATGCCGCCAGCGTCTTGCTGCGATGATATTGCTCCACTGCATCCGTCAGGACTTCGACCGGACTGCGATTCTCCTTGGCAGCCTCGATGTCGATAATGTCCTGAATAGCAGGCGGAATGGTGATCGGGGGACGGCTGGTCATGTTACGAACCTATGTCCATTGTCTCCAAAATCCATCCTTCACGCAGCCCTCTTCCGCGCTAGCAGCACTCAAACGGAACTGATGTCCCCGCAACTGCGGTTAGGCCAACCCATTATTCGCCGGATGCGCATCACCGTCTGGATATCCTCGCCCGGCGCTGCGGCGGTGTCCCCGAATCCGGCATCCTCAACGATTACCCCGAACTCACATCCGAAACAGCTCAAAGACAAAGTCACCCGGTGAAGTTGCTGTTCCACGCCAATCTTTCGCCGAAGCTTGTCCCTCGTTTGAACGATCTGTTCCGCGGGTCTATTCACGTCTTTGACATCGGAATGGTCGGCCTAATTCCGACGGCTTCCTCAACAGCCTCTGCGTCGGCGTCATCGTCTTTGTGCTTGCCAGGATCGCCGCATTCAGCAACAGACACTCAACGGTCCCGGCCATCATCGAACCTAGTAATCGCAACTGAACCGGCGCATCAGAACCAGCCCCACTTCGACCCGGTCAACACAACCGAGCCGCGCGCGCGAGCAAGCGGTCTCCTCTGCATCAACTTTCTCGTCTACACAACGCGTCGCCTTACAAGAATCGAACTGAATCCTCTTGCGGCGCTATGCTGACGAGATCACCGCGACACGCCAGCACCATCCGGCTGAAATCCGCCCGGCATCATAGCCCAGACGGACCCCAGAACCGAGCCGCGACAGGATGGAGCGGTCACCTGAACCGCTCTGACCTCGCATTACACCGAAGCCGCACCAGCCTGCCGTCCGCCGGCTACCGAATCAAATACCGCGTCCATCTGCGCTGCCGACAGCTCAGAGTAGCGTTCTCTAACCTGCGGCGGAAGCGTTCGAAGCACTTCGTGGATGGCGTCGTTGGTCATATTCAAACTGCGCCGCAAGACCTTTACTCGATGGTTCAACTCCCTTTGAAGCTTCTGTTGCAAAGGATCAGGCGCTCAGGCTTCGGCTTCTCTACCACTTCCGTCAGCCATGTCTCTACAAACGCCTGCCATTCGTATAATTCCTGCTGAACGGCCTCAAGCGTGTTCCCCTTCAACGATTGATACTTGGCGGCATCATGATCGTCGAAAAAGATCTGCAAATCCGAGTTGATCGTTAATCGTCTCACAATATTTGATTCTCCAATCGCTAAAATACGAGTTCTTGTGTCCACGCCGTACCACAGCCGCTACTGGGCCACGCTTCTCACCCTACGCGCCCCCGCGGGCATCGAACGCTTATCCCAATCGCTCGCCACAGCCCGTGTAGACCTCAACCCTCATCAAGTCGACGCCGCCCTATTCGCCATCCGCTCTCCGCTATCGAAAGGCGTCATCCTGGCCGACGAAGTCGGCCTGGGCAAAACCATCGAAGCTAGCCTCGTCCTCGCTCAGCGCTGGGCCGAGCGCAAACGCCGCATCGTCTTCATCGTTCCCGCCACCCTGCGCAAGCAATGGCAGCAGGAACTAATGGACAAATTCGGCATCCAGTCCGAAATTCTCGAAAGCGCCGCCTTCCGCCAAAAAGGTCTTCTCAACGCCTTCGACCAGCCCGTAAAGTGATGATCTGCTCCTATCAATTCGCTGCCAACAAAAGCCTTGAGCTTCAAACCAATCCCCTGGGATCTTATCGTCATCGACGAAGCCCACCGCCTCCGCAACGTCTACAAAAAGTCCAGCAAAATCGCCGCCACCATTCGCGACGCCACGCTCAACTCGTCAGAAAATTCTGCTCACCGCCACGCCCCTGCAGAACTCTCTGATGGAGCTCTACGGCCTCGTCAGCATCATCGATCCTCAAGTGTTCGGCGACGAGCGCTCCTTCCGCGAGCAGTTTGCCGATGCTGCCGCCAACCCCACCAGCCAGGAACGTCTGCGCGACCGCCTCAAACCGCTCTGCATGCGCACCCTCCGCAAGCAGGTCCTTGAATATGTCCGATTCACCGAGCGCCACTGCATCACACGCGCCTTCTTCCCGTCCGACCGACGAGCACGACCTCTACGAGCGCGTCTCCGACTACCTTCAGCGCGACGTGCTTGTCGCCATCCCCGACGCTCAGCGCCAACTCATCACGCTCGTCTTGCGCAAATTCTCGCCTCCTCTACCTTTGCCATCGCGAACACGCTCGAAGGCATGGCCAACCGCCTGGAAGAAGCTTTAAAAGCGCATCACGAACCACACTCCCGCCGAGCAAATCGCTCTCCCTGACGATTTCGAGGCCGCCGCGGACTCTGCGGACGAATGGAAGGAAGACGCTCTCGAAAACGGCGAACCCGATCCGCCCTTTGACCTGAACTTCGACCCCGGCGCCGCCCGCGCCGAAATGCAGGAACTGCGCAGCTTCGTAGATCTCGCCCGCCGTTCGCCATGAACGCCAAGGGCCAGGAGCTTTTCTCCGGCCTGGAAGTCGCGTTTCTAAAGGTCCAACAACTCGGCGCGCAGCGCAAAGCCGTCATCTTCACCGAATCGCGCCGCACCCAGGATTACCTCCTCGTCTCCTCTCCGAACACGGCTACCAGGGCGAAATCGTTTTGATGAACGCCACCAATGCCGATCCCGATTCCACCCGCGTCTACCGCCAGTGGCTGGAACGGCACCAGGGCACCAACGCCATTTCCGGCTCGCCGTCGGCAGACAAGAAGGCCGCCATCGTCGAAGAGTTCCGTGACCGCGCCACCATCCTGATCGCCACCGAATCCGCGGCCGAAGGCGTCAACCTGCAGTTCTGCTCCTGCTCGTCAACTACGATCTCCCCTGGAATCCACAGCGTATTGAACAGCGCATTGGCCGCTGCCACCGCTACGGCCAAAAGCACGATGTCGTGGTCGTGAATTTCGTCAACCAGCGGAACGCCGCCGATCAGCGCGTCTTCGCCCTTCTTAAAGAAAATTCCGGCTCTTCGAAGGCGTCTTCGGCGCCAGCGACGAGGTCCTGGGCGCGCTCGAATCCGGCGTCGATCTCGAAAAGCGCATCGCCGCCGTCTACCAGACCTGCCGCTCGCCCGAAGAGATTGAACGCGCCTTTTCCGAGCTACAGAAGCAGTTGGACGAGACCATTCAATCCCGCATGGCCGAAACCCGCCAGGCCTTGCTCGAGAACTTCGATGACGAAGTCCGCGACCGCCTGCGCATGAGCAAAGAACAAGCCGCTGCCGCCCTGAATCAGCGCCTCCGCTCCTTCTCAAACCTTCTAAAGCAGGAACTGGTGGGCGATGCACGCTTTGATGAGAGCGGACTCCGCTTCACCTACACCGGCAACCATGGTTTTCAGGGTCGCTGGAACCTTGATTGGCAAGACGCAGAGCGCCAGAACGAAAGCTTTCTCCGCGTCGAGCATCCGCTCGGGCAAAGCGTCATCCAACAGGCCTGTTCGCGCACTCTTTCACCTGCTGCCCTTCGCCTCGACTACGCTGCCTATGGACGCAAAATCGGCATGCTGGAGCCGTTGCTCGGAAAATCCGGCTGGCTCTCTGCCTGGAAGCTAACCGCCCAATCCTTCGACACGGAGGAATCGATCCTATTAGTGGGCATCGACAACAGCGGCAACCCGCTTTCCGAAGAACACTGCCGAAAAGCTATTGAGCTTGCCTGCTGAAGTAACTCGAGCCGAATACATCAGCCCTATGCCCGGACCTACAATGCCCAACTGGACGAGTTAGTAGGAAAACGCCTCAAACAAGTAGAAACTCGTAATATCCAGTACCTTGACGAAGAGCAGCTAAAGCTCGACCGCTGGGCCGAAGACCTGAAACTCGGTCTGGAACAGCAAATCCGCGATGCCGACAAAGAAATCCGCGATGCCAAACGTGCCTCGAGCGCAGCCGGCAATCTTGAAGAGAAATTAGCAGCGCAGAAACACATCAAAGCCCTCGAATCCGCACGCAATCGCAAGCGCAAAGAGCTATTCGAAATGCAAGACAAGATTGAGGTACAACGCGAAGAACTCATCGAAAGAATCCAGATCTCAGATGAAGCAGACCCATCAACTCCATCCGCTCTTTGAGTTCGAGTGGACCCTGGTCAACTAAGAACGCATGGCGCACAAACAGAAATTAGAGCTCACTTGGATCGGCAAAGAAAACCGGCCCCGTCTGGAGCCGCGCATCCTGCTCGAAGACGCCGAAAAGAGCTATCACGCCTCCCAGCGCGTCAGCGACAATGACATCTTCGATAATCGCCTGATCTTCGGCGATAATCTGCTCGCGCTGAAAGCGCTGGAGCAGGAGTTTGCAGGAAGGTCAAGTGTATCTTTATTGATCCGCCGTATAACACGGGAAGCGCGTTCAAACATTATGACGATGGTCTCGAGCATTCGATATGGCTTTCAATGATGCGGGACCGACTTGGAGACTCATTAAACGACTCCTGGCGGATGATGGTTCGCTTTGGATCACGATTGATGACAACGAGAGCGCACTATCTAGGGTCGTGATGGATGAAATTTTTGGCCGGGCGAATTTCATTGCGACTGTCGATTTGGGAGAAAGTCTACAGCCGAACGAATTCGGACGCAATCATCTTTCGAGATACCACGACTATCGTCTTGTGCTTCGCCAAAGACGCGAGCAGTTGGCGAGGAACCTATTGCAGCTCTACCGCGTGGTGAGACAAGACGGATCTGATATAAGAATCCTGACAACGATCCATCGCGGGTCCTTGGAAGCCGAAGCGACCTCTCCGCGCGGAATTACTACAGCCTTGGAGCTACCCGATTACAACGCTCCCGACGGGTCGAAATCAGCGGGCCGCCGCATGGACGCTATTGGCGATTTCTGAAGCAGAACGTCTGACGGAACTGGATCAGAGAGCAATCGTATTTGGTGGGGTAAGAACGGCAACAACATTCCCTCGCTTAAGCAGTTTCTGACCGAGGTGAAGGAAGGCGTTGTTCCAGAGACAATTTGGACGTATGAAGAAGTCGGACATAATCAGGACGCCGAAGCAGGAATTGCAAAGCGCTCTTCCGGACGAAAGAGAATTGTTCATCACTCCGAAGCCCGAAAGTCTTCTGAAGCGAATTCTCGACATCGCCACCAATCCCGGCGACCTCGTCCTCGACTCCTTCGCCGGCTCCGGCACGACCGGCGCGGTCGCCCACAAGATGGGCCGCCGCTGGATCATGGTCGAACTCGGCGAACACTGCCACACCCACATCATTCCGCGGCTGCAGAAGGTCATCGACGGCGAAGACCCTGGCGGCATCACAGAAGCCGTCGGCTGGAAGGGCGGCGGCGGTTTCGCTACTACCGCCTCGCGCCGTCGCTGCTGGAGAAGGACGACTTCGGCAACTGGATCATCAGCAAGCAGTACAACGCCGCCATGCTGGCCGAGGCCATGTGCAAGCTCGAGGGCTTCAGCTACGCGCCGAGCGATACCGTCTACTGGCAGCAAGGCACTCGACCGAAACCGACTTCATCTACGTCACCACGCAAACGCTTATCGCGAGCAACTGCATCAGCTCAGCGACGAAGTCGGGACGAACGCGTTCGCTGCTGGTCTGCGGCACCGCCTTCCGCGGCCAGAACCGGCAGCAGTTCCCGAACCTGACGGTGAAGAAAATTCCCAGCCGCTGTGCTGAAGCGCTGCGAATGGGGCCAAGACGATTACAGCCTCGAGTGGAGAACCTGCCGCAAGCCGCCGGCTGCCGTCGAGCGCCGAACGCAAGGGACCAGCCACAATCCGACGCTGTTCGAGGCCGAGGAGAGCCAAGTGAAATCCCACGTTCACTCCATTCGCAGCGGCTTAGCCTGCGAGCGCCGCAACGGGATCGCTGGAAATCCTCGACCGCGTCTGCGAGATTGTCCCGCCGGAAAGAACGCGGACCTGGCGCAAGCGCTCGCCGCGATCCAAAGTGAATTTCCCACGCGTCAACGGCTTTGAAGCGCGAGTTCCCGTCTCTCTGCTTCGCCCTGCTACCGGCGTCGGCAAGACGCGGCTGATGGGCGCGTTCATCGCCTACCTGCACCTGGCCCACGGCATCCGCCACTTCTTCGTGCTGGCGCCGAACCTGACCATCTACAACAAGCTGATCGAGGACTTCACGCCCAACACCCAGAAGTACGTCTTCCAGGGCATCGCCGACTTCGCGGTCAACCCGCCGGAGATCATCACCGGCGACAACTACGAGAGCGGCCGCGGCGTCCGCGAAGAGCGGCGACCCAAAGAACGCTCGACTTCGCGACGGCAGCGCTGGCGACGATCCCATTCACATCAACATCTTCAACATCTCGAAGATCAACACCGAAGTGCGCGGCGGCAAAAGCCCGCGATCAAGCGGCTTCAGGAATACATCGGCGAAAGCTACTTCGACTACCTGGCGGCCTCGACGACCTGGTGCTGCTGATGGACGAATCGCACCGCTACCGGGCAGCGCCGGCGTCAAGGCCATCAACGAACTGAACCCGATCCTCGGCCTGGAACTGACCGCGACGCCCCAGGTCGAAAGCGGCGGCGGCAAGACGAAGCCGTTCAAAAACGTCATCTACAGCTATCCGCTTGCCACTGCGCTGGACGACGGCTTCGTGAAAGAGCCGGCAGTCGCCACGCGCGAGAACTTCGAAGCCCGAACTACGACGAAGCCGGCTTGGAAGACCTCAAGCTGAAGACGGCATCCGCGTCCACGAGGAAACCAAAGTCCAACTGGAGATCTACGCCCAGGAGAACGGGCGGCCACTCGTCAAGCCGTTCATGCTGGTCGTCGCGCAGGACACCGACTCACGCCAACCGCCTGCAGGAGAAACTAACCGAGCGACGACTTTCTTCGAGGGCAGCTACAAGGGCCGCGTGATTACCGTCCACTCCAACCAGAGCGGCGAAGAGAAGGACGAAACCGTGCAGCAGCTTCTCACCGTCGAAGACCCGGAGAATCCGACCGAAATCGTCATCCACGTCAACATGCTCAAGGAAGGCTGGGACGTGACGAACCTCTATACCATCGTTCCGCTGCGGGCCGCCAATTCCAAGACGCTGGTCGAGCAGTCCATCGGCCGCGGTCTGCGTCTGCCTTACGGCAAGCGGACCGGCGTGTTCGCCGTTGACCGCCTGAACATCGTTTCGCACGACCGCTTCGACGAGATTATCAACGCGGCCAACGATCCGAACTCCATCATCCGGGCCAAAGTCATCATCGGCCAGGACATTCCGGAAAAGCCGCAGAAGACCGTGCCGATTCAATCGGCGCTGGACGCAGGCCATTTCATCGCCCGCTTCCAGCCACGTCCAATGGGCAATCGCTGTTCAACTCAGAGCCGGAGAGAACTGCGGCCGCGCGTGACCTCTTGCGCCTCATCGAGAATTCGCCGCGCCCGACTCGAAGTGACGACCTGAAACGGCCCGAAGTCCAACAAGACCTTTTGGAACGGCTGCGGTTGGAACCGGGCATCGCGCAAACCGTCCTGCCCGGCGCCTCCGCTCCGCCGGTCGATCTCGCCGCGGTTATAAAGAAAACCGTTGATCTCGTCACCACCTCACCATCGATATTCCTAAAATCATCGTCGTTCCGAAAGGCAATGTCACCGCCCGCTATCTCGACTTCAACCTCGATACCAGCCGCTTGCCACGCTACGCGGCTGTCGCCAAAGACATCGTCATCCAGCACTTGACCGATCACGAGCGCTACCGCCTCGTCAGTGGTGATGGTTTGTCCTCAGAGCCCCGCCTGGAGAATTATCTGGTCTTTGGCCTCATCGAATTACGACGAGATCAGCTACGACGAAAACGCCGAACTCCTCTACAAGCTCGCCGGTCAGGCGGTCCTGCATCTTCAGTCTTACCTGCGCGAACCGAGCGAAGTAGAAAACGTACTGGTAGTATCACCGCAAGGCTTTGGTGCAGCTAATCCACGCCCAAATGGAAGACCATTTCGATGCCGGCGTAACCGAGTATGAAGCCAAAGTCAGCCCCGGCTTTGTCACCGTGCAACTGCAGCTCGTAGCCGTCAACGCCAACGTCCCCGCCCGCAACTTCCGGCTCGCGGTCGAAGACCGCTCCGAGATCACCGGCATGCTCTTCGAAGGGTTCCGCAATGCCTGCAAACCGCCTGTAAATACCGCAGCGACCCCGAACGCGTCTTTTCCGTCATCCTCGAAGACGATCCCGAAGTTGTCAAGTGGTTCCGGCCCGACCAGTCGCGATATCAGGATCTATTACAAGTCCGGCAGTGTGGATCGCGAGTACGAACCCGACTTCATCGTCGAAACGAAATCAGGTAAGTGGATCTGCGAAACCAAAAAAGCCTCGGACATCTCCGACGCTGAAGTCCAAGCCAAAGCCCAAGCCGCCGCTCTCTGGTGCCGGCACGCCACCAGGCAACCGGAGAGAACTGGGGCTACTTACTAATCCCCCACGATCACGTCCGGATGAACATGACTTTCACCGGTTTCGTGTCAGGAACTCGAGTGACTCTGCCCGTTGCCGTAACTGTACAGGCCTCCTGATACTTCCATCCTCAAAGCCCCACCATCTTTTAGAACATGGCACTCCAACCCAAGCGAGCCATCAGTATCCGCCAGCCCTACGCGGAACAGATCCTGCGAGGCATAAAGATCCGCGAATATCGTAGCGTTCCCACAAACATACGCGAGCGCGCCTTCATCTACGCAAGCGAGCGTCCCGGACCCTGGTTCGACTTCGATCTAACCGGCTTGGACCAGGAAACCCTCCCGCGCGGCGTGCTGGTGGGTTCCGTCGAGTCGTCGGCTGCGAATGGTTCCGGAAAGGCAATTGCTAGCCTACCTGCTCGCCAAACCGCGCCGCCTCAGAACACGTGAAACCCCGCAACCAACCTCAACCGATCTAGTTCTATCCTTTCGAGTCAGTGACGAACAGCACACGCCAAAACGCGAGATAATGGATTTGTGGATGTCGCCGCCAACCCGGATCTCTCCCGAATTACCGTGATTCCCGGTCAGCGCTCTGGTCAGCCCTGTATCCGCGGCCTACGCGTCACGGTATGGGACGTGCTCGACATGCTGGCCGGTGGTATGACGGAAGACGAGATTCTGCAAGACTATCCTTATCTCGAGAAAGCCGACTTCCCAGCCGTCTACGCTTGTCCGTCCAATCTCATAGGAGACTCGCGCCGTGAATAAGGCCCAAGAACTAACCAACCGAATAGCCAAGCTGCCCGCGCCTCAGCAGGCGATCGTGGAAAAGCTTGTCCATAAGCTGGAATCTCGCCCACCCCGGCCCGGACTGACTCTTGAGCAAGCAGTAGACGAATTCGAACGCGAGCACCCGGAACTCCTGCGACTTCTGGCGCAGTGAACCGCTACGTTTCTGTTGCCGATCTGATCCGCATCAATGAGCGTATGGTGGCCAAATGGGGTGGGACTGCTGGCGTCCGGGACCGCGCACTGCTCGAGTCCGCTGTCGCACGCCCGCAAAGCGGCTACTACGCGGACATCATAGACGAAGCCGCCGCGCTTTGCGAAACCTTCTCCAAAACCATCCATTCCTCGACGGCAACAAACGCGCGGCGGTCGTCGCGACGGCGGTATTTCTCCGTTGGAACGGCTATAAGCTGCAATTCGCCGATCGTGAGATGTACGAGTGGCTTATGCGCCTGTACGATTCTGGCCGCGTCACGAAGCACGAGTTGGAAGCATGGCTTCGTGTCCATGCAATGCAGGATGCATAACGTGAGTTCACACCATCCCACCCGCAAAACTTCCACCCCAAGCCATATTCCCCACTTAGGTTGTTATTGACGTTGAGATCGTTTGTCATTGACTTACCCTCTATTTATTGGACGAGTATGCCTGGAACTCCTGGATCGTCGGAGCAGCCGTGTTCCTGATCGGCCTCGCCCGCGCCAGCCGCCCACTCTCCTCTGCCGGACTGAGCTGGTTAAACATGTTACTCGGAGTCTGGGTCTTCTTCTCGCCTGGATATTCGGCTATGTCGCTCACGCGGACCGTTTCATCAGCAGCCTCTGCCTCGGCGTAATCGTGTCTGTGCTGGCCAGCGTCGCAGCATTCAGCATCAGACACTCAACTGTCCCGGTAATACATTAACCGGCTAACCGCTGCACCACACAAGCGCAACCGAGCCGCTCGCGCCAGCAAGCGGTTTCCTCTGCATCAAAGCCTTTCTCGTTTACACAAGCCTCGCCACTTCCGCCACCACCTCGCGCTTCTCGCTCCTTCGAGCAATTCGCCGGCTCAACCGATGTCCCACGTCAATCATCGGTTTCTCAATCAGGTGGTAGGCGATAACCGGACAGATCACCAGCAGCACGGCAAATACTCCGGCCCTCTCCGCCATTCCCAACCGCCGCAGATGCACGAAGCAGAATTCCAGCAAGGGCGCATGCAGCAGATAGATGCCGTACGAATACTTCGCCAGTTGGTGCGCCATCGCCTTCACCGCCGCGTTTGTCATCTCCCGGAACTGAGGAATGGCAAATCCCAATAGCGTCATCGCCAGCTCACTCCGCCGCGTGGGGAATACCTGAAACGCGAAGAATATCCCCACAATCGTCACCGGCCACAGCACTGCCGGAACCCGCGGTTGCCTCTTCCGTTTCCGTAGCAGCAGAAAGGCGAACACACCGCCCAAAAAGATCGGCACAAACCACGGGAACGGATACTCGTACGGCACCCGCCCGTACCGCGGGTCGGCGGCAAACAGGGATTTTCCCAGCATCGCCGCTACGACCCAAAGCACTGCCACATATGCCGCCGCGCCGCGCCGCTTCGTCATCAGGTATATGAACGGCAGCACCACATACATCTGCACTTCGTACGGAAGACTCCACAGCGGCCATATCGCCGACGGATCCCACGTCAGGTTCTGCACCAGCGCCAGGTTCGCTGCAATCGCCTTCAACGAAACCCACGGCAAGCGCCATGCCGGCACCGCAAAATGAACCAGCAGAACCGCCGTCACGCAACTCACGCTTAGCGGATACAGCCTGAAAAATCGCTGCACATAGAAAGCGCGCAGCAAGTGTGCGTCTCCGCCTCGTGCCTCCAGCCTTTCCAGCGATCCCATCAGAACCAGCGCCGTGTGTACGAAAAAGATCAGCACCCCCGCCCGTCCAACGGCATCCAAAGCCCACGCCCCGCCATCGCGGCCCCAAGGGGTAAGTTGCGCCAAATGGTTCACCAAAACCGCCACCACGGCAAAGGATCGCAAAATGTCCAAATTCGGCGAATCCCGTTGCAAAACCATGCGCAAACCCCGAGCCTCCCAGAGATTGCGCTGTCGTCGGTAGTCTTGAGAGTAACTGGCCGTACCGTACGAACTACCTCTAATGCTGGAGCACAGTTCAGCCTATATTTGACTTAGAATCAGTAGCTTACAAGGAATCGTTTCGAAATTATCCCCTTTACATACCCACTGGTTCGGGCGATACTAGGACATGGCAGGAGTACTCGCTCGACACCACCAGGACGAAGAAGCAGCGCGCGACTACCTAGAGAAGGTGCTCTGGCCCGATGGTCCGGTTTGCCCGAAATGCGGCTTGATCGGCGAAGCCTATCATCTGAGCGGTGAAACGACCCGCGAGGGCCTGTACAAATGCGCCGGATGTCGTGCACCGTTTACCGTCACAATGGGAACGATTTTCGAAGACAGCCACATTCCGCTGCACAAGTGGCTCTTTGCGATCTATCTCATGTGCTCTTCCAAGAAGGGCATGAGCGCACATCAACTGTGGCGTAATTTGTGGGGTGTCGATGAAGAAACCGGCAAGCAGAAAGGCAGCTATAAGACTGCTTGGTTCATGGCGCACCGTATCCGCTGGGCGCTTGGGCAGGAACCAGTGGTCTCTAAACTGGACGGCATCGTTGAAATTGACGAGTGCTTTGTGGGTGGCAAGCGCAGAGTAAAAAACAATCCGGGCGGCGGTCCTCGTGAAGGCGAGAAAGAAGTCCAGATCGGCAATCGCACATGGATTCAGAAGAACCCCGTGGGAGCACCGAAAGGGATTCACCCGCACTCGGACAAAGAAATCGTCGTTTCGATTCTCCAGCGGGACGGGCAAGTCCGTTCAAAGCATATTCAGCGCGTGAATGCCGACAATTTGAGGCCGATGATTGAGGAAACGGTTGAGGAGTCGGCGCACGTAATGACGGACACCAGCACCATCTTGCGTTCCGCGCCAGCGGAATACAAGCACAGCAAGGTGAATCACACGGCAAAAGAGTACGTACGGCACGAAGACGGCGTGTGCATTTCAACCAATACCGTTGAGGGATACTTCGGAATCATCAAGCGCGGAATCGACGGAATCTATCACCACGTCGGGAAAGCTTACCTGGATCAATACCTCCGCGAGTTCGACTTCCGTTACAACGTCCGCAAGATGAATGACCGTGATCGCAGCGTCGTTGGCGGTCAAGAAGACCAGAGGCAAGCGGCTGATGCTGAAGCAGCCAAAAGAATCTCAGTAATAGCAGCGATTATCTTCAAACGTGTAGACTCTAAATCCAGCACGTGCTTTACGAAGGGAGTTGCGAAGTTTGAACCAATGGTAAAGCGCCCGTCGCGAGGCCGGAGAACGTCGCGGAACTAAACCAGATGGATCGCCCTTGAACGCTGTCGCGAGATATCCACGAATGGCATCTTCTAGGCCCTTCACAGCTTGTGTAGCACTCTTGCCGCGCGCGATGAGATTGAGATCAATACACTCAGCTATATAGCGAGCTGATTTTTCGTCCCAATACAAAAAACATCGCAGGGTGGGAATCATGCGATGTCCAGCTTGCTAGGAGACTCGCTTCGGTGGTCCAAGACAACAGACACTACAGCCCTCTCCTTACAAGTAGGATTATACACGATAGATGTTGCAAGTAAAGTATGATTAAAGGCTTACAAAAGCTTCAAGCATGAACTTTAATAATGAGCCAACGTGAACTGCTTAACGTTGGCCTTCCTCGCCGACCCTTTGGTGGCACCATAGAACTGGTCACGAGTAAAGCCAGAACTCGCGATCATGTTCTTCATTAAGAAGTCCGCAAAGTCTTTTTCGGCCATATCCACAGTCACGATACTTCTTTGCCGTTTAGCGTCTGCAAGCCTCTCGTATTGCGCGTGCGACCCTTCTTTGCGGTCGAATCTGAAACCTAAAGCTACGAGGATAGCCACTACCTCAGAAGGTGTTAATGGTGGATATTTGCGCTGTCCCATTCGTTGCCAAGGCCCTTTCCACCGACTTCGCACTGCGGTTACAATAACAAACAGACAACTTTTATGCGGCGCACGGGATTCGGACCCGTACGGGGCTGATCTCTTCCAGGAGGGCCTCCACTCGATTCCAAATCGAGAGCGTCTACCTATTCCGCCAGCGCCGCGTGTTGTTAACCTGATTAAGGGCCGGGAAACGGGATAACAGCCGATTCCCGGAAATCTGTAGAGTCTAAAGAGCTAAATCAAGGCGGTTTCATTAGCAGTTTTCCTCCTGGTTTGGCGTTATCGCCGAGGATGGTAGGACATCCTCGGGCGAAGCTGGTTAGAGCACATCGTCAACGTCATTCTTTGGTTTTGTATTGGAATCACGTTCCTGTTGGCTGCCAGTGCTTGCTCTCGTCTTTCCGTATGCGTTCATCTTGTCGATGAAATCGAATATGTACTGTCGATCAGGGTCCGAAGTGGTGAATGGATCGAAGCATATACACAGCGTTATTTCTGCATTCCCGGTCTGTAGTTGCAGCGTTCGGCTCGTTTTGTGTGCCGGGTTTGCTTCGGCACCTCGCGCCTGTTCACCCGGTTCATCGGATTGCCCTTGTACCACTTTGTTACGGGTGCCGTTCTTTCGGCGAGTAGCGCGACCCTTCCTGGCGGTAATAAACGCAGACAACTCGATACCTGCAAACTGAGATGCCTTGATAAAGAAACTGACGGCCTTGCGATGTGTTGCACCTGATACGTTGTATTGTTCAATGATGCCGTCAAGTTGTTTGGCAGAAGCCCGCTTAAGATCCAATTCAAAAACCTGTGCATACGCTCCTTTTAGGAGTTTTTGGAGTAATTCTGCCCGACTTTCGGGCTGCTCTACCAACTTGTAGAGGTCTGAACTGGCTCGCCCCTGCCGATCAATCAGGTAGAGGAAACGGAGAGTAACAACAACTTGACTTTGAACTGCACCAGAAAATGAATCAAACAACCCTCGGTCGATGACATCCGGCGGTTTCGGGGCAAGCCGATCAAGAGCGCTTAAGAATGTGGTGAACGGTACATAGGGCGCGGTTCTCACGGCGATATCATGATCGGTATGCGGCATAAACTGTAGTCTACCGCGTTGTGCGGCATCAACGTCAGGCGGTAGAAGCAGGACTTTCTTAGACTTTGTCTGGTTTATGCCATCTTATCTTCCTAGAATGCTAGCGGAGGTTCATTGTGGATCTAGGGGATCGAGTGAAAGTAGTGAGTGCGGACGGTTGTGAGACGCCGTACCGAGTGCTGGGAACCCGAAACGACGTGGTTATGCTTTGCAAGGAAGCTGATTCGCGAGCCACACGTCCGACTTACGCCCCCCCTGTATTGACGGAGCATGAGGAGGGTCTTGATGCCACATCCCGGTGACAAGATCCACATCCCGCTATCCGAACGTGAAGCCATCCGGCTGCTAGGCAAAGTAAAGCCTACGGTTGATATGCCAAGACCAGGAGCGACGAAAAAGGCACCTTCAAAGAAGGCGAAGGCCCGAAAAGTCACGGGCTAAGTTTTCGCGCGAGGTTTTCTAGATCCGAAGCAGTCTCGGGCAGAATCAAAGCGCCAACTCCTCCGCCCGTTTCGAAAATGTAATCCGAACGCATTCGTGGCTGCGGGGGAACGCGGGCTAGGATCTCTTCTCGTACGTACCGGGCCTCACCCAGAAGATTTGTCTGGAATTTGTACACAATCTGCTCTAAAAGCTTTTCGTCGGCTGTTGCTTGCTCCGCAAAGAGCCGATTTCGTTCCTCCTTTGAGGATGCGCTCCTTTCCTTCTCCATGTAGGAAGCGTCTAGTTGACGGCTTTGGAGTGTCCACTCCTGTTGTAGATCTCTTATCTTGTTCGCGATGGCAATTGCTCTGTCATGAAGCTGTTTATTTGTTGCCTCTTTCTCGCGGGCGCTGGCAGGCGCGTTTGCGGCCATCGTTTGCAGTGCGGTTGCTATCGTTTTAGCGTAGGGATCTGTCCGTCCAGAGCCGCCATCATGGCTTGCATGCTGTCTAGTTGAGTTTTGATGTGCTCCTCGTGCAGAAGACTGGCCTGAAGTTTGCTTTGCAAGTCGGCCTGCTTACCCTCGTTCCCCACATCGGTGTGATACGCGTTTAACTGTTGCAGTCCAGACAATATGACTCCAGCGCTGCTAGCCCCCACACGATCACCAATCCCTGAGTCCGTGCCCTGCCCGTTAGAACCGTCGCCGCCAGATGGCCACCATACGCAGCAAGCGCTAGAGGAAAAAGTGCAACCGCTAAAAAGGTAATAACGTATGGCACCTCGGCATCATATCAAAGGGCGGGTATGTCAACGGGATAATTTCGAATCGTTTGGAGCGGGTATGGTATACTGCGACTAGAAGCTGCCAGCTTCCCATCCGCCCGGCTCGAGTCCATCCAGCCGGGCTTTTCCGTCTCTAAAGCCGCGCCGCCGGCCCGCACACACAGTAATGTAGGGGCCATGGCATGCCTGGCCCACCTGAAAGGAAAAAGTAGTCATGGCGACCATCGCTCAAACCGAAGCCAACAAAGCCAATGCGCAGCACAGTACGGGTCCAACAAGTGAAACAGGGAAAGCCGCTTCCTCCCGCAATCACCTGCGCCACGGCTTCGCCGGCAGATTCACCCTTCTCTCCGTCGAAGATCCCGGTGAATACGACAGGATGCTCAGCAGCCTGCGGACAGACTTCCAGCCGAAAACTCCCGCCGAGCACCTGCTCGTCGAGAGAATGACCCAGCACCAATGGCTGGTCCAACGCGCTCTGCAATTGCAAACGTTCTGTTTCGACGGTGACCAGACCAACGAAGAGCACCAACGCTCCCTCTCGCTCTACATCCGCTACCAGACCACCAATGAACGAGCCTTCTCCAAGTGCCTCAGTGACCTGCTAAAGCTCAGATCCGAAAGGAGAAGGCGATCAAATTGGGTTTGAATCGCAGCAGCTCAAAAAGGACGATCTCGCCCGCAAGCAGCAGATCGAAAATCGCAAGCAGGATCTGCACAAATGCGACATTTGGCTCGCCGAAGCCAAGGCCGAGCACCAGGAATTGCTCAATCACCGGCTGGAAACCCCCGAACTGCGCATCCCCAATCGGGTTCAGCGCATTTTGGCCCGTACCCAGGCCGCCTGAAGCGGTCTAAATCCTGTTCGCTGGCCAAGCTTGCGCCCGAAGTGTCACGGAACGCAAACGGAGGCGCGCGCGTCAGCAAGCGCTTGCGGCCCGCGCTAACGTTCCCCGCGCTCTTCAAAACGGGCGTATCCTTAAGTAGCCGGGGAGGAAAAGAGCAGAAACATGTTCTATCGTGTACTTAATTTTCGTCACATCGCAGCGATCGTTTTCGCCGCCATTCTGACTCCACTCGCTTCGGCGCAGGCGCCCACGACCGGTGTCCACGCTCGCGCCACAGCCGCCGACTACGCCGTCTCCCAGCAAACCGACCACGCCACCTACGCCGCGTCGCTCATCCCCGCCGAGCAGGTGAAGCACCTCTTCCCCATCGACATCAGCAAAACCTATCTGGTCTTCGAAGTGGCCTGCTACCCGTCTCAATCCGGTCCCGTCGCGCTGAATCCCGTTGCGGTGAATCCACGTGACTTCCTCATCAAATCGGCGTCTCACTCCGAATTTGTCCACCCCACGGACGCCCTGACCATCGCCGCCTTTATCCAGGACAAAAGGACGCCCGCCCTCCGCTGCCCGGTCGCGGCCCACAGGTCACCACCGAAGTCGGCGTGGGCTATGAAAGCGGCAGAGATCCGTACACGGGCCAGCGCGTTCACGGAACCTATACGGAAGCCGGCGTCGGTGTCACCAACAACCCCGGTCCTGATATGTACCCGCCCCCTCGCCCCCGGCCCGGCAGTTCGCCCCAGGACCGCCAGGCTTTGGAGAACGAGCTTTCCGACAAATCGCTACCCCAGGGTACGTTCACTGCTCCCGTCGCCGGCTTCCTCTATTTCGCCGCCGAACCCCTGAAGAAATCCAAAGGAACCTACGACTTACAGCACCTGGACGGCGACTCCGAGCAAGATTGACTTGATCGTCCCCGCTAAGCAAAAATAGTAACTGCACGCTTTGTATTGTGGTTTTCCACACTTCATCCACAAGATGTCGTACCTATAGGGCTAGTCCGGTATTGACTGCCAGACATATCTGGCGCATTATGGAACTCGTTCCTGCAAGAAATTCCCCATGGGCCAGCTCACCGTTAACCTCGCCGTTAAAGTCAAAGAATTGCACCGATCCTTGAAGAAGGAAGAGCGCACCGGGGTGTCATTCCCCCGCTATTTCACCTCTAAACTGGAAGCCGGTGCCACGCCGTACGACCAGGTCACCTGGGAGCGCCGCACCGCCACCATTGGCAACGACAAAGGCTCCGCTCATTTTCGAGCAGCGCGACGTCGAAGTCCCCGCCGATTGGTCCCAGACCGCCACGAACATCGTCGCCAGCAAGTACTTCCATGGCCGCGTCGGCTCGCCCGATCGCGAAACCAGCGTCGCCCAGCTCGTCCATCGCGTGGTCGATACCATCTCCGACTGGGGCCTCGCAGGCAACTACTTCAAGACCAAAGAAGACGGCGAGAACTTCCGCCAGGAACTTGCCCACCTCATGCTGACCCAGAAGGCCTGCTTCAACTCGCCCGTCTGGTTCAATGTCGGCGTCACCGAATCGCGTGGCTATGGCTTCTACTTCGACGAAGCCGCGCAGGTCGTCAAGAAGCTCCAGCCCGGTGAGAACCACCCCCAATGCTCTGCCTGCTTCATCAACTCGGTCAGCGACACGCTCGAGTCCATCCTCGAGCTCGCCAAGACCGAAGGCATGCTCTTTAAGTGGGGCTCCGGTACCGGTACCAATCTGTCTCCCATCCGCGAGGACGATGCCTACCTCTGGGGCGGCGGCCGCGCCTCCGGTCCGCTGAGTTTCATGAAGGGCTTCGACGCCTTCGCCGGCGTCATCAAGTCCGGCGGCAAGACGCGTCGCGCCGCCAAGATGGTCATCCTGAACTCCGACCACCCCGACGTCGAAAAGTTCATCTGGTGCAAGGCCAAGGAAGAGAAGAAGGCCCATACCTTAATCGACGCCGGCTATGATTCCTCGCTCGATGGCGATGCTTACGGCTCCATCTTCTTCCAGAACGCCAACAACTCCGTCCGCGCCACCGACGAGTTCATGCAAGCTGTCATCGATGACGCCGACTGGTGGACCAAGAGCGTCTCAACCGGCGAGAAGAAGCAGCGCTATAAGGCCCGCGAGCTGATGCACCAGATCGCCGAAGCCACTCACCAGTGCGGCGATCCCGGCATGCAGTTCGACACCACCATCAATCGCTGGCACACCTCGAAGAACACCGCCCGCATCAATGCCTCGAACCCCTGCTCGGAGTACATGTTCCTCGATGACTCCGCCTGCAATCTTGCCTCGCTCAATCTGATGAAGTTCGTCGGGCCCGGCGGCGCCTTCGATGTCGAAGCCTTCCGCCACGCCGTCGATACCGTCATCCTCGCCCAGGAGATCATCGTCGATAACGCCAGCTACCCCACCGAGAAGATCGCCAAGAACTCCCACGATTTCCGTCCGCTCGGCCTCGGCTATGCGAACCTCGGCGCCATGCTGATGTCTCTCGGTCTGCCCTACGATGGCGACAGCGGTCGCGAATTCGCCGCCGCCATCACTGCCATCATGTGCGGCCAGTCCTATCTCACCAGCGCCCGCATTGCCGAAGCCGTCGGGCCGTGCTCGGGCTATGCCGAGAACGAATCGCCGTTCCTCGATGTCATCCGCATGCATTGGAACGCTGTCAATTCCATCGACAGCAAGCGCGTCCCTGCTCACATGTTCAAGGCCGCCGAAGAATGCTGGCGTCATGCTTACGAGCTCGGCAGCAAAACCGGCTATCGCAACGCCCAAGTCACTGTGCTCGCGCCTACCGGCACCATCGGCTTCATGATGGATTGCGACACCACCGGCATCGAGCCCGATCTCGCTCTGGTCAAGTACAAAAAGCTGGTCGGCGGCGGCGTGATCAAGATCGTTAACAATACCGTTCCGCAAGCTCTCATCAAGCTCGGCTACACAGCGGAGCAGACCGAGAAGATCGTCGCTCACATCGATTCCACCGGTACCATCGAAGGCGCGCCCGATCTCAAAGACTGAGCATCTGCCCGTCTTCGATTGCAGCTTCCGTCCGCAGAACGGCACCCGCTCCATCCACTACACCGGGCACATCCGCATGATGGGCGCCGTCCAGCCGTTCATCTCGGGCGCCATTTCGAAGACCATCAACATGCCCGAGGAGTCCACCGTCGAAGACGTCATGGAAGCCTATACCCAGAGCTGGAAGCTCGGCTTAAAAGCCGTTGCCATCTATCGCGACAACTCCAAGCGCGTGCAACCTCTCAGCTCCGGTACCGGCAAAGGCGAGAAGAAGGCTGTTGCTCTTGCCCCAGCCCAGCCGCAAACCATCGAGAAGATCGTCTACCGTCCGATGCGCGAGAAGATGCCTGATGAGCGCCAATCGCTCACGCACAAGTTCTCCATCGGCGGTCATGAGGGCTACATCACGGTCGGCATGTATCCGGACGGTCGGCCCGGCGAAGTATTCATCAGCATGGCCAAGGAAGGCTCTACCATCTCCGGCCTCATGGATACGCTTGCCACGTCCATCAGCTATGGCCTGCAATACGGAGTCCCGCTGAAGTTCTTCGTTGATAAGTTCAGCCACGTTCGTTTCGAACCGAGCGGCTGGACCGGCAATCAGCAGGTCCCCTACGCCAAGTCGATCATCGATTACATCTTCCGCTGGCTCGGCGCCCGGTTCCTCGGCATCGTCGAAGCAAGCGAAGCAGGCGACGCCGTCAAGCTGCGCGTGACCGCACCCGAACCGCAGCAAGCCTTGCCCTTCGATGCCAGTGCCGTCGGCGATTCGCCGCTTTGCTCCGAATGCGGCAGCATGATGACCCGCAACGGCTCCTGTTACAAATGCGAGAACTGCGGCGGTACCTCAGGGTGCTCGTAAAGAGATGGCCGGTAAGTTGAACTTGTAATCCCGGTATTCAATGTTCAACTCCGTGTCGCCGGCTAATCTGACTTCTGCGGTTGTCGCATTGCCGGACGGCATCCAGAAGCCGTTCACCGGTGCAAAGTGCTGATCGATCAAAGGGCGTCCGATCCAGAACGAAAGACTTCTGGCCGGATGCCCTTTGACCTCGACCACCGCCAGATCGTGGGCGTCTACCCAAAGCTCGCCATCGATCAGCATCTTGTTGCTCTTGCGAGGCGTGAGTTTTAAGCGGTAACACAGCCGCCCTTCATGCGTCTCCTCGCCCTCGAGCGCAAACGCATAATTCGACGCGGTGATCGCGTTCTCCGAAGCCTTCTCGCTCGACTTCTCTTCGTCTTTCACCAGGCTCATCAGAGCATGCTGCGCTACCCCCGGGCCCTCGCTATGTAGAACGGAGAAGCGCTTCCCCTGACCCGCCTGGTAATCCAATCGCACCGTCAGAATGGCCTCCCCATCCATGTGGCGGTTCCGCAGCGTGTACCGGCGTATCACGGAGTATTTCTGCAGCTCGCAATCCTGCACCTGTGACCGCTTTACCACCCCGGCAATAATCTGATCGGCGGACAACAACGGCCCTGGCACAATGGCTAGCAAGATCAGCGGAAGAAAGGCCATTCTCTATCCTGTATGACGCCGGTCAATAAACTCTCGCGTACAGGCTAGTATCGACCGGCTTCTTGCACTAAAATAGTGCTCGCATGACAGGTGTTGAGTTTCGACCGGCTACGCCGGCCGACGAACCCTTTCTGCGCAATCTGATGATTCGCGCCATAGCCGATGAGCTGGGTGCGTGGGCTTGGCCGGAGGCCATTCGCGCAGATCTGTTGCAAAAGCAATACCACGCTCGCGATACCGCGATGCACTCTACTTGGCGCGATCTGGACGATCGCATCATCTTGAAGCAAGGCAAGCCTGCCGGCCGCATTGCACTGGCGCGCACAGCCGATGAAGTCTGGATCGTCGATGTTTTGGTATCACCCGAGCACCGCGGCATTGGCATCGGCACCGCCGCGCTCCGAGCTGTCCTGGACGATGCCGCGCGCGTCGGCAAGCCCGTTCGCTTGCACGTCAACATCACCCATCGCTGCAGCCGCTTCTATGAGCGCCTCGGCTTTGTGAAGGCCGGCGGCAGTGAGGTGTTTCACCTGATGGAGTGGACCCCGGCCCAGGCCGTGGTGGCTTGACGCGTCACTTGGCCCCTCGTTTCGGCGCACCGAATCGGATGGCAATCGCGGAGTTTTTCTCGAACGTCACCTCGCTCCCCCGAGAAACGAGGTTGCTGTATACCGACCAGCCGAGGCCATAATACCCAAGTGCCGTGCCGACGTAGGCGGGACCGAAAGACGCGGCCATTCCTAGCAAGCCAAAGCCGGAAAACCCGCCTAGCGAATGGCCGGAGTAGTTGGCGTTTGCTCCTCCCGCCGCTCCAGAGGAATTCTGCTTGCCTGCGTCGTTATCCGCGGCTCTTGAGGCCACCAACCCGGCAATCACCGGCCGCAGGAACCTCGTCTTCGATTCGGTCGCCTTGGCAGTCCCTTCCGAATCGACTTTGACCGGTCCCGCCCCTTGCTCCGTGGCCGTAAGTTGAGCCTGCGTTCTTTCTACTTCCGGAGCGCCCATTGCTTTTGCCAGGAATGACGGCGGTTCCACCTCATCGAACGTGAACCGAAGTTGTCCTCCCCGGTGGAACATGCGCGCCCGGCGCGCCAGGGTGATCCTCCCGTGCATGTCCGTTCCTTCCGGCAGAATCAGCTTGTGATCCGCGGAAAACAAGGGCTGTGAAAGCACTCCCGTTATCGGATCGCCGACCTTTGCATCGGCGGAACTCACGGTGTTCGTCATTTGAACCAGGGCCGGCAGATCTACTCCGCGTTGCCGGCCGACTTCCGTCAGGCTTGCGTCCGATACGTTGACCGTTCCGAAGTCGAGCGGCGTTTTCAGAACTGCATCGAATCGCGTCCCCCGCCGATACCACTGCGGATGATACGGCATCTTGTTCCATAAGAAGGTCTCGACCCAGTCTCGTTTATCCGGCCCCCTTACGAAATCAAGGAACCCATACGTCCTGGCGTTAATCTGAGTCTCCATTTGTTGCTTGGCGAGAGTCCTCAGCCGCGACGACTTCTTCGGGACGTTCTTGTTTGGTTTCGGGGGAACGTAGATGCTCGCCAACCCGACAGACGGCTGCGTCTCCATTTCAATCCGTTGACCGTTGGGAAGAGTGAGCGCGTTAAACGTGACTTCGGCGCGTTTCAGAGGAGTAAAATCCCCCCGGACGACTGCCATCGCGCGCATCATGTTGGGAACCGGCTCCAAGCTCAAGACTTCGCCTTGTAGGATGGCGCCGGCCGGAATCACGATCCTGTCGAAAGACCAGACTGGCTCTACCAGCTTTGCCGAAACTACTGCTCCCTGCCGGTAAGCCACCCGCTTCGTGATATACACTCGCAGCGGCGTACCCGTTTTGACGGCAAGTGGAACTGAAAGACCTACCGGGGTGGGTTGCTTCGCAGCAAGAGCAAGACATGGCGCAAGGAAAACAATCGCCGCCGCACGAAACATGATTATTTCAAGCTTCGCACCGTCCGAAGCCGAAAAGCCTCAGTTTTATATAGCGTTTAGATTTTGAGGCTTCTGGCGGTGAGGGTGAGATTCGAACTCACGGAACCCGTAAAGGTTCAACGGTTTTCGAGACCGCCGCATTCGACCACTCTGCCACCTCACCGCAGGCGTGGAACTCTTTCAAGATACCTTAGAGGCCCAGTACGTAGGCAAATACCAGCGGCGCCACAATGGAGGCATCCGATTCAATCACGTATTTCGGCGTGTGGATGCTCAGCTTTTCCCACGTGATCTTCTCGTTAGGAATGGCCCCGGAATACGAGCCGTAGCTCGTCGTTGAGTCGCTGATCTGGCAGAAGTAGCCCCACAGCGGCATGTCTTCCCGCTCCAGATCCTGCCGCAGCATTGGCACCACGCAGATGGGAAAATCCCCGGCAATGCCGCCCGCGATCTGAAAAAACCCAATCGAAGACGCTTGGCAAGTTTTGCTGTACCAATCCGCGAGCGAAGTCATGTACTCAATCCCGGTACGCACCGTATGCACGTTCTTGATGTCGCCTGAAATGCAGTGACCCGCGTACATATTGCCGAGCGTCGAATCTTCCCAGCCGGGCACGAACAGAGGCAGATTGCGCTCCATGGCGGCGTATACCCAGCTGTCTTTCACATCGATTTGAAAGCTCTTCTGCAGCTCCGGTGAACGCAAAATCCGAAAGAAGAACTCGTGCGGGAAATAGCGCTCGCCCTTCTTGTCCGCGTCCGTCCATTCCTGAAGAACCACCCCTTCGATGCGCCGCATCGCTTCTTCTTCGGGGATGCACGTATCGGTCACGCGGTTCATGTGCCGGTCGAGCAGAGCTTGCTCGTCTTCCGGCTTTAAGTCCCGCCAATGCGGAACGCGCTCGTAGAAATTGTGCGCGACCAGATTGAAAACGTCTTCTTCCAGATTTGCGCCCGTGCAGGAGATTCCGTGGATCTTTCCCTGCCGGATCATCTCCGCTAAAGAGACTCCCAGTTCCGCTGTACTCATGGCGCCGGCAAGGGTCAAAAACATCTTGCCGCCTTTGTTCAGATGCTCAATGTACGCTTCAGCCGCTTCCACAAGAGTGGCCGCGTTGAAATGGCGAAAGTGATGCTTAATGAAGCTTGAAATAGGCCCGTGATTCATTTCCTATTTCACGGTACCTAATCGAGGGTTACAGCAATGTAAATCAGATGCCCCTCGCGCTCAACCAGCAGCACGGCAGCGCTACCGCTCTTGATGTGGCCAAGCATCTGGCGCAGCGCAGCCACATTGTCGACCACTTGCCGGTTCACCGCATAAATAACGTCTCCGGTCTCGAGCGCCGGCCCCGAATACGGCGCGCCTGCTTTTCGTGCGGCTACTACTACGCCCGAAGGTCGGCGCAAATCGGGCATTAACTGTAGTACCTGTTTGGTGATGTCGAGACCCACAATGCCCAATTCGGGCACGACGTTCTTCTGTGCGTCCACCAGATCCGCCAGGGCGTCCAATTCGGCGCCCGACTGCTCTTCTGTAACGACCGGTACTTCCAGTTGCTCCGAGCCACGCTGGATCCGCAGCATTACTTTCGTTCCGGGCGCCAGGCGGAAAATGTTCGCGTTCAGTTGGTGGACGCTGGTCATGCGCCGGCCGTTCAGCCCGATGACGATGTCATCGACTTGCACGCCGCTATGCGCGGCGGGTCCATCGGGCTGCAGATCTGAGATTACGATGCCGTGATCCGTCTCAAGACTCAGGCCTTCGGCCATATCTGGAGTAATCGTTTCGCCCACCAGCCCCAGTTGTGCGCGATGCACATGCCCTTGCGTCTTTAGTTGCCTGTAGACGTCGCGCGCAATGTTGCTCGGAATGGCAAAGCCGATTCCTTCACTTCCGCCGGATTGCGTCAGGATGAAAGTATTGATCCCGACCACGCGCCCGTCGGCATTCACCAGCGGACCGCCGCTGTTGCCAGGATTGATCGGAGCGTCGGTTTGTACGTAGACCATTGGCTCGTCCGGTTTGATCTGCCTCGCCACCGCGCTCACCACGCCCAGGCTGACCGAATTATCCAGACCCAGCGGATTGCCCAGAGCCAATACAATCTGCCCCTGCTTCAACTCATCTGAATTGCCAAACTCCAGGAACGGCAAATTGTTCTTGTCGATTTTGATCAGAGCCAGGTCGCTTTCCCGATCTTCTCCGATCAACGTGCCATCGATTGGACGGTTGTATGTGTGGTCGCCTTGTTCGCGCGCTTCGGCTTCGGTTCGAACATTCAGTTGGACCTTCACACTGTGTGCGTTTTTCACCACATGGGCGTTCGTCAGGATGTAGCCATCGGAGCTCATGAGAATGCCGGAACCGCTGCTGTTCTCCGCCGTTAGCAATTCACCGCTATTCGCTGAGCCGTCCGCCGCCGCGACATAACTCCGCACGAAAATCTGCACAACCGCCCGGCCGGAGCGCTGCGAGATCTCCTCAAAAGACGTGCTCAGTTGTTTCAGCACGTTCATCTTTTCCGCATTGGGCGCTGCCGGCGCCTTAGTCTCTGCAGGTTTGGAGGGTTGATCGGCCGGCGCCGCGGTCTCCTGCGCAAACGAGCAAAGCGCACCTATAAGTCCCACGACCAACGATTTGCTTACCGCGAATGTCAATATAGTTCACCGCTTCCTGTATGTGATGGATGCACTAGCGGAGAGATTAAATTCGAGCAATTGCTACTCTCGAAGTACCTCCGGCCCTTGCAAGTCCGTATCCGCACATCAAATCGGCCCGTACGGGCCGTTCCATCGGCTAAACCTCCAGCTGCATCCTCAGGCGGGAGACTCGGTGCATCTCTAAGCGTTGCTCTTGGAATATTCGGCAGCCGGATCACAGGCCTACTGCGAGAACACTTCATCGCCGACTATTTCGGAGTTGAGACGTTAGCCGCCGATGCTTTCCGCGCCGCGTTCCGCATTCCTAATCTCCTCAGCACACTGTTTGGAGAAGGCGTGCTATCGGCCGCTTTCGTTACCGTCTATTCGAAGCTTCTTGCCAGGGAACAAGATGAGGACGCGGACCATCTTGCAGGAGCGATCTTCGGCATACTCGCCGTGATTTGCACGGTTTCGTCCCTTGCGGGTGTGCTCTTCGCGCCTTTCCTCATCGACCTGATTGCGCCCGGCTATGAGGGAGAAAAGCGCCTCCTCACCGTCCAGATCGTCCGGATTCTTTTTCCCGGAACCGGCGTACTTGTCATGAGCGCCTGGTGTCTGGGAGTGCTCAACAGCCATCGGCGCTTTCTGCTTGTCTTATCTTTCGCCGGTTGCGGTGAACCTTACTGTAATTGCCGTTTTGATTGGCTTCGGGCGGCATTCGGCGCAAGAACGTCTGGTGCTGGACGTGGCGTGGGCCTTCGTTGCAGGGTACGTTCTGCAGTTTCTGGTGCAACTTCCGCGCGTGCTGCGCGTGATACCCGCGTTCCGGCCCTTGCTCGAATGGCACTCCGAGCATGTTCGGACCGTCATCCGCAATTTCGGTCCGGTCTTTCTCAGCCGCGGCGTAGTTCAAATCAGCGGCTACATCGACCAGATGATCGCAAGCGAGCTGCCTCTCGGCTCGGTCGCGATACTCGGCTACGGCCAAGCGATTTCCATTCTTCCTTTCAGTCTTTTCAGCATGTCTGTATCAGCCGCGGAATTGCCTGCACTGTCGAGCGCGGTCGGCAGCGAAGACGAAGTGGCTGCTGTTCTGCGGAAGCGACTCGCGGGCGGTTTACGACGTATTGCTTTTCTAATTGTGCCTTCTGCTGTCGGGTTCCTGGTCTTAGGCGACGTGATCGGTGCAGCTCTGTACCAGACGGGCAAGTTCACGCATAGCGATGCCGTATATTTGTGGGCTGTTTTGGCGGGCTCCTCTGTCGGCCTACTTGCCACATCGCTCGGCCGCCTCTACTCGTCCGCGTTTTATGCTTTGCTCGACACGCGCACGCCATTGCGTTTTGCTGTGGTCCGAGTGGTGCTCACTACTGTGCTCGGTCTGATCTGCGCGTTCCTCGTGCCGCGCTGGCTGGGTGTCGATGCGAAATGGGGCGCGGCCGGACTCACCGCTTCCGCCGGAGTCGCCGGCTGGGTTGAATTTGCATTGCTCCGCTGGAATTTGCAGAAACGGATCGGCGACACAGGATTGCGCGTTGGATTCACACTCAAGCTTTGGGCCATTGCGTTTGTGGGCGCAGGCGCGGGCTACTTTCTCAAAACTTTGCTCGGGACCGCGCATCCCAGACTGCTCGCCTTAGTCGTCCTACCCGTCTACGGCGCCCTTTACTTTGGCGGCACTATGCTGATCGGTATCCCGGAAGCCAAATCTACGATTGGCCCTATCCTGCGCCGCGCGGGCCTGCGCTAGTTCAGCAGATTCGCGGTGATCCTTGCGATCTGCAAGTCTTCTTGAGAGGGAAGCACCAGCGTTTGAAATTTCCCCAGAAATTCGAGCCCGGAACAGATCTCGTTTCGAAGGTCCGCTGCATGCTCGCCGATGCCACCGGTGAAGACGAGCGCGTCCAGGCCGCTCATGGCCGCGGCCATTCCAGCGATGGTCTTTCGCACCTGATAACAGAACATGCGCAGCGCGAGATCCGCTTCCTTGTTTCCGCCGCGCATACCCAGCAATTCCCGCACATCGCTGCTCCTGCCCGAGATCCCCAGCAGTCCAGATTGTTTGTCGACCAGCTTTTCGAGCGCCTGCGGATCGTTGTAGCCGTGGCGGATGAGGTAAATCATGAGACCCGGATCCAGGTCGCCGCAACGCGTGCCCATCATCACGCCGCCGGTAGGTGTTAGACCCATACTCGTGTCGACGGATTGCCCTGCGCGAATAGCGGTAATGCTACATCCGTTCCCCAGGTGCGCCACCAGGAGCTTTTCAGGCAACTGGTCAATTTGAGCGATGATCGATTCACACGATAATCCGTGGAACCCATATCGCTCGACTCCCAACTTTCGGACCGACGAGGGAAGGGCAAACGTTTTGCTTACGTCCGGCATGCTGCGATGGAAAGCAGTATCCAAGCAGGCCACTTGCGGAACATCGGGTAACGCCTGTTGAATCTCATTGAGCGCTGCTAAGGCCGGGGGAAGATGCAGAGGCGCATAATCCACGGCGGCGCGCAATTTGTTGAGCACCTCTGGTGTGATCCGCTGGTGGTCGCGGATATCCGGCCCTCCATGCACGAAGCGATGACCCACGCCCCCTGCGGCAGGCACTCCGCATTGCTTCAGCGCATCCAGCGCATGCCGTACAGCTGCGGCGTGATCCGGCAACGCAAGCTTCTCGGTGCGCTTGTCTCCGTCTTTGGATGTTCTCATCCAAAACGAGCCGTGCTCGCCGCCAATCTCCTCCGCTTCGCCTTCGCACACCAGATTCCAGCTTCGCGCCGACACCGGTAGAGGCCGAATTTCAGCGAAGACGAGCCGCAGTTCACGGACAGAACCGCGCTCAAGTGCTCCACTTCCAGTTCTCGATCTCCGGAAGGTCCTTGCCGTTCTCCATCACGTATTCTTTGTGCCGCTGAAGATTGTCATAAAACCAGTTACTCGTCTTCTCTACCATCGATTCGAAACGTGGAACTCGCCGAATCGCGTCGAACGCCAATTGAAAGCGGTCCATGTTGTTGAGGACCGTCATATCGAAGGGCGTGGTGGTCGTCCCCTCTTCTTTGTAACCGCGGACATGCAACATATCGTGGTTGTGGCGGCGGTATGTCAGGCGATGAATCAGCCAGGGATACCCATGAAACGCGAAGATCGTCGGGCGGTCCGGCGGAAACAACGCATCGTAAGTCTCGTCGGCCAAGCCATGCGGATGTTCGCTCGAGGCCTGCAGCGCCATCAGGTCCACGATGTTCACCACGCGAACACGGATGTCCGGCGCTAGTTCGCGCAGCAGCGTCACAGCAGCCAATGTCTCGAGCGTGGGCACATCTCCGGCGCACGCCATGATGACATCCGGATTTCCGTTATCGTTGCTCGCCCATTCCCAGACGCCCAGCCCGGTCGTGCAATGCCGTACCGCTGCATCCATCTCCAGCCACGCGGGCGCAGGCTGTTTCCCGGCGATGATCAGGTTCACATAATTCTGGCTTCTCAAACAGTGGTCCGCCACTGAAAGCAGCGTATTCGCGTCCGGGGGAAGATACACGCGCACCACGTCCGCTTTCTTGTTCACCACATGGTCGATAAATCCCGGATCCTGATGCGAGAAGCCGTTATGATCCTGCCGCCACACATGGGACGACAGCAGATAATTCAACGAAGCAATCGGCGCGCGCCAAGGCAACTTTCGCGTCACCTTCAACCACTTGGCGTGCTGGTTGAACATCGAATCGATGATGTGAATAAAGGCCTCATAGCAGGAGAAGAAGCCATGCCGCCCCGTTAGCAGATAGCCTTCGAGCCATCCCTCGCACATGTGCTCACTCAGCACTTCCATCACGTGTCCGTCCACGCTGAGGTTTTCATCGACGGCCTTAATCGTCGCCATCCAATCCTTGCCTGACGCCTCATAGATGGCTTGCAGACGGTTCGATGCCGTTTCGTCCGGGCCGAACACGCGAAAATTGCTAGACGACAGATTGTGCTTCATCACATCGCGCAGATACTGGCCGAGAACGGCCGTCGCGCTGACGTCCTGGGCTCCCGGCGTCTCCACCTTTACTGCGTACTTTCGGAAATCCGGCAACACCAGCGGCCTCATCAGCAGACCGCCGTTCGCATGCGGATTCATTCCCATGCGCCGGAGGCCTCTCGGCGGCAGCGCCGCGAGATCGGCGCGCAGTTTGCCGTGCTCGTCCCAAAGCTTTTGCGGCTCATAGCTGCGCATCCAGGTTTCAAGCATGTGCAAGTGCTCCGGATTCGTCGCTACTTCAGAAAGCGGCACCTGGTGCGCGCGCCACGTTCCCTCTACCTGCTTTCCGTCGACTTCTTTCGGACCCGTCCAGCCTTTCGGAGTGCGCAAAATCAACAAGGGCCAGCTTCGGCCGGTCCACCTTGTTTTCATCCCTGGCGCGATGTTGAATACCCCTGATTTCACCAAGCATCTCTTCGAGCACGGCCGCCATCTCTTTATGCATCGTCGCGGGGTCATGTCCCTCCAGGATGCGTGGCGCATAGCCGTATCCGCGGAATAAATCCAACAGTTCGTCTTCGGGAATGCGGGCCAGCACGGTGGGATTCGCGATCTTGTAACCGTTCAAATGCAGGATCGGCAGAACTGCTCCGTCTTTGGCCGGGTTCAGGAATTTATTCGAATGCCAACTCGTCGCCTGTGCGCCAGTTTCCGCTTCGCCGTCACCCACAATGCAGGCCACAATCAAATCCGGATTATCGAAGGCCGCGCCATAGGCGTGCAGCAACGAATAACCCAACTCACCGCCTTCATGAATCGACCCGGGCGTTTCGGGCGCCACGTGGCTGGGAATGCCATACGGCCAGGAAAACTGGCGAAATAACCGCTTGATCCCATCTTTGTTCTGCTCCACATTCGGGTAAATTTCCGTGTAGGAGCCCTCCAGATAGGTGTGCGCCACGATGCCCGGCCCGCCATGTCCCGGCCCGATGATGTAGATCATGTTCAAGTCATGAGCGCGAATCAAACGGTTCAGGTGGGTGTAGATGAAGTTCAGCCCAGCGGTTGTGCCCCAGTGACCCAGCAGCCGCGGTTTGATGTCGTCCGTGGTCAGCGGACGTTCGAGCAACGGATTTTCTTTAAGATAGATTTGTCCGACCGTCAGGTAATTGGCGGCAAACCAATAATCGTTGAGCTTCTCTACTTCTTGGGTGCTGAGCGTCTCAGGCATGCCTCTATTATTCGACCTCTGCGTGAAGCCGCAATGACTTTGGTGAACTACGCGCTTGCGCCAGCTTGCATCAACTGCTCCGCGTGCTTGAGGGCTTCGGGCGTAATTTGTTCGCCTGAAAGCATCCGGCCGATTTCGCGCGCCCGCTCGTCGCGGGGCAGTTCCGTTATGTCGGTTGTCACACGGCCCTTTCTTTCGCGCTTCGCGACGGCATAATGATGATCCGCGAAACCGGCAATCTGAGCCAGGTGCGTCACGCAAATCACCTGGTTGTGCTTGGAAAGAGTTTTCAGCCGCTTGCCGACCGCCGCTGCCGCCGCGCCGCCCACGCCCGCGTCCACTTCGTCGAACACCAATGTGTGGATTCCGCGTTGCTGGTTCTTGTCGCCAATTGCGGTCTTCAAGGCCAAGGCAATGCGCGACAGCTCTCCGCCGGACGCCACTTTTTCGAGCGGCTTCAATTCTTCGCCCTTATTCGGTGAGACCAGCACGGCGATTTCATCCGCACCTGTAGCGGTCCACCCGCCCGGCCGCACCGCTACCTGGAACTGAGTACCGCCCATCATGAGCGCCTTCAGCTCGCTTTCGACCTGTTTGCTCAATTTCGTGGCGGCAGTCGTTCTGAGCCGTGTCAGTTCAGCCGCAAGGTTTTCATAAGAAGCCGCCACTGCCGCACGCTGCTTCTCGAGTGCGGCTTTGTGCTCGCCGGCGTTCTCTACTTCGTCCATCTGGCGAGCGACCTGCTCGCGGAAGGCCATCACCTCTTCCAAAGTATGGCCGTATTTCCGCTTCAGCCGGTCGAGCGCCGCCAACCGGCTTTCCACATCCTCAAGACGCCGCGGATCACTCTCTAAACGTCCCAAGTAATCGCGCAGCGAATACGCCGCCTCATCCACTAGCACGGCCGCCTGCTTCAGAGACGCGCCGGTCTCGTTGAGCGTATCGTCAATGCGAATCAGCTCATCCAGGCGCTTCAAAGCCTGGCGCAATTGCGTTGTCGCACTTTCAGGGGCGTCGTACAGCAGAGTGAAAGCTGCCGAGGCGCTCTCTTCCAGGCGAGTCACATTCTGCAGAATCTTCCGCTCGGCTTCAAGTTCGATGTCTTCGCCCACGCGCGGTTCCATGGAATCGATTTCTTTGCGCTGAAACGTCCAAAGATCCAACAAGCGAAGCTTTTCCTGCTCATTCGCGCTCAACTGCGCGAGTTTTTCTCCGAGTTCGCGCCATTCGCCATAGAGACGCGCCACGCGCCCGAGCAAATCCTCTGAACCGGCGTATTCATCCAGCAGTTCGCGCTGTGCCTGAGCCGTAAACAGCAATTGCTGCTCATTCTGACCGTGGATATCGCCTAACGCGGGCGCCAAGTCGCGCAGGAAAGCCGTCGTCACGGGGCGATTCGCGACGAACGCGCGCGACTTGCCATTGGCGGCAATCTCGCGCTCGACGATCAGATCATCGTCGGCATTGTGTTGGATACCGGCGCCGCTCAACAGCGCTTCAAACTCTTCTGTCGGCTCAACGGAAAAGATTCCTGACACCCGCGCCTTCGTTTCACCGCTACGAATCATCTCTGTCGATGCGCGAGCACCCAGCAGCAAGCTGAGAGAATCGACGACAATCGATTTGCCGCTGCCTGTTTCGCCGGTGAGTATGTTCAGGCCCTCCTGGAAACGGATGCGAGCCTGTTCGACCACGGCATAATTCTCCACAATCAGCTCGACCAGCATGTGACCGAATTATACCGGCGAGACAGGCTGTCAATCTGTTGCTACGTGCAGAGCGACAATCGCCAGGATGCCCCCTGCTGTCAACGTCGTTGCGGCGATCATTACGGTCGCCAAGTGCGTTCGCAGGGCTGTGAGAGTACTCGAGCGTCCTGCGCGTAGCTCGCTGTCATGACTCCACCGGCGCAAACGTAAGCGCAGCCGGTGACCAATACTGTCAACGGCAGAGCGACGAGAAATGCCGATAGGCCAATCCTGGGACTCCCGGCATACCAGTTAACTATCTGTTGGGCAGAGTGAGCCGGCTCGTACTGTGGCGGTTGCACGTTGCGTAAGAACAGGGCGGCCATGAATAGCGCTGCCGGAAAGATAAGGAGCACTTCCATGGCAGCGAGAGTGTACTTAGGTGGTCTCATGGATACTTTATAGCGCAAAGAACTTCCGATGGCAACAGCCACCTGGGCAGGTAGTCGGTTTGGTTTCTTATCAAATCGGTTGCCGACAGGAGCCAATCCGTTCGTGCGGCAAATAGTCCGAGCTTCTATTGCTTCTACATCAGTCGATCACCGCTTGATCAGATTTCAAAGTTTGGCGATAAATACCTCACTAGTCGACTTCTTTCCAGAAGATCATCGAGTGGAGTATATTAGAGTACATGCCAAGGCGCGAATCGCCTCTTCAAAGTGAGATGCTCCAAGGAACTCTCGATATGTTGATCCTTCAAACGCTAGTCCTTGGGCCGGCGCACGGTCACACGATTGCGCATGCGATCGAGCATGGCTCGGAGGATGTTCTCCAGATTGAACACGGTTCGCTCTACCCGGCCTTGCATCGCGTGGAGGATCGCGGCTGGATCGCATCTTTTTGGGGAACTTCGGAGAACAACCGCAAAGCAAAGTATTACCGCCTGACATCGGCAGGCCGGAAGCAGTTGATTGCACAAACAACGCGTTGGGAACAGGTTGTTCGGGCGATTGGACGCATTCTGAAACCTGTGGCGGAGTAGCGGGGATGAGTTTAAAGCGTTTCTTCAGGCGGTCAAAATGGGATCGGGAACGGCTCGAAGAATTTGACTCCTACGTGCAGATCGAGACGGACGAAAACATTGCACGCGGCATGCAGTATGAGGAGGCCCGTGCCGCCGCCCGACGGAAATTCGGAAACAGCACGAGCATTCGCGAGGAGATTTACAGCATGAACACTATCGCGTTCTTGGATGGAATCGTTCGCGACGTCCGGTACACCGTTCGCACGCTGCGCCACAATCCGGTGTTCACTGCTGTCGCATTATTGACCCTCATGATCGGAATCGGAGCCAACACGGCTGTATTCAGCGTGGTCAATAGCGTACTGCTGAAGCCGCTGCGTTATCCAAAGCCGGAGGAACTGGTCGCTGTGCGGCAAACCGCTCCTGGTGCTGCAGGGCTGGCGAATTTCTCCGATGGCCTGCCGCTTTCCGCCTCTATGTATTTCACGTACGCCGAGGAAAACCGAACGTTTCAGTCTTTGGGCGTATGGATAAGGGAGCGGGCAAACGTTACCGGCCTTGCCGAGCCGGAACAGGTGCGTGTTGTGGCTGTGACGGATGGGGTATTACAGGCGCTTGCAGTTTCACCCGTAGCCGGCCGTTGGCTCTCGCGATCCGACCAAATGCCGCGCGGGCCGGAGACTGTGATGTTGAGCTACGGGTATTGGCAGCGGCGTTTCGGTGGAGATCTGTCGGTGATCGGACGCAATATCAAGGTCGATTCGCGTTCTCGGGAAATCGTCGGGATTATGCCACAGGGGTTTCGCGTAGTCGATGCGGATTTTGACCTGATTGCGCCACTGGCGTTCGATCGAGAGAAGCTCATCCTGGCCGGATTCGGCTATCAAGGCATCGCCCGGCTGAAGCCTGGCATCGGTATTGCGAAGGCCAATGCCGACGTAGCGCGAATGATACCGATCTGGATGAACTCGTGGTCGAACGGCCCGGGCACCAATTCTCAACTTTTTTATCAGACGTGGAGAATCACCCCCGCTCTCTGCCCGCTCAAGCAGCAGTTGCTTGGCAACGTTGCCGGCGTGCTCTGGCTCGTGATGGCAACCATAGGGACCGTGATGCTGATTGCCTGCGCCAATGTTGCAAATTTATTACTCGTAAGGGCGGATGCCCGCCAGCAGGAATTCGCCATTCGCGCCGCGCTCGGCGCGGGAAGAGGGCGCATGGTGCGGGAATTACTATTGGAAAGCGTGTTGTTAAGCCTGATCGGCGGCGCGCTGGGTGTAGCGCTGGCGGCTGAAGGGCTGCGGCTTCTGGTGGCGATAGGTCCGGCAAATCTACCGCGCTTGAATGAAATCTCGCTGGATGCACGGGCGCTCGGGTTCACCGCCATTCTCTCGCTGTTCTCGGGTCTGTTATTCGGCGTGATTCCGGCTCTCAAGTATGCCGGTCCGCAGATTTCGGTCGCTCTTCGCAGCGCAGGCCGTACGACAAGCGTCAGCCGCGAGCGTCATCGCGCGCGCAACATTCTGGTTATTGCGCAAGTGGCGATGGCCCTCGTGCTGCTTGTCGGCGCTGGTCTGATGATTCGCACATTCCAGAGATTGCGAACCGTGGAGCCGGGCTTCACGCATCCCGGGTCTCTTCAAACGTTGCGCATTTCCATCCCGGAATCCCTGGTCGCCGAACCGCAACGAGTCGCCCGCATCCAGAGCGACATCACAGACAAGCTGGCGGCCATTCCGGGCGTGAGTTCTGTCGGTTTCGCAAGCGCATTGCCAATGGAGGGGATCGAACCCAACTGGGATGCGATTTATGCCGAGGACAAGCCCCGCCCCGTGGGCGATATTGCCCCAATGCGGTTTTTCAAGAATGTTTCTCCCGGTTTCTTCCATACCTTGGGAACGAGAGTGATTGCCGGCCGCGACTTGACATGGACTGATGTTTACGACCGCAGGCCAGTGGTGATGGTGTCTGAGAATCTCTCGCGCGAGCTTTGGGGGACGCCCTATTCCGCTATTGGCAAACACATCCGTGAGTTTCATCGCTGGCACCAGGTGATCGGCATTGTAGAGAACGTGCGCGAAAACGGGGTTCATGAGGAAGCGCCTGAAACCGTGTACTGGCCTACGATGATGGACGCGGACGGTGTCTCCGGACCCGGTTCGCTCGATGCCGTCCGCGCCGTGACGTTTGTGGTGCGAAGTGAGCGGGCCGGCACGGAAGGCTTCCTCAACGAGATCCGGCACGCCGTTTGGGCGGTCAATTCGAGTCTGCCGCTCGCGTCCGTGCGGACGATGCAGGAAATCTATAGTCAGTCACTTGCACGAAATTCCTTCACGCTGGTCATCATGGGAATTGCGGGTGCGATGGCGCTTGTGCTCGGGATTATCGGTATCTACGGTGTGATTTCGTACTCGGTGTCGCAACGAAGACGCGAGATTGGAATCCGGTTGGCGCTTGGCGCGCAGCAAGCCGGGCTAAAAAGAATGTTTGTGCGCTCCGGATTGACGCTGGCGGGTATCGGGACCGTACTCGGAATGGTTGCAGCAGTGGGGCTCACGCGCTTGATGAAGTCGCTGCTATTCGGGATCAGTCCACTGGATCCTCTGACATATGCCGCAGTGGCGGCGCTGTTGGTAACGGCTGCGGTGTTGGCCAGTTATCTACCGGCGCGACAGGCGGCAGCGGTGGATCCCGTGGCGGCTCTGAAGGCGGAGTAATTTCGGAAGAGGCTTGCAAGCAGTTACGCGGATGCAGGCCCTCCAAACGGCAACTCGCAATGCCGCAGAATTCCTTGGCGAACTTGGTAGCTTCGGTACCATCGAGCAAGGCAAAGCTGCTGATCTTGTGCTTCTGGAAGCGAATCCTCTCGAGGACATCCGCAACACGAGGCGTATATCAGCAGTCATTCTCCGAGGCCGCGTGGTTTCCAGAAAGCCCATAACTCGACCGTGAGTGTTTTGTTCAGGTTCAGGCCAGTTTCAATCAAACTGGCACACCGGCTAACCTCGCGATTGCGATCGCCGTCGATTGACGGGTAACTCCAGGTTTCAGAACATAGTCGAAATCCATGGGGTCGGAATCGTCTGTTGAGCCCATGTTTACGTTTGCTCAATGCAAATCGCTGAGTGTCGCTAGCTCCGTGAGTGCTAAGTCATGGGTGGAAACGGCACCAATAGCCCCTCGCTGAATGATGGCCCTGAGAATAGCTTCTGCCGCTGTCCTCCTGTCCTCGGAGTTAGTTCCGCTTAGAATTTCATCAATCAGGAACAGAACAGGACCTTCACCCGGCGAGACACTCAGAGCCTGCCGTATGCGATCGATTTCGACTAGGAATTTCGATTTTCCATTCAGCAGTGAATCCTGAATCGATAACGAAGCGCATATAGCGAAGCGAGACAGTAGCAGGTGTTCGGCACATACCGGTGCTCCTGCATAGGCAAGGACTGCATTTAATCCAATGGTCCGGAGCACTGTACTTTTGCCCGCCATATTCGAACCACTAATCACATAGAACCTGACGCCCTCATTCAGCAAGATTCGATCGCGAACACATTCGTTGGTGGGCAGCAAGGGATGGCCAATCCCCTCAGCTTCAAAACAAGTTTTACTTTCTGAGAATGCGGGAAATGTGTCCTCCGGATGCTCGTAGGCATAGGTCGCCAGCGCCATCAGCGCTTCGAAATCGCCCCAACAATCGAGCCAACGACGCATTAACTCTTTGTTCTCTGCTCTCCATCTTTCTATTGCCAGAAATACCTGAGTTCCGATGAGGAGGGCACGAGAAATCCCGTAGAACCACTCTTTGTCGCGTTCGATCAGTGCTCCCGTCAGCCGTTCTAGTTTGCGAATGCGACGCGGCGCGTCCAATTCCGCGGAAGAGGCCGCCAGTTGTGTCAATAGAGGAGAATCGAACTTCTGAACCCGCATTAGGCTAAGGCCTTCACGCAGTACGTTCACCTCAGCCGCGACCGCACGAATTGCGGGAATTGAATTCAGAAGTGCGGTGCGGTATACCAGCCCGAACGCCGTGTTTAAGGCCAGAAGACCAACAATCCAGGGCACAAGAGCGCTCCACGCACCCCAGAAGCAAAGCCGATCAGCAAGAGAACGCCCAACGCGGTCGAGCTTATAGAGATTGAAAAGCGAAACGCTGCGCGAACTCGAATAGCAGGGGAATCGAGCCATTCCAGGATGGTGTTTAGGGTCGATTGTTGGAAGGAGAATTTGCCAAGCAAGCTGATCTGTTCGGGGAGATCACGCCTTTGTTGAAGTTCCCGAACAGCGTCCTGACGCAGGACCGCTTGCTTTAGAGTTGCAGGACCCAGCAAGAAATCAGCGAGGCGACGGCATCCCACTTCGGTTCTACAAGTACAGAGCAACTGGAACAACGAGCCTTGTCCGATTACATGTAGATCTTTATCGTAGGAATGGCCGGAACGCGCGAACTCTTCACCGTCAGGTCCTACACCGGCCCACTTGCCGTCTAATCGATCGACACCGCGCTGATAGTACTCTTCCAGGCGGAGGGTTTTTAGGAGAGCAGAGTTCCGCTTCTTTCCGAGCCGTGCCGTATAGAGAGCGATGGGAAGAGGGAAGAGAGCACAAATCCAGGGCAATTTGGGTCGAACCATGGAAAAGAGGGCCAGAATGAGAACTACTCCGATCGCCAATGCCATTGCCGCGAATGCGATCATCTGGCCGGTTCGCGGCTGAGATGCTGCAGCATGTACACCAACAAGGCGCGCTTGATAGCTCAGAAGTATGGCGTTCATACGGCAATACTACTCTCCAGCTGTTCAGATTGAAATTCGGAGCGTGCTTGCCAATTGTCGATATTCGAGGCGCATGACGCTATCGAAAAATCGTTTTAGGGCAAATGGCGTGAACGCCGACTTTCCCATCTACCAGTTGCGTGATATCGACATCCACGGCGACACTCGTCAATGCGTATGCATCGTCCCGGCTCAGATGTTTCTCCGTGACTAAGAAATCGATCATGTTGCGGACGGCCATTTCGGTCGCGGTTTTCAGATCTTCATCGAAACCCATCGAGATGTAACTGGTGGGAGTTTCGCCGCGTGGCCAGAGCAGGTGCTGGTCTTTGTGGACGATGAATTTGAACGTTCCGGTGAGCCATGTTTCGAGCGCGGTGATGTCCACCTCGCCGTTGCCTTGCCCGGCGTGGCCGTCTCCTGCTTCGAAAAATGCGCCTTTCGCTTGAACGGGAATGTAGAGGGTTGTTCCCGCGACTAACTCCTTGTTGTCCATGTTGCCGGCGTGCATCCAGGGAGGGCCGCTGTTCAGTTTTCCGCTTAACGGCGCGACACCCATGCTGCCGAAAAAGGGGTGGAGCGGAATATCGATGCCGGGTGCGAACTTCGCCAGCATTATGCGACAGATCGAGCGGGATCATCTTCATGCGGGCGTAAGGAAAGTCATTCGGGAGAAAGCCGCGCCCGGGGGCAAAGCCGTTGCAGGCATAAGGCACGTCGATATCGATCTTTTGGATCTGCACTTCGAGCACGTCGCCGGGTTCGGCCTCGGCGATCTCCACGGGCCCGGTCAGGATGTGACCTCCGGGACCTTTCTCTTTCACTTGTTCATGGATATCGCGGTCGTATTGAGGAATGGCCTCATGCGGCATACCGGCGGCTTCCATGCGCTCCAGAGAGCAGGTAGAAACGGTGTGCATGCGGACCGTGTCGCCGGAGTGAATGGTAAGCGCGGGCTTGACCTCGGCGGAATAGTAGCCCCAGGCGACAGTAGCGGGCGAAGCCGGCAAATCGAAATCAGCCGCCAACAGTGCTGAACAGGAAAGAAGAGTAAGTGAAAAAGTAAGTAAGAGCGAGCGCATAAGTGAAGACAAGCAGATGGCGGGTACTATCGTAGCCTGATCGCGTAGACTTGAATCTTTCTCATGCGAATCAGCTTCACGATGGCGGCGGTCGTCATGGCGGGATGGTCCCTGTTCGGGCAAGCTACGTCCGCGATAACGACTCCGAAAGAGCAGTTCGGCTTCAATCTGGGCGACGATTATCAGCTCACGAATTACACGCAACTGAGCGCCTATTGGCACAAACTCGCCGGTGAGTCGGACCGCATGAAGCTGGTGGAGATTGGGAAAACGGCGGAAGGGCGGCCGCAGTATATGGCGATCGTGAGCTCTCCGGCAAACCTGCAGCAGGCTCGATCGCTATAAGGAAATTTCAGCGAAGCTGGCGAGGGCTGAAAATCTGTCCGATGCCGAGGCGCACACGCTCGCCGAGCAAGGGAAGGCAGTGGTCTGGATTGATGGCGGATTACACGCGAGTGAGGTAGAGTGCGCGCAGGCATTGACAGAAATGGTCTACCAGATGGTAAGCCGGACCGATGCCGAGACCATGCGCTTCCTGAACGACGTAATCATTCTGTTCGTTCAGGACAATCCGGACGGGCAGGAGTTGGTGGCGAACTGGTACATGCGGAATGCAGACCCGCTGAAACGCTCGGGTGCCGGACTGCCGCGGCTTTGGCACAAATATATCGGCCACGATAACAATCGTGATTTCTTCATGTGCAACATGCCGGAATCGACGAATATCAATCGGGTGCTGTATCGCGAGTGGTATCCGCAGATCATGTATAACCATCACCAGACCGGGCCGCCGGGAGCGGTGATCTTCATGCCGCCGTTCCGCGATCCGTTCAACTACCACTTCGATCCACTCATCATGATGGAACTCGACCAGGTTGGGTCGGCCATGCATGCGCGCATGGAAGCGGAGGATAAACCAGGCGCCGGGATGCGCACGCGCGGCCACCTACTCGACCTGGTACAACGGCGGTCTGCGGACGACGACGTACTTTCACAACATGATCGGGCTGTTGACGGAGATCATTGGCAGTCCCACACCGATGGATATTCCGCTGGTGCCCGCGATGCAATTGGCGCGCGGCGATCTGCCGTTTCCGATTGCGCCGCAAAAGTGGCATTTGCGGCAATCGATTGAGTATTCGCTCACGGCGAACCGGGCTGTGTTGGATTTCGCCTCGCGGTACCGGGAGACGCTGCTGTTCAACATTTACTTGATGGGAAAGCACTCGATCGAGGAGGGCAGTAAGGACTCGTGGACGATTACTCCAAAGCGGATTGAAGCATTGGAGACGCAGGCGGCAGAGGAGAAGAGCGCTGGAACGGCCTCAGGTAGCCCGATGGCGGCGGGGTTTGGTGGGATGAAGACGGTTCCGTCGCGGTTATACGGTTCGGTTTTGCACGACCCGGCTAGGCGTGATCCGCGAGCGTATATCATTTCGGCGGACCAACCGGACCTGCCGACGACCATTCATTTTCTGAATGCGCTGTTGAAGAACGGGGTGACTGTGGAGCGCGCCGACGGCAAGTTTTGCGGTGAACGGAAAGACATACCCCGCTGGATCGTTTGTTGTCAAGACGGCGCAGGCTTTCCGGCCGCATGTGCTGGACATGTTTGAGCCGCAGGATCATCCGAACGACTTTCGGTACCCGGGTGGTCCGCCGATCGCGCCGTATGACGCGACCGGTTACACGCTGGCCTTTCAAATGGGCGTGAAATTCGATCGCATTCTGGAAAGCTGTGGACGGTCCATTCGAACGCGTGAATGATTTGCTGACAGTACCGCCCGGTCGTGGCAGGTCCGACGCATGCAGCGGGCTATGTGTTCAGCCATCGCGTGAACAACGGATTCATTCTCGTCAATCGACTCCTGAAGCAAGGGTGCGATGTGTACTGGCTGAAGACACCGCCTGCCGTCGTTTCGGCGAACGACTTGGGAACGGGCGCCGTTTGGGTACCCGCGTCGGCGGCGGCGCGCACGATCCTCGAACAGGGCGCGAAACAACTTGGAGTGAACGTCTATGGGATCGCGCGGCGTCCCGTTGCAAGCGAATGGAAGCTGAAGCCGGTACGAATCGGATTATTCGATCAGTACGGCGGGCTGATGCCCTCGGGCTGGACACGCTGGATTTTTGAGCAATTTGAGTTTCCGTTCAAAGTTGTATACCCGCAGGAACTGGATGCGGGAAATCTGGCGGCGAAATACGACGTGCTGGTGTTCACCGACGGCGCCATTCGAGCACAAGGCGAGATGGGCCGCCCTGAAGGATTTATGTCGCGCGAGCCGAAAGCGGAAGACATTCCGGTGGAATATCGCAGTTGGCTGGGGCGCGTCACGACGGAAAAGACGATTCCGCAGATTCGAGCGTTTGTCGCAGTCGGGTGGCGCTGTGGTCGCGATTGGCTCCTCGACGTCGCTGGCGGGCTATCTAGATTTGCCGCTGAAGAGTGCCTTAACGGAGCGGGGGCCGGATGGCAAAGAGAAGCCGCTTCCGCCCGAGAAGTATTACATTCCGGGTTCATTGCTGACGGTGAAGGTAGATAACGGGAATCCGCTGGCTTACGGCGTGCCGGAGAACGTGGACGTGTTCTTTGACAAGAGCCCCGTGTTCCGTTTGAATCCGGACGCTCAACTGAAGGGCGCTGCGCCGGTGGCGTGGTTTCCCAATGCTTCACCCCTGCACAGCGGATGGGCGTGGGGGCAGCAGTATCTGGAGGGCGGGGTGGCGATTGCGGAGGCGCGGCTGGGGGCGGGCAAGGTGTTTCTGCTCGGACCGGAGGTCGCCTTTCGCGGGCAACCAGCGGCCACCTTTAAGTTCCTTTTCAATGGGATTTACTACGGCGGAGCGAAGGAAGAGGTTAGGCGGTAAGTTTCAAATACCGGCTGTCAGCACTTACACTCGCGCTTGCGACCTGCGCAGAATCAGACACACGACCGCGGCGATCAGACTGATACCAAAGCCGCTCAGCACGTCCGCCAAGTAATGATAACGGCCGTAGACGGTCGCGATAGATACGCTGACGGCATACACGAGCAAGAGAACTGGAATCAGTTTTCGCTCCGAGATTATGAGGAACATGGCCCAAACAGCGGAGAACGCCGACGAAACATGGGCGCTGGGAAAAACGCCCGAATGAATGGTGGCTTTGCTGAGCACGTATAAGTTCAAGTGCCGAATCCAAGTGGCGTAGCTAGGATCATCCAAACCTGGAAATGCAATGCGAGGCGGTTGTGACGGAAAGTACGGGAACAGCGCGTAAGCGGCAAGCGTTCCTGTCAAGTAAATTGCCAGGAAGCGATCGACGGAGGGGCGTTTGCCCCGCGCGTACAGAAGCGCTACGCAATACGCAGGCAACCCGTACACCAGAAAATAACAAAGCTCCAGATAAAAAGGGATAAATTTGCCCAGGATCTCGATGCCGGCCCGCACGTGCCAGGTGGCGAGGAACACGTGATCCTCTTTGATCCAGACATTTTCGTGACTCCGGTCATATGTTGTGGGCAGGAAGAGTTCCATTTCGCGGAACGCGGCAAGCGTCAGCAAGATAGGCAGCCAGTCGCGAATGTAGCTGATGGTCGATTGAAGCCTGGGCTGCCGTTCATAACCCGCCAGCAACGAAAGCAGCAGAAAGACAGCAACGAACGCGAGAAGCGGCTGGAATTTCAGGTGAGGGCGATCAGGGAAGAAGGGCGCGATGAGCGCGACGTAAGCGAAGTAGGCGATCAGCACCCACTCGGATCGTCGCAGTTTCGGAAGCGCGCGCGTGAGGGTCAACGCGCCGCCGGGTTCGTTACGTACTTGCGAGGCTGAAAGAAGAGCGCTAAACCCGCCAGCACTCCGGCCCAAATCGCCCAGGTAGTGAGAAAGCGCTGATCGTGAAGCCGGTCAGCAGTGTCGATCAGATAGCCGGATATCAGGGGGGCCACGATTTGGGCAATCGACGTCAGGGACTGTGTGAGGCCAATGATGACGCCTTGCTCACGCTTACCTGCTTTCTGGGTAACCAGGCTGGTGAGGGCAGGGCGTAAGCCGGCGCCTCCCACATTAGAGAAACCGGCCACCCACAATAGCTGCCCGATCGTGTGAGTAAACCCGATGACTGCGTACCCAAGGCAGGAGGACAGAAAGCCGATCTGCACGACCCGCTTCTCGCCCAGCCACTTCACCAACCGGCCGACCACGCCGCCCTGCATGACGATGCCGATAAAGCCGGTAAAGGCGAAGATATAGCCGACCTCGCGCACGTCCACTGGCCGGCCATGCCACAGATAGCGGCGCTGGGCGAACAGGGCGAAACCGGAGATAAAGGTGGAAAAGGAGAACGAGAACAGCAGCCATTGCGCGAGCAGGCGCGCAAGTTCACGATCGCGAAAGTACTTCCCGTATTGACCCCAGGAGATGAGCGAGAGGCGGCGGCCACCCGGGCCGGGATCTTCCGCGGCATTGTGTTCATGAATGACTTCGTGGCGAGGCAAGAGGAAGAAGGTGCAGAAGATAGTGGTTAGGGAGAGCCCCGAGGCTGCGAAAATGGGCGCCTGGTAGCCGTAATGAGCGAGAAACCCGGAGATGGCGGGTCCGACCAGGAACCCGAAGCCGAACGCGATACCGATGACGGCGAATGCTTTGGCGCGGTTTTCCGGCTTGGTGACATCGCTGATGTAGGCCTGCGCGATGGTCAGGTTGCCGGCAGTCGCCCCATCGATCGCGCGGGCCAGAAATAGAACCCAGATATGATGAGCAAAAGCGAGCACCAGAAATCCGGCCAGCGTGCCGATTTGGCTGACGAGGAGAATGGGACGCCGGCCCAAACGGTCGGAAAGTTGGCCTAGAATAGGACCGGCGATCAGCTGGCAGACGGCGTACGTCGAAACGAGCTCTCCCACGACTGTCGCGGAGGCCCCTAGATGTTCGGAGTAGAACGGCAGCAGGGGCAGAATGATTGTGAAGCCGAGGATATCGACGGCCACAATCAGGAAAATGGGGAGTAAAGGCGATATGGATCGCCTAGCACGGCTCGCCTCGGTGAGCGGCGGCTGGGGCGGAGTCACACTACGATCTTAGCGGGGTGGCCGAAAGATCATATATCGAGCCGGGTGGGGCTTCCGAGCCACGTCCCGGATTGGAATCCAGATTGAACCGTTTCCTGTTTTTCCCTACCTACTCCCGAAAAAAGTACCGGCCGATCACCCTAGCGCCTCTTGGAAGTCTAAGAAAATAGGGCGCTGCACAGTTTGGCCCGGCTCGTGCTCTGATGAGGTTTCGAAGACTATGAGATTGTTAGCGGCAACTGTACTTGTACTCCTCCCTTTCACGTTGTGGGGGCAAGAGCCCAATCCAACACAGACCGGCGATCATCCGAATGCGCCGGGCGGTCCGAACCCGATCTTTCGCGTCCAGGTAGTTTCCAGGTCGATCCAGGCGGTTAGTTATCGAAATCACAGTGGATGGACGAAAGTCGATTTTCAAGGCACCTCACTCGCGCCGCAAGCGAAGGGTACTGCGGATGTGAACAGCCGGCTGGGCCACGACGAGATCAAGGTGGATGTGAAGGGCCTGCCCGCAGCCAGCAGTTTTGGGCCGGAGTTTCTCACTTATGTTCTGTGGGCCATTACGCCCGACGGACACGCCTCTAATTTAGGTGAAGTTGTCGTGGATTCGGATGGCCATTTCAAAGGCGATCAGACAACCGAACTGCAGGCTTTTGGGTTAATCATTACTGCGGAGCCATATTTCGCGGTGCGCCAGCCCAGCGACGTGGTCGTGATGGAGAACATCATCCGCGGCGACACGCTTGGAAAGTATGAGACCGTGGATGCCAAATATGAGCTATTGCAACGCGGGCAGTACACCTATCATGTTCCGGAGTCGCAACAACACCCGGTAGTGATGAATTCGGACAAGAAGAGTCCGCTGGAGCTCTACGAGGCGATGAACGCTGTCCAAATTGCGCAATACGCCAAAGCGGATCAGTTCGCTGGCGATACGTATCAGGATGCGGCAAGCCTTCTGAAACAAGCTGAGGACTACACGGCGCGCAAGCAGTGGAGACCGGCGATCATGACCTCTAAGGAAGCAGTCCAGAAGGCAGAGGATGCCCGGACAATCTCTCTACGCAAGCAGCAGCAATTAGCGCTCGATGAGGAACGGCGGGAAGCGGCCGCCCGCCAAGCCGCAGCGCAAAATGCGGCTCAGCAGGCCGAGCAGCAAGCCGCTGAATCAGCTCGCCAAAAGCAGGAAGCCGATGAACGTGCGCGTTTAGAGGCTCAGCAGCGTGCGGCGGCCGAGCAGGCGACCCAAGAAGCGAATGCGGCTCGTGCCGAAGCGTCGGCGCAAGCGCAAAAGGCACAGCAAGCAGCAGCAGAAGCCGACCGGCTCCGGCAACAGGCCGAAATGGAAAAGAACCAGTTGCGCGAGCAACTGCTGCAACAGTTCAATGCGGTTCTGCCCACTCGCGAAACACCGCGGGGACTGGTTGTTAACATGCAGGACGTTCTGTTCGATACCGGCAAATACACCCTAAAGGAGCAAGCCAAGCTTGCGCTTGCAAGGATAGGCGGCATCGTTTCTTCTCATCCAGGATTGAATCTGCAGGTAGAAGGATACACCGATAGTACTGGCAGCGATGAGTTGAATCAACGTCTTTCGGAGCAGAGGGCCGACAGCGTGCGCGACTTCTTACTCACACAAGGTGTGAACTCGCAGACAATGACAGCAGTGGGGTACGGCAAAAGCTATCCTGTCGCTTCGAACGACACCGCAGCCGGCCGGAAGTTGAATCGGCGTGTCGAACTGGTCGTCTCGGGAGAAGTGATTGGGGTAAAGATTGGCGTCCCGCCCAGTGCCGCTACGCAAGGGCCGGGAATGGGTCAGTCACCCGTCGGTCAATCGCCGATGAGTCAGTCACCCATGACTCCGCAACCGCAGCCCACTGCACCGCCCCAGCAATAATCTAACTGAACGTTGTTTAGCTTGGCGTCGTGTTGAAAGACACGGCGCCTTTGCCTATTTAAGGCTGTTCTTCTACCAGGAATTGCTCGAACTTCCCGTCCGGCATTAGGTACACATTCAGCAGAACTGAATCCTTCTGGAAATGAGCGCGGTAGCTCAGGTGTGTCATTCCACCGCGAAGCTGTTCACTTTCTCTTGTCAGCAGTTCGAGCTTTCCAAGCGGTTCGAGTGAGTCGCGGTAATCCTTGAGGGCCAGGTCGCTGAAGTAGGAGTTTGCGTTGGCAGTTAGAAGCGCACGGTCTACTTCGCCTTGTTGAAGCCGTTCCAGTATGCTGCGCACCTGGAGGTCTTGCGCCTCAGTCGTGGATGTAGCAGGATCTATCAGCAGCGACCCGATGACGCGCGAAAGCGGTCCGATGAGATTTACGCCGTCCTCGTTTGTCAGGAGCACTACACCTGCTCCTTTCGTTGGGAACACGGCGTTCAAAGCCAAGAATCCGGAGACCTCTCCGCTGTGGGAAATCATTGGTGTGCCGCGAAGGTCACCGATAGAGAGCCCCAGGGCGTAGTGGGTCGGCTTGCCGTCTTTGAGGTCTATTTCATGTGTGAACTCGTCGTACGACTTCGGTGAGAGGATTTTCTTGGCCAGAAAAGAAACGTCCCACCGGGCAAGATCTGAAGGCGTCATGCAAAGCTCGCCTGCCGCGAAATACCACCCGTTTGCTTCACGCCCGACGGGGCGGGGAGGTCCAAGAGCATACCTCGTGTAAGCCGTAGCATCGGCCGGATTGTGTACTTCGCAATCGCCGGCCGATTTCATTCCAAGCGGGCGAAAAAAGTTCTGCTCGAGAAAGGACAAGAGAGCCTGGCCCGAGACCTTTTCCAGAATTTTACCTGCCAACACGTAATTTGTGTTGCTGTACTGCCAACGAGTGCCCGGATCGAAGTTCAAAGGCTTCTTCGCCCAGCGATTCAGAATTTCATCGGGAGTGATGGGCCTTGTCCATTCCGGAATGAGATAGTCTTGCGGAGCGTAATCCTCATAGCCCGATGTGTGGGAGAGGATTTCGCGAATAGTAACTTCGTTGCTGCGCGTCAAGTCCGGGAAGTATTTCGATACTTTGTCGTCGAGCGATAGAGCGCCGCGCTCCTGTTCGAGTAGCAGAGCGGCAGCCGTAAATTGCTTGCTAATGGATCCGACAGCGTAACGGGTATTTGCGTCCGCGGCTCGATTGGCGGCAATATTGGCCTCGCCAAACGCCTTGACGTAAGAGACTTGGCCATTCTGAATAACGGCAACAGAGACGCTCGGGACGCCAAAGGCCGCGAGAGCGGCAGGGATTTTTGTATCCAGCTCCGGCGCGATCGACGAATCGGCAGCGCGCAGATACGCCGTGGGGAAGACGAGCAGTAAAGAGCATGTGATCCAGCATTTCCGCATAGGTCCAATGTATTTGTTCCTCATGCCTCTACTTCACCTCAATAGAACGGTCAGTAGCGGCGGACGAGGACAATCGTGAAGTCGTCCGCAAACGATGAATTGCCCGACCAAAGGCGCACGTGATGCGCCAAACGCTCTACTACGCTGGCCGAAGGATCGAACTTATGAGCGGCCAAGAAGCTGGCGAGGCCCTTTTCGCCAAATTCTTCCCCAGCCTGATTGCCTGCCTCGGTAACGCCGTCGCTAAAGAGCGCTAGCGTGTCGCCGGGAAGCAGAACCGTCTCTTGCAGTTCGTATTGAACGGATGGAAATAGCCCCATGACGATTCCGCTTCCCGTGAGTTGTTCCACGGTGCCGTCCGCGCGTACCAGCAACGGGTAATTGTGGCCGGCATTGCTATATTGCAGCCGACCCGTCGAGGTCTCGAGCACTCCATAGAAAAAGGTAATGAATTTACCGAGCGGGCAGCGTTCCGCAATGTTCCGATTCAGCGTCGTTACTGCGGAAGCCGGGTCGGACGCAGTTTCTACAAGCATCTGAACGCGGGCCTGCAGGCTCGACATCAATAGTGCCGCGGGCATTCCTTTGCCTGAGACATCCCCGACAGCCAAGCCAAGCCGCCCGTCTTTGTAGGGCAGAAAATCGTAGTAATCTCCGCCGACCGTGAGCGACGGAAGATTATAGCCAGCCAGGTCATAACCTGGAATCAGCGGCGCTTCGGGAGGTAGAAGACTCTGCTGAATTTCGCTTGCCTGCGCCAGCTGCGATTCCATCAGTTTCTCGGATTGCTCAACGAGCGCGAGTCGCGCGTGTTCAATGCGAATCGCCGCCACGTTGGCCATGACGGTCAGCAATTCCAAATCCTCTTGCAAGAAAGGGCGAATGACAGCGCCGTTATCGACATAGATAAGGCCGATCACGCGATCCCCCGTCTGCAACGGCACAGCCATCATGCTGCGCACGTGATGAAGGACTATGCTTTGCTGTTGCCGCAGGGCGTCGTCCAATTGCGCATCGCTGATTACAAGAGAGCATTTCTCCCGGATCACTCGATCCCGCACGGCGGTGCTGATAGAGAAGCCTTCGCCCTTACTCGCGCACACAACCAGCTTCTCGTTCTCAAGCGTCAGGATTACGCCGCGTTTTGCTTCGACGGCCGAGAGAGCCAAGTTGAGGATAGAGGGGAAGAGTTCTTGCAGCGGCTGATGACCGGCAAGCTCCTGGCCGGCGCGAATCAGGGCCCGCACGACGCGTGTAGTGCTGAGAGGCGTCTCGCTCTGTTGCCGCGAAGCTTGCACCGCTTTGTCCAGCACTTTGTCAAGACTCGTCACGATCGTGGCTTCGCGGGTGCTCTTCTCCTCTTCTTGCGGTACGAAGGAGACGACCTCCGGTTTCGCCACCGTGGCTGGTTCATGGACCTCAATAGTGAGGTGCCCCGCATAGATGCGGTCGCCCGATTTCAGCCGGTGCGCTTCGCGCAAATTGCTGGTGTTCACCAAGGTGCCGTTCCGGCTGGCGCAGTCCTTCACAAACCAGGTGTTTTGACGGCGTTCAAAGCACAGGTGATAGCGCGAGAGCCAAGGATCTTCCGGGTAAGCGAGATCGTTGTCTGTAGAACGTCCTAGCGAGAGCGAGTCTTTCCGCAACTCGACGGTGGAAGATACGCCGTCGGGACCCGAGATCAGCAACTCCATTTGGTGAAGTACTAAAGTAACACCTGCAGCTAGGGCCCCGAAGTGCTGAAAAACTACGAATCGGCGGAGTTTCTCACTGGTTCATGTTCGTAGAGCGACGCTTCTGCCGCCTTGCCAGTAATTAAGCGCGCCCCGCGGTCATAGCTTAGATAAAGGAAGCCCCACTCGATGGCAACAAGGATGCGGCTCTGGAACTCCACGATGTACAAAAGATGGATGAAAAGCCAGACGAGCCAGGCAATAAAGCCCGACAGGTGTACGCCAAACACGTTCGCTACTGCGGCAGCGCGGCCGATCACCGCGATATCGCCCTTGTTGAAGTACTTGAAGGGTTTGCCCTCGGGCTGGCCCTTTACTCGCTTGGCGATTATCTTGGCGGCGTAGGCCCCACTTTGCATGGCAACCTGTGCTACGCCCGGAAGAGGTTTTCCGTCTGGCTGGGCGATGAAGGCAGGATCGCCGACGACGAAGATGTCGGGATAATTGGGCACCGTCAGGTCACCCTTTACCTTGATTCTTCCTCCGCGATCCGTATCTGCATTGGTTCGATGGGCCAGTGTTTTGGCGAAATCCGAAACGGCCACGCCGGCGGCCCAGATCACCGTATGTGAGGCGACGTGTTGCTCACCGGTTGAAGTTTCGAGCGTCACGCCGTTCTGGTCGATGCAAGTAACTTTCACGCCCGTTCGCACTCTTGCGCCCAGTTTGAGAAGCTGTTGCTCCGCTTTTTTCGAGAGATCTTCCGGGTATGTGTTCAATACGCGTGACGCGGTGTCCACGACAAGAATTCGCGCAGTCGGGCGGATGAATCGAGCGGAAATCGTTTTTGAGCGTGTGTCGCGCGATCTCGCCCAGCGCGCCGGCGAGTTCTACTCCGGTGGCTCCGGCGCCGACAATGACGAACGTGAGCCAAGCCTGACGCTCTTCTAAGCTTGTGGTCCGTTCCGCTTCTTCAAAGGCCACCAGGATCTTGTGGCGAATGGTGGTGCCTTGTTCGATGCTCTTTAATGCTGGCGCCCACTCCTGCCATTGATCGTGTCCGAAATAGGTACTTTGTGAACCCGTAGCGACAATGAGCGAATCGTAAAAAAGGATTCCACCGTCTTTGAGCGTCACCTGTTTCACCGCTGGATCTATATCCGCTGCCTCGCCGAGCAGCACTCGTGTATTTGCTTGCTTGCTCAGAATGCCGCGCAACGGAGCCGCGATTTCCCCGGGCGAAAGCGATCCCGTCGCGACCTGGTAGAGAAGCGGCTGAAACAGATGGAAATTCCGGCGATCCACCAGTGTGATCTCGACGGGCGCATGCTTCAGAGCCTGCGCGGCGTACAGACCCCCGAACCCGCCGCCGAGGATCAGTACACGATGTTTATCAGCCATCAGCCTGCCCGCTGAAAAAGTCACTCATGACTTTTAGATGCGGAACCGGCATAGAAGTTGACGGTTGGGAAAAACTCGGGCTTGCGCCGCGCATTCCGAACTTGCTCGAACGCATAGGCGAATTTGATGAGCTTGGGCTCGCTCCAGGCAGTTCCGAAGAATGAGATTCCCAGCGGCAAGCCAAACTTGAAGCCGGCGGGAACCGTAATGTGGGGATAACCCGCCACTGCGGGCGGCGACGCACAGCCGCTATCAGTCCGATCGCCGGCGACCCAATCGGTTATCCAGGCAGGGCCTGCCGTGGGTCCAACGATCGCATCCACTTTGAACTTCGCGAGGACTGCATCGATTCCTTGTTTGCGCGCTAAACGATGGTTCGTCGGCCAGTGCATCTTTATAGGCCTTCTCAGACAGCGGCCCTTTCTGCTGCGCCTGTTCCATGATCTCCTGTTCGAAGAACGGCATTTCCTCCGACCGATGAGCACGATTAAACGCGATGCACTGCTCGAGCGATTGAACCGCGCCGCCGCGTGCCGCCAGATACGCGTTCAAATCTGTTTTGAACTCGTATAACAGCACCTGCAGTTCTGTGTCACGCCACGCTTCGTAGGACGGCAAGTCGGCTGGGTCCACAATTTGCGCACCCGCATCGCGCATCAGCGCAATGCATTCTTCCATCACCGCGGTGACAGCGGGACCAATATTGAAGTATTGCCGTGCGATCCCAATCCGCGCGCCACGCAGGCCGTTCGGGTCGAGAAACTGCGTGTAATCCGTGTACGATCTAGCAGCGCTTTGTTGCGTCGCGGCATCGCGCGGATCGGCTCCAGCCAACGCCCCCAGCAGGACGGCGGCATCCCGCACCGTACGCGCCATCGGGCCGGCCGTGTCCTGGCTATGTGCGATGGGAATAATACCGGAACGGCTGATCAGACCGAGCGTCGGTTTGATGCCGACGATGCCGCACATAGAGGACGGACAGACAACGGACCCATCGGTTTCCGTGCCCACAGCCAGCGCGCACAAGTTAGCCGAAGTGGCAGCGCCGGATCCGGAACTGGAGCCACATGGATTGCGGTCCAATGCAAAAGGATTTTTTGTTTGACCGCCGCGTCCGCTCCAGCCGCTGCTCGAATGAGTAGAACGGAAGTTCGCCCATTCGCTCAAATTGGTTTTGCCGAGGATCACTGCGCCGGCCGCGCGAAGACGCTGCGCAACCGCGGAATCGCGGGCTGCAGGCGTTCCTACAAGCGCGAGCGAGCCCGCGGTGGTTTGCATCTTATCTGCGGTATCGATGTTGTCCTTCAGCAGCACAGGAATCCCATGCAGAGGGCCGCGTGATCCTTTGGATTTGTACTCGGCATCCAGTGAGCGGGCAATCGCCAGAGCATCCGGGTTCACTTCGATAACAGAGCGCAGGGTAGGGCCGTGGCGATCGATTTCTTCGATCCGTTCCAGATAAAGTTCAGCAATACGTTCCGCCGTGAGCGAGCCTTGGCGCATGTGGGAGGCGAGATCGGAGACCGTGACCTCATCTAACTCAAAAGCCGAGGGGCCTACGCCCGGAGCTTGAGCTGATTTCGGCAGAAGCTGGTTTGTGCGGTTCCGGTTTGGGTTCTTGCGCGTATGCGAATCCGGCAGCGGCAGCGGTCGAAAGAAATTTGCGTCGATTCATTCAAAGTTCGTTTTCAATTTACAATGGCAGCATGGCCGTAATAGCCCAGGCGCCACTCACGATTGATGAGTTTTCGCGACTGCCTCGCGACGGAGCACGCCATGAACTCAGCGCGGGAGAACTCATCACTATGCCGCCCCCGAAGTTTCTGCACAGCCGAATCGTAACAACGCTATTCAAGTTGCTCCTTGCAGCGCTCGGAATGCTCGTCACAGCGAAGCTTTCGCTGAAGCTGGTTATGTCCTGTCGCGCGATCCGCTCACAATTCGGCAGCCGGACGTTTCCCTCGTAAGTATCGAGCGCACTAGGTCGACTGGGGACGATGAATACTTCGAAGGGGCTCCGGATCTGGCTGTGGAGGTCGTATCACCTTCGGATTCAGCCCAGGATTTGCAGATTAAAGTTAATGAATATCTAGCTGCTGGAACGAAGCAGGTTTGGATTGTGTATCCAAAGACGAAATGTGTCCATGTCTACGCGGATGGAGTGATGTCAACTTTTGGTGAGACACAGTTGCTGACCGGCGGAGATGTCGTGCCTGGATTTTCGGTGCAAGTGAGCGATCTGTTCCTTTAGTGAAAATCATGCGAACGCATGACCGCCGCTTCGCGGAAACTCAGTTCATCAATATCGCCTGCCTTTACGGAAATCACTCCAGTAATACTTTGCAAGACGCCTTTGATGACTACGTACGGCGCAGTTGTGCAGATCTGACGCTTTCTGTTGAAAAGATCGGGCTGCACAATAATGTTGACGATTCCCGTCTCGTCTTCCAGGCTCAAAAAGACAAATCCTTTGGCGGTTCCGGGGCGCTGGCGAGTGATCACGCATCCCGCCACAGTGAGTACAACACCGTCGCGCTGGGCCTTCGCCGTTGCTGCATCCATCACACCCATTTCCCGCATGCGCTCACGGTAATAACTCATGGGATGTTTGCCGATACTCAAACCGCTGTTGCTGAAATCGGCATAGGTGCGTTGTCCTGGAGTCATCGGCGGCAAAGGCGACGCTGTGCCGTCCTGCGCGACGCTCTCGAAAAGTTCGCCGGCAGGTTGCAGCGCCAGTTCTGCTTGCCACAGGGCTCCGCGGCGATGCCGGTCCACTTTCTCCTTAGGCAAAGCATTCAAGGCGCCTAATTCAGCCAGAGTCGAAATTTCATCCTTCTGTAGTTCGGGCACGCGGCGCACCAAATCACGGAGGGAAGAAAAAGGATATTGCTTCCGTTCCGCTTCAATTTTGCGCGCCGTACTGGCCGTAAGACCAGTGACGTAGTTCAATCCCAGGCGCACATACATCGCCTTGCCGTCCGTTTCCACCGTACATAAGTAATCGGAGCGCAGAACGTCAACCGGGCGAAAGCGTTGACCATGCCGTTGCGCATCTTTTACGAGCGTAGCGGGCGAATAAAACCCCATCGGCTGGTTATTCAACATGGCCACCATAAACGCGGCCAGATAGTGGCACTTTAGATAAGCGCTGGCATAAGCGATCAGCGCAAAGCTCGCTGCATGCGATTCGGGAAAGCCGTACAAAGCGAACGAAGTGATGGCCTGAATAATGCGTTCCTGCGTCTCGCCAATGATCCCTTTCGCCGTCATGCCTTCGCGTAGTTTCACTTCCACTTCGCGCATGCGTTTCTCGGAACGCTTAAAACCGAACGCACGCCGCAACTCTTCCGCCTGGCCGCCTGTGAATCCGGCCGCGACCATGGCGATTCGTATCAATTGCTCTTGAAACAGCGGGACCCCGAGCGTTCTTTCGAGTATCGGTTCGAGCGACGGATGCAGACAGACCGGTTGTTCCAAACCCTGCCGGCGCTTTAAATAAGGGTGCAGCATTTGGCCGACAATCGGGCCAGGCCGAATAATCGCGACCTGCACCACAATGTCGTAGAACTTTGCCGGTTTCATCCGCGGCAAGCAGGACATCTGCGCCCGGCTCTCTACCTGAAATAATCCGATTGTGTCTGCTTTTTGCAAACAAGTGTAGACGTCCGGATCGTTTTCGGGCAGATGCGCCAGATCTACCTCTTCGCCGTACTTGTCTCTGACAATCTGAATCGTGTCTTCGAGCACCGCCATCATGCCCAAGCCCAACAGATCGACTTTGATAATTCCCAGATCCGCGCAATCGTCTTTGTCCCATTGCACGACGACGCGTCCCGGCATGCTGGCAGGTTCCAGCGGCACGATACAGTCAAGCTGCCCCTGGCAAATCACCATCCCTCCGGAATGTTGACCCAGATGGCGAGGTAGATCCATGATTTCGCTGGTCAGTGAAAAAAACTTCAGCGTTCGCGGATCGCGCAAGTCAAAACCCTGCTCTTCGAAACGCCGCTCGAGCGAATCCTTCGGGTCTTTCCATTCAAAGGTATTGATCTGACTGGCCAGGGTGGCAATCTGCTGCTCGTCGTAACCCAATACTTTGCCGACATCCCGAACCGCCGATTTGCCGCGATACGTGATGACATTCGCCGTCATCGCGGCGCCGAGCTTGCCATAGCGGTCATACACGTATTGAATGGCGCGCTCACGCTGATCGCCGCTGGGCAGATCCAAATCGATATCCGGCATTTCACCGCGTTCCTCCGATAGGAAACGCTCAAATAAAAGGTCCATGCCGACCGGATCCACGGCTGTGATCCCCAGCGAGTAACACACCGCGCTGTTCGCGGCGGAACCGCGCCCTTGGACCAGAATGTTGTTCTGCCGGCAGAAATCGACAATGTCCCAAACGATCAAAAAGTAGCCTGGCAGGTTGAGCTTTTCAATTAGTGCTAACTCACGCTCAATCTGACCCTGCGCCTTCCCGCCGTAATCGGGATAGCGCCGCCGCGCCCCCGCATCTGTCAATCGCCGCAGGTGAGACATTTCGCTTTCGCCGGGCGGAATGGGATAGCGGGGAAATTCGTAACCCAAATTTTCCAGCGTAAATTGCAGCCGTTTTCCCAACTCGCTTGTATTGCCGAACGCATCCGGCAAATCGGCAAATAACCGCTGCATCTCTTGCGAACTCTTCAAATGACGTTCTGCGTTGAAACTGAGAAGAGTTCCGGCTTCCGCAATGCTTGTGTTGTGTTGAACACAGGTAAGTACGTCCCGCAACTCTCGCCGGTCTTCTGTTGCGTACGAAACGCCGTTGGTCGCAAGCAGCGGCAGTTTCATCCTGCGCGCAAGATCAACCAGGGCTTGATTGCGTCGCTCCTGATTGCGGCGATAATGCCGCTGCAGTTCGACAAAAACGCTTTGCTGTCCGAAAATCCCGCTGAGTGTAGTCCAGTGTTTCATGCGCGCGAATCTCTGCTTCGGGACCTTCAAATTCCCGATACACTTGCGCCAGTGGACCTTCGTCGCCGCCCGTCAGGCATACCAGCCCCTGAGCATACTCAGCAAAATCGTCATCTGTGGCAAAAGGATTTTCGGGCTTTCCCGGTAAACCGCTGCGGAATTTCGTGCGGGTTAATAAGCGGCACAGGTTTTGGTATCCCTTCCTGTTCTCCGCCAGCAGCGTATAGCGGGAATTCCTGCAAGAAGTAATTTCGGCACCGATGAGAGCCCGCATTTCAAGCTTCTTTGCCGCCAAATGAAAACGCGGCGAGCCATAAACACCGTGTGCGTCCGTGATGGCCATCGCCTGCTGGCCGAGTTCACGGCAGCGGGACGCCAGTTCCTCAGGCAGCGAAGCCCCTTCCAGAAATGAGAAAGCGGACTGCGCGTGGAGTTCCACGTAAGCATCCGCACTACAAGACACGGCTCCATTATAGGCGAAGAAAAGGAGAACACATAGCAATAACGAAACCAACTCTGTGTTCTAGTAATCGGTAAGTTGCTGGAGGACAAAACATTGCGAGTAGGACTTTTTACACGCGAGTATCCGCCTTACGTCTACGGAGGCGCTGGCGTTCATGTGGAGTACCTCAGCCGGGAACTGGCCAAGAAGGTTGAAGTGGAAGTGCATTGCTGGGGAGATCAGCATTCTGACAGCGGCAACTTGCACGTTCGTGGGAATCAGCCCTGGAGCGAAATCAGCAACGGCACGACGGAAAAATTCAAAGGCGCTCTCGAAGCCTTCAGCCTCAATCTCACGCAAGTGAAGGCGCTCACCGGTATCGATGTCGTCCACACGCACACCTGGTACGTGTCGATGGCGGGCTATTTGGCGAAAAAGCTCTACAACGTTCCGTTTGTCCTCACCACCCATAGCCTGGAACCGTTGCGCGCCTGGAAAGCAGAACAATTAGGCAGCGGTTACGCCATGAGTTCCTGGATGGAGCGCACCGCGATTCTCGATGCGGACGCCGTCATTGCGGTCTCGAACGGCACCAAGGAAGACATCCTGCGCGTATATCCGGTCGCGCCCGAACGCGTGCATGTCATTTATAACGGCATTCAGCTCGATGAATATCAAAAAACAAGCGAGACGACCGCGCTCGCAACCTATGGTGTGGATGCTGATGTGCCCTACGTCCTCTTCGTCGGAAGAATCACACGTCAAAAAGGTGTGACGCACCTGGTGGATGCCATCCGTTACATGCCCCCGAACACGCAGGTCGTGCTCTGTGCGGGCGCGCCGGATACACCGGACATCGCCGCGGAAATGCGGCAAAAAGTGGACGAAGCCCGCAAAACGAATCCGCGCGTGGTGTGGATAGAAAAAATGGTGTCGAAACCGGAGGTGATCCAGCTTTACAGCCATGCACGCGTGTTTTGCTGCCCTTCGGTGTATGAGCCGTTCGGCATCATCAATCTGGAAGCGATGGCGTGTGAAGCTCCGGTGGTGGCGAGCGCAACCGGTGGCATCAAAGAGGTGGTGGTAGATGGCGAAACCGGCTACCTGGTGCCTTTTGCCGAAGATCCAGTGACCGGATTTCCGAAAGATCCAGAACGGTTTGCCAAGGATCTCGGTGGAAAAGTGACCGAGTTGCTGGGAAGTCCGGAAAAATGCAAACAGTTCGGGAAAGCAGGTCGCCGGCGAGTGGAAGAAACGTTTAGCTGGACGGCCATCGCCGACCAGACGATAGCGCTTTACCGTTCGCTAATCACTGAATTGAAGGGCGGCAAAGCTTAAACGTAACGTCCTGCGCCTGCGGTTTGTCCCATGAGCGATGAGCGTGCAACATACTACTGCTGTGGAAGAGAACGTGGACACGAGCCAGGCGAAGCCGCAGCGGGACGGACGCAGGCGAGTCATTATTGAGGGCGTTTCGCCGGAAGTAGACGCTGGCCGTTTCCCGGCCAAACGCACTGTCGGGGATGCCGTTCGCGTTGAGGCGGATATCTTCACGGACGGCCACGATGCCATTGCCGCCGTGCTGTTGTCCCGGCACGAAAAGTCGTCCAGCTGGACGGAGCACCCCATGACGGCGCTCGTGAATGACCGCTGGTTCGGCGAATTTCGCGTGACAGAGCTGGGCCGCTATCGTCTACACGATTCACGCCTGGGTAGACCATTGGGAGACTTGGCGTCGCGATCTGGAGAAGCGCATCAAGGCTGAGCAGGACACGCATCTCGATTACCTCATCGGTGTTGAACTGATCGAAGCGGCTGCGGAACGCGCTGAGGGAGCGAATGCAGGCTGGCTCCGTGACCAGGCGGAATTCCTCGGCAGCGATGCCGCTATTCCGGAGCGGCGTGAGCGAGCCACTGACGCTGCTCTGAATGACGTCATGCTGCGGTATCCGGACCGTCGCTTTGCAACCGAAATGGAACGCGAACTCGTCCTGATCGTCGACCCGGTGCGAGCGCGCTTCAGCTCCTGGTACGAGTTGTTTCCCCGCTCCACTTCCCCGGAGCCCGGAAAGCACGGAACGCTGCAGGATTGCACGGCGCGGTTGCCGTACATCGCAGATATGGGCTTCGACGTGGTGTACCTTCCGCCCATTCATCCCATCGGGACGAACTTTCGCAAGGGCCGCAACAATTCCGTCACTGCGGAGCCGGGCGATGTCGGGAGTCCTTGGGCCATTGGGGCGCCGGAGGGTGGACATAAGTCGGTGCATCCGGAGCTGGGAACCCTCGAAGATTTTCGCGCCTTAGTCAGCCGCGCTTCTGAACTTGGACTGCAGGTGGCGCTCGATATCGCATTTCAAGCGGCGCCGGATCATCCTTACGTTAAGGATCACGAGGAGTGGTTTCGCAAACGCCCGGACGGAACCATTCAGTACGCGGAAAATCCGCCGAAGAAATACCAGGACATCTATCCCTTCGATTTCGAAAGCACCAAGTGGTGGGAGATGTGGCAGGAATTGAAGAGTGTCTTCACCTTCTGGATCGGTCAAGGTGTTCGCATTTTCCGCGTTGACAATCCGCACACCAAAGCGTTCCCGTTCTGGGAATGGTGCATCACCGAGATCAAGCGCGAGTGGCCGGAAACGCTATTTCTTTCAGAAGCGTTCACGCGCCCGAAAATCATGTACCGTCTGGCGAAGCTTGGCTTCAGCCAATCCTATACGTATTTCCCGTGGCGGAATCGGAAACAAGAATTGACCGAGTATCTGACGGAGCTGACCAAAACTCCCGTGCGTGAGTTCTTCCGGCCCAATCAATGGCCGAACACGCCCGATATTCTCACTGAGTTCCTGCAGTTGCGAACGCGAGCGGCCTTTATGATCCGTCTCATGCTTGCCGCCACGCTTGGGGCGAATTACGGAATTTACGGGCCGGCTTTCGAATTGCTGGAAGGTCGCCCGGCGAAACCCGGAAGCGAAGAGTATCTCGACTCGGAAAAGTATCAGATTCGCGCCTGGGAGCTCGATAGACCTGACAGCCTGCGGGAACTCATCACGCTGGTCAATCGAATCAGGCACGAAAACCCCGCTCTGCAAACGGACTGGTTGCTTGATTTTCACCCCGTGGACAACGAACAATTGATCTGCTACAGCAAGCGTTCTCCTGATGGCAGCAACTTGATTCTGGTGGTCGTCAATCTCGATCCGCATCACCGCCAATCCGGCTTTGTCGATCTTGCGCTCAGGGATTTGGGCATTGACGAAGATCGGCCCTATCAGGCCAATGATCTGCTCACAGGTGCCCGCTATATGTGGAGTGGTCCGAGAAACTACGTGGAACTGGATCCCAACAGCATTCCAGCGCACATCTTCCGCATCAGGCGGCGCGTACGCGTAGAAAGCGATTTCGAGTACTTCCTGTGAAAGTCTGACCTCTGAATAGAATCCATAACGTATGGCTTCCCAGGAGCTTCAAGACATCGGTACGTAACAGTGCAAAGGCGGACATACCGATTATCGAGATTCACTCGCCGGAGCATCTGTTCGACGATGCGGCCTTGGCACAACTCGCCACCATTCTGCCCGCCTATATCGCGCAGCGGCGCTGGTTTCGCGCGAAGACCCGCACCATCGAGAAGGCCGAGATAGAAGACGTCCTGGCGGTTTCCGGGACCAGATCCTACATCGCGATGATTCGTCTCGATTACACGGACGGCGAATCGGACAATTATGTACTGACGTTAGCTCCGGCAGACGCATCCGGCAGCGCCAGAAAATCGGATGCTATCGCCAGATACCGGACACGAATCGGGTGCGGAAGGTGAGTTGCACGAAGCGCTCTCGCAGCCCCCGAACTGCGAACCGCACTCCTGAATGCGGTCGCGTGAAGCGCCGTCTTTCCGGGAAAAAAAGGCGATCTGGTCGCCATTCAAACCAGCGCGTTCCGCGGCAAGCGCGAGCACGCGGACCTGCAACTGGACAGCTCTGTTTCACGCGCTGAGCAAAGCAACACATCTATCATTTATGGCGATCGCTTCATCCTGAAGCTCTTCCGAAAAATTGAGCCGGGCATCAATCCGGACGTCGAGATCGGCACATTTTTGACGGAGCGCGGATTTGCGAACACGCCCGCTGTACTCGGCAAACTGGAATACCGCTCGAAAGATGGAGCGACGGTGCATTCCGTCGGCATCCTGCAGGAATTCGTTCGGAACGAAGGCGACGCTTGGAAGTACACCCTCGATTCGCTCAGCGGCTACTTCGAACGTGCGCTGGCGCGAGGCAATGAGGCCCCAGATCTTCCCACGGATCATCCGCTGGAATTGATGGAGCATACTCTGCCCGAAGATGCTCAGGAATTGTTTGGCGAGTATCTGGAATCGGCACGCCTATTGGGTGTTCGGACGGCCGAAATGCATGCGGCCTTGAGCAGCGAGAGTGGTGGCGCCGATTTCAGCCCCGAACCCTTCCAGCCGGAAGAAGGCAAGAAGCTCGTATCAAGAGATGATCGGCCAAGCTGATATCACCTTCGGTCTGCTTCGTCGCAAACAGGCGGTGTTAACCGGCGCCGCCGCCGAAAACGCCAAGCAAGTCCTGCACCTGGAGAACCGCGTTACGGAAAGCTTCTCTCCCTTGCGCGATCAAACCATCGACGCCGCACGCATTCGCTTCCACGGTGATTACCACTTGGGCCAAGTGCTCTACACGGGCACGGATTTCATGATTATCGATTTTGAAGGTGAGCCGGCGCGCCCCTTAAGCGAACGACGTTCGAAAACATTGGCGATGCGTGATGTAGCGGGTATGGTTCGTTCCTTCCAGTACGCCGCCTATGCGGCGTTGTTCGGTCAAGTTTCGGGAGTGCCAACCAAGCCTGAGATGGCAAGCGCCGTCGCGTCGTGGGCTGGCTTCTGGACATCTTGGATCAGCGCCAGCTATCTCAAGGGTTACTTCGAAACCGCTGGAAGGGCGCAATTCGTACCGTCCAATCCCGAAGAGCGGCGCCGCATCTTTGATGCGTTCCTTCTGCAGAAGGCTCTTTATGAAGTCGCCTACGAGCTGAATAATCGTCCCGATTGGGTCCGCATCCCTCTGCGCGGCATCTTGAGTCTCGTAGGTTAAGAATCGGGTTACATGGCGAACTTCTCTCGGGTTATCACCCAGGACGACATTTATTTCTTTGAAGAAGGCACCAACACCAGACTCGCCGACGTTCTAGGCGCGCACGTGCGGCCCGAAGGCGGAACCCAATTTGCAGTATGGGCGCCGAACGCACGTTCTGTGTCGGTTATAGGCAGTTTCAACGGCTGGCGCAAAGATGCAACGCCCGTTGGCACGCGGTGCAGGTGGAATTTGGCAAGGATTTGCTCAGGACGCTGCCGTCGGCGCGCGCTACAAATACCATGTTGAATCGAGTTCCAACGATTATCGGGCGGACAAAGCCGATCCGTTCGGGTTCCTGCACGACACACCTCCGGGGAATGCTTCGGTGGTTTGGGATTTGGGTTATCAGTGGATCGATGAATCGTGGATGTCTACCCGCCGCGCCGCGAACAGCCTGGATGCGCCGATCTCCATCTATGAAGTACACCTCGGGTCTTGGCGCCGCGTTCCTGAGCAGGGTGGCCGCTCTCTCAGTTACGTCGAATTAGCCGACCAATTGGTGCCCTACGTAAAGGAAATGGGATTCACTCACGTGGAGTTCATGCCCGTGATGGAGCACCCGTTCTTCGGTTCGTGGGGTTATCAGATCACCGGTTTTTTTGCGCCCACCAGCCGCTACGGTAATCCGCAGGAGTTCATGTATCTGGTGGACCGCTTTCACCAGAACGGGATTGGCGTGATTCTCGATTGGGTCCCCTCCCACTTCCCGAACGACGAACATGGCCTAGGCTATTTCGATGGCGCGCACGAATATGAGCCCGCGGATCCGCGCCGCGGAATACATCCCGATTGGAACAGCTTCATCTTCGATTACGCGCGTCCTCAGGTGCGTAGCTTCCTGCTGAGTAACGCGCTCTTTTGGTTCGAGAAATATCACGTGGACGGATTGCGTGTGGATGCAGTCGCTTCGATGTTGTATTTGGATTATTCACGCCGCGAAGGCCAGTGGATTCCGAACCAACACGGAGGCCGCGAGAACCTGGAAGCCATTTCCTTTCTCCGCCGCATGAACCAGGATGTTTTTCGCGCTCACTCCGATGTGCAGACTATCGCCGAAGAGTCTACCGCCTGGCCCATGGTGTCGCGTCCCACTTACATCGGCGGACTGGGCTTCGGAATGAAGTGGGACATGGGATGGATGCACGACACCCTGCAATACATGTCTCAGGACCCCCTGTATCGCAAGTTCCATCACAATGAGCTGACGTTCCGCATGGTCTACGCCTTCAAGGAGAACTTCATCCTGCCGCTTTCGCATGACGAAGTGGTCTATGGCAAAAGTTCGTTGATCAACAAAATGCCGGGTGACAACTGGCAAAAATTTGCAAGCTTGCGGCTCCTGTTTTCCTACATGTACGCGCAACCGGGCAAGAAGCTGCTTTTCATGGGCGGTGAATTTGGTCAGTGGTCCGAATGGCATCACGACGAAAGTTTAGATTGGGCACTGCTGAAATTCGACGCTCATGCCGGCTTGCGGCTTCTTGTCGGCGATTTGAACAGTCTTTACCGCTTCCGAGCCGTCGCTGCAGACCAATGAGACGAGCCCGGCAAGCTTCGAATGGATCGATGCGCAGGATTCCGAGCACAATGTCCTGAGCTTTGTCCGCAAAGGGCGTTCTCACGATGAGATGACTGCGATCATCTGCAGCTTCAGCCCGGTCCCGCGCGACAGCTATCGCATCGGCGTGCCGCGCAGAGGGCTTTTGGAAAGAGATCTTTAACTCCGACGCCAAGCAGTATGGCGGCAGCGGCAGAGGCAATCTAGGCGGGGTAGAAACTGTTCCCATCCCGCTGCACGGCCACAATCACTCTCTTACGCTGGACGTCCCCCCGCTCGGGGCCGTGTTCCTGTGTTGGTCGGGTGACACCCGCTCGTAGAGCACAGCCTCTGCTTTTCATGGGATAAGGCGGGAAACTCCCGTACGGTCTAAAGGATGCGTTACGGTTGTCCGTTGGATAAAATGAGGTTCAGCAGCACTCCAGACGACCATCGTAATTCAACTTGCGACGGCATTCGAAGCTCTGGATCTCTCGAAATCCGCTCTCCTCTGTTCCACCCATGACCACGCTAATCGAAGAAGTTTCCTTATCTGAACGGCTCGCACCGAGAATCAAGGCCGAGGAGTGGATGGCGAAGACCGGACGCAAGTTGCGGAAGAAGAATATTCTTCTGCGCCATGAGCGTCACACGGTCCGGCCCCTGCTGAAGCTCTTTCTTAAATCCATCGCGCTCTACGAAAGAGGAATTAGAAACGCACTCTCTCCGGTAGTACGCAACGTGACGCTCCGTTACCCCAATCTGCCTCCGGCCTTCGATGGTTTTCAGATCCTGCATTTGTCTGATTTTCACATCGACGGCGTGGATGGCCTCTCCGAGCGTATTGCTGAGATCTTGAACGAACTGCGTCCGGACGTCTGCCTGATGACGGGCGACTATCGGTACGAAGATGAGGGGCCTTGCGAACGCGTTTACCCTAGAATGCTCCGCATTGTAGAAAGCATTTCCGCCAAGCACGGCATTTTCGCTATTCTCGGAAATCACGACGCGTCGGAGATCGCCTATGCGATGGCGGGCATGGACGTGCGCATGCTGGTGAACGAGGCAGTCGAGATCACCCATGGCCGGGATTCATTATGGCTCGCCGGCCTGGATGACGATTTCAGCTACCAGACGGACGACCTTCCCGGCACGCTTTCCTCCGTGCCGCCCGATGCATTCAAAATTCTGCTGGCCCACAGCCCTGAGCTTTACAGCGAGGCAGCAGCCCACGGCGTAGATCTATATCTCTGCGGCCACACCCACGCAGGCCAAATCCGCTTCCCGGGAATCGGTTCCCTCCGAAATAATGCCAACTGCCCGTCTGAGTACACTTACGGCCACTGGACCCATGACGAAATGCAGGGATATACCAGCTCCGGCGTAGGTTGCTCGTCGCTGCCCGTTCGCTATAACTGCCCGCCCGAGATTGTTCTGATCGAACTGCGGCGGGAAGGTTAGCGCGGCCATACTCGGACCGCAAAGTAGGTCCGCCCGGTCTCAACTGTATGATCGGAAGGTTGAACGTGGGCACAGGATCCAGGTCTTTCCGGTCAGTTCCTCGTCTGCATGTTCGTGCAGTTGCACCCGAACCCATCGATCTATTTTTCGACAAGCCGTTTCAGATCGGGCGTGTGGACGAGTGCGATGTCACGATTAAGAACGAATACGTCAGCCGCAAACACGTGGAAGTGTTTTTGCAGGATGGCGATTGGTGGGTAAAGGACCTCGGTAGCAGCAACGGAATCTTTGTCGCCGGTCAGCGGGTGGAACTCACGCCCGTAGGCCAGGGCGTCAAAATCCGCTTAGGTGTGGAGGGACCCTTCGTCGATCTGGAGCCGGAGCGGCCGAAGCCGGAGTCGCCGGCGAAAGCGGCAGGCATCACACCGCCGGGCGAAAACACCATCGTCTCGCGATACGCCGATCATTACTTTGGCAAGGGAGCGGCCGATACTCCTGCCGGTGAGCATACGATGTATGTGCGCCAGGCGTTTGCGAAAGTGCAAGCCAAGCAACAACGCAAGTACGGCAAGATCATGGCCGCGCTCGGGCTGGCCATCATTGCCGCGGCGGGATACGCGCTGTACTTGCATCAGCAAGTGGCCCACCAACGCGCTCTGGCGGAAAACATCTTCTACACCATGAAATCCCTCGATGTCGATATCGCCAACCTGCAGCGGGTGGTTCTTAACTCACACGATCAGGGCGAAATGGCGCAAATCCAAAAGTTCAATACCAGGCGCGAGCAACTGCAAAAGAATTACGATGAGTTTCTATCGACGCTTCACATCTATGACCCGAAGTTGACACCGCAAGAACAGCTCATCTTACGAGTGGCCCGGATTTTTGGCGAATGCGAATTGAACATGCCCCACGACTTCGTGACGGAGATCGATGCCTACATCAAGAAGTGGCAATCTTCGGGCAGATTGGCACAGGACATCAGGACTGCACAAGACAAAGGCTACACCAGGCAGATCGTGCAGCAACTCCTCGCACAGAATCTCCCACCGCAGTTCTTTTATCTCGCCCTCCAGGAAAGCGACTTTCAACCGTTCATCAGCGGACCGATGACAAGGAAGGGCATAGCCAAGGGAATGTGGCAATTCATTCCTGAGACTGCAGTCAAATACGGCTTACATCTTGGACCTCTGGTTGACCTTCGAAGGCCTGATCCAGGCGACGACCGCCATCACTGGGACAGGGAGACCGTGGCGGCCGCGAAGTATCTCAAAGAGCTATACAGCACCGATGCGCAAGCTTCTGGTTTGCTCGTAATGGCTTGCTACAACTGGGGTGAGGATTACGTGGTCCCGCTGGTTCGCAGCATGCCTGAGAATCCGAGAGATCGTAATTTTTGGAAGCTACTTACGGTTGATCGGGACAAGGTCCCGCAAGAGACATACGACTACGTTTTCTATATCGTTTCCGCGGCCGTGATCGGAGAAAATCCCCGGCTATTTGGATTCAACTTCGACAACCCTCTGGCATCGGTAAACTAATCCGCATCGGGTCAGGCCGCCCTTTTTCCAGTTTTCATCAACACTCGTTTCACAATGACGACGTCCGTCGCTTCCAATTGGGGTTCGTGCAGCGCTCTGACCGGCGTATCGGGACAGACAGGCTACGTGACCGCCGTCTATCATGGAATTGCTGATCTTAACGGCAGTATTTTACCGCCGATTGTTTTGAACGAGTCATTCGAGAAGCAACAGTGGTTAGCCTCTGGCTGGGCAGCTGTCGGAAAGCCGTCTCAGTCAGTGTGGCAGACAAGTAATTGGTCTGGTAATCAGTTTCCGGATTATTTCTGGATATGCTCAGAATCGCTAGCTTGATCCTGCTCACTGCAGTGAGCACCATCGTTGGACGAGCTGCAACTCTACTTGAGGCGGCGAGCCAGGCGGACGTAATCGTCAGAGGGACCGTGACCACGCGGGTCCAAGACAACGATCAGGTTTCCTTCTCTATTCAGGTAGAGCGAGTACTCAAGGGCGACCCATCTCTGGGCTGGATACATGCCAGTCATCGCTGGTCCGTTCCTGTGAATGACAGGGCTTCTGGGCAGATCTTCAATCGACTCCACGGCTTGTGGTTTTTGCAGCGAGGAGACGATGGCAGCTGGCATGTCCTAGATCTCGTGGGAAAGGCTGGATTTTATCGAGGGTGTAGAACATTTTGTGTAAGAAGCGTTCTCCGAGAATAGGAGAACGGAATGGCAGAAGAGACGAACGGGCTGGAAGCAGCTTTGGACGAGCTGCTGAAGGGCAAGAAGACGGAAGAGATGCGATTTATACCACCAACGTAGTCGAATCGCTGCACATGACCTTGCGCAAAGTGATCAAGACCCGAGCGTCCTTTCCGAGCGAGGAGTCCGCACTCAAGCTGTTGTACCTGGCTCTACGCAACATTGCGCAACGCTGGCGCGCGGCTCCCAACTGGCGCACATCCCTGAACCATTTTCTGCTGCTGTGGGGTGATCGGATCGAGGCCGCCGCGGCGAGGGCCGGCCGTTAACGAAAAACCTCCGCGCCTCCGGCGCTCCGGCTTTCGTTAACGAATGTGGAAGAGCAACTCTTAAGATCTAAAGAAAGGAACACACGCGGAGAATAGCGACTTACACAAAAATCGGGATACTACCGATTTATCTTAAGCATCTTTTGGCCTGTTGGGGATGATCCGACAGCTGCTTCATTGCCGCTCAACAGCACACCTCTGATCGACGACCTGGCATCCGAGGCAATCAGCTCAATTGAGAGCCAGCATCTTCCCGCCAGAGAAGCTCTTGGGGCCATGCACGGTCTTAATAGTCCTTTTGTAAGCAACTCGTTTTATGAACTCTTGCAATCGCCAAGCTCCGAATTGAAAGTGTTCGCCCTCGCCGGCCTTCTAGAGCGGAATGACCCGGGCGCGCTAATCCAGTTAGCAACGGTCAACCCATCCATTGAGGCTGACCCAGACTATGAACTTGTAGTGATAACTCTGAGGAACAGCTTCCGCAGTGCAGATTCAACTGCAGTTCATTCTCTCGGGAGCACAGCAACAGCGAAGTGGGCCTCTATTGAGTTAAAACAAGCAGCCTTGCGAGCGCTGAGCGCAATCCACTCTAAGGACGCCCTTCCTTTTCTTGCACAACCGCTGCTAGGCACTGACCCTGATGCACAAATGAGTGCTGTCATTGGTATTTCTTCGTTTGCGAACGGTTGCCCACCACAGACGCCGGAAAACGTCTCCTCAATGGACTACATGCAGTTCAGAACTCCCAGCCCTTATCGCACCCAGGCCTCCATCGCCAATTTTGCCTTCGGCCCTGTCGAAAGGATCAGACAGGCCGAATTGGTCCGTTTCTGGACCGATTGGTGGATGCAGAACCGAATGTCACTCACGAGTTCAAACTGACAAGGCAGTTGCAGCGCAAGCTTTACCACATAAGTGAAGGCCTGATTCAGACAAGAAGAGGCTCCACTCAGGTTGCACGCGGATGTCGACTGTGTGACCTAGGGCGAGCATCGATGGATGAGCCGTTGATCACGTCGGCACTTCATCGCTCTCCGGCTGTTCCACCATCAATCCCAATCTCCGCAAAGCCCGGCGCACTTTCTTTGGCGACACAGACAGCTTCCGCGCCACTCGCGCCACTTTCCGCCCTTCATGCTCCCAAACGCGCCGGATCAACAACTCTTCAAACTCCGCGACTACGTCCTGCAATGACTTGTCTCCAATCGCCCCTTGTGACCAGGCCCGCAAATTCGGGTCTTCCAGCCCCGATTGCGCAATGGTCGCCCGCAATTCCTCGAGTTCCTGCCACAACGCGTCATGCCGGTCAGAGCCGAGGTAGCCCTCAGCGCGGTCGCAGCAAGCACGCGCCATCTCCGTATTGTTGAAGAAACCGTTTACCAGCGTCGTCCCCTGGCAGATGTAGGCTTGTGCCAGTAATCTTCGGCTCTCCGTGCGCTTGCCTAGATCTACGGCGTCACGCGCGCAATCGTGCGCCAGCTGAGCGAACCGGCTCGGATCTTCCGCCTCCCCAATCTGCTCTTCAAACCGCGCATTCGCGACCATGGCCTCCACGATGCGCGCCCGGCACATCAAGACATGATCGGCCTTGGTTGCACCTAGCTCGAAGGCCTCATGCGCCCGTTCTTCGGCTTGATGCAGATCCCCCAGATCCAGGAAGATCTGCGCCAGATTCACGTCTGCATTGCCGGCGCCGTGGTGATTGCCGCGTTGCGTGTAAATCGCGTCAGCCTGCGCCAGATCCGCCTGCGCGCTTCTCAATAACTCGTGCATCCGCTCCAGTTGTCCTGCTTTCTCCTGCGAACTGGCGCGCTGCCCGGGCGTGCGCCGCTGCGCGTCAATGCTGCGGCGCAGTTGCAGAGCCAGAAAACGCTTCGCCTGCGCAATGTTGGTCAGTGATCGTGCCAGATACGCTTGGAGCGCAGGACGTCTCCCAAAGAAGTCGATCGATGCATGGAAGTGCTGCATTGCGTGGTCGTACCGCCCCTCCCGCAACGCGATGCGCCCATAGCTCGATTGAATATTTCCCAGCGCAATGAAATCGTCCGTTTTGCGCAGAATCACTTCGGCTTCCTGCAGAATCGAAATTGCCTGCTTCGTCTCGCCTTTCTGGAACAGTAACCAGCTCTCCAACGTGCGAATCACCGCCGCGACATATTCCAGTCCAGCGCCGGCGGCCATCTCCACTGCCCGCCGCGTGATCTCGATCGCCTGGTCGTATTCACCGGCTTTCCGTAAACAGCGCGCCTTCCAGAACATGGCGAATATTCTGACGGTAGGGTCCGCCAAGTCCTCGCTCAGCGTCAGTGCTGTTTCCAGATGCCGCAGCGCGGAAGCCAGTTCTTCCCGGGCCATCGCGAGAACCGCCTCAGCGGTCCGCAGGTGAACGTAATCGGCAAGCGAAAACATCTCCCGGGCACTCCGCGGAATGCTCTCAATCAGCCGGGCCAGCAGCCCTTCATCATCGAACCCGACATCGGTCCACTGGGCCAACAACCCGAGCGCTGTTCCCACGCCCGGTTCGCCCGCATCCAGACGCTCCAGCTTGTCCCGGTAGCTTTCCAGCAACTCAGTCCCGGCCTCGATACGCCGCTGGGTCAGGAAGAGAGGTAAGGCTTCGAGCAACTCGGGCGCAACCATTTCAGTCCTGCTCTGATTCTACGTCTTGCGAAACTACTAGGACGGCGCGTTCGGACAACTGGTCCAGTTCGGGCTAGTTCGCTTGGAATTTGAGGCGCGGTGCCCGACAATAACCTTTTGGCCCTGCCGCCTATGCATTCAATGGGACAAGTCGTCATCCTCCTGGGCCCCCCGGGCTCCGGAAAGGGGACTCAGGGTGCATTGCTCTCTTCCAGCCTTGGCATTCCCGAAATTTCCACCGGCGACATCCTGCGCCGCGAGTCTCAAACCGGAACCAAGCTCGGTAATCTCATTCACACCCTGCTTGCTGCCGGACAGCTCGTCTCTGACGATCTCGTGAATCGTGTTGTAGCGAATCGGCTCCGTCTTCCCGACTGCAAAAACGGCTGCATCTTAGACGGCTATCCGAGAACCGTCTCGCAGGCGCGATTTCTCGACGGCATACTCGCTCAAATGAACATGGCGCCTCCGGTTGCTCTCGGCTTTCAGGTGAGTTGCGAGGAGATCGTTGCACGTTTGAGTCGCCGCTACAACTGCGGGGTCTGCGGCCGCAGCTACAGCATCATGAATGATGCCGAAGCTGCCGAGCGCACCTGTGAGCGTGACGATTCACCTCTGTTTCGTCGTGCGGACGACAATCCCGCGAGCATCCGCGAACGCCTGCGCTTGTATGAGGCGAATGGCGTCGCGGTCGTGAATTACTATCGCCAGCAGAATGCATATCATTGCATCGCTGCCACCCGCCCTCCCGCCGAAATTTTCGAGCAGGTAAACGGTATTCTCGATTCTGTTCTCGTGCCTCTCCTGAAAAGCCCAGCCCAGCGTATCGCCGCTCTTGCCTAGCGCGGTCTGCCCGTCAATCGGCCCTTTCCCGAACCCCTTAAATCTGTGGTAAACGTGGAGTTAATCCATGCTGCGAAACATTTTACGTGGCCTTTGTCGGAATCCCGGTGGAGTCATCCTCGTTGCAGGTACCATCGGCGTGCTCCACGGAGTTAAGCATTTCCTGGCCGCACCTGCCGCCGCGCAGTCCCATGTCCGCTCCCGCCCCGACAGAAAACATCCTGGAATGCCCAGGCCTCTCGACCGTTTCACCATCCGCCGGACCCGCTCGGAACTTGGCTACACGTATTGGGTGCTGCAAGGCTTTGGCCGGCACACCGGGTTTGCGCTATTCGACACTTGGCAGGAAGCCATCGACGAAGTACGGCGCCGTACCGAGACCACGATCTCCGTTCAGGAACTAGCCATCGCCGCAGCCACCACGGCGTAGGATCATTCACCGGCACGTGATAGTACCCGATCCCTGACATAGTTTCCAGGTCCGCGCCGTCACACGGGTATGATTCTGTTGGTTGCCATTCTCATTCTCCTGGTTGCCGCCGTCCCCGCATGGCCCTACTCACGTGAGTGGGGCTACTATCCCTCCGGAGGCCTCGGTCTCGTCCTGGTCGCCGTCATCGTTCTTTTCCTCCTGCACGTAATTTGAAAAAACGAAGCCACCGATTGGGTTCGTTCGGTAAATCGACCTTGCGACTGTTCGCTTCCGGGCAGCCGCCGTCCCAAAATCACGCCTCCATCCCGGCGTGGCATTATCTGCAAGCGTTGCATTTTCAATAATTTCTGGCACGGAAGCGTGCGTGCCCTAACACCAGGCACGCTTTAATCGCTACGCAATGCTCGATGCTTTCCTAAAGGATGTTCGCTTCGCAATTCGCCAACTTCGCCAACGCCCCGGCTTCACGGCCGTCGCCGTTCTCGTCCTCGCGCTGGGCCTTGGCGCCAATGCGTCCATCTTCACCCTGGTAAATGCCGTCCTCTTGAAACCGCTGCCGTTCCCGGATCCGGATCGGCTGATCGCGCTATTCGAGAAGGACGTAGTCCCAAACGGAACCTACAACTCCGTAGCTCCCGCGAATTATTTGGACTGGAAGCGCGACTCAAAGAACTTTGAACAGATCGCCGCGACCCGCACTCATTCCTTCAATCTCGCCAGCAAAAGCCGCTCGTTTACTCCAGTACGCGTTTCAGGAGCTCTCGCCTCCGCGAATCTGTTTCAGACTCTCGAGGTTACTCCGCTCCTCGGACGTACCTTCCGCCAGGAAGAAGACCGTCATGGAGCGCCTTACGTCGCGGTGATTAGCTATTCGCTTTGGAAGCAGCGCTTCGCCGGTTCGCCCAGTGTGCTTCATCGTCAGATTCGCCTCGACGAGAATGATTACGACATCATCGGCGTTATGCCCGAGGGGTTCACATTCCCCAGGCGGAATATTCAGGTTTGGGTGACGCTCGAAAATCAACTGAGTCGATTCGAACTCGCCTCTCATAGCGATCATTCGCTTACCGTCATTGGACGGCTCCGTCCCGGCGTTTCCTTCAGCCGGGGACTTCAAGAGATTGACGCCATCGTCAAGCGCTTCAAGAAAGATCATCCGGCGGAAGTGATGGGCCGAGGCGCCAGCGCCATGACCCTTAACGATTTCCTGGTGATCAAAGTCCGGTCAGTTCTCCTAATTCTGCTCGCCTCGGTAGGTTGTCTCCTGCTGATCGCTTGTGTCAACATCGCCAACCTGCTGCTGACGCGGGCAGTCGGCCGGCAGCGCGAATTGGCCATCCGCGCGGCCCTGGGCGCCGGCCGGGCGCAGATCGTCAGGCAACTGCTCACTGAGAGCATCACGATCTCGCTTCTTGGCGCGTTCGCCGGATTACTGATCGCCAGTTGGGGCTCCAACTTGCTCTCCGCCCACGCTCCGAATATCGGCTCAATAGCCCATGTACAAAGAATCGGCATCGATCGGTCGGTCTTTCTTTTTACGATGGCCCTCTCGGTAATCACGGGAATTTTCGCCGGTATCTTCCCGGCCCTCAGCGCTTCGCGAACTGATCTGGTGAACAGTCTGAAGGACGGAAACCGCTCTGCGACACCCGGACGCTCCCAAGGCAAGCTGCGCGATGTTCTTGTCGCATTCGAAGTTGCCCTTTCGCTGGTCCTGCTCATCGCTGCTGGATTGTTAGTGCGCAGTTTCGCGCAGATCTTGAATGTGCACCCCGGGCTTCAGACCGAAAACATAGTCACTTTAAGCGTCAGCCTGCCAGATGCGGCTTACAAAGAACGCTCTGCCAGGGCTGCCTTCGTGCGCAACGCCGTGGATCGCCTGAACAGCTTGCCTGGTATTCAATCGGCAGGCGCCGTGGATTGCGCCCCGCTGGACGGCAGGTGCGGCGATGAGGCCTTTCGAATCGTGGGTCATCCTCTGCCGCCGGGACAGATGATGGATGCTCCGGAGCGCCAGGCGGATGCGAATTACTTCAAGACCACTGCCATTCCTCTGCTCAGAGGCCGCCTCTTTACGCCGCAGGACAACCAGGGCTACGACGACCTTCACCCCCGCCTCGATCCCGTGATCATTAGCGAGTCCGCCGTGAAGCAGTATTTCGGCGGCATAGATCCTATCGGCCAGCGGTTGCGCCTGGGTACGGACGCCGGGTTCACGCCGGACGATCCAAAGCACCCCAATCCCGAATATCAAGTGATCGGCGTTGTGGGCGACGTACTGCAAGACCTTGAACAGCCTGTTCAAGGGATTCTTTATCTCCCCATTCTGGACGGGAACGAAGGCGACCTATACTTCATCGTTCATGCGAGGAGCGACCCTAAATCGGTGATCGGCGCCGTTCGCTCTGAGATTCACAAACTGGATCCAAGCCTGCCGATTCATGACGTACGAACGATCGACCAAATCACAGCGGAATCGCTTGCCGGCCGTCAATATACCCTCGTTCTGCTCACTCTATTCGCCGGCCTCGCTCTTCTGCTCGCTTCTATCGGTTTGTACGGCGTAGTGTCTTACGCGGTTTCACAGCGAACCTCTGAGATCGGCATCCGCATTGCGCTCGGGGCTGCCCGGCAAGACGTCAGCCGCATGGTGCTACTTCAGGGGATGAAGCCTGCCGCTGCCGGAATCGCTCTCGGATTAGTAGGTGCTCTTGTCGTGTCGGGCGCGCTGAAAAGCTTGCTGTTCGGCGTCGGCACGGCCGATCCCATCACCTTCTTCGCGGTCCCATTTCTGCTTTTGCTGGTTGTCGCCGCAGCGTGCATGCTGCCGGCTCTGCGCGCAACCAGAATCGATCCGACGGTCGCCTTACGCGCCGAATAGAAAGCGCAGCACCGCGCGGCCCAGATGGATCTCGTCACCGTCCTGAAGCAATGTGCCACGAACGCTGCGATGCACCGGCTGGCTCAAGCCGTCGCGCACAATCCAGATGCCGCAGTTCTCTTCGCCTTTGTAAGACCTGTCATTGATGATCCGGTACTCGCTGGTTTTCGGCGCGCGCACGATATGAGCGTGCTCGCGCGACACGGTGCGGTTGATCTCGTTGTCTTCACTGAACGCAAGATCGTTTAGGCGCGAGGGTCCGGCGTCGTGAAACACTTCAGCAGTTCTGCCGATGTTTATCCGCGGTTTGTCGAGGAGGAATTCCGGCTCGCTCGCAGCGCCTTTCACGATCACCAGCCGCGCGGGTGGGCGCAATTCTTCCACAACAGCCGTGGCTCGCTGAAGATCGGTCTCGACGACAAGCCACTGCTCGCCTTCACCCGGCAATGTGGGCGTGGTGAAAATATCTACCTTCAGATCATCCGGAAAGCGATAGTTTGATCTGCTGAGCCCCGTCTTCAGCTCGTCCGCAAAGTAGTTCGAGAGGAACTCGCTTTGGAACACGTTCGCCTGCTCCTCCGGTACTCCATACAGCCTGATGCGAACGAGGTTATAGGGGAACACATTCTTCCCGCTCGCACGGTGGCTCTTCGCTTTGATGGCATCAAGTACCGCAATGCGGATCTCAGCCAATTCCGGTGCATCCTTCGCCAGCCGGCTCGCGCCGAAAGGCGCTTCGAAGATTGCTTTGCCGAGTTTCTCGATCACGTTCGAAATGGCCACGGATTCACTTCCCCTCTGTAATGATGCCCAACTGCTGCGAGGCTTCCACCAACTCGCGTCCAATCGGTGCGGCCAGCTTGGCCCCGTATCCGCCGTGCTCCACGACTACCGCAAACGCGATCTGTTTGGCGGGTGCAACATCGTACGGCGCATAGCCCGCGAACCAGGAGTGCGGTTCGCCCACGTCCAATTGCGCCGTTCCGGTCTTACCCGCCATCTCGATATTCAGACCTGCCATGGGCGTCCTCGCCGTGCCGCTTGTGACCACGGCACGCATTGCCCGCTGCAAAAATTGCGCGGAATCGGCCGCCAGAATGGGCGCGGGACCTGCCGCACGCGAGTTGTTTTCGTCCAGCACCCAGCGGCCTTCCGGCATCGAACCGCCGTCCGCGATTGTGGCCACAACGCGCGCCATCTTGAAGGGCGTCGTCAGCACCGGCCCTTGTCCGTACGCGGCGAACGGCATCATCTTCTTGATCTCTTTCACGCTGCCCGCCGGTATTCCCAGCAAACTTGCTGTATCATGCAGCGCCTGCGCTCCCACGTTGTAAACCCCAAGCTGCGCGAAGTAAGCGTTGCAAGACACGGCTATGGCTCGACCCATATCGAGCGTGCCGTGCGCATGATCTTCTATATCGTCGTGAATGGGCCGCCGCCATCCGGGAATAATGACACCTACCCGGCCATCGCCCAATCCGCGGCAGGTATACGTATGCGCCATCGCTTTCGGATCTAACCGCAGTGCCGCCATCGCCGTAACCAGCTTGAACGTGGAACCCGGCGGATATTCTCCGTAACGCGCACGGTCCAGCAACTCATCGGGCGTCGTCGCGCTTCCTGCGACCGGCTGCGGCCAACTCACAAGCGCCAAAACATCGCCCGTCGCCGGATTCATCATTACCAGTGCACCTTTCTTGCCTTCCGGTTCGAGATGACTGCGCAGGATATCGGTGCCTTTAAGTTGCAAACGAATGTCGATGGTTGTGCGTACGTCGCGATTCCGGTTCATCAGCGCCTGCAGAGCGGGATTGCCGCGCTGATGCCGATAGCGCACCACCGGAGCAAGATCGTTGAAACTCGAATATCCCTGTAGCCGCGCATTCGAATCGTGCTCGATCAGCGAGGAGTTGGTGGCGTGAAACTTCTCACCGGTACGAAAATCACCGAGCAGATGAACGGTAGCGGCGCCGAAAGGATACAGCCGGTTGTCGAGCCGCGAACAAGTCTGGTCGATGGAGACGCCGAGCGCCTGGTACTGCGCGCGATGCTTTTCCAGCTCGGCCCAGCTACTGGTGGCGAGCAGCACGCCGTTGCGGTCGTAAATGTCACCGCGCGGGATGGATGCCGCGAGTAAATTCAGCCGTGGATTGCGTTGCGGCCGCTTCACCCCGTCCTGCGTATAGACCAAAGCATTGCGTGTCAGCAATTCCTGATCGTGGAGCGCCTCGAGATCGATGGCGCGCGCCACGAGAGCGACCGCGCAGACTCCCAATGCGGCAGCAAGCACGCGCACCGGCGTTCGAAATACCGGCTCGATACTTTCACGATCAACCTCCAGGCGCGCCGTTTGGTTCGAGATGCCCAGCAGGATGGCGAAGATGAAGAAGTTCGCCAGCATGGCCGTATTCCCGGAACTCAAGAACGGCGACACAACGCCCGACAGCGGAATCGCACCCAACGCGCCGCCTGAAATCAGCAGCATTTCCAGACCAATCAAGGTTCCCAGCCCCGCGCTAAGAAACATTCCATATTCGTCCGGCGCGCGCAGCGCAATGCGAAATGCGCGATGCACAAGCAGTCCGAACAGTAAGGCGATGGAGAGCACTCCCGGGACGCCCCACTCTTCCGCAATCGAAGGCAGAACAAGATCCGTATGGCCGGCCGGAATGACGCTGGGATCTCCCCATCCCGGCCCGGATCCCCAGGGACCGCCCGTGGCAAACGCCCACAGCGAATGCGCCAACTGATCGCCGCCGCGCACGTCGTTGTTCCAAGGCGACAGCCACATGGACACACGTTCGACCACGGTGTGCGGCGCGCCGAAATGATACCCGATCCCGACACCCACAACCAGCAGCGTGATGCCGAGCAGCGCTAATCCACTGCGCGCGCGAGCCACGGCAAACATCGTAAGGAACAGGAAGCCGATTACCAGCGCCGGTCCCATGTCTTTTAACGCGAAGAACAACGTGAGCGCGCAGACCACCGCGCATATCACGGGAAGGGCATGACCAATGCGAGGCAATTCCAGCCAGCGCAACCAACGAGGAACCAACCGTTTCTGATGCAGATCGCGGAGCCTTTCCCAGTTGCTGGCGAAATACCCCGCCATAAAGAAGACCAGCAGAATCTTAACGACTTCGACTGGTTGAAATGGCCCCAGGTTCACCTTCGCATCGCTGCCTGTCGGGCCGGAGCCGAATCGCAGCAGCGCCAGAAAGAGTCCGAACGCAACCAGCAGCGGCGTGTACGTCCAGCCGGAGAAGTTGCGGTATTGAAATGGCTTCAGCAGCGGCAGCAGCAGCGCGGCGCAACCTACCACCACACCGAAAGCAAACTTTTTGAACTCCAGCGTGTCGCGTAACGGATCGCGCAGGCTAACCATCAGGATCAAACCAATCCCTGTCAGCAGATGGAGCGCCGGCAAAATGGCGGGATCGCCGCGAAACCGCTGCAGGCGCCAAGCAAAATGCACAATCCAGAAAGCCGCCAGGTAAAAGCACGCCCACAAAACGTAGGTCTGAAAGAACTCATGCGGAGTGCGAACCACCAGCAAAGGCTTTAACTTGCTCAGCGGAGGAAACGCCGCGAAACCGGCTCGCAATCGGGCGAGCGCTCCGACGTTCGGCACGGGCTTACGCTGATTGAGGAAGCTCGAGATGCGTTCCGCCACCGCATCGCGCTGGCCGGCATCGGGCACCATTTGCAGAACGGGCGAGAGCTGGGTAGGCACTGTTACCTGATTCAGATCCAGAAGCTCCCCGTCATGCAGTTGCTGTTGCTCTTGGGCGAAGTCTTGCGTTTTGGCAACGAACACCATGGCGAGCCCGCATGCCACGAACAGCGATGCCCCCAGCAACCACCAAGCTTCCCGGCGCCGCTCTTTCGGTTGGAGCGTTTCGTCGCGCTCCAACTCCAGCGCGGCGCCTCTGTCCCAAGTCTTCGTTATAGCCATGGGGTTATCGTCATGGAGTTATCGCCATCGCCGTAATGTCGAGAAGATCTGCGCGAGTCGTGCCTTAGCCGCCGCCAGCCCGCCGTTTTCGATCTCCAACTTCGACTGCTCGGCGCTGTCCTGCTGCAGCTGATCCAGGTTCATGCTGACGTTTGAGAATCCGACGAGCGGCTCATATAGGTCCTTCGCCCGGTTCATGTCTGAACGCGACGCTAGCAGCCATTTGGCTCGCTGATCTTTGTCGCTGGTCTGCTTGGCATGCCCCAGCGCCCATTCGGCGCGATACAAATATCCATCCGCTTCTTCCTTCTCTTCTCGCGAACCCAACTTGTACCCCAACTTTTCGGCTTGCTGAAACTCTGGCAATGCTTGGCCCACGTTGCGATAGGAGTAAACGTACACACGCGCTAAGGCCAGATGAGGATCGGGCGAGCGAGGCAGATAACTCTCGGCGTGGGTGAAGAACGGAATGCTCAGTCGCGCTTTAGGCAGTCTCGAATTCTGCTCCAGGCTGAGGTATCCATCCGTTAACGCCAGTTCGCCTTTCGCTTTTCCGTCAGAAGGATCTATCTGCAGCGCGTACAGCAGACAAGTTCGCGCCTTGGCCCAATCAAAATCATGCAATTGGAAATCGGAGCTATTGCGGAAGGTGTCCAAAATGTTTTCTGCCGCGCCAACCAGATTGGCGTGCATGGCTGAATCCAAACCGGCAACGGGCGAAAAGGGCCCCAGCAGCCCGTTCTTTTTCCTTAAGTCCCGATAAGCATTCCAATCGGAATCGATCGATTGCACGCTGGCGTGCGCGTAGTCCCGATGGCCTCGCAAGTGGCTGGTCTCTCTCCACGCCCGATAGTAAGCGCCAATGGGAATGAAAATGAGCAGACCCACCAATATGCCCGCCAGCAGCGCGATCGCAACATTGGTTGCGGTGTTCGACGGCTTCTTCACGCGTATGGCGGCTTTCCTGATTCCGTTTTGCCCCGTTCCGCTTTGCGACGCCCCGTTTTGCCTCGTCCCGTTTTGGCTGGCGCCGCTTTGCCTGGTCGCCGCAGCCGTCTTTGCAGCTGTCTCAACCGTGGCGTTCGCCTGCCCCAAGGTCTGCCCTTCGCGCTCCGCCACGGTAGGCCGGTCCTCGATAAACGCCCGCAAATCGCTTTCGAACGCTTCCGCCGAACTGTAGCGCTGCGCCAGATCAGGCGCCAGCGCTTTGGCGACTATTGCTTTCATCGCGGCAGGGCAGTCCTGCGGCAACGCATGCGGCGGCCGGCGCGACTGAATCAAATTCTCCAGCTTGCGCGTACTCTCCGCCTGGTATGGCGGTACGCCCGCAATCATCTCGTACAAGCTGACGCCGACGGCCCAGAGGTCAGCCTGCTGATCTACTTGCGACTTACTGATTCGCTCCGGCGAGCAATAACTTGGGCTGCCCAAGTTGTGGTGAGTCAGATTATGCGTGAGAGTAATGACCTTGGCGATGCCGAAGTCCAGCAATCGCAGCTCGTCATTCGCGCCAATCTGCACATTCGAGGGCTTTACGTCGCCGTGTACGACGGCCTTCTTGCGGCCGTCCACGTCTGAAACAAAGGAATGCAGCGTGCGAAGCTGGCTGCAGATTTCAGCCGCATAGCGCGCCGCGCGCTTAGGTTCGAACCTTTGCTCGGCTTGCAGAATCTGCGCAAGCGTCCGGCCCTCGAAATACTGCATGGCGACAAAAAAACAGTTATTCTGCTCGCCGAAGTCATAGATCTGCAAAATGCGTGGGTCTATCTCGTGCAACTGCTTCTGCAGTAGTGATCCTCGTCGTTCAGCTGCCAACACCAACTGAGTGAGATCGTCGCGCGAATACTCAATGATCTTCAAAACCACGGGCCGGTTGAGCTCCGTGTCACGCGCCAGATAAACGTCCGTCATGCTGCGGCTCAGCTTACGCGTGATTTCGTACTTGCCGAATTTTTGAAAGTGCACCACGACGCCGCATTCCCCTTACGACATCAGCTACTTGCTCTCTTGCAGAGAGTCTCGTGTGAAACGTCCCGCTACGCCGTTCCCGACTACTACATTGTTGCCGAACTGCGGCCGCGCGTTCGCGTCGGCTTCTATGCCAGGCCGCGGCGCCCGGGGAACTTTCCCGTTTTCCACAATCCAGTTGCCCGTCAGGCGAGGCGCGCTGCCGGTTTCGATTGTCACACCCGGCCCCAAGTTCGCATGAATGAAATTCGCCAGCAGAAGCGGCTCCGACGCGCCAGCGATTCGAACGCCCGCTTCACGCGCGCCCGAGATGTCCGTATCCGCAAGTTCAATGGACGAATTCGTTATCCATACTCCAATACGCAAAGGATGGCTGTCATCGGCGACGATCTGAATTCCTTCCACTCGCGCCCCGCGAATGTTACGCGCAACGACGCCGACCCCGGGGTCTATTGTGGAAGATGGGTCGCCCCGCAGCCTCACTTGCGCGGGTATCTTGCCCATTAAGTTGACGCGCTCTTTCAGTTCGAGAGGACCGAGATAATCCCCTGAAGGGATTTCGATCGTATCGCCGGGCGCTGCCGTCTGGAGAGCTTTTTGAATCCCATGAGGATCCGTGGCGATTTACCAGAATCGGCCCGCGCAGCCGGACCGCAGCGGCGGGATGTCCCCATGGAACTCGCTGTGGAACCCATCGCTGCATGCCGTACCAAGGCGCTGCGTACCAAAGCGCAATCGCCAATAGCTATACCGGCAAGCAACCAGAGAAGGTTCCGTACTGCCGCCCGCCAGCCTGATTCATCTCCTCGGAATCTGGTGATGGCGTGCCGTGGACGCGTTTCGATCAGCCGTTGAGAATGGCTGCCTAGGAACTCTGGTCCCGGCACAAAGACTACGCTCACGTTGTCATTGCCGCCGGCGGCGTTGGCCGCCTCTACCAACGACTGTGCCGTTTTCTCCGGCGCGCCATCGTATCTTTCCAAGATGGCGCCGATCTCGGCCGATGTGAGGACATCGCTCAATCCGTCACTCGAAAGCAGCAGCGCGGCATCGGGCCGGAAAAGGACAGTTTTGGTTTCGATGAACTCCGGATCGTCCGGAGGCGCGCCGGCAAGAACCCACATCGCGGAACACTTCGTTTCGCCGCGGATGTCTCATCGCCTCCTCTTCTGTCAGCGCGCCCCGGTCTTCCTGCTCGCCGACGGGCGAATGGTCCGACGTCAACTTCTTGAGCTGGCCATTCCACAACAGATAAAGCCGCGAATCCCCGACGTGCCCCAGGGTGATCCGGTCTTCCTGCACCACAGCGAGCGTTAAGACACAGGCCATGCCCCGCCACTCGGAATGGCTCTCGGCGAGTTCGAAAATGCGATTGTTCGCCTCGGTGATCGCCTGACGGATGACGCCGTCAACATCGCTGCCGTGAACATCGCTGTGGACATCGAGGGAACGCATGCGCTCCGCGATAGTTTCGACCGCCGTTTCGGCCGCTACTTCCCCGGCCGCATGCCCTCCCAAACCATCCACCACCAGGAAAATGCCACGCGCATCGTCGGCCAGCACCCGGTCTTCATTCACCTTGCGCCGCAACCCTAAGTCACTCGCGACGCCTGACCGCCATGCCGCAGCAGTGTTCATGGCCGTTTGCTTCCCCGCCAATTCCCCCACACAAACGCTACCGCAAATAGCGCAAACAGCAGCACGAAGGGTATATGCGCAAAGTACAGGAACTTCATTTCCGCACTTCGAAAGCGAGCTTGAGGACCTCGCCGATGCCAATCTCCGCTTTGTTGGGCAAAACTTCTTCGGCACCCCTCCGCAGGCGTTTGCCGTTCACCCAAGTGCCGTTGGTGCTGTTGTCCTTAATGAAGAATGCGCCGGTTGCGCCATCGCGCCGTACTTGCAGGTGTTCGCGCGAGACTTCGTCATTGCTGTAGAGCACCAGATCCATGCGCTGATCGTCTCCGCCGCGGCCGATACGGACCAGGTTCTGAGTCACGAGATAGACCTGCGGTCCCGAATCGTCCTCGTACCGAACTTCGGCGTAGACAGGTTGGTCCGGGCGGCTTGTGGCTTGAATGGAAGCGGTTGGTCGTTGACTTGCCGCAGTTGGCTCGCGGTTGAGCAGCGTTGTCTTTGTGCCGCGATAGGCGGGATCGGGCGCCTCGTTCAGCTCTGAATGAATCTCTACGTCGCCGGAAGGCACTTCGGTATCGGGGAAAAATTCGATCAGCCAGTCGTGGCACGCGATCTTGTGCTCTTTCGCCGCCGCACCCGGACGGCGCACGCCAAATTTCGCCGGCTTCGAATTCAGTTGCGTGACCCGTGCGCGCAACGAGCGGCGCGCATCCTCGATAATCAGACCGAACACACCCTTTAGGGACGCGTGGTCTTCGGGATTTAGGTAAATTGTGAAAACGCACGGGAGCAGTACCGTGTAGCTCATCTCGAAACGGCCCAGCTCCATATTGCGGAGTAGTTCGCCGATGATGAGCTTGCCGCTCAGCTTCGACTCGCCGGGCTTAGGACCCCTCGTTGAATCACCGAGCTGCTGGCTCCCTTGCGCCAAGTACGCGCTCCTTTCCCCTGTTCTCCAGTGACGTTCCGCCGGCGTGCCGTGTTTCAGCACGCGAAACGAAACGGCTGGAGATCAATGTTTATTAATCATGCTTCTTAATGCTGTTGATGCTACCTTAATCCCGGCGGAAGACCACTCCACCCTTCATTACAAACGAGACTTTCTGTACCACGCTGATATCTGCCAGCGGGTCACCCGGCACCGCGATCACATCCGCCAGATAGCCAGCTTTAAGCTCCCCAATCTGACCCTGCCAGCCCAGCAATTTCGCCCCATTCAACATATCTGCCTGCAATACCGCCAGCGGCTTCATACCGTACTGAACCATCAACGTAAATTCGCGCCCCTGTGTTCCGTGCGGAAACGGGCCTACGTCAGTACCTACCGCCATGGGAACGCCGGCCGCCAACTGTTTTCGAAATTCCTGTGCGTGCAATTGCTGCTCCTCTCGCAAGCGGGCTGCCTGGGCCGGCGATGAGGCATGTTCGGCGAAATATTCCGCTATCGTGAACGTCGGAACGGCGGGAATCTGCTTCCGGCGCATCAACTGCATCGTCTCAGCGCTGAGCTGGTAAGCATGATCGATGGATTCAACCCCGGCTTGCGCCGCGTAAAGCGTACCGGGTTCGCCGGTGGCATGAACGGCCACTCGCTTGCCGACACGTGCCGCTTCCGTCACGGCTGCACTCAATTGAGCCTCGGTGTATTGATAAGGCGTCGAGAACTTTCCATCGCGTACCGAATCATGGCCGGTTTCATACATCTTGATGAAATCCGCGCCCTCTTTGATCTGCTCCCGGATCACCTCGACGATTTCGTACACGTTGTTCGCATACGTGGCGTTGGAAAGCACATGCTGCGCCGGGTTGTAATGAATGGCGTCCTCGTGGCCGCCGAGGATAGAGATGGCATTGCCGCTAACTCGCATTCGCGGTCCAGGAAACAGCCCTTCATCGATGGCGTTGCGCACGGCTGAGTCGGCTGAACCAGCGCCCTCCGTACCCATATCGCGCTCGGCGGTGAAGCCGGCCATCAGATCGTCATGAGCGGCCAGCAGTGCAAGAATCGTGCGTTGCGGAACGGATTCTTCCACCGTCTGCAAGTCTTCCGCGCCCGGATGCAGAAACAGGTGCACATGCGCATCGATTAAGCCTGGAAGCAGCGTGCGGTCGCCGAGATCGATGGTCTGCGCCCCCGCAGGGTGCTTCACCTGCGGCCCGGCTTCGCTGATGTGTTCTCCTTCGACCAGTACCTCGCCCGGGCTGATCAGACGTCCGGATCCGATATCGAGCAAGTGCGCGGCGTGCAGGACAATCGGAACCGCGGCTCCTCGCCCAGATTGAGCGGAAAGACAAGGAATAAGCAGCCCGCACAGGATGGCCAGGGAGAGTCGTGTATTCATGTGAGCTTTCAGAATCTAATTGGGTTCCATATCGTATCAGGTTTAGGAAAACAGCTCATTGCTACAGCGTCGCATCCGCGGAATAGTGCTGAACCCAGCCAGGGTGGTGGTTCATTTCAACCTACTAACATTTAGCTATCTTGTTGAATACTTGGAACTTAGCCTCAGCCAACGCATCCAAACACACAGAGGAAACAAAATATGAAAGGTCAATGGAAACGAGGCTGGCTGGCGGCGGCGGTACTTTTCGCTACGGCAACCGTTGGCTTGGCTCAAACCAATATGGCGGCTTCGGGATCGACGGGTTATCCCAATACCGCGAACTACCCTGCGGCGCCACAAAGGGCGCCGGGAACAATGGACAACAGCTCCAGCAGGATGGCTTCTCCGGGGACGGTGAACTACGTCGAAGGCCGCGTAATGCTGGACGGCCAACCGCTTCCGCAACGTTCTAACACACCGGTTGTGGTTCAGCCGAATCAAGTAATCGATACCTCCGATGGGTACGTTGAAATGTTACTGACTCCAGGCGCCTTTCTGCGACTTGGGCACAACAGCGAAGTTCGACTGGTGAACGCCGGACTCACTGCCGTGAATCTTCAGTTGAACCGCGGCACCGCGATGATTGAAGCGGCTGAGCTGGTGAAGGGGTCCGATCTGGAGGTCGCAATCAACGGAGCGAAAGCCCTGGTTGAACAGAAAGGGCTGTACTCATTCGATGCCGATCAACATTCAGTGAAGGTGCTGGACGGCAAAGCCTTGGTAATGGAAAGCGCGGGCGAGACGACCTTGAAGAAGGGCGACGCGGTTTTCCTGGCGAGCGACAGACCGACTAAACGGCGCGACTTCGACCTCAAGGCAGCGCAGGCCGAACCGCTCTACGTCTGGAGCAAGGTGCGGAGCGAGGATCAATCTAGAGCTAACGCCAGCATGGCTCAAACCATCGCAGTGAACGGTGGCTGGTACGGGCCAGGCTGGTATTGGAACCCGTACTGGGCTGACTACGCCTTTCTGCCAGGCGCAGGCTTTCTCTACAGTCCCTTCGGATGGGGCTTCTATTCTCCTGGCTTTGCGTACCTGGGAGGCTTCGGCTACGGACACGGCTTCTATGGTCGTGGCTTCTATGGACACCGGGTCTACGGACACGTTGGCGGAGTCGGAGCAGGCGTGCGAGCGTTTGGCGGTGGTTTCCACGGCGGCGGCTTCCACGCTGCTGGCGGACGCCGTTAAGATCCATCTGTTCTACCCGAACCGATTGGGTTCGGCTCCAAGGCATCCCTCAAAAGGGATGCCTTTTTTTGTGTATGCACTGACCTTCGCGGTGCCTCGTAGAATCTCCGTAGAGCAAATGGTTGTGTAGAATTTCTGTCCGCACGATAGTCCCTTCCCCAATGGCCATCGACAGCGCAACTGACAAGGACCGCACCATTGAAACGGATGTCCCGGCGCGGCTGGATCGCCTGCCATGGAGTAGCTGGCATCTGAAGATCATCGTGGCGTTGGGCACGTCTTGGATGCTCGATGGGCTGCAAGTGACATTGGCCGGTTCGCTTGCCGGAATACTTGAAGACAAGAAAGCGTTGGGCTTAACTGATCCGCAGGTCGCGGCCGGAGCCACCACCTATTTGGCCGGCGCGGTCACCGGCGCGATTCTCTTCGGCTACCTGACGGATCGGTTGGGCCGGCGCAAACTGTTTCTCGTTACGCTGGCCACTTATTCACTCGCTACTGCGGCCACCGCGCTTTCCTGGAATTTTACGAGCTTCGCTCTATTCCGCTTCGTCACCGGCCTCGGCATTGGCGGCGAATACGCGGCCATCAATTCGGCTGTGGACGAACTCATTCCGGGAAAGGTGCGGGGAACCGTGGACCTTCTGGTTAACGCCACCTTTTGGCTGGGCGCAATTCTGGGCAGCGTGGCATCCATGGTGCTGTTGAAGGGCAACCTCATGGCGCCGAACCTCGGGTGGCGAGTAGCTTTTGGAGTCGGTGCGGCGCTGGGATTGGGAGTTTTGGTGCTTCGCCTGGGCGTGCCCGAAAGCCCGCGCTGGCTGATGTTGCGTGGCAAAGAAAAGGACGCGGACAGGATCGTCTGCGATATCGAAAAGAAAGTCTCCGAAAAGAGTGGAGATCTGCCGAACCCCGAAGGCGAGAAGTTGAAATTGAAAGTGCGCGATCACACTCCGCTGGGTGAAATCTTCAAGAGCATGTTCAAAGATAATCCCAAACGCTCGCTGCTGGCGTTCATTTTGATGGTTGGGCAATCGTTCTTCTTCAACGCTGTGTTCTTCACTTACGGGTTGGTCGCCGCGAAGTTCTTTCACATCAAAGTGCAAGACCTGCCAATGCAGCTTCTTCCCTTCGCCGTGGCAAGTTTCTTTGGACCGGTGCTGCTGGGCAGGCTATTCGACAAGATCGGCCGCAAGCCCATGATCACCGCGACCTATGGTATCGCCGGTATTCTTCTAGTTCTTACAGCGCTTCCGTTTGGTCATGGAACGCTTACGGCAAAGACACTGGGAATCTGCTTTACTGTCATTTTCTTTATTGCTTCCTCAGCGGCGAGCGCCGCGTACTTGACCGTAAGCGAAATTTTCCCGCTTGAGATCCGGGCGCTGGCGATTGCCGTTTTCTATGCGATCGGCACTCTCATCGGCGGCGTCGGCGCGCCTTATCTTTTTGGTGTGCTGATCGCCAGCGGGTCAAAATGGAATGTCGCGATTGGTTACCTTGTCGGCGCCGTGCTCATGCTGCTGGGGGCAGGGGCGGAGTGGATGGTCGGTGTCGAAGCCGCCGGGAAATCGCTGGAATCCGTGTCGCAGCCCCTGAGTCAAGCGTAGCTCTGCAGGTTCTAAACATTCGATAAGTTTTGGCTGCTCGGCCGTTGAATACGTAACGCGTCCCGAGCGCAAACAGTCCAAAGCTCCGAGAGAGGACTAAAGAATGGCTGACACATCGAACGATTATCTTTCCGCTGTTAACAATGTCATCGCGGTTTGTAAAGATGCCGAGGAGGGTTTCCGCGGGGCTGCCGACGCAGTGAAAAACCCTTCCTTAAAAAGCCTGTTCCAGCAGTATTCGTCGCAGCGGGCCAGCTTTGCCGAGCAATTGCGCGCTGCTGTAAAACAGACCGGCAACGAACCTTCCGACCCCTCCGGCGTTGCCGGCACGATGCACCGCGGCTGGATTGTGCTGAAAGGTGTCCTGACCGGCCACAGCGAGCATCAAATCTTGGAAGAGACGGAGCGCGGCGAAGATCTTTCGATGAGCCGTTATCGTGATGCGCTGGCTAAAAGCCTGCCGGCAGACTTGGAAGGCGTGGTGCAACGGCAATTCTCTGAAGTACAGCAGGCTCACGCCCGGATTCGGCAGCTTCGCGATACGACCGCCGCCTCGTCGTAGAGCCGACTACGCAGGCGCTTCTGACACTCGCGGCAAATCCGCGTTTACATGTTGTAGAAAAACTGTTCGTAAACGACTTTGCCGTCCGCCACCTTGTAAACACCGACTTCTTCCATGGTGAACCGTTTGGATGCCGGCTTGAAAGTCACGTCCATTTTGAAAGTCACTGCAAAATGTGAACCGGCGACTAGCGGACCTTCGACGCTGACCGAGTGAACTTCGTGGTTGGCGGTCCACCATTCACCCTTCGCTGCTACTGCTTCCAGCCCCTTCGCCTCACGCGATTGTCCGGGAGGCGCCCCCGCTTCAACGCTCACGATATCGGGTGAGTAAAGCGTCTTTACAGCTTCCTGGAACTTGCCTCCAGAACATAACTTCACGAGAGCATCCGCTACTTCCTGTGTGGTCATCGCCTATCTCCTCTGGACATTTTTAACAGTTTGGCCAGCCTATCACAGTTGAACCGTACAATGGTCTTCGTAACACCGCATGTCTCCTCTTCCGCGCTGCGCCTCTCCTATCCCTACGTCCCAGGCTCGGAGAACGTTCGGTTGCGATTCCGTGAAACATCTCTTGTGTTGCTCCGCGGCGGCGGCCATGTCGATTTTTTTCGCCACTGCTGCCCCGGCACAAGTCACGGCGGGTGTCTCAGGTAACGTCCTGGACCCTTCCGGTGCCGCTGTTGCGGGCGCAGCCATCACGGTAATCAGCCTCGAAACAGGCGGCCAGCGCCACACCACAACCGACGCCTCTGGAAATTACAGCGTTCGAGCGTTACCTTTAGGTGCCACGGAGGTGAGAGCAGAGAAACCCGGTTTCAAGCCGGTAGACCGCACGGGCTTGACGCTCGCAGTCAACCAGAATGCAACCGTGAATTTTCAGTTGCAGGTCGGCGAGTTTGTGTCGCAGGTAAACGTCTCAGAACAAGCCCCCATCGTCAACACCACAACTGAATCCGTAGCCGGCCTGGTCGGTGAGGAACAGCTGAAAGATCTGCCGCTCAACGGCCGAAGTTTCGACAACCTCATCACTCTCAATCCGGGTGCAATCAACTATCCGCTTGCGAAGTGCCGGTACCAGCACCAACAATGGCAACGAGTTCGCTGTCGATGGCCGCCGCCCGATGGACAACATTGTGCTGCTGAACGGCATTGAATACACGGGATCGAGCCAGCTCGCTAATACACCCGGGGGCGCCAGCGGCGAGTTGCTGGGCATCGACGCGGTGCGCGAATTTAACATCCTTTCGGATACGTATTCCGCGCAATACGGCAAGCGCGCTGGGGCGCAGGTCATCGTGGTCACGCAATCCGGAACAAACGCCATACACGGAACGCTGTTCGAATTTCTCCGCAACAGCGATTTAGACGCCCGCAATTTCTTCGACCGCGGCTTCGTTCCGCCGTTTCGCCGCAATCAGTTCGGTGGCGCGCTCGGTGGCCCCATCAAAAAAAACCGCTTCTTCCTGTTCGGCAACTACGAAGGATTTCGCCAAGTCCTCGCCCAGAGCAGCGTCAGTGAAGTTCCAGACCAGCTCGCGCGGCAAGGTCTGCTGCCCAATGCCGCGGGTGTGTACACCCCCGTCGCCCGGCTCAACACCGCCATGCTGAAATACTTCGCGCTATGGCCGCAAGCCAACGGTGCAGAACTGTTTTCCAACGGGCTTCCCAGCGGCACGGCTCTTTCCTACAACAACCCGCGCCAAAACATCCGCGAAGATTTTGGTACCACGCGCGGCGACTACGCCATCAGCGATCGCGATACGCTCACCGCGGCCTATACCATTGACAACGGCACCAATTTGACGCCCACTGCCGATCCGTTGTTCGGCTCGAACCTGATCCTTGTTAGCCAGGTCGCGAGTTTGCAGGAGACGCACGTATTTTCACCGAACGCTTTGAACACGGCCCGAGTCGGTTTCTCGCGCGCGGCTTATAACTTCGAGGCAGCCGATTTTGCGGCGTTTCCCTCCAGCCTCAATTTCGTCACCGGAAACGGAGGTCCGGGCGGCATCGTCATCGGCGGTGGAGTCACCACCACCGGTGCTTCCGCCATTACTTCCGCCGGTCCTAGCAATGCCGCCAATGTTTGGAATCGCAGGAGCCTGTTCACCTACCAAGACAATTTTCAGATCACCAAAGGCGTCCACCAGCTCAGTCTGGGCGTATGGTTCCAGCCGATGCGGGACAACGAAAATACCGCCTCTCGCCAACTCGGTCAGGCCAGTTTCACCAGCCTGACAACGTTTCTGCAAGGAACAACCAGCAGCTTTCAAGTTGTGCCGGATCCAAACGAGTTGGGCTGGAGAAGTTTCTTCGGAGCCTGGTATGCGGAGGACCTGATGAAGCTCCGCCGGAATCTAACCGTGCGCGTCGGCCTGCGCTACGAGTTCACCAACGGCTTCAACGAGACGGACGGGCGCGCTGCCAATTACATTACGAACCCGCAGCGCGTGCTCGAAACGAATCCCATCGTCGGCTCATCGCTGTTCACCGCAAATAATGCCACGCATCTGCTTGGGCCGAGAGTGGGGCTAGCCTGGGATCCTCAGGGCAACGGAAAAACCGCCATCCGCGCTGGCTACGGTATCTATTACTCTCTCATCGACGATCTCGCATTTCTTGTGAACTCGCTGCCGCCCTATAACGGCAGCGCTTCCTTCGCGAACCTCCCATTGCCATCCATCGTGCCCATCGTTTCAGGCGCCCAGCCGCCGCCCTCGTGCGGTCCCGGTGTCCCCTCGCCTTGTAGCATCTTTGCGCCGCAAGGTGTACAGCCAAATGCCAAAACGCAGGCGGTGAATGAATGGAATTTTACTCTGGAGCGCGAGTTGAACACGCAGACCTCACTAAGCGTCGCCTACGTCGGCTCTTTCGGTTATCACGGCTTGATCAGCATCGACCCGAACACCATCCCGACGCAACTTTGCTCCACCCCCGCAGGCTGTCTTGCCGGCGGCACCAGGTTCCGCTCGCAGCAGAGTTGCGGAAGGCGCCAGCTATATACCGGTTGGCACGCGTCCCAATCCTTATTTGTCCAGCGGCTTCTTCTGGTATACGGAGGGCAACAGCAGCTATAACGCGCTTCAGACGAACGTCACGCATCGCCTAAGTCGCAATCTGGAATTTCGGGCTAACTACACTTGGTCGAAAAACCTAGACATCAATTCCGCACTGACCGGGGCTCAATCCAGCAACGAAGCGCAAATGGTTCTCAACCGCAATAACCTGCGCCAGGACTGGGGCCCGTCGGCACTAAATGCCGCCCAGCAAGCCAGCTTCTCCGCGCACTACGAACTTCCCTTCGGGCGCGGCAAGCAGATGCTTAGCTCGGTGACCGGAATTGGAGACAAGCTCGTCAGCGGATGGCAACTGAATGGCGATTGCCACATTGCTGAGCGGCTTCCCTTTCACTCCGCAGATCGGCTCGAATCGCTCCGGAGACGGCGACACCAGAAACCCGGATCGGCCATCTTTGAATCCCGCATTTAGCGGTTCCGTGGTGGAAGGCAATCCGAATCAGTGGTTCAATCCCAATGCGTTTATCCTGCCGCAAGCCGGCACCTATGGGAATCTGGGCCGGGGCGTTTTCAACGGACCCGGGCTCGCGGATCTCGACCTATCGCTGCTGAAGAACGTCGCTGTCACGGAGCGCGTCGCATTGCAGATACGATCGGAGTTCTTCAACGCCTTGAATCACTCCAATTTCGGAACTCCGAATGCGATTGTGTTTTCGGGCACGCAAATCAGCTCCACCGCCGGTCTCATCACCAGCACCGCAACCACGTCGCGTCAGATTCAGTTCGGGATGAAGTTGACGTTCTGATTTCGTCCTCCGGATGAGGGCAAAGCGGGCCGGACTCCGCGCAACGACAGAAAGAATCGGCGGCTTCGATACACTGTCCACCATGACTCGTTCCGTGCTTCTCATACTGTTCTCCGCGGCGTTGCTGCCCATTCCGTCGCGCGCGCAAAGCTAACCCATTCGTCGGCCGCTGGGACTTCGATGTCCCCACTCCTAACGGCATCGGGGCCAACTGGCTCGGCATAACGGAAAAAGGCGGCAATCTGGACATCTGGTTTCAACCGACCGGAGGCCATGTCTATCAGGTGAAGGATTACAAGCTGAATGGATCGCATTTGACGCTGAACGTTGCGCCGGCAAGCGGGAATCACCCCGCCATGGTTTGGGAACTCGATGCTACGGGCGGCAAACTCACCGGATCTGAGAAGCATGGCTCAAAGACAGTCACGCTTACCGGCATGCCTGCTCCCGCGCTCAACCGCAGCGCACCCGCCGCTTGGAGCAGTCCCAAACCGCTGTTCGACGGTAAAGATCTCGACGGTTGGGAGCCCATCGGAAACGTCTCGCAAAACCATTGGGTGGTACAGGATGGTTTACTGATCAACCAGGAGCACGGCGCCAATCTCAAGACGACGGAGAAGTTCAACGACTTCAAAGCGCACTTTGAAGTGAACTGTCCTGATGACGCCAACAGCGGGTTCTATTTACGCGGCCGCTATGAACTGCAGCTGGAGTATGAGCCCGCCGACCAGAATCCGCCAAACCGCAAAATGGGCGCCATCTACGGACGCATCGCACCCGCTGTTGAAATGCCGCCCACGCCTGGCAAATGGGAAACGTTTGACGTCACGCTGGTCGGTCGTACGGTAACTGTTCTGCGAGACGGCAAAATGATCATCGATCATAAGCAGATCAACGGAATCACCGGCGGCGCGCTTGACGCCAACGAAGGCGAACCGGGTCCCTTCTACATCCAAGGCGATCATACCGGCGGGCTGAAGTTCCGCAACATCACCGTTGCCGTACCGCAGTAGAGCGAGACGATATACTGCATGTCTATGCTCGTCGCTCGACGCCGTTTTCTGCAGACTGCAACCGGCGTAGCTCTCGCATCGAAACCGATCCTGCTCGCTAATCCGGCCATCGGCGCGGCGGGCCAGGACACGCCGCCGAGCGATCGCTTGCGCTTCGCCATTATCGGCATAGGCATGCAAGGTTCCGGACTGCTGCAGAACGCCCTCACCCTTCCCGGTATGGAATGCGTAGGCGCGGCCGACCTTTACGACGGCCGCCACACTTTGGCGAAGCAAATTACCGGGAACGAAAATCTTCCCACCACGCGCCGCTATCACGACCTGCTGGAACGGAAGGACATCGACTGCCTCATCGCCGCCGTCCCTGACCACTGGCACATGCGCGTAGTTGTAGATGCCTGCAAGGCCGGCAAAGACATCTATTGTGAGAAGCCCATGTCTCATACCATTGAGCAAGGTTTCCAAATGGCTCGCGCGGCGGAAGAAAATCGCCGCATCGTGCAGATTGGCTCGCAACGCGTCAGCTCCGCATTGTGCGCGAAGGCTCGCGAGTTGATTCAAGGCGGCGCAATTGGCGACGTTGAAATGGTGGAGCTGAGCATGGGCCGCAACAGTCCCAACGGAGCTTGGCAGTATCCGCCTCCACCCGATGCTTCACCGGAAAACATCGATTGGGATACGTGGCTGAACGACGCTCCGAAGATTCCTTTCAACCCGGTGCGCTTCGCTCGCTGGCGCTGCTGGAGGGAATACGGCACCGGCGTGGCAGGCGATCTGATGGTCCACTTAATCAGCGGCATGCTCTTTTCCATGGGCTGGAATGAGGCGCCAAGGTCCGCCTCCGCGATGGGCGGAATTTTTCGTTGGAAGGACGGCCGCAACATGCCGGACCTGCACACCGTGCTCTTCGACTACCACGGTCTGCCCGTGTATGTGCGCCTGGACCTCGCGGGAGAAACGCCGGAACTAGCGCGCTTTATCGGGCCCAAAGGCATTCTGGAAGCTACTGGAACGCGATTGACGTATTATCCTCAAACCGGCGAAGACACCGAACCGAGTTATTACACCGCCAGCTTCCCACGCAAGTTGCGCGAAGAGTACGACGCCAAATGGCACGCCGAACATCCGGTCGTTCCAGGTCACGAACCAATCTCAGAAAACACCGTGTTCGAGGGAAACGATTGGGATGATGTGCGGCCTCACTTGTGGAACTTCTTTCAAGCCGTCCGAACACGCAAGCCGGTTACAGAAGATGCGGTGTTCGGCAATCACGCCGCGATCGCCTGCCACTTAGCAAACGAATCCTACTTCCAAAAGAAGCCCATTCACTTCGATTCCCAGCGGCACTCCGCCACGGCGTAATCCAAGGCATAACAGAGGTTCTTTCAGCTTGTCCCATGCGTTGACAAATAGTTCGCAAAATGCGAATAATACTTTCAGTGGCCCCGGTACGCCAGAACAGTAATGAAATGGGCGGAGATCATCGAGGCGCCAATGAGTGCATGTAATCAGCCGCAAAATGCTGAAGGAAGCGGCAGAAAGGCACAGTGAGTGCGGACGTGGCGTGGAAGCATGGTTTCAAGTTTCTCGAAGAGCAAACTGGCGAACCTTAGACGACGTCAGAAAAACGTATCCGCACGCCGATGCAGTTTCTGTTAAGGGAAAAACCCTCACGGTCTTCAATATCGGGGGCAACAAGTTTAGGCTCATTGTGAAGATCGAGTACGAGTATCAGAAGATTTTCATAAAACACGTGCTCACGCACGCAGAATACGACAAGCAGGATTGGAAGAAATGAGCACTATATTAGAGTCGATCGACAAGAAGAGTTACGGTCAGCTCCTCTCCGAAACGTTGCCGCACGTGATTCAAACGGAAGAGGAAAACGACTTCTATATCGCCGTCCTGGAAGCTCTTCACGACTCTAGCCGCTTAACGCCCGAACAAGAACATCTGTCCCAATTGCTCACCTTGTTGATCGAGAACTTCGAAGAAAAGCGGTATCAGCTCAAGTCGACTTCTCCAATCGAAATCGTTCGAGAGCTAATGGCAGCAAACGGTCTGAAGCAGGCCGACATGATCACAGTCTTCGGGACTCCGAGTGTCGCATCAGAGGTTCTTCGAGGCAAGCGGGAACTCTCGAAGGCCCACATCCAGAAGCTCAGCGAACGTTTCCATGTCTCGCCGGCCTTGTTTTTTGCCGTGAACCCGGCTGTCGAAGAACTAGCCGAGTAGCTAGTCGGAGACGCGGTCGGCGGCGGCTACTCGAGTTCCCTCACCCAAATATTCCGGAAGCTGTCCGGCTGACTCTTGTCGCCGTGCGCCTGCAGCTTAATTGGTGCGCTGCTGTACGCCTTGTAAAACGGTTTCCCGATGTAGCGTGTCTCGCCCTTCAATTGAAAATGATTCTCCACCAGCACGCCATTGAAGAAAACCGTGACATATGCCGGAGTGTTCAGTGAGCCGTCGCTGTTGAACGTGGGAGCTGTCCACACAACATCGTAAGTCTGCCACTCTCCGGGTTTCCGGCAAGGATTCGCCAGCGGAATTGCCTGCTTGTAAATGCTACCGGCCATCCCGTTCACGTAGGTCTTGTTGTTATACGAATCGAGAACCTGCAGCTCATATCCATCGTCGCCCGGCCCGGTGGAAGCCAAAAACACGCCGCTGTTACCGCGCGCCTGGCTGGTGCCCGTGATGTCGGCGGGAACCATCCATTCCACGTGCAGTTGGTAGTTCTTGAAGCTCCGTTTAGTCTCGATGTTTCCGCCCGCCTTATTCACCGTCATCACGCCGTCGTGCACATCCCATTTAGCCGGTGACTTGTCACGGTTCGTCACCCACTCGTCCAGGTTCTTGCCGTCGAACAGCACAATTGCGTCGGAAGGAGGAGCCGAATCGGGCGTCCCCGGAGTCACTACCTTCGGGACTGGCTCCCATACCTCTGTTTCTTCGGGCTTCGGTTTTGTCGTCGTCCCTTCGGCCGTCGCGGCTCCTTGTTGTTGCACGCCGGCACGCGTAGGTAAGTGGCGAGCGGAAACAGGAGCTGCCAAGGCAATCAGGGCCAGGAACGGAAGAGATCTCGAAAATTGAATACGCATCCTTAGATGAGAATACTCAATCTCGTCCCAGAACATAGCCGCAATCGGAGAAATAGCAGTAATGTACGATTTCTGACGAAATACTGCCGCGGCAGTATTTCTTCCCCGCACGCTTCCATCGTACGATCGGCTGAAAGGTGCTTCGAAGTGTCACTACAAGCTTCACCGAACGTGCTGCGGTCCTTGTTGATGTCTGCGTTGCTCTCTGCCGCCTTCTTGTCACTGCTCTCACCTTCCATCGCCCGGAGCCAAGCAGTTCCTTCCAGCACGCCGACCTTCAGCACCACCTCCCGCCTGGTCTATCTCGACGTGACGGTATTGGACCGCAAAGGCAATCCGGTGGTCACTGGGCTGACCAAAGACGATTTCACAATCTCTGAAAGTAAGAAAAAGCAGCGCATCTTTTCGTTCGAGGCGCCCGAATCGCATGTGGTCAAGAGTAACGCAACAGACGACACGCAGGCCGGCCAGGCGCCCGTCACAATCTTCGTGCTGGACCTGTTAAATTCACGCTTCGAGGACTTTGCCTACATACGCTATGAAGTCAAGAAGTACTTGGACGTGCAGCCGCCATCCTTGAACTCGCCTGCCGAAATGATGATTTTGGGCAACAATTCACTTGAGACGGTTCAGGGATTCACGCGCGAGAAGGCGGATCTGCTGGAAGCGCTGGACCACGTCCCAAACGCACTGCCGTACAAGGAGATGAATCGAGGGTTCTGGGCGGAACGCGCGGGTCAGTCGATTGACGCGCTGCAGCAGATCGCGCTCCAGAACAAGGGCATTCCCGGTCGTAAGAATGTCGTTTGGGTGGGGCATGGCTCCCCGGCTATCTTTACCACCCTCTTTCCCGAATCCATAAAAGCCAAGCTCAATCAGTATGTACATGACACCACCAACATGCTCGTGGACGCCAGAATCACGCTCTTCGTCATCTATCCAGGTCTGCGGGTGGAAGGCAACGGTTTCCGAATCAGCCAGATGTCTGCCGATGTCGATCTCCGTGATGACAGCGACCCATTCGCTGGAGATATTAATTTCGGAGTCTTCGTAAATGAGACGGGAGGCAAACTTTTCTACAATCGTAACGACGTTAACCGTGAGATCGCGCAATCCCAGGACTTAGGTTCCCAGTACTACACGCTCACCTACCAGCCCCAGATAGGCAATGAAGACGGAGAATTTCGCAGAGTTCGCGTGACTGTTCGTGATCCCAACCTGCACGTATTGACCAAGACGGGCTATTTCGCTCCGAACCCGGAACTGCAGCCGCTGATCCTCGGCAGAAGACAATGGTGAATATCGCCGAGGCGGTCCAGTCAACAGTGCCCTTTCGGGGCCTGACTGTCGGAATAGAAAACCTCGTGCGGCATTCGGATACGCGCACTGTTGACTACGGAGTCGCGCTGAAGTCTAACCACCTTGTCTGGCAAATCGGGGACGATGGCAAGAGCACCACGAATCTCACATTGGCGGCGGCGAGCATGGCGGCGGACGGCAAAATTCTAGCCTCAAGACTGCAGACCGTCGTGGTGTCGGTGAACACTCAAGATGGGAACAGGTTACCGGCAACACTGACCGCAATCCCCATGAGGCTTCGTCTGCCCCGCGCAACGAAGTACGTACGCGTCGTAGCACTTCAGAATGGCGAACAGGGACGCCTTGGCTCAACCGAGTTGGACAACAGACACTGAAAGCCGCACCCGAAACGCCGACACCCGAGCCCACGTTGGTTCCGCGGCCCAATTGAACTTTTCGTTGCTAGCCCGGCAGCCAAGCGATGCTTGGTCGACACCGGCAAGAAATCGCCAAGCCATCGCGCGTGCGTTGCCAGGCGGTTACTTAGAAGACCCACGCATCAAAAATAGAGCTTCAGCGCTAACTGCAGCTGTCGCGGCGAGTTGAGCAGGTCACTGCTGCTCGTCAGGCGTCCGAAGTTTTGATCCTGTAAATTTAGATCGCCCGCTCCAAAGCGTACTCGGTTGAACACGTTGAACGCCTCAGCGCGAAACTCCATTCGGACCGATTCTTTGATATGGAAGGTCCGCGCCAGTGCCAGGTTTTCGTTAAGATTGGGGAACTGGCGAACCTTCGGGTTGTAACGCGTGGCATTGCCGAATCCGTTATCCGCTGTAGTCAGACCCTGATTTGGAAAGGGTCCTGTGCAGTTAGTGGTTTGGGCAGTGCAATAAGGAACCAGAAACGAATCGACGCTAGGATCGAAATTACCGTTCCAGTTGGGCTGCCAGCCCGTGTAGGAACTGATGTAAGGAATGCTGCGGCCATTGGTTGCGCCGTACAGCGGCAGAACGTAGGAAGAAGTAATTGCCACCGGCAACCCGCTGGCGTATGTCAGAACTCCGTTCACGCCCCAGTCCCCGAGAATCCAAGCCGCCGGGCCGTGTGTCAGGTACTGTCTGCCTTTGCCGAATGGAAGGTCGTAAACTAACCCGGCTTTGAAGTCGTGCGTAACGTCGAATTCGCCGATGGACTTTTCCAGTCCCCGGTTGTATTGATCCGCCGCGAGACAGCAGCCGCCTCCCCCACCGGAGTTATTCAGGTTGCCTCCAATTCCATTGCCCCAATAACTGTCGGCATTGGTCAAAAGCTTGGAAAAGACATAAGACGTCTGAACGGTCAGTCCGGCCCCATACCGCTTCTCAAACCGGATCATACCGGAGTGATAGGTAGAGTGACCGCTGTGATCGCCTTGACCTCCGTAGGTATCGATCAGTGTGTATTGCGGATAAGGCCGCAACGCCTGCTTCACCGTTCCTTTGAATCCTGGATACGGCGCGACGACGCCGTACTGGGTGGCCAGCGCGGATCCCACTTGGCTATTCAACACGGCCGTGCTCTGCTGAATACTGCCGAAGGCAGTCAGTACCGACGGGTTGTCCTGATTGTAATCAAGCAACTGCGCCTGTAAGTGAGACCCTATTACACCGTTGTAACCAAACTCCATGAGCATGGTTGGACTAAGTTGCCGCTGAATCGAAAAGTTGAAGTTATCGCTAGTCGGCGCGTGAGTGGTCTCGGCGCCTTGCCACCATGAGACGGTGGTACCATTCGAAACCGACGGATTAATGAAGGGCGGCACGTTGTAGGCGGGAAATCCCTGATTCAGCAGAAATAACGGCTGAATGCCATTGTTGGGATTCTGAATGCTGTCTGTTAGGGTAAAGCCCATGTTATGCGTCGAACCGCTCACCGCCATAAGTGGCGCATAGGAACGGGCATAGGAACCCCGGAACACGGTCTTATCATCGTGCGAATACGCAAACCCAATGTGCGGCCCAAAAGCGCGGTAATAGCCGTTGACCAGGGTTCTGGAGCCCTGCCGGCCAGGTCCTGAACCGGCAAAAATCACGGCGCCCGGAATTCCGCCGGCCCCCGGGTTTGGCGTCGTTGGGGAGAAGTCGCTCCATTCATTATTCAGGCCGGTCGGTGGCAAATTGGTCTCCCAACGCAGCCCCAGATTCAGCACCAGCTTCCGGTTCACATGCCAATCGTCTTGCGCGAATCCGGCGAAATAAGAGAACTGTTGGCCAATGAAACGTGGCGTATCGATCTGTCCCGAGTCGGCATACCCGAGCAGGAACGATGCAAAGGCATTGCCGCCTTGAGTAGGATCCGTCAAACCGGGAACGCCGGTTTCGGTGTAGCTGAAGCCCACGCATCCCGCCTCGCATTGCCGTCCGAAGCCGTTGTAGTGATTGATCTGCCACGACCCGCCGAACTTAAAGTTGTGCGCTCCCTTGATCCAGGTAAAGTCGTCGTTATACGAATAGACGGTGTTCTCTGAACCGTTATCGGCTTGGCCGCCCCATGTCGAGTATGTATCGCCGTTACCGCCCGAGAAGAGATTCACTAGATTTTCATTGCAGTTCGGAACGTTGCCAAGGCAGAACTTACTCTTCCAATTCCCCGCATATTCTTGCGGAGGTTTGTGGTCTTGCCGCCAGTTGTTACCGCCCGCATAGAAATGATTGAACTTGGTCGGGCCGAGAGTCCAATCCCAACTGAACCGTATTACGTCCGAGCTCTGGTGCACATCGTTGTAGTTCGAGTAGAGCCCCGGAAGCGTGGCGGGCCCATCCGGACCGGCCGTAGTTGCTTCGCGATCATAGCCGTAATATCCCGAAATACGATGCTTTTCATTAAATAAATGATCGCCTTTGATGCTCCACTTATTGACCGGCTGCACGTTGGTGCCGCTGCTGATGATGTAGTTGTTATTTACATAGGCGAGAGTGCCGGGAGCGGCGCCATTATTCGGAGCCAGAATTCCACTGGCCTGAAACACCTTCAGCGCCTGAATCGACGTGGCGTTAAACAGGCTCACCGGGATCTGGTTCCCCGGAAACACCGCGCGCGTATATGTTCCATTGCCATTCGCAACTTGCGATTCCGGATTGTAGATGGGAATCTGAGCGCCGCTGGCATTCACCCAATTGCTGAAATCGCCGTTGTACATTTCCGGCGTCGGCACCGTCGCCGTTGCGTTCGTGGCGCCGTTGCGATTCCGGAACCCCTCGTACGAGAAGAAGAAAAAGGTCTTGTTCTTGCCGTGGTAGACCTTGGGAATCACAATCGGACCGCCAATGGTGAATCCAAAATCGTTCTGTTTGTAAATCTGGCGCCCTTTGCCGGCTCGATTGCTGAACCAGTCGTTTGCGTCGAAGTCCGTGTTGCGAATGAACTCATACGCCGAGCCATGCAACTGGTTCGTACCCGATTTAGCCACAAACATCATCACGCCACCCCCGGCGTGCCCGTATTCGGCTTTGAATCCGTTGGTGTCAACCGTGAATTGGGTTATAGCTTCCACTGACGGCGCGTTCGATGTTACCCAATTCTTTTGCAGCGCGCGGGAAGTATCGATCGAAACGCCATCGAGTGTTGCCTGATAGCTGTCCGCCTCTCCGCCGCCCAAAGCAAACCCTTCCGCGCTTCCTGTGTTCTTCGCCTCTGGAGTCAGTGAAGCCAGATCGAACGGGCTGCGCACTGTTCCCGCAACCACCAACGGCAGTTCATTGACCAACGTTTGGTTCACAGTGACGGCAGTCTGCGAATCTTCCGTGTCCACCTGCAGAGCCCCGGCTTGCACTTCAATGGTTTGCCGCGATTGCCCGATTTGCAGAGTGACATCTGCTCGGGCAGTTGCCGCCGAGTTTACGATCAGCCCGCTAACCTCCGATTGACTGAACCCTTGTTTCCGCACTCGAACCACGTAAGTTCCCACCGGAACGTCCGCCGCTGTGTAATCTCCGCTGTTATTCGTAGTAAGATCGTACGCTTGGTTAGTGGCGGAGTTGATGACGGTCACCTGCGCGCCCGGCACGGATGCGCCCGAGCTGTCGTGAACTGTGCCTGAAACATTACCGCGCCCGGACTGCCCCCAAACGTTCGAAATGGTCATTGAAACAGCCAGCGCCGCCAGCATAACCGGTGCCCTCTTTCGAAGCGTTCGACACTGAATCATAAACCCTCCCCATTTGTTTTGCCTCGCTCGCTAGCCCGGCAAGCTTGGAGCGAAAGCATATCACAGATAGAAATTGCCGCCGGGTTGAGCTGCGTGCCTCTTGCCGAAGAAACCTCAATCGTCGTTGCCGTGCATCATTGTTAAACTGCGGTTTAACGGCAAGGAAACTAGTAGCTCTTTCCGCGCGCTTTGCAGCGACTCCTACGAAAGCAAGTTCTGTTCCCCGTTGAAACCGCAGCTAGCTTCTATCGCTCGTATCAGTTACACAGGAGACCCGGTGAAATCCCAACTCGCATCACGTCCATTCCGAAGAACATCAGGAGGAGCTATTCCGCTACATCAATCTAAAGCTGGCTGCGCTCGGCCAACCCGTCAGCCAAAGCACCGCGGATCGGAACGCTCTTGAAATCGCCGGCCCCCTGTTGCGCAACTACTATCAAAAGGAGCAATTGCTGGGATATCGCCTTTGTCCCGCCGATTCCCGTATCCAGGCGTTTCTCAACTCCTATCTGAGGGATGTGCTTCCAGACGGAGCGCCTCGTATCCCCGGCCACACGTTCGTCTTGGATCGTCCCGGCCTGGCGCGGGTCATGTCACTGCCGCCCGATCAGGATACCCTCGCATCGCCCTATCTGCACTCCTACCGCCTCGCCCAGGGCGTGCTGCATAACCCCAAGAGCGACCGCCGCACCACGCAAGGCGTGTTTCACATCACCGAAGGCGGCTTTCCCGTTCCCGCCGATAAAATCGCCGTCCCCAAGCGTACGTTTGCCGCGCTGCTGTCCGCCGCGCTTGCTCCGCCTCCGGACGTAATGGCGCTACCTTTCACCGCAACACAGCGGGAACAAGTCCGCCTCTTCGTCAGCCTTCTGCTTCGTCCTCTCGTCTGCCCCGCCACCGGTTCCGCGCCTGCCAAAACGATGGAGACGCGCTTCTTCGCGCCGGCCAGTCTCGTCAGCAATCTCGATTTCGTCGAAGGCATCTTCGGCAACGGTGGCGATCCCTACCTTCCCGAAAACGATGCGGCGCTCGACGCCATGCACTGGACAGGCCATACCGGCTGCGTCATCCTTGCTCCCCATATCCTAGGCATGAAAAAGAAGGATCTCGGCCTGCCTCATTATGACGAGGCAGCCGAACGCCAGCGCACGGAAGGTATGTGCTGGCGCGATCCCGGCGAGCAGTACAACAACGGCGGAGCATTCAAGCTTGTGTGCCGGGATCATCGCGGCGTCATGGTCACCATCATCGCCGACAATTACTACGGCTATTGCAAGAAGGAAGTCAAAACCCAGATCAGCTTCGCCGCCAATCTTTACGGCGGGTGTGAAGAAGAACATGCGGGCGGCGCAATGGCTTTCCCGGCCTATGTACTCGGCCCGCAATTTTATGCCGGCCGAACTGTGCTAACCAAGCAGGTGAAATTCACCGAAGCCATGCATTGGCTTGGGGACAGAGTTGACATTCAACCCGAAGGCTACGCCACGGACCGCCGCTTCTCAGACATTTTTTACGTTCCCGAAAATGCCGAGTTCAGCGTCCGCGAAGGCTGCGTGAAATGGCAACGCCCGAATGGCGAAACGCACCAGCTTACGCTCCGCGCCTGCGAAACCTACATGTTGCCCTGGGGTACCAAAATTCGCCTGGAAAAACAAACCGGCGGAACAGCCTGGCGCCTGGTCGCCTCGCGCGCGGACCCAACCCTATGCCATAAGCCCTGCACCGTATCGGGCGGCGGTAAATCGGAGATCTCCAAGTCCATCGGCAGCATCGTGCTTCGCGGTCCCATTTTCGTCAGCGATTTCGAAAGTGAAATTGGGCAGGTGGCCGAAATTCTGAAAAAGGATTTCTCCACGATTTACAAAACCGTCCGCTCCGAGCATCGCGCTAAGCGCCCCATCTTGAGCCCGGAACGTTCCCTCGGCTCCGTCATAAAGCTGATGACTCCGTCTCCCGAATACACGGACGCGCACAACCAATGGGTTTCCACGATTCCGCAAACCGTGCGCCAACTGCTCGTCACTGTCAAGCGCTATTACCAACCCGAATGGGGCGACCACTGGCGCGACCACTTTGGAGTCGATCGCATCAACGGATTTCTTGGCAACGAATTACGCTTCGAAAATCAGAAGCTGGTCGGCAACTATCTGCGCATGGGCTACGATCCCAACGGCGCCTGGCGCATTTACAAGCTTCGTCCTGATTTCAATCCCGCCGACAAGGTCCAGATGGAAGACGATATCACCGCCTCCGTCGTGTTACCCGCTGACCACCTTGAATATCTTGACGCCGAGTATCACAATCCCAGTGTCAAGCTGATTCAAAACTGCGAGCGTCTGCTGTTTCAGCGCCCCGACGACGCGATCATCCGCGGCTTCGACAAAGACGCTGAACACGACCTGTCTCAGCCCGGCAACTTCATCTCGAATTTCGAGCCGCTCGATCACGATCAGGCGCGCGCCATTGTCGATCACGTTGTCGAATTCGATCAGTACACCGAGCCCATGAAGCACCTGCTGCGCGAGTTCGTCGCCCATCCCGAGACTGAATTCGTGGTCTCCTCCGCGCATCCCCGCATCGTCGACGGTCAGCCAACGAAAAATCCCCGTTACCTGCAGAGAAGGCCCGACCTGGTGAACCCGCGCGATGCGTACATCGCGGAGATCGGTACACGCCTGGCGCGCGAAATCCCGGCCGATAAGCCCGCGCATTTTCCCGTGAATGCCGTTCTCGCCGGCCGCCGCAACAATCCGCCCGACCTTAAAACCGGCATTCCGCCGCTCGCTGTTTACAATCCCATCCACTACCAGGAGCTGCCGCAGCTCTTCATGGATTTCATCTGCAGCTTGACCGGCAAATCGCCCATCCACCACCGGCTTTGGCAGCGAAGGCGCTCTCACCAAAGGTCCCTTCAACGCCATGCCGCCCGTTATCGACGTCAACAACGCACTCGTCTCAGCCATTCTCACCGGCTACTCGGGATTCACCACCGCCGCCGGTCACATCGGGCCGAAGTATCGCGTCGATCACGACAACAGCATGCTGGTGCCGGAACTCTGGTGCCGGATGCGAGTTGCGGAACGTGAGCCACGCTTCCTGATCGAGAACGGTTTTCTCGAAAAGGTGCAAGACTTCGAGTTCCAGGGAAGAAAAATCCTCGCCAGCCGGCTCGGCTACCGCATCACGGAACTGTTCGTCGATCGCTTTCTCGGCCGCATTTTCGAAATGCCGAACGCCGTGTTTCCCGATGACATCCTGCGGCCCGAAAAACAGGATCTTGCGATGTTTGCCTCCGGCGTGCAAGCGATCACCGATACACAGCGCACCGTCGCGCTGAATTACCTCCAGGACGGCAGCATCGAGGCTGCGTGTCCGCCCATCAAAGCCTTGCTCTACATCATGGCAACTGGCGAGTATCAGGGCATGCGCGAAGACGATCCTCGTCTGCTGGAAATGTTCACGCGCGAATCCCTGCTCGCGAGCGATTGGTATCGGGAACGTCTCCGCGCCAAACAATCCATCGATATCGCCCTTTGGACTCGCCATACCGCCGCCCTTGATTCGCTCACCGCGACTGGCATGCCGGTTCCGCAAATCGATCTCACCTGCCGGCTAGCCAAAGCGCGTCAACAGCTGCAGCGCGTCACTGGCAAAGGCTATGTTTCGGAACTCGCCGGAACCATCGGTGCCGATCCTTCGGTCCTCGCTCGCAATTAGTGTTGATACCGTTGAGATTTGACGTTCGCGCATGGCCCAAGTCAGTCCGTCTAAAACATACGATGTCGTAATCGTCGGCTCCGGCGCTGGCGGCGGTGTTGCCGCGCAAGTACTCGCCAACGCCGGCGCAAAAATCTGCATGCTCGAGGCCGGTGACTTCTTCGACTGCACCAAGAACTCCAAAATGTTCGAGTGGCCCTATCAAGCGCCCCATCGCGGTGCCGCCACGCACGAAATGCCGCTGGGCTATTTCGATGCCACCCTGCTCGGCGGCTGGGAAGTCCCTGGCGAACCTTACACGAACGCGCCCGGTTCGGATTGGATGTGGTGGCGCGCCCGCATGCTCGGCGGCCGCACCAATCACTACGGCCGCATCTCGCTCGCGCATGGGTCCGTATGATTTCAAGCCCTACAGCCGCGATGGCAAAGGCTGCCGACTGGCCCATCACTTACGAAGAACTCGCTCCCTATTACGACAAAGCCGAGGAACTCATCGGCGTCTTCGGATCGAACGAAGGTCTTGAAAACGCGCCCGACGGAAAATTTCTTCCTCCGCCCGCTCCCCGCTGGCTACGAAAAAATCATCAAGGCCGCCAGCGACAAGCTGAACATCCCCTGCGTTCCTTCGCGCCTCGCTATTCTTACTCGCCCCCTCAATGGCCGTCCAGCCTGCCATTATTGCGCCGAATGCGGCCGCTCCTGCGGCGTGAATGCCAACTTCAACTCGCCCGGAGTGCATATCTTCCCAGCGCTGAAAACCGGCAATCTGGAACTCCGTACGAATGCCATGGCGCGCGCAGGTTCTGGTCGGCCCTGACGGACTCGCGCGTGGCGTTTCCTACATCGATAAACAGACCCGCAACGAAGTCGAGGTCCGCGCAAAAATCGTAGTCCTCGCCGCTAGTTGCTGCGAAACCGCTCGCATCATGCTCAATTCGAAGAGCAGCCTCTTCCCGGACGGCCTCGCCAACTCATCCGGACTCGTCGGCCGCTATGTCATGGACACGGTCGGCTCCTCGCGTCAGCGGCTTTCTCCCCATCCTCCAGGATCTGCCGCCGCAAAATGAAGATGGCGTCGGCGGCATGCATCTCTACATGCCATGGTGGCTATATAAGCAGCAGAAGTCCGGCAAGCTGCCTTTCGCCCGCGGCTATCACATCGAAATCGGCGGTGGACGCCGCCAACCCGGAGTCGGTGCGATGGGCGGCTATGCCGATCGTTGGCTCGGCGGCGGTTACGGCCTCGAACTAAAACAGAATCTGCGCAGGCTGTACGGCTGCGAAATTCATTTCGCCGGTCGCGGCGAAATGATCCCCAACGAGCACAGCTATTGCGAACTCGATCCCACCGTCATCGACCAATGGGGCATTCCCGTCCTGCGCTTCCATTTCAAATGGAGTCAGGACGAAATCCTGCAAGCCCGGCACATGCAGGAGACTTTTCGAGAGCTCATCGAAGCGGCCGGCGGCATCGTGACGGAGCATTCCGGTCCCGAAAAGAACTGGGGCATTGAACACGGCGGCCAGGTGAAGCACGAGGTCGGCGCCACCAGAATGGGCAGCGACCCCAAAAACTCGGTGCTGAACAAATATTGTCAGGCCTGGGACGTCAAAAATCTCTTCGTCACCGATGCCGCCCCGTTCGTCAGCAACGCCGACAAGAATCCCACGCTCACCATTTCCGCCCTAGGTTGGCGCACGTCAGAATACATCGCGGACGAAGTCCGCAAACTGAACGTGAAAGTTTAGCGGCAGGTGTCCGTCCTGCGTTAGAGATCAGCGCGCACCGGCTCACGAACGTCGAATTGCGCTCGTCATTTGCGCCCTGACTGCCATACGCTACGCAACTAAATCTCACCCCAGCAGCTGTTTCAACCTCGTCAGTTGCTCCTTGGTGCTGTCCATCATCCACTTCGGCTGGCCCAATGCTTCGGCTTGTTTGAGAGACTCTTGAACCTTACCGTCGTCGCGAAGCCCCGTGTATGCTTGTGCGAGTGTTGCAAGTATCCAAAATCTGGCTCTCTGGACTGAGCTGCCTGTCGGCGGCCAAGAGAGCCTCACATATGGCGAGAACTTTTCTGCGGATTCGCTGGGCCATAACCGCGTCCGCCGTCGCCTCGTCCCCCGTGGAAAGCGACGCCCGCACGTTATAGAGAAAGGCTAGATTGATTCCGTTGTAGTAGTCGTTCTTTAAATAGAAGCCTTTCTCATTGGCGAAGATCGCCGTGTTGAGGTCATCGAGGTTCTTTGTGAGATCCCACATCCGCTTATGAATTGCAGCCCAGAGACCCAACGTCTCCGTATCGGTTGAAATCTCGGGCAGCAGTTCTGTGAGAATGCTTCCGGCATTCTTAAGTGCTTGTAGCGGATCCGGCGTCTTACTCTTGTAAGTCGCGAGAGCCAAACGTTGTAGAACATATGGGTCCTTCGGAGCCATTGTTCGAACCAGAGTCAAAAGTGTTTTTGCCGTCTCGAAGTTGTCTGTTTTGATCGCTGCCTTGGCTTGCTCCATCAACACGCTAATAGTTGGATTCGACAACCCTGCCGCGGTGTCCGGCGCTCCTGCAGCCGCCGCCGCGGCGTGCGGCGACGATTGCGCCACCGCCCTTTCGATCATCCTTCTCGCTGGAGGATCTAGGTCCGAAAAGAAAGTGTAAACCGGACTGTCCTTTACGGGCTTCTGCAGAATTGTCTGGATGGCTTTGATAAGTTCGCTCTTCATCCGAACCACCTCTCCAAAATCAATGCCCTCACCCAAGTGATGGTATTTGCGAACGGCTATGTGACTCACATCGAACGGGAAGGTCATTCTGTCCTCCGCGATGGTGATGGTTGTGAAGGGGCGAAGCGCGTGTCGTACGCCTAACTCGTAAAAGGCGTTGGCATTGGAGGTCGAAATATCGGCGATGACGACGTCAGCTGTAAGTAGCTGGTCATACATCGGTACTTCGATCAGCCCTGAGTGAATAATCTCATCGGCGCGTTTACACTCTAATCCAGCTTCCTCCGCGGCCGGTTTGATGATGTACCGGTAAGACTTGTCCAAATCCAGCACACGGCCGGTTTGATAATCCGTCTTCTGCCCGAACCCCATCACTACAAAGCACGTCTTTTTGTCGTCCGCCACTCCCACCCTCTCTGACTGGCTCTAATGTGGTGCCGAAGATAGACCCCGATCCTCCCACCAAGGATACGGAAGACCGGCCAAACGGTTAATCGCAAGTGCTTCCGCCACCAGCAAGAACACGGCGCCCTCAATCATCAGCAACTCTATTGGTGTTGACAACAATCCAAGTGACACGATGAGCGTTGTCGCGCCTGCCGGAGGATGGCTGACTCGAAACAAAACCATAAATGCTCCTGTCGCGCTCAAGGAAAACGCCGCTGCTAGAACCGTCGGCCAGTGAACGCCGCGCTGCAATCCTCCCGCACCGGCAATTGTGCCAGTCGCTAACAGCGCGGTGTATCCGCATGCCAGGCCGATTGCGTGTCCAAGCAATGCATGCCGGGGATTCGATGCGCGGGCAAGAGGTGTAAAGAAAAGCAAGTACGCTGTTGGTCCCAGGGAAGGGAACACAAAGGGATTGCCGGTGAGAACGGCCAGCGCCGATATGATCGCAATGCTGAAAAAGCAGGTGATCAGTACGTACAGCCGCCCACACCAACCTCGCCGGATATCGTAAGAGCAGCCGAGTCAGGCGCAGCCGTTCAATCAATTCGAAGACGTGCCCTGCCCCGTGTGACTGGAAATGCGATCGCATTTCCTCGTGCGATCGGGGTTGCGGAAAAAAACTCCGCTGACGAACTTTTGGGGTGTCTCTTCTTAGATTCTGCATTTCGAGGCTTCTCGCAACGCGGGAATCTCTATTGCTTCGCCGCGGCGGGAAACTCCCTCAGCCGCAAATCAGCGCGAACGTTCTGCTGATTTCTAAAAGAGCCGCTGCATTTGATCGCCTGCCGGTCTGGATCACCTCGCGTGAATCAGAACGAAAAGCGCACCCCGAACTCGCTCCAGAGCGAGCGCGGAATGATCGTGCTCGCCGGAGCGATGAATCCAGCCGGATGTCCGAAGGTGGTTGGATCCGCGATATTGTTGTTGAAGTCGTTTCCGTAGTTCGCCCGGTTTGTCAGATTGAAGGCCTGGCCAATCAGCTCCACTCTCATTCGCTCGCCCAGCATAATCGTTTTCGAGAGCCGCAAGTCCAGTTCAAAAAACGAATCGCCGCGCACTGGATCGTATTTAGCAATCGTGCAGGATCCCGGCGTGTAACCATTCAATCCGTAGAAACAGTTCTGAGCGCCTTTGTTGTCGCCCGAAAACGCCAGGTAATTCGTGGGATCGTTGCTCGGAACTACCACCGCGTTTGCGGTGCCGCCACCGGTGTTTAACGTATTTCCGGAATTCGTGACCCCAGGTGTATCGCTCGTGTTCATCCACGGTCGCGGTGAACCAAATTGCACGATCGGCGCTAATTCGAAACGCCACGGCAGATTGAAGATCCCGCTCAGTGTGACGTGATGGCGCTCATCATTCGGTGTAGGACCCCATTCGTACGACGCAAGCGGATTCGTGGAAAGGCGCGGATAGTTGCGGAAGGAGGATTGCCCGGCGTCGTAACCGTAGGCCCAAGATAGCGTGTAGTTCGCGTTGAGCGACAAGTGATTGCTCATCCGTTTACGATAGCTGAAATTAACGCCGTCGTACCGCGACCGCCCGATGGACTGTTCATCGCGCACGCTCGCCAAAGTGGGTTGCGTCGAAGCGGCAAACGCTGCCGCCAGCGGGGCAGTGCAGCAGACGCCATTCATCGGTATTCTCTGATCGATGTTGATCGTTTCGTTCGTGTGCAAACCCAGCACATGCGTATATTCCACCTCCACCACTGAAGAAGGCGCCGGCGCCCAACTGTAACCAAGGTTGAATTCCTCCGATACCGGATTGCGATAATTCGGGTCGATCAACCGGCCTACGCTTCCAGGCGCCAGTTGAGACGAAGGCGGCGGAAGCACCGGATACGGATCGATGCCGTAGCGCCAACTTCCCAGCGGAATGCCGGTTCCCGTGACGATATCCGTCGGAGACGTCAAGCTGATTGCGGTCTGAAACACGGTAGGGTTCGCCATTTGCTCCATGAACAACGGAATGTTCTGGAACACGTTCCCAAAGTACAGGCCGTACCCGCCCCGAATGACGTGCTTACCAGCACCGGTAAGGTCGTATGCGAATCCGATACGAGGGCTGAAATCCTTGTTGTCGTCGTGCGGAAGCCTGCTGACAAACTGATTCGAGTACGGATTGTTCAGCGCAACCAATTCCTGGTAAGTCCGGCTGTTCTTCACATCCGACCCGCCGATCAGGTTGTAGTCTTTGTCCCAGCGCAGCCCAAGGTTAAGCGTCAGGCGTGGCGTTACCTTCCAGTTGTCCTGGACATACAGCCCAAGCTGTTTGGTTGCTACCTCGAAATATGGATCGCCATTCGCCTGCGACATCCCAGTCACCAGGCCCGGGGTGGAGAACCCTTGCGGATAAAGGGCCGAATTGCCGAGGATGGTACTCGGATCGGCTGCAAAGTCAACTTCCAACGTGGAGCTGAATTCAAAGAAGCCGCCCTCCACCGGGTTGAAAACATAATCCACGCCCGCCTTCAGCGTGTGTTTACCCATCGTTTTCGAAATATCGTCGCGGAATTGCCATTTTTTCTGGAACGATTGCTGCGGAACGTTCGTGTTCGTACCGAAAGTTGCGCTCGGAAATACAACCAGCGGCGCACTGATGTTGCTGGCGATCAGGTTATTCCAATACTGATACCCCGCTGTGAATTGATTCACTGTGGTGCTCGAAAGAATCGAATTCACAGTGAAGTTGGCGAGCAGCAGATTGTTTTTCGTGAAATTGCCGTTGGTCAGATCGCCGTTCCCTAAAGATTGGTCGTTCAGGCTGTTATTCGATTGCGAACTATAGCTCACATAAGCCGTGTTCTTGTCGTTGATCGTGTAATCCATCCGCCCGTTGTAGCGGGTTTCAAAGAATGGCGTCGGGATGATCGCTGCCGGCTCCGCTGCCAAACCTGCGTTCTTTGCCAGCACCAGTTCGTTGTATGAAGTCCCGCTCTCCGCCAAGGATTGGTTCTCTCGTTCCCGTTCCAGCGCAAAGAAGACAAACAATTTGTCCTTCTTGATAGGACCGCCAAAGGAGCCGCCAAACCACTGCCGGCTGTAAGGCGGATGCTCCGAAGTGTAGCCGCCCGTCCCATCCGGAACTTTTTCATCTGTGTCCAACGCGTCAGCGCGGAAAAAGCCGAACAGCGAGCCGTGGAAGTCATTGGTCCCCGACTTTGTAATCACATTGATCGCCGCGCCTTGCGAGCGCCCGTTCTCCGCCGAAAAGCGTTGCGTACTGATGTGGAACTCCTGGATCGCCTCCAGAGGAAACTGCATCACCGGCCCACCGACCGTGTTGTCCTTGTTGTCCACTCCGTTCACCGTGACATTCACGTCGCGGCCATTATTCCCATTCACCGAGATAATCGCGTAACGATTCTTCGTCGGATCGTACGAGTCCGCGAGCTTCACGCCGGGCGCCAGATAAGCGAGATTCGCGAAATCGCGCCCCACCAGCGGCAAATCTTGTACCTCGCGCGGCGTGACAGTCGTACTGACGTCCGTTTTTTCCGCATTCAGAAGCAGCGGCGTCGCTTCCACGGTCACGGTTTGGGTCTGCTGGCCAACCTGCAGACTCGCGTCGTTAGTGACCGTCTGGCCCACTGCGAGAGTCAGCTTCTCGAAAACTTTCGTCTGGAAACCAGGCGCGGAAACGGTCAGAGTATAGGTGCCCGGCGCCAAAAGATCGAAGCGGTACTGGCCCTCCCGAGTGGTCTGCGTCTGGCGAGTCGCCCCGCTATCGATGTTGTCCAGCTTGATCTCAGCGCCTGCGATCGTAGCGCCGCTGCTGTCTTTCACCACGCCTGTTAAGGCAGCATCGGCCGTAACCTGACCGAACAGAGTTACACATGAGAACAGCAACAAACATCCGAAGCGGAATCCCGTACCGAACTGAGTAGACATAACCCTCCCCTCTGGCTTCACACCCAGCGGCTGAGACGCCTAGCTCATCCGAACTGGGCAAACGGTAATCTAGTATGTTTCCAGGGATAGGCTTTGTCAAGTTGCTACAGAAACTCACGCTGCAGATTCACGCGTGTATAGATGAGTTCAAAGCCCGCGCGCTCATAATTGCGATGCGACAGACTTCCAGGCAACACCGACACCATGGCCAAGTCGCAGCCATCTCGTTGCGCAGCCGCGAGTCTCTCCCGGATCAGCGCAGCTTGCCAGCCCCGACCGCGAGCGGCTGGAAGTATGGAGTCGCCATAGAATAATGCGACGCCATTCTCAATGCCCATTGCTGCTCCTCCCACCGGGCCATCCTCTCCGGCAAACCAGCAGCGTGGGGCTTTGCAAGTGGCCGACATCAGTTCGACCATCTCGTCGCTGACCGGCATATGTTCAGAAAACCCTTCGCTGACCACCCGCGACCATTCACCCAAGTGTCCTTCCGGCACGGGTGTAATTCCGCGAGTAGCTTCGAATGATTCATCCCGAGCGATACGCCGCGCGAGCACATTGTTGAACTCAATAACCCGATAGGGCCGCATTCCTACGAACTCCAGTACCACCGGGTCAGCCAGGGGACAGAGATCGATCAGGCACGCGCTTCCGCGATCACGAAAGAAATTCTCCATTTCTTCCAACTCGCCGATTGAAACCGCAGCGCCTAAACCCATGCCCATCACATGCGTCATCGGTGAGCCTATTCCCGCAAAAACAGCTACCCCTCCGGCGCATGGTTCAAAGCAAGCTTCGGGTATATAGGAGCGCAGTGCACGGGTAAGAGTAGCGATGTTTGCCGCCTCAGCAGCCTCTAATCTCACGGCCAGCGCTCGGTCGGCGCTTGAGAAGCTACAGGGCATCTCTGTCAGAATACAGCCGCTGCGGCGTGCTTCAGAACTGAGGCGGAGCCGCGAACGGCCCCGCCACGGGACCTTATTGCGTTGAGCTTGTGCTGGTAGATCCAGTCGTGCTCATCGTCGAGCTGTCCTTGTGCTTCTTGTGCTTGGATTTGGTCTTTGTCGTACTGGTGGTCGTGGTATCGCTCGTCGTCGTATTCTGCGCGAACAGGTTCGAGCCGAGACCCAAAACCGCGCCTATCGTTAAAACTGCCAGTGTTTTCATGCTTTCTCCTAGTTTGATGTCTTTCTGCTGTACGTAGCCCTAGGGGTCCTACGTGCCGTAGACGCGCGCATTGGGTCAACAGCAACGAAACTGAAAAATGTTTAATTCCCTCCAGCCCTGCGCGCACCCACGAACGTAATTAATTACTGAAGCCCCGCGACCTGCATTCGATATGTAATTTGTACCTAGCCAGTAATTCTTACTTGTTTCGGACCTCAAAATGAAAATCGCTCGCTTTATTTCGTCCTCTAAGCAACTCTTCTACTTCGTCAGCAAGCTGGATATGGTTTGCCGCTATTGCGAGACCTTGGAGTATGCTCAGAAGATTGTGCTGCAAACCGGCATCGCCCAGGACGTTGTCGAAGTCGCCCAAGCCGTTCTTTAGCTCGCGCTGGTACGGCGGGCGCAACCCCCTAAACTAGGGTGAATGCGTGCAATCCCCGTTGCGCTCCTACTGACCACTCTCGGTAACGTAGGTGCTACGCCTGACTGGAGCGCCCAAGGGAGAGCGTGGTGGGCTCACGTCCAATACTTGGCAAGCGATGAACTTGAGGGCCGCAACGTAGGCTCTCCGGGGTACGACAAGGCAGCCAATTATGTCGCCGCGCAGTTCAAGCAATCTGGCCTCCAACCCGCCGGCACCGCCGACTATTTCCAACCCGTCGAGTTCACCGTAACCTCCCTCGATCCCGCAAATTCCAAGCTGTCGCTGAGTGGCGGCGCCCGAACAGTCAACATCCCCGTCCCCGCCGAAGCCCAACTAAGCTATTCCGCCGATTCCGCCAGGTCAATCGAAGCGCCCGTTGTGTTCGCCGGCTATGGATTAGTTATTCCCGAAACGCACCACGACGACCTCGAAGGCCTGCCTATCAAAGGCGCGATCGTTGCTTTCTTAACCGGAGGGCCAGACAGCATCGATGGCAATCTGCGCTCCCACTACTCCTCGACTGGGGAGCGATGGAAAGCCTTCCGCGCTGCCGGGGCGGTCGGAATGATTTCAATCCCGAACCCGAAGAGCATGGAGATCCCGTGGGCGCGGCAAGCTGCGGCCTGGGGGAGGCCCCGCATGAGTTTAGCCGATGTCGCTCTAGCGTCTACCGCCGGCTTGCAGTTCAGCGCCTCCTGGAATCCCGCCAAAGCAGACGACCTGCTAACCGGCTCCGGCCATACTTTCGATCAAATCCTGGATGCGGCGAATCGTCAGCAGCCCTTGCCACGCTTCACCCTTGCCGTCTCCTTGAACGCGCAGCTCTCCACTTCCACCAGGCGCATCAGTTCGAAGAATGTAGTGGGCCTGCGCCCGGGAACCGATGCGCGTTTGCGAGATCAGTACGTGATCGTTTCCGCTCACCTCGATCACCTCGGCACGGGCAAGCCGGTGGACGGCGACAGCATCTACAACGGAGCGATGGACGACGCCTCCGGTGTCGCCTCGTTGATTGAAATTGCCAAGGTGTTGTCGCGTGAACAGATCGAAACGCCACGCTCGATTTTGTTCCTGGCTGTCACGGGCGAGGAGAAGGGCGAACTCGGTTCTATTTTCTTCGCCAACCATCCAACAGTCCACGGACGCATTGTTGCCGACCTGAATATGGATATGTTCCTGCCTCTCTTTCCACTCAAGTGGCTTGAGGTGCAGGGGCTGAATGAGTCAACGCTCGGTGACGATATTCGAGCAGTCGCTGACGCTGCGGGCGTAAAGGTGCAAGCCGACAAAGAGCCCAATCGCAATCGCTTCATTCGCAGCGACCAGTACAGCTTCATCAAGAAAGGTGTTCCGGCGCTCGCCTTCAAATTCGGTTACATCCCTGGGGGTCCGGAAGAAAAGATTTTTCAGAACTGGTATACGGAGCGCTATCACGGCGTGAAGGACGACGTACACCAGCCGGTAGATCTCGAAGCCGCCGCCCAGTTCAACATGATTTTGAAGAACCTGCTGGTGCGAGTAGCCACACAGCCTCAGCCGCCCGCGTGGAAATCCGACAGCTTCTTCCGGCGCTTTGTCACCCGGCCGGACTAGCGTTAAAATGGTGAAGCTGCGTCCATAAACCATTCACCAGAAGCCGGCATAGCTCAGCTGGTAGAGCATCTGATTTGTAATCAGAGGGTCGGGGGTTCAAGTCCCTCTGCCGGCTCCAATATTTTCAAATACTTGCGATTCACTAAATATCAGCTTTCCTGTTCAGTACAGGGGATTTCACAGGGACTGCTTCTAAGGCCAGGCCGGGCAGCTCGATACCGGCAACCGCATCAACTTTGGCGGCGTGCCGAATATGCGAGTACCTTTCCAACATCGATCGGCTCATGTGGCCCATCACGATAGTTCCCGGTTGAGGCGATCGCGAAGCTGATGCAGGCTGGGCTGCTGCGAGGGACGGCTTGAAGTTTGGTTGTGAGCAACGCGGTAGAACTCTTCTGTGTCGAGGTAATCGGCGTCCACAAGACAGGAGAAGAGTATGCGACCGAGCATGGACTGCTGAAAGCAGACGCGGCCGTGAGACGGGCGGAAGCTAGCGAGCCAGTGGGGATCGGCTTGCGCCGGCAAACGAAGTTCGGATTTCCAGATGGGATCGAGGTGGTGCGGTGGTTCGTCGTTCTTGTTGTACGAATGCTCAATGCAAGTGCTTCCGCACTGATGTCATCGATATGGATCCAGTGGGCGAAATAGGATCTTTGTGATTCGGGGCTGATGCCCGTAACATAACTGAAGCTGTGACCGCGGTCCTCTAGTACTTCGTGCAAGCTTCCGCAGCCGTTGGGATGCCACATACCGGACGAACGGTTCACCTTACTGTATCTGCTGCGCAACATGCCGCCGCAGAGCTGACTCAAGAATCGTTTCCACACGGCCGTGGAGTTGCGTCGATACCTTCTCCTGCTCCCGATTCACCTTCTGCTGCTGCTCGTTCACCTTGCTCTGTTCTTGGTTCACGCGTTCCTGGATCGCGTTCACGTTAGCCTGCTCGCGGTTGGCGGATTCCTGGTCGGCAATTTCGCCCTTGTTGGCACGCAACTGTGCAAGTGCGTTTTCCAGCTTCTGAATCAATTCATCATTTCCCTGAGCACTCTGCAGTTCGTTGATAAGTGCCTGGCGACGATTGACAAGGTTTTGTATAGCATTCACTGCGTCCTGCGCGCGATTGACGTTTGACTGATGCTGGTTGACATCATCCTGCAGCCTGTTTAGTTCACTCTGCATGCGGTTGACTTCGTTTTGAGGAGCCATGGCTTCACGCAATTCCTCCAGGACACGGGCATCGTTCACCATGTAGTCGTTTCCGCCAACCGAGAACCACACGAATTTCGGTCCATATTTATTCCGGAGTTCGTTGTACTGCGAGGGATAGTTGGAATCCCAAGAGCCCGTCATCGAATCGTCCCAAACAATCATGCACCTTCGGATGGAATGGCCCGGGTTTCCTGTTTTCTCAGTAGAGCCCGCGACAGAAGTGATGCGCCCGGAAGCAGTGGGCGCGGCTGGTGCATCGACGCTCTGAGGTGCAACCGGAGCACGTGGCGCAACCGGACTGGCCGGCGTGGCGGGTGATACCGACGCTTGGGAGGCGCCACGACGACCGTGAGAGGAGCGCCTATAACCAGAATGGCAAGCAAACTCCATCGTGGGAGACCGCGCGAAAGCGACGTGCTATCCAGGATGCGGCTTATACGTGCATCCATTTTTCCGTACCGCGCCATCGCTACACTTTGTGAATCCATGGCGCGCCAGTCCGTCCCTCGAGCAGCGCGGTGCACAAAGCCCAACAACAGTTCGGCATATGAAACACGGTCATGGATGAAGGCAACGGCGGCGTCATCACTGGCTTCTTCTGCCACTCGTACGATGCGTTGATGCAAGAACCAGCTCAGTGGGCTGAACCATAGCACCGCCCGGTGAATAGCGGAAAACAACTGCACGGCAGGATCTTTACGCCGGACGTGCGAGCATTCATGCGCCAGCACGGCCTGCAGCTTCGTCGGTTCCCATGACGTCCAATCCTCCGGCAACATGATTACCGGACGGGTGATGCCCAGGTCCACCGGTGCCGCCAAACGGTCCGACTCTCGGATCTCGACGCCCTCGATCGCCCGTCCCGTGGCTCGACTTAGCAACGACAACCGCTGGCCCAATACCAATCCCGCCAACAAGCGCACCAGCAACACGCCCGTCCCTAGGAAGTAGAGCGTCAGCGCGGCTCCCGGCCATCGAAAGCTCGTGAATTTGCGGGTGCCCTTAACCACGGCAGCGTGCGAGGGCGACGTGAGGTCGGACCGGTATACGGCCTGCGGCTGAGCGTTCAGACTCATCACATCCGACCGCGCCGGTGCGGATACCGTCAGTACCCTATGTGTCACCGGTATGCCCGGCAGAACCGGCGTGAGCATGGGAAGCAGCAGTGATCCGCAGAGCATGCCGACCCACGCCGCGAGCCGGGTGCAGGCGTCTTTGATACAAAGCGCCCGAAGCAACACTGCTCCGCTCACAATCAGAATCGAAGAGCGGAGCGCCCAACTCGGCGAGAAATTGAATCGTTGTCATGACTTCGTCTCCTTACGCGCTGCAATCCTGTCGGCCAGCCGCTGCAACTGCTTCGGCTCAAGAACTTGTTTGTCGACCAATCCCACCAGCAGTTCTTCCACTGAACCACCGCAAAATCGATCAATAACCTGCTGCACGGCTTGCGCCGCCACACTGCGGCGACTATCCAGCGCTCGGAAAACAAACGTGCGTCCCTCTACCCGATGCGCTACATAGCCCTTGTCTTCGAGGTTCCGCAGAATGGTGCGAATGGTGGAATCTTTCAAATCCCGCTGACCGACAAGTCCCTCGCGACATGCTTCGGCGGTCGAATTGGGATGCCCCCACAGGAAATCCATTACTAACTGTTCGAGGGGGGTGAGGAGCTTCCGACGCATGCGCTTGCCGTTATGCATTCTAACGTTAGAAACGATAACACCGCAAAGACTTTCTGTCAATAGCGCCAACGCGGATTCTGCGCGCGAGCTTGCGTGTTGAGGATCAGCAGTTCTGCCATGCAGTCCAGGCTGCCCAGCCGACTACTCGGCCAACTCTGGTGCTAAACTTTCGAAGTCGTTGCCCGCCTCCTTCATGCATCCATCGATGAATGAGGGACGCCAACCATCTCGACTCGCAGCCTGAGCCTGGTGAATATGACGCGCCAACCTAATTTGTTCAAGGAACTTATCGCGATCTCGTGGTTGTTCCTCAACATTGCACTTCCGTATGTAACCTGGATTGTATTTTGTGTCTGGGTTCGTCACGGAAACAGATTGCGACATACAGCTTGGTCTACGGAGGCCTGATCCTGGCAATTCTCTTCTACCTGGCTCGTACAAGTTACCTTTGGAATCGCGACGAGTTAGAGAGAGGGATTCGAACATCTTCGTGTCTGCAAGAACCGCGCCTCGCGGACAAGGGCGCAGAGTTAGCATCAAGCAATCTAATGTCCGCCCATCAAGGACTTGCTCATATGCCTCTCGATTATCTGCAACCAGAGCAGCTCAAGTTGTCTGAATTGCCTGCTGGGGAAGATGCATACGTTGCGTGGGCACCACGGTCCAGAGTGGAGCCTGTTCATGCGCTTTTCATGAGACTTCCTTCGAGTGCCCACTTGTTATTTCTTGAAAGCCTCATGTTGCGGCGGAACCGCAACGTGTCAATTACTGGGTGAGTTGCCCGTGCTCGGAACATTGAGGTAGATCTACGCAAGGCTTATTCAAGCTCCACTAGCGTAGAATTGTCCAAAACTGGTGTTATCCGTTGGTGACAGACTCGGCCCTTATCTGATCGTGGCGCCGTTGGGGGCCGGCGGTATGGGAGAAGTTTACCGGGCCAAAGATACGCGGCTCGATCGGACCGTTGCTATTAAGGTGCTATCGCGTGCACTCCACGAACGAGAGGACATGCGGCAGCGCTTCGAACGCGAGGCGCGCGCAGTCTCAAGACTCAATCACCCGCATATTTGCACACTGCACGACATCGGTCAGCAGGACGGAATCGATTATCTAGTGATGGAGTGCCTCGACGGCGAAACTGTCGAGACCAGACTGAAACGAGGACCATTACCGTTGCCGGATGTTTTACGATATGGGACTCAGATCGCCGATGCTCTCGATCGGGCACATCGATCCGGAATAGTGCATCGAGATTTGAAGCCGGGCAACTTAATGCTGACCAAAGACGGCGCTAAACTGCTGGATTTTGGCTTGGCGAAGAGTCAACCGACGCCCGCCGTGACCGATCAGACAATCACCCGGAGGCTCACTACCGAAGGAACCATCTTAGGAACATTGTTATACATGGCCCCCGAGCAACTCGAGGGCAAGCAAGCTGATGCACGAACCGACATCTTCGCTTTTGGCAGCGTACTTTTCGAAATGGTTACGTGCCGGAAGGCCTTCGAAGGGCACTCGCCGGCAAGTCTGATCGCGGCCATCATGAACGCCGACGTCGCGCCGTTTCACAATCTTGAATTTCCGATGGTCCCGGCACTTGAGCGAGTCATCAGAACTTGCCTGGCAAAAGATCCCGAAGACCGCTGGCAATCAGCACGAGATATCGTGCTGGAGCTGAAATTCGCGGCCGAATCGCCACCCCCGCTTTCTCATCCCGCGAGGAAGTTTACAACGAGCATTTGGCCATGGTTAGCAGGTGCGCTTATCGGTGGATTTCTTGCGCTGGCCGCGTGGTCACTGCATGATCACCGACGGCCTGGCGCTGCTCTCGTTCAGTTCGAAATCACCGCGCCGGGAAAATCTGAGTTCAGCGGTTTTGGGAGCGCCATCTCGCCGGACGGCCGCTATGTCGCGTTCGCTGCAGTTACTGAAGGAAGAGAGCGTCTATGGCTGCGACCGCTCGGCGCCCGAAATGCTCGAGTACTGGAGGATACGGATGACGCGCAATTTCCATTCTGGTCGCCTGACAGCAATTCTGTTGGGTTCTTCACTCGTACTCAGTTAAGAACGATCGACCTGAACGGCGTTCAGCGCACGATCGCGATTACGGCCAACGGACGCGGTGGGGCGTGGAGCCGAGATGGCATCATCGTTTACTCTCCGAGGTTAAGTTCTCCGCTATGGAAAGTGGCCGCCACAGGCGGCGAACCCGTTCCTGCAACCCTTCTCGATTCAGGCCGCGGCGACGCCCGGCACAACTTCCCCGAATTTCTCCCTGATGGCCGCCATTTTCTTTTCTTTGTACATAGCACCGATCCGCAAAGATCCGGACCTCACATCGGCTCTATAGATGACCCGAGCACGGGCGAGTCTATTCCGGAATTACGGGGCAACGCCTTCCAGGCGATCTATGCACCGTCAGGGAATTCTCAACAAGGGCACCTGCTCTATGTTCGAAACCGATCGCTTGTTGCCCAGCCTTTCAACGCTCGTACCCTTCGTCTTGAGGGCAACCAGAAGCCGATCTTGTCGCGTGATTCTTTCAGCGCCGCATCTTCTCCTGGTTTCTTGAATCTCACGGTGTCGTTAACCGGAACATTACTGGATGGAGGATCTCAGCGAGTGAATAATGAGCTGGTCTGGCGACGGCGTGACGGAGTTCCAACGGAGAGGGTCGGCGAAGAAGGGGACTACATTACTCCCTCCATTTCCCCCGATACCTCCCGCCTGGCTGTGACCAAGGCCGATCCGATTTCTGGAAACTACGATATCTGGATCGATTACTTTAAGCAGAAGCTCTCTTCACGGCTCACATTTCAAAGGGGTCTGAACTACTATCCAGTTTGGACACCAGACGGCAAAAGCATCATTTACACGAGCGACTCAGCGGGCCGGCCGAGCCTGTTCCGGAGGGCCGTCGCCGGTACCGGTAAGTCCGAACGGCTCTTGAAGAATCCTGAAGGGAATGAATATGGATATGACATCTCCGAAGACGGCAAATTCCTGCTGTTTGCCCAAATCCGTGAGACTGATGGCGGCGACATTTGGGTGCTGCCGCTCGATAGGAACGCCGAGCCGTTTCCGTTCCTGAAGACGCCGGCGGGCGAGTTGCATCCCCAGTTCTCTCCCAGCCCTCAAAGCGGAAGATGGATTGCTTACACCTCCGATGAGTCTGGGATTGAGCAGATCTATGTGAGACGGTTCACCGGTGGGACAGCAGCCGAAGCGAAGTGGCAGATTTCGTCGAACGGCGGTCGGTTTCCCCGTTGGCGTGGCAATGGCAGTGACATTGTTTACCTCGCGCCCGATGGCAAATTGATGTCCGCGACGATCCGCTACACGGGCGACGCCGTCGAAGCTGGAGTTCCGCGCGTGCTGTTCGATGCCGCGTTGCCATCGGTACCGTTCTCACGGTACCCCTATGATTTGAGCCCTGATGGGCAACGGCTTCTTGTGTTGAATGCCGCGCCCGGGCATTTGCCGGGAAGTTTAACGGTAATCCTGAACTGGACCGAAATCCTGAAGCCGTGAGCGCTGGGCGATCAGTGCCCGCTGGGCGTTTTCTTGCCGGACCGGGGGCCAAATGTTGGCGGCCGAATATAGTCTAAGCTCATGGAAACTCGGCCCCGTTATGCGTGATATCGACCGCCAATGTGATGATGTGTCAGAGGATGCCGTTTTACCTTCAACAATTCTCCTTTCGCCGCTTTTACGTCATCGCGTTCCGCTGTGCCCGCTTTGCACGAGAGATATCAAAGTTTGCTGCGAGGCGCTCAAGTAGCGATAACTCCTCTTCCGTGAGCTCGCTCAAGTCGAGCGCCTGCGACGCTTCAACCTGGAGCGGGATAGCTTTGGGCGTGGAGTGAGCAATGTCACGGCGATCGCGGAAAGTCTCGTGCAAACGTGTGAGCAGGAACATGAGCATCGAGTCGGAGTACTTCAACCGCGTCAGAGGCTTGCCGCGATGATAAACAACTTTGCCCTTATATAGAACTTATTCCCGTATACCTTTTCGCGCCCGGCGCTTCGTTTGGTCGAGCAGCACGTCGCCTGCCATGGGTTTAGCCAGTTCAAATGCGGCGCGATTACTCAGCGTCGATCGCTTTCCAGTCGTAGTGTGTGGCGCGTTTGATCTATGCTTCGCCTGCGGCGAACTTGATCGAGCCCGTCAGCGTGTAGGAGCCGAGAAACGCCCGGTTGCGCGGGTGCTTGGGGATGAAAATGGGCGCCGTTCGCCAGTAGAATAACTCCGCGGACGAGCGAAGGCCGATAGTCTATCTGGAGATGAAGAATCCCGTTTGATCGACATCGCACACGGACGTTTGGAACGATCGTTCCTGCGCTGGAAGAGCTTAGAGCGTGGCTCGTCCAGCAAGGCTGCACCAGTGTAGCGATGGAGAGCACGGGATCGTACTGGATTCCTGTAAGGAATGCCTTGGAAGCGAGTCTCCGGATCGTGCTAGTATGCGCCGAGAAACACAAGCCGGCGCGTGGAAGAAGACCCATTTTCCGGGACGCCAAGAACTTGGCTCATCTCCATCGGCACGGGCTACTGAAAGGAAGTTTTCTTCCACACCAAACCGTGGTCGAATTGCGCGACCTAACCCGGTGAAGGAAGAAGCTGCTCGCTAATTTGGCAGCCGAGAAGAACCGCATACAGAAGGTGCTTGAAGTAGCAAACGTCAAGATTGGCAGCATCATCAGCGATGTATTCGGCGTATTCGGTCAGGCGATGGGAACATGCTGTGCTACTGGACCGACAGATGGAGAGTGGAGGCCAGGATCCAGGAGAAACTCCAACCTTATCGAGAACAGTATGAACTGCTGCAGACCATCCCGGGAGTCAAGGAGATGACCGCGGCGAACATCTAGTGATCGGGCCGGATATGAGCCAGTTTGACGTATCAAGAAAGGGAGCAACGGAGGATCGCTCAGGCCCCCTAAAGCGGGTTACCAGCAACGGTTCATCGTCCCGTGTTGATCGCATCGAATGTCACTGTTGGAGAAGCTCGGCGAAATTAGCTCTCGCCTTACTCATGCCGAAATGAAAGACCAGCGATTTTGAGGAGTCGAGCACCTTCGCGAGGCACAGCGCGAACTTGGACGCTGAAGACGACCGGTTCCAACCGCCTTTCATCCCGACTATTGTCTTTTTGCACCATCTGGTCGGCCGGTATGTGCATTTTTCCCCGCCTGGTCGTCGCTCGGTTGTTTATTGTCCTTTGAAGTTGCGCTCTTCTCAGGCTGAGCGTGAGGATTCCCCTGTTGCTGGTCCGTGTCGGACGGGCTCGTGGGCCTATTGCAACTACTAAGTAAGACAACAGCGAAAACCAGGACGAAAAGGCGCAGCATATGTACGTAAGACTTCCAAAATGAGCTTAGTCGAACACCGAAAAACCCCGAGTAACTCGGCGTCAATTCGTGTAAGGCAATCGCGGAAAATCCAGCTTGCATCCGGCTGGCACGCGAAGTGCTCGAGATCGGCGCTTCCACGAGACAGCTCAAATTTCCCCGCTCCGCTCTGCAGCATTCTCCAGGGCAAAATACCGTTCCTCACTACAAGTCATCTCGCTTGTTCGAGTATCACGACCGCCGCGCTGAGCGCCGGAACGGTGACTCGACATTCACCCGATTCCATTCGCACCTGTTCCTCTATCCGTCGCTTCCAACTTCCATCCGCGCTTACCGTGGACCCGCCCAGCATCACGCCGTCTTTGCTTTCAAGCGAAGGAGCAGTCAATCTCATGACACTACCGCTCGCGGCTTGCAATCCCCGAATGCTCACGTTCGCGTCAACCGAGGAATCCTTATTGATGACCGTGACAAATACCCGCTTCCGCTCATCGATTACTGCGTAAGCACTGAGATTCACGTGAGCCGCATCGCATGCGACTTCCATAAGGCGCCCGCGGCTCGCCTGCGCAAACGCCAGCATTCCGTAATATTCAGGCGCAGCCCAGTAACGGCCATGCTCGTCATCCTCCACGGGAGAATAACTGCTGATAAACCCAAGCTGGTTCACGCCCGTCTCCATATTCAAGCCTGCCGCACCGGCCGAAGCCAGAGTGAACAGGAAGTCCAGCGCCCACAGCGCCGAGCAGAACGTGTCGCTCACGCCTGGCTTACCCCCGCCGCAGAATGAATTGGTCTCACAAATCCGGTACGGCACGTGCGATGATGCCGACGCGGATTTTAGCTTCTGCAGTTCTGGCGCCAGCTTGGGATCCGCATGCAGCAGCTTGTCGAAATTGCTTCCGGGATTGGAACATTCGCGGTAGTAATGATGCGTCAACAGCTTCAAATCGCTTCCTTCATCGGCTGCGAACCGAGTCACCCAATCGGTCGCGCTCGCCACATCCGGTCCCGCAAATGAAACATCCGGTAGTTGTTTCCGAACCGCGGCCTTAACGCGCCGATACTCTCGCAGATAGTCCTCGTACCCATATCCCTGCTCCCGGTGGACTCGCCGAAATAGGTCCGGCTCGTTGCCAATTTCAAACGCCAGCAGCTTGTGCTTGACATTCGCCACCACGGCGCGAGCTTCTTCCACCGCGTCCTGCTCCGTGCCGCGCCCAAGATTTAAACCCCAGATCAAATCCCATCCGGTCGCATCGAGGAATGTCCCCAGCTCCCGTAGGTTTCGCTCGTTCACTACAGTAGCCTTCGGTGCTACGACAGAATATTGAGCGCGAGAGTACCTGGCATAATCCGACGTATTGCCGCCGATACGGATCACTCCGCGCGATCCCAACGTACGCACCAACTGCACATACACGCGGTTTTCAGCGTTCAGCAAACCTGTCGTCGCAACCGAAGAAATCTCATATCCAAGTCCAATGAAGTTGGAAGGTATAGCCGAAACCGTTTTCTTTGGGTCAACCGTCACGCGAACCGAACGCCCCGCGCCTGCACTGTCCGTTTGCGCCCCTGGAAGTCCATTGCGCAAAAGCAAGCCTGCTGCAACTGACTTTGAGAGAAACTGCCGTCGATTCATTGGTCCTCGCCGCGCGCCTTCCTTGTGATATCAGATCCCACCCCTCTACCGTCCCCGCAACCGTTCCATAATAGGTTCAGAACTCGGCAACCATCCCTTCAGCTCTGATAAGATGCGGCCGATTGGAGAAAGACGAATGCCTAATTGCTCCAGACGTAATTTCCTGAAGACCGGACTCGCCGTAGGTGCTCTTGCTGGCGCCGGAAGCGTTCCCGTCAAAGCGGCCACTGACGCAGCTACCGAGTGGGTCCCGCTCGGCAACTCCGGTATCAAAGTGACGCGCCTGGCCTTCGGCACCGGAACCCTCAGCGGCAAAGTACAGCGCGACCTGGGCCAGGACCAGTTCACCCGGCTCGTACGCTACGCGTATGATCGCGGCATTCGCTTCTTCGAAACTGCTGAATCGTACGGCGATATGCACCGAATGCTCGGAATCGCGCTGCAAGGCATCCCGCGCGATAGCTACCGCCTCATGTCGAAGATCACTACGCACGGCGATGTAGACCCTCAGCAGAAAATCGACGAACTGCGCAAACTCGCCAATACCGATTACTTCGACATCATGCTGCTCCACTGGCAGCACGTCGCCTCATGGCCAACCGACAGTGTCCGTTGGCAGGAAGGAATTCAGGAAGCTCAGGAGAAAAAGGTCGTCCTGGTTCGAGGAGCCTCCGTGCACGGTCTGCCGGCGCTCCGTCAGGTTCCGGAAACCAAGTGGCTGGAAGTCGCCATGATCCGCATGAACCAAAAAGGTAAGGCGATGGATGCAGAGGACTACAACACCCAGGGGCTTGGAAATGTGCCTGCCGTCGTCTCGCAAGTGCAGCAGGCGCGACAGGACGGCCTGGGGGTCATCAGTATGAAACTTGTGGGCGAGGGTAGCTTCACAAACCGCGACGACCGCAAGGCCTCCATGAAATTCGCCTTCAAGCATGCGGGCGTGAATACCGTGACCGTCGGCTACAAGAATCCGGCCGAGATCGACGAAGCGATCGAGAATATAAACCTCGCCTTCGCTTGACATCTTTGCTGCGACCGCGGAACGACAGCGGCCACTGCAATCCAAAAAACAACGTCTCAACTGCTCAGTCCCATTTAGGGGCTTCGCGGGACCGGGTGCCTGCGGCATCGCGGAAAATGTAAACGGTCATCCCTGAATCACACCCACGCGATGGGATTTATACCAATCGCTTCCCAGCCCGTGCATCTCCTATCCTGAACACGGGCACCATCATGTCATCCAAAAAGACCGCACGTAGATCTACTCGCGTTCCATCGCGCGCCACCGAAAGTCAGCCATTCAGTCAAAATTCCATCGACAAAACGGCCCGCATTAACGGCGCTACGGAAGTGCACAGCATCTGCCCGTACTGCGCAGTCGGTTGCAGCCAATTGGTCTACGTAAAAGGCGGCAAGGTCATCGACATAGAAGGTAATCCTGGCAGTCCCATTAACGGCGGCAAGCTCTGCCCCAAAGGCGCCAACACCTTCCAGCTCAGCACCAATCCCCATCGCGTGAAGCACGTGATGTATCGGGCGCCGTACTCCGACAAATGGGAGCAGCGCCCGCTGGATTGGGCCATGGACCGCATCGCACAACTCACGAAGGAAGCTCGTGAAGAAGGCTTCGTCGAAAAGCGCGACGGAGTCATTCTCAATCACATGACCAACGTTATGTCGCTGGGCGGCGCGACCATGGACAACGAGGAAAACTATCTCATCAAAAAGCTGTTGAACGGCGGCTTAGGCATGGTCGCCATAGAAAATCAGGCCCGTATTTGACATAGCGCTTCGGTGCCCGGTCTGGGCGCCTCACTCGGCCGCGGCGCGGCCACCAGTTTTCAGGAAGATATGCAGAATGCTGACTGCATCCTCTTCATGGGCTCCAACATGGCTGAAGCGCATCCCGTCGGATTCCGCTTCCCCATGATGGCGCGCGAGCGCGGCGCGAAACTCATCCATATCGATCCGCATTTCTCGCGCACCTCCGCCATGTGCAACAAGTACGTGCCCATTCGCACTGGCACCGACATCGCGTTCCTCGGCGGTCTCATCCGTTACATTCTCGAAAACGATCGCTGGTTTCACGAATACGTCATGGCGTTCACCAACGCCGCCACCATCATTAATGACGAGTTTCAGGGTACGGAAGATCTGAACGGCATCTTCCAGGGCTACGATCCCGAGAAGCGCCGGTACGACCCCGAGAAATTAAAGTGGCACTACGCCAGTGAACCGGGACAGCCGAAAACGCATCAGCCGCAAGAAATCAAGGCCGAGTCCTTCAGCGAACGTTCGGGCCATCTCGAGAATCCGCTGCCCAAAACGGACCCTACGCTCGAAAATCCGCGCTGCGTTCTCAATATTTTGAGGCGCCATTACGAGCGCTATACGCCGGAGATGGTCGCCTCGATCTGCGGCTGTACAGTCGAAGATTTTCTCGAAGTGGCTCAGACCGTCTGCGACAACTCGGGCCGTGAGCGCACCACCTGCTTCACGTACGCCGTCGGTTTAACGCAGCATTCTACCGGTGTGCAAATCATCCGCGCGGCAGGAATCGTCCAACTGCTCCTTGGCAATATTGGCCGCCCGGGTGGCGGCATCATGGCGATGCGCGGCCATGCCAGCATCCAAGGCTCTACCGACGTCCCCACCTTGTACGATCTTCTGCCCGGTTACCTCGCGCAACCCTCTTCACTCCGCGATCACGGCGATCTTGCGGGCTATCTCAACCAGGAAGAAGTAAAAACCGGCTACTGGGCCAATCTTCCGAAGTTCATGGTCAGTTTGCTCAAAGCGTGGTACGGCGATGCGGGCACAAAAGAGAATGACTTTGGCTTCGGCTGGGTGCCGCGCTTGGATGACAACTATTCCCAACTCGCGCACTTCGTCCGTATGGCGGAAGGCAAAGTGAAGGGCCTGTATCTCTTCGGACAAAATCCCGCTGCGGGCGCGCCCAACGGCAAGCTGAACCGTGAAGCTCTGAAGCAGCTAAAATGGCTCGTCGTCCGCGACTGGTTCGAGATTGAAACCGCCTCCTACTGGTACAAAGGCCCTGAAAACCCCGACCCCACGACCATCGGCACGGAAGTCTTCTTTATGCCTGCCGCTGCCGGCCCCGAAAAGGAAGGCACCTTCACGAACACCCAGCGCCTTATCCAATGGCATGACAAAGCAATCGACCCTCCAGGGGATTGCCGCTCGGACGCCTGGTTCGTCTATGAACTTGGCAAGCGCCTCAAGAAGCTCTATGCGGGTTCCACCCGCGAACGGGATCAGGGCTTGCTCAATCTCACCTGGGATTACGAATTTGAGGAGACGCCGCGTTTGCCCGACGGTTCTCTCAGCACCATCGAAGGCGAACCCGATGTCGCGAAAATTCTCATGGAGTTGAACGGCTACACCGTCGCGGATCGCCGCCAGGTCAAAGATTTCTCCGCGCTCAAAGACGACGGCTCTACCGCGTCGGGCTGCTGGATCTACAGCGGCGTCTATCCCGACGAAGGACACACAACCGCTCTCGTTCCCGCAAGCTCACGCCGGGCGTTTACACAAGTCCCGAATGGGGTTACGCGTGGCCGCTCAATCGCCGCATGATGTACAACCGCTGCTCTGCGGACCCCCAAGGGAAGCCGTGGTCCGAGCGCAAGAAATACATCTGGTGGGATGAAGCGCAGCAGAAATGGACTGGAGCCGATGTTCCTGACTTCGAGCCCACCAAGTCGCCCGAGTACCGCGCCTCGCCCGACGATACCGGCATGAAAGCCATCAGCGGCGACGCACCCTTCATCATGAAACCCGATGGACGCGGTTGGCTCTTTGCGCCGACCGGTTCGAAAGACGGTCCGCTGCCCACGCACTATGAGCCCGTCGAATCGCCGGTGGAAAATCTGCTCTACAGGCAACGCGACAACCCGACCGTCGAACTCTACGACGTTCCCATGAATCCGAAAAACCCGGAAGATTTGGAGTACCCCATCGTCGCCACGAATTACCGCCTTACCGAACACTATCTCAGTGGACCCATGAGCCGCTTCAACAGTTGGCTCAACGAACTCCAACCCGCCATGTTCGTAGAGATCAGCCACGAACTCGCTGAACAAAAAGGCATCGAGCATGGCGGCTGGCTAGTGGTCTGGAATTCCCGTGCCGCCATCGAAGCCCGCGCCATGGTCACCGGACGCATGGTGCCGCTCAAGGTCAACGGCAAAACGCTCCACCAGATCGGCATGCCGTTCCACTGGGGTTTTGCCGGTGAAACCGTCGGCGGTATTGCGAACGACCTCACGTCGATCGTCGCCGACCCGAACGTCAGCATGCATGAAGCCAAGGCCTTCACCGTAAACGTGCGTGCCGGGCGTCTTGAAAACAATCCCGATATCAAGCCCGACCCACCAGGCCTGTGGCCGACGCGCGATGCCTCGCCCGACACGCCGAAATCCGACCAGCCGGAAGGACAAGCCATATGAACCAGCAACTCGAACAGTTTGCTTCCGACCTGGCAAATACCTTCCAATACCCGGAAGCGCCGCTGGAGCAGGAAGAGACCGGCTTCTTCACCGACACCACTCTCTGCATTGGTTGTAAGGCCTGCGAAGTCGCCTGCAAACAGTGGAACCAACTTCCCGCCGACGGTTTCAACTGGACGGGCCACAGCTACGACAACACCGTCGCGCTCTCCGACACCACGTGGCGTCACGTGGCCTTCATCGAGCAGTTCGATCGAACCGGCCACGCCGATCGCTGGCTGATGATGAGCGATGTCTGCAAGCACTGCGAACTTGCTCCCTGCGTCGAAGTCTGTCCCACCGGCGCCCTCATCTATAACGAATTCGGAAACGTTTATGTCCAGCAGGATATCTGCAACGGCTGCGCCAACTGCGTCGTCGCCTGCCCATTTGGCGTGCTCAGCCGGAATAAAGAAGATGGGCGTGCGCACAAATGCACCCTCTGCTATGACCGGCAAAAAGACAATCTCGTGCCCGCCTGCGCCAAGGCCTGCCCCACCGAATCCATCAAATTCGGGAAAGTGACTGAATTACGCGAGCACGCCAAAGAACGAGTGGAACAACTACATGCCCGCGGAGAAACGGATGCGTATCTCTATGGCGCCGAACCGCGGCGGCGAGTACAGCGCGCTGAACTCGTTCTTTCTGTTGAAAGACAAGCCTGAGGTCTACAACCTTCCCGAATCACCTCGCCGTCCATCCGCCCACTTGAAACGCAACTATCTCTTCAGCTTTGCCGCCTCGCTTGCCCTTACTGCGGCCTCTGCTTTCCTCTTCGCGGGTGACAAAAAATAATGTCCGAAGTCCGCGAAAACAACAACCCATCCGACCCGTTTGCCAGGCTGACGCCCGCCTATGACATTCAAAAGGCCGCCACGCCCGAACGCGTCAAAGAATCGTGGCTACTACGGCCTGCCCATCCTCAAACGACCGTTCTGGAAATGGGAGATCGCGCTTTATTTTTTCTGCGAAGGTATTAGCGCCGGTTCTTATATTTTGTGTACGGTTGCTGATTTCGTCGGAAACCATCGCTTCCGCACAACCATCCGTGCCGGCCGCTATCTCTCTTTCGCGACTCTGCTCCCCTGTCCGCCGCTGCTCATCGCGGATCTTGGCCGGCCCGAACGTTTCCATCACATGCTGCGCATTTGGAAGCGCACGTCGCCGATGAATCACGGCGCTTGGGCGCTCTCCGGTTACGGCATGTTCTCAGCCCTCAGCGCTGCCGCCGAAACACCCCCGCTCGGAGCACTCGCGCGCTGCATCCCCCGCCGCTTTGTCAGCGTCCTCGGTATGCCTTTCGCCCTCACCATGGTCAGTTATCCGGGCGTGCTCTTATCGACGACCAGCAATCCCATCTGGGCCAAAAGTCACTTTTTGGGATCTTTGCTCGCCTGCAGTTCCATGAGCACCGCCGTCTCCGCCATGACGCTCTTGAATTATGGGTCGAAAGACGAAACCGTGCACAAGTCGCTCGCAAGGTTCGAAGACGTCGCGTCGACCGCCGAAACGGTCGCGCTGGGCGCGTATCTGGTGGGCGCGCGCCAAGCCACGCGCCCGCTCTTCAAAGGCAAGCAATCCAAGCTTTTCCTCCTGGGAGCCGTCGTTGCCGGCCTGATCGCCCCCGCCATTCTGCGCCGCACCAAATCGAAAGCCTTGAATTCCGGCAGTCGCGCCGTTGCTCACGCTTGCCGGCGGCCTCGCTCTCAAATGGTCCATCACCTACGCCGGCCAGGAGTCCGCGATGGATGCCGAACTCGCCGTTCACAACTCTCCGCAAACGTCCGGCGAGCCGTTCTGGGGCCCAAGTCACTAGCCTTCATGGCCAATCGAACGCACCCGAAGTAGGTTGCCGTTATATATGATTGGTTCTCATGATGGACAAGAGAAGCTTTCTGAAAGCCTCCGGCGCTTTCATCACGGGTGGCATGCTTTCACACTTACTGCCTGGCGACCAGGACAACGCACATCGGACCAACTGGTCCGGCAACTACACATACAGCACGGATCGGGTTCACTATCCCAAAACACTCGACGAGGTCCGGGAAGTCGTCAAAAGCTGTAGCAAAGCGAAAGCCCTGGGCTCCCGCCATTCTTTCGACGGCATCGCCGACACCACCGGCGATCAGATCTCGCTCAAGCAGATGCAGCAGATGACGATCGATCGCAAAGCGCGCACCGTAACGGTCGACGCGGGTGTCACTTACGGCAAACTGTCTCCTTACTTGGACGACAACGGCTTCGCGCTCCACAATCTCGCTTCTCTGCCGCATATCTCGGTCGCAGGCGGTTGCGCAACCGCCACCCATGGCTCCGGTGACAAGAACGGCAATCTTTCTACTGCCGTCGCGGCGATGGAACTTGTCACCGCCAATGGCGACGTCGTGACCCTTTCACGCGAGAAGGATGGCGATCGCTTCGAAGGTGCAGTCGTCGGCCTGGGTGCATTAGGTGTCGTCACCAAAGTCACGCTCAACCTTCTGCCGACATTCAAAATGAGCCAAGTCGTCTACGAGAATTTGTCTTTTGATCGACTGCAGCACCACTTCGATGAGATATTCGGCAGCGGCTATAGCGTCAGTCTCTTCACCGACTGGCAAAACCATCGCGCTACTCAGGTGTGGATCAAGAGCCGCCTCGAACCGGGCGTTTCTCTTGAAGCCAAGCCCGAATTTTTCGGCGCCACGCTCGCAACCAGAAAGCTGCACCCCATCGCCGGCCACTCCGCGGAAAGCTGCACAGAGCAAATGGGCATTCCCGGTCCCTGGTATGAGCGCATGCCGCACTTCCGCATGAACTTTACGCCCAGCAGCGGAGCCGAACTGCAATCGGAGTACTTCGTTCCCCGTGAAAAAGCCTATGACGCGATTCTGGCAGTCGAAAAGCTGCGGGACCACATCACGCCGCATCTGTTCATCACCGAATTCCGGACCATCCACGAAGACAATCTTTGGATGAGTACCTGCTACAAACGCTCGAACATGACCATCCACTTCACCTGGAAACCGGAATGGCCGGCCGTCAAAAAGATTCTGCCGATGATCGAAGAACAGCTCGCGCCCTTCGACCCCCGTCCACACTGGGCCAAGCTCTTCACCATTCCGCCCGCTCAGTTACAAGCGAAATACGCCAAGCTGCCTGATTTTCAATCGCTAATCCAGCAGTACGATTCGCAAGGCAAATTCCGCAATGCATTCTTGAACGCCAACATTTACAAGAGTTGACGGAATGCCGCTGATATGCGAGGACTTAGCTGACTACGGAGTCGTCCTCATCCCGCCATCGAAGACTGAGTACTTCGATTTACTCGTCGATATTGAGCACAGGCTTCGAATGAGACCCAAGGGGTCGCCGCCAATCGATGAAGAAACACTCAGTCGCATCTCCGAGCACGACAGGAGAAGCGCTATCCTGCTAAACCGCTCTCAACTAGCTATCGCGTCCCTCGCGTACATCTGGTGGTTCCGCGGCATGCATGGGCGTACGGTCCCGCATAGCTCCACACCGGGATCCAACGCTTCCGTGCTGCTGCCATTCGGACTCGATGAACGCGCTATGAAGTTCAACGGCTTTCTGGAATACGATTTTCTCTGGCTCCAAGCGTTTGATGATCGGTGACGGACCGGTGCTCGGCGACAACACAGATGTGCGGCCTCCATCAGCCGACGAACTGTGGCACGGCGGATTCTTTTATGTGGGAGGGCTGGACGTCAACACCGACGAACCACTGAAGGTCACACTCGACGGGGTCTTTTTTGTAGACGGAGGCTTCGCGGGGCCAAACCTGCTCGGCTCCTGGGAGCAAACCGTCTTTGCCGCCGAAGCGCATCTCGCCTGCGCCGCGCTTGCCCGCGTAAACTCTCAGTCAGCGTCCGCTTTCTTCCTGCAGGTGCGCCAGTTGACCGGCGCAACGGACGAAAGAAGTTTCCCGGCTCCACCCCCTCCATCCGCGGCACCAGATCCCGAGGCCATCCGAAAACGGGAGCTCCAGATCGTCGGCTGTAACGTTCTGGGCTTTCGGCAACGTGTAGGTGACGAAGCGGTTATCGCCGGCGTCGCCGGCTGGGCCGATGCGCCTGTTCCCAAGTTTCACAAGCTGCGGCCATAGCCGTGGTTCCGCGGAAGGATACAAGGGCTACTCGCGTAAATTCAGCACGCAGTTCGCAATCCTGTCCGGTAATCGCTGCAACTTTTCGCGATTATTCGGATCGTCGATCTCGCTCGGCCGGACATTCGCGGCCAACTTTTGCGCGCGCTCAAAGTTCGTCAGCGCCGCGCGCCAGTTTCCGCGATCCGCCTTCTCGCTATCGATCGCCATCCCGCGATAGATATCTCCGAGTTCAAAAAAATCCAGAGCATAGTTCGCAGTTTCATCCATATTGGTCGGATCTCGCCGGTGCAGCGCATCCCCTACCGCCGCGGCCTCTTGCTCGAAACTCACGGCCTCTTTTTGAAATCCCGCCTGCGATCTCACCACGCCCGCAATGCGAAGCACCGCCTCCAATTCAGATTGAGCGCGAAAGTCATGCGGGTCGGTTGATGCCACTGCACGGCGCAACGCTACCGCGCGATCCAGGTCCGCAATCGCTTGCTTATCGTCCCGCAGTTCATGTAAGCACCAGCCGAGTTGCACCAGGTCGAACGACAAATCCATCCGCGCCGTCGGACTCTGCGGCTCCGTCTCCAATCGTCCTTCATCGATCCCGATTGCCTTTCGATCGTGCACCGTGAAATCCGCGTAATCGCCCAGCGCGTAATATACGCTCGCAATGCGCTTCTCCGTCAATGCCACATTCCTCTGCGCCGCCGCCGAGTTGTTCTCCATCTGCTGGATCTGCGTATATTCCGCCAGTGCCTGTTTCCAAAGCGGCAACGCCTTCTGAAACTGCTGCTCACTCGTCAGGGCGAAAGCCAGATAAAAATGCGCCAATGCGAGATCCTTCAGTCCTCCACTCCCGGAACTCGTCCGCGCAATGTCTTGAAACAGCGAAACCGCTTCCTTTTGTATGTTGTCTACGTCCGGCACGCGCACTCGCGGCGACAGCACCGCCAGATCGTTGTCCACCAGCGCCAACGATCGTTCCACGTCACGGTTCGACGGATCTTTCTGCCGCAAATACACCAGCAGTGCCCGTGCCTTGTTGTAACTCGCCGCCGCGCCTTCCTGATCGCCTACGTTCGCCTGCTGCAGATCTCCCTGCGCAGCTCCGATTTTCATGTACGCCTGCGCTAACTCAAGCGTCAGAGCCGGATCTCCTCCACGGCTCTTCGCCAGCGCATCAAGGTATCCGAGCCCCCTTGCCGTGAGCAACTCACGCGCTCGGCTCGAACCCGGCAGATCATCGATCGCGTCATTCAGTTCGAACACCACTGAATGCGCCAACTGCCGTACCTGCTGAAAGCGCATCTCGGCTTGCTGTTTCTCTCGCCAGATAACAATGCCCGAGGCCGTCATCCCGAGCAGCGCCACGCTTGCCGCTGTAACTGCCCAGCGATTGCGCTTCGTAAACTTGCTGAACCGGTAAGAAAATGTATCCGGCGTCGCCTTGACGGGAAAACCGTCCAGGAAAGCTCGTATATCTTCCCAAAGCGCATCCACCGTCGCATACCTTCGCTCAGGCTCTTTGCGCAGAGCCGTCATGACGATATTTTCCAGGTCCGCCGGTATGCCAGCCGCCTGCTGCCGCAGCGGGATGGGAGCCTCCAACAGGATCGCTTGCAGCGCTGCCGCCGTCCCTCCACGTTTGCCGTATGGATACCGCTCACTGAGTAACTGGTACAGCAGCACGCCCAAAGAGTAAATATCCGTTGCAACCGTGAGTGACTCGCCCCGAATCTGCTCCGGGCTCGCGTAATAAGGCGTGAGCGGCGTTTCCGTCCTTACTTCCGGCTGCGATTCGGTAGCGAGCATCCGCGCCACACCGAAATCCAGTAGCTTCGGAACGCCCGCCTCCGTCACCAGCACGTTTCCCGGCTTCAGATCCCGGTGAATAATCAAGCAGCGATGCGCATAACTGACAGCCGAGCAAATCGAAAGAAACAGCTCCAGCCTCTCGCGCCGATTTAACTTGTGCCGCTTGCAGTATTTGTCCAGCGGCTCGCCATCGACAAACTCCATGGCGTAATACAACTGCCCGCCTTCAGTCGTTCCGCCGTCAAGTAGCCTGGCTATGTTTGGGTGATCAAGTTGAGCCAGAATCTGACGCTCGCGCCAGAATAGCTTCGCAACTTTCGCCGGATTCATCGCGCGCCCGATCAGCTTCAGCGCGACCAGCCGTTCATACTCCCCATCGTCGCGTTTGGCAAGGCAAACCACGCCCATGCCGCCGCGCCCGATCTCACGAATGATGCGATACGGACCCGCCCGCTCCGGCAGATCGTCCGCGCTGCCCGCATCCCATGAGATGACGTTCTCCGCGCCATTCTCGGGAAGCAGGTCGTCCGCGCGCTCGCTAAATGTCAGAAACTCCGTCACCTCACGCCGCAGCGCCGGATCGGTCCCGCAAACTTCCGTCACAAACTGCTCGCGCTTCTCCGCCGGCACCTCCAGCGCCTGGTCCAGAATCGACTTCACCTGTTGCCAACGCGCCGCATCCGTCGCCGCGTCGTTATTCAAGCCGCGTCCAGTTCGGAGTTCCACCCTTTCGCCCCTCCAACTCGCGTGCCAGCCACAACCGCGCCGTTTTCCATTCGCGCTTCACCGTCTCCGGCGAGACCCGAATCGCAATCGCGGTCTCTTCTACAGTCAATCCACTAAAGAACCGCAGCTCCACGATCCGAGCCTGCCGTGGATCGATTTCCTCCAGCCGGCTCAACGCCATGTCCAGATATTCAATCTCCAGCGCGCGCGTCTCCGCGATATCCAGGTCTGCATCGGGAACCCTAAGATCCGCGCCCCGCTTCTGCGCGCCCCTCGCCACTGCATAGTTCACCAGAATACGCCGCATCATATGCGCGGCAACCCCCAGGACTTGCGTCCTCGAGGACCAATCGATTTTGTGTTGCCGGATCAGCCGCAAATACGCTTCGTGTACCAAGGCCGTCGGCTGCAGCGTGTGATCCGGCCGCTCATGCGACAGGTACTGCTTCGCCATCCGGCGCAGCTCTTGATAAAGCGCGGGCATCGCGGCATCTAAGGCCGGTGTGTCGGTCTTGACGTCTTCGAAATCCGCTGGCGACCCATTGCGCTTGGACATGGGGTACGCCCAAAGTGTAACCAACTGCATACGCCGCCGAGTGCGTTCCATTCCCCGAAACGTTCGAAATTTGCAAGCCAGTAATTTTTCTTGACCCCAATTGTCGAAGATTCGTGCGCTACAGAATAGAGGCGATCAAGGCCGAAACTTGGGAGAGTAAGAGCTTTCCATAGCTTACCCGGGACTAGTGCTCCGAGTCCCAGGCCTGAGTTTAGGTTCGGAGGAGGGGCAAGCCGGCGTGTACCGGCGCTGCTCGACAACCGGCAACCTCGCTCTCGAAGGTTGCCGGAATTTTTTTCGCCTTACAAGCCCTCTCGTTCTCGGCTTCGTCTAACATGTTGAGCCATGATGTTAGACGATGAGTGACCCGCACGACCTGCAACGTTTTGTGGATGCCCAGGCCCCGGTTTTCTGCCAAGTGCGTTCCGAGTTGCGGGCCGGTCAAAAGCAAGGGCACTGGATGTGGTTCATTTTTCCGCAGCTTAAGGGTTTGGGCCACAGCGAAATGGCAACCAGGTACGGCATCGGCTCGCGAGAAGAAGCCGACGCCTATTTGCGCCATCCCATTCTGGGGCCAAGATTGAAGGATTGCACAGATCTGGTGAACGCCGTTGAGGGCCGTTCGATCGACGCCATTCTCGGCTACCCTGACAACCTGAAATTCTGCTCATCCATGACACTGTTCGCCATCGTCTCACCGCTGCACGAGAATGCCGTATTTAAAAATGCGCTGCAGAAGTACTTCGGCGGCGAACTTGACCGGCGTACTGTAGAACGTCTATATGCGGAATAAATTTTGCTTCACCGGGCTGCCTCGCTGACCGTGCTTCCGGAGTGCGCGAGCGTGTAGAACTGATAGGTAATCCGCCACTTCGCCTTCTTTCCCGGCTCTATCCGAAACGCCGAATAAACTTCCGGACACAAAGTCGTGCGCACAGACCAGAAGTTGATCTTTGCCACCGGCTGATCCCCCACTTCCCGCACCCCGGCGCCCGTCTTCCTGTTTTCCACCTGAATGTCGTTGTCCTTGGCCTCGCGTCCATATCCCACCAAGAAGCTCGACGCTGAATCATGGCCGCTGCGCAATTCACGTTTGAAAATCAGCTCGTTTCCCCTCACTGCGGCCGCGCCCTTTAAGTCACCGGTGGCGCGTACCTGGAACGGAAAACGCACCGTGAAGTCAGGCCCAGTCGGCTGCCCGTCAATCACGTAAAAATCGTGGTTGTAAACCTCCGTCTCAATCGTGCGCTTGCCGGTATTTTTCAACGTATGTTCCAAAATCAATTCCGGCTTGTTTCTCGCCAGCCGCACGGTCTTGCTGTACTGATAGGCGTAGCCGTTCGTCCCTTCCAAATCCTGCTCGAACTCCACCCGATCGTCACCGGGACGCACAATCCATTTCCCGTTGTTCACAATCTGGTAATTCCGCGCGAAGCTGTACGGTTCGTTATCCGGCTTCCGGAGAATGCCAACGCCAATCTTGATAAAGAAGTCCCCCGGGGCAGCCTCCGCATAGCCCAACGCGGAGTCATCGGTGCGAAACTCTTCCACCGGTCCCGTAATCGAGTCGTGCAGTGTGGCGTCGTACCTCGGGAACCACACCCCAAAGTAACTATGTCCCGCATACTCCAGCCCCGCAATCACGCCTGACCAATCGAAACGGCTGCCTCGGTAGTACCCGTGCTCCGCATCTGGCAGATACACCGTTGCCCGGATGGTCCCGTTATTTAGCGACACTTGCGGAAACTCCGCGGCGTTTCCGCTTGCCGCAAAACCGAATAATAAAAGCGTTACCAGTGTTCGCAAACTCATTCCCTATTCCATTGAGTTTCTCAACTCTTGCATTACGATACCTGCAGTGGATACTCCGGCTTAATGCAACTCCCCGGCAACTTTCAAGAAATGTGGCATAACTTCGGCCACATTGGCCTCGCTTACCTCTTGACCGCCAGCGTAGGCTGGGAGCGCGAAAGGGAAGCGCGCAGCGTCGGCGTGCGTACCTTCCCCATCGTCGGAATGGCGAGCTGCGGGTATCTGCTTCTGTTGGGCGCTCACCCGGGTTCCTCCGATCAGTCTCGCTTGCTGCAAGGTCTAATCACCGGCATCGGTTTCATCGGTGGCGGCGCAATTTTGAAACAAGGCGCAACCGTTCATGGAACCGCAACCGCCGCCAGTATCTGGAATGCCGGCGTGATTGGCGCCGCTGTCGCCATGGACCACTATGGAACTGCGCTCACGCTCGCTCTTCTCAACCTGTTTACCCTACGCGCGCTGCTGCCTCTCAAGAAATGGCTCGACCGCGACCTTACCTCAGACCCGGAGTGATCGAGCCGCAAGCGCCCGAATGTCCCGGCTCTCCAGAACTCGTTGCGGCGCTCCTTCTCTCGCTACGGCGATCATCGCCCGCCCAACCTGCTCGGTTGTCAGAACGAAATTCGGAAACAGCTTGCGAAGTATTGGCATAATCGGAGCCGCCAGCCCGTACAAGAAGCGATACACGCGCGTTTTCGACCGAATGCCATCGAGCGGCTGAATCAGTCCCGGCCGGAACATGTACGCAGCTTTGAACGGCAGCCGCAAAAGCGCGTTCTCCGTCTGCCCCTTAACGCGCGCCCATGCGCTGCGCCCCTGTCCTGAACTATCCGTCCCCGCGCCTGATACATACACAAACGTCATTCCTGGGTTCACCCGGCACAGAGTTTCCGCCGCCGCCACCGTAATCCCGTACGTGATGCGCCGGTATTCTTCCTTCGGCATCCCCGCCGAAGATACGCCCAAACAGAAGAAACACGCGTCGAAGCCCGACAGAGCGCCCTTGATCGATTGATAGTGCCACAGATCGAGATGCACCAACTCCCGGAGTTTGGGATGCTGCTTGCCCGTCGCCCGCCTTCCCACCGTTTGCACGGCGTCTATTGAACGGTCCAGCAAGCACTCCCGCAGAACGCCCTGGCCAATCATTCCCGTTGCACCGAAAAGAAGCACTCGCATCCGCTATATCGCTTGTTCCCTCTACAGGTTGACAGAACGTTCTCTCAAAGCGGCAAGCCGAGCGGCCACTTTCTCAATGCCAACGAATTACCGCGGCAGCGTTCACAAGTGCGCCGAAAAGCGATATCTCCTTGCCGCAATCCAACTTACGGCCTAAACTGTTGACCATCCCGTTCCCCCGCGAACCATGAAGTCGACAGAACTCTAACGATTCAACTTGCCCAGGAGAAAACAATAATGGGAGTCATCTTTAACGCGAACTATCGTTTCGTAAAAAACGGGCGTCGGCAGGTCATGCCCGCGCCCGTCGATCCCGATACGCCGGATGCGCCCTGGTGGTGGGACAAGGTCGCAAGCCTGGCGCCCGAAATCAAAAAGTGCGGCTTCTCTGTCGTGCAACTCCCTCCGTTTTGCAAGACAGAATCCGGCGCTGCTCCCGACGCGGATGGTTACGGCAAATTCGACGATTACGACATCGGCAGCAAAAATCAGTTCTATAGCGTTCCCACTCGCTTCGGCACGGCGCAGCAGTTACGCCGCTGCATCGCCATCCTCAACGCCTGCGGCTTGGGCGCTTACGCTGACATCGTCATCCATCAATATGATGGCGGCTCCAATGGCGCCTATTCTTATCTCGGAGCCGACGGTAAAACACAGAACGGACGCTTTCCGAAACATCCAAGCTGTTTCGTCGGCGCGCCTCCCAGGGTTCCCGTCGATCCGGTTTTCGATTCCAACGGAAACTTCGGCTTCGGCGACATGGTCTCGTACGTCCATTCGACGCCCGAAAATTACATGGCCGACGGCGTCGTCGACACGGCTGATTGGCTCCTTCGCACCACCGGTCTCATCAACCCCCATCTTCACGGCTTCCGCCTGGACGATACGAAGGGCAGTAACGTCGGTTTCGTAAAACGCCTGGTCACTTCGAAGACCATGGCCAATCTCTTCTCTTACGGCGAGTGCTTCACCGGCAATCCCGACGAGCTGAAAAGGTGGGTCACAGTGATGAACGGCCACTCATCCACTCTTGACTTCACTCTCCACTTTGCCCTGCAAAACATGTGCGATAACTCCGGCGCGAACATGCAGCAGATGAACGGCGCCGGGCTCGCCGCGCTCGATCCATTCCATGCCGTTACCTTTGTCGATAACTCAGATACCGACACCACCAACGGCGAGCAAATCATCTCGAACAAGCTTCTGGCATACGCCTACATCCTGACTACCGAAGGCTATCCGATGGTCTACTATCGCGATTACGCCGAGGAACCGAATTGCTACGGCCTGAAAAAATGGATCGACAATCTCGTCTGGATTCATGAAAACCTCGCCTTCGGAGCAACCGTAACCCGCGCCATCGACAATCAAGCCATCGTTCTGGAGCGCCAGGGATACCCCGGCCTCCTCACCGCCATCAGTACGGATACAAACAAAAAAAAGATCACTTGCGCAACGAATTTCGGGCCGAACGCGCAACTCCACGACTACACCGGACGTCACGCCGACATCTGGACCGACCAGCATGGCAATGCCACGTTCACCATACCGGGCAATTACTTCAACGGCGGTGAATCGTATCTCTGTTTCTCTCGGTCCGGTTACACGCAATCGTTTTCGCTCAACCGGCACTCCACTACGCAAACCTTCTTTGGGGCAGCGGATCTGGACATCGCGCCAACGGGCGCCGCACAACCCGTGCGGGCCGGCCAGATCTGGTGCGAAGCAGATTCCGTCATCCAACTCGAATCGCCTACACCGCATATCTCAGTAACGGTGCTCGACCCCTCAGGTGTGCCCGTGAAACTAACGAGAGGGCATGGCGTCACATCAGCCATCGGCTGGTACACGCTCCAGGTTCTATCTACCGTTCAAGCTTCCGCTCCCTGGGAACTCACCGTTACTTACACGTCTACGCAAGGCCTGAGCCCGAGTAAGTAGCTTTGGCCGAATACTTGCTCCATCTGGAAAACACACACCATGAAAAGAAGAAATTTCCTGTCCTCTGTCGTAAGCGCGTTCGCTGCTTCGAAAGCGCTCGCTCAGCAGACCGTTACCGGTCGCGTGACGAATGACGACATGCACGGCATGCCGACGAATGCGAACGACATGCCGCAACAGAAAACGCTGGCCGGCGAAGACGCGGCTACCCTCAAATACGAAGCTCCCAGCCATACCGCACCTCCTGCGCTCAGCAAGCCTCGCATCGCCGGCCCGCGACCTGGCGTTGTTCCAGTCACCACCCGCTCTTTTGACAACGCACGTTCCGGAACCAACCTCGCGGAAACAACTCTCAAGCCATCCAACATCGCTGGCCTGACCAAGCTCTACAGCTACCCGCTTCCCGATGACGCGCGCGGCGTCGAAGCGCAACCGCTCATCGTGCCCAAGGTGAAACTCCGCAACGGCCGTATCCGCGATCTGGTCGTCCTCGCCAGCATGGGTAATACGATCTACGCTTACGACGCGCACAACGCGAACCAGCTTTATTGGTCCGTCAATCTCGGCGATCCCATCCAGGGCTCAAAAGCCATCGACGCCTGGCTCATCAACGATCATTGGGGCATCCTCAGCACCCCTGTCGTAGATCCCGAAACCCACATCCTCTACTGCGTCGCCTGGACCAGTTCCGACGGCACATTGAACCAGGCTGTACACACCTTCCACTCCATCCGTCTTTCGGACGGTACGCCTGCTGCTCCGCCGCTCAGCCTGGAAGGCGCCATCTATCAGCCGCCCGATGGCCTGCCCGTCCAGCAGTTCAAGTCCTCGCAGCGCAAACAGCGCGCCAGCCTGAGCCTCACCAACATTGCCGGTGTAAAGACGGTCTTCATTCCCTTCGGCACCATTCGAGAAACCGCCAACGATGCCCGCGGCTGGATCATCGCGATCGATGTTGCATCAAACAAAATCGGCGCTGCCTTCGCGACCACCGCGCGCTATTCCGGCGCAGGCATCTGGATGGGCGGTCAAGGCCTCGCCTCCGACCCACACGGCTTCCTGTACACGCTTACCGGCAACGGCAGTTTCGACGGCAAGACGGAATGGGGTGAATGTTTCCTTAAGCTGCAATACACTCCACCGAAAGGCGCAACCGAGGGCGCTATCCGAGTGGTGGACTGGTGGTCACCATATAGTGATTCCGGGCGTGCGGGCGGCCCGCAAACAGGCGATCACATCACCACCGACCAAGGCAACGGCTGGGACGACATGGACCTCGGCTCAGGCGGCATCGTCCTCATTCCCGAACTGCAACTCGTGGCTGGCGCCGGCAAAGACGGCATCCTCTACGTCATGCACGACACCAAAATGGGCAAGACGATGCCGGCCGATTTCGCGAATCCGGCTCAGAACTACGCCAAGCTCGCCGCGCCCCCCGAGTGGCTGACGTACTACAATCCAGCCACGCCAGCGCCGCAAAAATTCACCGATCTGAACCAGATCTACGGCGGCCGCACGCATCATCAGCACTCCACTCCCGTGACGTTCCGAAGCGCTAATCACGGAACGATGATGTTCATCGCGGGCGAAAACGGTAACCTCCGCGCCTGGACCATAGGCGCGGACGGACGCGCGAAATACCTAGGCTGCGGAGCGGAAGTAGCAAGCGCCGATTCACCGGTCCCGCCCGGCGGCATGCCCGGCATGATGCTCTCGCTCTCAGCCAACGGCCAGCAGGACGCCATCGTCTGGGCCTGCGTCCCGCTAGGCGATGCGAACAAGCAAGTTACTCAAGGATATGTAGCAGCCTACGATGCAACCAACATAGGCACTTACTCCGACGGCTCCGGAGCCCTGAAGTTACTCTGGAAAAGCCCCAACTACACCTACAACAAATTCGACGTAGCGGTGGTTAGCGGAGGCAAACTCTACGTCCCAACTTACGACGGAAAAGTAGATGTTTACGGATTGAGCAGCTAGGTAACGCTGTGCCTCGATAACTCATTACGTATCTGAAAGTCACTTGTAAAAACGTTCAATGATGCCTAACAGAGAAGTTGGAGATTAAATGGCACTACCTAACACTTGTTCTTTGCTGCCGGTACTTGGCACGCAGAGGATCTATCCAATGGAGCTGGCGCCCCCGCCTGCAGCGGCGGGGAGTGCGTTTACGAGCTACGTTGACTTGAGCGCTGGGCAAGAAGATGTCTCTTATCTCGGGAGTAACGAACACCTCGAGCATCTCTTTCTGGCCGCCGGCAGTTGGCATGCGGAGGACCTCTCACCTTTGGTCGGCGCGCCTGCCGCCTTGGCGGGCAGTTCCTTGACGAGTTATGTTGACTCTGCGGCGAAGCAGGAAGATGTTTTCTACCAATCAGGCAACCAACACATCGAGCACTTATTTTTGCTGCCGCTAGCTGGCACGCAGAGGATCTAACTAATGGAGCTGGTGCCCCGCCTTCAGCGGCGGGGAGTGCGTTTACGAGCTATGTCGATTTGACGGCTGGGCAAGAAGATGTCTTTTATCTCGGCAGTAACGAACACCTCGAGCACCTGTTCCTGGCCGCCGGCAGCTGGCACGCGGAGGATCTCTCGTCTTTGCTCAGCGCGCCTACCGCTTTAGTTGGCAGTTCGTTGACGAGCTATGTTGACTCCGCAGCCCAGCAGGAAGATGTTTTCTACCAATCAGGCAACCAACACATTGAGCACTTGTTTTTTGCTGCCGGCAGTTGGCGCGCGGAGGACTTGACGACCCTAATAGGGTCCCCGGTGATTCCCGTACCAGCCGTCGTGATTTACGGCGAAGCTATGGGCGGCGCTCGGGTTTGAGCGGGGTTACCGTCAGCTTGACCGGAACGAGCGCGGCGGGCACCGCCGTCTCCGAAACCGCCGCGACGGACTCGAATGGGAACTACTCGTTTGCAGTGTCGGCGGGTGGAAGCTACACGGTCACGCCTTCGGATGCAAGCGGAGATACGTTTATCGCATCGGTAGCACAGCCGCTTACAAACCTGTCCGCAAACGAAACAGTTAACTTCACCAACAACGGAAACGGCGGGTACTCCCCGGCTCCATACCAAAATTACTTGAACTCAGCTCCGCCTGCTGACCCAGGCCCTGCAAATTGTTCGGACATCTCTGGTACCTGGACAGACTCGAATTCGAGTGTCTGGGTGCTCCTGCAAAACGGAGGAACAATAACTGGATCAGTAACTCAGCCCAGCACAGGAATAGTTTGGCAAGTAAGTGGAAACGGAGTCGGTTCACAATATACGCTGACTGCCAGCAACCCTAACCCCTCGGTCATTGGCAACGACATTCCCGGGGGTGAAACCGTAGATTGGATTTCGACGAGTTGCAATACCGCGAACGGCGCAACAACATCGATAGCCCCGCCAGGGTATCATTTCGCTGGGGGCGCCAGCACAGAACCAGGCCCAAATATCACGCTGGTCCGTCCTTCCGCGCCCACCTACACTCTTACGGGATCGCCTCAGTACCTGCTTCCTGCATCTGAAACCGCCACCGGAGCGCAAGTACTCGCATTCTCTACTGGAGATTCAAACGTGAAATTGACGACAACGGCTTCAGTTACAAATATTTCTGTGAACGAAGTGTACTCTTCTAGCTTTCAGGGGGATCCGAACAGCACGTGCGCAAATGGCAGCCATGTCAGCTTGTCGATGGCCAACGGCACGGGAACAGGATCAGCAAATAGTTCCATTTCGGCGTCGCCACCAAACTGCAGTGGCATTTTCTTCATCCAGGGTGCGGGCGGGGGTACGACGACAAATCTATTGTTGGCGGTTGTTCCACCACAGATCATGATCCAGACGGAAGTGGGTGAAGCCGGTGGACAGACCCAGCCCGGTGATGACACTATGGAGGCTCTCCTGCTTACCGCCCCGAATCGATTTGGAGACAAGAGCTTCCCTGTCCCTGGAGTAGTAGGCGGACCCAAAACGTGGCAAGATGCTCTACCTCGCCGGGACAGTACTACGGATACACAAACACGACATCGAACGGAGTACAACCCGAGTTAAATCACGCCGCTTTAGTCTATTCGGGCGCATCAACCGTAAATATCCTAAATTGCGAGGGATATTGGTCGCCAACAAACGCCCAACTTACAACTCTTCAGTCATGGGCAAACACGCCTGCAAATGCGATCAGTGATGCATCGTGGTCGAACGCAGCTATCGTCGGTGCACCAGGCCTATGGAAAGGGGAGCCGAAGCAGGCCGTGATCAAAGGGTCTATTCTCAACAATACCCGGACGGATGCTCCGGGCTATAACGCTGCCCCGGCCATCGTGTTGTTCCGGCAAGCGCCATCCGGGACCGCACCTGCCGTCATTTCAATTCCATAATAGCTACTAGGGAATATAAAAATCATGCTTCTGACTTGTCTTTGCGTGTTCCTCCTGGGCAATATGTGCATGGGACAGGATCAATCCGAATTCACCCCGAACACGGACGTCAGAAGTAAGATAGGCCAGCTTAAATTGCAGCTGCGCTGGTCTGATGAAGAGAGTCAGAAACAGTACCTGGCGAACCGGACGGAAGTGACCAATGAGATATGGACGGCTATCGATTGGTCCGTGACCCAGGCATACAAATCAGGTAACGTGAGTCCCGAACAGTTAAAGTCGATGCTCGACTCCATGCTGGGTCACAAGAGCGGCGATCTTGAGAATACCGTTGTCTTCCCAGTTGAAATCCCAGCCGGCAAATTCGTCATTGCAGGGTTGGAGGTAACAAGGGGCGGTCACGCTATCGCTGAAGATGCTATTTCCTTCAGAGCTTACGGCAAGGTGGATAGCCATTGGACATTGATAAGCCATGTGGAACTCGAACCCGAATATGACTTCCTGACCGATTTGAACGCGCTAGCGCTTCCTGGAGAATTCCCCGGCAAATTTGGATTCATCGCCTGGGCAATGGAGCCGCCGCTTGCTCCGTATAAAGAAATCACCCGCGTATACACTTTTGATGGTCACGAATTCACGACGGTCTGGGCTCCTCAGTCATTCATAAGCGGGAACGTTCCATCTTTCGTCACTCTGACGAGCACCGGTTTCGATCTGCACACACTGAGTCCAGCAAATCGCGCCACCCCGATTCTGCAAAGCTACGCGGTTATCTCTGGCGAGGTAACCAAAATCGCGGAAGTGGACCAAGCCCATCAGTAGTGCAAAAGCAGAGGCAAGACACCTCCAACCCTCCTCTCGGAGATCGGGACGGAGATCGGGGACAGTTGCGATGACGTGTCGACGCCGGGAGGGATGAAGATGGTGATGTACTCGCAATCCGGCTCGTACTCCGTGTGAAGATACTCGGCAAGGCTGACTTGAGTAGCTGCAGACATACCTATAGGCTAACGTCTTTTCGTCTTAATCACGATCGGTGTCCCGTCAAACCCGAACTGCTCCCGCAGCCGATTCTTCAGCGCCCGCTCAATGGAGAAATGCATCTTGTCTGCCTTATCGGTGAAGACAATAAACGTCGGTGGCCGAATCGACGCCTGCGTCATGTAGTAGATCTTGATCTCGCTCTCGAACTTCAGCGTCTCTACGAACCGGTTCAGCTCGCCCGTCGTGACGCGCTTCGAAGCCGATTCAAAACAGCGGCGAACGGTCTGCATAATCCGCCGGATGCCTTCCGCATTCTTCGCGGAAGCAAACAGCACCGGCGCGTAGTCCAGAAATTTCAGCTCATCTCGCACCGTTTCGTTAAACGCGCGCTTGCTTTTTCCCTCCGCTTCCGCCACGTCCCACTTGTTCACCACAATCACGATCGCCCGGCCCTCTTCGTCGGCATAGCCCGCGATGGTCGCGTCGGACCCAACCACTCCTTCCGTCGCATCCACAATCAGCAGCACCACGTTCGCCATACGGATATGCCGCCGCGCCATCACCACGCTCAGCTTCTCCGTCATCTCCGTGGTGCGGCCCTTGCGCCGGATTCCCGCCGTATCTACAAACCGGTACGTGGTGTTCCCTTGCTCCACCCACTCATCCACCGCATCCCGCGTCGTGCCGGCTACTGGCGAAACAATCGCGCGCTCTGAACCCACCAGCGCATTCAGCATCGTCGATTTGCCCACGTTCGGACGCCCGATGATAGCCACTTTGATACGCCGCTTGCCGTCCTCCGATTCGGGTTCCTCCTGCACCGGCTCCTCCGCCGGGAACGGCGCCGTCACTTGTTCGAGCAGCGCATCGATACCCAGCTTGTGCTCGGCCGAGACTGCCACCGGATCGCCCAAACCGAGCGAATAAAACTCCGGAACCAGGTTCTCCCGCACCTTGGCATCAATCTTGTTCACCACCAGCGTCAGCGGCTTACCCAGCGGCCGCAGCAGCTTCGCTAGATCCCGATCCGACGCCGTAATCTCCGTGCGCCCGTCGATCACAAACAGAATGTGCGAAGCCAAATCGAGCGCCACCCGCGCCTGCTTCAAAATCTCGGTTGGAATCAGCGCCTGATCGTTCGGAATAATGCCGCCTGTATCGATCAGCCCAAAACGTTTCCCCCGGTAGTAGGCCTCCCCATAAATGCGATCACGCGTGATGCCGGGCTCATCGCCCACGATCGAGCGCCGGTCTCCCAAAATGGCGTTGAACAGAGTGGATTTGCCGACGTTGGGACGCCCCACGATCACTATCGTTGGTAAAGGTTCGTCAGCGGCCATAAGTCGCTATAAGGTTCGCATATGGGCGAATAGCTGCGCGTGAGACCATGAAATTTACGAATGGCTGAAGGATTTGAACATAGCAACACCCGGAATATCGCGATCATTGCCCACGTTGACCACGGAAAAACCACTCTCGTCGATGCCATGCTTCGCCAAAGCGGCATCTTTCGAGCCAATGAAGAAGTCGCCGAACGCGTCATGGATTCGAACGACCTGGAGCGCGAACGCGGCATCACGATCCTTGCCAAAACCACCGGCGTCCGCTATCACGGCACAAAAATAAACATTGTAGATACACCGGGTCACAGCGATTTTGGCGGTGAAGTAGAACGCGCCTTGAAGATCGTGGACGGCGTAATGCTACTCGTGGACGCAAGCGAAGGCCCGCTGCCGCAAACTCGCTACGTCCTGATGAAGGCGCTCGAAGCCAAGCTTCCGCCCGTCCTCGTCATCAACAAAATCGACCGCCCGGACGCGCGCGTTCAGGAAGTGCTGAACGAAGTCTACGACCTTTTCATCGATCTTGATGCCGAAGAAGATCAACTCGATTTTCCCGTCGTCTACACCAACGCCAAAGCCGGTATCGCCAAGCTGGAACTCACGGACTCTAGCGATAATCTGCAGCCGCTCTTTGAAACCATCCTCCAGCGCATCCCTTCGCCCACCGGCGATCCGTCCGCCATCCTCCAGCTTTTGGTCGCCAATCTCGACTACAGCGACTATCTCGGCCGCCTCGCCATCGGCCGTGTCTTCGCCGGCACTCTGAAGCACGGCGATGAAGTCGCCATTGCCAAACTCGACGGCTCATTCCACAAAACCCGCATTACAAAACTGTATTCGTTTGAAGGATTGAAGCGCGTCGACGAAACCGTCGGCAAGCCCGGCGACGTGCTCGCGATTGCAGGTGTTGAAGGCATCACCATCGGCGAAACCGTCACCAGCGCTGAAACCCCCAAACCGCTGCCGCACATTCAAATTGACGAACCGACCATCGCGATGACGTTCACCGTCAACAACTCGCCGTTTGCCGGCCGCGAAGGCCAGTTCGTTACGTCACGCAATCTCCGCGACCGTCTTGACAAAGAGCTTCTGACCAACGTCTCTATTCGCGTCGAAGAAGCCGGCGGCCCGGATGCTTTCAAAGTGATGGGTCGCGGCGAACTTCAACTGGCCATCATCATCGAGATGATGCGCCGTGAAGGCTTCGAACTCCAGGTCGGCAAGCCCGAAATCCTCACGCGCAAAGTCGACGGTGTATTACAGGAGCCTTTAGAACTCCTCGTCATCGATTGCCCCGAGGAGTTCATCGGTGTCGTCATCGAAAAGATGGGCACCCGCAAAGGCAAGATGAGCAAGATGATCAACCACGGCTCCGGCCGTGTGCGTCTCGAATTTCTCATTCCCTCACGCGGCTTAATCGGCATCCGCAGCGAAATGCTCACCGATACGAAGGGCACCGCCATCATGAACTCGCTCTTCCACGGCTACATCGAGTGGCAAGGCGACATCGCCATGCGGCCCACCGGTTCGCTCGTCGCCGACCGTCCCGGTGTCGCGACCAGCTTCGCCATATACAATCTGCAGGAGCGCGGCGTTATTTTCATTTCCCCTCAAACCGAGGTCTACGAAGGCATGATCATCGGTGAAAACGCGCGTGATAGCGATCTTGACGTCAACATCGTCAAAGAAAAGAAGCTCACGAACATGCGCGCCTCTACTTCCGACGAAGCCATCCGCCTCGTGCCTCCGCGCATACTAAACCTCGAACAAGCTCTCGAGTTCATCCGCGAAGACGAATACGTCGAAGTCACCCCGAAATCCATCCGCCTGCGCAAGAAAATCTTGAAATCGAACCAACGCTAACGCCGCCCGGCGACGGGTCACGGATGCCAGAGACAATCCGCACTGCTCTTATTGCCCTGAGCCTCACATTCGTTGTAGCCGGCGCCTACTACCGGATCCAGTCTCAACGTTCCGGTGAACAGCTGGATCGCACTCGGGAAGGTTGGCCTCTGCTAATTGCGATTCGCCTCACAGGCCTGCTAACCCTCGCCTGCGCCATTGGCTGGCTTGCAAAGCCGGCATGGTTCCGATGGGCCGCAAACCCCGTTCCCATGAGCGTACGCTGCGTCGGCGTTACCGGTTTCGGCTGCGGAGTCGCGTGGCTGATCTGGATGTTCCGCAGCCTGGGGCCGAATCTGACCGACACCGTGGTCACCCGCCGCGAGGCCTATTTCGTTGAGCGCGGCCCATACCGCCTCGTCAGACACCCCATGTACACCGGGATTCTCATGCTGGGAGTCAGCCTTGGACTCGCCCTAGGGACATGGCTGCTGCCGCTTGCTTCGACGCTCATGTTCACGCTCCTCGCGTTGCGAACGCGAATCGAGGAGCGTTACTTGATTGAGCGCTTTGGCGACCAGTACCGTGGCTATATGCGCCGCGTCGGCCGCTTCTTCCCGAACCTGCGTTAGGCGACGTCGGGCAACAAAAACTTCCACGATTCGTCAAAAGTCTTCAACACCGCTTCTGCGGCCAGATAGCCGCTCCGGACCGCGCCTTCCATAGTCGCCGGCCAGCCGGAGCGCGTCCAGTCCCCCGCCAAAAACAGGTTCGGGATCGGCGTTTTACTGACGGGCCTCTTGTCTTCGAGACGCGGCCCAGCGCAGAACGTAGCTCGCACTTCTTTCACAACATGCGCACGCTCCAGCTGAGCCTCCTTCGCCTTAGGAAAGAACTCGGCTAGTTCCTTGAGCGCCAGTGCGATCACATCCGCCCGTGGCATCTCGGTCAAACTGCGCGAGGCGCTGACCACAAGTTGAATATGCTTACCGCCGTGCTTATTGAACATCCACTGAATCGTTCGATCGAGCAGCGTGGCATGCGGCAGATTCGTAATCGGCCGGTCGAACCACAAGTGAATGCCTGTTATCGGCGAGTGGCTGAATGCTGAGCAGTCAATGTCGAGTCCTGGCGCAAGCGCGGAAAGCCGCTCGAACGGCACCGCCAGCACGTAAGCATCGGCCTTCACGCATTGGCCGTCAACAATCGCGCCAGCGACGCGCCCGCCTTCGATTCGAACTTCTTGCACCGGCGTCCGATGCTCAATCTTCACGGTCGGGAACTTCGACCAGGCATCTTCCGAATACAATTTGCCGAGCGGCACCGCCGGGATGCCCATCTCATACGATCTGGCATTCGAGAGGAATCCCAGATAGAAGACCTGCAGGCCATGGATAGCCGCCATGCGATCCAGATCTTCGTTGATCGCGCTGACCAGCACCTGATTCCAGAAGCGATCGATCGCTCGTTGCGTCTGACCCTTCTCGCGCAGCCAGTCGAGCATCGTGATGCTCTCCAAGTCAGCTCGCTTCTTGTATTCGTACTTGACTGAAAGCAGCCCGCTCGCCACACTCATCTTGTCCGCAAGCGAAAGGAAGTGCAGCTTGGCAAACGACTCCGTGAAGTGCAAAGGCGCTGGCAAAAGGCCGCGCTTCATCACCGAAACGCGGCCTCCAGGTTCGATCCAAAAGAACTCGCGATGGAACTCAATCCGATCTTCGACGCCTAGCCGCCGATAGAAGTCCATCAGGTTGGTACAACAGCGCAGCAGCACATGTTGGCAGTTGTCGATCGTGACGGCGTCCTGCAAAGGATAGGAAGTCGCTCGACCGCCGACGAACGGCCGAGCCTCGTATACGGTGACCTTCTGTTCAGCGGTGCCGAGGGCCAGCGCCGTCGCAAGACCCGCGAGGCCGCCTCCCACCACCGCAACATTCATCGTTGCCCGGCACTCGAGTGGGCATGAGCATACGTCTCAATCATGTTCTCCATGAGACGAAGCCCGCAATCGCGCTCGAGCGTCAGAATCGATTCCGGATGGAACTGCACCGCTTCGATCGGAAGATCCCTGTGCCGGATGCCCATGATCACGCCATCTTCCGACTCAGCCGTAATCTCCAGGCACGCCGGGAAGCTCGCCCGATTCGCATAGAGCGAATGGTAACGGCCCACGCGGAACGGCGAAGGCAGGCCATGGAATACACCCAGGCCATGATGCGTCACCTCTGACCCTTTGCCATGCATCGGATACTCGAGAACATCCAGCTTGCCGCCAAACGCCTCGACCATCCCCTGCAATCCCAGGCAAACGCCGAAGGTGGGCACGCCGCGCTTCGCCAGTTCTTGCACCAGCGTCGGCACGCCGAAGTCGGCCGGTCGCGCAGGTCCAGGCGAGATCAGGACGATATCCGGTTTCTCCGCGTCGATCACTTCGAGCGCCGCGCTCGACCGGTACGTCGAAACTCTAGCCCCCGTCTGCCGCGCATAGTTGGCAAGCGTGTGAATGAAGCAATCGTCGTTGTCAACCAGCAGCAGATGAACGCCTTCGCCCACCCGCCGCTTCTCGCGTTCCGCGGGTCCGGAAGCAAGCGTCGGATACAAAGCGCGGAAGAAGTTGGTCGCCTTCAACCGGCATTCCTGGTCTTCCGATCTTGGATCCGAATCGTACAGCAGCGTGGCGCCCGCCGCGTACCTGGCGACACCATCTTTCAGATGAACAGTTCGAATCGTAATCCCGGTATTGATATCGCCATTCAAGCTGATCATCCCGACAGCGCCGCCATACCAGGCCCGCGCGTCTTTCTCGAGATCTTCAATCGCCTGCGCCGCCGCCTTCTTCGGAGCCCCAATGATCGTCACAGCCCACATGTGAGTCAGGAACGCATCCAGCGCATCGAAGCCGTCCATCAACGTTCCCTTCACGTGATCGACAGTGTGAAACAGGCCCGCATAGGATTCGATCAGCCGCCGCCCGATCACCTTTACCGAACCGGGCACGCACACGCGCGACTTATCGTTCCGGTCCACGTCGCTGCACATGGTCAGCTCTGACTCTTCTTTGGTCGAATTCAGCAGCTCGCGAATGCTCTCTGCATCGCGCAGCGGATCGCCAGAGCGTCTCGCCGTCCCTGCAATCGGACAAGTCTCCACGCGATCGCCTTCCACCCGCACAAACATTTCCGGCGATGCCCCCACCAACTGTTCATCGCCCATCTGCAGGATGAACTCATAAGGACTCGGACTCGTTTTCTGAATGCGCCGGAAAAGTTCCGACGGACTGCCATCGAAGGGCGCACTGAAGGTCTGCCGCAGCACCACTTCGTAATAGTTGCCCTGCCGCATGCCTTCACGAACCGTCTCCACCTTCTCCATGTACTCCTCGGGAGAATGGTCCGACATGATCTCATGCCCAGCATGAGCGGCCGGTACATGCTCAATAACGGGTGATGTTCTCGGCAGGCCCGCTGTGTCCCCGCCTTCACCCGCGAAGTCGTATTGGAACCGCTCGATCACCTCTTTCTTGCGATCCATGTAATAAATGTCGTCGCACAGAAACAGGTGCAGAGCCTTGTGGTTCTCCCGCGGCAATCGCAGTTCGATCGGATCGAAATCCAGCAGCAGATCGTAGCCGAAAGCTCCAAGCAGTCCCAGACGCGAATCTTCCGTGGTCCTGAACTCCTCAACAAGCGTTCGCAAAATCGAGAACGGCGACGGCTGCTTGCTCCGCTCTTCTTCCGGGAACCGCTCGGCTAACGGCTTCAAATCAATCGTCAGCACGTGCGGGCACTCGATGAACATCCGCCGATGCGGATGATTCCGCAGCAGCGGTTGCAATAGCTTTAGCAGCACTTCACCGCGCTTGTTCAGCGACCGGAACTCCAGCCGCCTGCCGCGACCTACAATCTCGAGCGCGGGCGCAACGCTGGCCACGTCCCACCGCGAGTAGCGCTCCGGGTACTCATACCCCGATGAGAGATAAACGCCGCGCTTGCTGTCCAGCTGCTTGAGAATGTGCTCCAACCCGCGCGCAAACGGCACTTTCGAGCTCGAACGCGTCACTGTGATTCCGTGCGAAGTGGTGTAGCGCAACTGCGGCATGAGGAGGGGGAAACTTCAGAATAACAATCAAATCTCGATATGTGGGAAGCTTAAAGCATGGCACGAGGCTGGGAAAGTAAAGAGGTCGAGTCCCAGATTGAAGCGGCGGAAGCTCGCGCATCGCAAGCGAAAAAAAAGCGCCTTTCAGACGAACAGCTCAAAGTACAGCGCGAGCGGGAAAGTCTTGAACTCTCCCGAGTCCGCGTCGTTCGAGATCTGGCCTCAGCGGTGAACCCGAAGTACAAGGAACAGTTGCAAAAGTCCCTCGATCACCTGGACAAGAAACTGGCAGAGCTTAACAAACCAGATCGTCCCGACTGATCTGCAGGTCCCCGAGCCGCCCCAGCATCGCGAGAGCCATATCCTCCGTCCGGAAGAATTCCTGCGCGATCATCTGAACTTCGTCCCGAGTCACCGATTCAATCTTCTCGAGCATTTCGTCCATGGTGGTGAAGCGATCGAAATAGAGCTCTTGCCGCGCCAGGTTCGACATACGGCTGGAAGTCGATTCCAGGCTCAGCATCAGCGAGCCTTTCAGATGATCCTTTGAGCGCCTGAGTTCGTCTTCCGAAATAAGCTCGTTCTTCAACTCGCGAAACTCATGCATGACCGAGTCAACCACCTGCTTCGCTGTTTCCGCGGCGGTTCCCGCGTACACCGTAAAGCAACCCGTGTCGCTGAACAGGTTTAGCTCCGAGTACACAGCATAAGCCAGACCTTGCTTCTCACGGATGTTCTGGAACAGCCGCGAACTCATGCCGCCGCCCAGAACAGTGTTCAATACGTACAGCGGGAACCGCAGTTCGTGCGCCAGCGGATAAGACGGAACGCCCATGGCAATATGAACCTGCTCCAGCGATTCCTTCTTTTTCAGAATGATCGGCGCGTGGGTCTTCGGAACGCTATCGGCAGGCAGCCCATCGCCCTGCTTCATGTCGGAGAACTTCTCGCGAATGAGCTTGACGATGTGGTCGTGCTCCAGGTTGCCGGCCGCGGTGATGAGAATGTTCTGCGGAGAGTAAACCCGGTTGTAGTAATCGAGCAGCATCTCCTGCCCGAACTTCTTGACTGTCTCTCGCGTGCCCAGAATCGGCTTGCCCAGCCCGTGGCTCTTCCAAAAATTGCTGATAAAGCTCTCGTGCAGTACGAACTCCGGCTGATCGGCCTCCATCTTGATCTCTTCAAGAATGACGCCCTTCTCTTTCTCAATGTCCCCTTCACGGAACAGCGGATTCAGAACCAGATCCGACAGCACATCCAACGCAAACGGCAGATGTTCGTCCATCACTTTGGTGTTAAAGCTGACCAGTTCTTTACTGGTAAAGGCATCGAGTCCGCCACCGACCGAATCAACCGAGCGCGCAATCTCCTCCGCCGAACGGTTTTTCGTTCCCTTGAAGACCATGTGTTCGATAAAGTGGGACAGCCCATTTTGCGGGCCGCGTTCAATGCGCGAACCGCTGCCAATCCACACGCCGAGCGAAACGGAACGTACGTATGGCATAGATTCCGTCACGATTCGGAGCCCGTTCGGAAGACTCGCCCGCTCGATTTCGCGGACTTGTGGAGTTACAGAAACCATATGCCTATGCCTTTCGGAGTGTACGTCGGTACACTGAGAATTAAATGCTGCGAGTAGCTGGGGGCCAGACGCTGGTCGGCATGGACCTTTCCGACCTGAAAGACCTCCTCGGCCCGGAGCAGCCCACGTACCGCGCCCGACAACTATATGACGCGCTGTACCGGAAACAAGTGGCTAATTTGTCTGAAATTTCAAATTTGCCGCAAGACCTGCGTAATCAGCTAGTTACGAATAGTTCTGTCGGGCTTCCCGCGGCCGAACACCGCTTTGACTCGTCCGACGGGACGCGCCGTTACCTGCTAACCCTACAGGATAACAGGACAATTGAGGCTGTTTTCATGCCGGAAGACAGCCGGGACACCCTATGTATCTCCAGTCAGGTAGGATGCCCCGTCGATTGCCGCTTCTGTCTGACGGCCTTGATGGGCCTGGAACGCAACCTGACGGCGGGTGAAATTGTAGGCCAGGTGCTATACCTCGCTCGCGAGAACGGCTTGCAGCCAAGAGAGTCACGGATGAACGTTGTGCTGATGGGGATGGGCGAACCGCTGCTCAATCTCGACAACGTACTGAAGGCCACCAGGCTGTTAACGGATGAGAACGGGATCGGCATGTCGCAAAAACGCATCACCGTATCGACTGCGGGCATTGTGCCGAAAATCGAAGAACTCGGAAGGGCGGAAGTGCGGCCCAAACTCGCCATTTCGCTCAATGCATCAACCGAGGAGCAACGGCGCGAGTTGATGCCTATTACTCGCAAATATCACCTCAAAGATTTAATGGCCGCGTGTCGCGCATTCCCACTTCGTCCTTGGGAAAAGCTGACATTTGAGTACGTCCTGCTAAAAGGAGTGAACGATACCGATGCCGATGCCAAACGCGTCGTGCGGTTGATTGCCAACCTGAACGCAAAAGTGAATCTGATCGCGCTGAATCCCGGACCGGGCATTCCGTTCGAAACACCTGACCCGGAGCGTGTCGAGACCTTCCAAAATATAGTCCGCCGCGCTGTGCCATGCTTCGTGCGCAAGCCGCGCGGCCGCGATATCTACGCGGCCTGCGGACAGTTGAAGCGCGTTGCTTCGGATCTAGTGGCCTGTCCCGCTGATTAACTTGGCGGTGATTTACTTGGCCTGATTTACTCAACATGAATTGATGCGCGTTATTGAAGAGCGCGGAGCAGACGGTCGTGCGCTGCAAATGGGCTGCTGCTGATGCCCTGATGATGGCCTACCACGATGCGGAATGGGGCGTTCCGCTGCATGACGACCGCGCACTTTTCGAATTCCTGATTCTCGAAGGCGCCCAAGCGGGCCTGAGTTGGTCCACCATTCTGAAGAAGCGTGACGCTTATCGCGCCGCTTTCGATAACTTCCATCCGCGCAAGGTCGCCCGCTACGACGAAGCGAAAATCCAGGAGTTACTCGCGAATCCGGGTATTGTGCGCAACCGGCTGAAGATCCGGTCGGCAGTTCAGAACGCGAACGCATTCCTCGCTGTACAAAAAGCATTCGGGAGCTTCGACCGCTATGTCTGGCAATTCGTTGGCGGCAAACCGCTGCAAACTCGCCTGCATGGCCCGGAAGACCTGCCCGCCCGCACACCGCAATCCGACGCCATGAGCAAAGATCTCAGCAAAGCGCGGCTTCAATTTTGTGGGCTCCACCATCTGTTACGCATTCATGCAAGCCACCGGCATGGTCAACGATCACATGGTCAGTTGTTTCCGTCACAAAGCACTCGAGCAAGGCATGTAACGTTAGCACCCGCGCGTGCTAAATCTGTAAGCAGTGTCTGCCGCTGCGGTACCTGCGCGCACTCAACAGATCCATCAAGGGTCAGGCCGAGTGAAGGCTTAGCTGACGCGTCGCGTCGAGGGCCGCTTGGTAGCATAGCGGTTTGGGTATGCCTGCTCAGCAATTCGCGTCAGCGCCAATGTCGGAAGCTGTCACTCAGCAGGTGCGAGTGGAAGTTTTGTCGCGGTATTCGCCTGAGAACTCACGGCCGGGCGAATGGGTCTTCGAATACACCGTTCGGATCACGAATTTGGGTGCCGAAACGGTTCAACTTCTCAGCCGCCACTGGATTATCACGGACGCTTTGGAACGCGTTCATGAAGTGAAAGGTCCTGGCGTCGTCGGCGAGCAGCCGGTGCTTGCCCAGGGCGCTTCCTTTCAGTATTCGTCCTGGTGCCCCCTGAAGACACCGACGGGAAGCATGCACGGGACTTATCAGATGGTGCGCGGAGGCGGGGAAGAGTTCGACGTCGAGATCGCCCCGTTCGGCCTGCGAGCCCCATACACCATACAGTAAGCGGTAAAGATCACGCCGGTAAAAATTAGGCCAGGATAATGTCGGAGGACGAGACCTCGTAGCCTTCATCCGTGGCGGTTTGCGCGGCTGCCGAGCGCAGTTGCCCCTGGTCAACGCTCTTGTCTTCACTGCAATAACGGCGGATGACCTCTTCGCCGACGACAATCCGAATCAGCCACTTTTTCTTCGACTCGTCCCAGGACACTTCCACACGATCAGCTTTCATCATGCCTTCTACGATGCCAGACGGCGAATCGTTTGAACAGCGGCAAATTTTGGCCTCAAGTTTTGAGCGGAGGCGTCATCGACGCTATAATGTGGGTAATGTCTATCGGGAATAGGCAGCTTGCCTTGTAGATGCCTGTTCAACCGAAAGAAAGCAAAGCTCAGCGTGCCGAACGGCTGAAAGAAGAAAAGAATCCTTGGGAATGCCTGGACGAAATCCGGGAGTTCGCCCGCCTGGGATACGAATCGGCAACGCCGGAGTGGCGGGGCAGTTATCTCCGCTGGTGGGGCGTGTATCCGCAGGGCGACGGTGCGGGAGTGCTGGGCGGCAAGGGCGGCGAAGGCCTGGCGGTGCCGTACTTCATGGTGCGGGTGCGTGTTCCGAGCGGGTTGTTGTTTGCGCACCAGTTGCGCGTGATTGCGGACCTTTCTGAGCGGTTCGGGCGCGGCCTGGCCGATATTACGGTGCGGCAAAACATCCAGCTGCATTGGATTCCCATAGAAGCTTTGCCGGAGATTTTTGAGCGGTTGTGGCGCTGCGGGCTGACCACAATGGGAGCTTGCGGCGACGACACCCGAAACATCACCGGTTGCCCCTTAGCCGGAGTGGACGCGGAAGAGATTTGCGATGCGTCGCCGTTGGCCCTGCGCGCGGCTCAGATGCTCGTGGGCAATCCGGAGTTTTACAACCTTCCTCGCAAGTACAAAATTTGCATCACGGGGTGCCGGTCCTGGTGCTGCTATCCGGAAATCAACGATGTAGGTTTGACCGCCATCAAGCGGGGCGAAGAGATCGGCTTTTCGCTGCGAGTGGCGGGAGGGCTATCGTCGGAGCCGTTCCTCGCTAGACGGCTGAATGCGTTCGTGCAGTGGAACCAAGTGCCTGCGGTGGTTACGGGCGTGACGCAGATCTTTCGCGATGCGGACGTCTTGCGGCAACATCGCGAACGGGCACGGCTGAAGTATCTTTTCAAGCAGCATGGCTGGACGGATGAGGGCTTTCAGGCGGAGCTGGAGCGGCGCATCGGATTCAAGCTGGATCCGAGTGAGCACGAGGATGCCCCGGCGGATGTGAATCGCGATCACGTGGGCATTCACGCCCAGAAGCAGGCGGGTCACTACTACATCGGCTCCTCGGTGCTGCGCGGCCGCATTACTCCGGAGCAACTGCGCACGGCGGCAGCGCTGGCGGATTCGTTTGGGAATGGCGAATTGCGGACGAGCCCCGCGCAGAGCCTAATCATCGTCAACGTACCGGAGCGGCATGTCGACGAAGTGGCGGCGCAGCTGAACGCGGCTGGTCTGCCGGTGAACGCCTCGACATTCCGGCGCGGTACGGTGACGTGCACGGGCACGGAGTTCTGCCGTTTGGCGATTACCGAAACCAAGAGTTTCGCGCGTTGGATGATTGAAGAGCTCGAGGATCGCATGCCGGGCTTTGAGCAACATCTGAAATTGCATATCACGGGCTGTCCGAATAGTTGCGGGCAGCACTGGATTTCCGATATCGGCATTGAAGGCAAGAAGATCAAAGTCGACGGGCAATGGATGGACGCCTACTACTTCTGCGTGGGCGGCGCAGTGGGAGCGTTTCAATCCATTGCACGGCCTTTGGGCTATCGTTGTCTGGCCACAGAAGTTCCCGCGGCCATTGAGCGGCTGCTGCGCGTGTATTTAGCCGAGAAGCGGCCGGCCGAGAACTTGCGAATGTTTTTTGCGCGGCACAGCGAGGCAGAATTGCGCGGCCACCTGGCAGGTACCCAAGTGAACCCGGTTGAGCGGGATGCATCGCCGGGGCGCGTGCCTGTAGGTGTTGCCGGATAGCTGACGCCGTCGTCTTCCCCTGCCCAAATCGTAGGTCCGGTCAAAGATGAGAAGATCTATGTATACAGGGTAGGTGTTGCTTTTGAGATTCGTTCGGCCCACGTTGGCTGTTCTTGTAACCGCTAGCGTTTGGTGTGTCTTCCCTTGCCGAACCCAAGCGCAATCGAATTACAACTACCGCTTCGGCAAAGGCAACATGAGCATGCCGGGGAACGCCGCGAGCGTTGGCGGTGTGTTTATCAAGCCCGGAGCCTTTCCTAAAGCAGAATATTGCGCTCACTGCCACCAGCAAGCCTACAGCGAATGGCGTCAGGCCCTCCATTCGAATTCCTTCCGCACGCCGTTCTACCGCACCAGCGTCAACATCCTCAAACGTACGAAGGGAATCGAGTTTACCCGCCATTGCGATAGCTGCCACAATCCCATCGCTGTTTTATCCGGCGCCTTGACCGAACACGCCAACATCGACCGAAGCTTCGATCTGGATGGCCTCACTTGCATGACGTGCCATTCCATCCAGAAAGTGCCGTCCACCGTCGGCAACGGCAGCTATGTGATGGGAGTGCCCGCTGTCATGGTGGATGAAAAAGGCGCCAGAGTCCCCGGTGAAGTGCCGTACGAACAGATCATGCAGCATCCTGAGCGCCACAAGCAAGCCGTGATGCAAGACCTCTACCGCCAGCCGGAATTTTGCGCCTCCTGCCATAAAGCCAACTTGCCCGTCGCATTGAACGACTACAAATGGATCCGTGCGTTCACGTCCTTCGACGAGTGGGAGAGTTCCAAGTTCTCAAAGCGAAATCCGCTAAGTTTCTACTCCGCGGATCTGCGCACCTGCCAAAGTTGCCATATGATGCGCGAGGTCGCGCAGCCTAACGAGTACGGAGCAAAGAAAGGGACCTTCGCCTCGCACCGCTGGCTGGCCGGCAATACTGCCGTTCCTTTCTACTATGGCTTCGACGAGCAACTCAAAAAAACGATCGCCTTCCTGAAATCCGGCAATTACCTCAACGTCGATCTCTTTGCAATCAAGAAAGCAGACGACAAGCAAATGATCGCGCCGTGGGGTTCAGTCCCCTTCGAACTGGGCCCGAACGAGATGCTGCAGGCCATGATCGTGGTCCAGAACAAGAACATCGGTCATTCATTGATTCCCGAAGTCCGCGATCTATACGAAGCCTGGGTGGAATTCACAGTCAAGGACCAGGCCGGAAAAACGCTTGTTCAGACCGGATTCTTAAAGCCTGACGGCCTGCTGGACCCACGCGCCCACACCTTCACCAACCGCCCGGTGAATACCGAAGGCGATTTCGTCGACAACCACAAGGTCTGGACCATCCACTCGATGGCATACGACAACACCATCCAATCCGGACGCTCTGCCCTCATTCGCTACGAATTTCGCGTACCAGCCGATGCCAAAGGCCCCCTCACCGCCACCGCACGCGTGCTATATCGGCACCTTCGCCAGAGCTACCTCAATAATGTTTTTGGCCCGGACCATCCGGCCTATCCCGTTGTCGAACTCGCCGCAACCTCCCGTACTTTATATATGGGCGTCAACCCGATCACAGCCCCCGGCCCGAACGACAATCCCGATTGGATGCGCTGGAACAATCTCGGCATCGCGCTTCTCGATCAATTGCAGTATGCCGATGCGCTCCATGCTTTCGAGCAGGTCGTCAAACTTCGACCCGATTATGCCGACGGTTACACAAACATCGGCCTCACCAACATCGAATGGGAGAAGTATCACGATGCGCGCGGCAGCCTTGAAAAGGCCCTGACGCTTAGCCCGAACAATGCGCGTACGCTGTATTATCTGGCGTTAGTCGAACGCCGCGAAGGGCACAACGAAGCCGAACTAGCCGATCTGCAGCAAGTCGTCAAACAATTCCCGCAAGCCCGTGACCCGCGCCGGGAACTCGGTATCTCTTATTACCAGCAACACAAATATCAACAGGCGCGCGAGCAGTTCGAAGCCTTGCAATCGATCGATCCCGACGATCTCGCCGCGCATTACAACTTAGCCATTCTCTACCGCCGTATGGGCATGAAAAAAGAGGCATCCGAACAAGCAGCGCTATTTTCCATGAAGCAAGTAGACCCGGGCGCGCCCACTTACTCGCTCGGTTATTTGCGCAAACATCCCGAGATGTCCGTTGAAAGCGTACCCTGGCACATGCACGAAGACCTGACGCAGCAAAGCGCCCGTTGCTGGAGACGGAAGATGAGCGCTAGTCGTAGACATTTCATCCGCTCACTCAGCCGAACGGCGCTGGTTCTGCCGTTTGCCGACCTCGTCTCTCTAGCCGGCCCGCAGCAAACTACTCTTCCGGGCCCGATTGAGCGCGAGTATCACGCCAAGGCCATGCCCGCGGCTAAAGGAAAGCGATCTCCCATCGAGGGCACACCGCTCGGACTGAGCTTCGTCGATGTTGTGAAGGAAGCCGGTCTGGCTGTTAAAACCATCTACGGCGGCGAAGGCAAAAACGAATACCTGCTTGAAACCACCGGCTGTGGCCTCGCCTTCTACGATTACGATAATGACGGCTGGCTCGATGTCTTCCTGGTAAACGGCTGGCGTCTCGGCGGTTTCGCTCCCGGTCAGGAACCGCACTGCCATCTCTTCAAAAACAATCGCGACGGCACCTTTACAGATGTCACGAAAGGTTCCGGCCTTGAACACAAAACCGGCTGGGGCCAGGCATGCTGCGTAGGCGATTACGATAACGACGGCCATGACGACTTATTCGTTACTTACTACGGTCAGAACGCCCTCTATCGCAATCACGGCGACGGCACATTTACTGACGTAACGAAAGAAGCCGGTTTGCTTCAGCCCGGTCCCAAAACCCGCTGGAATACCGGCTGTACCTTTGTTGACTATGACAAGGACGGTCACTTAGATTTATTTGTCGCCAACTATGTCGATTTCGATTTGAAAACGGCCCCGCCACCCGAGGCCGGTCCGTGTACTTACAAAGGTCTGTTAGTCGCCTGTGGCCCGCCTGGCCTCCGCGGCGGCAAGAATATCCTTTACCACAACAACGGCAACGGCACTTTTTCCGATGTAAGTCAAAAAGCAGGCATCTGGAATACCGCTGGAATGTACGGCCTAAGTGTGGCTGCTTCCGACCTCGATAACGACGGCTGGCCCGACATCTACGTCGCTAACGATTCCAGCACCGCAACGCTTTATCAGAACCAGAAAGACGGGACCTTCAAAGATATCGCCGTGGAATCCGGCGCCGCACTATCCCCCGAAGGCAAGCCCCAGGCGGGCATGGGCGTCTCCATCGGCGATTACAATCGCGACGGCACCTTCGATGTCGTCAAGACCAACTTCGCCGGCGATACTGACTCGCTCTACACAAATCTCGGCGACGCCAACTTCGAAGATCGCACCTACCCCAGTGGCATTGGCGTGAACACGCGTCTGCTGGGCTGGGGCGTCGGATTCTTCGACATGGATAACGACGGCTGGCTCGACGTCCTGATGTCCAACGGCCATGTTTATCCCGAAGTCGATAAGTCGAACACCGACCTGAAGTACGCCGAGCACAAATATCTCTACCGCAATCTTCAAAACGGCCAGTTCGAAGAGGTGACGAAGGAGGGAGGCCCGGGCATCATGGAGGCCGCCCCTGCTCGGGGCTGCGCTTTCGGGGATTACGACAACGATGGCGACCTGGACATCGCGGTTAACTGCATCAACGCCATTCCTCAGCTTCTGCGCTGCGATTCCACGCTCAACCGCAATTGGATCAAAATCAAGCTCGTCGGAACGAAATCGAACCGTACCGGCATCGGCACCCGCGTAACTGTGGTCGCAAAAAATAAGCCGGACGCTGCCAAGCCACTTAGTCAAATCGACGAACTCCGCAGCGGTGGCAGCTATTTCTCGCAAAACGACTTACGAATGCATTTCGGACTTGACCAGGCCACCAAGGCAGACTCCGTCGAACTCCGTTGGTTGAGCGGCCAGATAGACACCTTGCACGATCTGGAGGCCAACCGCCTGTACGTGATTCAGGAAGGCGGCAAGATTCTCAGCTCCGACAAGTTACAACGGGTAACCGAGCCGCGCGCGTAAGCAAGCGGTTTCTACATGCTAAATAAATCCATCGCAACAGGCCAGTAGTTGATCGCAGCTCTTATCTTTGCCGCTTCCCTATTCGTCGCGGACCAATCCTGTCCCGTGGCTCGACACGGCCACGGCCGCCGGCGTCCTCGGCGGACAAGTCACTGCAAGAGTAACCTCAACAGCCTGTCAATTCGTCCGCGGCGGCTCTAAACTACGCATCGAAGTCCGCAAGTCCACCGCACGTCCGACTCGCTGTGGCGCAACGGCCGAACCGCTGAAAGGCATCGGCAACGAGGCATTCCTCTGCCCGAAACATCGTGAGATCGTCGGCCGCGTCCGCGATTCCGTCTTTACCATTCGACTCACCGCGCCCGACTGGCAAATCAAAGCGAAGCAACTCGCGCAGGAAGTAGCCGGAGCGCTCTTCTAATGAATCCGCGCAAAACGGCGGCAGCCGTTTGCGCTTTTTAATTGGTCTGCCCGGCAGCCCCCGGCAGCGCCGCCGTCTTGAGCGCCCGCTGCTTCTTCTCGTTCTCCGCTTCGCGCAACGCTGCCGCTTTCGCAAACGCCTCTTTGGCCCCTTCCGCATCGCCTTTGCGCTTCAACAGCAGCCCTAAAGAATTAAACGCTCCAGCATCCGTCTTGTCCAGCGCGACCGAATGCTCCAGCGCTTCAATTGCGCCATTCGCGTCGCCCTGATCTTTAAGTAGCGTTCCCAACTCCGACCACGCGTCCGCGTAATTGGGTCTTGCGCCTACAGCGGCGCGCAGTTGCCCAATGGCTTTCTCCGGCTCGCCCGAATCCACGTACGTCAAACCCAAAATGTAATGGGCTTCCGGCAACGAAGGCTCCAGTTCCACCGCGCGCTCCAAATGCTCTTTCGCATGCCCAAGATCGTCGGTCTGCTTGTACGCAACCCCTAAATCGTACTGCGCCGAAGCGTTCTCCGGATGGCTGCGAGCAATGGCCGAAAGCTGCTTAATCGCGTCCTGGTACCGCCCCGCCGCAATGTAAGCGTACCCAACATTCACCTGAATGCGAACATTGTTCGGGTCTCCTGCTAATGCGCGCTGAAACTCTTTGAGCCCTCCTGCCGTATCGCCGTTTGCCACCAGCGTGTACGCGTAATTATCGCGAATCGATACGTTCTGTGGATCGAGTTCCAGCGCTTTGCGGTAAGCGTCGCGCGCCTGTATCAGCCGTTTCTGACGCTGGCAGGCAATCCCGAGGCTCTCCCAAATTTTCGCGTTCTGGGGTGACTGTTTAGCGGCCATCGTCAATTCCGGAATCGCTTTCGCCGTTTGGCCTGTGTCGAGGTAAGCAGAGGCTAGACGAAAGCGATAGTCGGCGCGATTCGGCGCAAGCTCTACGCTTCTCTGCAGCGCCTTCACCCCTGCCTCGGCCTTGTTGGCGATCATCAAGCCCGCGCCCAAATGAAACCACGCCTGAGCCATCTTCGGATCGAGCTCAGTCGCACGTTCGAAATGCGGCAGCGCCTCCGGCGTGCGATTCGTGGCGGCAAGCAGGAATCCGATTTCATCCTGATAAGCGGCCGAACCTGGAACCAACTCCGCCAGCTTCTGATAACCCGCCAGTGCTCCGGAAACGTCCCGAGCCTCCAGCTTCTGGCGCGCCGAAGCCTCTAATTGCGGAACGCTTTCAGAAAACTGCCCACGCAATTGGAAAACCAGCACAAACAGCCCAACGGTGCATCGGACGCGCATCCTCAATCATCTTCCTACTTCAATCCGAAGCAATAAAGCCGCGATTCATGATCCACCGCAAACACACGCCCGCCCGTTACTGCCAGACCCGTGAAGTGTACCCAACTCTTCATCGCGTCCCCGCTTTGATACAGCAGCTTTCCTGTCTTCGCGTCCAGCGCCATCAAAACCGCGGGATGCGTTCCAACCCCGCGCTGTTCCGTCGTCAGCAAATTGTGTTTCCACTCCTCCATGCTTTTAAAATGCATACCGGAAACATGGTCCTGCCGAGGATTCTCGCCCGTCGCCAGCGCATACACAACTCCATTTGCCACCACCGGCGCATCCGGCAAATTCATATCGGGTGACACCCAGGCGGCCTGAAGACTCGGATTTCCTTCGCCCGAAGAAATCACCTTGAACGCCACAATGCTGCCGTGCGGCGTATCCGCGCTGTTGAACGGCGGCGGAGCCGTCGGCGCTAGTCCGCCCCAAATGGGAAAGTAAAGCCAACTCTGTTGATCGCCATCGCTCCACCACGCTGGAGAGCCCCACATGCCCTTTTCCTGCAAGACACGCCCTTCGTTTGCCAGAACGGGAGAAGTATAAAGAGCCTCTTGATGATTGCTGCCGCCCGGATGATCGGCGTCAAGCAAATACACAACTGCTTCCTTCCCTCCGGTCGCCAGAACTTGTTTTCCGTTGAACGTGAACGCAAGCATCCCGCCCGACGGCAAATCCAAATCCCTCTTGCTGATATCGCTCCAATTCAGCGGCGAAAAGTAATCCCGAATCTTCGTCAGTTCGGGTGAGACCGCCAGGACCGTATTACTGTAATCGCCCACTGCCGGATCGAACGGACCATCGCCCGTCGACACGTAGACTGTTCCATCGCGGCCCAGCACGGTTCCGCCGCGCAGCCACATGCCGCCTCCAAAACTTTTCCGCACCAGCAGCTCGTGCGATTCCGTCTGCATCGGATTCGACACTCGCATGGAGTAGATGCCCGACCGATCACCCCCGCACGCCTGTGATGTCGTTGTGTAGATCACTCCATCGCGAAGGTTCAAGCTCCACGCCTTCGCAAAGGCCGGCAAAAACGCGAACGGGCCGAACTTCACCGTGCCCGTCGCGAGATCCAATCCATACAGCCGCCCATCCGCTGCAATGGTGTAAACCAACCCGTGCTCTTTATCGATCACCGGGGTCGCGTTGGGAGTATTCGGACAAAGGTAAAACGACTCTTCCTTCGGCGCCGCCAGCGTCTGGAATGTCCGGTTCCAAACCACCTTCCCGTCTTTTGAATTCACGGCAAAAAACGTATTGGAACTCCCCGCGACGAACACCAGATCGTCCGCCACCAGAGGAGCAGTCAAAGCACTCAGCGCGAGCGGCACATTATCGAGCTGCGTCTGCCAAAGCAGTTGCAAACCACCAACATTCGCCGGAGACAACTCCACTTCAGAAGGATTGAACGCAGTGCGTTGCGCATCATACCCATAAGTCAACCAATCCCCCGAGCAGCAGCAACAGAACAGAGCAAAACCAACAAAAAATCGCATGCGTCCGAATTGTATCGTTCGAAAGCCGGCCACACCCATGCACTTCCCCTGGCCGCGATCTTCTTATGTCCCGTGCCGCTACTAGAATTGGAGCGGATGTTTTCCAACCGGGCGCTCAAAATCATTTGAGTCGAACCGCCCGCCTCACGACGCCGCCGCAAAGCTCGGGTATTCGCAGGCTCATTCCTAGAGGCCAGAAACCATCCCCCGTCTAACCACTTGTTATGTACTATCGGACTGAGATGCCAAATGCCTGAACTCGAGATGCTGTCCCTAGTGGCGCTCACCCAGGAGCTACCCGAAAAAGGGCTCTTGCGCGGCCAAGTCGGAACGTCGTCGAAACCTCGCGGCCGGAGTATACGAAGACGAATTCAGCGGCGACGATGGCAGGACCTACGCGTCGGTAGCGATTCCAGCCAATCATCTTACTGCCCTCATTACGAACAAAAGCACCACGCAGCCTAAACAGTCACGGCGAAAGCTCTGCATTCGCGAAGACCCACGCGCTGCAAGAACACTGATTTTTCAGGCCCGTTATTGGGCCACATCCTCAAACATCCGAGCATCGAACCCGAATGGCTCAACAGCTTCGATCCGCACAAACTCAGGTTCGAAGTTCTCCGGCCGCGGATAGAGAACGACATTGTACTCGGGAACAATAACCGATGGAACCATCAGCGCAATCGGATCATCCGACCGCTCACTCAGGAACTTGCCCACTCGCTCGAACCAACGGTGAGCGGACGTCAGACTTCGCCTCACCACCACATCGACGGAATTCAAACGGATCGTCAGCATCGAATAGCCCTTAGGCTGCGAATTCTTTGGCAAATGCACCAACATTTCCGTCAGCGCAAGCGCTCTCGATGTGCCTGTGTAAACTGCACGCTGCCCTTCGCGGTTCCACCTCGAAGGAAATTTAGCTGCGCCTAAACCACTCAGATCCGCATAGATCGTTCTGCAGATTCGATAAACAGTGATGGGATCATTTGAATTAAACTCTGGAAGTTCTTCGTCTTCCCCGGTCAGAAGTGAACTCCGTGTTCAATTCTTCCGAGGACTCCGAGTGCATGATCCGCCCCCTGCGCGGCGAATTCCTGGAGAGGTGTCAACCCTCCGAAGTCACTCGTTGCAGTGGAAAGCCAGCGCGTCGCCTCGGCTTCACTGCCAAATACCTCCGCTGCACGCGCGGTGAGCTTTTGATATTCCGAATATCTTGAAGCAATGCTTTGTTCCTCACGAGCAGTTAAACCACTCGCGCCAACTCGGAAAACTCTCCGAGAGCTCTCTTCCGCCATGTTCTATTATTGCTCTGTTTTAGGAAGTGACAGCACGGGCAGCCTCCAATCAGGTGCGTTGATCAATAAGGCTTGATTTCGGCCACCGATTATAGCCGATCGCTGGATCATTGGACCGGAATGCTCGGATGTACTCCAACTCCTTAGCCGTTACCTCCCTATCCGTGGCGGTTTCTGATTCCCAGAGGATCTCCCGCCTAATGACGAAATCTTTCCGCTGTTCTCGCGTGAAGTCGGCGGCGATTAGCGAGGGATTTGCGCTGCCGAAATAGTTGATGGAATCTGTCCGGTCCTGCCCGATGTAGATCTTCCCGTTTGGATATGTGATTTTATAAACAGCCTTTGTTGGCACCGTTGAATTCAGGGTAGCGAATGCCTCACTTAGCCGATCAGAACGGGACATCCGTCCAATCGGGTGGTGCCAAGGCCGCCTCTGCTCCGTCATTTTCGAAATCCGGCACGACTCCGACAGAGAGTATTACCATCTGATCACGGCCTGGAAAGCGACCAAAGAAGAGGTGCAGAGCTATGCCAAGAACACCTAAAACACGTTCCGCCGATGAAATCGCTGACGAGGCGTCCCGTGGCGAAGACGTGTCCCGGTACTTTAGCGACAGATTCACTGTGGTAAAGCCGATTCACCGCGTGAACATCGATCTGACCCAGGCAATGCTACAACAACTCGACGAGCGCGCGGCCCGGCTCAACGTTAGTCGACAAGTAGTAATCAAGACTTTGCTCGATCAGGCACTGCAAGGAACCGATCGCACGAAAGCACAACGCAACAAACCGGAAGGCTGAACGTCGGCGCCCGTGAACGAGAGCCGCGCGCGAGCAACGCTCAAGGGAGCGGGGCAGACAGTGGACGCCTCGATGGCTGTTTCGACTGCGATGCCCAAAACACTCAGCGCAAACTAACGCGAACCACATCACCAGTGCTCAGAGTGTCCGGCGCGGCGAATAAACCCGGTACAAGCACCTGAATACCATCCGTCCGTCCGCCCCAGCCTCATCCAGGCGCAAGAGCGTTGGTAGTATCCCGATTTTTGTGTAAGTCGCTATTCTCCGCGTGTGTTCCTTTCTTAGATCTTAAGAGTTGCTCTTCCACATTCGTTAACGAAAGCCGGAGCGCCGGAGGCGCGGAGGTTTTTCGTTAACGGCCGGCCCTCGCCGCGGCGGCCTCGATCCGATCACCCCACAGCAGCAGAAAATGGTTCAGGGATGTGCGCCAGTTGGGCGCCGCGACGCCAGCGTTGCGCAATGTTGCATAGAGCCAGGTACAACAGCTTGAGTGCGGACTCCTCGCTCGGAAAGGACGCTCGGGTCTTGATCACTTTGCGCAAGGTCATGTGCAGCGATTCGACTACGTTGGTGGTATAAATCGCCCGCCGGATCTCTTCCGGGTAAGCAAACTGCGGGCTGATGCCGGCCCAATGCCGACGCCACAGCTTGCCGATAGCTGCGTACTTACTGTTCCAGCGCTCTTCGAAGCTGTCTAGTGCCGCCATTCCGGCTTCGGCCGTCGGCGCGCGGTAGATACCGCGCAGATCCTCGGCCACTGCCTTGCGTTCTTTCCAGTTCACATACGCCAGACTGTTGCGCACCATGTGCACAATGCAAAGCTGCACCTCGGTGCGTGGGTACACCGTCGCGATGGCTTCCGGGAAGCCCTTCAAGCCGTCCACGCAGGCAATCAGGATGTCCGCCACCCCGCGATTGCGGATCTCGGTTAGGATCTGCAGCCACAGCTTGGCTCCTTCTGTCGCGCTGGTCCATAGGCCCAGTACTTCTTTGGAGCCCTCCATGGTCACGCCGATCGCCACGAACACCGCCCGGTTCTCCACCCGGCCCTCATGCCGCATCTTGACCACCAGCGCATCCAGATACACGATCATGTACAGCGGCTCCAGCGGACGGCTTTGCCATACGCGCACCTCCTCCATCACTTCTTCAGTGACTTGGCTGATCAGCGTGGCGCTCACGTCCACGCCGTAGATCTCGCGCAGGTGCGCCTCAATATCGCGCGTACTCATGCCGCGCGCGTACATCGAAACGATCTTGTCGTCGAAGCCGGTCCAGCGGCGCTCGTGCTTGGGCAGAATCTGCGGCTCGAAGCTTCCATTGCGGTCGCGCGGCACCGCGATCTCGACCGGGCCGAAGTCGCCCTGCACCCTCTTCCGGCTGTTTCCGTTCCGGTTGTTGCCGCTGCCGCGACCCTCCGCCTGCCCCTTCTCATACCCCAGATGATGCCTCAGCTCGGCATTCATGGCCCGCTCCAGCAGCGCTTTCGTCAGCTGCTTCAGCAGCCCATTCGGGCCCACGATCTCTTCCGTCTTCTTGCCCTTCAGCAGCTCGTCCAAAGCTGCTTCCAGCCCATTCCTCTCTTCTGCCATTCCGTTCTCCTATTCTCGGAGAACGCTTCTTACACAAAATGTTCTACACCCTCAAAACGTTCCTTAAATACGAGAAACAACTCCGAAATCTGCAGCTCCAGGAGGCCCGCCTGTTCCGCCGTTACGAAAAAGACCGCGCCGAACTCCGCGAACTGCAGCAAGCCCGGCACTCACGTGAAGCCGAGGCGCTCGAAAACGCAGCCGCCCTCTACCAGGCCGCCCAGCAGAAGAACCAACCCTTCAATCCCAACGACTTTGGCTTCGAATTTTCAACTGTCCAAATCGAACAACATCTCCGCCGCCTCCAAGGCCGCCATCTACGCCAAGCTGCCTGAACACGGCATAATAGCCACCATCCCGCTGACGGAGGCGCGCACGTGAGTAAGCGCTTGTGCCTGAATAGACCGCGAACAACGGAAGCACCCACAATCGCGCTGATGTACGATAACGAGCGTTCTACGTATGAGTACAAATCGGCGAAGTTTTCTGATCGCAAGCGGGCTAACCGCAATGTCGGCGGCGAGAGCTGCCGGGGCGAATGAGCGGATTCGGGTAGGGGCGATCGGCTGTGGCGGGCGTATGCGCGACCTTCTGAACGCCGCCGACCACGCAGGCGGTTATGACCTGATGGCTGGATGCGACGTATACGGACCCCGGCGCGACGAAATTCGCGACCGGTCCATCAATATCGCGACGGTCTACGGTGACTACCGCCAAGTGCTAGACAACAAAGATATCGACGCGGTCATTGTTGCTACTCCCAACCACTGGCATGTCCGGATTGCTACCGATGCCTTGGCCGCGGGTAAGGATGTGTACCTGGAAAAACCGGTCACGCACACCATCGAAGAAGGCGACCCGCTGATTCGAGCGGTACGTGGCTCTAACCGCATCTTGCAGTCCGGCATGCAGCAAAGGAGCTGGACTCATTTTCAGAGCGCGGTGGAGTTGCTGCAAGGTGGGAACATCGGCCGCGTAACGCAAGTGCGCACCTATTGGTATCAGAACTATCAGAACTCCGGGCCGGAATTGCCGATTGAGGTGCAGCAATTGGATTGGAAGCAGTGGTTGGGTTCCGCGCCCGCCCAACCTTTCGATCAAGAGAAGTTCCGGCGCTGGCGTTGGTTTTGGGATTTCGGCGGCGGAGCCATGACAGACCTCTTCACGCACTGGATAGATGTAGTGCAGTGGGCCATGAAGGCAGACGAGCCGCATATCGCGCAAGCGTTAGGCGACAAATACGTATTCGAGCAGTGGCAGTGCCCCGATACGCTTGAGGCGGCGTTCCGCTATCCGGGTTTTCAGGTCGGATACGAAGGCACAATGGTGTCGTCGATCGACGATGGCGGCCTAGAGTTCCGGGGAACGAAGGGCACGTTGAAACTCACGCGTGGCGGGTTCCAAATCTACCGCGAAGGTGTGCGCCCGGAAACACCCGTGCTCAGCGAACGAAGTACGAAGGATGGAACCATCTCGCACATGGAGAATTTCTTCGCCTGCATACGAGATCGCAAGCAGCCGAACGCACCAGTAGAGACCGGCGTCTCAGCCGCGCGCGCGGGTCACATTGGCAACTTAGCGCTCCGGCGGGGCGGAGTGGTCAACATGTCACGCACTGCGTCGTGAATTCGGGCAACAGCGGGACGGCGGTAGCTCCAACGCTCCTCGGGTTCCGGCATGTGTACGACCATGGTGGCGTTTGCCTCGAATAGCAGGACATCGCCGTGCGGGCTCAGGCCGAAATCGATGCCGGCATAGTCCAGCGCCAACTCGCGTTGCACGTAATCGAGCGCGGCCATGGCGCGCGGGCCGAGCACGCCCGGCATGTCTTCGAGGAACTGACCTTCTTCCGCGCGATGCGCGGCGCTGCCTGACATCTCGGCGGTAACGTAGTGAATCTTCCAGCCGCTTGAAATCGCGAGATGGAGCGGGTACAGGCGGCCGTCGATCAGCATCGCGCGATATTTGCGCACTTTGCCGTCGGCGGCCCGCGAATCGAGGAATTGCAGCACGATGAGCTCTTCTCCCGGAATAGAGGCTAGGCAAGCGGGGAGTTCGGCTTCACCAGAAACTTTGATGAAGTTGCGGCCGTTGTGAAAACCGGGTGTACGCAACAGCAGCGGGAACACGAAGCCAAGGCCGCTCAACGTGGCGGGTGCATCGGATGCGCTCAGCAACTCGCGAGTGACGCGGGCGCTATGAGCCGTGATCACTCCCGGCAGCCTGCTGAGGCGAAGCAGGTTTTCGGCGCGCCCGGTGCGAAGTACTGCCGTGGGGTGGTTGAAAACCGGTGCATCCGACCGAGTGAGAAGGCCTGCGGCTGCTTCGAGTGCGTCCTCTGAATTGTCGGCATCGCCAATGGCATTGAATACGACATCGTGATCGGGAAGCTGTGCTTCCGAATCATAGAACGATGGGAGCAGGACGGTCGTCTTGAACACTCGATCGTCCAGAAGGTGACGAATGGGCACGTTGGCCCCATTCGCTGAGATGAGCATGAGGACGCGAATGGGTGGCGCCTCACCACGATAAGGCAGTTCAATAACTGCATGATCGCGATATCCGATGCGTTGGTGCTCGCGCGCGGCGTCAGGTTCGCCCAGTTCGATCAGCAGACTGCCCAGACCCTGGTGCGCTTGCGGATGATCCGGCGCCAGGCGGAGCGCCGTTTCGTATTCTTCGCGCGCTTCCTCGATCTCACCTTCCTCCAAGAGCAGGTTCGCCAGGTTCACGTGGCCGGTAGGATCATCGGGGTGCTGCGCGACTGCCTCCCGATACGCGGTACGAGCGGCTGTACGGTAACCGGTCGCGTGAAGTAGCGTACCGAAGTTGTTTAGAGCGGCTCGATGGCCGGGAGCCCGAACGAGCAAATCGAGGTAGGCGCGCTGCGCGTCTTCATTGCGACCCAGTTCGGAAAGGATGCAGGCGCGCTCAAATCGCAGACGCATCGAATCGGGGTGTGCGGCAAGTTCGGCTTCGATCTCCGCGAGACCGGCTTGGCGCGCCAGCGTCAGCGGCCATGTAGTAGAGGAGGTCAAAGGGCCTCCTGCGGTTCTGGTTGCCGCGACTCAATGGAGCGGCCGGCTCGAACCGCGCAGTCGACCAACGCCTCGATGTCAGCGCGCGTGCTGCGGTGATTTGTGATCGCGGCGCGGATCGCAACACGGCCTCTCAGCAACGTCACGGACGGCGCAACAACGCCGGATTCTTGCAGGCGAATCACGATTTCGGAATTGACCCGGTCCAGTTCCTCCTCGCCCAGGTCGTTACGGCAGTACCGGAAACAGACGATGTGGAGTTCTACCGGAGCAAGCAGTTCGAGTTCTGCGTTAGCTCCAATCAGAAATTCCAAATAACGCGCCAGGGCGCAGTTTTGAGAGATCACGGCGCCAAGGGCTTGTGTCCCGAACACTTTGAACGTAAACCACGTTTTCAAGGCGCGGAATCCACGTGAGAGATCCGGACCCAAGTCGCAGGGCCAAGGCGAACCAGCGGCCATACCTCGGTTTTCACGTGTCAAATAAGCCGCGGAGGAACTGAACGCCTTCCTATGCAGCGAGCCATCTCGCACCAGGAGGAAGCCCGCATCATAGGGCACCTGAGTCAATTTGTGAAAGTCGAAGGCCAGTGAGTCTGCGCGTTCAATCCCCGCTAGCCGGGGCGCTATATCCGGAGCGATAATCGCCAAAGCTCCGAAAGCGCCGTCGACATGGAACCAAACATTTTCAGCATCGGCACGATCAGCCAAACCGGCGAGATTGTCAATAGCGCCCGTATCGACGGTACCTGCGGTTCCGGCAATGAGAAAGGGCGTGAAACCCGCCTGACGATCGGCGGCAATCGCCTTTTCGAGCGCCTCGAGATTGATGCGGTGGTGGTCGTCCACTGCAACAAGCCGGAGCGCGTCGCTGCCAAGGCCGCAGAGATCCAGCGCCTGACCCAGGCAGCGATGAGCATCGACAGACGAATAAGCAGTGAGGCGGTTCCTGGACGCGCGGAGGCCGGTGCGCCGTATCTCGAACCCCAGCGCGGCGTCACGCGCGATCAGGACTGCAAGATAGGTCGCAAGCGAGGTTCCGGTGACGAAAAGTCCAGTCGCGGTCTCCGGGAACCCGAAAAGCTGCCTCATCCAGCGGACAATCTGCCGCTCGACTTCTATCGGGATGTGATCTCTGCCGCCACAGTTGGCGTTCAGGCCCGCGGCCAGCATCTCCGCGAGCATCCCAACAGGTGTTCCACCGCCCTGAACCCATCCCATGAAACCTGGGTGAGCATTACCCATGGCAAACGGCAGCACGGAGTTCATGAACTCTCCATGTACGCCAGCGAGCGGCGCCGAAGAAGTGGGAATATCGTCGAAGAAGCGGGCCCGGATATCGTGGGGGATTTGCTGCCAGACGGGACGGCTGCGGATCTGCTCTACATAATTGAGCATATCTTCGAGCATGCGATGGCTTTGGGCGCGGAACCCCGGCCAATTCTCCGGGTCGAGAGTGACAGGGTTACCGGTTTGTGGATGGAAGCATCCCACACGCTTCTATCGGCTATGGCGGCGCTCAAGCTTATATTGAATTCGACCGATCTACTCCATGAGTTACCTCCAGCGTTGTTCGCCTTGGCAAAATGCGTAGAGTTCTCGGTTACGGACTGTTGATCGCGCTGGTCCTTGCGCTGCTCGGTGGCACAATCGCGTACTTCTACGGCAAACGACAGCTCCAGGATCTCGGTCCTCGCGCCCGGCAGCGTATCATTCAGGCGCTCGAGGAGCGTTTCGATGCGGACGTGAAGTTGAAATCAGTACAGGTCACCATTTACCCGCATCCTAAGGTCGTCGGCGAGGAACTAACAATCCGGCATAAAGGATGGAATCAGGCGCATCCATTAATCTACATACGCAGGTTCACCGCCGAGACAGATTACGACACGCTCATCGCGAAAACGAATCACGTTGGCCTGGTTCGGCTGGAAGGTCTCGAAATACACATCCCGCGGCGGGGCCGGTCAGCGTCCATTCAGAATAGAGAAGGGGATTTCGACGTTGAGACCGCGCAAGCGGGGCAAGACCAAACCCGGCTAAAATTCCTGATTGACAAGATCACCGCCGACGGCACTCTCGTTGAGATTGAACCCAAAACGGAAGGCAAGGAGCCGCTTCAGTTCGACATCCAAAAGCTGCTATTGAAATCGGTAGGACCCGGGCGGGCGATGACCTTCAATGCTGAACTGACGAATGCCAAACCGCCTGGTCTGATCCAGAGCACGGGAAGTTTCGGCCCTTGGCAGCGCGATGACCCACGCGCGACAGCGGTATCGGGCGACTATGAATTTCAGAACGCCGATCTGGCAGTCTTCAAGGGCATTAGCGGCATACTTTCTTCGACAGGGCGCTATCAAGGCGTACTGCAGCACATAGATATTAACGGCACGACCGATACACCTCAATTCGCACTTAAACGGGGCGGCGAGCCGGTGCATCTGACCACTGAATTTCATTCCGTAGTCGATGGCACGAATGGCGACACGATCCTCGATCCGGTGAATGCCCGTTTTCTTCACTCTGAATTCATCTGCAGGGGCGGCGTAGTTCATCGTACGGCCGAGCCCGGCAAAACCGTTGCCCTGGACGCTGTATCAAAGCAGGCGCGAATGGAAGACATCCTGAAGTTGATTGTTGGAAAAGGCGAGCCTCTTCTTCGAGGCTCCGTGGATTTCAGAAGCAAGATTTTGATTCCGCCTGACCACAAAGACGTGGAGGACAGATTGAAGCTGGACGGCCAATTCACGATTTCAGCAGCGCGGTTCACCAGCGAGAAAGTGGAGCAGCGTCTGCTCACATTGAGCGATCGCGCGCGCGGCATTTCAAACAGCGAGCAACAGCGGCAACCCGCTGAGACCATCGCCTCCAATTTTGAGGGCCGCTTTAAAATGGACGACGGCAGGATTTCCTTCTCAAAACTGACCTTCAGTGTGCCGGGTGCGGCGATCAGCTTGACAGGCACTTATAACATGGGTTCCGAGCAAATCGACATGAACGGACTGTTTCGCATGGAGGCAACCCTCTCGGAAACGCAATCTGGAGTCAAGCACTGGGTCCTCAAACCCTTCGATCGGTTCTTTGAGAAAAACGGCGCCGGTTTGCAGGTCCCGATTACGATTGGCGGGACAAAAAGCCATCCGGAGATTGGCACGGAGATCTTTCACAAACACATCGCCATACACTAGAGGAACGGCTCACGTCAGCCGGACTCTATGACCAGCACCCTCATCCGCGTATTTACCACGTCCGCCATTCTGATTTCATCGGCGGCAATCTTCAATGGCCAGCCGACGCAAGGTCTCGACAAGCAGCCGTTCGGGAAAACTCTCGATGGCCAGGAAGTGTTCCTTTACACGCTGAAAAATGCCGGCGGGATGAAGGTCACGATTAGCAATTACGGCGGCACAATCACGAGCATCAGCGTGATGGACCGGAACAAGAAATTCGGGGATGTGGTTCTCGGATTTCCGAACGTGGAAGGCTATACCCAGAAGCTGAACACTGCCTACTTTGGAGCGCTCATCGGACGGTACGGCAATCGCATCGCAAAAGGGACGTTTACGCTGGATGGTCACGAGTACCACATACCGACCAACGATGGTCCGAATGCACTGCATGGCGGACTGCACGGCTTCAATAGCAAAGTCTGGGAAGCGAAAGACGTGTCGAGCGCGGGAGAGCCCGCCTTGGAGTTGCATTACCTGAGCCGTGATGGCGAAGAGGGGTTTCCGGGAAACTTGAACGTGAACGTCCGCTACTCGCTCGATAACCAAAATGGGCTACACATCGACTACCGAGCGACAACGGATAAGGACACCGTCCTGAACCTCACGAATCATTCCTACTTCAACCTGGCCGGCGCGGGAAGCGAGACCGTCCTGCAACACAAACTGATGCTTGATGCCGACCGGTATACGCCCGTTAACAGCACGCTGATACCCACTGGTGCCATCGTGAGTGTCGCGGGGACGCCTTTCGATTTCCGAAAGCTGACAACCATAGGCACACGCATCAACGAAAACAACGAGCAGTTGAAGTATGCGAAAGGGTACGACGACAATTTCGTCCTGAACAGCCCAGGACAACTGGGGACAGTGGCGGCGAGAGTGGAAGAGCCGAGTTCGGGTCGTGTGCTGGAAGTATTTACGACGCAACCGGGTATCCAGTTTTACACTGGAAACTTTCTTGACGGAAAGATGCACGGCATCGGCGGCGTGTACCGGTACCGTTCAGCGCTGTGTCTCGAGACGCAGCATTTCCCGGATTCACCCAATCAACCGAATTTTCCGAGCACGGTTTTGCATCCTGGCGAGCAGTACCACAACACCACCATCTACCGCTTCTCGACCAAGTAGTTGCGCCGCTCTTTACTTTTGAAGACGGCGAAGCGTTAGCGCGTCCGGCCGCAGAGTGGCGTTCTTGAGTTTCTTCCAATCGTCGTTGACGTGGATCAACTTTCCGCTGATATGGTTGGACTGCTCAGAGGCAAGAAAGACCATCTGCTGCAACTGCAACTCTGGCGAAACGCCGCCCGTCCGCCGGGTCTCCTTAGCCGCCGCGACGACGCGCTGCTCCAAGCGATCTTCCGCGCTGATGATCTCGTCCGTGAGATTCGTGTAGGCTGGGCCGGGATCGAAGCAGTTGATTTGCACGTTGTCATCGACAACTTCCGCGGCCAGGGATTCCACGAACCGGACGGCCGCGGTCTTCGAAGTCGTATAGGCGGAGAAGTTCAGCTTCGGCAGTTCGTCGCTATCGCAAGTGAGAACGATGATTTTGCCGGCGCGCTTCTCCACCATGGACGGCAGAACCGCGCGGCACGAGTGCACGACACCCATGAGGTTGGTTTGGATCACTTCGGCCCATGCTTTGAGCGGCGTATGCAGAAAAGCATTCAGCGGGCCGGGCACGGCCGCCGCGCAAATCAGAACGTCGATTGGGCCGCCAAACACAACGCGAGCGCGATCGACAGCTAACGCGAGTTGTTCCGCATCGGTGATGTCAGAGCGGATGCGCAATGCGTTTCCGCCTGCCTGTTCGATTTCGATATGCGCTAGATCGATCTCAGCTTTACTGCGGCCGACCAGTCCAATCTTCGCGCCCATGCGGGCGAATCCGAGCGCGAATCTCTTCCCAATGCCGCGGCCGGCACCGGTGACCAGAATGTTTTTGTTTCTGAATTCGCTGTTGAAAGCAACCAAGATTACTGTCCTACGGAAGCCAAGCGGGTTCGATCAAGTGAGACCCCGACAACGAGTAGAACACAGGGCGACGGCGAATGCCGCAAGAAGGAATACGGTGCTGTTTGTCCCTCCAGCCAAGTCGTGCGGGCACTGTTGTAAGAAACTAGCCCTGTTCTCAGCAGCCCCTTTTCCGGAACACGGAGAGCTGTCGCTATGTTTGCGAGCGGGCCTACGACGACACTATGATGTGCACATGCGGCGAGATGTGTTGAACTACTCAGCGGCGTGTATTTTCTTTGCGACGGCATTTAGGAACTGGTTCTTTCCGGGACGGCTCCAGATTTGCCCCGCAGTTCCAGCATCAGCAGAGGAGTCCGCCGTCTGGCTTATCATGGGTCTCGCGTGTATTGCTGCAACGCGTTTATCTTCGCGTTTCTTTTCTCGAAGATAGAATTCACCCCCGAGTAGTATCCTGACTGTCTCGGAACGTTAGGACACCCCTGCGGTACTGTTCTAAGATCGCGTTCCTACAGAAAGACCGCGAAATCAGAGCGGGAGACCGGCAGCTCCGCCATAGCAGTTCGGGCATATTAGCCACCAAAAAAGCTTTAAAAACGTGCCATAGTGGAATTACGAGTCGGCGTCGGCCTGACGAGCCACTCACACCCACTGTTTTACCTGACTAAGGGTTGGGCTACGAAAGAGAGCAGTCCACATGGATCGAGTTTGCAACCTTCTAATCGCCGATGCTGATGTCGAGCAGACTATTGTCATCGAATCGCGGCTAAGGACATTAGGAAAATCACACCGATGTCACCGGGTCGCCACCGCGTTCCTGGCTTTCCAGTTCCTTGAGAAAAAGCCCCCGTACGAAAATGCACCCCGACCAGATATTATTTTGCTGGATCTTGATCTACCTGGACGAATCGGCAGTAAAGTGCTTCGCCGAATTAAATCAGACCCTAATCTTAGATTGATACCTGTCATCGTCGTCTCCAAGTTCCCGGACAGTGATCACGTTGACTCCTACTATGATCAGCACGCAAATGCTGTCGTGAGAAAAGGTATAGACATCGACAGCGCCGTTCAGCTCGTTTGTGCTATTGAGCAGTTTTGGTTGCAGACTGCCGAACTGCCCAGATCGTCCGTTTAGTTTGAGCTGTTCGCAACTACGGGGTAATCGGTTCAAAGCAGAACGCGTAAAAAACTGATACGCTCAAGTCCTCCCTACCTCAGTCGGTTTCGAGAGAAAGCAGGGCGGAATGCCATCTTCCGACCAGGACATTGATCCCGAAGTGGAGCAAGTCATCGATGCCATCATGAGCGGCTTTGCATTGGAGGATGTCCCCGCAATCGTCATCCTGCCGTCGGAGAGCCTATCTATTTCATGCGACCGTTTGCGCAGTTTCTCACGGTTCCCAGCAACAAGAGGTCCCGCAGTAATCTGCTGAGCATAGCTAGAGATTGACCGTGATTCCTGCCTTCTCAGAGTTGCATGCCAAAACCCAGCGGGATCGTATTGATTTCCTGCAAACCGATCTGGCGCTCTGTTTCACCTTTATGGATCTGGCGGATACGGAGCTTGCATCGATGAAGGATCGCGATGCTGCGCTCCGGGTCATAGGTAAGGCGGAAGAAGGGCACGCCACGATTTCACATTTATTGCTGAACGTGGACGATGGCCCGCAGAAGGATACCATTCAAGAACAATTAGCTCAACTTCGCGCCAGACTAGACAGCTTCCACCAACAGATGCATGCTACGGACAGCTCTCAAATCCCGGCGACGCGATCTTAGGACACTACCAAGAATCGTTCCGGCTTACAGCGGTTCCGCTGCGTTGCTTGCGGCAAAACGTACACCGATGAAAGCGAAAAACTCATCGGCGACATGAAGGTCCCTGTCGAGAAGGCGATCCTTGCACTGAAGCTCTTCATCGAAGGGCCCAGCGTTCGAACCACGGAGCGCATTAGCAGTTTTCACCGTGACACCATCTGCCGTTGCTCATCCTCGCTGGCGAGAAGCTCCCCACTGAAAAGATCCAAAACGTTCGCGTCCGTGACGTAGAAGTGGATGAAATCTGGGCTTACGTCGGCAAGAAGGAAGGCAACAAGCTTGCTGGGGAAGCGGAGAACGACATGCTCGGGGATGCCTACACGTTCGTCGGTATGGAGCGCCACTCTAAATTGGTTCTCGCGTGGAATCTGGGACGACGCACTCGGAGCTTCCACTATCTTCTTCATGCAGAAGCTGCGCGATGCCATCGACGTGCGGAATTGGTTCCAATCAACCACGGACGGCTTCCCTGGTTATCCTCCCGCTGTTCAATACTATTTCGGCTACCGCATCAATTACGCCACGCTCGTCAAAGTCTACAGATCTTCTCGGGAAGGCGAACAGCGCTATTCTCCCGGTGAGGTTTCGGAGTGTATACCAACACCCCTCATCCGCACACCTCATCCTGACTTCATCTGCACGTCGCACATCGAACGCCAGAACCTCACAATGCGTATGCACATGCGCCGGTTGACGCGTTAACGAACGCCTTCAGCAAGAAGTGGGAGAACCTGAACGCTGCGCTGGCGTTGTATTTCGCGTATTACAACTTCTGCCGGATTCACAAGACGCTTCGTGTCACCCCCGCTATGGAATCCGGTATCGCCGATCATGTCTGGTCGGTTGAGGAGTTGGGGTGAATCCCAACCTCAGAACGCACTTGCAATAGCCGAAGACTCAAGTCTAATACTCATAGCCTCCTCTGAAACCTGAAACAAGGATGCGAGTTCCTCTACAGACTTGTCTTCGAACTGCCGGAGCAGGTGACGAGGCATCAATAGGTCGGCCGCGAAAGCGTTGGCTTGAGCCTCTATGGGAGTGCTGAGGGTACTGCGATACAGGGCGTCGTCAATAAGCTCTCGCTTAAACAAATGCCGATGCAAAAGGTAATGTGCAATCTCATGCGCCACAGTAAAGCGCTTTCTAACGAGTGGGTCATCGGAACGCACAACGATGCTGTAACGACTCTCACCTCCGTTCTGCTCATCCCGGAACAGTTTCCCGGCGATCCCAAGTGGTAAGGACTTCGATTCCCAAACCTTTAGACCCAACACCGCCGCTATTCCTGTTATGTCCACGGGTGGCGCTTTTTGCAGCCTTAGTATGAAGGCTAAAGCATCTTTGTCAACCTTCATAGTCATCCTTCAGGATACTCATTTCCTACACGCCCTGCACGCTCCTCTGTTTTCTCGGTTGCCCCGCTACGCGGACGAAAGGCTTCAGAGTATTTGAGAGCATCACGAATCGCGTTACGGCGCACCCTACCTGCCTCTCTCCTGACCGTATTCCTGATGGCATCTTCATTAAGTTCTCTCTCCACAGCGCCACTCACGGCTCGCGCTACCGCTCGTTCTGCCGCGCCGGTGGCTTCGGCCTTTATGCTTTGATACCCCCAAATTGCGAGCCCACCAACAAAAATAGCGAGAACGGCCAACACTATCGTGACGGCAGCGAGAACAATAGTTACCATTTCGGGATATGAGAGAGGTGGGACGTTCCCGCCGGTCCGAGGAAGCATCCGATACCCTTCCCAAAGAAAAATCGGCACTCCGAGACAGAAAACGACCAGGACAGCAGTGATGAGCTTTCTAAACAAAACGAGTTTGCCTGCTTGTCACAATCGAAGATCATATCAAGCCGATTACCACTCCCGCTTTTTGAGCAACCCTCCGGGCCGCTTTGCCCTTGAGTGAAGCGCTACGACAGCTACATCGCTTGCACGGTTATTGTGCTTTTTTAAGAAGCGCTTCGATTTCTCCTAGTCTCACATCTAGGATTTCGCGCTCCTGGAGTACGCCTCGTATCAGAAGCTCCACGCGCGAGAGAGAGACGATAAGCATTGCTGCTGATCCGTCTTTGCGTGGCTGACTGCAAGCTGAAGGTTTGCAATGGCTGTTTCGAGAAAGTTGTCATGACGTTCCACCCCGGAATTCTAGCACCGGCCTGGAATCTGCAACCTTCGCCACATTCTACCCACCTCCGCAGTCTTAGGACACTACCCCCCCTGCGCTATACTTCCCATGAGATGAATATTCGGAAGTGTGTCTGTTCCCGTACTATCTTTTTTAGAGGCGAATGAGTAAAGAAGACAGCATAGAAGTAACTGGGACCGTGGTAGAAAAATTTCCGAGCGGATTGTTTAGCGTACAACTAGATCAAGATCGCACCGTTTTGGCGCACCTGGCTGGAAAGCTGAGGCGCAATCGAATCCGAGTGTTAGCCGGTGATCGCGTGACCCTGGAGATGTCTCCTTATGACCTCACCAAGGGACGAATTACCTACCGTCACAAGTAAGTCCTTCCTTTTGCCTTCCGCTCCCGCGAAACGAGTGCTGGTCGTGTTTGGTACGCGTCCTGAGGCCATCAAGCTATGCCCGTTGGTCGCCGCGCTCCGCAGTCATCATCGCTGCTCGGACCTGGAAACGATGGTCTGCGTCACAGCGCAGCATCGCCACATGCTCGACCAAGTCCTGGAAGCATTTGAGATCGCGCCGGATTACGATCTCGACCTCATGCGCCCCGGGCAGACCCTTTCGGGTCTTTCTGCGCGATTGCTTGCCGGCCTGGAACCAATCTTCGCAGAAGTAAAGCCGGTGCTGACAATCGTCCAAGGCGACACCACGTCAACCTTATGTGGTGCCTTGAGTGCTTTTTATAACAGAGTTCCTGTGGCGCACGTCGAGGCAGGCTTGCGTACGTTCGACTTAGCTGCTCCCTTCCCTGAAGAAATGAACCGCGTTGTGACCGGTCGGCTGGCGGATTTGCACTTTGCGGCGACCGATTGGGCGGCGGACAATTTATCGCGCGAGGGTGTCCCCCCCGAGCGGATCCAGGTGACCGGTAACACAGGCATTGATGCAGTCCTTGGGGTTCGAGACGCGCTCGCCGAGGGCAGACTCTCTTTCGCGCCCTTGCCCATCGAGCCAGCCAAGAAATTAATCGTGGTAACGGCGCACAGGCGCGAGAGCTTTGGGCCGCCGATTTTAGACATTTGCCGTGCGATTGCCGAACTCTCCGAGCGCGATGACGTCCAGATCATCTGGCCTGTCCATCCGAATCCGAATGTTCGGAGCGCGGCTGATGCAACCTTGCGCGGGCGCGCGAACGTCCTGTTATTGGATCCGCTCGATTATTTGCCGTTTGTCGATCTCATGCGCCATGCCTACCTCCTGATTACGGATTCTGGCGGTGTACAAGAGGAAGGCCCGTCGCTCGGCAAACCGATCCTGGTTTTGAGGGAACAGACTGAACGTCCGGAGGCTGTGCAGGCCGGCACGGTGAAACTAGTAGGAACAAATCGCGAGGCGATTGTCCGGGAAGCAACACGGCTCCTCGAAGACCGAGCGGAGTACGAACGCATGTCGCGCCTGCATAACCCATACGGAGACGGGAAAGCCAGCGAGCGAATCGCCGTGCGGATTGCCTCGTTCCTGGCGGAGCGCGGCGACACAGCGTGAAGGCCCAGATGCCGCCTGTCTACGATAAGAGATTGTCTACTGCCAACACAGAAGTTCGAGAGAAGAGCCAAACGTCACGACGAGGCTACTGGCCGCAAGTGTACTTTGGCATCGCCGCGACATCCATGGCGACGCTGTTGCTTGAACTTGCATTGACGCGCGTTTTCTCCGTAGTGTACTTCTACCATTTCGCGTTTCTCGCGATCTCGGTGGCGCTGTTCGGTCTCGGAGCGGGTGGCGTGACTTCATATGTCGTCACGGGGATGCGCGGCTCTCTCTACGGCAAGCTCGGGATTATGGCGGTGGTGAACGCCATTGCTCTCGTTTTCTGCCTATCTTTCCTCCTGTCGAGAACGAATGGTGCACAGGGGGCCGGTTTCGCAACGGCGTACTTCGTGACGGCGATACCGTTCCTGATTGCGGGAACGATCCTTTCCCTCGTGGTCGCCGATACCATCGCGCAGGTGAATCGAGTCTACTTCTTCGATCTGATTGGCGCGGCGGCGGGATGCGCGGTGCTGGTGCTGTTGCTCAAGTGGGTTGGCGGTCCGAACACGATCCTGGTTGCCGCGGTTTTATACGCGGTGTCCGGCGCTATTTGGTTTCACCTGGCACGCGCCACGCGCGGGCGGATTCTCGCCGTCATTGTCGGACTGCTGCTGGTCGGCTTGATCACTTACAACTACAAGTCCTTACTGATCGATGTAAAGTTTGCGAAAGGGCAGGAGTTGAAGGACGAAGAGTTCGTCAAGTGGAACGAGTTCTCACGCATTGCGCTGAAGCCTGAACCGGGCAGCGGCATGAAGAGCATCGTGATCGATGCGGACGCCGCGACGGGCGTGGCGCGCTTCGATTTCGAACATCTGACGCGTCAGCAAAAGTTTGAGCTAACCTATGCCGGCCCTGGCATGCCGTACGTGCTTCGACCCGGCGCCAAGACGCTGATCATCGGACCTGGCGGCGGTTGGGACGTCTCACGCGCACTGGCATCCGGCAGCAAAGACATCACGGGTGTAGAGATCAACCCGATTATCGCGAACGTCATCATGCGCCAGAAGTTCCCGCAATATAGCAACAATCTATACTTCCGGCCGGAGGTAAAAATTGTGGTGGAGGACGGCCGCTCCTTTGTACGGCGGTCCCATGAGCACTACCAGGTGTTGCAGGCCACGCTCGTCGACACATGGGCGTCCACTGCTGCCGGTGCCTTTGCTCTTTCGGAAAACAACTTATATACAACCAACGCCTTTGTAGATTACTTGTCGCATCTGACAAGCGACGGCGTGATGGCGTTCACGCGCTGGGGCTTCTTTCCCCCACGTGAATCACTGCGCGTCGTTTCCTTGGGTTACGCGGCTTTGAAACAGATCGGCGAGAACGATCCCGCGCGAAACATCGCTGTGATTCGGGAGAATGGTCAAGCTCTACAGGGCTGGGGAGCAAAGGACACGATCCTGATTGCGCGCCATGCATTCAGCCCTGAAGACATTTCACGTCTGGAGAGCGCGGTCGCAACGGCCAAAATGCAAATGGTGTATGTGCCCGGAACGAACATTCCAAGCCGCTTCCGCGACCTTCTCCTCGCGCCTGACGTGAACCGATTTTACGCTTCTTACCAGTTCGATGTCCGACCGGTCTCCGATGACCGTCCGTTCTTCTTCTACACCGTGCAGCCAGGCGATGTCTGGGATTTCATGCTGCACGCTTCACGCAAAACCGCGGATTACAAAGTCAATGCCGCCCTTCCGGTTCTTTTCAAGCTGGTGGCGATCAGTTTGATAGCCATGGTGGTGATTCTGTCGCTGCCTCCGCTGCTGCTGGGACATCGATTACCGCGTGAAAAGGGCAGCATGCGGGCGCTCTTGTTCTTCCTATTCATCGGAACTGGTTACATCCTGATACAAGTGGCGCTCATCCAGAAGTTTGTGCTGTTTCTCGGACATCCCACATACGCGCTCACGGTAATCATTTTCTCCATGCTTCTTTCCAGCGGTTTTGGAAGCTTCGCAAGCAAGCGGCTGGTCAAATCCGATGTGCGGCGCTTGGCCGGCGTGTTGGTGCTCATCGTGCTGGCCATTTTCCTTTTATCGTTCGTCATTACGCCGATCACTGAGAGTGGAGTCGCGCTGCCTTTTGCGCTGAAAGTGCTGATCTCAGTCCTGCTAATCAGCCCGGTAGGACTTGCCATGGGGATGCCGTTCCCGACCGGCCTTACATTGCTGGAACGTGTGAGTCCCAAATCGGTTCGTTGGGCTTGGGCGATTAATGCCGCCTCGAGCGTACTGGGTTCCGCGGCCGCTATGTTTCTGGCCATCTATCTTGGACTGCACTTGACGCTGATTGTCGGCGGCCTCATGTACGCGGGAGCCTGGCTGAGCATTACGTATTCGCCGTTGGGCCGCAGACTTACAGCCATAGACTTACAGTAGAAGCGTGACCACGCTCCCCGGCAAACAGCATGATCTCCATGGCAGCGCGCCCGACACCCACCGCACTGCTCTGTTGCTGATCGATGTAATCAACGACTTCGAATTTCCCCGCGGCGAGGAACTTTTTGCGCAAGCTCTGCCCCTCGCGCGGCGTATTCGAGAACTCAAGAGGCGCGCTGCCGCCGCCGGCGTACCCGCGATTTACATCAATGACAACTTCGGGCGCTGGCAATCGAAATTCGATGACATCGTGAAGCACTGTCTCGAGAACGATGTGCGTGGCAGGCCCTTTGTGGAGCAACTGGTTCCCGAAGACGACGATTATTTCGTCTTAAAGCCAAAGCACTCCGGCTTTTATCAAACGCCTCTTGAAATCCTGCTAAAGCACCTCGGCGCGGAGCGCCTGATCCTTACCGGCGTTTCGACCAACAGCTGCGTCCTGTTCACCGCGAACGACGCGTATATGCGGGACCTGGAACTCGCCGTTCCACAAGACTGCGTGGCGGCTTGCAATCCAAAGGAACATGACTTCGCGATGGAGCAGATGAAATCGATGCTTAAAGCGGAGATCAAACCTTCGACCGAACTCGACCTCAACTCGTTTACTAAATAACGCGCAAGGCTTCTTCCAATGCCTCAACGAAGAAGTATTCGCCCCACATCACAGATTCATCCACACCCAGCCCCTTGTGAATGTGATACACACCGCCTTTCAGAACCCCTTCCCATTGCGGGTCTGCGATGGCCAGATATTTATTGCAAAGCGTGCGCAAAATCTGGATGGCCGTGGACCAATAAAAATGCCCTTTCATCGGATCTGGAATTAAGCGGCACAGGCGCAAGAGTCCGGCAGCGGCGATAGCGGCCGCCGACGTATCGACCAGCGAACGGTTTTCGGCAGGAGCGTTGTAGTCCCATGGCGGCACGCCGTCGGCCGGTGTATGACTGATGTAGTAATCGGCGCAGGCTTCGGCCGTTTGCAGGAAGCGTGGGTCGCGGCTGTATTCGAATGAGGTGGAAAACCCGTATAGCGCCCACGCTAATCCACGCGACCAGCAGGAGTCGCCACGAAAGCCCTGTTGCGTGGATTGTCGCAGGAACTCTCCCGTTTCCAGATCGAAAATACCTTCGTGTGCGGTAGAACCGTCCCCCCGGACCAGATATCGCCTGGTCGTCATGCAATGGCGTACGGCAATATCGCGTAACCGTTTATCGTTGCATTCGCGAGCCGTGTAGAAGATGATTCCCACATTCATCATGATGTCGATGAAAATGGAGTCTTCCGCGACGAACGAGCGGAAATACTGGCCTTCTTCATTGAAGCGTTGCGCGAGTGTTTTCCCGGCATGCAGCACTACCTCGCGGATCGCGTTATCTCTCGTGATGTGGTACCAGCGGTAATAGGTCGAAAAAAAGATAAAGCCCAAATCGTGCACGTCGCTGTCGGTTTTGCGGACCTCCAGCGGTTTGCTGTAGCGAATCGCCTGCTCCATCCAGAAATTCGCGTCTGGGTGATCCGGTCCAAGATGGCGATAGAAAAGCCACATCATTCCCGGCAAAAATCCGTCGCACCAGTGTGTCCAGGCAGGTCCTTCATGCCGCCACCTGCCACCCTCGCTGTACATGGATAAAAGTCCGGGTGATTCTCAATCAGGCGCTTCACCTGTTTTTGCGCGAACATCACTGCGTTTTCAAAGAGCTCTTGATCGGAGTCGTAGATGAATTGGATCACTCGGTTACCCTGCGCTCCCAATTATAAGGAAGCGCCGATTCACACATTTCAGCGCTTTCCGCCTGCTTGCTAACATCGGGAGGAATGGCAACCAAAGTCACCATTGTGAATAACGGCCCGATCCGTATTGAGGGAGAGTTCACGCTTCAAGATGCGGAGGGGAACTCTTACGGCTTGGGCGAACGATCCGTTATTTCACTCTGCCGCTGCGGAATGGCGGAGAATAAGCCCTTTTGTGACGGCACGCATGGGCGCAACGGCTTTCTTTCGCAATGCAAAGCGCGCGATTTGCCTCCGCCAAAGCCGAAGGTCTAAGGATCGCGTCGCAGCTGCTCGGCTAGGTTCCCCAACTTTTTTCCGCGAAACGTTGTTTCCCAAAGTCGCGGTCCGCGCATCCAAAGAATCGAGTCCGCCGCCCAATGGCAGCCACCGGCCAAGCAAACGTCCTCTCAGCCACTACTGCTGTGAATTTCGGCTCAGCCGCGCCTGCGAAGCCGGGACGCCGGCTGATTCAGCTCGATATCCTGCGCGGGTTTCTGCTTGTGTGGATGACGCTAACCCATATGCCGACAAAGGCCAGCATCATCTCGAACCAGACTTTCGGGTTTGTATCGGGAGCCGAAGGGTTCATATTCCTGTCGGCGTTCATGGTGGGTATATTGGAGTACCGCAAAGAGCAGAAGAGCGGAGAACTCGCGACCGTCCGCGATGTATCCAGGCGAACGCTTCGGATTTACCTCTATCACTGTGCCCTGCTTGTGATCGCGTTCACACTGGTTGCGGAAATCGGGGTCACTTTTCATCGCGCTGCCCTTGAAAATTTGCTTTCGTTTTATCTGCAGAGTCCGAAGGCGGCCATTCTGGCATCGCTGCTACTGGAATATCGTCCGTCGCTGCTCGACATCCTGCCCATGTACGTCGTCTTCATGCTGCTTACACCTGTCGCCCGCGCCGTCGCGAAGCGTTGGAGTTGGAACCTGGTGATTTATATCAGCATTGCGGTCTGGATGGCAGCCCAGTTTGGCCTGCGGGCCTGGTTGTACCGGCACGTTAACTTATTCGGCTTGAGCGTACCCGAGAATTCAACCGGCGCCTTTGATCTCTATGCGTGGCAGCTTCTATGGATGGTCGGATTAGCTTTGGGCACGATGTATGCGGGCGTCCTTGCCCGTCCCTCTCTGAATGGGCCTGCTGCGGTGATTGCGGCGCCGGGCTGGCTGCTTAGCATAAGCATCGCAGTCGCTTCTGTCTTTCTCATCTTGCGCTACAGCCCGATCGATCAATGGATGCGCCCCGAAGTTTACGGTTTGTTGATTGACAAATGGCACCTTGGCCCAGTTCGGGTGGTCAATTTCACCGCGCTTCTAATCGTGCTGACGCGTTTCGGGTCTCGCATCGCCGCACTGCCGTTTATGATGCCGCTGGCCGCGCTGGGCCAGGCGTCTATTGAGGTGTTCTCCGTACACGTGCTGTGCTGTCTCGCCGGCAATGCGTTAAGCCGGGACCCGGTCCCGAACCTGCCCATAGTGCAGCAGCTTGCGTTATTGACCATTACGCTATCGCTGCTCTTTTTGACTGCCCAGGTAATGAAGCGACGCCGTGAGAAACGGCTAGCCGCCATGGCCGTCTAGTCGCTCAGTACCCGAATATCCCTCAAATTTCGATAATCCTCCGCGTAATCAAGCCCGTACCCAACCACGAATTCATCGGGGATCTTGAAGCCTACATACTTCACGTCCACTGGCTCGACGCGCCGTTCCGGTTTGTCCAGTAACGTGGCGATTTCGAGGGTTTTGGGGTGTCGCTGCTTCAGCAAGCGCGTGAGATAGCTGAGCGTGATACCACTGTCGATTATGTCCTCGATAATCAGGACGTGATGGCCTTCGATGTTCACATCGAGGTCCCGCGTAACCTTCACCTGCCCTGAGTCTCGATTTTGATTCCCGTAGCTCGATATGGCCATGAACTCGATGCGCACTGACGTATGTGTGAGCGCGCGCGCCAAGTCGGCCATGAATATGAACGACCCTTTCAGAATCGAGACTAGGTAAACGGCCCTTCGGGATAATCTTTTTCAATTTCAGCGCCCATGTCGCGGACTCGCTGCTGGATCTGATCTGAGGAAATCAGGATCCGGTCTGATCGGGAGGGCATTTCTCGAATGTAGCCGAAGGTGGATGATAGCTTGCAGATCTGCGCAAACATGGGGCGCGCCGGGTTGGCGCTTGTGCATAGCTTTTCGTGTAAGCCCTATTTACAAAATAGGTATTCAGTGCTACGATTATCGCCTATGGCCAAGAATCCTGAAAACCGCGACCTCTTCGCCGGCGCTTTGGAACTGATGTTCTGCATTCGCTTCGGCTGAAGCCGATGCACGGCTATGCTCTGGCCAAGCACATCAAGCTAGTCTCCGACGATCTGCTGCAGATCGAGGAGGGCTCCCTCTACCCGGCGCTGCAACGGATGCTCAAGAGGGGTTACTGGAATCGGAACCGGGAATTTCCGCGAAAGGCCGTCCTACCCGGATTTACCGGCTCACCGACGCAGGCATGCGGCGCCTGGAGCGCGAGGTCTCCAGCTTCGAAAGATGTTGTCGGGGATGATCGTGTGCTTGCCATCGCGGAGGCGTAAACGAACCTATGCAATGGTTCAAACAGTTATTCGCTCGCGGGCGGCGCTATGACGACCTGTCTCTTTCCATCAACGAACATCTCGAAGAAAAGATCAGGAGCTCATCGAAAACGGCATGTCTCGAGAAAGCGCGGAGAGAACCGCACGCCGCGAGTTCGGGAATGTGACGCTGACGGAGAAACGCAGCCGCGAGGTTTGGGGATGGCCAATGCTCAGCGGTTTCGGAGCGGATGTGAAGTTTGCTCTGCGCCAGCTCACGCATTCGCCGGGATTTACTGTGACGGCAGTTTTGACGCTTTCGCTAGGCATCGCCGTTAACGCAACGATGTTTAGTCTGGTCAGCGCTTTTCTATTGCCTCATCTCCCGGGGCGCAATCCGCAAAACGTCGTGGTTGTCTCGTCAGTGAATCCGAACCGTCCAGACGATCAACGGGACACGAACGCTGTTTCCGTGGGCATTATTTTGCTTGGCGCGCAGACACGCGCGTGTTCGCGGCCATGGCAGCCGCGGATGAATATCGCACAGCGAGTTTGACCGGGCAGGGCCAGCCGGAAACCGTGAACGACGCCGCGGTATCACCTGACTACTTCAATGTCTTCGGTGTTTCGCCGCAACTCGGACGTTCTTTCGCCCCGGCAGAGGATCAGCCTGGACATGACCACGTCCTGATCCTCAGTCATGGTCTGTGGGAGCGCCGTTTGGTTCGGACCCGTCCATTATTGGGCGCACCGTACGCGTGGATCGCGAAAGCTATGTAGTAGTTGGCGTGATGGGGGCGGACTTTCAGCTCCTCGGTTTTACGCCGCAGATGTGGACGCCGCTAGTAATAAGCGCTGCGGATCGGACAACCGCGGGGCGCAAGCAGCGCTTTTTGTATTTGTTCCCGAGACTTGCACCCGGTGTAACGCTGCAACAAGCGCGGGCAGAACTAACGGTCCTGGCAAAACGGTCTGAGGTGGATTTTCCCACAATCGAGACGCGCTGGGGCGCGACCGCGAGGACGCTCGGCGACTTCCTTATTCACTCTTTCGGTATTCGGACTGCGTTGGCTGTACTCATGACCACCGTCACTTTTGTTCTGCTCATTGCATGCGCTAACCTTGCGGGGCTGCTGCTGACGCGCGCGGCGGGACGTGAGAAAGAACTGGCGATTCTGTATCCCTCGGAGCCAGCCGTGTGCGCGTTCTTCGGCAACTATTAACGGAAGGTTGCCGATCGCGCTGCTCGGCGGTACCGTCGGTTTGCTCCTCACCTATCTTGGAATCGGTTTGGTCCGGGCCAATTAGACTTTCAACGAGGCGATGAGTGCGGTTCCCGTTAGTTTAGATGTGAATGTCTTGCTGTTTGTTTTTGCCGTTTCGCTGGTTTCCGCTACGCTATCCAGTCTTGTTCCCGCACTGAAGGCTTCGCGCACAGATAGCAATGCGGGCCTGAAGAGTGAAAGCCGGACGAGCTCTGCCGGTCGTTCGCAAAGCCGCCTGCGTGCCGTGCTGGTGAGCTGTGAAATCGGCTTGGCGCTATTTCTGACGATTGGAACCAGTCTATTAATCCGCGGGGTATTTTTACTTGACCATCAAAAATTAGGATTCCGGACAGACCACCTTCTTACCGCTGGCCTGGCGCTGGATCATACGCGATACAGGGATGCCTCTCACCAACTGCTCTTCGTCGACAGCCTGATCGCTACTCTGCGGCGGACTCCCGGCGTCGGGGATGTCGCCGTTGCCTCCGATCTTCCGGCCACCAATCCAAATACTGTACCGATGCATATCGAAGGTGAGCTCAATTACCGGCGAACGAACAGCGCAGCGCTCTTGATGCTGTCGTCACGCCAGATTACTTCAACGCTATGGGCATTCCACTGCTGCGCGGCCGGCCGTTCATGGAGACAGATGATCGTAAAGCGGCACGCGTAGTGTTGGTGAACCAGGAGTTTGTACGCCGCTACTTTGACCATCAAGATCCCCTGGGTAAGAGAATCCAGGTGGACGAAAAGGACGCTAAATCGACGTGGAGC
>CAWKHS010000004.1:0-147313 GCA_963849445.1 uncultured Acidobacteriaceae bacterium | reverse complement strand
CTAATAGTCCCTCGGGTATTCAGGGCTATCGATATGGATTGTTTAGTCTTCCTGTGAGCGCCTCGTGGGACGCCGATTTCTGGGGCCGCATCCGCCGTACCATTGCGAACGCTCGCGAACAGTCCCAGGCGTCGGCTGCCGATCTGGCCAACACGAAGTTGCAGTTAGAAAGCGATCTGGCGGTGGACTACTTCGAGGCCCACGCGCTCGACGCCGAGAAACAGTTGCTTGACCAAAACGTAGAGGCGTATCAAAAAGCATTCCAATTGACCGAAAATCGCTTCCAAGGCGGAATTGCTGCCAAGGCGGAAGTCGAGCAGGCCCGCACACAGCTCGATCAGACGCAGGCCCAGGATATCGACGTCGATGCCGCGCGTCTCCAATACGACCATGCCATCGCGGTGCTCATCGGAAAGGATCCGGAAGAGTTCAAGCTTGCCTTTCTGCCGCTGAAACGCACGCCGCCGGCCATTCCTGTAGGCTTACCGTCCCAGTTATTGCAGCGCCGCCCCGATATCGCCGCGGCGGAAAGGCAAGTCGCTGCCGCCAATGAGCAAATCGGAATCGCAAAGGCGGCCTTCTGGCCGGATCTCGTGATTACCGCGACCGGCGGTTTGCAAGCCGGAAGCATCGTCAACTGGTTCACCTTCCCCAGCCGCTTCTGGACCATCGGTCCGCAGTTGGCGCAAACCATCTTCGACGCGGGCCAGCGCCGAGCGGAAGTGCAAATTACCCAGGCCAACTATGAAGCGACCGCCGCGAATTATCGCCAAACGGCTTTGACCGCCTTTCAAGAGGTGGAAGACAACTTGTCCACGCTTGCGCGTTCTGGAGCACGAATCAGCCATACAGCACGAAGCGACTGTAGCGGCGGAAAGATCGGTCGAGCTTTCGCTCAACCGTTACAAAGGCGGCCTCATCACCTATCTCGACGTCATCACGGCGCAAACCATAGCGCTCACCAACGAGCGCACGGAAGTGGATCTGCTACGTCGCCGCATGGACGCGAGCGTATCTCTGATCAAAGCCTTAGGCGGCGGCTGGGACACCAGTAAGCTGCCGAAGGCCTGAAGTGTTTTCAAGCGCAGAATGCAAGTGCTACGACCGGAACTGGGCGGCGTGATCGATTGCCCATTGACGGAAGGTTCGTGCCGGCGATCCGGTGACTTCGGCGACTGTTTGCGTAAGGAATGCCGGCCGACCCCTGGCAGCGGCCCAAGCGTCGATGAGGTACTTGGCGACGAACGGGGGCATATAGGTCGGCAGTTCGTTGAGCCATACCTCAGCCGGAATATCCTGGGCTTGCAGTGATCTCCCGAGAACGGAACCGATAGTTGTAATCTGTTCCAGCTGACTGAGGGATTCAGGCCCAGTGAGGACATATTCCGCTCTGGAGTGCGCCTCTTCACACAGCGCGCGCACCGCAACGGCTGCAATATCGCGCTGATCAATTGGCGCAGTCGGCACGTCCAGGTAGGGCCAACGCACAACAGCGCCGGTGCGTATCTGAGGCGCCCACCAGCCTATTGAATTCAAAGCAAACATTCCAGGGCGCAGGAAAGTCCAGTCGAGCCCTGACGTCTCTATGAGCCGCTCGATGAGTTCGGCACGAGAACGCGAAGGATTCGGCTGTTGGAAGAATGGGTGCGCCGTTTTGAGCGGCGCGGATAGCAGTACCACCCGCCGAGTACGCTTTGCAATCTGTTCCAGAGCAGAGCGCACCGCTTCGATTGGAGCGGTCCACACCAGAAACACTGTATCGACGCCATCCAAGCATCTGGCGAGGCTTTCAGGACAAGTGAGATCTCCAGTCGCGACCTCAACGTGCGGAGGCAGCGGGACTCCCTTCGCATTACGAACCAACGCCCGGATGTGTAGCTCGGTCGACGGCAGTTGACGCAGAACCTCGGCGCCAATGTTTCCCGTCGCCCCTGTCACGAGGATTCGTCTCACGACGGTCATTGTATTCTTGCGCTAAGATCCTTTGGGAAGCGTGAAGAAGAACGTTGAGCCCTGGTTCACCTGCGACTCAACCCAGATTGTGCCCTTATATCGTTCAACGATTCGTCTGCAAACCGCCAGACCGATGCCGCTTCCCGGACGATCCGACCCGTGGAGTCTCTTGAAGGGCTCGAAAATTTGAGTGTGGAACTGGGGGGCAATCCCAATACCGTTGTCCTTACAGGAAAAGAGCCATTCTTTCCCCCGATCCGCGCACGAGATGTGAATCCGCGGCCTGTCCGCGCCGCGGTAATGTATTGCATTCCCGATCAGGTTTTGAAAAATCTGAATCAGATTCGTAGATTCGACCAGAACGTCCGGCAAATTGTCATGCGTGATAATTGCGCCGGATTCACTGATGGCATTTCGCAAATTCTCGATGGTCGTGCTGAGCTGTACGTTCGCATCCACCGGTACAGAAGTGTATGTGCGATCTGCCGATACGCGCGCATAGGACAGAAGATCCTCAATCAGATTGCTCATGCGCTTTGCGGCGCTCGCCAGATGATGAAGGAGTTCCTTGCCGTCGGCGAGCTGTGTGCCGTATCTGCGCTCCAATAGCTGAGCGTATTGCGTGATGGTGTTTAACGGAGACCGCAGGTCGTGCGAGGCAATATGAGCGAATTGGGAAAGGTCCTCATTTGACCGGCGAAGTTCATCTGCTCGCCTTGCAAGCTGCTCGTGCGCCGCTTCAAGCTCCTTTTCCGCTCTCCTGCGGGCTGAAATGTCACGGAAGATTAGAACTCCACCGATAACCCCACCGTTTGCATCTCGTATAGGAGACGCGCTGTCGTCGATTGGGATGTGCCGTCCGTCTCTCGAAATCAAGACGGTGTGATTTGCCAGACCGGTAATCACGCCGGAACGAACGGCACTCGCAATCGGGTTCTCGATTGCGACGCCGGTATCCTCGCGGACCAAAATGAGAACTTCCTCGATTGGCTTTCCGACCGCGGAATTGTCCGTCCACCCGCTCAGCTCGCTGGCAACCGCATTCATAAACGTAATACGGCCGGCCGCGTCGGTGGCGATCACTGCATCCCCGATACTGGCAAGCGTGGTCTTTAGTAAATCTCGAGCCGCCAGCAAATCGCGCTCATACATCCGGCGTTCACTTGCATTGAAGATTGTAAAGCGGTTAAGGATTGGCTCATCGGCAGCATTGCGCTTTTGCCGCGCGTTGATTAAGGTAGGCAGGATCTGGCCGTCTTTGCGGATGACGTCCAGCGCGATTTCGTCGACCGTCTCCTGTACACGCAGCAGCAAATTGAAATGCGTTTCATAGAAAATTCGGCCGCCAACCGTCAGCAGGTCTACGAATCGCTTGCCCTGAGTCAACTCGTCGCGCTCGTATCCGAGCCATTCCGTCAGCGTTCGGTTGATTTTGATGATGCGCCCGTCGATCGGTGGTGGTGAGATAACCGCAGGGAGCCATCTCATAGAGTTCTTCCGCGGTTTCTTCAATCACCAAATCGGCTGACGGATCGTCTCTCGTGCGGTCTCCACTCAAGCCTTGAGGTAGTTCCTGATCGCTTCGGCAGTCTCGGCGGGTGAGCTCAAATGCGGGCAGTGCCCCGTGGCCCGCATCTTAACGAAAGTGCTGCCGGGAAGATGCTCATGCATGAACTCTCCAACGCATTGCGGCGCGATGCTGTCTTCAGAGCACTGCAAAATCAGCGACGGAACCTTCACAAACGTGAGATCCGCCCGGTTGTCCGAAAGAAACGTAACCCGAGCGAAGTGTTTGGCGATTTCCGGGTCGGTTCGGCAGAAACTTTCGGCAAGTTCAGCTGCCAGTTCCGGCCTATCCTCGTTTTTCATGATGACCGGCGCCATTGCTCGCGACCACCCCAGATGGTTCTCGTCCAGCGTTTGGAGCAAGCCTTCGATATCCTTTTTCGTAAAGCCCCCGGTATAGTGATCGTCGTTGATATAGCAGGGCGACGGACCCACCAGCAGCAGCCGCTCGAAGGCGCTCGGCCTCTTGTTCGCGGCTAGAATCCCGATCATTCCGCTGACGGAATGTCCCACAAAAATAGCGGGCGCTCCCGAAACAGCATCGATAATATCGAGCACGTCTTGTGCATACCCGTCCAGTGTTCCGTATTTGGCTTGACTGTATTGCGAGGAGTCCGATTTGCCTGCGCCTACATAGTCAAACAGAACAATTCGATACTCATTCTGAAGCGCAGGAACCAAGAAGCGCCACATGAGCTGATCGCACCCATATCCATGCGCGAGCAGCATCGTTTTGCTGCCGCTTCCCACGATGTTGATGTTGTGGCGCCGGAAGATCGACATGCTTACGAAAAGCGCAAGTTGTCACGCTTGCTTGCTCATTATCGCATCCGTTCCGGAGCCCTTTTTGTCGATTTTCTGAGCTAACCTTCTTTTGAGGTCTTGGCGTGATTAAGCTGAAGCGGGCGTACGACGAAACTGACCCTGAAGACGGCAAACGCTATCTTGTCGATCGATTGTGGCCGCGTGGGTTGACGAAAACCGCCTTGAAGATCGATGCTTGGTTGAAAGAAGTAGCGCCCAGCCCAGCCCTGCGGCGCTGGTTCAACCACGACCCCGCGAAGTGGGACGAATTCCGGAGAAGATATTTTGACGAACTGGATGCGAATCCCGAAGCCTGGATGCCTCTCGCTCAAGCTGCGCGAAAAGAATCGATTACGCTGATCTACGGCGCTCGGGACCGCGAACACAATCAGGCAGTCGCGCTTGCGGATTATCTACGAAGAAAAAACGCTTCTACCCGAAGTGCGAGCGGTATTCAATCGCCGCGCCGCTAATGAGCAGAGTAGCTTTCGCCGCTTCCATAAAAGCGTAGACGCGATGATAAATCGACACGGTAGGTGCGCTGCCTGCCAGGATCTGAGAAACGCGGTTGTCCAGAACCGGCCATAGCCAATAGCGCTGCAGGACCATTGCAAGCACAATCAGGCCAATAAGGACGATGGTCGCCCATCGTGGCTGGGCCAGGCCCGCCGCCGCAATGACCGCAACTAAAAAGCACAGTTCAATCTGCGCCAGGAAGTGAAATGTATATCGTCCAATCTCCACCCCCGTCTGCATGGTCAGCGAAGGCGCTTGAAATTTGATCGGGTGTCGCGATCATAGAGACGCCAATAATGATTCCGGCCCACACGGTCATCAGGATAAGAAAGACCATGGCGGCCTTCGCTCTCATGTCGATTTGTCCCGAACCTGCTCACACATTGTCACCAGCAAAAGCGTATCCTGCTGAGCCGTCAAGCTGTGAGGCGCCCCCGGGGGCAAGCTGATCAGCGAGGCTAGTGTTAACGTAACCTGCTCAGCGCCGCTGGCGAACATTGCTTCGCCTTTCAAGCACTGCACGGTAATCGCGCCGCGGGCCTGATGTTCGGGAATGTTTTCGCCGGGCTTCAGATGCAACAACAACGTCCGTAAGCCGGGTTCTTGGAGCACCGTCGTGGATCGACCCAGGGCCGGCGTATCGCTTAGAAACTTTTCTAAATCTACGCGGTTCATATTGCTTGCCCGACCGCCTCTCGATGAACCGCTTCATGATAGGTCGTGATTGCGTGCAGCAAACGGCCGCCGATCGTTTCCGCTCTTGCCACAAAAACCGCCGCAACGTCCTCTGAACAGAGCGCCGCCGTTACTTCGCGCCACAACTGCAACCACCGCTCAAAGTGCCGCTGCGTGAGAAGCGGCAACTGCAAATGCGCCATCATTGGATTCCCTTTGTAAGTTCGGGACGCCAACAGCACCGACGACCAAAATGCATTCATTTTCTCCAAGTGCGGCTTCCAGTCGGCGCCGATCGCTTCGGCAAAGATCGGCCCCAGAAGCTGGTCCTCGCGAACTTTCCCATAAAATGTGTCAACCAATTCGGCGATACAGGCTTCAGTTATGGTGTGATACATACAGCAGCAGCAAAGATGTATCTATAATACATCTTTAAGCACCGGAAATCATGTATCTCACTCGACAAGCCGACTACGCCATGCGTCTCCTGATCCATTTGGCGCTCGAGCCCGAACAATCCACAACCATTCAGAACATTGCGGAGCGCTATGGAATCTCCCGCAATCACCTCATGAAGGTTGCGAATCGGGCTGTTCAGGCCGGCTATGTAGAGGGGGTTCGCGGCCGCTCCGGAGGACTCAGGCTTTCAAGAAATCCGAAGGAGATCCGCATTGGAGAAGTCCTCCGCGCCATCGAGGACTGGACAATCGTCGAATGCTTCGAACCCGAGACAAATCGCTGTCCGATCGCGGGCGGCTGCGGTTTGCGTCCCATCTTGAAGGAAGCTCTAGAAGCATATTTCTCAGTTCTAGACCGCTACTCCCTAGCCGATGTTGTCCGCCGCAGGACTCTTCTCGTTCAGTTGCTCGGAATGAAAGTCGCGTGAACTCGCCGCGGGGCGCGACGTCCGTGCCCGCCGCGCTCTGTCAGCGGGTAACCTCAGGCCGGGACTCACGCGACCTCTTCATCGCGCAATACCTAGCCGGGATTTGCTGTGTTGCCTCAGCCGATTTTTGCTAGACTCCTCTGACAAGGCCCTCCGGCCTGATGGGATGAAACCGATTGAACACCTCCCCTCTCGCGGAGAGAGTGACGCCTTCCGTGAAGCAGTCAAAAACCAGCTAAATAGAGTACTCACCAGTGAGTTCTTTAGGCCGTCGGCTCGGCTTCAGCTCCTATTGCGGACGATTGTGAACGAATCGCTGGCAGGTCGAACTGAAGCGCTCAAGGAAATCGTCTTGGGCCGGGAGGTTTTGGGACGCCCCGACTACGATCCTGGACATGACACCCTGGTGCGTGTCGAGGTGAACGCTGTTCGCCGCAAGCTTGCGGAGTACTACACGAAATCCAATGCAGAGGATCGTATCTACATCGATATTCCGCGCGGACATTACGTCGCGGTGTTTTCGTCATTGCGTCGTGCGCCTCGCCGGCCGCCGCGCCGATATCTCTTTATAGCGGGCGCTGGCGCTCTTTTCTCTGCTCTCGCCGCTCTCTGGGCCGCGTGGCCCATTCCCGCTACGCGAGTGCACGTTCCCGTTCAGGTCACCTTCGATACCGGTTGGACATCGCAGCCGGCTGTTTCACGTGATGGGTCTGTACTCGTCTACAGCTCCGACCGGGGGCCCCGCGGCGACGCCAATATTTGGATACAGCACTTGGGGACGGCACCGCGCCAATTAACCGACGATCCTGCTCACGACATCACACCCGACATTTCGCCCGACGGCAAACAGGTTGTTTTTCGCTCGTGGCGAAAAGAGGATGGCGTATGGTCAATTCCTGCCGTCGGCGGAGAGGCCAAGCTGATCGCGAAAGGAGGTTATTCCCCGAGGTTCTCCCCCGACGGCAAATGGATTGCCTTTTCGGGATCGCCGCTGGATGAGAACCCGCACATCTTCAGTGTTTCCGCCGCTGGGGGTGTTCCGAAACGGCTGGATTTTGGCATTGAAGATCCAGCCTGTCCTGTATGGTCACCCGACGGGACCCAAGTGGCGTTTGTCGCCCGAAACGCGAATGGAGGTGAATATGATCTTTGGACAGCAAAAGCAACGAATCGACCCGAGGAGCAGTCGCGTCCGCTTGGTATCCAACGGGAGTTGCGCGCGCAAAATTTGCCGGTCATCTCCTCCACTGTTGACTGCCCGCAGGACTGGATTGCTGGCCGCTTATTGTTCATCACCCATCAACGTGATACAAGCTTTCTCTTCCAGACTTTTTTGCAGTCTTCCGGAAAGCCCGGCCAAGTAAGAGCAGTTCCGTCCGCCATCGGAGCTACGGGTGTGCGCGCCCTTCGTGGTTTACAAGGGGATTTGTCCATTCTATTTGCGACGGAACGTCAGCAAACCAACATCTGGAAATACCGCATGACGGGTTTGGAGCCATTCGAGCAGTTGACCCATGACGACTCATTGAGGTCGGGTTATAAGGGCACTTGGCCGGCGATTTCAGGAGATGGAAAGATTTTGGCCTTCATCACGGAACGCGCCGGATCTCCCGATGTTTGCCTAAAGGACTTACGCAGCGGCGCCGAGCAATTACTTGCTGCCGCGCCATCTGCGCAGAGTCCAATTTTTCTCGACGGCACGGGCCGTCATATAGTGTTCGTGCGCCAGCGGGGTTCCACAGTCTCTGTCATTCTCCGAAACGTGCTGCAAAAGACGGATCGCGTCCTCACAAAAGACTGTCCCGTCCTCGAGGATTGGTCTCGCGATGGGGAATCGCTGCTTTGCGCCGGCGGCAATGATCTCTTCCGCCTGCAAATCGGACAATCTAGCAAGACACCATTGCTGCATTTAGAACATGTACCCATGCTGGCGAGATTCTCACCCAATGCCCGATGGATCTCCTTCGTCACTGAAACCGGGCACGGGGAAACCGACTCGGGCTTTATTGCGCCCTTAGACGGATCGGAAAGAAAAATACAAATTTGCCAGGAACTCATTTACGGACTATCGTTACACTGGGCGCCAAATGGAAACGCAATCTACTACTGGAGCATTCGCGACGGTTTCCGCTGCCTCTACAAGCAGCGCCTTCATCCACAAACCAAAATCCCGCAGGGCGAGCCGATTGCGGTTCTTCACCGGCACGGCCTGCAACGTTATCCCTGGTCCGGCGGGACATTAGCCGTAGGGCCCGGCCAGCTTGCTATGACTCTGAAGGATGAGCAAGCTAACATTTGGAAGCTCGATCTGATTCCTTAACACGTTAATTCACGGCACCTAACGTCTGCGGCGTTGTTTTTCTTGCATTATTCCTCTACAACGAGATGGCGCTACTTAGGTGGCTGCGCTCTGCGTGCAAGGAGGTGTGCAGTGAATCGATTCGGTTTTTCACCAGTTACTTTGAGCCTGGGGTTCTTGCTAAGTATCTTGAGCAGTCACGCATTACCGAGTACGCCCCTGACTTGTGGAAGCCTCATCTCCGGAACAATCGGCACGGCTGGGCAAGTGAATCAATACACCTACGGCGGAAAGGCCGGTGGGATTGTCACGCTCACCTTGGCTAACACCGGTGGTTTTAATCCCTTTTATGGCGTTGAACCAAGTGTCACGTTGTTTGATCCGTCGGGTAAGACTGTGCTGACCTTCGCGGCGAATAGCCAGCAGCAAGTAAGCTTGCTCTCGACCGGCACCTATCTGCTTCAGGTATCCTCCAGCGATCTGGCTAGCACTGGAACCTACAACTTAGGAATTGTGTGCCGGAATCCGCTGCAACCCGCGAGCACCCTCAGTTGCGGTGGGATCGCGAGTGGAAATATCGCCGCCTCTGCCCAAGTGGACCAATATACGTATCCGGGTCAGGCGGGAGGGATTGTCACCTTTACCCTGACCAACACGGGCGGGTTCAATCCCTTCTATGGCGTTGAGCCGAGTGTCACGTTATTCGATCCCGCCGGCAAAGTGTTGATGACCTTCGCAGCCAATAGCCAGCAGCAGGTGACTTTAGCTTTGACCGGTACCTATCTATTTCAGATATCTTCGAGCGATTTAGCCACTACAGGGACCTACAACTTGGGAGTAGAATGCCGGAATCCGCTTCGGAATGCACTCCCTCTTAGCTGTGGAGGCATTACCAGTGGAAAGATTGCTGCCGCCTCGCAAGTAGATCAATATGCATATGCCGGACAGGCGGGAGGAATTTTATCGTTTAATCTGGTGAATACGAGTGGTTTTAATCCGTTCTACGGCGTTGAGCCCAGTGCGACCTTGTTCGATCCGACCGGCAAAGCGATATTGACTTTTGCGGCTAACAGCTCGAAGGAAACAACGTTGGCGTGGACTGGCACCTATTTAGTTCAGGTATCTTCGAGCGATTTAGCCAGCACCGGAACCTACAATCTGGGAGTGGATTGCATATTGGGGTTAACTGGAGAGGGTTTCGTTCCAGTAACGCCATGCCGCATCGCCGATACGCGCTCGAGTTCTGGATTCACTGGGTCCTTCGGGCCGCCGAGCATGACCGCGGGATCGACTCGAAATTTTCCAATTCCTAAGAGTTCCTGCGGAATTCCGGAGACCGCGCAGCTTTATTCGCTCAGTGTGACTGCCGTACCACCAGCGCCGCTCGGCTATTTAAGTATCTGGCCAACCGGTGAACTCCAGCCGTTGGTTTCAACCCTGAATTCGTCCGATGGCCAAGTGGTGGCGAATGCCGCCATCGTTCCTGCAGGATCAAGCGGCGACGTTAGTGTGTATGTCAGCAACACCACGGACGTAGTTATCGATATCGACGGGTATTTCATTCCTGAATCCGCTGCAGCCGCTGCATTCTACACGGACAAGCCGTGTCGCATCGCCGATACGCGCTCTGGTTCAGGCTTCACGGGCGCATTTGGGCCGCCGAGCATGGCTGCTGGGTCCACGCGTGCATTTCCAATTCTGTCGTCTTCTTGCAATATCGCCACGACGGCAACAGCATATTCGCTCAATATGACCGTCGTGCCACTCGGCGCGCTTGATTATTTGTCCTTGTGGCCCGATGGAGAGTCACAGCCCCTTGTATCAACCGTCAATTCATTCAATGGCAGAATCGTTGCTAATGCGGCTCTCGTACCTGCTGGCGCGCCGAATGGCGGAGTCGATGTCTTTGTCAGCAATACCACAAACCTCGTCATCGATATTGACGGGCATTTTGGCCCGTCGGGCGGTACAGGCGCGCTCAATCTCTACCCGGTATCCCCGTGCCGTATCGCGGATACTCGCTCGGGATCTGGCTTTTCAGGTGCGTTTGGGCCTCCGAGCCTCGTCGGAGGGGCGACGCGCAGTTTCCCGATTCCGTCTAGCTCGTGCGGAATTCCCTCCACTGCGCAAGCGTATTCGCTGAATATGACGGTGGTTCCACGGGGACCGCTCGGCTATCTCACCACTTGGCCGACAGGACAACCGCAGCCTTACGTCTCGACATTGAACTCGTTGAACGGAACCATCGTGCCTAATGCCGCGCTCGTACCGGCGGGAACAGCGGGTGCGATCGATGTATTTGCTTCTAACAACACGGATCTGGTCATCGACATTACCGGTTATTTCGCCCCGTAATCGGAAGTCAACATCGCGGCAATTGCGCATGGTCCGCTTGCCGGGCCATGCGCGGATAATGTACTTGAGATGAAGTTTGTCACGATAGATTGGCCTTCCGCCTCTTCGGTCGACTACCGGCCTGATCTGGAAGCCGGCAACGTTCTTTACTTCCCCGTCACTCCATTCGCGTTCCCGGAAGAATCAAAAGACTACCTCCGCAATATCACTTTTGCGGGCGGGGCAGTGCATAAAAATATCGCCTACCGTCCGGTAAGCGATCGCGTCACCGGTGTGGAAACAGATCGCGCTCAGCTCGAAAAGCTGCGAACGATTTTGCGGGACTATTCGCGAACCGTTGTAAAGTTTACGGCTGAGTTGCTGCCGCGCTATGCCTCGACTTGGAAGCTCGATTACGCCAGCTTTCGTCCGGTGGAAGAAGACGGCCGGGATCTTCCTGTCAACAAGCGCAATGACCTGATCCACACCGACGCTTTTCCATCGCGTCCCACCAACGGTGATTTGATCCTGCGCGTATTCACGAATATTCACCCAAGCAAGACCCGCAACTGGGTCACGACGGATCCCTTCGCGGAAGTCGCTGGACGTTACGCGCGCGACGCCGGACTCGAACAGATTGCAGCCGGCGCTTCGTCCATAACAGGTAAGCTGCGAAACCAGTCCGCTCGTGTGCTGCACAATCTCGGCATTCCCGTCGTTCCGCGCTCCGGGTACGACCGCTTCATGCTGCATTTCCACGAATATCTGAAGCGGAACGAAGCCTTTCAAAAGAGCACTCCCAAATACCCGTTCAACTTCCCGCCGGGCGCCACTTGGCTGACCTTCACCGATGTCTTACCGCATTCCGTCCTTTCGGGCCAGCATGCGCTTGAACAGACTTTTATCATTGGGCGCACTTCGTTGGCGAACACGGACAATGCTCCGGTCGCCATACTGGAGCGGCTTTGCGGAAAGCCCTTACTCGATGCCATCGCCTGAAACGAGTTCCAGCTTCTCTGTCGGAAGTGATCTGCTTGGACCGCTACTGCAGGGCAAGCAATGAGCTGCGCGACTCCTGATTGGTAACAGATCCAATGAACTTGCGCTCCATTCGTTCGCTCTTCTTTCCGACGATCGCGCTCACCGCGGCTGCGGCTTTGGGGTTTTCCGGCTGGCAGAATGGCGATCCATCGCAGTGGAACAGCGACGACGTTTATCGAATCCTCCACAACTCCCCTTGGACTAAGACCGTGAAACTCAAAACGACAAACGACAGCTCGGGTGCTTTGTCAAACGAAACTCCGGGTAGCGGCTCAAGCCCGAACAACGCCCCAATGCCCACGAGCATGGGTGGCGGAATGGGGCGGCGCGGCATGGGTGCGGGCCGTTCTGGCGCAACGTACAGCTCCGGCCGGGGCGGTAGTGCTCCCAGCAATCCGAAAGTTGGGCCGACCGAAGTGACCATTCAGTGGGAAAGCGCTCTGATCGTTATGGCGGCTGCGAAGAGCGCTGGTGGTGCCGTCGATCCAGCGTCTTCCAAACCGTCGGATGAATACGTCGTCGCAGTCATCGGGCTGCCGATCACCGCTCTGGGCGGACCCGCTGCATCGGCTGATTCCGACAGCACCGTCAGCGGCGAGGAGGAACAGCGCATTGCGGAACATGTGAAGAGTTCAGCGTCCATACTGCGCTCGGGGCATGCTCCCCTATCGCCGTCCAAAGTGGGCTCGATCAGGGCGCCGACGGCCGAATGTTGATTCACTTCCCGAAATCGGACCCAATTACCCCGGGTGAGAAGAGCGTCGAATTCCGCCTCGGCACAGGCCGTGCCGAAGTCCGAAAGAAGTTCCCGCTCAAGGAAATGGAGTATCAGGGCAAGTTGGATTTGTAAGATGCAAATGCCCGATCAACAAGGCGGGGGACGTTCCCGCTGCCGTCCAATTCACACGCCAACTCCACATCCGCCGAGTGGCCCCGTTCCATCAACTCCTTGCCGGAACTGGCTTGCCGCACGGCAGTCGATAAATCGCGCCGTATCCGTTCGAAGCTTGAAGCAGCTAAATTCGCTTCAGGCGATCTTGTTCCGGGTAGGGAAGAGATCACTGCTCCGGCCGCCATCTAGTCCTCCAGACTCGGACGAAGCTCACCGCTCCCCCACCTTTCGCCTGCCGGTATGACCGCGAACGTGGAACCGAGGCGAGCCGCCATTTCCCCACCGCTGTGGCATTTCGAAAGCAGGCCGTAAATACGGCTATCGCGTGTGCGGAAAAAGCTAGAGCAGCCCCGTTTGGCGAAGGAAGGACGAGCCGGTAACCAGCCGGTAAATCCACCAAAGAGCCGGGTGACAGAGAATAGCCGCAATTGCGTTCGTCCGATGCGAGGTTTGCATGAACAGATGCGGCATAGTTGCGCGCCGGCTCGCCTTTGAGCGGATAAGGAAAAACGATTCCTCTGCGCCCCGTGGCAATGTCTATTGCTGTCGAAAACGACAGCACATCGACAATTATGATGACGTCCGATATGGGTGCAAGCTCTCTCAGCCCAGCGCGTCCCCACTCGCAGCGCACTTCGAACTCGGCCTGATCGAAGGTCATTTGATAAGCATAGGCCCGGGTGGCGACGTGTCGAAAATTCGTTCCGGCGGGTTTCGAACACTTAACCCTCAACGCCGCTCTTAGCTGTTGAAGGGCATAAATGACGGATTCCAGGCGCGAAGCTCGATTGGTTCTGCAGGCGCAAGCCGGCGACCGCGATGCCCTCGAAGCTGTTCTTCGCGATGTGCAAGCGCCGTTGCTCCGTTACATCTCAGGTGTGGTCGGTCGGACCGGCGCCGACGATGTTCTGCAAGAGGCCTTCTTACAAATCTGCCGTAACTTGCGGTGGCTTCGCGAGCCGGAGTTGTTTCGCCCCTGGGCGTATCGGATTGCCAGCCGCGCGTCGTTCGCATTGTTGAAACGGGAGCGCCGCTGGTCGAGCCCTGATGCCGAGGCCAGTTCGATCGACGAGTTACCGGCTCGTCCGGACGTCTCGCCGGAGCTGTTCGTCGGAATTCCAGAATTGCTCGAGCAGCTTTCACCCGCGAGCCGAGCCGTGCTGCTGCTGCATTATGTGCAGGACCTGTCCATAGAAGAAGCGGCGGCCGTTCTCGACATCGGCATTGGCACTGCGAAATCCCGTCTGGCTTACGGCTTATCGTGTCTGCGCAAATTACTTGAAAGATGAAAGGTGGATGATTATGAGTCAAGAATCGACAGATGTTCTGCGGAACTCCCTCAACCAGGTGGAGCGCGAACGGAGGCGTGCAACGGTGCTGCTGATTGCGCTTCTGCTGATGAGCTTCGCCTTCTGGCTGGCGATGTGCTTCGCCAAAAACGACCACACCGGCCTGCCGTTCGGGCTGGCGGCGGTGATGGTGAGCGCCTATGTAGCGGGCATGATCACGGCGAGAACGTCGCACGACAACACCCGCGCGATCCTAAAGGCTATCGATCTGCTCGCAGAGGACAGGATGAGGTAATTAGTCCTTCGGCGGGATTCGTGCTGCTGCTCCGGTGAGCGGCCGGGAGCAGGAGCACGAATCAATCTCTGCCGGAACTTTTAGGCGAGCGCTGGCACATGCTCGTGCAGGTGCACGCGCGCCGGCGCGGGTTTCGATGTTGCTGGCGAGATAGAGATCTGAACTTGTAAATGTTGGTCACCGGCGTGGAAGACCACCGTGATCCGTTCCCGGATTCCCACGCTTCGTGCTTCGAAGTTGTGGCCGTAGATGACTGTCGGCGTGCTGAGAGAAAGCGTGCCTAACCGTTCTTCAAGCGCATTCTTAACGTTCCCGATAATCATATTGGCGACTTCGCCTATCGCATCGAGCACCTCTTCGTTCACCGCCGAGCATGCCTGCATCAGCAATTGCGAAGCCATTTTGCAGCCGAACTCGGGAGTGCACGAAATCCGGCCGTTGCCAACCCATTCGCCCGCCAGGCCGAGCAGGGCGACAACGCCCGATGCGCGTGACGAGGCGGCGTTATCCTCCTCGATTTCACCCGAGCTAATCTCCAAATCGAGCATAGTCGTGAAAACTTCTTGTGTGGCCGAAGAGATAGCCGCCGCTATTTCTTCCCGTGTCATCTTCCCACCTGCTTCAGATGCGTTCATGGTTGTTCCAAATTGTTCACGTTCAACTTCCTATCGGCCATCCGCGACCCTGTCTATAGCGGATACCCGCTTAGACCCAAACCAGCCGTTTTCCCAGCCGCGGCGTCGGAAAGGCTCAAAATTGAGCCCACTCCCGTCGAAATGGGCTTTGGGTCCGGAGAACTCCGCTCCGCGTGTCGTCTCTTAGAAGTGTTTCAGCACCAGCCCCTAAGCCCGTCAGCGGTACCGGGCAAATCCTCGCCGCACTGGCCAAAGGCGATGCCGCTAAATTCACCAGCTTCTTCAATCGCGTCCGCCAGGCCTACCCCGAAGAACTCACCCAAATCGCTCTCCGGCATATCGCCTCCGAGCCGGACAATGCCGCCAGCCGTGAAATGGCCGCCTGGTTATCCGCTGAAAGGGGCTATCTAACCCTCCTCTTCGATCCCGAGTTTTTGCCCCTCGAAGACGCCCGCCGCGCCATCGCGATCATGCGTGCCGCCGATGAAAAGTTTTCGCGCAAACTCTCCCGCGCCATGGAAGAGACTACCGCCCCCAATTGCCTGGTGCGGGCTTTAACGTTGATGGAAGAGATTGAAGATTACAGCGCCTTTTACCCACGGCTCTGCACTCTCAGCTGGCACCCGGACAACTACATCCGTTCCAAGGCCGTGCTAGCGCTGTGCCGTATGCGGCCCAACCGCTCGCTCATCGACCGCCAATTGGAATCCCCCGACGCCCGCGTCCGCGCCAACGCTGTAGAAGCTCTGTGGACCGCACCGCAGGGAAGTGCGGTGCGAGTGTTTCAGGAGGCGCTTGCCGATGATAATCACCGTGTCGTCGTCAACGCTTTGTTAGGCCTCTACCACCACAAGGACGAATCCTACTACGAGCGGATGATCGCCCTCGCGGGTCACCCCGAGCCCCGGTTCCGCGCGGCTCTTGCCTGGGCCCTAGGGCTGATCCGCGAGGACCGGCTATTGCCAGTCGTGGCTAAACTGGCGTCTGACCCGTCGCCTGAGGTCCGCGCCAGAGCAGAGGCTGTGCTGGCTCTCTCCCGCCCAAACGGGAGTGCCCCCGATCCCGGTACTCCAAACGCGGAGTAAGGTCTAGAAATCGCCTCATTTACGTCGAAACATATCCATATCCGTTCGACTGAGGTGCTTCGTGACTGACCTGAATAGCTCAACCGCCTTCTTTCCGCGAGAAAAGGTTTCGTCTTCGATTGTCTACGAGCAAAGCTCCACGGCGCACATTCTGCTGACGCTGGCGCGCTCCGATGCGGAAAAGTTCAGCGCCTTTTTCTCGCGCATGCGGGAGGTCCATCCCGAGGGAATCACCCGCGCCTGCGTGCGTCACATCGCCACATCGGAGGGAGACGCGGTTAGCCGTGAAATGACCTCCTGGCTCGCTCGCGGCAGCACGTACCTGAAGCTGCTGTTCGACCCCGAATTTCTGCCGCTCGAAGAGGCGCGCCATGGCCTCCAAGCGATGCGCCACGCCGACGAGCGATTCTTGATGAAACTCTCTCGCGCCCTGGATGAATCGCGCGAGGCGCCTTGCCTGATTCGCGCTTTGGGGCTGCTCGAGAATAGCGAAGATTACAGCGCGTTCTCTTTACGGTTGTGCCGTCTGACCTGGCATCCGGACGCGCGCATTCGCTCGAAAGCGGTGCTCGCCCTGTGCCGCATTCGCCCCAACCGCCCCGTCATTGAGCGGCACATGGAATCGCAGGATGCGCGTGTACGCGCCAACGCGGTCGAAGCGCTGTGGCACACGGGCAGCGGGAATGCGCAGCGCCTGCTGAAAGAATCGTTGACCGATCCTCACCACCGTGTCGTAGTGAACGGAATTCTGGGGCTCTACTATTCCAAGGATGAGGCGTTTTACGGCAAAATGCTCGATCTCGCACACCACGTTGGACCGAGCTTTAGATTGTCCCTCGCCTGGGCTCTGGGTCAGATCCGCGATCAGCGCGCCTTCTCGATGCTCCGCGGCTTGCAGCAGGACGATTCGGTCGAGGTACGTTCCAAGGCAGCAGCCAGTCTGGCCGCCCTTGCTACCGCCGAGGGGAGCGCCGCTAGCATCTCCGCTGCGCGCTAGCCGGCGTGTACCACCTCCGCCTGTTGGTCCAGCCGCGTGAATTGCAGGGTTCTTTCTACGTGAACGCTTGCCACTCGCAGCCGCAGACGCGCCCGCCGCTCGCGAACGGCTTTCAACAGCCATACGATCAGGTTCAGGCCTACCGAATCAATCATCTGGGCGTGCCTGACGTCCAGTTCGAAGACCTCCAGCGATCCGGCGGCTGACTTCGGATTGCTCAGCGCCTTGCTCAGCTGCGCGCGCACTTCCTGCGCATTCGTACTCAGGATATTGCCCGGCAGCGACACCGTGAAGGTGTTCGCTTCGGGTTCCACTTCGTTGTGTTTCGTGAGGGTTGCCATTTTAGATGAGAGAAAATTCCATTCTGAGATTTGCGCCGTTGCGGCTTCGTTCTGTCTGGGTTGCGAAAGATTCAATTAACATCAGCCCCCGATGGGCGTCCACCAGTTCATTCCGGTTCACGATGTGGTGATCCTCGAGCGGGAAGCTGTGGCCCGGACCAGGATCGGAGACCAGCACCGAAAGCCTTCCAGTCGAGGCGCAATAGCAGATCTGAAAGGCGGCTGCTTCGCCCGGCAGGCAGCCGTGCAACAGCGCATTCGCCACCGCTTCCCGCGCCGGCAACAACACGCCGTAGAGCGTCGTCTCGTCCAGGTCCGGAAGCGCGATCCGCAGGCTGTTTTCCCAATACCGCTGTAGCGCGTCGATCTCGCCGATCTGCTCCCGCCGATAGAAATCGACGACCAGAGGTTCCAGCTCTTGCGTGCTATTGGACCGCGGCGTATCCGAAGGAAACAGCCGCGTCACCAGCAGATCGTCGTTCGCCGCCGAGATCCATTCGGGCGCCGCCCGGCCCCCCTCGCTCCTGAGCAATGCGTGCGCCACGCTCAAAGGGCTGGCGTCGAGATCGCGCGCCAGTTCCTCTATGCCGTCGGTCCAGAGGTAAACAGGCCCCTCCGGAAGCGGCACCGTCAGGCTCGTGGGACAGCAATCCTCGAACCAACCGAGCGGCGGCCCCGCCGGAGATTGAAGAGTCTCTATGCTTTTTTCACTCGCAACCCAGACGGGAAGTGGCGCTCCGCAGCAGAAAACCGTCATCTTCTGCGCTGCCCGGTCGAGCAGTAACGCGCATACCGCGATCGACAGGTTTTCCGTTTCATGCGCTCGCTCGAGCGAGGCCGCATTGAATCCCATGAGAGCCTCTTCCACCTTCGCGCCCCCGCGCAAGCTGCCGTTTAGAAATCCATGGAAATAGGCCGACCATTGCGCCGACCAAAGATCGTGTCCGGAGACATCCGTCAGCAGCACCAACTGCTCATCGTCGTTCACGCGCAGTTGCACCAGGAAGTCCCCTCCCGCCTCATGCTTCGGCAGATAAAAAGATTCCGACGGTATCTCGTTGCCGGAGAGCAGCGAAGTAATGGTGTCGCGCAGGTAACGCCCATAACGGTTGACGTTCTCGCGGAGCTGCGCTAAATGGCGCCGCTGTTTCGTCAGCGCAACGGCGGCCGCGACCGCTTCGCGCAGCGCTTCCGCCGTCACCGGCTTGTCGAGAAAATTGCAAGCCCCCGCGCGCAGTGTCTTCTCGACATGTTCCTTTTCGCCTTCCGCCGTGATCACAATGGCCGCCAGGTTCGGATCCCGCGCCCGCAGCCAGTCCAGAAATTCCAGCCCGTCCATGCGCGGCATCCGGCGGTCGATCATCACGCAAGCGAAGGTTTCCGCGCCCGCCTTGTCCAGCGCTTCGCAAGCCTCTATTCCATCGGTGGCCCCCATCAGCTCGTATCCGATACCGCGTAGACAGATGGCCACGAATCTCTGAAACAGCGGATCGTCGTCGACGCACAGAATACGTGGACTGGAGTGATTCATAGCCGAGCAGCCGCGCCTTCCGGCCTGCGCGCAGCTTGCCTGATCCAAAACACCTTATCGAGTCAGCGGCGGAAGAATTTAAGGTAGTGCGTGAAATTGTGTTCTAGGTTTCGGTTAGTAGCTCGATGAGGCAATTGAGACGCAGTGACTTCTGCTTCGCAAATACCCGCCTGGAACTCACTCGTTTCAGAAAAATCCCTGCGGACGCTCCATGGTTTCAGGGGGGTGTTCCGGAAAATGGCAGTGCGTCTGGCGCTCGCCAGGCTCGACCCGCTAGCGAGTGAATTGCGCCACGCCGCCCCGCGGCTGGTCCGCGCCTCGAAAGGTCTCGAACAGCAGTTCCTCAAATTCCAGAAAACACTCGAAGAATTGTCGAGCGCCTCCGCCGACCTGATCTTCCATGGAGAGCAGGTGGTGACGATGGCCGGCGGGCAGGAGACCGGCGACGTCTCTTTTCAGGACGTATTTGCCCTGCTCGCTAGTCCCTTGGAGTATCTGTCCGAGACGCAATCCGCCCTCGCGGAGCTGGCCGCCGGATTGCGCTCGAGCGTCAATGCCATCGCCCGCTTGCTCGAGATTGAACGCGCGCTCGAGGCGACCGTCGCCCCGCTGCGCATCACCCAGGTGATGTTCCGCATCCAGTCCGCTTACCTGCCGGGCGAACACCGCCAGGTGTTTGCTGCCGTCACGGATGAGATTGTAGCCCTGCAGGCGCAAATCCAATCCGCGTTTGCCGAGCACGCCCGTGTGCTGACAGGTTTGCATGGCAACTTGCTGCAGGTAGTCGAAGCGCTCGAGCGCCAATTGGAAACGCAGGGGCGCCAGATTGGAGAAAAGAAGACAGAGCTCAAGCGCTACCTGGCCACCGTAACCGCGGAAATCGAAAATAACGCCGGCCGCCGTGTAGAGCTGACCGCGGCGAGTCAAGAGCTGGCGGCTAAAGTCAGTAGCGCCGTCGTGTCCATGCAAACACAGGACATCGTGGCGCAGAAGCTGGAGCATGCCCGCAGCGGTATCGCGGATGTCGTTCAGGCGCTCGATCGCTGCGAGGCGGAAAATGAAAGCGCCTGCTTTGCGCGGGTGGCTGTCATGACGCGCATCGAGGTCGCGCAATTGGATGGCGTCCTTGCGGAACTCGAGAAGAGCAACGCCTCGTTACACCTCTCCTTCGGCGGCATCGCGCTGCTGCTCGAAAAATTGAACGCCGGCACACTGCTGCTAACCGAGTTCCGCGAGATGACTGCCTCCGCCACCGGCAGCATCCAAGGATTGTTGAATAGCCTGGCGGAGGTCCACGAGATGGTCGCTGTCACGCTTGCCTCCACCAAGGTGGCGGAAGATTCCGTGCTGCCCGTTCGCAATGCCACCGAGGGTTTGACCAACACCGTGCAAGGCGTGGCGCACGAAATGCACCTGATTGCCCTGAATTCGCAAATTCAAGCCATTCAGATGGGCGAAGGCACCGGTCTCGACGTGCTGGCGGCGCACAGTACGGAGGTCTCGCAAGCCACCACCGACATCAGCATGGAGGTGACCGCCAAAGTGTCGGAAGTCGCCGCGGCGGTAGCCGAATACAGCGATCGGCTCAGTGCGCTGCGCGAGAGTGGCGAGCGCCATCAGAAGGAACTCGAACAGCGGGGCCAACAGCAGGAGGCGGCCTTGCACGGGCTTCGTGACCGGACGCTCGATGAATTCCGCGCTACTGCCGCCGCGCTTGATCGCGCCCGCGAATTCGGAGCCGGCATTACCACGCTGCTCAACCTCAAGCCCGCGGTCGAAGAGATCCAAGGTGTGCGCACCAGCGTCGCCGAGCTTCAGCGCCAGAGTGAAGCATTCGAAAAGGCCTTCGCCTTAGACGAAAGCCACGTGAGCCTCTCGAATCTCGAAAGAAAGTACACCATGGCCTCCGAGCGGCGCGTCCATGCTGAAGTTTTAGGTCAGCGCGCGGCAGCTGCGCCAGTAGCTTCCGTCGAACTCTGGGACGAGGATTCAGCCCCGCCCGCAGACGCCATTCCAGACGAACACGCGCTGAGCCCTCTCGAGCCCGTCAGCGCTGGCGCGGGCGAATTTGGGGAAGGAGTCGACCTGTTTTGAAAACGCGGGGGAACTTGAACCGATGAAAACGATTCTGACGGTCGACGACGCTTCCACCATGCGGAAATTGATCGCCTTCACACTAGGTGGCGCCGGGCACAAGGTGCTCGAGGCCGAAGACGGACCGGTCGCGCTCACTGCGTTAAGCAAGTCGCCGGTGGACCTGATCATTTCGGACCTGAACATGCCTCGCATGAACGGCCTCGAACTGACGCGCAAGATCCGCGAACTGCCGCAATGCGCGAAAACACCCATCCTGATTGTGACCACCGAATCGGAAGCCGCCATCAAGGCGCAGGCCAAGCAGGCGGGAGCGACCGGCTGGATCGTCAAGCCGTTTGAGCCGGCCCAGTTGCTGGCGGTAGTGAATCGCGTGCTCGGAACGTGAGGGGCGCGAGCGCAAGCGCGCGTGGGTAAAACCATGATGGAAGACATACAACAGCAGCTCATCCGTGATCTGGTCGTCGAAAGCTCGGAGGGACTCGACCAGTTCGATCGAGACCTTCTGGCTCTCGAGAGCGGTACCGCGGACGAGGAAACGCTGCACAGTATTTTCCGAACCGTTCACACCATAAAGGGCTCGAGCGGCTGCCTCGGTCTGCGCCGCATCGAGCGCGTGGCGCATGCCGGTGAAAATCTGCTCAGCCTGATGCGCGACGGCCGCATCGTCGCGGGACCGGAGCTTCTCGCAAAGCTGTTCCGCTACTCTGACGCGTTGCGCGGCATGCTGCGCGCCGTCGGCGAAGGCGGCGCGGAGCCAACGGACGATAACGCCTCGCTCATCGCCGATTTAAACGCCCTGCATGAGGCAGCGGCACGCGCCGAAGAATCCATGCAAGCCGGTTCGAGCGGCCTGTTTTCCGACGAAGACGACGAGCCGTTGTCCGCGTTCGATAGCAGTGAAACCGCGGAAAGCAGTCTACCGGAACAGTCTCAAGCGGAACTGCCAGTTGCGACTGCCGCCGCGCCACCGGCCGCCTGCTTTACAACCCGCTGCAGTAGCGATGGAAACGGCCATACGCGTGGACGTCGGCCAACTCGACACCTTGATGGATTTGGTGGGCGAACTGGTCTTATGCCGCAATCAGATTCTGCAATATGCGGCCAGTTGCGGCGAAACGGCTTTCCCGCAATCCGCCCAGCAACTGAACATCATCACGAGCAAGCTGCAGGAAAACGTCATGAAGACCCGCATGCAGCCTGTAGGCAACGTCTGGGCTAAGTTTCCGCGCATCGTGCGCGATCTCGCGCTCGAACTCGGCAAACGCGTTTCGCTCTCGATGGAAGGCACTGAGACCGAGATGGATCGCACCATTCTCGAAGCCATCAAGGATCCGTTGACGCATGTGGTTCGCAATGCCATTGACCATGGATTGGAAACGCCCGAAGCCCGCGTTACGGCTGGAAAATCGCCCGAAGGGCATTTGAAGCTGCGCGCGTTTCATGAAGGCGGCCAGGTCATCATCGAGATCGCCGATGACGGCGGCGGGATCGATCGCGATAAAGTGACGCGGAAAGCCGTCGCTCGCGGCCTGATCGGTCCCGAGCAAGCTTCCCGCCTGAGTGATCGCGAAGTCTTTGCTTTGATCTTCCTGCCCGGGTTCTCGACCGCCGAGCGCGTCACCAGCATCTCCGGCCGCGGCGTCGGCATGGATGTGGTGAAGAAAAACATCGAGCGTATCGGCGGCACCGTGGATGTCGAGAGCGAGCCTGGACGCTCGACCACCATTTGGATCAAAATCCCGTTGACGCTCGCCATTATTCCGGCGCTGATGATCCGCTGCGCGGGAAACCGCTATGCGATTCCGCAGGCGAATCTCGTCGAACTGGTCCGCATCGACGCCGACCAGCGAGCGAGCGCCATCGAATATGTCGGAGCGTATCCGGTCTATCGCCTGCGCGGCAATTTGCTTCCCCTGGTCGAATTGCGCGAGCAACTGGCCCTTCCTCCGCGCGCTGCCGAAGGCGCCGAATCCATTTTTCTCCTGGTGCTGCAGGCCGAAGGCCGCCAGTTCGGACTCGTGGTCGACAGCATTCTCGATACCGAAGAGATCGTGGTCAAGCCCCTCGGCAAAGAACTCAAAATGCTGACCGCTTACGCGGGCGCCACCATCATGGGCGACGGCCGCGTCGCGTTGATTCTCGACATCATCGGCATCGCGCGCCGCGCCAAGCTACTGGAAGACGTAAACCGGGCCCGGCGGGAAACAAACGGCAGCGGCGGCCCCGGCGAGGACGGCCCGCGCGAATCGCTGCTGTTGATCTCTACCGGCGCCGGAAGCCGTGCGGCCGTTCCCCTTTCCGCGGTGTCGCGTTTGGAAGAATTTCCCCGCTCGGCCGTCGAACGCTCGGGCGGAGCGCGCGTGGTGCAGTACCGCGGAGAAATCATGCCCCTGGTGATCCTCGGAGAAGCCGGACTCGGCGAAGTGCAAGCTACAGCGGAATGCGATGCCGCTCAGGATCCCGTCCGCATCGTGGTTTGCCACGTCGACGGCCGCAGCTTCGGCCTCATCGTCGATCGGGTGCTCGACATTGTCGAACACGAAGGCGCGCTGCAGGCTTGCCGTAATCGGCCGGAAATACTGGGCTCCGCCGTCGTGCAGGGCCGCGTGACGGACTTCCTCGATGTCGCTTTCCTGGTGGAAGGCGTCGGCGCAAACGTATGCGAAGTCCCCGAGGAGTGTCACGCATGAGCGGGAGAAGACAATTCTGCACGTTTTTTCTGGACGGCGAAATGTTCGGAATCGATGTCCTGAACATTCAAGAGGTCATGCGCTTTCAGGAAATCACCGCCGTCCCGTTGGCGCCCCCCGTCATCCGCGGCCTTCTGAACCTGCGCGGCAGCATCGTCTCGACAATCGATCTCCGGCGGCGCTTCGGCATGCGCGATCTCGCGGGCGAAGCGCTGCCCATGAACATCGTCACGCAGACCGGAACCGGATTGGCAAGTTTTCTAGTGGATCGCATCGGAGAAGTGATTGAAGTGGATGAGGCGGCATTTGAAATTCCACCGGAAACACTGGCGGGAGAAGCGCGCAACCTGATCGAAGGAGTCTACAAACTCGCTTCCGGGCTGCTGCTGATCTTAAATGTGGAGCGCGCCGCCGGCCTCGACACGGTGCTCGTCTAAACAACGGCCCAGACAACGGATAACCGAAGGAGACAAGAATTATGCAGGCGACAACCAAGCAGAATAAAAAGGCGCGCTCTTCCCCCGCGCAGCGGAAACACAACACGGGCCAGCGCAAACTCGACACCGGGCAGAAGACCGCCCGCGGTAAGGCGCCGGCCGGCTGCGAACACCAGTTGGCCGAGGCAAATGCGAATACCCGCGCCGTAATCGGAGTGATGCTGGCGCTGAACAACGCTCATACCGTCGAACAAGCTATCACGGCCGCTCTCGACGCCATTCGAGCGGAATTCGGCTGGGCCTATGGCTCCTATTGGGCGCTGGACCGCGACACTAACGCGCTGCGCTTCCATTCCGAATCCGGATCGGTGAACGAAGAGTTCCGGCGCGTCACGCTCGAGGCAAGTTTCCGCGAAGGCGTAGGGCTGAGCGGCCGGGCTTGGCAGAACCGCGATCTTTATTTCACCCCCGATGTGGGCGATATGACCGACTGCAGCCGCGCGCCAACGGCCAAACGCGCCGGCGTGAAAAGCGGAATCTGCTTTCCGGTATCGATCGATGGGGCCGTTGTCGGTACCATGGACTTCTTCGCGCTCCAGACGCTCACGTTATCCAAAGAGCGGACCGAGGTTCTACGCCAGACCGGAACACTGGTTTCCGCGGCCCTGCAACGCATCCGCAATGAGGAGGCGCGCGCCGAAGCGGCCGCCAACACACGCGCTGTAAACGAAGTTCTCGAGATCGTTGCGGCGGCGGCTACGCCGGAGGAAGTAGCAAAGTCGGCGCTCGATACGGTCAAGCAGGCGTTCGGCTGGGCCTACGGCTCCTATTGGGTGGTCGATCCAGCGGAACACGCGTTGAAGTTTAAGGTGGAATCGGGCTCGGTGAATGAAGACTTCCGGCGCGTGACGAGAGACGCGAGCTTCCGCGAGGGCGTCGGCCTGAGCGGGCGCGCCTGGAAAAATCGCGACCTGTTGTTCACCAGCGACATCGGCGACATGACCGACTGCTGCCGCGCTCCCGTGGCCAAGCGTGCCGGCGTAAAAAGCGGCCTTGCCCTACCCATCCTGGTGCATGGCGCGGTGATCGGAACCATGGACTTCTTCGCGCTCGAAACCTTGACGCTCTCCAAAGATAGAACGGAATCGCTGCGCAAAGTCGGTTCCCTTGTTTCCGCCGCCATGGAGCGCGTAGAAGTGGCGCGCCGCGAGAATGAGATGAACGGCAAACTGAAGGTCGCCTTCAACACCGTCGGGCAAAAGGCGCAGGCCCTCGCTAGCGCTTCTGAACAACTGACGGCTGTCAGCCAGCAGATGGGATCGAGCGCGAACGAGACCTCCACGCAAGCGACTGTCGTCTCGGCCGCCTCTGAGCAGGTCAGCAAAAGCGTGGCCATGGTAGCGACCAGCGCAGAGGAAATGAATGCCAGCATCCGCGAAATTTCGACCAATGCCGCAGAAGCCGCGCGCATTGCCACAACCGCCGTGACCGTCGCCAAGCAAACCAACGAAACAGTCAACAAATTGGGCGAAAGCAGCGTCGAAATCGGCAAGGTGATAAAAGTGATCACCTCCATTGCGCAACAAACCAATCTGCTCGCCTTGAACGCCACCATCGAAGCCGCCCGCGCGGGCGAAGCCGGCAAGGGATTCGCTGTCGTCGCCAATGAAGTCAAGGAACTGGCCAAGCAAACGGCCGCCGCGACTGAAGAGATCAGCCGCAAAATCGAAGCGATTCAGAGCGACACGCAAGGTGTCGTGCAGGCCATCGTCCAAATCGGAGAGATCATCCAGAAGATCAACGATTATCAGAGCACCACGGCCTCCGCGGTAGAGGAACAAACTGCCACCACCAACGAGATTGCGCGCAGCGCCGCTGAAGCCGCCAGCGGAGGCAACGAAATCGCCCGCAACATCACCAGCGTTTCCGACGCCGCTCTGCACACCGCTCATGGGGCCTCCGATTCGCTCGAATCCGCCAAGGAACTCGCAAAACTGGCAGCCGATCTCAACCAGGTTGTCGAGCAGTTCCAGTTCAGTTGATCCGCAGCAGTTAGAAAAAGAACCGTGCCGAAAACAAGAGTTCTGGTGGTGGACGACGCCGTCGTCATGCGCCGTCTTGTGAGCTCCGTGCTCGAGCAAGATCCGGATCTGGAGGTCGCCGGAGTAGCGGCGAATGGCCGCTTGGCTCTCGCTAAAATCCCGCAATGCAATCCCGATGTGGTGACGCTCGATATCGAGATGCCTGAGATGGACGGGCTCGAAACTGTGACGCAGATTCGGAAGCTGTACCCCAAGCTGCCGATCATCATGTTCAGCACGCTCACCAAGCGCGGCGCTGCCCAGACCTTCGACGCCTTGGCGCGCGGCGCGACCGACTATGTCGCCAAGCCGGCGAATGTAGGTAACGTCTCGGAGGCGGTGGAGCGTCTGCGAGAAGAACTGGTCCCAAAAATTAAGGCGCAGTGCCGCAGCGGAACGGCGGCGCTGGCGACAAATCACGCTATCCCGGCGACTGGCCCAAAAATTCTCACGCGTGCTCCCGCTTCCGCTGCCGTGCCCGCAACCCGCCATTGCGCTCATGGCCCTGTTCTCGCCATTGGAACGTCCACGGGTGGACCCAACGCTCTCAATCTCCTGATTCCAGCGCTGCCTGCCGATCTTGGCGTGCCGGTTCTGATCGTTCAGCACATGCCCCCGGTCTTCACGGCCATGCTGGCGGAACGCTTGAACGGTTGTTCCGCGATTCGCGTGCATGAAGTGACCGATGGACAAAAGATCGAGACCGGACACGCCTACATCGCGCCGGGAGGGAAACACTTTGAAGTCGCCGTCTCAAAAGGCGAGGTCGTGGCGCGCCTGCATGAAGGACCGCCCGAAAATTCCTGCCGCCCTGCAGTGGACGTGCTCTTCCGGAGTGTCGCCGCTGTCTACGGCGCCGGTTCGCTGGCCGTCGTGCTGACCGGTATGGGACAGGATGGACTCCGCGGATCGGAATTTTTGCGCGAAGCCGGCGCTCGAATTCTGGCGCAGGACCAAAAATCAAGCGTCGTCTGGGGCATGCCCGGATCCATCGTTCGAGCTGGCCTCGCGGACGAAGTCGTTGAATTGGACAATATGGCCCAAGCGATTCGCGCTGAGTTGAAGGAAAAACTAAGTGGCGCTCGCCTCTGCTGATTTCGAGCTTGTCCGAAAGCTCGTCTACGGCAAGATCGGGATCGTGCTCGACGACAAAGAATACCTGGTCGAATCCCGGCTATCCAGCCTGGCACACCGAGATGGATTCGGCGACTTAGGACGTTTGCTCGCGAGCTTGCGCCAAGCTAATGGCACGGCGCTCGAAAGCCGAGTAGTCGAAGCGCTGACGACCAACGAGACGTTGTTTTTTCGCGATGCGCATCCGTTCGAGGCCCTTCAGCACACCATCATTCCCGAAATCGTGGCTCGCAATGCGGCTAAAAAACAGTTGCGGATCTGGTCTGCCGCTTCTTCCACCGGCCAGGAAGCCTATTCTGTGGCGATGCTGTTGCGCGAGTGCCTACCGCAGGTCGATACCTGGAAAATCCAAATCATCGGTACCGATATTGCCGAGACGGTCCTCGAACAAGCTCGCCGCGGAATCTATAAGCAAATGGAAGTGAGTAGAGGGCTGCCGGCTTGGCGGCTCGCCAAGTACTTCGAACAGACACCTGCCGGTTGGCGTCTCCTGCCGGAGATTCGCCGGATGGTCAAGTTCGAGCGCATGAATCTCGTGGATCGATGGACCATCCAACCCCCATTTGATGTCGTGCTGCTTCGCAACGTCATGATCTATTTCGACACGCCGCTGCGCAAGACGATTCTTTTCAAAGTGGCCGAGCTGCTTGCGCCCGGCGGCTATCTCCTCATGGGCGCCGGTGAAACGCCGGTCGCGCTCTCCAACCGCTTCGAAATCGTGCCCATCGGACGCACCGCCGTCTACCGCCTCAAAGCAAGCTAAACTGCAAGTTTTGCAGCTGAACTTGCTATCGTTCGCGCTCCCCGCTCTGTCGGTTGCCGCGGCCCTCTTCGAAGTGGTTACGCCGCCTCCGCTCGATTTCATCACGCAGAACTCGCCCACTGCGAGCAAATACCTCATCGAGACCATGGGCGGAGGCGTCGCTCTCCTCGACTACAACAATGACGGCCTGCTGGACGTATTTCTGGTCAACGGCGGGCGTTTGACTCCAGGTATGCATGCTCCCGAGCGCTTCGATCGAAGCGATCCGAAATACTGGAACCGGCTCTACCGCCAGAATCGCGACGGCAGCTTCACAGACGTGACTAAAGCCGCGGGTCTTGAAAATGCGGGCGACGGCAACTACGGCATGGGTGTCGCGGCGGCCGACTACGATAACGACGGCTACACGGATCTATACGTCACCAGCTACGGAAAGAACATCCTCTACCACAACAATGGCAACGGCACGTTCACGGACGTGACCGCTAAAGCGGGCGTAGCGGCCGGCGGCTGGTCCGCTTCAGCCGGTTTCCTCGATTACGACAACGATGGCAAGCTGGATCTCTTCGTGACCCGTTATATGGAATGGGACACGCAACACAGCAAAGCCTGCCAACGCCAGACGTACTGTCCGCCGGGAGAATTTCCGCCCATTACAAACATCCTTTACCGCAATCGCGGCGACGGCACTTTTGAGGATGTCAGCACCAAAAGCGGAATCGCCGCGAAGAAGGGCAGGTCGCTAGGCGTCGCCTTCAATGACTACGATGGCGACGGCTGGACCGATATTTTCGTCGCCAACGACGGCATGGAACAGTTTCTGTTCCACAACAATCGCGACGGAACCTTCACCGAACGCGCCTTGGACGCCGGCGTCGCGCTTTCTGACGACGGCAAGCCATTTGCCGGCATGGGCGTCGATTTTCGCGATTACGATAACGACGGCCGTCCCGATATCATCGTCACCAACTTCGCAAAGCAGATCTACGCCGTGTTTCACAACGACGGCAATGGCGCCTTCAGCTACCGCAGTCTGCCCAGCGGACTCGGTGTACTATCGGCTGGAAGCTCCGGTTGGGGCATGCGCCTTGCGGACTTCAATAACGACGGGTGGAAAGACTTGTTCATCGCGCAAAGCCATGTCATGGACAATGTGGAGCAGATTGATCCATCGCTGCATTACCTCGAACCGCCCATGCTCGCCCTGAATCGGAGTGGCCGCTTCGAACGGGCCGACCCCGGGACCTCTACTGCCGTGGCCGGGCGCGGCGCCGCTTTTGGCGACTTAAATAACGATGGTTGGATAGATGCCGATCATGACGGTCCTCGGCGCGCATCCTATGGTGTTTCGTAACCGCGGTGGCAGCGAGCACTGGCTGACCGTTTCTCTCGAAGGAACCCGCAGTAATCGCGACGGCTTCGGCGCGCGTCTTCGCGCGAACGGCCAAACGCAATATTGCAACTCCGCCGGCAGCTATCTTTCAGCCAGCGACAAGCGCGTTCACTTCGGTCTCGCTTCCACTGCCAAAACAGACATCGAAATCCTCTGGCCTTCTGGAACGCGCCAGACCTTGCGCGCTGTCGCCGCCGACCAATTCATAAAAGTGCGGGAGCCGGAGCGGCCCTAGTGATCTCCGCGGTTCTTCTTCTAGGCCTCGCCTGGCAAACCATCTCGCCCGAGGCCGCCCAGCACGCCCGGGCAGGGCTCGAAGCGCAGCAGCAGGGACGCTTGGCCGATGCCATCACCGAGTACCGCGCCGTCACAAAACTCGCCCCGAACCTGCCCGCTGCCTTCGCCAATCTCGGCGCTGCTTATTTGCAGAATCGCGACTACGCGGCAGCCATTCCGCCGCTGAAACGAGCGCTCGATCTGAATCCGGATCTCACGGGCGCTCACCAGATGCTCGGTTATGCGTTGCTCTTCGAAGGCTATGCGGCGGAAGCAATCCCGCATCTCGAGAAAGCGCACGCCGTAGACGCTCTCGGCATTGCGCAACTTGAAACCGGCAAGCTGCCCGAAGCCATCGCGAATCTGCAAGCCGCTTTAGCCAAGCATCCCAACGATCCTGATCTGCTCTACTACCTCGGTCGTGCCAGCGGGCTCTTGTCGAAGGAGTCCTTCGATACCTTGGAATCTGCCTATCCCGATTCAGCGCGCGCCCATGAAGCGCTCGCCGAAAACTACGCCGCCCTCCGGCGCGTTCCGGAAGCGGAAAAAGAATATCAGGAAGCTCTGCGCCTCCGGCCCGATGCGCCCGGCATTCATATGGCGCTCGGAGAAGTCTACGCAGCAGCCTCCGATTGGCCCAAAGCGGAAGAGCAGTTCCAAGCCGAAGCCAAGCTACGCCCGGGCAGCGCGGAAGCGGCCTACCGTCTCGGCAACGCCCTGCTCGAGCAAGGAAACATCAAGGGTGCCCGGCTCGAATTGCAACGCGCCGATCGATTGCAGCCCAACATGCCCGAGACGCTCTATTCCTTAGGCAAAGCCGCTTCGCTCGATGGTGATGTGCCGGCTGCCGAAAAGGCTTGGCAGGCAGTGATCGCGAACGAAAATAGAACCGCACTGGCCGCCCAGGCGCACTTCGCTTTGGCAAACCTCTATCGCAAACAAGGCAAGACAACCGACGCGCAACGTGAAATGCAGGAATATCAAAAACTGCACAGCGCCTCTCCCCAGCCGCAACAATAGAGCTGCGCATATTTGTCCTCACCTCTGCCCTCCAGTGCGAACGAACTCACCCCGTAAACCGCGCCGCGACAGCATGGAGCGGTCGCTCTTCCGTGACCCTGGTATTCACGTAATCTGTTAGATTCCTACCAGTGCTCTTGCAAGCCATCCTCAAAACCGGCCTTCTGCTCGCCGTTATTCTACAAACGCTGTCAGCGCAGTGTTCCAGGCAGTCCCGCTGATGAGCCCGTCCTGGGCGGCTATAGCGGCTCGTTCGTGGTCAGCGGTTTGGGATTGAAAAAATCTCTGCCGTCCACGACCTCTCTCGCCGCGCAGTCGCCCTGGTCCATGTACTGTTGGGTTCGTCCGGATCGATTCAGCACCGCTAACGGACGAACTCTCATCGCCGGCATCGGCGATTCCACTGCAGCGACTCCCGGCCAGCGCTACTTTGCACTCCTCGATGGCAAATTCGGCTTCTGGGCCGGCGATCGAAACGTCATCTCCGGAAACACAGCGGCCGAAAGCGGTAAATGGCATCTGCTCGCCGTGACCTACGACGGCAGCAACGCAACCTTCTACGTCGATGATTCCGAATCGGGCCACAGCGCCATCGCTATGCCGCAAGCAGCCGCCGTTATGGAACTTGCCCCGGGCAAGCAGCCCTGGCCCGATGCCCATCACTTCGGCGGTGAAATCGCGAAATTCTCTCTCGTCGCCGGCGTCCTCACGAGCGCCAATATTCACACGCTGCTCGCCGGTGCTCATTCTCTCCCCGTCACCGAGTTCGAAGCCGGTTCTAAGGACTGGCCCGTGCAGAGCAGGGAACAAGCGGGCTATCGTGCCCCGCAAGATCCCTCCACTCTGCCCAGGAGTTCCGTTCCGCCCTCGAAGCCCGTTGCCAAACCCGCCTATTCAGGCCCCGTGCTCGTCTCCCGCGACACCAATAAATGGGCCATAGCAGGCGGCTGGCATCTGATGCCCGCACCCCAGGTGCATTCCGACGGCGCGCAAATTTCCCGCCCCGGGTTCAACACCAACGGTTGGTACGCGGCCACAGTGCCCGGCACGGTGCTCACAACCCTGATCGATCGCGGCGTGTATCCCGACCCCGATTACGGCTTGAACAATCTCGCGATCCCGGAAACCCTCAACAAGCAGGATTACTGGTACCGCACTGAATTCACCCCGTCTTCCTCGCTCGCAGACCGCCGTCTCACTCTCACGTTCCACGGCATCAACTATGCCGCTGTCGTCTGGCTAAATGGCAAGCGCATCGGTACCATCAAAGGCGCATTCATTCGCGGCATTTTCGACGTCACCGGCATTCTTCAGCCCGGCCAGCCCAACGCGCTCGCGGTACAAATCTCGCCCCCGCCGCACCCCGGCATTCCGCAGGAGCAATCCGTCAAAGCCGGACCCGGTGAAAACGGCGGCATCCTGTGCCTCGACGGTCCCACCTTCATCGACACCGAAGGCTGGGATTGGATTCCCGGCATTCGCGATCGCAATACCGGGATCTGGCAGGAAGTCACCCTCGCCGCGACCGGCTCTCTGAAATTGGGTGATCCCCAAGTCGTCACGAAACTTCCATTACCCGATACCAGCCGCGCCGACGTCACCATCGCCGTTCCCGTTCATAATGACGGCGCAGCACCGGTTGAAGCTGTCGTGCACGCCTCGTTCGAAGGCGTCGACATCAGCAAAAACGTCACCCTCCCACCCGGCGAAAGCGTTGTGAACTTCGCGCCTTCCGAGTTTCAACAGCTCTCGCGTATCGAACCCGCGCCTCTGGTGGCCCAACGGCTACGGCAGCCCCGAGCTCTATCATCTGAAGCTCTCCGTCGAAACCTCCGGCATGCGAATCCGACACAAAATCTCTGCGCTTCGGCATTCGCGAGATCACCTATGAACTCTCGCTTCTCGACCATTCCGGCCAACTCCGCCGCGTAGAGTATGCGCCCACCTCGGCGCAAGGCACGAATATCGTCGACATCACGCATGAAGGCATCATCCAGACCACCGACGGCTGGGTCTATTCCTTGCGTGAGGGCGCTGAAAACTCAGCCGCGATTCATCCGCTCCCCTCCTCCTCGCCCCTCGATGACAAGCGCATCACTCCCTACCTCGTCATTCGCGTCAACGGCGTGCGCATCGCTTGCAAAGGCGGCAACTGGGGCATGGACGATTCGCGTAAACGCGTCTCCCGCGAACACCTGGAGCCCTTCTTCCGGCTTCATCGCGACGCCCATCTCAACATCATCCGCAACTGGTGCGGTCAAAGCACGGAAGAAATCTTTTACGATCTGGCCGACGAGTATGGCCTCCTGGTCTGGAATGATTTCTGGGAATCCACCCAGAACTACAACGTCGAGCCCAGCGACACCGCGCTATTTCTTGAACAATGCCCGCGACACCGTCTCGCGCTTCCGCAACCACCCGTCCATCGTCGTTTGGTGTGGACGAAACGAAGGTGTTCCGCTCGCCTGCGGTGAACATCGGCCTCGACGCCCTCATCCGCCAGGAGGACGGCACGCGCTTCTACGCCCCCAGTTCGAACGTCGTCAATCTCCAAAACAGCGGACCCTACAAGTACTATCAGCCGGAAGATTACTTCACGAAATTCGCGCGCGGTTTCGCCGTCGAGCTGGGCATTCCCTCCATGCCGACCATCGATTCCTTTAAAAGCTTCGTGCCGCCAGCCGATCAGTGGCCGCCGAACGACACCTGGGCCTATCACGATTGGCACGCCAGCGGTAACGGCGTCGTCACTCCATTCATGGACGCGCTTGCCAGCGAACTCGGCGCCGCATCGAACCTCGAAGACTTCGAACGCAAAGCGCAAATGCTGAACTACGTTACCCACCGCGCCATTTTCGAAGGCTTCAACGCCCATCTATGGAACCCGAATAGCGGCCGCATGCTCTGGATGACCCAGCCCGCCTGGCCCAGCACCATGTGGCAAATCTTGAGTTCCGATTACGATACCCAAGCATCCTTCTACGGCGTCAAAAAAGCCGCCGAGCCCGTCCACGTGCAAATGAACCTGCCGGACCTCGACACCGCCGTCATCAACAACACCAACACTGCGCTCCCGAACCTCACGCTGCGAGCCCGCGTGTTCGCCAACGACGGCAAACTGCTCTATTCGCATGAAGAAAAGGTCAATGCCCCGGCCATCGCCGAAACCGGCAGTTTTTCGCTCGCACAAGCTGCCGCCGCCGGTCTGGTGTTCGTGAAGCTGGAGTTGCTCAATCCGGCAGGCGCGCTGCTGTCAGACAATTTCTATTGGTACGCCGCGAATCGCTCCACCTACCGCCAGCTCAATCTGCTCCCTCCGCACAGCTCGCGGCCTCCGTCAAACAGTCCAATTCAGGGGATTCAGTTCGTCTTACTGTAGACTTGTCCAATCCGGGCAAGAGCTTTGCTTTGATGAGTAAGTTAACCTTGAGAAATCCGGATGGCACGCGCGTACTCCCGGCCTATTACAGTGACAACTATGTTTCCTTGTTACCCGGCGAGTTGCGGCAGATCCAAATAGAATGCCCGGCGAGCGCCGTAAAAGGGAAGCTGGAAATTGGACTTACCGGCTGGAACATTCAGGCCAGTACAGTACCGGGCCCTCAGTAGAAACTCGCAATTTGCGTTACGTTTTTGTTTTGGCTCTGCTCTACTAAAGGGTCACTAGCCGGCAGGACATGGAAAGAGTCGTTTACCAATGGCAATTGCAAACGTAGGCAAGTCCGGCGCCACGATCTCTGCGTCGGCGTCCAGCACCAACACCGGCGCCATGGCGATGGTGACCACCCTCTTCTTCATGTGGGGCTTTGTCACCTGCCTGAACGACATCCTGATTCCCCACCTGAAGGCCATCTTCGACCTGAATTATGCCGAAGTCATGATGGTCCAGTTCGCCTTCTTTTCCGGCTATTTCATCTTTGCTCTTCCGGCCGGCAGAATCATCGATTTCATCGGCTACAAGCGCAGCATGGTCGTGGGCCTGCTCACTATGGCGCTTGGCGCCATCTTGTTTATCCCGGCCGCCAGTGTTCCGGCGTTTACGTTCTTTCTTGCGGCGCTTATCATTGTTGCGGCCGGCATGACCGTGCTGCAGGTCTCCGCCAATCCCTACGTCTCCGTGCTGGGCCCGCCGCAAACCGCCTCCAGCCGGCTCAATCTGACGCAAGCCTTCAATTCGCTCGGCACCACCATCGCGCCGATTTTCGGCAGCGTGCTCATTCTGAATAGCGCGCCCAAGAGCCCGGTAGCCATGCGCCAAATGGCGCCCGACGTTCTCCAAGCCTACCGCTTGCACGAAGCCGCCAGCGTCAAATTGCCTTATCTCCTGATCGCGCTCACGCTCGTGGTGCTCGCCGCTGTAATCGCCTGGTACAAGTTGCCCGTCATCCAGACCATCGAAGACCCGGCCGAAGTCGCCCAAGCACACAGCGGTAAAGCCCCCAGCATTTGGAAACATCGCGCCCTGGTGCTCGGCGTCGTCGGCATCTTCGTTTATGTAGGCGCGGAAGTGGCCATCGGCAGCTTTCTGGTGAATTACTTCACGCAACCCTACATCGGCGCCATGTCGGAGACGCAAGCCGCCAAGTACGTCGCCTTTTATTGGGGAGCCGCCATGGTCGGCCGCTTTATCGGTTCAGCCGTTCTGCAAAAACTCCGCGCCGGCTCCGTACTGGGCATCGTTGCCATTGTCGCGGCCCTGTTGGTCGCCACCTCCATGCTGAGTTTCGGATCTGTCGCCATGTGGACCATCATCCTGGTCGGCCTGTTCAATTCCGTCATGTTCCCCAGCATCTTCACGCTCGGCATCGCGGGATTAGGACCGCTCACCAGCAAAGGCTCCGGTCTCCTAGTGGCAGCCATCGTCGGCGGCGCGATCATTCCGGTTGTGCAAGGCGCCATCGCCGATAACATCGGCATCCATCACGCCTTCGTTCTGCCGGTTCTGTGCTACGCCTACATCGCCTACTATGGCTTCAAAGGATCCAAGCAGCCCGAAACCGCTTGAACCGCGGACAACAAGTTTTCATATGAACAACATCGCGCAAAGACTCAAGGGAAAGAATGTCCTGATTACCGGCGCATCCGCCGGTATCGGTGAAGCCATCGCCATCCGCTTCGCTCAGGAAGGCGCCCATGTCGCCATCAATTACAACAGCGGTCAGGATCGTGCCGAAGGCGTAAAAGCGAAAGCCGATGAGGCCAGTAAATCGGCCGGCATCACGGGCAAGCACTTCACCGTAAAAGGCGACGTCTCCGACGAACAGCAAGTCATCAAGATGTTCGAAACCGTCATCGGTAAATTCGGCTCCCTCGACATCCTGATCAATAACTCAGGCATTCAGATGCCCGTGCCCAGTCACGAACTGAAGATGTCCGATTTCGACAGGATCATCGGCGTCAATCTTCGCGGCGCATTCATGTGTTCCCGCGAAGCCCTCAAGCACTTCCTGGAGCGCGGAATCAAGGGAGTGATCGTCAACAACTCCAGCGTTCACGAAATCATTCCGAAGCCGAAATATCTTCCCTATTCCATCAGCAAGGGCGGCATGGAAAACATGACCAAAACGCTCGGCCTCGAGTACGCGGGCTCCGGCATTCGCGTCAACGCTGTCGGACCCGGCGCCACCGTCACGCCCATCAATAACGCCTGGATCAACGATCCCAAAGCCCGCGCCGAAGTAGAAAGCCACATCCCCATGGGCCGCGCCGCCACCTCGGAAGAAATCGCAACCATCTTCGCGTTTCTCGCTTCCGACGAAGCCTCTTACATCACGGGACAAACGCTGTTTGCCTGCGGCGGCCTAACGCTCTATCCCGAGTTCCGCGTTGCCTGGTCTTCCGGCGAGTGATCCGCGCCGGAACATCGCGCCTTGCTCTCGACCATCAACCAAGCCAGCGCTCCGCAGGCGCACAACGCCGCCGCCACCAGAAACGATGCGTTCCAGCTAAAATGCTTCGCGATCATCGGCGTCAGCGATGCCGTGAGCGCTCCGCCGAATTGTCCGCCCATATTCATAAATCCGGAAACGGAACCTGCCGAACGCCCGCCAATATCCGCGCTCACCGACCAAAACGAGCTCTGCGATAGATAAAGCGCTCCCGCTCCGCCCGCGAGCATGAAGCTGGCTAACTCCGCGCTCGCGACGCGCGTGCTCAGTGCAATGAACACGGCGGACAGGCCGATCCCAACCACCGCAATCCCGCATCGGCCCACGCGCTTGCCGTACGCCTTCGTCAGCCGGTCACTGATCCATCCGCCCAACGGTGATCCAACGGCCATCGCCAGGAACGGCAGCATCGCGTAATACGAGCTCTGCCGCAAGTTCAGCCCACGAACATCGTTTAAATAAATAAAAAACCAACTGAAGAAAATGTACGCTGCATAGCCATACGTAAAGTAGCTGAACGTCACAGTCCAGATGTCGCGATTCGAAAGAATCGTGCTCCACGGCAGCCGCTCCGTCCGACCTTCCAATGCACTGGGCGGCAACCCACTTTCAATCTGTTGCACCTCTCGCCGCGAAACCCATGGGTGCCGCTGTGGCGTATCGCGCGCCAGTACGAACCAGATTGCTCCGGCCGCCAAGCCAATCGCCGCGCTCACCCAAAACGCGCTGCGCCAGCCGTAATGAATCATTAGGTAAGCAATCAACGGCGGAGTCACGCCCGCGCCAAACCCCACGCCCGAAAAAATGATCCCGTTCGCCAGCCCTCTTTCAGCCGACGGAATCCACGACGAAACCACGCAATTCGAAGCCGGGTAGACCACCGCCTCACCGATTCCCAGCGCGAACCGAACACCCACCAGCAGGAACAAGATCCCGCCCGCGCCCGCCGGAAGCACGGTAATCAGCGCTGTGAAAACACCCCACCAAAGCACGCCCAGTGTCAGCGCAATGCGTGGCCCGATCCGGTCCGCAAACCACCCCGCCGGAGCTTGAAACACCGCATACCCCAGCACGAACGCACTGAAAACCCATCCGAGCTGAACATTATCCAAATGAAACTCGGTCGCAATCGCTCGTCCTGTGATCGAAACGTTAACCCGGTCCAGATACGCCACCGCGCTGACCACGAAGATCCAGAAAATGAGCAGCCATCTCATCGGGTTACCAGCCGGGCAGCCGAGCTGCGATTGGTCAACATAAGAAAAGCTGTTCCGCCGTTCTTGCCAAGCCGCTGCGAAGTGCGTTGCCCGGCTTTCATTTGTACCCACGCCCGGCCCTCCCACCAGCAGCACGCGCGGAATGCGCTCTGCAACGGGCGGCAGCGCCGGAAATCTTGCATGCGGTTCCGTCTGGTACCAATACGCCGTCGAAAAAAAGTTGTCCGAGCGATGGTTGGCATGCCCGTGCTCAATCGTCACCTTGATCGATTTCTCAAACGTAATCGGGCTCTCCAAATGCCAGCGATAAAGACAATACCGCCCGCCCACGCGTTCGGGATCCACAATGTACGGCGCGCCATTATGCGGATAAGCAAACGGCACTGCTCCGTTTAAGCCCCCAAAATTCCAGGCGCCGTTATAGTAATCTTCCGTTCCCGTGCCGTTGATCGCCGGTCGCTCGCCTCCGTCGAGGAAAACCATTTCGTCTCCCTCGCCCCACCAACCATCCTGGTTCTGCAGCACCGCATGCGTCACGCCAACGAAATGTCCTGCGCCCTGCGCTTCCAAAAAGACGTAATTTCCCTCGCCTGTCAAATTCTTCTTATCATTCACCGAAGGCTCATAACCGCTCTTCCAATCGTTCGTCCATCCGTGGCAGGGAGCCGCCTGTCTATATTGCGCGTGAAAATACGCCATATCGCCCGGCATCTCACGGAAGCTGACGAAATCGATGTTGTAGTAGACGCTTTCCGCGGGTTCGGTCCCCTGATTCGTCAGAGTGATGCGCGCGCTTTTCGCAAACGGCATGGGAAAGTACGCGTTCATCGCCTTGATAGATGCGACCGTGGTCAGCGCCGACTGGTACAGGAAATAATCGCCCAACCCCAGCCCGAAAAAATCTCCCAGCGGCGCTTCCACCGAAGGCTGTTCCTCTCCGTCCCAATAAGCTCGCAGCACGAGTTTCTTCAAATGAAAATTTTCATGCGAATTGATGGTGAACCAGATGTGGGTCACCATTCCTGGACCATCCGTCTTCAGAACATCGAGCGTAGCGCCCGCCTCCAGCCTCGCGAAATCGGCATTCCCTCCCGTTCTGTCATAGCTCGAAGAACGCCGCGTCCGGTAATTGCGAACGCTTGCCAACTGAGTCAGCGGGCTCTGCGCTGCCAAACTAGCCAACGTCGCCGCGCCCGTCGCGCCGACCAAAAATCCCCGCCGCCCCATCTCCGTTTTCATGCGTCGCTATTCTCTCCTCTTGAGAATGTCTGAACATATCACCAAGCAGAATCGACAATGCTGATTGACCGAGCACAACGCTTAGCGCGGCTTCCGTGTCCAAGAATAAGCACTCGAATTGATCGCTTCGCACAAACCCGATATTCCGTCTAAAATAAAGAACGGGAGAACACAATCTGCCACACCAATTCGACGTTGTCATCGAACGCGATGAGGAGGGCTACTATGTCGCCTCTGTTCCACAGATTCCCGGGTGTCACACGCAAGCGCGATCGCTGGACGAAGTTACGCTTAGAATTCGTGAGGCGATTGAGTTGTGTTTAGAGGTTGAGGGCGGACCCCAACAAAGCCTGGAGTTCGTCGGTATCCAGCGGATCACTATTGCAGCATGAGCCGCCGGCCGCGCGTCACCGGTTCAGAGCTTCTAGCCACCCTTACGAAAGCGGGCTTCGTTGTGATCCGAGTCAAAGGCAGCCATCACTTCATAGGCCATCAAGACGGCCGTAAGACGGTCGTACCCGTTCACTCGGGAGAGATAATCGGACCCGGACTACTCCACAAAATCCTTCGCGACTGCCAAATTGCGATCGAGACATTTGAAAAGTTGCTCCGGAACTGAAAAACTTAACCGCGATTGCCCGGTGACCACATTATTTCGGCCAACAGTTTCTTAATAGTCGTCATGCCAGGAACAACTTTCTGGTCTGTTGCCCTATCATGGCGCTCGTGCAAAGCCTCAATAGAAACCCTCACGGCGCCGGTTCCACTCAGAGTCCTAGGCGTCGTTCGTATCGTTTCGCCGCCTTGCGAAGCCCGGGGCCAGGCTCCCGTGCAGGAGCAACAAGAGCATCTACAAACGTTTTCGTCGCTTTGGCGCTCAAAACCAGGATTGTACGTTCCTCGATGCTTCGCTCTCCGCACATTACTTCCCCACCTGATCTTATTGCACGGACATATAAACTGTACGAAATCAACATTCCGATCAAGCGATTTCGCGAAACCGAACCCGGTCGATCTAATCCCAGGACTGGTAGGCAACTCCGTTTTCAGAGATCTTCAAAATCCCGGTCACAATTTTACGCTTGCCTCTATTTTCCCGCTCGTCAATCACTTACAGCCAATCTGAAAGGTACAAAGAACGTTTTGAGCCCTTCGCATGCTATGGTCTGGCAGGCTCGCAAGGTTTCATTCCTTGCGGGCCATTTTTATTGGAGGAGACCACATCATGACCCCACGATCCATCCGCCGCGCACAAGAGCGCAAAGCTCGCAAAGAAATGGAGCGTAAAGCTCGCAAAGAAGCCGAGCGTAAAGCCAAGAACTTGGCGACACGAGCCGGAGCCGAAGAACTCGTCACCACAGCCACCGAAACTGACGACCTGGATGTCGATCCGCCCGTCATCTCCGAAGCCAAGCTCCGAGCCAACCGCGCCAACGCGCAATTGTCCACGGGTCCCAAGTCCGCTGAAACAAAAGCCAAAACTTCGCTGAACGCCGTCAAAACCGGCTTAACCGGCCGCACCGTCCTTCTGCCCACCGATGATGCCGCCGAATACGAACGCCACATCCAGGCCTTTGCAGCCGAATACGCCCCCGTCGGCCTGCGTGAATCCGACCTCGTCCAATCCATTGCCGATACCTGGTGGCGCTTAAAGCGTATTCCCTGTCTCGAATCCGCCCTTCTCGCCCAAGGCTATCTCGAATTTGCCGAGTCCTTTGACGAATACGACCCCTCCGTCCGCCCCAGCCTCGTCCAGGCGCAAGCATTCCTTAAATACGAGAAACAACTTCGCAATCTGCAGCTCCAGGAAGCCCGCCTGTTCCGCCGCTACGAAAAGGACCGCGCCGAGCTGCGCCAACTGCAGCAAGCCCGGCACTCACGCGAAGCCGAGGCGCTCGAAAACGCAGCCGCCCTCTACGAGGCCGCCAAGCAGAAGAACCAACCGTTCAATCCCGCGGACTGTGGCTTCGATTTTTCAATTGCTGAAATCGAACAACATTTTGCCCGCACTCAAGTCCGCGACCAGCGCCTCAGCCAAGCGAAACGCAAGAGCCCAAGCCGCTTAACCGCGCGTGCCGAATCACGGAAGTCCAGCTCACTGCGCCGCCGGCTAGCTCGGACTATCAACAATTTGTCCGGGTGCTTACTTATCGGTACCGCTAGTACTTATGGACTAAAGCTTTTCACTATATACTCTAACCCGCTGGGGAAGCAATCTCGTATCTCGTGACAAGCGCGACCGTGATGGCGCTTCTTAGTGAATCAAAGCGGTAATTCGAACCAACAGGATGGGTAATATGAGATGCCTTGCTTCGGCACTGTTGCTAACAGTGTTGAGCGTCGTCCCCGGCTCGGCGGCGACTTGTACGAGCGGTTCGCTCACGGCCTATATAGCGCTCGGGTCCGGCGGCTGCACCATCGGGACCGACACGCTTTCAAACTTCACCGTTGAGCCTGGCCTGAACGGCGGAACACCCATCAGCACGTCCGCCATCACCATCAAACCCTTCGGAGGGAGCCTCGATCCAGGAATCAGCACGATGGTCCAGCAGTCGGCCGCCGGAAATATTCTTGAAGCGATATTCTCCTACCAAATCTCCGGTAATCTGTATCAAAGCGAAACCTACACGCTGAGCGGATCTTCGGAAACGGGAAGCGGTGCAGTTACGGGTCTTCAAAACAACTGCGCGGGCGGCCTCTTCAGCCCGGGCGGTGTTTCGGGTTGCTCCGGTGCAAGTGGCACACTTCTTACTCTTGACGGTATCCAAAATCACGACTTCTCTACGTTTCCATTGCCGATATTCCTGAACATTACGGACGACATTACGATTGATGGCACCGGCGGCACGGCGTCTGCCGGCACTCTTACGGACCAGTTCACGGCCGTTCCCGAACCAAGCAGTTTCACTCTGATCGCTCTCGCTCTTTTCACGGCTTCTGGACTTCTTTTCCGCCGCAGCCGCAAACCCCCACAAATCAACAGTAGCGAGGAACCTCATGCATCGAACTAAGCCTCTCGCCTGCGTAATTCTTGCCGCCGCAATGGTCAGCCCCCAGTCCGGTTTCGCCGCCAGCCACCGTGAGGCGCCCATTACCGCTCTCGACCACAAAGCCGATATCACCGACTTTTTCGCCTTCGTTAGCTATGACGATCATTCGAAGGTCACTTTTCTCCTAAATGTCGACCCGTTCGTTGGAACCCGGCAACGGTCCCAATTACTTTCCATTCGACGACAACATTCTCTACGCCATCGACATCGACAACCACAACGACGCGCTTCCGCACATCAGCTTTCAGTTCCAATTCCACACCGAGATACGCGCTCCCGGTCTGTTTACTGCTTTTGTAGGTGCCGGCACTGGCATCAAGGCTCCCGCCAATTCGCCCCCTCCCGTTGCCCCTGGAACTCAGATTGTCCCGCCGGCCATCACCACGCTGGACGGTCCCGGTTCAGCCGGGCTCAACCTCCGCCAGACTTACACGGTGACCATGGTGAACAACGGTGTCTCCACCGACCTGACTAACGCCGCGGGTGGATCCCTTTTTGCTGTTCCCACCAATGTCGGTCCCCGTACCATGCCAAATTACACCGCATTGGCTGAGCAGGGTATCTACGAACTCGGGAATGGGATCAAAGTATTTGCTGGAACAGTCGACGATCCTTTCTACCTCGACCTGGGCGCGGCGTTCGATTCATTAAATTTCCGGCTCGGCGCGGGCGGTGGAGTTCTCTCCCCCGCGCGGGACGCCGATGATCACACCAACACAGCCCCAGACTTTCTCTCCGGGTACAACGTCAATACCATCGCGATTGAAGTTCCCATTTCTATGTTGACGCGCACCGGTACGCTCCTCGCGTCCACAGATCCTGCTGCCACCATCGGTGCTTGGGGCACCACATCGCGCCCGCGCATTACTGTTCGCCGCGCCCCTCTACCCCCTGTCACGTCGGGCGGCTGGTCCCAAGTGCAGCGCATGGGCAATCCGCTCATCAACGAACTCATCATCGGAACCGGTTCCAAAGATTACTGGAGCATGAGCTTTCCCAAAGATGATTCCCAGTTCGCAGCCTTCGATTTGGATCCGCTACTCGCCCGTGTTTTGAATGCGGTCTACGGAATCAATATCCCACCTCCACCCCGCACGGACTTGCTGCCGCTCGTTCAATACCTACCCCCCATAGCCGCGCACGGCACTCCTCCGGGCCCGGTCGCCGACCTGCTTCGACTTAACACGGGAGTTCCCGCCACCGCTGCCAACAGCCGCAGCCGTCTTGGCCTGCTCGGCGGAGACGGTGCGGGCTTCCCCAACGGCCGTCGCGTCTCGGATGACGTGACCGACATCGCCGCGCGCGTCGTCGCCGGCGTCTTGAAGCCTGCCTTTAATGTGTCACCGAATAACCGCATAGGCGATGGTGTCAACACCAACGATGTCCCGTATCAGGAAACGTTCCCTTACGTCGCATTCGCCCAAAGCGGGCGTGACCGACGCCACATTGATCCCGGTGAACCAGGCTGCACCATGAGTACGGGCGCTGCCTGCCCCATCAACTAAAACCTGTTCCGGGCCAGTCGGGTTCGCCCCCTGGCCCGCTTCTCCACTTCCCGTCACTATGCGCTGTTTCTTCATAGTTGTAGCCGCGCTTCTCACCGTCGGGTGGGCGCCGGCACAGCAGCCCTCCGTCGCGCCTTCGCCCGCTAGCGATCGCGTCCATGCTGCCCAGAAACTCATCGCTTCCAACTCCGAAAAGTGTAGAAGCGTACAACCAGCTTGCTTTCGCTTATTGCCGTTGGGCGCGCGACAATCACGACCCGTCCCTCTATGACAAAGCGGAAGCAGCGCTCGATCACTCTCTGAAGCTGTCGCCGGCGAATTACGAAGCACGTAAGCTCCACGTAGCGGTGCTGCTCGGCAAACAACAATTGGCGAACGCACTAATCCTTGCGAAAGACTTGAACCACAAAGTTCCTGACGACCTCGCCGGTTGGGGGCTGCTCGTTGACGTGAATGTGGCCCTCGGCAATTATGCCGAAGCGGAGCGCGATGCTCAGTGGATTCTCGATCTTCGCGCCGGAAACAGTCTCGGATTCGCCAAGGCGGCCATCCTCCGCGATCTGTTCGGCGATCCCGAGGGAGCGTTCGAATTCTTTGAGGAATCGCGCCGCAGAACGTCGCCCGGCGATCGCGATGAGCTCGCTTGGCTGCTCACGCAAGAGGCCCGCATGCAGCTTGAAATGGGCGACTTGACCAAAGCGGAGTATTTCGTCAACCAGGCCCTGCATCTTTGGCCGGATTCGCAGTTCGCGCTTGGGCGCTTTAGCCGATCTGCGCATCCAGCAGCATCGTCCCGCCGAAGCAGCCGCGCTGTTCGAGCAGCGCAATCGATCTTTCCCAAACTCTGAAAATCTTTACGCGCTTGCCGTCGCGCTTGAGAAAGCCGGCGACCTGCCGCGCTCGCGCTCCGCGTTCAACGATTTTGAGAAGCAAGCGCTCCGTGATCCAGAGCCCCCTCTTTCTCTCATCTATTACTACGCCGATGGCAAGCTCAACCCTGCGCAGGCGCTCGTCCTGGCCGCCCAACGAATCAAGATCCGTCAGGATGTCGCCACTCTCGACGCCTATGCTTGGGCGCTCTACGCGAACGGCAAGTATCCCGAAGCGCAACAGCAGTTGACCAAAGCGCTCGCTATCGGCATCCGCAATCCCACTTACTTCTGCCATGCCGCGCATATCGCCGTCATGACCGCCGACGAGACGGCTGTCACTAAGCTACGGCGCGAATTGCAAACATTTCCGAACTTCACGTGTTCATTCGAGCCAGAAGCGGCTTCCACCGCGGGCCCCGCCGCCGCAGGTATGAGATGAACGGCCATTTGCTCTCTCTCGCCCTGCTCCTTCACGCGCTCTGCTGCGCGCAAAGTCCACAAGTCCGCTCACAGGTACCACCGAACCTTTCCAAGCGCGCCGCCATTGACCTTGCGCACGCCAGCGCCGACCAGCGTATCCAGGCATATGAAGTCGAGGTTGAAGAGCGCGCCAAATGACATCTCTGCCGAAATCGGTCTCACGGCTGCCTGCCTGCAGAAACTCCGCGAGTCCGGCAACGGAGCCTATCTCGATCGTGCTGCCGCGCTCGTCGATGCCATGCTCCGCCAGGACGGCGGCAGCCTCACAACCCTGCGCCTCGAAAACGAAATCGATATGCAGCGCCACAACTTCCAGGCGGTGGCTGAACGCGCCCGCGACCTGATTCGCTTCTCTCGCTCCGATCCCGGCGTTTGGGCGAACTTGGGCGACGCTTCCATGGAATTGGGCGACTACGATAGCGCGCGCGATGCTTACGTGAAGATGTTTGCGCTCCGTCCGAACTTAGCCAGTTATAACCGCCTCGCTTACTTCCGCTTCGTTACGGGCGACGCTCCCGATGCCATTACTCTCATGAGCCAACGCCGTCGAAGCAGGCGATCCGCAACCTCAAAACGTATGCCTGGTGCTCGGCGGAGTTAGGCGACATCTACTTCAAAACCGGCAACCTCGAAGAAGCAGCCCGAGCCTATCGTCAAGCCGTCGATCTCTTTCCTGCCTTGCACCGCGCCTACGCCGGTCTGGCAAAGGTCGAAGCTTCCAAAGGCCAACTGGACTCCGCCATCCGTTACTATCTGCGAGCGCAATCCATTGTTCCGCTGGTCGAATACGCGGGGGCTTTGGAGGACCTCTACGATGCCTCCGCGCAGCCCGCGAAAGCGCAGGAGCAGCAAGCTCTGATCGATGTCATCCAGAAACTCGGCCGCGTCAGAAACGAAACCACCAACCGCAACCTCGCGCTTCTTCTGGCCGATCATGATCGCAATCTCCCGGAAGCGCTACATCTCGTTGAAACCGAACTTCCCGTTCGCGGTGACGTTTATACCTGGGACGCATATTCCTGGGTTCTGTTTAAAAACCGTCGCATCGCTGAAGCCCGTGCTGCCAGCCTGAAGGCGCTCAAGTTTCAAACGCCGGAGCCCGTCTTCTACTTCCACGCCCGCGAAATCGCTCGCGCCGCCGGTGAAGAGGAACCCGCCCGCCAATACGCCGCGCGGCTCAGCGCTCTCAACCCGCAATTCGACTTCGCAAAGGCAGAGAAACATCCGCGACGCGGCGATAAGGACTCACTTGAATAAGCTACTTTGCCTACTTCTCCTCGCGTCCTCGGCGGTAATGGCCCATCCCATGGGCAACTTCAGCGTCAACCATTATGCAAAGCTCGAAGCTACCTCGCGCGGCGTTGACCTCGAGTATGTGCTCGATTTAGCCGAAATCCCTACGTTCGAATTGTTGCGCGATTGGAAATTGCAGCGCGACAGTTCTCAAGCCGAGCTTCATAGGAAAGCCGTTGAGCAGGCTCGCCTATGGCTCAGGAACCTGGCAATCGCCTCCAACGGCGTGCCAGTGCGGGGAACTTTCCAGTCTGCAAGTTTGGTCATTTCCGATGGTGCGGGAAACCTTCCCATTCTGCGGATCACAGCTCACGCTCTTCTCTCGATCCAGGGCGGCAAACTTCAGTATCAGGACAATAACTACCCCGATCGCGCCGGTTGGAAAGAGATCGTAATCGACGCGGCATCCGGCACTACTCTGCAAAGAGCGAGCCAGCCTGGAAAGGATCTGAGTCGGGCCCTCACTCACTATCCTCCCGACCCGACGATAGCTCCGCCTCAAGATCTTCGGGCGGAACTCGAATGGCGCGTGAATCCAACGCCGCTTGTCCGCAGCCCTGCCATTATCCCTGTCGTGAGCCCTATCGCTCAGCCCCATTCCGCTCCCGCCGCCCCTTCTCCCGCCAGCATGACAGCGCAAGGCGCCGCACCTGGCACCGTCGTCCGCGGCGATTATCTGTCGAGACTGCTTCATCAACGCGAACTCAGTTCATGGCTGATCTTCGTCGCCCTGCTCTGCGCCTTCGCCCTCGGTGCTGCTCACGCGGTCACGCCAGGTCACGGCAAATCCATCGTCGCCGCCTACCTGATCGGCTCACGCGGCACTCTGAAGCACGCTGTCTTTCTTGGAGCCACAGTGACCGCTACCCACACGTTCGCGGTCTTCGTACTCGGAATAGCGACCTTGTTCCTGTTTAAATACGTAGCTCCGGAAAAGCTGACCGAGGGTCTCGGCGTTCTTTCAGGTCTGTCCATTGTGGCGGTCGGCGCTTGGATGTTGCGCAAGAGAATCTTGAACGTCGGGCACGTTCACGTTCATTCTCACGGTACCGTCCCCCACTCCCATTCGCACCCCCACGAGCATGAGCACCATCACGACCTTGTACACGACCATGACCATTCGCATACTCACAGTCACACCCATGATCACGGACATCCTCATTCCCACATGCCCAATGAACTCTCCTGGGCGGGACTCGCGGCCTTAGGAGCCAGCGGCGGCCTAGTCCCCTGTGAATCGGCGCTCGTGCTGCTGCTCGGCGCAATCGCGGTCGGTCACGTCGGCCTCGGCTTGCTGCTGCTGATTTCGTTCAGTGCCGGACTCGCATCCGTGCTGATTGCGATTGGCGCGCTCGTGCTCTACGCGAAGAATCTCTTACCGGCCGAGAAGCGCAGCAGCGCCCATCCTCTCTTTCGTTGGGTCTCGATCGCTTCACCTGCGGTAGTCATGATCGTCGGTCTTGTAATGACAGGCGTTTCGCTCGGCTGGATTCAGCCGAGATGGATGATCGGCTGAGTCTTTCGCAAACTCGAGTTCGCGTTGTCAACGACGGCGCGATATGCTCACTTCTTTGCCTTTCCGTCACAACTTATGAACCGCCGAACCTTCACAACCAGCCTCGCTGCCGGCGCACTCGCAGCCACAAACCTCGGCCGCGCGGCCGACGTTCAAGAGTCGTCCAGCAGCCAAAGCGCCGTCCCTTACGGGCTCTCCGTCATGCTCTGGACCGTCTTCAGAAATCTTCCGTTCGAGCAGCGCCTCGAAAAGATCGTCGAAGCCGGTTACAAGAACATCGAGTTAGTCGGTGAATACCGCAAGTGGTCCGAAGATGAATTCAAGCGCGCCATTGCCAAACAGAAAGAACTCGGCATCCACTTTGACACCACCGCCGGCCTCCCTCACGCCGTCGGTAATCCAAACGATCGCGAAGCCCTGCTTGCCGATGTTCGCAAGGAACTGCCGATCATGGAACGCCTCAATTGCCCGGCCTGCATTGTCATGTCCGGCAACGTCGTCCCCGGCATGCCCCGCCAGCAGCAGCATGAAAGCTGCATCGAAGGCCTCAAGCGTGCCGCCTCCATCATCGAAGGCAAGCAGATCAACGGCCAGCCCGTTCGCTTGCTACTCGAAAACATCGACCCCGAAGAGAACCCCAAGTACTACCTGACTTCGGTCGCCGAAGGTTTCGAGATCATCCGCGCCGTCAACCATCCGCAAGTGCAGTTCCTCTATGACTTCTTCCATGAGCAAATCGCAGAAGGCAACCTCATCGAAAAGCTCGCGAAGAATATCCAGTACACCGGACTCGTCCACATTGCCGACGTCCCCGGCCGCCACGCTCCCGGCACGGGTGAAATCGATTACGGCAACATCTATCGCAAACTGATCGAGCTGAATTACAGCCGTATTGTGGCCATGGAATTCATGCCCTTAGGCGACCCCGTTGCCGAACTGCGATACGCCGGGAAAGTGGCTCGCAACCCGGGTCCACGCCCTACCACTGTATGATCAAACGACCGCTTCTGGCCGCGCTCCTCTGCGCTCCTGCGTTGTTCGCGCAAACGCAAACGCCCAATCCCGACTGGTTCCCTAAAAAGGACATGCTGACAGTCGGCGTCTACTATTACCCGGAAGCCTGGCCCTCCTCGCAATGGGCGCGCGACATGGCCAATATCCGCAAGCTCAACATGGAATTCGTCCATATGGGCGAGTTCGCCTGGTATTTCATGGAGCCCCAGGAGGGCAAGTTCGATTTCGATTGGCTCGAGAAGAATGTTGACCTCGCCTCGAAGAACGGCCTCAAAGTTATTCTCTGCACTCCGAGCGCTACCCCGCCCATCTGGCTCACGCGCAGCCATCCGGAAGTGCTCATGGTCGATGCCCAAGGCCGCACGATGATCCACGGCAGCCGCGAGGAGGCGGACTGGAGTTCGCCTGTCTATCGCGATTACGTCACGAAAATCGACAGCGAACTTGCCAAGCGCTTCGGGAACGACAAGCGCGTCTGGGGTTGGCAGATCGACAACGAACTCAGCCATTACGGCCGCCGCTTCTCTTACTCGAAAGCCGCAACCGCGAAATTCCGCGACTGGCTGCGCGAAAAATACGGCACCATCGATCGTCTGAATTCGGATTGGGGCGGCGCTTTCTGGTCCCTGATGTATCAGAACTTCGACCAGATCGAAATTCCCAATGAAGACACGCTCGTTGCCGATCCGAGTCCTCACGCCGTGCTCGACTTCCGCCGTTGGTTCGCGCACGAAACGGCTGACTACATCGCCATGCAAGCCAACGTTCTCCGCCGCTACACCAAAAACCAGTGGATCACGACCAACTTCATGGCCATGCATGAAGACGTCAATCCGTCTTATTCCGCCAAAACGCTCGATGTCTTCACCTGGACTCATTACCCTGTGCACGGCGACTTGAACGAAGGACCGCTCGGCTTCCGCTTGGGCAACGCCGATGTCATGTCGTTCATGCACGACTACATGCGCTCCTTCAACGGCCTCTCGGGTCCCATGGAATTGCAACCCGGCCAAGTCAATTGGGGCGAAGTCAATCCCTGGCCGCTTCCCGGCGCGATTCACATGTGGATCCTGCGCGCTTTCGGCGCCGGAGCCACCATGGTCTGCACCTATCGCTACCGTCAGCCGCTCTACGGCTCAGAGCTTTATCACAAAGGTCTCGCGGAAACCGATGGTGTCACGCCATCCGTCGGTGGCCGCGAATATTCTCAAGCCATGCAGGACGTTCTCGAACTGCGCAAACACTACAATCCAAATGCGCATGAGCCCGAAAGTTACGCCGCGCGCCGCACTGCCTTCCTCATCAGCTACGACAATCGCTGGGACATCTCCAATCACAAGCAGACCGTCCGCTGGAACACCGAAGCGCATTGGATGCGCTATTACCGGGCTCTCAAGTCCATGATGGCCCCGGTTGACGTACTCACTGCGGACCGCGATTGGAGTCACCATCCCTTTGTCCTCGCCCCCGCGTATCAGTTGATCGATCAGGACCTCATTCGCCGCTTCACCGAATACGTCCAAAATGGCGGCCATCTCATTCTCACCTGTCGCACCGGTCAAAAGGACATGCGCGGTCACCTCTGGGAAGCTGCCTGGGCCGAACCTATTTATGGCTTAATCGGAGCGCGCATTCCGCGCTACGATCTGCTCCCCGTCGGAGTCGACGGCCACGTCACCGCCGCCGGCAAGAGTTATTCATGGGGCTCATGGGGCGACATCATCGAACCCGATTCCGGAACCGAAGTTCTAGCCCAATATGCCGACCAGTTCTATGCCGGAAAAGCTGCCGCGATCACCCACAAGCTGGGGCAGGGAACTGTCACCTACATCGGGGTCGACACGTTAGATGGTGAACTCGAGCGCGCCCTCCTGCATCGCGTCTATCAATCCGCCGGAGCGAACCCGGCCGATCTCGCACCGAACTTCCTTGTGGATTGGCGTGACGGCTTCTGGGTGGCAACCAACTTCGCCAGCCAAACCGAACCCATCCCAGCCGGCGCAAACGCTCAAATCTTAGTTGGCCAACGTAACGTCGAACCCGGAGGAGCAACGGTCTGGCAAGACCGCTAATGAAAGGAAGATGAAAATGCGTGACTTTAATCCAGGCAGACGTGGTTTTCTGAAGACTGCGGGTACGGGTGCTTGCGGGTGCCCTGGCTGTAGGCGCGGCAGACCGAACTGCCGATCCTCAGCAGACCGCTCCTGAATCCGTGCAACACGCCGGAGTGAAGCGTGAGCTCACGCAAAAAGAGAAAGTCGAGCGGATTGCCTCCAACAGCTATCCGATCCGCTTCAACTTCAAAATGCGGAACCAGCCTGAAGACGCCCGGAAATCCGAAGAGATGAAGAAGAAGTACGGCGAGCTCACCCTGCTGGACTTTCCTGAATTTACTAAGGAAACCTTCCCCGGCGTCACTCGCATGGACGTCTGGTCTTCGCTATTCGGCGACACCAGCGACGACAGTATGTATGTTCAGGTAGCCATCGCATACAACGGATCGTCCCATATGATTTCGGAATTCGATCCGGCCAGTCCGTCGGGCAAGAAGTGGCTGGAGAAAATGGCCAACAAGCTCGTGACGACCGGTACCAAATGCCACCACATTTCGAACAATGCCCCGAGGAACATCTGCGATCTAGATGAGGAGAAGCGGAAGCAGGGCATTCAAGTTGCGAAAAACTGGTTGGATGGCGCCGCGATGCTGGGCACGAAATCCATGCGGGTGAATAGCGGCGGCCCGCGTATTGCACCGTCTCCGCACGCCGATCCCAGCTCTTACCCGAAGAATCCGGACCTGGCGCAATATCTGACGAATTGCATCGAGTCCTTCAAAGAGATGGCCGATTACGGCGGCAAATTGGGAGTAAAGGTCACTTTGGAGAATCATTGGGGCCTGACGGCGAATCCCGTCAACATTCGCATCGTCATCGAAGAGGTGAATCATCCGTTCTGCGAAGCTTCCCCGGATTTCTGCAACTGGGAGCATGAATACCTGCTGTTTCATGCCTTGAACGACCTTGCGCCGTACGCGCACACCAATGTGCATGCGAAGTACTGGAGCCGCTGGAAGAATCCAGACGTTCAGCGCAACGTCCGGATCATGTTGAACAACAACTACGAAGGCATTTTTGCGCTCGAGTACGAGGACGGCCCTTGGGACGGCGTAGAAGGAGCGAAATACTTATATAGAGAGGTGCTCGCCTCGTTGTAGCTTCCCGGCTGGTCAGAGATCCCCGTACGCCCTTCGATTGCCGGCGGAGTAGGGTTCGGGGCTCAGCCGGACCACCGGCGAAATTACACAAGTCTTACAAAGCAAACGACAATTTCCTGGTACGTTCGAAACATATGCCTTTACTCGCAGAAGAGCATGTGCTCGTGGATTTTGATAAGAATTCAAAAACCGAGCGGCTCAACTGGCCCACAACCATTGTCATGACGCTGTTTCATGTGGGGGCCGTGGCTGCGCTGTTCACATTCCACTGGCGGTCGTTGGCTGTCGCTCTGTTCCTCTATTGGATGACGGTGGGTCTCGGCATCAGTCTGGGCTATCACCGGTTGCTGACGCACCGGGGGTACAAAGTGCCTCTTGCTCTGGAATATTTCTTCGCGCTCTGTGGTTCCTTGACGCTGGAAGGCGGGCCGATTTTCTGGGTTGCTACGCATCGAGTTCATCATCAAAAGTCGGATCACCACGGCGACCCGCACACTCCGCACGATGGCGCCTGGTGGGCGCACGTCGGTTGGCTGCTTTTCGGGGAGAGCAACCACAGCAATACGCGCCTGATGTCGAAGTATGCGCCCGATTTGGCCAAGCATCGCTTTTACGTGTGGCTGAACAACTATCATTGGGTTCCCATGGTTGTGCTGAGTGCGATTCTGTTTGCTTTCGGCGGGCTGTCAATGTTCCTGTGGGCCATCTGCCTGCGCGTGGTCGTCGGGTTGCATGCCACCTGGCTAGTCAATTCCGCCACTCATATGTGGGGCCGCCGCCGCTTCGCGACCCGCGACGATTCGCGCAATAACTGGTGGGTGGCTCTTTTGACATTCGGGGAAGGCTGGCACAACAATCATCATGCTCATCCCACCTCGGCTCGCCACGGACTAGCGTGGTATGAATTCGATCCGTCCTGGATTTCGCTGAAGATTCTCAAGCGCCTCGGCATCGCGAAGAACATTCAAGTCGCGAAGGTTGAGAGTGCGGTTCCCGAGCAAAAAGCCGCTTAAGCGCAGCCGCCGGAACCACTGCAGTCGCCTAAGCTAGACTCATGGTGGTTGCCGGCCGGCACAAGTCCGTCGCCTTCTTCATTTCGCTTGGCGCCGGGCTCATCCTCGTCAGTCTGCTGCTCTATGTCGGTTGGGTTATCCTCAACTGGCATACGGGCATTTTGCTCTTTTTGGGGACCCTCCTGCTGACCGTGATCATCGGAGGCGTCGTCTTAAACACCACGTTTCTAGTACGCGAAATCAGAAGGAACGAACAGCACGATGCTTTTATCAATGCTGTCACGCATGAGCTGAAGACTCCGGTAGCTTCCATTCGACTGTACCTGGAAACATTGATGACCCGGACAGTGGACGAGGAGAAACGGACAGAGTTTTACCAGATCATGCTATCGGATAGCGAGCGGCTGCTGTCCACCATTGAGCAGGTGTTGCGCACCGGGCGCATCGGGCCGTCCAATCGAATCCTGAATTTTTCATCGATCGATTTGGGTGAGTTGGTTGAGGAGTGCGTCGATCTCACGCGTAAGCTTCGGAGCTTACCGCCCGAGTCTCTGAAATACCATCCTGGGCCGCCCATGAAAATCCGTGGTGACCTGGACGAAGTTCGAGCCGCGGTACTGAATCTCATCGACAACGCAGTGAAGTATTCAGGAAATACGGTGGACGTCACGGTCGAAACCGCCAGAATCGACGACGGACATATGGTCGTGCGTGTAAAAGATCGAGGGGTGGGGATTTCCCAGGGTGAGCTAAAGCGGATTTTCAAACGCTTCTACCGCATTCCGGGGCCAGTCTCCCGGCGTCCCAGCGGGACTGGACTGGGGCTGTACATCGTGCGTTCTGTGGCAAAGAGACATCGAGGAAGAGCGTGGGCGGAAAGCGCGGGTCCGGGCCACGGTAGCACGTTCGTCCTGGAACTGCCCATTTCGAAATGAGCCGAGTTCTGGTGGTGGAAGATGAGCAGCACCTGGCCAATGGTTTGCGCTTCAATCTGGAAGCAGAGGGCCATCAGGTGGAAGTGGTGGAGACGGGGGAAGAGGCGCTCGACCGGCTGCCGCCAGGGCAGACGGCTTTCGATCTTCTGATTCTGGACCTGATGCTGCCCGGCAAGGATGGATTCAGCGTTATGTCTGAATTGCGCCACGCCGGGCAATTCATTCCCACGCTCATGTTGACGGCCAGAGGACACTCCCACGATGTGTTACGCGGTTTTGAAGCGGGCGCGGACGATTACCTCACGAAGCCATTTGAACTTGCCATTCTGATCGCCAGAGTTCGGGGTCTGCTGCGCCGGCGAGATTGGCTCAAAACGCCCGTGAGCAACGCCACATTGCCTGCCAAGCCCAAGGATGTATTTGTCTTTGGCGATCGAGGCGATAAAGAGGTTAACTTTGATCTTTTGGAGCTTTCGATTGGGGGCCAGATCTTTCGTCTGACACTGATGGAAGCGAACCTGCTGCGCTATCTAATCGAGCATGAAGGTAAACCGGTTTCGCGTAAGACCATGCTTGAAGAAGTGTGGGGTTTGCAGGAAGACACGGACACTCGGCCCGTTGACAATTTCATTGTGCGGCTGCGGCGTTATATAGAGGATGACGCCACCGCAGCCACAGCATCTTCTGACGGTGCGGGGAATCGGCTACCGGTTCGTGGCGGTACCGGGTCAGCAGCCTGACAAATAGAACTCCCCGGATCTGGATTTCAGATCCGGGGAGTTTGGATAAAGCGCATTGAGCTCAGAAGGCGAGCTTTAAGGCGAACTGCACCAGACGCGGGTTGTTCAATTGCGTGCCGATTTGACCGAAATTCGACGAGCCAAACGTCTGTCCAGGATAGTTAAACTGCACGCGGTTGAAGATATTGAAGAACTCCGCGCGGAATTGGAGGTGAGCTTTGCCTTCCGGCGTGAGCTCGAAGTTTTTGAACGCTGAGAAATCCCAATTCGCCTCTCCGGGAGATCGCAAAACAGGATCGGTTCTGGATTCGTCTCCAAACGTGAAGGCAGCCGGTTGAGTAAAGCAAGCGGTGTTGAAGTAATCGTCCAGCTTTGAAGTGATCGATCCGGAGACGGTTTTCGTGCAACCCGCGATGACGTTAGGCCGTTGAGAGCCGCCGCCGAAGGAGTTGCTGTTATTGGAGTTGGTAGTGAAGTGCAGCGGGAAACCTTGCTGAATAGTTGTGACCCCTTCGACGCCCCAGCCGCCGATCGCCGTATCCTCGAACCAGTTCGCGTGGCTCAGGAACTTTCGTCCCTTGCCCACGGGAACATCGAGAACGTAGCTGACCACCAGACGATCCGGGACATCAAAAGAAGCGAGAGACTTTTCGGCCTTCAGATTATTCCAGTTCTGAACGCCTCCGGTCCCGCCCGCCTCCAACCAGCCGGTGATCGTGTCTGTGTCGCTGATCAGTTTTGAGTGAGTGTAAGCGACGAGGATGGAGTTTCCACCAGAGAAACGTTTTTCAGCTTTTACCTGCAGCGATTCGTACGTGGAGTCGCCGACGCCTTGACCGGCGAATTGCACGCTCGTGTATTCCGGATAAGGCTTCAGCAGTTGGCCCAGTTGCACGGTCGGCTGCGAGAGCGAGGAACCCGGCGTTGTGATGAACCCATAATAGGGATTCGGGACGTTCTGGAGCAGCGCGTTACCCATGGACAGATATTGATCGGGATCTGGTCGATTTGCGGCGAATCGATGGGCAGGTGAGTTCCCTTTGCGCCGCCATAAGCGACATCCAGCAGAAGTCCGCCGCCGAACTGCTGTTGTATGTCCGCGTTCCATTGCTGAGCATATCCGTACGGATTGTTCAAAATGTTTTCCGTAGGTCCAGTCCCCAGGGCAGTGGCGGCATAGGCGGGAGTGCGGCCCGGAGGAGGGATGATTCCGCCCGGAAATGGATTGGCGATGGTGTAAGCGCCGGTCCCGGTCACAGCCGAAGCAGTGGAGCAACTAGCCGGATAGCAGGCGGGCACACCGGTATATACGGATTCCAGAACGGGCGTGCTTGCGGAATTGACCGGATCGTTGTTTGGACTGGTATCCCAGGCTACGTCGTTCGGCAGCCAAAAGATTCCATAGCCGGCGTGAAACACAGTGTTATGCGCTAGCTGGTAAGCCGCACCGATGCGAGGAGCAAACTGTTTCCAATCGGGTCGAATGCCGCTGCGATAGGGGTCGGCGCCGGTATTCACCAGACCGATATTGCCGGGAACGGTGATGCCGTCCGCGGCAAGAACCGAATTCGGTGCGCTTGGATCGAAGAACGAGATGCGATTGAAGCGCTCCGTCCACGGACCGGCGTGCTCCCACCGAAGGCCAAGATTGAGTGTCAACTTTGGAGTGACGTGCCAGTCATCGCTCGCAAAGACCGCGGGATAGAGTTGCTGGGCGGCCACGAGAGCCGGGCTGCTGGCGCTTCCGCCCGAAGGATAGCCCAACAGGAAAGTGGCCAATCCCAATCCGCTTCCCGCTGTATTGTTTGCATTCAGAGCCGTAAGATCGGGATTGAAGTTGAATATTCCAGTTGGAACGTTAGTTTGAGCGTAGTTATGCGTCAGCCGGAGGAATTCAGCGCCGAACTTCAGCGTATGGTTTCCCTTGAGCTTGGTCAGCGTGCCGGCCGCCCGGTCGTTGTCATTGCGGTCGATGATGACACTACCCGCGCCTTGGCTTCCGAAAGTATTATTGGTGTCGAAGTCGTTGATCACGGGGACCGGCAAATCTCTGAAGACGGCCTCGCTGTTCAAAGCGGCGGGCCATCCCAGTTTCGTCAGGTCATAGCCGAGTGTTTCTGGAATGCGATTGTAATCGAAGCGCTGATAGCTCAGCCGTACTTCTAGATGGTCGTCGGGTTGAAGCTATAGGTATCACCGAAGACAAAATTGTTGGTGTTGAAGGTCTCAGTGCAGCGGTCCTGGCAAACGCCATTGCCAAACGGATCGGTCGGCAGGTTTAAATTGCCCCAATACGTATAGCGCGCCGTGATGTGCTGCTTATCGGAGACATTCTGATCGATGTGTACGACGGTTTCGTTATTGTTGCCGCCTTGACTGCCATTGCCGATCCAGTTGTTGACACCCGTTGCAGTACCTTGGCGCGTTGGGCAATGGATAGAGATTTAAGAGAATCTGCGAGGTGGGATTGATGCGGCTGGCTGGAATCACATTGCCTGGAAATTGCGCTCTTGTTCCAGTGGCCACACCGGCGCCGCAAGCGGGTGTTCCCGGCGCCCCAGTTCCGCACGTTGTCAAAGGATCGTAGATATTCACGCCCTGCGAAGCTGCCAGTGCGCTCAGATCCCCTGTTCGCTCGGCCGCCGTTGGCACCGTTTCCGTGTAGGAGACGCCTTGTCGAAGACGGAAGCCTTCGTAATCCACAAAGAAGAACGTCTTATTGCGCCCGTGAACGAGCTTTGGAATTTCTACCGGACCGCCCAGGTTAAAACCAAACTGGTTTTGCGTGAACGCTCCGCGCGGTGTGCCGTTCGTATTGTTGAAAAAAGTGTTCGCATCCAGGTCGCGGTTGCGCAGGAATTCCCATGCTTCGCCATGAAGATCGTTCGTTCCGGACTTCGTCGTGAAGTTGACAACGCCGCCGGCGAAACGTCCGTACTCAGGCGACAGGTTGTTCGTGGCGACTTTAAACTCCTGCAGTGAATCCTGGGTCGGAATTAAAGCCGTGATGTTGATATAGCTGCCATTCACCGGCGAGCCGTCGAGCCAGACCATGCTCTGGTTCGCCATGCCGCCGCCGATTTGATAATTCCCCCACGCGAACGGATTCTGCCCGTTCGGGTTTGACATGGAGCCGCCCTGTGGAACCACGGAGGGTACCAGCGCAACGAGGTTAAGTGGATTGCGGCCGTTCAGTGGCAATTCGTCCGTTTTTCGCTCATCGACAACTTGGCCGAGCGAAGACGATTCCGGCTGAAGCAGCGGCGTTGCGGCCGTGACTTCTACAGTCTGATTGACCGCGCCCACCTGTAGAGCGAGATCGATCTTTGTGGTGGTTTGGGTCGCTACGGTTACGGGCGATTGAACCACTCGCTTAAAGCCAGTCTGCGCCACCTCAACGCTGTATTGCCCTGGAGGTAAATTGACGAACTGGTAGAAACCGTCGTTGTTCGTGTTTTCGGTACGCTTTTCGTTCGTACCGAGATTGGTGATCGTGACCGGCGTACTTGCCACGGCTGCTCCGGAAGGGTCGGTCACATTGCCGACGATCGATCCATATGTTTCTTGTGAAAAGGCGGGCGATATCGCACAAAAAAGTGCGAATACCGCCAAAAGACACTGACTAAGTAGTCTTTTGAACATGTTAGAACCTCAATACTCCCTGGGTGCTAACTGTATCAAATTCTTCACGAGTTGTTATAGCAGCAAATGAACGTAACTCAAGAGCGCATTAACGGTGCTTTGGTGTGCTGCGGCGCAGGTGAGAATCGATCAGGCCGCAGCTCAACATTACTGCGCGAGCGCCTCCAGCACGTTGACCACTTCGTGCATGGACCTGGCGTGCGCCTGCAATTCTTCACCGGCGGCGGCGTTTTCTTCGGCGCTGGCGGCGGTGCCTTGCGTGATCTGCTCTAGGTGCGTCAGTGCGCGGGCGATTTGCTCAACGCCTTTGGCTTGATCGGTGCCGCTAGGCTGACCTCTTCGACGAGATTTTTGACTTTTGATGTGCTTCCCGTAATCGAAGAAATCACGGAAGTCACTTCCACGAGCCGCTCGGTGCCTTTGCGAGAGTTGGAGACGGATTCATCATCGCGCGAACCGCTAGCGTTTGGATAGCAGAACTGAGGTAGAACGGTTACTCGAGGCGGTAATTGGGGGCTTCTTTGGTGATGATGACGTCGTGAACGTGGCTTTCGCGCAGGCCGGCGACGGTGACGCGAAGGAATTTGGCGCGTTCCTGGAGTTCTGGAATCGTTTGGCAGCCGCAATAGCCCATGCCGGCGCGCAGACCGCCGACGAGTTGATAGACCAGATCTGCTAGCGGCCCTTTGTAAGGTACGCGGCCCTCAATGCCTTCGGGCACCAGTTTGCCGTTGGCCGCTTGAGAGTATCGCTCGGAACCGCCCGCGGGCATAGCGCCCATCGATCCCATACCCCGATAGCTCTTGAATGTGCGGCCCTGATAAAGGATGGTTTCCCCGGGACTCTCGTCCGTACCCGCCAAGCAGGCTGCCGATCATGACGGAATCGGCCCCGGCCGCGATCGCCTTCGTGATGTCGCCGGAATATTCACGCCGCCGTCGGAAATCAGCGGCACGCCGGTTTCGCGCGTTGCCTTCGAACACTCCGCGATGGCAGTGATCTGCGGAACGCCCGCGCCACTCACCACGCGCGTGGTGCAGATCGACCCGGGGCCGATGCCGACTTTGATGCCATCAGCGCCAAGGCGGACCAGATCGCGCGCGCCTTCGTAAGAGGCGACGTTGCCTACCAGCACCTGCACGCCGGGGAGAGCCGATTTCACTGCTTTCAAAGCATCCATGACGCGCTGACTGTGGCCGTGGGCGGAATCGATGGCGATGACATCCACTTTCTTTGCGCAAAGTTCCTGCGCGCGCTCGAGAAAATCGCCGGTCGCGCCAATAGCGGCCGCGACGCGCAGACGGCCTTGGTCGTCTTTTGCCGCATTGGGATACTTGATCTTCTTCTGGATGTCCTTGACCGTGATGAGACCCTTTAAGGTGTAGTTATCATCGACCACCAGCAGTTTTTCGACGCGATGTTTGTGAAGAATCTTGCTGCGCTTCTTCGAGCGTCGTGCCGACGGGAACCGTGATGAGTTCGTCCTTCGTCATCACCTCTGAAATGGGCAGCTCGTAGCGCGTTTTCGAAGCGTAGATCGCGATTCGTGAGAATGCCGACGAGCTTGCCGTTTTTCGTGACCGGCACGCCCGAAATGCGATAGCGGCTCATCACTTCGAGCGCTTCCGAAATCTTGCGTTCGGGCTCGATCGTCACGGGATCGACGATCATCCCGCTTTCACTGCGCTTGACCCGGTCCACTTCTTCCGCCTGCCGGTCGATGGGCATGTTGCGATGGATCATGCCGATGCCGCCCTGCTGCGCGAGCGCGATCGCCATGTGCGATTCCGTGACCGTATCCATGGCGGCGCTCAGAATCGGAATTTTGAGTTCGATTTTCGCGGTCAGGCGGGTGGTGGTATCGGCTTCGGCAGGGAATCACCTGGCTGTGCGCGGGCTGCAGAAGGACATCGTCGAAAGTGAGTCCTTCCTGAATCACCTCAGGAATCATCGGGGATTAATCTCATGCTAACAAGCAGGGCTTGCCGAGTTCTCTAGAGCCCTGTATTTATAGGCATTTATCGCGCAAACGCGACACTATACTGAAGGTGCGTGAATCAGGTTGGCCGCTATCAGATTCAGGAAGAACTGGGTCGCGGCGCGATGGGCGTCGTCTACAAAGCGCTCGATCCCGCAATAGGCCGCACGGTGGCGATCAAGGCAATTCGGCTGGCGGACTTCAAGGATCCGGAGGAGCGGGAGCGTCTGCGCGAGCGTCTGCTCCGCGAAGCGCAGGCGGCCGGGCTGCTTTCGCATCCGAATATCATCACCATCTACGACGTTCTCGAGCAGGAAGATTTCGCCTACATTTTCATGGAGTATGTGCCCGGGCGCGTCGCTCGACAACATGCTGAAAAAGGGACTGCTTCCCGATGCGCGGCGCTGCTGCATTTCTTGCGGCAGATCGCTGACGCGCTGGATTACGCACATCGAAGGGGATTGTGCACCGCGATATCAAGCCCGCGAACATCATTATCGCACCGGGTGGGCCGGGTGTGGAAACGCTCGCCAAGATCGCCGATTTCGGAGTGGCGCGCTTTGTGTCGCATGAGATGACCCACAACGGCACGATTATTGGGACGCCGAACTACATGTCGCCGGAGCAGATCCAAGGCACGACGGTGGATGGGCGCTCCGACCAGTTTTCGTTCGGGGTCGTGGTTTACGAGGCGCTTGACGGGCGCAAAACCATTCAGCGCGGACGACCTTCCGGCCCTGTTTTATGCGATTTGCAAACAGGATCCGCGGCCGCCGGATCAGGTGAACCCGAACTTATCGCGCCGCAGCCGCCAAGGTGCTGCAACGGGCGCTGATGAAAGATCCCAATCAGCGGTTCGCGTCATGCGGGGAATTCATTGGAGCGCTGTCGATTGCGCTGGCAGAGGCTCCCGCGCCCGAGAGCAGCGCATTGGATGCGGCGATTGACCGAGCCTTAGCCACCGAGGCTGCCGCCGCTGCTCGCAGTCGCCCGATCATTAGCATTCCGGCGAGCATTCCGGCGGAGCCGCCTTACGAAGCTACCGGCGCGGGCGCGGCGCCGGCTCGATGAGGACGATTTCGAGCGCGATCGGCCGGAGCGAGGTTGGTCGGGCACGAAGAAGCTGGCGCTGATTGTGGCGATGTGTTTTGCCATCGGCGCCGCAATCGTTTTTATCGTCTTATCGAATTCGGGGCCCAGCGTGCCCGTGCAGGTGCTCGATACCAAGGCCGGACCGACTACGCCGCCGCCCCAAGGAATGGATATCCCCACGCCCGCACACACCGCTACGGGGCAAAGCACGGCGTCCCATACGGCTCAAAACCGGCCGCGGCAGGAGGTTACAGCTCCTCCAAATCGACCGCAGAGCGGAGTGGCGGGTCCCGTTCTTCCGGCGCGCGCGGGTCAAGTCAACGACGTGGAACTGCTGACGGAACCACCGGGCGCAAAGATCGTAGTTGACGGCAGACCGGATATGACTTGCAGCGCTCCCTGCACTCTGTCTTTGCCGAATGGCCGTCATACGCTCACAGCCGAGTTGGCGGGTTACAACATCGCGCGCCGCATCTTCAATCTTCCGAGCGACAACAGTATGTTTGTGAATTTGGGCAAGAGCATGGGCGTCGTCGTGGTGACGTCTTCGCTGAGCGGGTGCACGGTGCTGGTAGACGGGCAGGCCTTCTGGATATACTCCTGCCACGCTTCATCTGACGGCGGGATCGCACCGCATTGCGGTGGTCAGCAAGATGTCGCGGCACGAAGAGACCGTCGAAGTGGATACAGACGGCTTCGATGTGGAAAAGTTTCTGTGCCAGTGAAATCTGTGATTTATCGCGTTGCCATGTCGCGATGAGCCGGGTAGCCCGGAATCCCTGTTGCTGTTAGCACTGCACGGTTCACGGCGCGAGCCATTACTTCCGCCGCCACGGCTCCGATGGTGGTTAGGTCTGCTTTTGCTTGATGCGTGCAGGTAGCCGCGGCAAAGATCGTATCCCCGTCAGAGGCGGTATGCACGGGGTTAATCGTGCGAGCGAGACCGTCGTGCGCCATTTGCGCTATCTTCGTCGCTTCTGTCTTCGTGAGAGTCGCGTTCGTCGCGATCACACCGATGGTCGTATGAGCTCCGGATACAGCGCGGTTTACGGCGCCGCTCATGATCTGCTTAATGCTATTGCGAAACGCATTCCCGTCTACTGTTCGGGCGCCCGCCAGGATTTTCCCCGTCGTGCGGTCGAACACATCGCCGACTGCGTTCACAGCCACAATGGCGGCGACACTGAGGCCGCCGTTTCCAATTTGAACGCCGGCTGTACCGAGGCCCGATTTCATGGCGCACTTCGCTCCGAACAACTTGCCCACAGTGGCCCCGGCGCCCGCGCCCACATTGCCTTCCGCCACATTCGACGAGGTAGCCGCTTCGCACGCGGCATAACCGGCGCGCGCGTCGGGCCGTATCTTGGGGTCGCCGATATTCAAGTCGAATAGAATGGCCGCCGGAACGATGGGAACGACGATCGGACCGACGTGGAATCCGATGCCGTGCTCATCGAGGAAGCGCATAACGCCTGTTGCAGCATCCAGACCGAAGGCGCTGCCGCCGGAAAGCAGAATGGCATTCACTTGCTGGACGGTGTTGACCGGCTGCAGCAAATCGGTTTCGCGCGTGCCCGGCGCTGCACCACGCACATCCACGCCGGCTACTGCGGCGCTGTCGAACAGAATAACGGTACAGCCGGTAGGGCGGCGCGGATCCGTGAAGTGACCGACGCGAATGCCTCCTACATCCGTGATGCTGCCCCCCGATTCCGCCGTGAACTCCCCGGGCCCGTGCAGATCGTGGGCGCCGGCAAGAATAGGCGCGACGGCGACCGGTAGCTTCAGGAAATTACGTCTGCGCATACCCGCTACGATCATAGTCGTTGCAAACTTCTAGCGAAGCTTCTACCTCATGGCGCTGGTTTGTGGTGGGCGTGTTCGTGATCTCATCGACGCTCAACTATTTGGACAGGAACCTATTGAACGTGCTCGCGCCGCTGATCATGGCGGAACTGCATTTCAATCAGACGCGTTTTGGCTGGACCATTTCAGCTTTCTCCATTGCTTATGCCGGCAGTTCGCTCGCTACCGGCTGGTTTCTGGATCGTGCCGGCATCAACCGCGGCATCACCGCCGCCGTCGGCTGGTGGTCCGCCGCTGCCGTGAGTACGGGGCTGATTGGCAGCATCGGAGGACTGACAATTTCGAGAGCAGCCCTGGGACTGGGCGAATCGGCAGGCGTGCCCGCGGTGGGCAAACTGAATGGGATGTATTTAAAGCCGCAAGAGCTGGCGCTCGGGGCTGCAGTCAATCAGATTGGGCTGAGCGCGGGCACGGTCATACTTCCGCTTTTCATCGGGATGGCGGTCGCGCACACCTGGCGCACGCCGTTTGTGGTCACCGGTTGCTGCGGCTTTGCGTGGATCGCGCTCTGGCTCATTGTCAGTAAGATCTTCCCTCCGCCGCATCAGCTTCCGCCCCCCACGCAACGGTCCTCCTCGTCATGGTCGCTGCTGTGGGATCGTTCGCTCCTCTGGCTGGTACTCGCGAATGTCCTTTGGATGGGCGCCTACTCGCTGTGGTCGAACTGGACGTCTTTGTACCTGATTCACGTGCACCACATCACGTTGCAGCAGTCGGCGAAGTATATCTGGATTCCGCCGATCATTTCAAATCTGGGGGGATTCTTCGGAGGCTGGCTATCGCTTCGCTGGATGAAACGGAATGTGGACGCTCTCACTGCACGGCGGCGGGCTGTTTGGGTGAGCGCGCTCGGTTCGCTGCTGACATTTCTTTTGCCGTTTGCGTCCGATGCGCGTTGGGCGACGGCGATCATTTCCATCAGCTACTTCTTTGCACTCGCCGGCAGTGTGAACATCTATGCACTGCCAATTGATCTTTATGGAGCCGCACGCTCCGGCCTGGCGATTGCCGCGTTGACCTTCGGTTACGGCAGTTTGCAAACGATTATTTCACCGATCATTGGATTTCTAGGCGATCACCACCTCTATACGCAGGTCATTTGGATCGCAACCATTCCGCTGGTGTGCAGCGCTTTCGTCTTGCAGCGAATTAGAATTGCGGAGATCTCTGAATCAGACGCTTGACATATTAGAGGTGGAAGAAGTCAATCCCAGTAACAACAGACAATCGTGCCGAACTCCCGGTCGGCATACAAGGCCACAAGGCGTTATACTTTCCTAGACATCTAGGAAGCCCTGCGAGATGCCCAAACACACGCTTCAACGAACCCACCTTTGGCAAGATCACACCGCGGCTGTTCAGAGCATTTCTGGAGTTTGCGTGAGAGGAAAGCATGCTTCGCAAACTCGTAAATTCTTTCCGGCGGCAGCGATTGGAAGCAGAAATCCAGGAAGAGGTCGACTTTCACCGCAGCCAAGTGGGCCGGTTTGGCAATGCAACCGCCATTCGCGAGCAAATGCGGAGCCAGTACGTCTCTGGCTCGAAACACTGGCTAAAATATCGTCCGCGCGGCAGTCCCGTTCGCGCCACCAGCGCAATCGCCTCTCTCACTGCATCAGTGTAGCCGCAACCGCTGTAGTCTTCACTGCGGTCAAGGCGGTACTTCTCAACCCGCTTCCATATTCCCGTCCCTCTGAGCTCCTCCAACTTGGAACGAGATTCGCCGCAGTAGGGCCATCCCACATTGATCGGGTCCTATGGAATGATGCGCAGGAAATCATTCGTCGTCACGAACCCTCGAATCGGTTGGCGTGTATGGGAATTCCGTCTTCGACCTTGGCAGCGGACGTCCGCACCCGAAGCGCTTTACGGCCTTCGTGTCTCTGCAAGTTTATTACCCACGCTCGGTGTCTCACCCCTGCTGGGGCGTAATTTTCTTCCGGAAGAGGACGATTACGGGCACCCCAATGAGTTAATCCTGAGCTACGGGCTCTGGACCCGGGACTTCAATGCCGACCGGAACATCGTCGGAAAAAAGGTGAGAATCGATGGGCATGACTCTCTGGTCATCGGAGTCATGCCTCGCGATTTCAATTTCCCGCTTCGAAGAGCCGCCGCTCACACGCCCAACCCTACGTGGAATTCTGGGCGCCGATGAAAGCGGGACGAATCCGCCCTATCGTTCCGGACAGTGCCGTGGGCGCCGTAGCTCGCTTGGGCCTGGCATTTCGCTTCTTGAAGCGCGGCAGGATCTAGCTTCCATCGGTGCTGCCTTGGCACGCGAATTCCCCGCTACAAATCGTGATCACACGCTCAGCGCAGGTTTACTTTGGGATCGCACGTTGGGTAATGTGCGCCCTGCTCTCTGGTTCTTGATGGGAGCGGCCTGTTTGTTCCTCTTCATTGGGTGTGCGAATGTCGCCAATCTCCTTCTGGCGCGTAGCACGGCGCGGCAACGGAATGTCGGTACGTATAGCGATGGCGCCGGCAAGGGTCGGCTCATCCGGCAACTGCTAACGGAGAGCTGTGTACTGGCGATGCTGGGAGGCTCGGCCGCTTAGCACTTACTGCAGCTTCATGGAAAGTATTACCGCTCTCGCTCCATGTATTCCACGGTTGGGTTCTGCACGAGCAGACTGGACGATTTTGCTCTTCGCCCTCTTAGTCGCGCTACAAACGACTGCTTTCGATTAGCCCCACTCTGCCGCGTAAATACAAAGGTTCCACCGCCCGGATCTCGGAACTCGGGTGCCGCATCTGGTCGCCGTGACAGAACACGTGAGGCTAGTCATGAGAAGTGCGATAACGGTTGCATTGGTACTGATCGGCCACTGACTTTCATTCACCACCTTCCTGCTCTTCCTGATCGATATGCGGATCGATGCCGTGCATCAAGGAGCGTATAACTCCTGAACAGCGACCAATTACAAACGATTTCTTGAAGCGGTTCGTCTCATTCCTGGAGTAACAAGCGCGGAACGTCGATGCCTTACCATTCAGCGGAGAATCACGGCGGGTTTATAAGCGCAAATCCGGCGGCTGCTTCAACCCGAGGAATCAAGCGGTTGCTGAGATCAATATTGTTGGCGGCGAATATCTACAGACATTGGGAGTTCGTCTTGAGGCGGGCCGCTGGTTTCGGAAGAAGACCTAAAGGAAACGAGCAACACGGTCATCGTCAATGACTCTGCTGCCGCGCATTTGTGGCCGGGAAAACCCTCTCGGACGAATCTGGTCAATTGTACACCGGAAAATCCGCGCAATTGGAAACGCGTAATCGGTGTTGTTTCGAGTGTGCGCCACGCAGATCTGGACGCACCGCCTGGATTTAATGTGTACTCTCGGCGGCGCCTTGAGCCAGGCGGCCTTCCTCGTGGTGCGAACCGCGCGCCCACAGACGGAATGGCCAAAGCGATCGGCAGGCGATTGCGTCAGTTGATCCCGAGCAGTCTGTTTTGCTCACTACCTCCATGCAATCCCTTCTCGCGGACTCAATCGCTGGCGTTTCATCGTGACTCTGCTCGGCGCGACGGGACTCTAGCTCTCTTAATGCTCTGCCGGCATCTATGGCGTAGTGGCGTATACAACCTCGCGCAGAACTCAGGAGATTGGCATCCGCATGGCCTTAGGCGCTACTCCGGCCATCCATGCCCTGCTATTCCGTGAAGGTTTCCTGACCGTCTTCGCCGGACTGGCGATTGGCTTTGTTGCACCTAGCTGTCACCCGTCTCCTTCAAGGTGCTGTACAAGGAATTCGAATGAAAGCGCTCATAGCATGTTGATCGCCGGTTGCTTCGTCGTGATCACTAGTACCCTGGCGTGTTGGTTCCCAGCAAATCACGCGACAAAGATCGATCCAATATCCGCACTTCGACGGGACTGATTCTTGGCGCGGCCGAGCGGGAGAGCGCCACCTTCGCTGCACATCTTCCGGTTGTTCAATGACATGTCGGTATTTCGCGAATGACTGATGCGTCAGCACTTACCTAGCGCGATAAAGTAAGCCGACCCGCCGTACCACTGGTTGTAAGTCCTTTACAGAGGCTCGACGATTAGCTGCTCAGGGCCGAACTTCAGATATCTGGTATTGCTGCAAAGTCGCTTTATCAGGAGAACCCGTAAACACCAGAAACTCTCCATTATTCCCTTCGAATCTGAGAGGAGCGCCGCGTAAGTGAGGAAAAGATTTAACCTCAACCCATGTTTTGGAAGTTCTATCTAGTTTGTAAAGATCCATAGCATTCCCAGCACCATTAGCGTGAACTACGCTTATGAATGGATCCCCTCGAGGTGTCACGGCGAAGCCCTCGACGTGCTCAGCTTTACTTTCTAGTCCCGGCACTTCCGGAAAGGTGCTAAGTACTTTCATATCCGTGGACAACTCAACGTAAGCACCCTGCCCACGTGCAGAAGAGTACCACCCTATAGTAGTCTCTGTAGCAGCCAAGAAACTTCCATACGCTCGGGGTAAGCCAACAGAAGACAAAGGAATTGAACTCGAAAGAAATCTGCCAGACGCATCGAAGTGTCTTAGGATATCTTTCTCCTTATCAACGTTAGTCCCTCCGCTCGCGTCACGGCTTATTCCGTATCCCACTGCCCAAACGGTACCATCGCCCATAACAGTAATAGCGTGAGGCCTGTAATCTGGAGATTGAACAAGTTCAGCCGTTCCGCTTTCGTTAAGATGGGCCAGGAAAAAGCCGCGTTGTCCGCTGGCAGACGTGGCAGAACCGCCGGTCCATACGCTACCGTCAGGAGCAGCCGCGAAGTCGTCGATGCGGACTGACTGTACACCAGGGATTTGCAGCATCGTCTCAAACTTCCGTCGGCCAGAGGCATCGAAGATGTATAAGGATGGCGCCCCGGCGTCATCATCGACGTAAATAAACTCGCCGTTACTCCATTTTGTGCGATGATGCAGGTCGGCGTCTGATGGCAGAGCACTGTAGTCTAGAGTGCTACTGCGTCCAGAGACGGCACTCAACGTCTGTGACTTCGCTCCGCTGCAAAGACAGGAGATAGCAACGGCACTTAGTAAGTGCAGTTTAATTCGTCTGATCTTCGGCATTTTACTCTCCATTTCTCTATGTCTCGAGAATTGGTCTTAAGAAACTTTCGGTACCCGGCGCACTGCAAACAGGTGTGAGCTCCGCACTGAAAGCACCCGCTCCCGTGACACCAATGCCGATGCCTTCATCGCCCATTTTCAGTGGTGGGTGGTACCCGCGATGTGGTTGATTTTAACGCTCCCCAGCGTCAGCATAAGCGCCCAAAAGGTTGTACGCAGAATTTTCATGAGGTACCAGCCTCCAAGGTACTTCTACTCCGAGACGATTAACCTGTCAATAGCGTTGGCGCTTCGAGCTATGGTTTCGAAAGCCGCTGGGTGCCGGGGTTCACACGCGCGAGCGTGATGCTGACGGACAAAGGGACCTTCGAATGCACACAAGCGCCGTATCCAAGGTATCGACACACGTAGAACAAGGCGCGTCGGAGAGCGTCCATGAGCCGAGAGTGAACCGCTGTTAGAAGCTGTCAACATCGACCATCCGGCGCTGGCGACATTCTTCTGTTTCCGGCTAGGGCGGCCAAGCAACCTGATGTGACCGTTGTCGCGAATCCACCGCTGACCAACCTCTGCCCTGCCGGCGTTGAAAACGACTCCAACGCAACGGCCGGCGACACCCAACACTTTCCCCTTCCCAAACGCCTGGACTCGTGTTAAGGTACTTCTTCAGGGTACGTGTGCCCTGAAGTTCCATAAATCGCCGGCAGGCCAAAGCCTGATCCGGCGGTTTCTATTTTGGGACCCGCGCTGTCGGCTCCAAAACCCCCGACCCCGCCCGAAGGCCGGCAACTTTCATCTTCGAAAGGAACACCAACGATGGCAACCGAAGCCCAAATCAGCGCCAACCAAAAGAACGCGCAAAAGAGTACCGGACCCACAACCGAAACGGGGAAATCCAATTCCTCGCAAAACAATTTCCGCCACGGCTTCACCGGGCAATTCAAAGTTCTCGATTGGGAACGCCAGGAAGACTTCACCGATCTGCTCGCCCGCTTCTGCGTCGAGCACCAGCCGTCAAATGAATGCGAAATCGTGCTCGTCGAACGAATCGCCCAGCACTTCTGGCTCGCCGGTCGCGCGCTGCGCTTGCAAGAGCAATGTTTCCGCCCCGATCTCGCCATGAAAGAAGGCCGGATTCGCGAAAGACCTGGCGCTCTATCTCCGCTACCAAACCACCCACGACCGCGCCTTCCGCCAGCTCTCAGACGAACTCCGAAAGCTAAGAAACGAAAAGCGCAAAGCCGAAATTGGCTTCGAATCGCAGCAGCTTAAAAAGGCCGAACAAGCCCGCAAGCAACAGATCGAAAATCGCAAGCAGGACCTGCACAAATGCGACGTTTGGCTCGCCGAAGCGAAAGCCGAGCACCAGGAACTGCTGAATCACCGTCTGGAAACGCCCGAAACGCGCATGCCCAACCGGGTGCAACGCATTTTGGCGCGCCAACAAGCCGCCTAAGGGCGCCTGAACTTCATTTGCATGGCAAACTCACACTCGCAGTGTGTCCCGCTTCGTCAAAATTCCAGCACGGCCATTCTGCCATCACTGATCAGCCTGTCCCCGGTGGCGTTCGAAACATCCTGCGGCAGTCCCGTTCGCGCCACCAGCGCAATCGCCCGCACTCTGCCTGTAAACAAAAGATCATTCACCACCTTCGCTCGTTCCAGATCGATATGCGGATCGATGCCGTGCGTAAACGAGCGGCTCACCGGCGAAAAAGTGATGCTAGTGTCGTGCGTCGCCGCCGCCACCCAAACCGGCTTGCCTCTGCCAACGTCTGGGGCATGCGCCAAATCCGAATGTGATGCCGCATCGCGAATGTATCGTTCTGCTTTTGCAGCGCCACATCAGGCGGCCTGCCGTCCAAAAACAAAATAGACATGGGCGCCTCGCTGTATCCGCGATCCTCAATCAACGCGCGCGCCGTCTCCATCTTCGACGACCCGCTCAGCACGTCCGCCGGAAACCACCCCGCCTCCTGGAATGCCGTTTCGATCTCCTGCTCGCCTCCGATGAACATCAGGTTCGTCATGTCGGACGGCTTCGGCGGATTCTGCGCGACAGTGCGAAACGGTTCCGCATTCACCAGCGCGGCCAGAGGTTCCGCAGGCGCAATCGCGGCCGGCAGACGGGCTGTTGCGGGCGAACTCCATTCCAGCGGCTTCGTCAAGCGCAGCGTCACATCCACTCCGGGCTTGTAATCGATCGAAGCGTCCACCTGTTTCACGAATGCGCCCTTCACACCCGAGAGAATTTGCGCGAACTGCCCGTATTGCGACGCCAGTTTATTGATCCCTTTATCGATCTCACCTTCGAACGTCTGCGATTGTGCAATGCCCGTGATCAATCCAGTGCTGTCCACCGACTCGCGTGCGTTATCCACTCCTTCCAATACGCAGACCAACGGTTCCGAATGCCCTGCGGCACCCTCAATGCGCGTGAACTGGATGCGCAGCGTCGCCGCCGCCTCCGCCGCTTGATCGCTCGCCGCCCGAAACGGGCTCGCATCCGCTGTGTTCCCAGTCACTCGCGTGCCCGCTGCAATCACCGCCGTCCCATTTATAAACACCGGCACAACTACTACTCCGGATACGGCGCTGCCCGGCGGCTTGTCGCTGCTCGCTTCTGTTGTCAATCTCACTTGCAGCTCTGTCCCCGCCGGCACAATGGCGCCTGCGGCCACCATCGCGGCCAGCGGAAATATAGCGAGCGAAAGCTTCATCAGGTAAGCGGAAACCCTTGCAAGTGCACCAGTTATAATCGGAGCGTGCTACGTCCGTCAGTCGCGGTTCTGGTCGTGGCCGTCCTGCTCTCAGGTTGTGGCAATCGGATCAAAACGAAAGAAAAGGTCCAAGAAGCGATCATAAACCGCCTGCAGACTAGGTCCGGTCTCGACGTCAATTCCCTCGACATCACCACCACCTCTGTCACCTTCGATAAAAATATGGCATACGCAACCGTCGCCTTTCATCCAAAGGGCGACACCAGTTTGAATAGCGGCATGACCATGAAATACACTCTCGAAGCACGCGACGGCAAATGGACCGTCGTGAATGTAGGCGATTCGCAAGGCCACCACGGGATGCAGGGCGACTCCTCGGGCGCTGCTTTGCCGCCCGGTCACCCACCTGTCGCTAACGGCATGACTCCTCCAGCAGGAGCCGGACGAACTCAATGAAAACGGTTGCAGTTTTAGGCGGCGGTCCCGCCGGAGCCACCGCAGCGGAAAGACTCGCGCGCGCTGGCCTTCGCACCATCGTGCTCGACGAGAAACTCGCCTGGGAAAAGCCTTGCGGCGGCGGCATCACTTATAAGGCGTACTCTCAATATCCTTACCTGCTTGAGAACGACACGCCTAAGAAATTCGTCACCGATACCTTCATTGCGGCGCCCAAAGCCGGCAGCGTCAAAATGGCCATGACGCGTCCGCTTCTCATCTATTCTCGAACCGACCTCAACGCCATGCTGCTGCGCCGTGCTGAGGCCGCAGGCGCGGAAATCGAGAAAACCCGCGTCATGGGCCTCGATCGCACCTCCTCCGGCTGGAACATCCGTACCCGCAGCGGCACCATCGACGCCGATTACTGCGTCATTGCTACCGGCGCCCGCAACCCGCTTCGCGAGGTAGGCACTCAGTTCAACGCGCAAGACACCATGACCGCTCTCGGCTACTTCGTCCCCAGCGATCAAGCCCACGTGGACATTCAGTTTCTGCCCAATCTCGAAGGCTACATCTGGGTGTTCCCGCGTGCTGGACATCTTTCCGTCGGCATCGGTGGCAAAGGTGAATCGGCGCAAATGTTGCGCGCCCGCCTGGAGCGATATATGGACGAAAAGGGCATCTCTCGCAACGGCGCTCAATTCTTCGCTCACATGTTGCCGTCGCTCGATTCGAGCGCCTGGCGCAATAACCGCCTCGCTGGCGACCGCTGGGTTGCCGTCGGTGACGCCGGTGGGCTCGTCGATCCCATCACCGGTGAAGGTCTCTATTACGCGGTGCGCTCCGGCGATCTTGCCAGCCAAGTCCTCTTGACCGATCAGGAACCTGAAAAGAAATTTGAAAACTACTGCCAGTTGATCGCTCGCGATTTCGGCCATGACCTCACGTACGGCGCCGGTCTCGCCAAGCGCCTCTTCTGCGGCGCCATCTTGTTCGGCGCCGTCCCCACCCGCATGATCGACTTCATGAAACGCAGCCCCAAATTCTGCGAGATCATGCAGGATCTCTTCGCCGGCACCCAACCCTATCTCGAACTCAAGAATCGCCTGCTCCGGAACGTCAATACCACGCTGCATGAGATCTTCATGAGCTTCCTGTTCCGCAAGTTAGTTCTCGGCCAAACAAGAGTATGAACGTCCGGCAGTCGGAATCTCTCTTCGCCCGCGCTCAGCGTTACATTCCGGGCGGAGTGAATTCGCCCGTGCGCGCCTTTCGCGCCGTGGGCGGTACGCCGCGCTTCATCGCTCGCGGCGACGGCTCGCACATCTTCGATGTCGATGGCAACGAATACATCGATTACGTCTGCTCCTGGGGGCCGCTCGTTCTCGGTCATCGGCCCAAGCCCGTCATCGATGCCATCGCCGCCGTCCTTGAACTCGGTACTAGCTTCGGCGCGCCCACCGGCCGCGAAGTGGAACTCGCTGAGCTGATCATCGACGCTGTTCCTTCTGTCGAGATGGTTCGTTTGGTGAATTCGGGCACCGAGGCCTGCATGAGCGCCATTCGCCTCGCGCGCGGCTTCACCGGACGCGATCTCACCGTCAAGTTCGAAGGCTGCTATCACGGCCATGTCGATTCGCTGCTCGTAAAGGCCGGCTCCGGACTCGCCACTTTGAGTCTGCCCGATACCGCGGGCGTGCCCAAGGCTTTCTCCGAAACCACCATCGCGCTGCCGTTCAACGATCTCGATGCTGTCGAAGCCACTTTCGCTCGACGCGGAGACGCGATCGCCGCCGTCATCGTCGAGCCGGTTGCCGGAAACATGGGCTGTATCCCGCCCGAGCCCGGTTTTCTCGAAGGGCTGCGCCGCATCACCGAAAAATACGGAGCTCTGCTCATCTTCGATGAAGTCATGACGGGCTTCCGTCTCGCTCGGGGCGGCGCCCAGCAGCTATACGGCGTGAAGCCCGACCTCACTACGCTAGGCAAAATCATCGGCGGCGGGCTGCCCATTGCGGCCTACGGCGGACGCGCCGACATCATGAGCAAGGTCGCACCCTCCGGTCCCGTCTATCAAGCCGGCACGCTCTCCGGAAATCCTCTGGCCGTCAGCGCAGGTATCGCCATGCTCACTTACCTTGAAGCGCATCCCGAAACCTACGACATTCTGGAAACCCGCACAGCCGAGTTAGTGGCGCACGTTCCTGAAGGCTTGTGTGTGAACCGCGTCGGTTCCATGTACACGCTCTTTTTCCAAAACGGCCCGGTGCGCAATTACGAAGACGCCAAACGTTCCGACGTCGCCGCCTTCGGCCGTTTCTTCCATCATCTCCTCGAAAGCGGCGTCTACTTTCCGCCTTCTCAATTCGAAGCCGGTTTCGTTTCTGCGGCTCATTCCCAGCAGGACATCGCGGCCACGAGCAACGCCATCTCCGGTTTTCTGGTTCACGCTTGATGTGGGCCCACGCTTAATCAATGCCGCGCGTATTGGTTACGGGCGCAGCCAAACGCATCGGCCGTGTCATTGCAATTGAGCTTTCAAAACGCGGCTTCGACGTAGCCATTCACTTCCACACCTCCCGAGCCGAAGCCGAATCAGTTTCGCGCGAATGCGGTGGAGCTCCGATCTTCCACGCCGATCTGGCAAGCGTCGATGAAATTCGCCGCCTCTTTCGCGAAGTCCGAGAGAAGTTCGGACCGCTCGATTGCCTGGTCAACAATGCCGCCCGCTTCACCCGCTTCGATCCGCTCGACATCACCGAAGCCGATTGGGACTTCATTCACGACGTTAATTTAAAAGCTACGTTCTTTTGCTGTCAGGAAGTTGCACGCCAAATGAAGCAGCTTGGCGCAGGCCGTATCGTTAACATCAGTTCGCTCGGTGGCATCCGTCCGTGGGCAGAGCACGCGCATTACTGCGCATCGAAGGCCGGCGTAATCATGTTGACCAAAGCACTCGCAAAAGCCTTCGCGCCGCAAATCACTGTCAATTCCGTTGCGCCCGGAGTGATTGCATTCAACGATGTCGATGAACGAACGCAAAAAATGATCGACGCCACGCCCATGCGCCGGGCAGGCAAGCCCGAGGAAATCGCCGAAGCGGTACATTTCTTCCTCACAGCTCCCGACTTCATCACCGGCCAGATCTTAGCCGTCGATGGCGGACTGAATGATCGCTAGGCGTCCTATTCCGGTTATCGTGATCAGCTTGTTGTTAATTGCAACGGGCGCTCATCGGCCTTGTCGTTCATATCCACGAACAGATGGCGCGTCCTTTCAATTACGACATCGTCGCGATTGTTCTCGTCGAAATAGCCGCCATTCTCGCTGGCGTCTATATGCTCTACCGGCAGAATTGGGCTCGTTGGCTGGCGATCGCCTGGATGGCATTCCATGTCGCGATCAGCTTTCCCGATTGGGGAAAGGTCGCGATTCACTCCGTTTTCCTGGCCGCCTTCGTTTACTTTCTGTTCCGTTCTCAGGCAACCCGCTATTTCAAATCACCGGAGACTCGAACGTGATGCGCGGCACGGCTGCCGTGGCGATCGGGTTGTGGTGCTTGGCCGGTTGCTCACGAGACAGCGCATCGCAAGATCTTGCCGGCCTCCGAGCAATGACGACCTGGAACATAACGCAACCGAACGGGCCGAATACTTGCGGTATCGAGGAACCGAATCGGTATCAGCAAAGCCGGCTCGACCACGAAGTGGGTTCAAACCTCGACGATGCACGAGCAACACACCAAGTGTCGATTGCTGGATCGGCAAGTCACAGACTATCTGAAGCAGCACCATTGGACAGTCATAAACGCCCCGGACTGTTACCGCAAGCAAGGTATCGTCGTTCATACCATGAAGACCCACGATGGATTCTCCATCATCATTTACCTGCCCCGAACAGGATCGGACACTTGATGGATCCGGCCAGTATTGAAATCAAAGCTCCAAGTTTCGCGAGTGGCGTTGCAGTTCGGCTCTGGCTTAACATCCTTTTTCATTTCATCCACATCGATAAACGTGTTGAACTGCACCCGAACCACGATGTTCACGCTCTTGCCGGGAGCGAGCGCCGCGTCAAGAATCTGCATATCGCACCGGTCCGGGTCTCGACCTTGCATCAGCTCGCTGAGGTCGGGTTTGTAAACGAAACCGAATTCGGCGTCAATTGCCAGCACGTCTTCACCGTTACCCGCGTCCGAAGCTTCTTGCCATCGATTCGTTTTAACCAGCAGTACGGATCCGCTCTTTTCCCAACCCAGGATTTGCATCCCGTTCCCGTAGACATACTGTTCCGGCGGAATCACAAACGCGACTCGGTACGGGCCATCACTCGGGCCGAGCCAAAGTTGGGTAGTGTATACACACAGTCCAGCATTACGTGCTTGCACATCAACGTAGGCGCGCCATTTCTTGTCGTCTGAGTAGGAAACAGCGCTTGTTACGTGCTTTGGTTTTGCGGGGTTGTCGCAGGCGACGTAAAGCGTATTCTGAGCACGTCCGAAGCCCGGCATCAGAAGCATTAGAGAGAGCACAGCGGACGAGAGTCGCACGGATCGCCTCCGTGCTAATCATTGTAGGTCCGCCCAGCCATCTCATGCACCACCTCGCGCGGATTTTTGTCGTCGCGCAAGGCGACGAACTTCGAATGCCGCAAGTGATTCGCCGACGTCCAATCCGTGAACTCGATCTGCGCCACCACTTCCGGTCGAAGCCAGCGATACTTCTTCATCGCCTCCACCGTCAACGCTTCTCCACGCCGGGCATTCTTATCTTCCGGCAAGTTGGCGAACGGGCAAGTCTTCGTCTCATATGGTTTGATGCGTTCGTAGATCTCGTCCTTCAATGCGGGCGTAAAGCCATTCTTGATCTTTGCAATGAAGATCAACCGATCTCCATCGTAGTAGCCCACCGCAAGATTGTCGAAATGGTTTTTCCCGGAAGGCTTGTAACCGCCGATGACCAACTCCTGGCCCTGGTTCACCTTGTACTTCACCCAACGGCCGCTGCGCGCACCGGGTTCGTACTTGCTGTCGGTTCGTTTGGCAACTGATGCCCTCAAGTCCCTGCTCGCGAATCGGCGGCAATCAGATCTTCCGCTCGCGCGTGCAGGACGGCCGATGCCCGAATCGGATCCACCGCGTTCTGGAGAACATCGTTCAACAGCTCCCGCCGCTGCTTCAACGCGAGCCCGGTGATGTCCCGCCCCCGATACGCGAGCAGATCGAACACATAATAGATCAGCACCTGATTTTTGCTCAGATGCTGCAAGCGGTTGAACGACGGCCGGCCTTCTTCATCGAGCGCCACCACCTCGCCATCGAGAATTACGCCGTCCTCAAGCGACTTCAATCCGTCGGCCACGCTCGCAAACTTCGTGTTCAGCGAGTTATTCCGCCTCGACAGCAGCGTCGCCGCGCCCTGATCCTTAATCGCCAGCGCCCGATAGCCGTCCAGCTTCAACTCATACTGCCAATCGTCGCCTTCGGGCAATTGCGCCGCCAACTCGCACTGCATAGGTTCGATAAACTTCATCGCGCTGCGCGGAAGCTCGTCCAGGTCCACGCCCGGCACGGACGTCCGATTGCTATGCCACTGCGCCGTCTTGTCCCCGGCAATCTCCTCCATCGTTCGAGCAGTCAGCGCCGATGCATTCTCCTTCTTGGCGCTAGGCGGCTTCATCGCCTCGCCCGTCTTCAGCAGGTACCAGTTCTTCTCGGTTTTGCGATCTCTGGTGAGGTGCCACTCACCTTTCAACTTCTTGCCGCTGAGATAAATCTGCAGGTTGCCTTTGTAGTAGTTGCCTTCAATCAACTCGTACGTGCCGATATCCCAAACCATGACCGTCCCGCCGCCGTATTGCCCCTCGGGAATGATTCCTTCAAAATCCAGATACTCGATAGGATGATCTTCCACGGCCATCGCAAGCCGCCGCTGATCGAGTTCGTACGGAACTCCCTTCGGCACCGCCCACGACTTCAGCACGTCATGCATTTCCAGCCGGAAATCATAATGCAGATGGCTTGCGGCATGCTTCTGCACAACGAAGCGCTTCTTGCTCCCCTGCTTACTGGCGCGAGGAAGCGTCGTAGACACCGTCTCGCGACTCGTCCGTTTGGTCGTCGGCTTCGCTTCTATCGATTTGGGCAGCCGCTGCTTCAGCTTCAGAACCGGCGCAAACAAATCACCCACTTCTTCCAATCGAGTGAGCGCCGCTTCCGGTTCAAAATACAATCCGTCTGTCTTCCGGCTCTTCAAGGCGGTCTCGAGTTCATCCCATCGCACCGGCAGCGAAGCAAACGGCCGATCCTGTTTAGCTCGCAACGAGTAAACACCCACCGTCGTCTTGAAATCCGAGTTCTGGCTCCAATCGATAAAGATCTTTTTCGCCCGCTCGCTCTTCGCCATCTCCGCGACGATCAGTTTCGGATGTTCCTTCGTCAGCAAATCCGCCACAGCCCGTGCAAACGGCTGGGTGACCGCGTAGCTGGTGGCGGTGTTCAAAGGAACGTAAATTTGAAGTCCTTTCGACCCAGAGACTTTCGGGACCGCCTGCAAGTCAAGACGTGCCAGCAGATCCTTCAATAAGAACGCCACTTCGGCGCACGTGAGTAGATCGGTCCCTTCACCAGGATCGAGATCGAAGACCACCGAGGTCGGCTGCTGAATTTCAGGAACACGATGCAAAAACGGATGCAATTCGAGACTCGCCACGTTCGCGCACCAAACCAAAGTCGCCAGATCGTTGATCAGGATGTATTGAATGTCTGTTCCGCCGGCCCGCCGCGGTACCGGAAACGTCTTCACCCACTCGGGCGCATAGCCGGGCGCATCTTTTTCGTAGAACGCCTGACCGCGGACGCCGTCTGGAAAACGCTTCAGCGTCACCGGGCGGTTTTCGAAATGCGGCAGCAGATACTGCGAGACGCGGATGTAGTAATCGATGACTTGCGCTTTGGTGAACCCGTTTCCCGGGTACAAAGCCTTATCGAGGTTCGTTACCGGAACATCGTGTCCATCGATCTGCAGCTTGTCCGATCGACCTGCGCTCTTCTTGGCCACGAATCATTAGACGGCGCGTCCCTCGAAAAATGCATCCTGCTGATGCACGATCGATGGCGGTTTCGTGAAAACGATTGAGATGGTGTCGAACCGAACTTCGTCCCACTCGATCCCCGCCCGCGTCGCGAAAGCCCGCGCGGCCCGCAAAATATGCTTCTCCTTCTCTGACCCAATGGCCCGGTCCGGGCTGCCATATTCTGCCGAACTGCGTGTTTTCACCTCGACAAAAACGGTGATGTTGCCGTCGCGCGCAACGATATCGATCTCCGCATCGCCGCCTCCCGGCCGGTAATTGCGCGACAGAATCGTCAGGCCTTTGCTGCGTAAATAGCGGTGTGCCAGGTCCTCGCCGCGCCGTCCCAGGGCGGCGTCCGGAGTCAGGGTCTGGGTTTCGCGGACATGCCTGGCGGCATCGCTCAGCTTCCAGAGCAATTGTCGTGGCGCTATCGACCACTTGGCTGCTTGACTGCCCCTAGCTGCCATTCGATCACCTTGCCTCGAATGCCGTAGCAGAGGTAAAACTCCCAAAACTTGCGAAAGCGCCGCGAGCTGTTGACCAGAAACTCAAATCCCAGGTATCTCCACAAAGCAAGTAATTTCACCCGGGTTGAAATCTCACGAAAGCGCGCTTGGGAATAGTACCCGAAGCCGCCGCTGTCTTCGCCGAAATACCGCAGCGAGAAGCTATTCAGGTGCCAGCGGTGGGTCGGATCGCAAAATGAACTGAAGTCGGTGTAATGCGGGGTCACAATGAACAATCGCCCGCCCGGCGCGAGCAGCCGATGGAACTCTTCCATAGTGCGGATCACGTCCGCTACGTGTTCGATGACGTGAATGGCCCGGACTTCACGAAAGGAACTGTCTCGAAACGGAAAAGGGAAGTGATCCAGGTCGGCGATCACATCCGCGCTGGTGTTGGGATTCCGGTCTAAGCCGATGGATCCGGGGTACTTCTTGATGCCGCATCCGACATCTAAAACTGCTCCTGGGCCCGCAGACACTGCTCCAGTGTATCTACCGCAAAATCCGCCTGATCGCGCGTGATTACCAGCGGTGGACACAACCGCAGGCTGTTGGGACCGCAGCCCAGGATCAGCAAACCGCGCTCAAAGGCCATCGTTTCTAACTGGTCGCGCAGTTCCGGCGCGCGTTCCTTCGTCCCCTGGTCACGGACCATTTCGATGCCGATCATCAGACCCAGGCCGCGTACTTCGCCCACATGCTTGAACCTGCGAGGCCAATCCCGCATCCGATTCATCAGGTGGGCGCCGATCTTGGCGGCATTCGCCATCAAGCTCTCTTCGAGGAGTTCAATGGTCGTCAGCGAAGCCGCAATCGACACTGGATTGCCACCAAAGGTCGATGCATGCGCGCCCGGTCCCCAATTCATCACTTCCGCCCGAGCCACCGTCGCCGCCAAGGGGAGGCCGCTGGCGATTCCCTTGGCCAGCGTCACGATGTCCGGGCGTAACGCCAAAGTGCTCAGACGCAAACATCCGGCCCGTCCGTCCCATTCCGGACTGCACCTCGTCATGAATCAGCAGGATTCCGTATTGGTCCGCAATCCGCCGCAGCTCCTCGTGAAACTTGGCCGGCGGAACCAGATAACCGCCTTCGCCTTGAATCGGCTCCACGATGATGGCGGCCACTTCCTCGGACGGCAAAATGGTCTTGAACAGCCGATCTTCAATCTCCCGGACGCAATCCACCGCACAGGTCGATGGCTCTTTGCCGTAGGGACACCGATAGCAATACGAGTAGGGAATGTGATGAACCGGCAGTGTGGAGCGGAAGCCGCGCCGCTGTGTGACCTTACTTCCGGTGAGTGACAGCGCGCCCATGGTGCGACCGTGAAAAGCGCCAAAGAAAGCGATGAACTTGTCCCGGCCGGAGTGATAGCGCGCCATTTTGAGCGCCGCCTCTACTGCTTCCGCGCCGGAGTTGCCGAAGTATACTCGCTTCGCGCTGTCTCCCGGCGCGAGCGACGCCAGCTTCTCCGCCAGCCGCACCATTCCTTCGTAATAGAAGTCGGTGCCCGACATATGCAGGAACTCGGCGGCTTGCCGTTGGATCGCCTTCACTACATCCGGATGCGAATGACCGGTGGCAACCACTGCAATCCCGGCGTTGAAGTCCAGGAAACGATTCCCATCGACATCTTCCACCATCGCGCCCTCACCGCGCTTGATCACCAGCGGATAACAGCGCGTGTAAGATGGCGAAAGTACCTTCTGATCGCGCTCGATAATGGCCTGCGCCTTCGGTCCGGGCAGCTCGGTCACAAGCTGAGGGAAATCTTCGGCCAGCGTGGGACGGGCCGTTAACTGCGTCTGCATACTACACTCCTCGGTTGTTTGAAGAAAAATACTGACGGAAGGGGACGCGCGGGGACGACCGGCTAGTCGGAGCCGAAAAGTGAGGGGCGTGTGCTGGCGGGAATCGCCATATAACTACTGTACTTGAAAAGTGGCACGTCTGGCGAAAAGCTCTCGGGCCGCCTGTTCGCTGTCACCGTTACAATTAAATTCGATGTCTGAGGAAAAAACATCCTCGCTGACCTTTGAAGCGAGTCTGGAAGAGCTGGAGCGCGTCGTCAAAGAGCTGGAGAAGGGCGATTTGCCGCTTGAACAGAGCCTGACCCTGTTTGAAAGCGGTATGCGTCTCAGTGCGGAATGTAAGCGCCAGCTCGAAGAAGCTGAATCGCGCGTGGAGATTTTGATGAAAAAAGGTACGGAAACTGTGGCCGTTCCTTTTAGCCCTGAAAAATCGGTGAAATGATAACCGTGGATCAAGCAGGTTTGCAGGAGTACAGTTTGCAGGAGTATCTGGCCGAACAGGTGCAAACCGTTGACCGCGCGTTGCACCAGTGGGTGCCGGAGGAAGATGTCGACCCGGCCTCCATTCATCGCGCCATGCGCTACAGCCTGTTTGCGGGCGGCAAGCGCATCCGGCCGATTCTGGCCATGGCAGCGGCCCACGCGGTATCCGATTCTCCCGAGGGTGTTGCCAACGCCGCCGCCACCCTGGAACTGATCCACACCTACTCCCTTATCCACGACGATCTCCCCGCCCTCGATAACGACGACCTGCGTCGCGGCCGGCCCACTTGCCATAAAGTTTTCGGCGACGCTATGGCGATCTTGGCCGGTGACGCCTTGTTGACGCTGGCCTTCGAAGTTCTTAGCCGGCTCAAACACATTGATGCGGAACGAAAAATCCGCCTGGTAGAAGAACTGTCGCGCGCCTCAGGTACGGTCGGCGGCATGATCGGCGGTCAGGTGAACGACATCGAAGGCGAGCGCAAACCTCCGACCGCGCTGCTGCTCGAATCGATTCACAAGGCAAAGACCGGCGCGTTGCTTCGCGCCAGCGTTCGCATGGGCGGCATCTATGCCGGCGCATCCGCCGATGAACTCGCCGCTCTTTCTCAATACGGAGAGCACATCGGGTTAGCGTTTCAAATCATCGACGACGTGCTGGACGTCGAAGAATCATCCGAAGCGCTAGGCAAAACCGCAGGCAAAGATCAGGCGCAGCAGAAGATCACGTTCCCGGCCGTATACGGTTTAGAGCGGTCGCGCCAGATGGCCGAGCAGGAGCGCCTGTCCGCGCATGCGGCGCTGCGGATTTTCGATGATCGCGCCGACCGGCTGCGGCAAATCGCCGATTTCATCGTGCAGCGCAAAGCTTGACAGCAGAGAGAAAACAAAGGCTTGACGTCGCGCTGTTCGAGCGGCATTTGGCCGATTCGCGCGAAAAGGCGCAAGCCCTGATCCTGGCCGGCAAAGTCACTGTCGACGGGCAAAGAGCCGACAAGCCGGGCCGTTCCGTTACCGCCGAGTCCCGCATCGAAGTGGAGCAGCCGCTCAAATATGTCAGCCGCGGCGGTTTGAAGCTCGAAGCGGCGCTGGCGCATTTCGGCATTTCGGTGAACGATCGCGTCTGTCTCGATGTCGGAACGTCAACTGGCGGATTCACCGATTGTCTCTTGCAGCACGGCGCCAAACGCGTGCACGCAGTCGATACGGGCGCCGGACAAATCGACTGGAAATTGCGTAATGACCCGCGCGTTGTCTTGCACGAGCGGCTGAACGCCCGCTACCTGAGTTTCGCGGATATCGGCGAATTAGCCGACGTGATCGCATGCGACGTGAGCTTCATTTCCATCACACTGCTGATTCCTGCGCTGGCTACGTTGCTCGCGCCGAATGGCGATTGGATTATTCTGGTCAAACCCCAGTTTGAGGTGGGCCGGGACATGGTAGGTAAAGGTGGAATTGTGCGCGATCCAGCCCTACATCGGATGGCTTGTGACAAAGTAGCGGCGGCCCTACACGAGTCCGGCTTTGCGACGGAATTGATGGATAGTCCGATCCTTGGCGCGGAAGGAAATCATGAGTTCCTGCTGCACGCGCGCCGCACGCTATAGTCAAGAAACCCTATTCCTTTGCAGCCGACGAAGACAATGCGCGACAACGCGGTAGTGGGCATCATCTCTAAGCCGAAAATTGCCCAAGCGGCAGACATCGTTTGCGGACTCCTGCAGTGGCTCGATGAACGTGGCATCCGCTACCGCTGTGATCAGCAAACCGCCGAATACGCCAATCTGAGCGAATTTTTCTCGCGTGAAGAGCTTCCCGATGGAACGGATCTGGTTATTGTCTTAGGGGGCGATGGAACGCTGCTGTCAGCCGCGCGAGTTGTCGCCGGGCGCGACATCCCCCTGTTCGCTGTCAACCTGGGACACCTCGGGTTTCTTACCTCCATTGCTTCGGAAGACCTCTTTCCTGAGCTGGAGCGCGCCCTTCGAGGGGAGCACCGGATCGGCCGCCGCCGCATGGTGGAATGCGAGCTGATCCGCGAAAACCGCCCGATTGCAAGCTATTCAGCTCTTAATGACGTTGTCATCACGAAATCGGAGCTTGCGCGAATGATCGATCTCGATACCCATGTAGACGATCACTTCGTCGCTGCTTACAAAGCCGACGGACTGATTATCGCGACGCCCACTGGTTCCACCGCGTACTCGCTTTCCGCTGGAGGTCCAGTCATCTTTCCATCGGTCGCCGCCTTCTGCCTGACGCCGATTTGTCCTCACATGTTGACGAACCGGCCCGTCATCGTGCCCGATACCAGCACCATTCAGATTCTCAGCCATAGCGAAGACGGGACATACCTGACCATCGACGGTCAGGTGGGAGAACCGCTCGCGAAGAACGATCTCATCATCTGCCGCTCTTCCCCGAAAACCATCCAACTGATCCGGCCTCCCAAGTTGCTTTTCTTCGATGTGCTTCGCGAGAAGTTGAAGTGGGGCGAGCGCTGATCTGATGCGACGCTTGCGACGGCTTTCGTTGACGGCGTGGATCTTTATCGCGCTGATCGTCGGAATCCTGCTCGGAGTTTTCTTTCCCGAATTTTCTAAGCATCTAGCGCCGATCAGCAACATCTTCCTGCGGCTGATTCGCTCCATCGTTGGACCGCTGTTATTCGGCACCCTCATTTACGGCATTGCTTCGGCCGGAGAACTGAAGACCATGGGACGGATCGCGCTGAAGGCCCTGCTCTATTTCGAAGCGGCCACTACGCTGGCGCTGGTGATCGGGCTTGTAATGGTGAACGTGATGCGCCCCGGGGCGGGCGTGCCACTGAATGCGGCTGGTGGAGCGGCTTTACCCGCCTTAGCTAAGCCCGTTTCGCTCAGCGGAGTACTGGAACATGCCGTCCCAAGTAACGTCTTCGAATCGCTCGGCCAAAATGACGTGCTTCAGATGGTCGTCTTTTTCTTTCTGTTCGGAGCGGCCTGCTCGGCGATTGGCGCGAAAGCACAGCCCGTCGTCACTTTGCGGGTGCGGTAGCGGAAGTGATGTTCCGCTATACCAGGTACGTCATGTACCTTGCGCCCTTCGGAGTAGGAGCGGCCATTGCGGTGACAATTGGCTCCAACGGTATCGGGGTCCTGTTCGGGTTGGGCAAGCTGGTCGGCACTCTGTATCTTGCCCAGGCGCTGTTTGTCATCCTCGTTCTCGGCTCAGCTTTAACTCTAGCCAGGGTCCCCATCGGACGTTTCTTCCATGCCGCGCGCCAGCCGTTCCTGATCGCCTTCTCCACTGCTTCGAGCGAAGCGGCTCTGCCCCTTGCTCTTGAAAACATGGAGCGCTTCGGCATACCCAAACACATCGTCGGCTTCGTGCTCCCGACGGGCTATAGCTTCAACTTGGATGGGTCTGCGCTCTACCTTTCTCTTGCGTCCGTATTCATCGCGCAAGCCGCCGGTGTTCACATGCCGCTCGGAACGCAGATCACGATGATGCTGACGCTGATGCTAACCAGCAAAGGCGTGGCGGCGGTACCACGCGCTTCACTGGTCATTCTGGCCGGCACTCTCGGCACATTTCAGCTTCCCCTGGAAGGCATTACGCTCATCTTAGGCGTCGATGCACTCATGGACATGTGCCGCACTTCTGTCAACTTACTCGGCAACTGCGTAGCGACGGCGGTGGTTGCCCGTTGGGAAGGCGTGCCGCTAGGGACCGTCGGACCCGAGACGGAAGTGGAGCTGCACCGAGCATCTCTCCACTAAGCGGCACGCGCGCAGCTTAGCTGTCGACCTGGAGATTGTTCGTTACTGAGAACACACCCGCCACAGTGTGGGCCTGAACATTGGCGATATTCCTGTCCGCCTGTCCAGCGACAGCACCCTCCAGAGTCAGGTGACCGTTTTTCACGATGATGTGTATCGCGTGATAGCCGATCGGCGGCTGGTTTGTAACACCCGTCCATCGCGAAAAGTGGCTTTGGAGACCCATACGGTTTGATGTATACTTCTGCAACGCGGGCGTCCTATATATGCGCGCGTAGACTGCCGCCCGAATACGATCGTCATTGCCTGAGAGAGGCAGCACTTCGATCTTGTTGCGGACATTTGTTACGCCCTCGATGCGCTTGATAACTCTTTCGGCATCGCTCTTCAGGGTTGGACGTGATGCTTGGCCGAGAAGAGTCACCGAACAACCCTTCACGCGGAATTCGAGATTGTCGAACACTCCGTAATACGGCAGCATCGCTAACTCGTGGCGAACTTGTTCCGCTATACGCGTCTCTGAATTGTGGACAAACTTCGCTGAGCTGTGTTTATCCCCGCAGGCGTGTCTATCTTTCGCTTGCAAGGCGCCGGGCAAAGTGGTTCCGAGCCCGAGTAGGGAAAGCAGTACAGCTGATCTCAAATGTCGATACATCATGACTCTCCTATTTAGCTTTAATTTCCTTCGCAATTGATAAGTGCAATCGGTGGGCCAGACGTGGCGCGTTGGATTTGCTTGAAGAATCATGCGTTGGCAGAACAGTTTGCCTCCGTGGGTGCCTTAGAAAGGTCAGGCGTGCCTGTTTTGAGGCGGCCAGATACCGGCGGCAACTGTTGGGGGATGCTGGCCCCGCTTTGACCAGATTCACGGAATCAAAGTAGCGAGCCCTTTAGAATCACGCTTGCGATGGTGAAATAAATCACGAGCCCGGTGACATCGACGAGAGTTGCCACAAAAGGTGCGGAGGCACTCGCCGGATCGAGGCCAACGCGACGTAGAGCAAACGGCAGCATCGATCCAGCAATCGTTCCAAAGAGCACGACGCCAACGAGGCTGCACGCCACAGTGGAGGCTATGAGAATATAATGCGGTCCGTAGGGCTTCCAGATTGCTTGCCACAGCACGATTCGAGTCATGCCGATGACGGCGAGAACACTTCCCAGAGCCAAACCGGTTGAGAATTCCCGGGAAATGACTCTCCACCAATCCCGCAGCCGCACCTCGCCCAAAGCCATGGCGCGGATCACAAGCGTGGTTGCCTGAGAACCGGAGTTTCCTCCGCTGCTGATGATGAGAGGGACGAAGAGCGCCAGCACAACAGCGCGGGCAATCTCCCGTTCGAAATAGCCCATAGCGGTTGCCGTCAGCATTTCGCCAACAAAGAGAATCGTGAGCCAGCCGGCTCGCTTCTTCACCATTTGCCAAAAGCGAATGTGAAGATACGGGCCATCAAGCGCCTCCATACCTCCGACTTTTTGAATATCTTCGCTGGCCTCTTGCTCGACGACGTCAACGATGTCATCGGCGGTGACGATGCCCTGCATTCGTCCATGCGGGTCAAGGACTGGGATCGCGAGTAGATGATAGGTGCTGAATAGCCGGGCTACGGCCTCTTGATCCGTCTGTTCGGAGACGAAGATGAACTTCGTCCGCATAACGTCGCGGACCAGTTTGGATCGGTCGGCTGCAAAAAGATCCCGAAACCCGACAACGCCGAGCAACTGTTGCGCTTCATCGAGAGCGTACGCGTAATAGATGCTCTCGACATGGCCGGCCTGATGGCGAAGATAGCTGATTGCCTCGTCAATCGCCATATCGGGGCGCAGGCGAGCAAAACGCGGATTCATCAGCCCGCCGGCTGCATCCTCTTTATAAGCCAGAAGCGCGTTCACCTCACGGCGAGTCACGTCATCTAATTGCGCTGCGAGGCTATCGCGCTCCTCTTTTGGTGCAAGCTGAAGAAGATCGGCAGCGTCGTCAGGAGGGAGGAGGCGCAACCAGATTCGGCGTTCTCCCTCAGGCAACGCCAACAACAAACGGACCTGATCGCGACTGCTCAGCTGGAGGAAAAAGCTGTCAGCCCGGTCGCGTGGAAGACTCTCGAATGCTTCCACGCGCTCCAAATCCGACAGATCATTCCACTCCTCGAGCAGTGGGCTATTCGTCATGACATCATAAAGAATATCGGTTCAAAATTGCCATAAATTCGGACGCCGTCCGAGGAGCATGGAGCTTCCCCATGATGACTTGGCGATTATTCAATCTTCTGCCGTAGAGCTCCTTATTCTCGTCCAGATCGTCCCGGAGAGTTGCGCCATTCAGTGATACGCCCGCAAACACCCCGCGCGAGCGAGACCACGACAAAATCTGCGCCGTCATTTTCGCGTCTGTCTCGGCTGAAGCATTTCGCCCTACGGGTCCTGCAGCAACATCGGCACTGGCGCCTAGCGTAAATTTACTCTGTAAAAGCCGGTGCATGCCGCTTTCATTCATGACCAAGAGGACCACATCCGTTTCGGATGCCCCTATCTGCCAGCCGACGCTGCCACCCTCCATTCGCATCGCGCCAGGGGAGCTCCAACGGCGATTCTCGTGACGGCAAGAGATAAAGCCCCGGCCATATTTCCCGCCAACTACAAACGCAGCTTTTTTGACGCCCGGTACCACGACAATGCAATGAGCCTTACCCAAAAGGTCCTGCGGGATGCCTTTATCGGGAGCGCTCATGATCTCTTTGAGAGCTACTGTCGCGCTGTTGAGGCGATCCGAGACGGTTTCCGCGCGAGCGGTTATCGAGAAGCTGAGCATCCCGATGATTCCAGCGATTAAAGCCAACGTACCTTGTCGCATTGGTTATCTCCTTAAAGTTGAATTCACGCTGCTCTGAGGTGCCGGAAAACTGGTGCGCCGTTATCGTTCGCGAGGTTCTCTTGGCAATGGAGACAGCACCGCGTCCACGGAACCGCTTTCAACCGCTTTTCGGAGATGGGCTCACTGCATTCCTCACAGACGCCATACTCTCCGTCTCTCACGCGTTTGAGCGCGGCGTCGATCGCCCTTATCTTTTCGTAAGCAAAGTTATTGTGCCGAATGGAGACAAACTGCTCGTGGAGAATGGGGCCTTGGTCCTCGTTAGAGGCGCGACCGATGCGCAAGCTCTCCATGCGCCCACGGAGTTCCACTTCAACTCGCGCTTTCTCTTCCAGCAGCAGTTTCGAATATTGCTGCGTTTCGTTCGTCCTAGTGCCGAAACTGCCACTACGCTCTGACTGAAACATGATGAAAAGTCCTTTCTATTGTGTTGAGCAAAAGTAAGATGTATTTCGTGAGTTGGAAATGCGATTGACTCGCCATTTCCGAGATGACAACAGGTATTCAACAGGGGCTCGGCAGGCCGCCCAGGCGAGATGCTGCATTTCGTGGGCGGCCGGCGATGCTCACTGGCGGCTAGCGGGAACGCCTCAGGGCTGAAGCGACGTTTCGAGTGACTCGACCTCCTGCTCTGCTTGGTGCCAATCTTCTTCAGCTGATCCATCGGGACAGCCTCTTTCTAGCCAGAGTTCATAGGCGCGGGATGCAATCTCTCGATTGCTGCGCGGGCGCTTCCGGTGATCGGCAGAAGAGTGTTCTTGGTACAGGAGCTCTGTGCTCTCGATTGACTTGCTCATTTTCCAGTTTCCTTTCGTTCGCGAATGCTTTTTCGCAATCGCTTGCAATAAGCAATGCATGCGGCCTGCCAATCCCGCGACAAGTAAGAATCAGCGCACGCTAAGTCGTGACAAGCGCATAAAAGCGGTCGCATCGTATGTAACACCCTCACGCACGTAAAGCGGAATTACAGGGCGGGAGCTAAATCAGCGTTATCCCTCGCGCCATAACTGCCATGGGTGTCCGTTTTGGGGCAACGAACGATAGGTTCCGCGGCTAATTCGCGGAAAGGAAGCGCGGTCCTTCGATTGCATAAACAAATCGCAGTTAGGGAAGGAGATTACGTTGTTGCGATTTGACGAAACTCAAGAGAAGACGCGAACCTCGCTAGAGTCTGCTGCTGAAGGTGCGCCACGGCAATACTCATTTCGGGCGCAGGCTACTCTGACAGCGAAGCTGCTGTTGGTGGCGGGCGGTTCGCTTGCGCTGCTTTGGATAGTTGAAAGAGTTGTCGCGCCGTGAGGAGATTCATCAACCTTCCCGCGGTGAAGAGAAGAACGCGGGTAGTTCAAAACTCAACGAAAAGGGAGCGGAAGCGTACCCCGGCGGGCTTGCAAAGCGTGCTTGACGAGATGGAACGGTTACGGCGCTTGAATGAAGAGCTGCAACAATTCACGGCGGTGCTTAGCCACGATCTGCGGGAGCCGCTCCGCATGGTCTCTGCGTATGCTCAGTTGCTGAACGATCGCTATCGAGGAAAACTTGATGCGGACGCAGATGAGTTCCTGGAATATGTGGTAAGTGGCGCCGACTGGATGACTCGGCTTGTTTCCGATCTGCTCGCGTACGCACGAGCCGGTAACGAAAGGGTGCAATTACTTCCAGTCGATTCAGAAAGCATGTTTTCATGCGCGGTACGCAACCTCCAGATCTCCATGGCTGAAGCTGGCGCAAGCATTGAGTGTGGCCGCCTTCCTAAAGTGTTGGCGAACGATCAACTTGCGTTGGTATTTCAAAATCTGATTGGAAATGCCATCAAGTATCGGGCGCATGCGAGACCAAGGATTCAAGTGTCCGCCGAGCCCAATGAAGAAGGGAATTGGTCCTTCTGCGTAGCAGATAACGGAATCGGGTTCGATATGGCGCACGCCGATAAACTCTTCCAACCGTTTTACCGTGGCGGAGGCAAGGAGGAGTGCGCCGGAACCGGTATGGGCCTGGCGATCTGCCGCCGCGTCATCCATCAACTTGGGGGCCGGATGTGGGTGTACTCAGAACCCGGAAAAGGTTCCAGCTTCTTCTTCTCTGTATGCGGGGCGCCGGAACACAATTAGTCGATCGGGTCTTCCGCTCCTTCCTCGTGAGGAGCGCTATCGGCTCGTTGAATGCCGTGCTTTTCCATACGATACATCAGCGCCTTGCGGCTGATATCGAGATACTTCGCAGCATGCGTTTGGTTGTACTTGAATTTTTCAAGCGCTTTAATGATCAGTTCTTTCTCGATAGCTTCCAGGCTGATGCCTTGCGACGGAAGATCTATGTTTAGCGTTTCGATGGAGGGATGCTCACGGCGCAAGAACGCAGGAAGATCGGCGACGGTGATCTCATCGCGCGGTGTAAGCACGACCAGCCGCTCGATGATGTTCTCCAATTCCCGAATGTTGCCGGGCCAGCGGTAATTACTGAAGTAAGGCAGCAGCGAAATCGGCAGAACAAGATTACTTCGGCCGTGCTTCTGTTTCAATCTCGAAAAGAAGTGCTCAGCCAGTTGAGGAATGTCGTCGAGACGTTCGCGCAAGGGCGGTAGTTCCAGCGGAATCACCGAGAGGCGATAGTACAGGTCCTCACGGAACGTGCCGTCCTCGATCATAGCTTCCAGATTTCTATGTGTAGCCGCAATGACCCGGACATCGACGGTAGTCGCGCTCGGCGCACCAACCTTCTCAATTTCACCCTGCTGGATGAGACGCAATAACTTAACTTGTAATTCCGGCGGCATCTCCCCAATCTCGTCGAGGAAGAGGGTCCCGCCGTCAGCCGATTCCACTTTGCCTTTCCTATGCGCGACAGCACCAGTAAAAGAGCCCTTCACATGTCCGAACAACTCGGATTCCAGTAGATCCTTGGGAATTGCGCCGCAATTGATAGTCACAAACGGCCGTTCCCGCCTGATGCTGTTGAAATGAACTCCTTTGGCCAGCAGTTCCTTTCCGGTGCCCGTTTCGCCATGAATCAGCACTGTGGCGTCGGTTTGCGCGGCCCTCGCTGACATGTCCAAGACGTAGAGCAGCGAATTGGATCGCCCGATAATGTTCTCAAACCCATACTTTGCGTCCAGGCTGCTTCTTAACGCGCGGTTCTCTTCCACCAATTGCAGATGTTCAAGAGAGCGACGTGCAACGAGTTCCAGCTCATCCGGATGAACAGGCTTCGTTACATAGTCATACGCACCGGCCTTCATTGCCTCGACAGCGCTCTCGACGGTCCCGAACGCTGTAAGCATCACGACGAGCACGTCCGGGTACTCGGTTCGTATCCGGCGCAGTAGCTCGAGGCCCGACATTCCCGGCATCTTCAAATCGGTGATTACGAGATCGGCAGGCGCCTTTTGAAGCACACGCAGCGCTTCGATTCCGTCGGCGGCCGTTCTTGTCTCAAAGCCGGCTTGCTCCAACTGTACTTGGGTGACGCGGCGGAGACTCTCATCGTCATCTACCACCAGAACGCGTTTACTCATTCTTCTACCATGCGCGTGAGAGGGATTTCGAGGGAGAACGTCATACCTTTATCGATATTCCTGGCGGCCGTCAAAACGCCACCTTGCCTGGCTGCGATCTGGTGAGCAACCGGAAGCCCCAGGCCAGTGCCTGACTCTTTTGTTGTGAAGAACGGGTCGAAGATTTGCTCCAAGTGGTTTTCGGTGACACCTGTTCCCTGATCCCGTACTTCGATGAAAGCGCTGCCATTCTGACGATGAGCCCGGAGCACGATTTCTCCTCCGTCCGGCATGGCCTGAATCGCGTTAATCGTGAGGTTAAGAAGGATTTGTGTGAGCTGCTCGGAATCGCATTCAAGCTCCGTCAGGTCTTCCGCAACTTCTTTCCGAAAGGTGATTTGATTTCGACCAGCGGCGTGCTCGGCAAGAGCAATCACCGAGTTCAATATCTGCTCAATGCGGATAGTTGCAAACTCCGGCTCGCGCGGCTTGGCAAAGTTGAGAAAAGTTGTGAGCAATCGATTCAAGCGCCGGGATTCTTTCTGAATGATCTGCAGAAACTCAAGTCTTCGCTCTTCTGACGGAGGTTCACGAAGAAGCACGGCGGCGGCGCCTTCGATGCTAGCCAGAGGGTTTCGGATCTCGTGCGCCAATCCCGCCGATAGCTGCCCGAGTGCATATAGACGCTCGGCCCGCTTCATGCGTTCGAAGTTGTCCTGCAGTTCTGCATATACGCGCGATAACTGCGCGGCCGTTTCCTGTAAGGTCTTTTTCTGCCGGCGCTCCCGGTCCGCGAGCAACCCGGCAACAACACCGGCGACGCAAAATAGAATCACCTCCGCGCATTGATTCACCGAGTAGCTCGGATGTAATTTCCACGTCGCAAGGATTTGCGGCAAATAGGCGAAGCCTGCAAAGACCGCCGCCGAGAGACCGCCTCTCCACCCAAAATACAGGCCGGCATACACCACCGGAATGTAAAACAGCCGCTGGATCAGATAGTGGAGCTGGAGCATCGAATCCGGGGTAAGGTAATGCACCGTGCTAATAGCGACGATGAGTCCCATCACGCCCAGGACGCGCAGCAGTTCGTTCCGCTCCACAGTGAGTCTCAAAGACAACCTTTTCAGATGAGTGATTCTACACCGTCTCCGGGAAGTTTGCGAGCCCGTTCTGCTATTTTCGACAAGGCGCGAAAGACCTGGCGTTGAAGATCTAAAACCGGTGCTCTGATGCCGATCGGAAGATCGCTGTGCCGTGTATATTCGGCATTCAGCATGTGTACCAGCGTCCGATTCCCGGCGCCTGACACGACCAGGTGCAGAGGTATGAGAATGCCGGATGTTCGGTCGATAGCGGTGGTTTCGAGCATGAATGCCGCGCTGTCGATAAGAAGAACGCGGCAAGGCGGCACGTAAATGTCAAGCGCGCGCTTAACTCTTTGAGCGGCGTCGATCTCGGCCGCAACAAAAAGCTGATCGGCGCGCAAGGTGCGCCGGATTCGTGACACTGCGGAATCGAACGGGTTATCAACGACAAATGCTGTGGTGCTGGCCGTGCGGCTTTCCATGGCTTGAACCTTTCCTTATTGCATTTGAAAAGAGGGAACTCGAGGAGGTCATACCTTCGGAGAGATTGGCCACCCGAGTTCCCCGATAGTTCACTACGATTCAATGAACCCGATTCTCTCCTGAATCCGATCCAGCTTTTGCCGCGTGTCATCGAGCTTGTCGGAGGTCGCGCCGAATTCCAGGAACGCGTCCACGGACTCCTTCAATGCTCCGGATTGCTGCGAAAGAGACGTTAGGTGTTCGACGTAAACCGGCGCGTACAAGTAAGTCCGGTTTCCGTTCAGATGCTGAATGGCGGATTGCGTATGAGCCGCGACATTGGCGGCAATGGGCACGATTTCATCGATCGCCCGTTGCTGCCAGGGCGCAGTTACGGATTTCAGCGCCTGTAATTGGGTAAGCCGTTCGCCGATCGCATTAATATGCTCCCGCGCCTGGGTCAATTGGTACGCGTGAACCTGCCAACCCAACCGAGTTTGCCGGTTGTACGATTCGAGCGTGGTGGCATCGGTCCGTAGCTCTCCACTAAGCCACTTGATCTGCTTCAGCAAATCCGAAGCTTCCTTCTCAGAATTCCATACCCGGTATTCTGACGCGGTGAAGTTCTTGAGATTGGCTGCTGGGGCCGCGGATGCAAGCGACGCGAGAGTCAGTGTGAGGAGCGGCAGGCAAGCCAGACCGCGAAACATAATTGAACGCATTTTGTGTTGCTTCTCCTTGTGGGTGTTATTCCGATAGGGACAACTGCAATTCGAAGACCACGGCGTTGCAGCCCCGAAAAGGCACTGGATCCGATGATTTGGATAGGCGATAGCTTTGCATACGTCCGATTTGTCACCGGCCGATGTCCGAAAGAAGTCGTTACTGTGCGTTTTGAGGCGGCCAGGCTATTCGATCAACATGCAATCGCCGTAAGAGAAGAACCGGTACCGTTCCGAAACTGCATGCCGGTAGGCGGCGAGAGCGAGGTCACGGCCGGCGAAGGCGCACACCAGCATCAACAAACTCGATTCCGGCAGGTGAAAGTTTGTCAGCAGCGCTCCCGTTCCACGGAAACGAAAACCTGGGTGTATAAAAAGATTCGTCTCCCCGGTCGTGGCATCCATTCCCCCGCGCAGTAGCGCTGTTTCCACTGTTCTCACGCTGGTCGTACCAACACAGAGCAGGCGTTTTGCCCGGCGCATGATTTCGGCATTCAGTTCAGAGATCTCGAAGTGTTCTTCATGCAATCGGATCTCGGCTAAATCTCGTTGACGCAGTGGAGCAAACGTCCCCAGGCCCACATGGAGCGTCACCTCAGCGATCTCCGCGCCGGCTTTGCGGCAACTTTCAAGCATCTCAGGCGTAAAATGCAGTCCGGCTGTTGGCGCCGCTATGGAGCCTCTATGCTGCGCGAACACCGTCTGGTAACGTTCCTGGTCATTCGCAGTAGGAGTGCGATGAATGTAGGGTGGCAACGGTGTTTCGCCAATTTGCTCGAGCACTTGCATTAACGGCTTTTCCGCGAAAAAGCGGATGGTCCGCTCTCCGAAATCGCCCTGCGTGAGAACTTTCGCGCTTAAGCCATGAGCGAAAACAATTTCGTCGCCGGTACGCACTCGTTTGCCGGGCTTCACCAATACCCGCCACTCCGTTTCCTCTATGTTCAGCGAGCGTACGAGAAAGACTTCGATTTCGGCTCCCGTTTTCGCCCGATGTCCATGCAAACGTGCGGGAAAGACTTTGGTGTTGTTTAGGACCAGACAATCGCCGGGACGGATGTATCGGGCGAAGTTGCGGAACTCGTCGTCGTGGAACCGCTGTTGCTCCCGGGAGACGACCAACATGCGCGATGCTCCGCGCTCGCGAAGAGGCTCTTGCGCGATTAGCTCCTCCGGAAGCTCATAATGGAAATCAGAAACTTGGGCCAAACTGTCATTTTAGGGATTGAGAGCTCGTGCGATGAAACGGCTGCCGCTGTGGTGCGAGATGGACGCCAGATTTTATCGAGCGTCGTTGCGTCCCAGTTGGACACGCACGCCAAGTATGGCGGTGTCGTCCCGGAATTAGCCTCGCGCGAACATCTGCGCGCCATCGTGCCCGTTGTGCGGCAGGCTTTGGAACAGGCACGAAATCAAACTAGATGAGCTGAGCGCGGTTGGCGTCACTGCGGGACCTGGTCTCGTCGGCTCTTTGCTGGTCGGTGTAACCTATGCGAAGGCGCTTTGCTTTGCGCGCGGCCTGCCGCTGATTGCAGTGAACCACGTGGAAGGCCACATTCATTCCGTTCTCATCGAAAATCCCGGAGTGCAGTTTCCCGCTCTCGCGCTGGTGGTCAGCGGCGGCCATACGCACTTGTTTGAGGTTCGTGAACCGGGTGAGTATCGGCTGTTGGGCAAAACGCGCGATGACGCGGCCGGCGAAGCTTACGACAAAGTGGCCAAGCTGCTGGGATACGGCTATCCGGGCGGTCCTATCATTGACAAATTGGCCCCATTTGGAAATCCGAAGGCTGTCAAATTCACGCTCGCCAAGATGAAGGGCAATGAGCTGGATTTCAGTTTCAGCGGGTTGAAAACCGCCGTATTGCGCTGGACCGAGCAGCGCGATTTGGCAGAGGAAATCGCCAGGCGCAAACAGCTGAAGAACGCGACTGTTGACGAATGGCGAGCCGCAACTCCGCAATCGACCCTTGATCTATTGGCGAGCTTCCAGCACACGGTCATCAATGAGCTCTTGCGCCGCGCTGTCGCTTCCGCGGAACACATTGGGGCGGAGTCGGTGATCGTGGCCGGAGGCGTCGCGTCGAACGCGGGTTTGCGCCAGCGCGCCGAACAGGAGCGCGGACTCAACTTCTACTTTCCATCGTTCGCTCTGTCGACGGATAATGCCGCCATGATTGCGGCGGCGGCTTTCCCAAAGTTTGAACGCCGCGATTTCGCCGGGTTCGATTTGAAGGCGCAAGCCAGCCTGGTGCTAGCTTGAGGTTATGGGTCCTCAAGCTCAAGGTGAGCAGCCGAAGTTACCGATTGCCGGTGTCAAGAACGTCATAGCGGTCGGTTCCGGCAAAGGCGGAGTAGGGAAGAGCACGGTTGCGGTAAACCTGGCAATCAGTCTGGGGAAGCTGGGCTATGCGGTCGGGCTACTCGACGCGGATGTGTACGGTCCGAATGTTCCTTTGATGATGGGTGTGAGCGCAACGCCGCACGCGATAGGGCAACGCATACGCCCCCTCGAGGCGTACGGCCTGAAGATTATGTCGATGGGTTTTCTCAACCCTGGCGACAAGCCGCTGGTATGGCGCGGGCCCATGCTCAACAGCGTGATCCAGCAATTCTTGCGGAACGTGGAATGGGGCGAACTCGATTATCTCGTCATCGATCTGCCGCCCGGCACGGGCGACGTGCAACTCACGCTCATTCAGACGACGCCGCTTACCGGAGCAATTGTCGTGACTACGCCGTCGGATGTTTCGCTCGAAGACGCGCGCAAAGCCGTGCACATGTTTGAGCAGGTGCGCGAACCGGTGCTCGGCATCGTCGAAAACATGAGCTACCTCGAGCACAACGGCGAGAAGATTTATGTGTTCGGCAAAGGCGGGGGCGCGAGAACCGCAGAGTTGATGAAGGTGCCGCTGTTGGCCGAAATTCCGCTCGATCCGCAGACGCGCGAGGGCGGCGATTCAGGCCGGCCGATTGCAGCGTTGAAAGAGCCGAATGCGCAAGTCACTCGCTTTGAGAAACTCGCGCGAATAGTGATTGAGAAGGCCGATGCTGCGAAGCAGAAGCAACGGCCGACGATGACGATTGCGGACTAGAGAAAGCGCTTGCTCACGCGCGCGCCTCGGTCCCTTTCCGCGCGTTAGTAAGGATGATGCATTAGCTGTCGGCTCTCGCGTCGGTCTTGAGCTTTGAGCCCGTACTCCACTCGGTAAACGGAGTGAGCGTGGTGACCACGTTGTCACGCTCGCGCCAGGAGCCGCGGAAGAAGTCGCGGTTCATGGCGGCAATCACTTCAAGCGGTATTTCTTTCGGGCAGACGCCGGTGCACTCACCAATGTTGGTGCAGCCCCCGAAGCCCTCGGCGTTCATTTGGGACACCATCTGTATCGCGCGCTTGTCCCGTTCCGGCTTGCCTTGCGGGAGGGTGCTCAAGTGAGCGATTTTAGCGCCCGTGAACAATGCCGCGGAAGCATTCGGGCAAGCTGCGACGCAAGCGCCGCATGCAATGCAAGCGGCCGCGTCCATGGCGCGATCAGAAACCTCTTTAGAGACCAGAATCGCGTTTCCGTCGGGAGCGCTGCCCGTTGAAACCGAAACATAACCGCCGGACGCGATGATGCGGTCGAAGGAGCGCCGGTCCACCACCAGATCTTTGATCAAGGGAAACGCGCGCGCGCGCCAAGGCTCCAGCACCAGCTCTTCACCGTCTTTGAAGTGCCGCATGGTCAACTGACAAACCGTGGTGGCCGGTAGCGGGCCGTGCGCTATGCCGTTGATCATGAACCCGCATGAGCCGCAGATTCCTTCCCGGCAATCGTGTTCGAACGCCACCGGATCTTCGCCGCGTTCAGTCAGCTGCTCGTTCAGCACATCGATGCACTCGAGCATCGACATATCGGGATTGACATTGTCTACCGGATAGCTGACAAACTTGCCCGCTGCGTTTCGTCCCTTTTGCCGCCAGATTTTCAGAGTGACGCGCATTACTTGTAGCTCCTTTGGCTCGGGTGCACGTAGTCAAATTCCAGCGGCTCTTTCACTAGCTCTTCCCGGTTCCCATAACCTCGATAGCCCCAAGCCGCAACGTACGAGAAGCGCTCGTCATCGCGCTGGGCTTCACCCTCGGCTGTCTGATACTCTTCGCGGAAGTGGCCGCCGCAGGATTCGTTTCGCTCCAACGCATCGACGCACATCAATTCGGCGAGTTCGAAAAAGTCGGCCACACGTCCGGCCTTCTCCAAGCTCTGATTGAAGTCGTCGCCGCTACCGGGGACCCTCACGTTCTGCCAATATTCCTCGCGCAACTGGCGAATCTGCTCAATTGCCGATTCGAGTCCCGGCGCAGTGCGCGACATGCCGCAGTAATCCCAGACGATTTTGCCCAGTTGCCGGTGGAAGGAATCGACCGTGCGCTTGCCATTGATCGCCAGCAGCTTTTGGATCGTCTGCTGCACGCAAGCCTCTGCATTGCGAACTTCCGGGTGGGAATTGCTGACAATTTCGAGCTTGTTGTTCGCCAGGTAATCGCCGACGGTGTACGGAACGATGAAGTAGCCGTCTGACAGGCCCTGCATGAGAGCGCTTGCTCCCAGACGATTTGCGCCGTGATCGGAAAAGTTGGCTTCGCCAATTACGAACAGGCCCGGAATGGTGCTCATCAAGTGGTAATCCACCCACAATCCGCCCATCGTGTAATGGATGGCCGGGTAAATGCGCATCGGCACCTGATAGGGATCTTCGTCGGTGATGCGCTGGTACATGTCGAAGAGGTTTCCGTAGCGCTCTTCAATCGCTTTTCGTCCTACGCGCCTGATGGCGTCCGTGAAATCGAGATACACGCCTAAGCCGCTTTCGCCCACGCCCCGGCCTTCATCGCATACCGCTTTGGCATTACGTGACGCGACGTCACGCGGCACCAGGTTTCCGAAGCTCGGATAACGGCGCTCCAGGTAATAGTCGCGCTCGCTCTCCGGAATTTGATCCGGTGAACGTTTGTCGCCTTTTTGCTTTCGGCACCCAGATGCGCCCGTCATTGCGCAGCGATTCACTCATCAGCGTTAGCTTTGATTGGTACTCGCCGGACACGGGAATGCACGTCGGATGAATTTGCGTGTAGCAGGGATTGGCGAACAGCGCACCGCGTTTGTGCGCGCGCCAGCTTGCTGTTACGTTCGATCCTTTGGCGTTGGTCGAGAGATAAAAGACGTTGCCGTAGCCGCCGGTGCCCAGAATCACGGCGTCGCCGATGTGCGTGTCGATCTCGCCGGTCACCAGGTTGCGTGTGACGATGCCGCGCGCGCGGCCATCGATGACGATCAGGTCGAGCATTTCGGTGCGCGGATACATGGTGACGCTGCCCGCTTGCACCTGGCGCTCCAGAGCCTGATACGCACCTAGCAGTAGCTGTTGCCCCGTCTGGCCCCGCGCATAGAAGGTACGCGAGACCTGCGCACCGCCGAATGAGCGGTTCGCCAGCGTTCCACCATACTCGCGCGCAAACGGTACGCCCTGCGCCACGCATTGGTCGATGATGTGCACGCTGATCTGAGCGAGCCGATAGACGTTGGCTTCGCGCGCGCGGAAATCGCCGCCCTTTACGGTGTCATAGAAGAGACGGTAGATGCTGTCGCCGTCGTTCTGATAGTTCTTGGCGGCGTTGATGCCGCCCTGCGCCGCGATGGAATGAGCGCGCCGGGGCGAATCCTGGAAGCAGAAGCAGCTCACTTTATAGCCGAGTTCGCCAAGCGTCGCCGCTGCTGAGCCGCCCGCGAGCCCGGACCCGACCACGATCAGGTGGTGTTTCCGCTTGTTCGCCGGATTGACCAGCTTCATGTCAAAACGAGTGTTGTCCCAGGCCTGTTCGATGGGACCAGAAGGAAGCCGCGAGTTCAGTTCCATTTACCTGACCAGCCCTACAAGAATGCTCAGCGGAATGGAGATGTAGCCGAGCACAATGACGACTGCTAAAACCGCCGCAGCCTTATTCAAGATGGGCGTGTGCCGCGGGTGATTGATGCCTACGGACTGAAACATGCTCCAGGCGCCGTGCCGGATGTGCAGACCCAGCAGAATCATCGAAAAAATGTACCAGGCTGAAACCCACCAGACCTGAAATCCGGCCACCACGTTGTGATAGACGTCGCCTTCGACAAAATCGCCGCCCGGATGGACGACGCCGGCAGTTAGATGCAGCAGATGATAAATGATGAACGCCAGCAGAATGGGCCCGCTCCAATACATAGTGCGCGAGGCGTAACTCGACGCAACGTTGTCCTTCTTCGCGTAGCCAACCGGGCGCGCCTTGGTTTTGCGGACGGCGAGTTGCACCGAAGCCCAAATGTGCAGCACGACAGAGGCGAGCAGGACAATGCGGACCGCCCAAAGTATCTCCGGAACACTGTGCAGAAAGTGCCCATAAGCATTCAGCTTTTCGGGTCCTTCAAAAACTTGTAAGTTTCCCAGCATGTGTCCGATCACGAAGAGGAACAGGATCGCGCCGGTGATCGCCATGACGATCTTTTTGCCGTTGGTAGTGGCCCAAAAACGCCCAGGGCGCACCTCGTGAGCACCGATTACGGTTGTAGCCATTTTGAATTTCCTAACCTTTGCTGAAGAGAGAGACCGCGGGTCTCATCTCTCAAAAGGCTTGCGCAACGCTTGCAGCGAGAGCGAATTGTCTAGCTGAGGGCGCTTAATCTCTAGGTTAGCTCAGGGCGTCCCTTTGCCGCGCTCAACTCGGGTTCCGGTGTGACTATCTGCATCTCATCGAACCCTTCAGAAACCGAGGGCGGCTCCAGAAATTTCGCGGCGCGGAGAATAGCCGGAACGGGAATTGGCTTTTTATCTTTGCGATGGTTGTTTCTCCCAATGGCCGTTCGCACCGGAGTATCGAAAAAATAAGAGTGAACTTGAAATCCCGCCGCCTTCGCCTTCTGAATGTAGGGCGCGCGTAGCGCCCGAGTCCCATTGACGTTGTCCAGCACGAAAGAGCGGCCCGATTGGATGCACTCGCTGAGCAGGGCCGCCTCACGCTGAGCGGTCTGTAAGACATCCCGGCTGATGTGCTCGTGCGTCGCGGCAAAGTGGTCTTTGAAGTAAGTCGTCTTACCCGATCCTTGCAGACCGGTGAAGATTACGGCTTCCGCCACCGCTCTAACCTCGGCGGCCGAGCGCCGTGCAAGGGCGCTCCTCGTACCGGAATGTACGGCAGCTCAACTCCTGAACGAGCCTGGCGCAACATGAGTCCTCCACGGCTCATATCACCCCGGCCGACGAAGTCAGGGGGAAACAGAAGACGCTCGCCGAAGATTTCAAGAAGCGGAGCGGTGTATTTCGCGCTCGCCACGCTGCCGAGCAACACGTAGCGGCAATCGCTTCCCGCGTACGCGTCGAGTAATTTGGCTGCCGCGATCAAAGGCCCTCGAAAGCCGGGATTATCTTCGGCCACCGAAACTTCGGCGATCGCGCGCAATTGCCCAATATCGACCACCGTTTCCGGCGGAATCAAGCCAGCACCGGGCACCATTACCAGCGACGGCGGAAGCCCGGGAGGTGCTGCGCGAAACGCCTCGGCGTAAGTCATCTTGCCGCGAAAATATAGCCCGCTAATAAAACTGTAGATCTCACCAATGGTAGCCACGCCTTCGCGGAGTCTTCTCGCCACATCGAAATCCGCCTGTTCCCGCGTGAGCATGGAGTAGCGCGGCCCACCCGCCCGCGCCGGAGAGAGCAGAAAGATCTGGCCGGGCGAACTCACCAACATAGAGTATGCCTTTGCCGAACTCACCGGAGCACGCTGCCAAGATAGTATGACTGAGTGCAATTGCCCGTCAATCCACCTGTCTTGCCGATGCTGGCCAAACGCATCGAAGAACTGCCCCGCGGCGAAGGTTGGATTTTCGAGCCCAAGTGGGACGGATTTCGCGCACTCATCTTTCGTGATCGGGACGAGATCTTCATCCAGAGTCGAGACGAAAAACCGCTCAACCGTTACTTCCCAGAATTACTGGAACCTCTCCGATCGGCCTTGCCCGCCCGCTGTGTCCTCGATGGGGAGATCGTCATCGTAAAAAATCACGGGCTCGACTTCGAGGAGCTGCAACTCCGGCTTCATCCAGCGGCTTCACGCGTCCGCCTGCTTTCCCAGCAAAACCCGGCATCCGTAGTTTTCTTCGACGTGCTCTCTGAAGGCGACCGGGACCTGTGCACACAACCATTCCACCTCCGGCGCCGGATACTCGAGGAACTGCTCTCGTCTGCCTTAGCTCCCATCCATCTCACACCGGCCACATCCGATTCAAATCTCGCCTCCGATTGGTTCCGCCGCTTCGAGGGCGCAGGTCTGGACGGTGTGATGGCCAAGCCGATGACTGGAACTTACGAGCCCAACAAACGCACCATGCTCAAAATCAAGCATGAACGGGATTGCGATTGCGTCGTCGCCGGCTTTCGTTGGTACAAGAAGGACGATGCCGCCATCGGTTCCCTCTTGCTCGGTCTTTATGATGAGTCTGGAGCTCTTCAGCACGTCGGCGTTTGCGCCAGTTTCTCTATCGAGAAGCGCCGCGAGTTCGCTGACTTTCTTGCTCCTTACCGTGAAAACGCTCTCCTGAATCACCCGTGGAAGCAATGGGCCGAACACGAATCAGCCGTACCGGAAACCGGGCGCCGTATGCCCGGCGGCCAGAGCCGCTGGAGCCAAGGTAAAGATCTATCCTGGGAACCTTTGCGACCCGAGTTGGTCGTTCAAGTCGCTTACGATCACATGCAGGGTAGCCGCTTCCGTCATACCGCGCAGTTTCGCAGATGGCGTCCGGACAAAAAGCCCGGCGATTGCACTTACGAGCAGTTGGAAGTTGTTCCCCCGCAGGAGCTGTTTCAGATCTTTGGTGTTCGTTCGTAATCCGCCGCGTGCCTGCCGGATCATGCGCCCTCTTTCTTGGCGGGGCGTTTCGAACCGCGCGCGCTCCGCCATTCACGCGTCGGATCGTCGTCGGGATCGGGAGCTTCTGCTGGCCGCGCCCCCTCAGGCACGTTGCGCAGATTCACTCGTATGCGCGTCCACGTAGAGGATCGCCCCCGCATCGAATCCACCAGCACATCTTCTAACGCGAGATGTTTGGCCGCCTCGGGATGCTTGCTCTTCCATCTCTCCAGACCCTCCAGCGCAGCAGATTTATCGGGCGAGTTCGCAACGACTAGGAGCGGCATCTTTTCCCGTGGCGCTACTCGCTTGACTGAAGATTGTGACCGCGCAGATTAGCTCAGAGCCGCGAAGGTGCGGCCCGTTTTCCTTCGCCCTCCATCTTGCGGAAGTGTGGCGGCCACGGCGCGTCGCCCAGGCCCGCTGCTTCGTCTTGATCTGCTAATTCGAGCAGCTTCTCAAGGCTTCCGGCGGCCGCGTCCATTCCTGCATGCGGATCGCCCAATTCCGCAAACCGCTTCGGAACCGTAAGCACCGTGAACGCGGCTGGATCGCTCTGCGGAACTTCGTCCCAGTCGAGAGGCGTCGAGACGCGCGCATCCGGCAGCGGGCGCACCGAGTATGCCGAGCACGTCGTTCGGTCCTTCGCGTTTTGGTTGTAGTCGAGAAATACGCCGTGACGCTCCTCTTTCCACCACTTCGAAGTCGCTAGGCTGGGCACGCGCTTCTCAATTGCCCGCGACAGCGCGAGCGCCGCCCGGCGTACCTCCGTAAACGTCCAGCGCGGTTGTATCCGCACATTCACATGCATTCCTCGTGAGCCGCTGGTTTTAGGCCAGCCACGAAGTCCCACCTCCTCGAGAAACGATTTCACTTCCAGCGCGACCGCGCATACATCCCCCCAACTCACTCCCGGACCCGGATCGAGATCGACCCGCAACTCGTCCGGATGTTCCAGATCGCCCGAGCGCACTGGGTGCGGATGCAGCTCGATGCAGCCCAGGTTAACCACCCAGGCAAGCCCAGCCGGATCATCGACAACCAATTCTTCAGCGGTTCGGCCAGAAGGAAAGGACAAGGTTACTGTGCGCAGCCACGAAGGCCGCTCCGCCGGCGCGCGCTTTTGGTAAAACGCCGCCTCTTCCGCTCCATTCACGAAGCGCTTCAGCACGAGTGGGCGATCGCGAATCCCGGCGAGAGCTCCGGGCGCAATCGACAAATAATAGCGAACAAGCTCGAGCTTCGATAATTCTGTCTGCTTGGAGAAATACAGCTTGCCCGGATGCGTCACTCGAACTTCGCGACCGTCGATTGTGAGCGACTCTGCGTCTGTTTCTTTCGCCACAAACGATAGGCTACACCGAGCGCGACGCCCCAAATTGTAATTGGGCCAAAATGAATAGGAACGGAGACGGAAATGTCAGACAAAGTGACGCTTCTTCGACATCTCTACAACCGCTTTAACGCTCGCGACATGGAGAGCGTACTGGCGGCTCTGGATGAGGAAGTGATCTGGGCCAATGGCATGGAAGGCGGTCACGTCCACAGCCGCGCTGGCGTGCGCAGCTATTGGACACGCCAGTGGGCGATGATCGATCCGCACGTTGAGCCGATCGCGTTCTCCGACGGCCCCGAGGGTGAGGTCATCGCCCAAGTCCATCAGGTTGTGCGCGATCTCAACGGCGCCGTGTTGGCGGATAAGAAAGTCGGCCATGTGTTTCGAATCGAAAACGGCCTCGTCAAGCGCTTCGACATACAAGACGCGGAAAGCGAAACGCCACTAGGCTGAGGCTCACTTCTACTGCTGGTCAGGCGTGGCTCTTCGCACCGGTCAAAGGCTACAACGCAACTTTTCGTACGTATCTGGTATTCCGGCGTAGTGCCTCGCGAGCTCGCCGCGGCGAACGCGTCGTCTACAGTCGGAATTGGCGCTCTTGAACCAAACCGTCGCTGAGAAACCAGCCACCCGTCATCCTGACCTGATCCTCGGCATCTGCTGCATGAGCCTGCTGCTGGTCGGCATGGACGTCACGATCGTCAATGTCGCTCTGCCCTCTATCGAACGAGACCTGCATGCCACGATGGCGGGCTTGCAATGGATTATGGACGCGTACACGCTTGTGGTGGCGAGTTTGCTGATGCTGGCGGGCTCGGTGTCCGACCGGTACGGGCGGCGGAAGATTTTTCAGATTGGACTGTGCCTCTTCACATGCGGTTCGCTGCTGTGTAGTCTCGCGCCGAGCATAGGTGGGCTGATCGCGTTTCGGGCGCTGCAAGGTTTGGGCGCGTCCATGCTCAACCCGGTAGCGCTGTCGATAATCGCCAATGCGTTTAGTGAACCGAAGGACCGCGCGCGGGCGATCGGGATCTGGGGTGCGGTGGCCGGCCTTTCGTTTGCGGTGGGGCCGCTGCTCGGGGGAGCGTTGACGCAGTCTGTCGGTTGGCGCGCGATTTTCTGGGTGAACGTGCCGATCGGGATCGCGGCGTTTATCCTGGCGGCGAAGTTTGTGCCGGAGTCCAAGGCGGCGCGAGCTCGGGCGCTCGATCCGGTGGGGCAACTGCTCGTTCTGTTCGGACTGGCGTCTTTGACCTACGGCGTGATTGAGGGACCGCACGCGGGTTGGGACTCCGGGCTGATCGTCGGTTTGTTTGTTGCGGCGGCGATCCTTTTCGCGGCCTTTCTTCGGTACGAACCTCGACGCAAGGATCCCTTGCTCGATCTGCGCTTTTTTCGCAGCATGCCATTCAGCACGGCGGCCGTGACAGGTTGTTGCGCCTACTCCTGCTTTGCTGCTTTTCTTTTCCTGAATGCGCTGTACTTGCAGCAGGTGCGCGGGTTGTCGGCCTTTCGTACCGGGCTCTATACGCTTCCTTTGGCGGTGTTGCTTATGGTCTGCGCACCGCTTTCGGGCCGTATGGTGGGCAGTTGGGGGCCGCGCCCTTCGCTAATGGCGGCCGGGGCGGGATTTTTAGGCAGTACGCTTCTGCTGACGAATCTGAGTGGCGAGACCGCGTTTCTGATGCTGATGCTTTCTTATGTGTTATTCGGCGTCGGACTCGGTATGGTGAATCCTGCGATCACGAACAGCGCTGTCGCAGGGATGCCCTTGGCGCAGGCGGGAGTGGCAGCGGCGATTGCGTCCACGAGCCGGCAGGTGGGCGCGGCTCTGGGTGTAGCGATTGCGGGAACAGTGGTGAGCGCGAGGCACGTGGATGTGAATCATACATACGGTGTTAGTTTTGTACGGGCTACACATCCAATTTGGTGGGCCATGGTGGCGTGTGGAGCGTTGATCCTCGTTTTCGGATGGGTTTCCAGTACGTCGTGGTCGCGAGCGAGCGTGGCACGGGTGGGTTATCTGTTGGAGAGTTGAGGTTGTGACCCCTCTTTTCGGCTGCGTTCGCCCCGCTCCGTTCGGGCGAATCCTTTCCGAAGGCACACGTGCGTTTTGGTGCGAATGATATGGTTACGGAGCGGCTTATTACTCGTGCAGGATTGCGGCAACGCTATTGTTCTGCCCGAATGTAAGGCAACGCAATAAGGAATCCATTCATGCCTACAGCAACGAGCGAGGTCATCCGCCGATTAACGGGATTTGGCTCGAACATTCAGGAATTCGTGCAATCAAGAGAAGGAGGGCGCCTCCAGAGGGGACAGGTGGACGAGGGTTTCTGCAAGGGGGTCTGCATCGATTGGACCCGGCGCGTGCTCCAGGGCGGTGGGTCGGCGTTCACTGTCAAGGAACAGAGGAAAACGCCTCAGACGGTGCGGCAAGCCACCATACAACTGAATATTGAGAGCAGGAACGAAGACTACAACAAGACCGTCGCTGTGAGGAGTCGCTTAGTGACAATTTACAACCAGAACCTTGCGCAAAACTCGGTACAACTGCCACTCCAGCTCCAAACCGATATACAGGAGTATATCGATTTCACACCGGTTCCCAACCGGACTTATGACATGGACCGCGTCGGGAGATGGCTAACGCTGCTAAGGGAAACCTCCCAGCAACAGGACCACACGACGGAGGTCGGGTGGCAGGCGTTCGTCACGATGATGGATGGCGAGCATTTGCGGTTGCGCCGGGAGCAAGTACGGTCGGGGTCCAACAGACCCTTCAGCCACATCAGGATCATTGCATCGAGGAACCGAACACAGTATGCGGGAATCACAGCGGCTACCGATGAATTGCTGCAGCTTGATGAGTTCGTGGCCAGCACGGTTCTGCTCCTTGGTTTTGGGCTAACATCGAACGGCAGGGATACGGGTCACGCCGTGGCAGTCCATAGAGTGGATGGAGCGATCTATCGGTTGCTGGATCCAAACTACGGCGTTTTTCAGTACAGCTTGAATGGGGTGGCTTCGGCGCTTCGTTACCTTTTTGGCACTGCATACGGCACTCCGATCTACGGCGAAGATGGCGACCGCGTGACCGGCGCGGTGAGCTACATCTTGTTTGCCCGCGCCTGAAAGGATCCGGGCACGCTGCTTCGCGCCTATCCCAGCGCCTTCAGGCTAGCCGCAATCAGTCGCCGGGTCGCGTCGTAGGGATCGTCACCGCGAGAATCGTATTCCATCGAGAAATAACCGCGATAGCCGGCATTCTTGGCGATCGCAAAGATCTTCGGCAAATCGGCGCGCAAAGGCTTGCCGTCGATCGTTTCCATATCTTTTACGTGGCTGATGTTGAATGCGTGCGGGAATAGCGCCGCAAGCGCCTTCTCGTTATACTGCTCGTCGCCTAGCTGTCGCGAATTGCCGAAGTCGGGAAGCGCGCGCAGAAACGGCGTATTCGCGGCTTCGATGATCTTCAGGACGTGGTACGGATCTTCGGTGGTGGCATTATCGTTCTCCAGATTGATGACGATATTGTTCTTCTCTCCGTAAGCGGCCACCACCTTCAAACCGTCGACCGCGCATTTGATGTCGTCGAGGGGCTGGGAGCGGGGCACGTGGACGCGAATGCTCGGCGACCCCAACAGCACGGCGGCGTCAATCCATTTGCTGTACGTATCCAGGGCAGTCGATAATTCCTCCGGGGTGCCGCATAAGTTCACTCGCACATCGCACGGAATGTTTACCACCCCAACACCGGCCTTCTGAAAAGCGGCTGCCAAACCGCGCACATATTCGGGCTCCACGGATTCGAAATGATGGCTCCACGGTTCGATACCCGGCACGTTGAACTGAGGTTGGATGGTTGCCGCGAACTCCGCCAGGGTCATGCGCGGCTTACCCGTGTCGGCCGCGGCATTCTCTCTATGCGCGCCCGGTCCCGGTGCGATTACGGAGCGGAACGGATAGGTTGAGACCGACAGTCTCCGCCGTGGCTCGGTCGGAAAATGATCGGCGGGTTCTGCTGCTTCAACTGATCGAGACAGGGCCAAAGCAGCGCCGAGTGCGGAAAAGCCTACAAATTCGCGACGGTGCAATTTACGATAATCCATTCTGAAAGCCATGCTCTTCTAAATAGCACTTTCGCGCTTAGGGATTCTGTTGTTGAAGGACACAAGCTAAAACTTTCAATCGGCGCAGCTGCTCTGCTCTCAGAGGTATCCGGCCGAGAGGCGTTTCAGCCGCGCTTCCAGGCGGCTTAGATGGCACTCAGCGCTTACGTACACGGAAATTTCCCGAAATTTCGAAACCTGCACGGGGGCAGAGTAATCCAGTCACTGAGTCCCTTTACAATGCGGGACCTGACACGCTTCACGTGCTCCCAACAAACACCTCAAATTGAACTTTTTCGCGACTGACAGCGAATATGACAGAGGAGCGTGCAAGTGGTTCTTCATGAAAGGTCCAGGCGTGAAACAGGTTTCTCGAGATAGTGAAGATTCAGTTTTTACTGCCCGCTTCGGTCGTACACTGCAGTTCGTAAACGACGCATTGGTGCCGAGGATCTCGGATCACTGCCCAATTGTCATGGCTTTGCCGCTCCGTACGTCTGCCCAGCAATCACGCGAACACTCCGGTACCCTACTGTGATGATTTGCCGGCGTGTCGTCACATGGAACCTTGCGATGCTGCTTACCCCCGCTTTCGCGGCTGTTGGTCCCGTTGCTCCAGCGGCTGACAAATCAGCCGCTACTCTGCCCGAGGTCGCAGACCTGGTTGCCAAAATGCAGGAGGCTGCGAATCGCCAGAGTTTAGAGTTGTGTTCGTATTCCGTCGTCCAAACTTATAACTTGCAAAACAAACATCTCAAACCCAGCGCGCAAATGCAGGTGCGGCTTACGTATGTGAAAGGCGAAGGCAAACACTTTCAAATCCTTTCCATGCACGCAGAGGGAATTGCGCGCCGGTCTCTTGAGAATCTGGTAAAGGAGGAAACACGGACGAGTAGCTCATCCGCACGTAATGTCAATGCCGTCGATTCCGCGAACTATCGATTCAGGTTACTCGGGAAGGACACCTGCGGAAATCAGGATTGTTATCAGCTGGCGATAACGGCGAGACATAAACGCAAAGACCTGGTGGATGGAACCGCTTGGGTGAGGACGGATGATTACCACCTGGCTAAAGTCGCGGGCCGGCTGGCGAAGAGTCCGTCCTTCTGGGTCAGCCGTCCGAAGATAGAGGAGCACTTCGAGGAGGTAGACGGATTCTCCGTGCCTTCTTACAATCACTCGACCACCGAAATCCTATTTTTCGGGGAAGCGGATTTGACCATAGAATACGCCGATTATCGGATGCACGCTTGTAAAGCCGACAGTGGGCGCAAGGTCCCATGATGCTAGTTCCATCTTCGTCCGGCAGCGCTGGACAGCAACTCCGTTAGGATTCGCTATAACTCGCATCTATCAATCTCTGCAGGTAAGCAATGGACGCGCGGATATCTTCCGCCTGCCGTGGACCGGAAATTTCACGTTCAATCGTAATCGGTCCGGTGTAGTTGATCTCGTGCAGTTTGCGAATGACTTTGGGAAAATCTACTCTTCCGCTCCCTATCGCGACCTCTTCTCCCAGATTTTTAGGGTCGGTGGGATACAAACCATCCTTCGCATGTAGTCCCCGAACATATCTGCCAACCACATCGAGCGCTCCAACTGGCTCGCCTTTCCCGTAGAGAATAAGATTGCCGGTGTCGAGGTTCACTCCGATGTTATTTAGCCCCGTGTCCAAGATAGCCCGGAGCATAGTAATCGGAGTTTCTTGTCCGGTTTCCATTAGAAACGTTTGTCCGTTGCCTCCACAGTAGCTAGCCACATCACGAATGGCCTTCACGGCCTCAGAGTAAAGCGGCTCATTAGGATCTTCCGGTATGAAGCCGCAGTGGGTATGGACCGCTTTGATGCCGCACAGTTTGGCCAAATCGGAGGCTCGCTTAAGAGCGTCAATACGCGCGGCGCGAGTGCGTGGCGGAATCAGGCCGATGGTCAAAGGACCTTCGTAGAAATTCCAAACCATTTTCCCCGGACCAAGCGTCATGGCAGCCGTAGCCTCCACCTGGTACTTAGCCAGAGCCGCTTTCAAAGGCGCGGCGAGACTCACGGGCGCCATGCCCACTCCCACTTGGCAGCAGCTCAATCCGAATGCTTTGACTTTGCCAATGGCCGTGTCCGGGGTATCTTTTCCGGAAACATCCACGACCACCCCCAAGCGAGGCTTAGTGCGGCTTGTTTGAGCGCCCACCGGGGCGGCGCTTGCGGCCATAACAGCCAAACCGGTCTTCAGGAACTGCGCGTCTATTTGCCATGGTCGTCGGTATCCTTTAACGATTTGTCACGAGCAAGTTCTTGAAACCGGGCGGACTCAAACGACCTCGCATGTCCGTCTTCCTTCGCCAGAATGAACACCGCAAGATCGGGTTGACGGTCCGCGTACGCAAACCCTTTCTCGCAGCCTAGAACGCTGATTGCCGTCGCAGCCGGATCGGCCGTAATGCCGTGGCGCGAGATGGTTGTCACGGTTAAATCGTTCTGCAGGCCCATGCCGGTTTTCGGGTCTATGATGTGCGAGTAAGTTTTGCCGCCCATATTCAAATGTTGCTCGCTTTTTCCGGAGGTCGAGACCGCCGCGTTCGAAAGCATCAGCACGCGTGTGAACGGAGCGTCCGCGCTATCGAACGAATCGATTCCAATTTTCCAGCCGGACTGGCCTGGAGGCGCGTCGCCGAATGCCAGATCCCCGCTCGCCGCCACTAACGCGGAGTGCAGGCCGAGATGACAGATCACCCGTAATGCCTCGTCAGCGGCATAGCCCTTCGCAATGCCACCTGCATCGAGCAGCATTTGCGGCGCGTCGAACTCTATGGTTTGTGCAGTGGAGTCCAGATGAACGTGCCGGTAACCGCACCTCGCCGATGCCGACTGTATGGCTTCCGGCGGCGGCAATATGTGATCTCTTCGAGCTTGCCGCCACAGTTGAGTGAGCGGGCCGAGCGTCAGGTCGAATGCGCCGTCTGTTGCCCTGGACAACTGCTCCGAAGCCTCTGCAATCCGGAACAGATCATCACTCACTCGGACGGGATGTCCCACGGCCCGCTGAGTGATCCGGCTCAGCTCACTGTCCGGCTGATAGTCGGAAAGAAGTTTGTCGAGTTGCTCGATCCGATTGAAAGCCGCCGCGAACGCTTGCTTTGCAGATGCCTCATCAGGCGCATAAAGCTGAATCCGGAAGAGCGTACCCATGTGCGGCTCCACAGCCTCATAGGTGTGCAACGCGCTGTCAGGCGATGGGTCTGAGAAAGCAGTGACGAGCAACGAAGCGGTAAGAACAAGGAGAGGAGTAAGCACCAACTTACTGCTCGTCATGCTCCACACCGTTGTTCCAATACTTGTACATTTCCTCCGCCGAAGGCAGTTTCACGGGGCGAATGAGACGAAATCCCAGCCATTGGGCGTCCGTTTCGTACCAGATACTTTTGGGAAGTTGAGGATCTTGCTGCTTCCACGAAGGATCGGAGGCAACGCGCGCAGCGCAGGTCACCTCCGACGCTGGATCGTTCCAGGATCCTCCGCGCACGCTCATAGGATACGGGGCAGTAGGTCTGACCCACGGATTTACTTCCGCACCCGCCTTGTACGGCGCATAGGCATCCAGGGTCCATTCCATGACATTGCCGAGCATGTCATACACGCCCCATGCGTTCGGCTTCTTCGTCTCCACCTTCTGATATTTGCCTCCGCTGTCGGCGCCGTACCAGGCGTAATCCTTCAACTGTGAAGCATCGGAACCGAAGTAGTATGGTGTCGTCGCCCCGGCGCGGCACGCGTACTCCCACTCCGCCTCGGTCGGCAGGCGGTAAAACTCGCCGGTTTTTGCGCTTAGCCACTCGGCGTATTTACTGGCGGCATACTGCGTCATGCTGATTGCGGGAAAGCCGTTGATGCCCATCCCGAAGCTCATTTCCATGTACGGGTGGGTAGGCCGGCTGACGGCATCCACAGTATCGTCCTTCTTCGCTACTTCGCCGGCCTGCTTGGCGAACATGAAAAGCCGGTACTCATCCCAAGTCACTTCATGGGCTTGTATCCAAAACGCGTCGACGGTTACCTGGTGTGGCGGAGCTTCATCCGGTTTCTGAACGGAACCCATCGTAAAGTGACCGGCCCGCACGGGCACCATGGCGTACGCGACCGTCGTATTTGGAATCGTGAGACTGTACCGTTCCGCGGCTTTGTGGGCGCGCGTGGCGGCGATGCGCTCGCGAATCGCACGGACGTTTTCGATTTCCGAAACTTTCGCCCCGGGCTTCGCCGGCACATTGGCGGGAGCTGTTAAGGCGATTCCGGCAGGCCAAATCGCGCCTTCCTGAATCCAGCGAGAGATGGCCTGGATATCGTTGTCGCTGAGCTTGCCAGAAGGCGGCATCGACCCATTCTTAATGCTCTTGTAAAGCGGACTCGCCTCCGGCTGACGCGGCACGACCAGTTGATGGCTGAAGACAAATTCGCGCGACGTTAGATCGATGTGACTGCCGGCGCGGTGGCAACCAGTGCAGTTCTGCTCCAATATGGGCGCAATGTCGTTGCGGAAATCGGCCGCAGCCGCTGGAGGAGTCGCCCCAAACAGGAGGGCGCCAACAAGCAGGGCGATCATCTCTGAAACTAACTCAGTTTCGTGATGCCGGGCTCGGCGCGTGGGGCCACCGCCAGGCTGGCATCCCAAGAGAGATGATCCGGAAACAGACTCTCTTGCGAATTCATGGCCTGATCCCAGGTGACCTCCTGACCGGTATACGCAGCCATTCGGCCCATGATCGCCAGCAGTGTACTCGTCGCGAGACGTTTCCCATTATTCACCGGCTGACCTTGACGGATAGAGGCGAACAGCACGTCGTGTTCGCGCTGATACATGTCGTATTGATGACCGCTCCACGTCCAATTGGTCTTGCCTTCGATACGCGGAACAGGTGAGCGGCCGAGCGTACACGTTCCGTCCGCCCCCATAATGTAATCTGCATTTTCGTTGTAGCAGCCTTCTATCTGGCGATTGGCAAGAGTGGCGCGAACCCCGTTCGGGTATAGGTAATTGACTTCGAAATGGTCGTAGATATTGCCGCCTTCGGCTGGGATCACACGTCCACCCACAGCCACGCAGCTTGTAGGCGGCTGATCGTTCATCATCCAGGCGATCTTATCGGCGCTGTGAACGGCCTGCTCCACAAGGCTATCGCCGCAAAGCCAGACGAAGTTATACCAGTTCGCAATTTGCCACTCGGTATCGCTCATACCGGCAGGGCGGGAACTGGCCGGTGGCATCGGTTTTACCGGGCTCGTGTAATAGGTGGCGTAGTAAGAAACAAGCTTGCCGACCGCGCCACTCTGGACTTGCTTGAAGGTCTCTTCAACCATGTTGTTGTACCGCCAGCAAAAGCCCGCCACTAGCGACAGGTTCTTGCTTGCGGCTCTGTCCGCGGACTGCAGAACGGAGCGGATGCCGGGCGCATCCGTGGCCGCCGGCTTTTCGCAAAATATGTGTTTGCCGGCTTCAACGGCGGCAGCAAGGTGCTGCGCGTGAAAACCGGGGGGCGGGGCAATCAGCACGACGTCGATGCCTGACGCGAGGACCTTCTGATACGCATCGAGACCGACGAACTGATTCGCCTTATCGACGCTCACGCGATCGGCAATCTTGGAAATGCGGCCCAGTTCCGCTAGAGAAGCATCAATCTGTTTCTGAAACACGTCGCCAACCGCAGTGAGGTGCACGTTGGCATCGGCGTGCAAAGCCTGGCTGGCTGCACCGGTGCCGCGCCCGCCGCAGCCGATCAACCCGACCTTCAACGCGTTGGTGACGCTCTGCGCGGAGATGATAGCCGGAAAACCGAGCGCGAGCGCCGTCCCGGCTGTTGCTCCCGCCGTTTTGATGAACTCACGGCGATTCGAGGATGTCTGTTCTTTTTCCATATTAGGTCTGACCTCCGCTTTGCATATCACGTAATATCAAACAATACCGGATCACAATATCAAAATGCGAGCCATCGAGTAGACTTCTATGACACGCCGAACATTTATGGAGACTGCTGTGTTGCTGGCAACTCCCGCCTTTGCGGACCAACCCCTGCCCATTCACAAGGCGGTCGAGTACAGCATGCTCCCTGAGACCGCCAGCATACCTGACCGATTCCAAATGGCGCGTGACGCCGGGTTCGAGAGGATCGAGTGTCCCACCACCCCTGACCAATCACAGGCGGAGGCCATGAAAGACGCGGCCGAAAAGGCCGGCATCCGTATCCACTCGGTGATGAACATGGATCACTGGAAATATCCGTTGTCCTCCTCCGATCCAGCCGTTGTTGAAAAGAGTCTCGAAGGAGCGCGGACCTCGCTCCGCAACGCACACTTCTGGGGCGCGGACACGGTGCTGATTGTGCCGGCGGTCGTGAATGCCGAAACGTCATATCGGGATGCATACTCGCGCTCGCAAATCAGTATCCGGAAACTTCTGCCGCTGGCGGAAGAACTGAAAGTCATTATCGCTCTCGAAGAAGTCTGGAACAAGTTTTTACTCAGCCCCATCGAGTTCGCGACCTATATCGATCAGTTCCAGACACCCTGGGTGAGAGCTTACTTCGACGTTGGAAACGTCCAAATGTATGGCTACCCGGCCGATTGGATTCGCACCCTCGGTAAACGGATCGTCAAGCTGCACATCAAGGACTTTACGTTCGCGCCCGTGCCGCACAGCGAGAAAATCATGGCGGAATGGGTGCCGCTGCTCGAAGGCGACCTGAACTGGCCCGCGATTTATCAGGCTCTCAAAGATATCGATTTTCACGGTACCGCGACCGTTGAACTGCCCGGTGGCGACGAGGCTTATTTGAAGGAAGTCTACAAACGGCTGACTATGATCCTGGACGGCACGGCCCCGGCGCCCAAAAAAGAAGGCAGATGAATCAACGATGGGACAGATCGCGAATCCAGATGTCCTTGAATTCCATGTTGCCGCGCCCGCCCGCATGCAACTGGAGCGCAATCGTTCCGTCTGGAGCGCCTGGTTGGGGATCGGTGAAATCGACCATCTGCACCCCGTTCAGCCGCGAGCGATATCGGTTACCGGTCACTTCCACCAGATAATCGTTCCAATCGCCCATACGAACCACGCTTTCGTTCTCAGGCGCCGGCCAAACCACCCAGTGGCCCCCTTCTTCGGCATAAACGCCGCCTGTGTGATGCATCATCGTACAGTCAATTTCGAACTGCATCCCTTGCGTGACGTCGGCCGTACCGGGTTTGAACGCGGAGTGGAAGAAAACACCGCTGTTCCCGTCGCCTACACACTTGAACCGGAGAGCCAGTTGAAAATCCTTGTATGACTTTTCCGTTTCCAGATAGCCGTAATCCTGTGTAAGGCCTTTCCCGTGAATCAAGCCGTTCTCCACGGTCCAACTTTCCTTACCCACTTTGACCCAGCCGGAAAGGTCTTTGCCGTTAAACAGCGAGATCCAGTCTTCGCCGGGTAATTTCGTGCTGGCGCTCTGGGCGTGACCGAGGATCACGACGAGCGGAATGAAGAGGACGAGAGGTAGCAGTTTTTCGAATTTCATGAATTGAGGGTAACTCGTACCGATCTGTTCGAATAACACCGCTCTTCGACACTGACGCTCATTGCGGCCGTGCGCCAGCGAGTAGAGCCTTGACCATGTCGCCGAGCTTCATGAAGTCATCGTACTCGGAAGGTTTGCGGAAATACCCGTTCGCGCCCACGTTTGTCATCTTTTCGCGGTCTCTGGCCGAGTCTGAGGTCGAGACGGCGATCACCAGAGCCGTCGCGCATCTGCGGCTCCGACGCATATGCTTCAGAACTTCGTCGCCTTGCTTCTTCGGCAGATTAATGTCCAGAATCACCAGCGAGGGACAAGGCGTGTCAGGTTCGCTGTCCATCCTATCGAAAAACCGGATGGCCTGCTCGCCGTCCTTTACGACGTGGAGCGTGAGAGCGAGCTTCGTTGTCTGAATAGCTTCCTGTATCAGCAATACGTCGCCTTCATTATCTTCCACGATCAGGACGTGCCCGTGAACACCGGGGCTTGCCTCGTCAAACGGGGAGCGTAAAGCGGAACGTTGATCCTCGTCCGGGTTCGGATTCGACCCAGATCCGCCCATGATAGCGATCCACGAGTCGCTTACAGATGGCCAGTCCAATACCGGTTCCTGAATATTCATCGCTGTTATGCAGACGCTTAAAAAGCCCAAAGATATTCTCCTTGTATTCGGAGTCGATGCCGATGCCGTTATCGCTGATACTGAACATCCAAGACCCGTCTCGCCGTTCCGCCGCAACACGCACCACAGGTGGCCGGTCGGGGCTACGGTACTTAATCGCATTGCCAATAATGTTCTGAAACAGTTGTTGCAGATGCGTGTGATTGACGGGCAGTGAAGGTAGCGGCCCGGCGGTGACGGTTGCGCCGCTCTCGGAAACAGCGCCGGAAACGTTTGCCAGCGAACTCTTCAGGGCCTCGTTGGCATCCGCGATTTCCGTTTCTTGCTCGAGTGTCGTCACCTTTGTATACGTCAGTAAATCTCGGACCAGGCATTCCATGCGCGTCGCGCCATTGCGCAAGTAACCCAGAAACCGCAGAGCCTCTCCGTCCAGTTGGCTGCCGTAGCGCTTGCTCAGAAGCTCGCTATAAATTTTGATGCCGCGCATCGGCTCCTGAAGGTCGTGACTTGCAGAGAACGCAAACTGCTCAAGGTCCTCATTCGCACGACGAAGGTCATCCTGAGCCCGCTTCTGCTCGTCAATATCGGTGCAGGTCCCGAACCACTTCACAATCTTGCCTTCCGCATCGCGGATCGCAACGGCACGTCCGATAAACCATCGCCAAGCCTTCGTACGGCGATCCATGAAACGGTATTCGATGTTATACGGCTGCCCTGAATGGATGGCCGCGTAGTAGGTCTCGCGCGTTCTTTGCAGATCCTCGGGATGAAGAATTGCTTCCCAGCTTGCGTCACCAAAGAGGTCGTTGCCGGAGCCGGTAAATTCATACCAACGTTGGTTGTAATAGTCGATATAGCCGTCCGGACGCGCTGTCCATACTATCTGCGGCATGGTATCCGCCAGCTGGCGAAATCGGGCCTCGCTCTCCATCAGGGCCGCCCGAACGCGCTTGCTTTCACTCACGTCACGAGCGATTTTCGACGCTCCGATGATTGCTCCCCGTGCGTCCCTCACCGGAGAAATCGTCAGAGAGATGTCGAGCAGTGAGCCGTCTTTACGGTGGCGCACTGTCTCGAAGTGATCCACGCGCTCGCCTTTCCGCAAGCGCGCTAAAATGTCTGGCTCTTCGTTCTGCCGATCCTCCGGAATAAGCAGGCTCGCTACCGTCCGGCCGATCGCCTCGGCTGCGGTATAGCCGAAAAGCCGCTCCGCGCTCTTATTCCAGCTCGTGATCACACCATTCAGATCCTTGCTGATGATCGCGTCATCGGAGGAATCGACAATGGCGCTCAACAAAAGTGCCGCGTGGTCTATATGCTTACGTTCGCTGATATCACGAGCAATTTTGGAAGCGCCGATAATGACGCCTGCAGCATTCCTCACCGGCGAAATCGTCAGGGAGAGGTCGACCCGCGATCCGTCCTTTCGGCGGCGCACCGTCTCAAAGTGGTCCACGCGCTCGCCTCTTCTGAGTCGGTTAAGAATGTCTGGCTCCTCATCCTGCCGGTCTTCCGGAATAAGGAGCTCGGAGACCGTGTGACCGATCGCTTCCGCGGCCGTGTATAAGAAAAGCCGTTCGGCGCTTTTGTTCCAGCTCGTAATAACACCGTCTAGATCTTTGCTGATGATCGCGTCATCGGAGGAATCGACAATGGCGCTCAACAAGAGTGCAGCCCGTTTTTCGTGCTCGCGCTCCGTGATATCGTGCGCGATCGCCAGATGAACGATCGTGCCGTCCACATGCCGCAGCGGGGCGGCGTGGGCTTCCAGGTGACGGCGCGCGCCATTCAGTCCCACGATCTCGAACTGGATAGAACCCTTCTGCCCTTGGCAAATCCCGTCATGGAATTTGTGGAAACGGTCCCGATCCTCCGGAGCGATAATCTCAAAGATACTTTTGCCGGTCACGGCGTCCGCTGACGAAGCGCCGACCATTTCAACGCCGGGCGAATTCATGAAAAGCAGCGTTCCATCGGGCGCGATGATCTTGACGCATTCTGGCGTCGTTTCGATGATCGCGCGGAACTGTTCCTTGGCTTCAATCTCGGCTTTCTTCCTCGCGGTAATGTCGATCAACAAGTTGATGCCGCCGATGATCCGGCCTTCGGCATCGCGCAACGCCGCCGGACAGGGCGAAAACCAGTAGCGCGAACCGTCGGGGCGTTCGCCGATGCATTCGATGCCGGTCGGTACGTTGCCACCTGTCAGCGTGATCGCCATGGGGCATTGGTCATCTGGCAAAGACGTTCCATCCGGCAGGAAAGTCTTCCACGTGATGCACCATTTGTCGGTGTTAAGTTCGGGGGTTCGGCCGGAAAGCTTCACGGCGGCTGCATTGAAGTACGTAAGCCGCCCCTCAGCGTCCGTCATATAGATGGCCGCCGGCAAGGCCTCCATCATCTCGCGGAAGACCCTATCCGATAGATCCCCATTACGGACTAACCCCGTGAGTGTCTTCACGTCGCTGCCTGTCACGCCATGCCTCCCTTGTCCTTCGGGGGCAGGCTCGTCTCGGTCACGATGGCCATCTCCGTCGCTTTCACAACTATTTCCGTCGTCAGCCGTTCGCCGTATACGTAGAGTTTCGTGCCCATTTGAATGTCCCAGCTCACCCAGCCGGATCAGGACCGCGAACTCCTTGTTGCCCGTGCATACTGGTCGTCACGGATGGAACAACGATGTATTCGCTGGGCTTGCCTAATCGCATATCGACCGAAAAGCTCGATCCTCGATACCGATATTAAACGAGGCCTACGGCGCCCCGCGTATTCACGAGGAACCAAGGGGCCAGGCGTGTTCACGCCCCAGCTAAGGCAAAGGAGCGGTGATCTCAGCCTCTTTGGCCAACTGGTCGTTGATTTCTTGATTCTGCTTTTGAATTTTCTGGTATTCCTGCATGGCCTGCGCCGCCAATTGACTCTGGCCGGCGGCGCGGAACGCACGAGCCAAGCTGTAATGCACACTGCCATCAGTATCGAGCGAAACAGCTTTCTTCAGATAGGGGATGGCTTCCGCCTCCTTGTTCAGTGCCACAAGGCTTAATCCCAAAGCGGCGTCGGCGGCGGGGATATCCGCCTGTCCCTGAACGGCCAATCGCAAGTAAGGCACTGCTTTCTCCGCCTGCTCGGTGCGAAATAGACTCGCGCCCATCAGATAATTCAAATCGGGCGCCTTGGGCTCGTGCGCCAATTGCTGCTCGATCAATGTCATAGCCGACTGTAGTCTTTCGCATCGAACAGCGCAAAGGCTAATTGCCTCGTAATGTTGGCGTCGCCCGGCGCGAGCTTCAATGCGGCTCGCCACTCATTTGCCGCTTCCAGATCCTGTTTGTGGTCGTGCAGAATCTGCGCCTTGAATTCGTGAATCTCAACCGAATCAGGCAATGATTGAGCGGTCGAACGCCTGCAAAGCCAGTTGATTGTAGGCCTTCGTGGCCCAAAAGAGCGTGGCTGGAGAGGCATTCGCGTTCACGCTTCTTGACCACATCCGCGAAACGCCGCGCGAGGAACGCGCAGGCCGGCGCTTCCGCTTTGCAATCCAAATCCTGCAACATCTTCTCGCGTTTATCCTCGGCGGCGGCCCAGTCGGCGTGATTGGTATCCCGATACACCTGAGCCAAACCCGCATGTATACCCGGGAGATCGGGGGACTTGCTTTGCGCCTGGCGATAGAAGAAGAACGCGCTGCGGTATTGGCGCCGCTGAAGACGCGTGTCGGCCAGCAGAATCGCCACATAGGGCGATTCGGGCGCGTTCTTGTTCAGGCGCTCGAAGGTGCGAGTGGCAAGCGCCTCGTAGGCTTTTCCGAGGCCGTACCAAGCGCGCGGATCGGTACCGTTTTCTGATGTTAGTTGGCCGTAGTGAGCGGCCGCCTCTTCGAATAGGCTTTGGTCCATCTCCGCTTGCGCCAGCATCCCGACGGCATCGAGATTGTTTGGATCCTGTTTGACGACCTTGCGAAGCGGCGCGATGGCGTCCCGGCTCCGGTTCAATTGCAATTGCGCCGCTGCCAGCGACAGAAGAGCGGGAACATTGTCGGGTTGCACTCGAAGGACTGCTTCAAAATGCGGAACCGCGCGTGCTGGGCGGCCTGCCATCTGCTCCGCCAGCGCGAGATTGAGGAGTAAGCCGGCGTTCCCCGGCACTGCTTTCAGAAGATCTTCGTAAATGGGTATGGCTTCTGCGAACCGGCTTGCGGCCATCAACTCCTTGGCGCGATGAGATTCTGCGGCCAGATCCCCGGTTTGCGAGAAAAGCGTGCCGGAGCTGAGCGCAATAAAGAAAGCGGCCTGCAGAGCAAGCCGCTTCGAAACGACCGAACATCAAAGCAATTTTAGAACGTGGCGTGGAACCCGAACCGAATACTCCTTTCGCCGTAGGAACTGGTGACCTGCATGAAGCTCCCGTCGTTCACATTCGTATCTGCAGGACCATTGAAATGCGACGTGTTCGGCAGGTTGTAAAACTCCGCGCGAAATTGCAATTTCACCCTCTCCTTCATGGGGAAGCTTCGAACGATACTCATGTCCGTATTCCAGACCCCTGGACCGCGCAGCGTATTCCTGCCTACGTTCCCGAACGTCTGGGTTGTGACAGGCGCAAACGCAGCCGGATCGTAATAGTAGGCGCCCGGTCCGATGCCACCGGTGAATGGGACGTTTGCCATCACTTGGTTTGCGGTCTGCGTTTGGTCAAATGTGTTCAGTGAAGTGCCATTCGCCGTGACAGTGAAAGGATTGCCGGTATAGCAGGATTCGACTCCGGCGAATTGCCAGCCGCCCAGAACTTTCGAGGCAATGCCCTGGTTCAGGTATTTCTTTCCTTTGCCGACCGGCAGTTCGTAAACCCAACCAAGTTGAAAGACCTGGGTGCGGTCAAAACCAGCAGTGGCACGGTTGCGCGGAACTGCGACCCGTACCAGTCCATTTCAGCCCATCCATCGTCATCGGTGAAGTCGATCGCATGCGACCAAGTGTAAGCTCCCTTCAGCATTAATCCCTGCGAAAATTGGCGATTGAACGCGACCTGCAGGGAGTTGTATTCGGAACTCAAATAGCCGGACGAATCATAAACCTGGCTGACGTCGCCGAACTTTTGATATAGCGGAAGCCCCGTGGTACCCGATCCCGGGTAACCCGCATTCAAGTCATAATCGGCCATCAAGTGAGTGGAGTGCTGACCCACATAACCCACAGAGGCGACGACATTCTCAGGCAGTCTCCGCTCCAGCGTGAAGTTCCACGATTGAATGTAGCCGCGCTTCATCTGTCCGGGGAAAGGCGCGCGTTCCTCTGCGTTCGGATCGAGCGGCACAATACCGGTGGACAGATCGGGTCCAATCACGGGCGGAATACCGCCGGCCAACGTAGGCGCGCCTGCCGCTGGTTGGTAAGAGTTGACGCCGCTGTAGTTATCGTTGATTGTCAACGGATAAAAGCCGCGCCACGGCCTGGAGTAGGGAAGCGGGTCGTAATTCAGACCGTACCCGGTACGAAGAACGGTTTTCTCGTTGATACGCCAGGCGATTCCCATCCTGGGAGCGAACAGCTTGTGGCTCACAGTTACGTACGCATCCTCCGGGACGCTGCCGCGGCCGCCCATGTACACGTCGTTGTTAGTGGGGTCGTAGCTTTCGATTCCCTTGCCATTGCTGCGCGTCATCAAGCGGATACAGCTCATACCGCAGACCGGCTGTGACGGTCAGATTGCGGGCCACCTGCCAGCGATCCTGCGCGAACCAACCAAACTGCCATTCGCGACCGGTCATGAGAATGTACTGAGCTCCCCTTTTGCGTATTGTCCGATAGCCCGAGCAGAAACTGCGCATAGGCGTTGTACTGGTTCGCCGCCGGAGCATTCGGTGCGTTGTCGGTCGTGATGCCGCCGCTGAAATCGAAATAGCCGCGCGGGCCGCCGGCGCTCAATTCCGGCTGCCAGTGATTCAGGTGATGCCGCACCAGGTCAAAACCGAAAGTGACCTCGTGCGCCCCCTTTGTATAGGTCAATTTGTGGTCCGTGGTGTACGTCTCGTCGGTCCGGAACAAGGGCATCCAGTTGGGAACGCCGAAAGCTGTATAAGTATTGAAATTGACATCGGGAAATCCACTGTCGCGAATATCCGCTCCATTCAGGCCGGGAATGCCCAAGACGCCTGAATAATTCGTACCGAAGTCAGTGCCCTTCACGTTCTGGTTCAGCCGCTCGTAGCCGATGGTGCCATCCAGAACGAGGTTTGGCGAGAACGTGTACGTATGACCGATGGAAGCGACTTGCACGGTCGTGTGGCCCAGACCGGGATCGCCCGAGGGCGTTGGGCCGCCCAGCCACCCCGAAGATGCCATTACCACCCGATGTTGCAACCATGTTGTCGTATTTGAAAAAGATGACGTGCTTGTCCGTGCGGTTGTAGTTCACCTTCACGTCAGTTTGATAGCGGTTCAGGATCGGCCCCTCTGTTGCCGCATAGTTGTTCACCGTTCCCGGAAGATTGGGTGCGGGAAAGTAACTCTCCAGCTTTAAAGCTTGCGGAGAGATCAAGGCCGTAGGGATAACCCCACCAGCAAACAAGCTGCGTCCTGAGCCATCCGGGTTACCCGTATATGGGTTGTAAATCGGCGTGTTATAGGCACTGAAATTGCCCGCCCTCTGGTCAGCGGTGGGCACGGTAAATAGCCCGTTGCCGCTCGATTTCTGGTTCACGGCTTCAAAGCTGCCGAAATAGAAGAGCTTGTTCTTCTTTATCGGGCCGCCGATTGTTCCGCCGTAGTTGTTGAAGATCGCTACCGGTTTTGCCGTGCCAGGCTGCAGGAAGAAATTCCGAGCGTTGAGGTGCTGGTCATTGTGAAATTCGAAGGCGCTCCCGTGTATGTCGTTCGTCCCTGATTTCGTCACCACAGTGATCGAAGAAGAGCCGGCGAGGCCCTGTGAAGCGTCGGCCGCGCTGGTCGTGACGTTCACGACTTCAACGGTTTCCGCCGGAACTACATAGCCGGTATACTGCGGCAGCCACACATTGATACTTTCCGCTCCATCGATTGTCGTCACATTGGTTTGGCCGTTGCCTCCGTTGATGTGCGTATTCAAGGGAATGCCAGGGACGTCGGTCTGAGAGTTGTAGAAATTGGAAGGAGTGGCGCCAGGCGTCAAATCGATCAACTGTTGATAATTGCGATACCCTGAACCGGAGATTGGCAGATCCGCCACAGCTTTCGATGTAATTTCCGTGTGCGTGTCCGCCTTGTCCGTTTGGAGTTCCACAGCCTGACCCGAGACCGTGACCTGTTCACTCGCCCGGCCGATTTCGAGGTGGACATCAATGCGAGCGATGGTATTGGGAGTGATGGAAACGTTTGGCTGCTCGGTATTGCGGAACCCGGGCGCCGCTACCGTGACGCTATACGTGCCGGGAACAAGATTAACCAGGTTGTAACGGCCGCCCTGATCGGTTTGCTCGGTCCTGGTCAGTCCTTGCGCGGGATCGGCTACAGTGACGGTGGCGTTAGGAACGGAACCACCGCTGGGATCGGTAACGGTTCCTACGAGAGAACCGTAAAGAGCCTGACCGGATAGGCCTGCGTGCGCTCCAAAAAACAAGCCACAAAGACCAAGAAGTACGCTAAACCGCTGAAAATGTTGACGCATCGAAAACCCCATGTTTTCCTCCTCGTTCTTCTGTAAGGGAGTACTGGTAAAACGACGTGCTACAAACGCACGAGCAATAGTACATACAACCTACTGTAGAACCCCGGCTTATTCCATAGGGTAATAATACTAGAACAGGATTTATTGCCCGGAGAGCCGGTCGCGTGCTTCAACTTGTGCCAACGCGTGTTTCGCGTCCTCTGAGCTTGGATCCAGACGCAGCACGGCTTCAAACTCGATCTTGGCTTCTTTGAAATGCTTGAGTTCAGCCAACGCCGCGCCCAAATGGAAATGGAGATCGGGATCATCGGGGCGAAACACGAGCGAATCGCGGTAGCGCTTCACGGCTTCCTCGCCCTGACCGGACGAGGCGAGTTGGTCACCCCACAGAAAGAACACTTCGCCCAAGTGCTGGCGGGCGTTTTTATGGTTGGGATTACTATTTAGGACTTGCTGGTAATCACTGGCCGCTTCCGGCCATTGGTGGTTGTTCGCTTCCACGCTCGCCAGGTTGTAGCGGGCGTCCGTATACTTCGGGTCGAGCGCCAGTGCACGCCTGAACTGCTGTTCGGCCTCGGCAACATGCTCTGTCGAGAAGAGTGCAGCACCTAACTCTCCGGCTGCTACGGCGCTGTTCGGGTCGGCCTCGACAGCGGACCGAAAGTACGACACTGCGGTCTCAGGCTTGTTCTGGTCCATCATCAGATCGCCCAGATTGAAGTTGGCGGCAAAGTCGCCCGGGTATTTCTCGAGCCGCCGCCGCATAACGGCCTCTTGCAGGACGGCGCGCTGATCTCCTCCGCCGACCGGAAGCACCTGAAGCCAGAAATGGCTCATTTCGTCCGTTGCCTCGTTACCTGCCCTCACACGCTTCGGGGGGTTGTTCGGGTTGAGAGGATTCGCCGCCGAATTGTCGTAATGATAGGTCATAGCGACAACGCTTCCCTTGGGCAGTGTCAACGGACTTTTTAACAGGTAAACGCCTTGCCAGTTCAGGTCCCATCGGGGAATGCGGACCAGCCACTTGCGCGAGCCATCTGGGAGAGTGGCATAAGCTTCCATCAAAGTGGCCAGGTAGTGCGCATGCGGGTAGACGGCGAGAACCTGCAAATCGACAGGGCAGCGGAATTGATCGGTAACGACGAAGTCTTTGTCACCGGCCGGAATGTCGAGCGCGCCGTCATGCTCCAGCTGAACTAGCATCGGAAACTTGGTCTGCGGCTTGTCGGTGAAATAGAGCGCGATCTCGGGGCTGACCGTCTCCTCTTTACCGGAACGGCGCAAGTGGACGTTCAGCACCAAATCCATACCCGGCTCGGCCCGCCAAGCCAATCCGTCAGGTTCAACCACCGGTTGGCTTCCGGGCTTCCACGAAAGAAAGTGCCCGTCTGGATCGAACGTGTTTTCTTCTACAGTCAGATCCATGCCGGGGAACCCAGAACCGGGCGTAAGTTCTTTGCGGAGCGCCGAGCCGCTGCGATCGATGATCACGTTTGCGTGGTGAAATACCGTCGGGTTCCCGGGCCGCACTTCCATCGCCCGGACCCAGCGTGTCGTTGTGACCGGTACAGGAATGACAAAATTCCAGAAGATCTCAGGCCCGTCCGCCGCCAGATGATACGGTTGCGCGACGTGGAGAACCATGTCCGGCGTACCTAGCGTCCACTCGGAGTTGAATTTGGGCGCTGGTGGCGAATCGGCCGGGCGTCCTGCCGGCGCGCCGTGCTTGACCCAGTCCTGAATCAGTTGAATCTGCTTCTGGGTTAAGCGCCGTTCCTCTTCGAAGTCACCGTACCCCGCTTCGGGCAGCCAAGGCGGCATGAAGTGCCGCCGCGTTACGTCGGCAATTTGGGAGGCGTGCCGTTTGGCATCGTTGTAATTCAGTAATGAGAAGGGACCGGATTGGCCGGGCCGGTGGCACGTGGAGCAGTTGTGATAAATGATGGGCGCGATGTCGCGGTAAAAGGTGGGTCCGGAAACAGGAACGTTGGCGCCGGCGACATGGACGACGAAGGCCAAAAAGAGCGCAAAGAGCCCCGTATAGCGCATGGGAAGCTTTCATGCTAACCCATGTCGATCGGGCCAGGGCTCGCCTGAGCTATGCGACAATCGCTTTCGCAATCGTCAATGCGTCTTTGGCTGTTCTTGTTTAGCTTGGTCCTGCTGCGTTCCCCGGAGGGTGAGACACCGGCTCCGATTCGGTTCGTGGAACAGGCGTCGAGCGCGAAGCTGAACTTCGTTCTCGAAAACTGCCCAACCGAAACCAAGCACATGATCGAAACGATGGCCGGCGGCTTGGCGGTTTTCGATTACGACGGGGACGGCCGCCCCGATATCTTCTTTACCAATGGAGCGGAGGTGCCGTCGCTGCGCAAGTCTTCCCCCAAATACTGGAACCGGCTTTATCACAACGAGGGCGGCATGAAGTTTCGCGACGTCACGGAGCAAGCTGGAGTAGCGGGCACAGGCTACGACATGGGCGTGGCTGTGGGCGATTACGACAATGACGGGCGGCCCGATCTGTTCGTGGCCGGCGTGAATGGCAGCACGCTTTATCACAATTTGGGGAATGGCCGGTTTGAAGACGTAACCGCGAAAGCGGGCATCCGGAATAAAGGCTGGGCTGTGGCTGCGGGCTGGTTCGATTTCGATCGGGACGGCAAACTCGATCTATGGGTGGTGCACTACACCAAGTGGCAACTGCCGGATGATCGGTACTGTGGAGATTCGAGCCGCGGCATTCGGGTTTACTGCCATCCTAAATACTTTCAAGGCCTGCCGAGCACGTTGTACAGGAATCGCGGCGACGGCACGTTTGAAGACGTGACGGAGCGCGCTGGGTTAGCGCAGTTCGCCGGTCGAGGCATGAGCGTGGCCTTTGCGGACTACGACCACGATGGGTATCCGGATGTGTTTGTCACCAACGACAACATGCCCAATTTCCTGTTTCACAACAAGGGGAATGGCACGTTTGAAGAAGTCGGCCTGATAACCGGGACGGCCCTTCGCGAGGGCGGTAAACCCGTCGCAAGCATGGGCGCGGAGTTCAAAGACTATGACAATGACGGTCAACCGGACCTGATCGTGACGGCTTTAGCCGGGGAGACATTTCCTGTCTTTAAGAACGATGGCAAGGGCGGCTTTCTGGATACGACTTACTCGTCACGCTTGGGAGCGGCGGCGGTGAAGCACAGCGGTTGGGGCCTAGGCCTGTTCGACTTCAACAACGATGGCTGGAAGGATCTGTTTACAGCCAACTCTCATGTGAACGACCGAGTGGAACAGTTCGAGTCGTACCCATATCGGGAGAAGGACAGTGTCTTCGTGAATGACAATGGCAAGTTCCGGGATGTCTCGGAAGAAGCGGGGCTCAACCTGACGAAGGCGCATCGGGGGGCGGCATTCGCGGACTTCGATGGCGATGGCCGTATCGATGCCGTGGTCACTTCGTCTGGGAGAAGCAACGGAGCTTTGGCGCAACGTCAGCCCGGTCGCGCAGCACTGGATCATTCTGCGCTTGCATGGCACTCGATCGAACCGGGACGGTATTGGATCGGTGGTTCGCATCGGAAACCAATATGCCGAGATGACGACGACTGTCGGCTACGCTTCGTCAGCCGATTGGGGACTACATTTCGGGTTGGGAACGGTCTCGCTCGTTAAGGACATAGACATTTCCTGGCCAAGCGGGACGAAGCAGAAATTGACTAACGTCAAAGCAGACCAGGTATTGGACGTAACTGAAAAGTAATGCAGTCCATCCTGCTGCGGTGCGAGCCATGCGATCGAGAGGCTCTCGTTACTGAATTGTGGGAGCAGGGTACGGCTGGGATTCTCGAGGAAGATCGAGGGTTGCGCGCCTTTTTCGAGGATGGGGCTGCGATCGAATTCTTCAAGGACAGAACGATAGAAATCCGCGCTGAGGAGCGGCCCGATCCATCGGACTTTCCTAAGCAGGATTGGGACCCGATCGCGGTAGGCAAGCGATTCTGGATTGCTCCTTCGTGGGTTGATGGGCCCACTCCGCCGGGCCGGATTCGCCTCGCCATAGAGAGCCCGAATGCGTTTGGAACCGGGCGGCACGAGAGCACACAACTCGCGCTTGAAGCTCTGGAGGAGCACGTTACTGCTTGCGATGTTGTGCTCGACATCGGCAGCGGGTCGGGCATTCTCTCGCAGGCCGCCCACCTGCTCGGGGCTCGCAAGGTGTTCAGTTGCGACATTCATGACGATGCGATCGCGGCTTCGCAAGCACAGCTCCGGTCTCACCTATTTCAAGGCAGCGCGGATGCAATACGCGGCCAAATCGGCGATGTCGTCGTTGCGAACATCAGCGCCAAAGTAATCGATCGGCTGGCCTGGGAACTCAATCGGATTAGCCAAGCCGGATGGTCTGCTGCTACTGACCGGTTTCATTCGCGAGAATCCGCCGAAGGGCTTCTCGCCGGAACGCATTACAGACCGTGGCGATTGGCTCTGCTGGGTGTGCCGTCCTCAGGCAATCCCCGGTTCCGGGGACCGGCAGGTTTCGCACACACACTCTCTCGAATGGTGGTGAGATCAGGTGAGAAGGCCTCTGATCCTGGTCTCGATGGCCGTGGTCGCGCTCTTCACGGGCAGCAGTTTTTCGAGCAGTCCCAGGTCTGCATCGATGGTGATGTCTTTATCTGTCACCTCGACGAAGCCCTTGATGGGCGAACTCAATAAGCCTACCTTCGCGTCGAACGAAAAGTTGAGTCTCGATCCCTGCCAGCTTCTCTGTTCGTTGACGATCTTCAAGGGAATCGAACCTACTCCGCGGAACAGATCGTCGAAGGAACGATCGACCGCCCGCATGACTTCTTCTTTGGGCTTGTTGTGCGAGACCGTTACGCGCATGTCTCAAGCCTGACATATAGGGACGTGTTACTGCGCCCGTACGTTGTCCACATCGAAGGTTCCGGCGTTGAAGTAGAACCAGAGGGCGTGGATCTGGGTCAAGTCTTGGGCCGGGGTACAAGACAGAGTGGCCACGTCGTACGTCAAGGTGAATCCCGATGAAGCGCCGGCGCCCGAACCGGTCGGACCTGAACTCTGGCACCAGTTCCAGCCGGAACCGGTTTGAATTGCAATACTCGGGCTTTCGCCAAACAGATTTTGAACGTCGATGGCGATGGTCGTCTTGCCGGCGATGCTCAGCGGATTTTGCAGGTTGGCCCCGAACCAATCGCCATTGCCGGTGGAAGTGAGCTGCAGCCCCTTGCTGCCGTTGGTTGCGAAGGTAGTTTCTGAGGCCACCGAGCCGTTGCCGTTAAGTGCCTTCCAACCATCCGCGCCAGCTTCGAAAGACTCAATGTTAATAGGCGCCGTTGGGTTTACAGGAGCCGCGGCCCGAAGATTGTCGAGATAGTAAGTTGCGGTCGAACTGAGATAGACGTAGATAGTACTGATCTGAGCAAAGTCAGCCGTGCCGCCGTAGCAGGTAAGCTGCGACTGATCAAGCGTTAATGTCACGGTGGATTGTCCGGGCGCTGAGAGCGTGGGCCAGTTTGTCATCTGACACCAGGTGTAGGAGGCGCCCGATTGAAACGCGATTCCGACACCTCCTCCCAAGGTAGTCGTGTGAATGTCGATAGAAAGGGAAGGTCTACCGGAGAGATTGGCGGCGGACGGGAAGGTAACGCCAAACCAGCCGGCGGCCGTCGCGTTGACCTGGAGACTATGCGCGCCGTCGGTCGCGAAGGAGGTACTCTGGGCAACTGTTCCCGCGGCGCTGCCTGTGGGACCCCAGCCGTCGGTTCCCGTTTCGAAGGATTCCAACAGTTCCGAACCTGTCTGGCTGGGGTTGACCGTTACCGAGAGATACGCAACGTTGGAAATGTTACCGTGGCTGTCCTTTACCGTGTAGGAAGCCTGGGACAGGCCGTTGAAATCCGGCGCCGGAGTAAACTCTACGTTCTGGCCGGATACGGCGAAATTGCCTCCATAGACGGAGATGGAAGTCTGTTGGCCGGGCGTCGCGGGATCAAGATCTGTGGTGGAGGGATCGATGGCGAGCCCGGCATACGCCACGTCGTTTTGGGTTGGGGACAGAGTAACTGGATGGTTATACGGTGTAGTCGCCCATTGGTTATCGGCGACGGGCGGAAACGATAACGGAGTATTCGCCGCCATCATTTGCGCGAAGTTGTTCATGGTCGTGAGGAGCGGCGCCTGATCTGACAGATCGAAGCTGTTATTGCTTTCGGCAAAGGCCGCTCCGGGCTCGCCACCCACTAAGTCCCAAACCAGCGCGCCCGTTGCACCCTCGGTCAGGATTCTGTTTGTCCAATCGTTGTAAGTGGCGTTTCGAACGTTTCCGGCCTGAAGTCCAAATTCTCCCAGATAGGCCGGCTTTCCGAGAGATTTGGCATCGCTCACATGTTGATTGACAAACGTGTCCGCCCAGGCCGCAGACTGGGCCCAGCCTTCCGGATAGAGGTGAAATCCCATGGCATCGATGGTCGGAACTTGGGAGAAAGCAATGTTATCGACGCCTTGCGAGCAGTTCTCAATCCAGTCGCTGGCCGGGGCAGAAGGAACGCAAAAGAACCCCTCGTCACCTACTGCCACGAGATGATTCGGATCTACCGCTTTGACGTACTGCGATGATTCGGATACCCAATTTACAAGGGTAGATGTTGTACAGCTATTCGAGGTTGGATAGCCGCTATCTGAAGTTCCAGAACCATTGCATCGAGGCTCATTGGCTAGTTCCCACATCATGATAGTCGGATCGTTCTTGTACGCGACAGCGGTAATCGTATTCACGTGATTGACTAAGTGATTGATCCACGCCTTGTACCAGCCGACAATCTTAGGGTCCGTGTAGAACTGATCGTGATACTGATCGCCCGCCCAGGCGACATATTGGTCCATGCCGCCAAAGTCGGTCCAGTTATTTGTAAACGCGACGATCAGTTTGAGGCCGAGCTTACCGGCCTGTGCGACCGCATAATCCAGATTGGCCAAACCGGTCGCACTGTCGTTGTACGCGGGGGCACTGCCGTTCCAATATTGAAAGTAGAATCCGTTCTGCGGTCCGCGGATATTGGGCGTTCCATTGCCGCCGATATCGATCCAACCCCACGTGCGGATTACGCTGAGCTTATTCTTGACCGCTGCCTGGAGTATCTGATCGACGGCGGCGTGGCTGGAATACATCAATTCGTAGGAATTGGCGCCGCCAAAGCGCATGGGCAAGCCGTTCAACATGAATTGCCCGTTGGTGGCGTGCACGAAACTTTCTTGGGCGTTGACGTTCAGGCGGGAGCAGGCCGCGGTGGTGAAACTCGCATTGCTTGAGGTCTTACCGGCAACTGAAACCGCATATGTTCCGGCCGAAAGCGCGCCGGGGATTGTGAAAGAAATCCGGCGCGTAGTCCCTAAGATGGTGGTCACAACCGATGGCGTAGCGGTGGCGGCCGGCGTGGCGTTGCAGGTCTTTGCAAAAGTGACAGTGAGGTTCGCGGCCGTGATGGAGCCGCTCGGAAATCCGGATCCGGTCAGGTTTTCAACAGTCACACCAGCGTTGCCGGTGGCAGGCTGCGCGGCAGTGTTCAAACGCAGTTGAGCAGAGGCGACGACCGCGGATACGGCGAGGCAGACGGGAACGAGCACGGCAGGAACAAGCAAGGCGCGGCGGCGAAATCGCCAACGCCGCAAAAGGAAAAGCGCTAGCAGGCCGGAGCCCAGTAAAGCCCAGGAGCCTGGCTCGGGTGTAGCGGTGGCATCGATAATACCGAAATCTCCGATCTGCAAAACGGGACCTGAATTGGGCAGGATATTGGCGCTGAATGAGGAGTAAATCTGGTCGGTGGTCACACCGTCGTTCAGTTGAACGGTAGTCGTGTCGATGCTTCCGGTCAGAACGCCGTCCAGGATTGGGAAGCTCGCCAAGTCCAGAAGGAAGTTACCGGTATATCCACCGTTGCCGTCGGATGAGAACTCGGTTCCGGATTCCGTGACGCTGCCGCCGTTCTGGAAAAACAGGGTCAATATCGGATCGGAAATGGCGAGTGAAGTGGCGACGGGGAAGGTTGTGTCGGGATATGCGGAATCGTCAGGTCCGGTCATGTTCGAAATATCGAAAGTAGCCGTGCTGCTAGGGGATCCCATGGGATCGACCGAAACGAAGCCGATGGGCAGTGACGCAGCTTGTGAAATCGACTGCGACAGTAGCGTAGCTGTCAGGACTGCGAAAAGCACACACGTTCTACGAAGCATGAAACTCCCTTGGCCCCGCGAGGCGGGCAATTAAGTAACACCAAAATACTGGGTTCCGATCTGGCAGTGTATTCGCTTGCAAGCGGATTTGCAATGTAAATGTCGGACATTACCGTGCGGTCATCGTGCATTACTGTCAATTTCGGAGAATTGCGATCAGCAAGCGCAGGACGGGCGCGGTCCATGGCAAGCAAGGTGTTTTCGAGGCCGCTAGGCGGCTTGGGTGCGGGCCAAAATGCGTTGGACCCGGTTCGGGATGCGCATTTCGGGCGTTTCCAGATGATGATTGAGCAGTTCCTGGTGCTCGGCTTTGGCTTCGGCGAGCCAAATGTCACATTTATGCAGATCCTGCTTGCGATTTTCGATGGATTGCTTGCGGGCGAGATCGTCCTTTTTGAGCTGCTGCGATTCGAACCCAATCTTGTCCTTCCTCCTTTCGGATCTGAGCTTTAGCAGGTCACTTAGGCACTTGGAGAAGGCTCGTTCATTGGTGGTCTGGTAGCGCATGTAGAGGGCGAACTGGCGATCGGCGTCTTTTTGATCGTTAGTGGGGAGCGCCAGGGTGGCATTTTGGAGTTGGATAGCGCGGGAGCGCAACCAGTGATGCTGCGCCATGCGTTCGACGAGCAGGCTTTCGGTGACACCGAAGGGATTGTGGTCGACTTGGAAGCTGGTCCGCAACCGTTCGTAGGCTTTGGGGTCTTCGGTCGGGAGCAGACAGAATTCGCCGGCGAAGCCGTGGCGGAAATTGTTGTGCGAGGAATTTGCTTTTCCCGTTTCGGTTGTGGGTCCGGTACTCTTTTGCGCGTTCTTTTGGTTGGCGCTGATTTGGGCTTCGGTTGCCATGGGTTGGTGGTTCCTTTCAAGGATGAAAGTTGCCGGCCTGGGGACGGGTCGGAGTTTTGGGCCGGCGGCGCGGGTCCCAAAATAGAAAACGCCGGCGGGGCTTTGGAGCCTGCCGGCGTTTTTGAGTGCTTCAGGGCACACGTACCCTGAAGCAGTACATTAGCACGGGTCCGGGCGTTTGGGAAGGGGAAAGTTGGAATGCGTGCTTACGCACTCCAAGGCGATCATGATCGGCTGGCGTTCTTTCCTGCCCTCGAATAGCGACGCTGCGAAACGGCGGTCGCCGAACAGATGATTCGCCAGCAAATAGCGCTGTCGGCCTGGGAGACGATCAGTTTCGGCAGGAGTGTCGTCAACCGGTTGCGTGTAAAATCCTCGTTCGTAATCATTGAAGCAATAGTCGATTCCTTCCCAAAGTGCATCGCGCCGGAAAGTCTGGCACAGCACCGCTGGCACGACGTGGAGAGGGGAACGCGCAAGGCGACTCGGGGACCAACGGATCAAACGCTATTGGTCGAGGTTGTCTCAGCGAAACGGGCCGGGACGACCGCTCTTTTAGACTGCGTGGGTAATTTCGCCGGGTTTGCGACAAACAAAGATGTACTCATTGGCGAGGAGCCCGGGCAGGACTCGCAGACCGATAGAATGTAGGGTCTGGAGCCATCCCCGCAGGCGGTAGCCAGAAATCCTGGCTGAGTGTTCGTCGCTGCGCCTTTGCGATGGATGCCGCAAGAATGGCACATGGTAGAGCAGTGGCATATTGAGTGCCGAAAACTCGCTCTCAACAAAAAAGCCTGCTTGCCCGAGCATGGCCCGAGCTTCCTGCCGCCGATAATTCCATTTGTGGAACTCAGTGGCGTGCTTTCCGAGCCGCTTATAGTAGTCGATCATCCGGTTATGCACGCTGTCGGAGCGGAACTCCGCACACAAGCGACCACCAGGTCGAAGGACCCGGAAGGTTTCGCTGATAGCAGCGGCTACATCATCCTCAAGGCTATGATAAACGCCGAAGCAAAGAACCGTTGTGAACCGTCCGGTCTCGAATGGCAGTGTGCGAGCGTCTGCATGGACGACACGCAGTTGAGGATCGCATGCCTGTAGCTTCGTTATGACGGCCGCGACATTGTCTACCCCAACAATTTTTGTGCCCTTCGCGTGGTAGTAGCGCAGGAGGCGCCCGGGACCGCAGCCGAGTTCGAGGACCTCAGCATCACCGTCGCGAACGACCATGTTGGCATACAGAAGCGGATAGCGGTCGTGCCCTTCTGCAGGCGCATCAACGGAGATCTGGTTCCATCGCGAGATCCAGTACTCAGGCGATTTCTTTTCTCGATATGTCTTGCGCATCTATCCTAGTGAACAGCGGGCTAGAATGTAACGGGCGTGCAGCAGATTTGAGCACTCAGTTTTACCGAGTTCGAGAGATAATCGGATTTCCGTCGATAGCTCTTGGATCGATCACGTAACAGGTGCAGGTGAAAACAAGGCCCTGAAGCGATTGAAACACATCGTACAATCCGGCGATTACACGGGCCTTGCCAACGACTACTCACGGCATCGTCCGGACTACTGCCCGTCCGTGCTCGACGCCCTATTGGGCTTAATAAATAAGCCTGTGGCAGATATCGACTTTGTCGACGTGGGTGCAGGGACCGGCATCTGGACGCGAATGGTCTACCGCAAGGGCGTGAAATCAGTTACGGCTATCGAACCTAACGACGACATGCGGGTGGCCGGCATGGCGGATAGCGCAAATACCACCATTCGATGGCTGGCGGGCCATGCCGAACACACAGGTGGGCCCGAAGGTTCCAGTGATTGGCTGACAATGGCTTCCTCCTTTCACTGGGCCAATTTTGATGCAGCCACTCGAGAGTTTCATCGTCTGCTACGCTCACAGGGACGGTTTACAGCTCTATGGAACTCCCGCCTGATAGAGGCGAATCCACTCCTCGTTGAGATCGAGGCGCGCTTATGCGCGATGCGGCCAAACACGAAGCGTGCGTCTTCCGCCATGAAAGAGACGCTTTCTCAGCTACTCTGGTCGTCACCGTGGTTCGAAGACGTGGTGTACATTGAAGGCAGGCATGACATCATCATGACCCCTGAGCGCTATTTGGGGGTCTGGCGTTCCGTCAACGAGTTGCGAATACAGCTTGGCGAGCAGCAGTTTGATGCATTCCTTGATTTTGTCGGGCAACACATCGTCGGCCAGCGTTCGATCACGGCGACCTACGTTACTCGAGCCTGGTCGGCCCGCCGGAAAGACTGAAGGTAAACTTGTTAGTTTTTCCGACGCCGCTTTCGACGATCAGGAGTAAGGCCCGACTCACAAGCCTCCAGCGAAATCATTGGGCAGAAAAGGGATTTCTGATACTGCCCGCTTTTTTCTCGCGGGATCAAATCCAAGCCGTAAATTCGCTGATTGATCGACGGATTGAGAATCCTGAAACCTTCGGCAAGGCGACGCTGGTGGATGCGATTGCTGGCCCGCATGTGGGAAAGCGATTTCGGGCCTGCGAAGCACCACGGCAGGTCTTCGAGGTACCGGTCAAGATAAACGATCTCTTCCTGGATGAGCCGGAAGTGCGCCAACTGGCTTCAGATGACCGGCTGTTGGCCCTGATCTCAGAGCTTCTGCGTGGCGCACCGATGGTTTGCAATTCGCTGAATTTTATCTGGGGCAGCCAGCAGCCGGATCATTGTGACTCCTGGTTTATGCCGCCTCCGTCTCGCTTCGCGAGCAAGCATGCAAAAGCCCTATCTCTTAGAATCGGACCACTGAAGATGCTGCTGCATCGAGGCTTTGAATTCCTGAAAAGCCGGGAGCGACCGGCACAGGACCGTCTGGCCGTCAGTTCCATCTGCCTGGAAGATGTTCATCCCGCTGCTGGACCGCTAACGTACTATCCGGGCAGCCACAGAATTCCTCCTTATCGTTTTTCGCATGGAGGGATCCACGCGGTGAAAGAAGAGCTGCCTGACAGCCGAGCCTATATGGAGCAAGAGATTCAGGAAGCCGGTCTGAAAAGGGAAGAGTTTATGGGCAAAGCCGGCGACGCGTTCCTTTGGCACGGGCAACTGCTGCACGGGGGCTCACGTATCAATGAGCCCAGCCGGACAAGAAAGACGCTGGTTACGCATTATTGGCGAGCGGGAGACGTTCCGCGAGAACAGTGTGTGCGCGTTCACGGGGCCCTCTACCAAAAACGCGAACCTTAACTGTGGTTGGCGCGGCGCCTGTACTACCGCAGAGCTCAAATTGCCCAAGGCAGCTATCTGGCTCAACGGAAAATGAACTATGGACCCGGATGCGGCTAAGCCGCAGGATACTTCCAACGTCTGGCGCTATGCCTTCGATGAGCTGCGGCGAAGCCTGATCGACCTCGAATGGCGGAGGAGTGCCGTGGGCACCATCAATCCCCGGCCTCCCGGTTGGCACAACGACCTGCTCCAAGTGATTAAGAAGTTGCTTGCTCGCACATTCAGCTGGCATACGCGGCAGTTCATTGAATTCAATGCAGTGTTAGGTCAATCGCTGCAGGAAATAGAACGCGCTCTTGATGACGTTTCCGTGTACACGTATTCGCTTGACTGGCGATTGATGCAATTGGAAAAGACGGCTGCTGAACTAGCGGTTTCAGGCCAGACGGCGGATCTGAAATCCCTGGCCGGGCGGAGCTACAGAACCACTTATATTATTGGACTGTTCGGCTCCGGACGGCAGTATGTCGCGGGACTGATCCTGCAGAACATTGGGGAAAGAGCGAAATATTTTAGAGATGCGATCCGTGTGCATCCAGGGCCAACGCCTATGATCTATAGCGGCCACGCCACAATAAGGTATGCTTCTCGCGCTCAGCATTTGCCGGAAGTCACGAGCCGCATACTGGAAGCGATCGGAGCCGGGATCGCCGATTTGATTTTTGTCTACCGCCATCCGCTCGATTCGCTCCTCTCGAATTGGATCTGGTGGCGGACATACAACCGAGAGAACAGGAAGATATCTGGACTCTCAGAGGTACTGAAGGACATAGAAGCCCTATGCGCATGTTTGGAGGAGAATTTTCTTAACTTCAAGGCCTTCGCCGAAGGGGATTCCGATTTTTTCACGGGCTTACCAGGTGCGCGATTTCTATCATTCTCGGAATTTGTAGAGGAGACTCAGCTTTACCTCGGAGCCGCCACGCTCCCGCTACGCTTTGAGGACTTCATGGTCGATCCGTCCCAGCAATTTTCTAAGATCGTTGATCTCATGTCGATCAATATTGATTTGAGCCAGTTATGTCTAGCTCCTCCGAGGGCCAAAGCTTACGGCTATCTAGCTGTTAAAGAAAAAGTCCCTCGATTCCGAAGCTTCGTCAATGCGCTGGACGCGGATACAAAACGAAGAATTCAGGAAATCGGCTATAGCTTGGAAATCTGAGTCTGGACGCGGCCGCTGAGCATGGTGTTTCATCCTCCCAGCGGCTCACTATTGACGGAGGCATCCTCAAGCAGGAGATCTCCGTTCTTCAACATGTTCTGATACAAAGCCACATCTTCCGGGTTATCTATCTCACCCCATTGGCCATCGGTGCCGAAAGTGGCAATTGGAAGATGCTTGTCGACTAACAGTCTGCCTAGCAATCCGGTCATGTCGAGCCGATCGCGGGTTGCCGGATCCAGTGTACTGAGTAGCTCCTCTGCGGCGTTCCACGCCGACGGCGTGAACTTCAAGAGGCCCATATATTGCCCTTGAATGTCTTCGATCCGCGTCGTCTTGCCGCCGATCTCCAGCAACAGGCCCTCGGCGTTGATGCGGAAGGTTTCTGCATCGGTCAAGGGCTCAGCGAAACGCCTAGTCCATAGGCGGCGCCAATCCTGGTCGTAACTGATTACCAACTGGCCTGGGGCCATGGCCAAACCGCGCACCAACCCACTCCCATAAAAAATATCTGAATAGCTGACCATGACTGGCCCAGCACGTAGCCATTGGGCGGCACAATTCAGCGACATCACCATGTTGGTTTCGGCCCACCTTTGGTTGGCGAAATAGGTGACGTTCGGATAATTGATCATCTCTGCGCGATAGCCGCGAACGAGACCGATCTCTTCAAGCCCGCCGCGCAAGAGCGCAGCAATTTGGCGCTCGATCAACGGCTTGCCTGCGAGTTCGATCAAGCACTTTGGGCGGTCGTCGCCAAACTGCCCCATGCGGCTGCCGCGACCGGCTGCAAGAATGAGTGCGCGCATCATTCAACCGCGAAGACCTGCCGGAATAGCGCTACATCGGCTGATGAGAATGGGGCACAGCGCTCGGGATGCCACATGATTCCAGTTATGGATTGAGCCGAATGGCGAATGGCTTCGACGACGCCGTCGGCGGCGACCGCCCAAACATTGAGCGGCGGCCGTGAGTCGAAGGCGGCAAAGCGATGATAGCTGTTGACCTCAATGAGCTCGCCGCCGATGCGGATAACTTGGCGTGGTGTCACATGGCCTTGGACAGGCCGCAGCGGTATTGCGAAACGCTGCTGAATGACTTGCATGCCACGGCAAACGCCAAGGACGGGAAGTCTGCGTCTTTCTGCTCGATCGAGCACTGCGCTTTCGACGGCGTCGCGTTCCGGGGCATCGCCGCCCAATACTGCGAGATCGTTGCCGCCAGTCAAAACCAACCCGGCGATCTCGGCCCCCTCGCACAGGGCTAGAGCGACCTCAGTGACATTGGGGAGCAATATGGGAAGCAGCCCGCAGGCGGCCAGAAACTTAGTCCAGGCTTGATCCAGGCAATCACGGCGCTCGCCATAGGCCGGAACGATCGACACGCGCTGTGTAACGGCGACCGTTTTCATGAGATGACCGAGACCCTATGATTCGTGCAATCGAGGCACAGCATGCTTGCCGTCCGCCATCGCTGGAAAAGCGCTTCGCCAGCACCGGTTACAGCCGGTATGTCCAGCTCCCTGGCGCGGATCGCCATGTGTGAATTGGCGCCACCGAACTGGGTAACGAATCCGCTGATATCACGAGTGAAGATCCAGTCGAAGCCAGGGTCGGCGCTTGGCATGAAAACAATGCGTCCAGCGAAGGTCCCTGGCGGATCGCCGAATGAGCCGACGGGAGCAATGACACTTTTTCGGGTGATGAAATTAGGCTGGCTCGAGGGAAGGTGAAATGCGAACACTTCATCGGGTGACGCGACGGTGGGCGGGAGCACAAGATGGCGCATGAGCGAGTGATGCTCTCTGCCGCGTCCGACACTCTCTTGCAATGCCTGGCGCACCGAACCGCTCTCGCTATAGAGCATGCGGATGACTTCGTAGTTTAGAAATGCGCAATCATCCTTCGAGAGACCATGATCCTCACCTAACTGCCTGATCAGCGACAGAGCGTGGCTCAGGCTCCGCGTGAAAACGAATTTCGCATATTCGCGACCTTCAATTCCGGCCTTGATAAACTCCACGAAACTCAAGACATCGATGTCGAGCCCATGTTCCTTGAGCAGGCGCTCAATGTGGCGCGACTGCTCGATGGAGAGGGCGAAGCGCGGCGGCGCGGACGAGGCGGGCCGCGCACTCGACCAGTCGAAATAGAGATCGGGAGCCTCGTCGTAGCGCGGCGACAGGATGTCGTAGGTGCCAGGCCGGAGGTGGCCATAGCGCGCGAGGAAGTCCGCCTTCGGAAGCAGTGCGAAATCCCGCCCGATGCGCGAGCCCACTGTATTAAGGCTGGCCATGAAAATTGCGCTCTCTTCAGCGTCAATAACCCCTCCTTCGACTAAGGACTGGAGCAGCTGAACCGCTACGAAGCCGGCCCTCGCAAGACCCGCGAACGGCAATGTGCCGTACCGTTTGCAGTCCTCGATCAACCAGTAAATACGGCCAATTTTATCCATCTGCGCAATGGAGATTGTCGGAAACCGCCGTTCAAGGATGTCGATCTTGGCGTGGTCGCGTCGCCACAACGCGGTTTCGACATGCATGATGCGATTGGTGAGCCGCCGTAAAGCGCTGGAAAGTTCCGCAAGGTCTGATGGAGAAAATCCGTGGTCGGCGAGCCTGCCGATTCGCTTCGGCAAATCGAGGGTGTAGCAGGAGAAGATGATTTCAAATTCGACCTTGTCATGCAGATGCGGCTCCGAGAGGAGGCGATCAATGTAGTAGTTCACTAGACGCCCGGCGAGCTCGTCGGATACGTCGCGAGGTACGAAGGAATTAAAGCTGACACGCACGTCGATGTAGGGCAGTCCGTGGAGGCTAACAAGCAGCGGAAAACTACGCAGGTTCTGGTAGCCGTAATTGTCCCGCTGATAAGCCCAGATGGCGTCGGTGATAAGTTCGCGATAAAGCGACAACGCCAGCGGCCCGGGCCGCAACCCGATCATTTCGGCCGGGTTCCAGTCCGGCATGACGCCGAATATCGCTCGGCTGCCATGCAGGTAGGGATGCGGGCGGCTGAGTAGTTCGATTTTGCAAGCGACATCGAAGAGCGCTGCGTCGACCTTCGCATCCGCGACCTGGCCATCACAATCGACCGCAAGCGGCCGGACTTGCAGCAGATAGAGCTCGCCGTCGGCCCCGACGGCGAATTCGACGTCGATGGCATCACACTCTAGGAGAGCTTCCAGCTCGCTGACTAGGGCGATCACTGGCGCCAAAGACGGTGGGCAGGCATCAGGCCGCGACTTGAGACAAATAAACGTCTTGAGATCGTCGCCCACGCCGGCGGTCACGCGATTGGTTAGGCCGGACAGGTCGTAATTGATGACGAAATACGGGCCGCCGCTGGGACTGCGCGAGAAGACCACCCCGGCCATCGCGACGTGGTCGAGCATGGGCTGCACGAAAACCTGGTCGTCTTCGCTTCCTTCATTGGCGAACGAGTCAATCACCCGGTCGATGGCCTGTGCCATCGCCGCATCGCCGGCCACATCGAGTACAGAATCGTACCTTCCGGCCTGAGACCTCCTCGCCGCGCCGTCCTCGTCGCGGGCGCTGCTACGCACGATAAGTCGGCCTGAACCCCAGGGCTGAGCGCTGACGGCAGCGAGCACTGCTTCCGGCTGCAAGCGCCAATCGGCAACCGAGAACCGGACCTGTGGCAGCACGCGCCCGCTGTGCAGCAGGGGCGCCAACGCTTCCAGAGACTCCGCCTTCGATTTGAAAGCGACGCGTTGCGACGATTGCTTCACGCCCTCGCTCCCTCGGCTGGCGCAAAGGGCGAAGATGCGATCGACCGCTGTGGCTTTGTCGAGTCCACCATGATTATCGAGGACAAGGTCCGGGGCCTCGGGAGTCTCATCGGGTATGTCGATGCCGACGACCTGGCGCGCATCTCCTCCATGAGCCATCGCGTAGATGCCCTTACTATCGCGACGCCGCAGCTCGTCTAACGGCACCCGAAGGTAGATCTCAAGATAGCCGGGAATGTTCGCGCGGTTCCAACGATGTACCTCGTGAAACAACGATATGGTTGCGCAAACCACATCCGTACCCTGCTGAGACAGCAGCCGGCAGAGCCGCGCATTGCGCATCGCAGATTTCCGCCGGTTGCCTGCGCTGTAGTCAAGATCTTCAGAAATGACGCCACGGAGTTCGTCGCCATCGAGGAACGTGACTGAACGACCGGCTGCGCGTAGCCGAGTGCACAATTCCTGTCCCAAGGTTGTCTTGCCGGCACCGGAAAGCCCAGTAATCCAGAAGACGCGCCCTGGTGAAGTCTCGCGTTTCGCTTCAGCCTCGGCTCCCGCCTTTCTTATGTCCGGCGGCATCAAAGTCGTATTGTACCTGTAACAAAAAAGTTCGTCTGCTAATCAGTCTCTTGCTCTGTGGGCCGGGGCTCCCTCTCTACCTAGCCCGGTGAACGGAACTGAAAATAGGAGCGTTTCAGAAGCGCTCCAGCTAGTTCCGCCAGGAAATGACGCGGATCTTGATTCGAGCCAGTTACCCGAATGCGAGGAGATCATACGGCCCTCCAGCAACCCCAATCCCGGCCGGCGGCTAACCAGAAAAACGCTCGCTGTGTGTCCCGCTCCCGTAGCCTCACTCATGGACGCACTACATTCTGCGTCTATCTGCTGAGAGTTGGCAAACAGTTGTTGTACAGTGTGCCCGGGCCGACTGGCGCTCTTAACCGGAACCTGCTTCCAATACGATGCTGGAGACGAGATACGAAACGGATCTGAACTGTGGCTACCGATAAGATCGTGGCCACAAAAGATTCCACACAGGTTTGACCAGGTATTTACTCGAACATTGCTCCACGCTTCGGCGGCAGAATTGCAAAACGGTGCCGCAGGCATTCCGTAGGCGTCTGGCCCGTAAGTGTCGTTCTCTGGAACTGCGTCCCGTTGGTGGTCAGCCAGCATGACTCGTGATATGGCATTCGGAATCGCGAGTCGCGCGCATAACCTCACGGGCCCAAGACGATGCGGTGTTGCCAGCGAAGAAATCCATCGCCAGAATCAGCAGTTTGATACCGGAATCGATGAACTTTACCGCTGTATTGGCTCCGGTAGTATGAAAGGAATTAACCCAATAAGCCATGTCTCCGCTCCCCAGAGCAATGCCGGAGCCATAGACTGAAGAGCGGTTGCACGCGGAAAAAGCCGGTTGCGAACTGCGCTCCCAGGGTGCTCCGGGAAGAGAGTCTGCCTGAGTAATCGTGGTTCCCAGGAGGTGTAGTGAATGCAATGTTATTTGTATCTGGAATCGTCCAAGCCGCTTGCGCATTCTTGTATTGATTCGCGCCCGCGGTCGAATTCACACAATCTCCTACACCGACCACAGCCTTGATATTGGCGTTGAAGGACGGTGCACTGGACGTAAGAATAATGTTCTTGTTTTCGACAATCCAGTTCATCATGGCAGCGTAATGTCGACCTGAATTGTCGGGGCAAGCTTCCGCAAGAGACTGAGGATCGGGAATAATTGCAAGCGTGAAATCGATGCCTGCCGCCGCTACGGAAGGTGTAGTCACAACGCGTGACACCGCCGCAGCGGTGAGACCGGTCAGGATGGATGCGCCTAGGCCGCGCCTGGTAATGCTCAAAGAGTTTTTTCGGCTTTAACGACCGTCGCCAGACCATCCTCGAACTGATCCGAAGAGAATGCGTACGCTACTCAGCTTGCGGCAACCCGACTTTAAAGCCAGTGAGTCAGGCTAGTAAATACATGACCATCACCCGCGAGTTGAGAAATCTCCCTGCCGATTAGCCCATTACTCGCAGTGGCGAGTGCCGCCACCGGAAGGTTCTCTAACGGCAGCTCGCGTTATTCGCCATCGGAATTGCAAGAAATGAAATAGTGGCCGGCGCAAACGTGACCTGCCCCGAGCCCGTTGACAGCGGTGTTAAAGGCGGAATTCCGTCATCGGCACCCAATTTCAATTCAGTACCGTTCAGTTGGACGTGATTATCTTCTAAGTTCTTGGGCGACGGAGCGGACAATGTATACCGCTCTGCCGCCGTCGTGAGTTCAAGCGCGTGTGGCGATGTCTGATCTGTATTGATCGCCAGAAGCGCTACGCCGCCGGGCTGCCCGCGAAGACAGTGGGCGTAAAGATGCAGGCTCGGCGCGGGCGAAGGGCCGACGTCGAGTACCGTCATGCCCATGAATTTCCGCCACAACAGAGCCGCCCAGTAATCGGGGCGGGGGGTCAGCGTGTTCTCATCTAGCAGGCCATAGTCGCTGGAAGCAAGCGTGTTGTGAATATTGACCTGGACGCCTCCTCGGGAGATACGGCCTAGCTGATCGAGGTAACGGAAGTGTCCAAGAATGTCGAAGCCCACTGATCACCTCCGCATGCAGCTTCGGCTGTTTCGGTGATCCACAGCGGTTTGCCGGGCTCGAATTGATCGCGGAGACCTGCATAAAATGCCCCGATGCGATCCACTCGGGAAAGCCACTCTTGCGAAAGCGCTGCGCCGGAAGTAACTGTTGCCGAGTCACCCATCGCCGCGCACCGTTTCGAAACCGCGCCGTAGGAATGATACGAGAAGACATCGAAGACGGGTCCAGTCGCCTTGAGCAAGTCTTGCGTGTTCAGCACGGTCATGGACGGGGGCGCTAACGAAACTCCCTCGCCGACGGAACCAGGGCCGAGGAATACGATTTCAGGAGCAGTCTCTTTGATGAAAGGACGGAAGACTGCGATGTCACGCGAATAGGCTGCTGCATCGTAGCCCTTCGGAGCGCCGCCCATCGCGGCGAACGTGGGCTCGTTCATGAACTCGGCTGCAGCAATGCTTCCTCGGATCGATTTGGTGTACGCAAGAAACTGCCGTGCCTGATCTGGGGTCCAAACACCCGCGGAGTTGCGAGTTCCCGGACTCGTGGCGAAGGATGTGACGATCTTCGCGTCCACCGCGCGAGCAAAATCGACAACGCCCTTCCATTCCTGGCGCGTGAGCACTCCATTGAAGCCTTTGGGCGGTGTCTTTGGTGCGGGATTATCGGAATTCTGAAAAAACGTCGTGTTTGCCCACGTCCCGCTGACACGGACGTAAGCAGGTCCAAGAGCCGCTGCCAGGGTACGCAAACGGGCTTTGCTCAGATCGATGGGCGGTCGATATTGATACAGATTCGGGCTCATGCCAGCGGGCTGATTCGACCGAGACGCCTTGGCAGATGCTTGCCCCTTAAGAAGAGCGTCTATCTCTTTGTACGGCTTCCAAAATCTTCCGCCTGTGACCTCCACCATTTCGATGTTGTACGACTGAAAACGATCATCAACTGTGCCGATGCGCGGCATCTTTCCGGGTGCAATGGAGTCAGACGATGAGGAATTGCTGGGCGCCTTCGAACATGCCGCCCCGAGCATTATCAGGGTTGCAGCTACCCAAGCGCCTGCTGTTCTTCATGTGCGCATCTCTTTTCTGCAGGTCTATTTCGCCCGCCGACAAATTATACTTGGCACTGCGAGGTAGCTGTCGCGCAACACCTGCGGAGTGACCGCCACGAAGGCCTTGTACGTATGAGCAATTCAATAGCTAAGAGTTCTAGCACAGTACTTGCGAATCTGGGCGGCTTGCTTGCCGATTTGGAATCCGTTTACAAAGACATCCATTCGCATCCCGAACTGTCGATGCAAGAAACGCGAACGGCCGGGATCGCGGCGGACCGTCTTCGGGCTGCCGGCTATGAAGTGACGACCGGCGTGGGAAAGACTGGCGTTGTCGGTCTGCTGCGCAACGGCGAGGGACCTGTTGTCATGTTGCGCGCCGACATGGATGCGTTGCCAGTTGAGGAAGCCACAGGTCTGCCGTACGCAAGCAAGGTAACGGCCACTGACAGCACCGGGAAGACCGTACCGGTCATGCACGCCTGCGGTCACGACATGCATGTGACCTGGCTGGTAGGCGCGGCCACGCTGTTTGCGAAGTCTCGTGATGCATGGAAAGGGACGCTGATGCCCATCTTCCAACCAGCAGAAGAGACGGCTGCAGGCGCACAGGCAATGATCGACGACGGGCTCTTTAAACGTTTCTCCAAGCCAAGGGTCGTGCTCGGTCAGCATGTAATGAGCTTGCCTGCGGGGATTATCGCCGGACGTCCTGGAGTGACAACGTCTGCGGGAGACAGTATGCAGATTCGGTTGTTTGGCCGTGGCGCGCACGGCTCCATGCCGGAGGCCAGCATCGATCCCGTAGTAATGGCCGCGTCAACGGTCATGCGGCTGCAGACCATCGTTTCCAGGGAAGTCGCGGCGAATGAATCGGCTGTCGTCACCATCGGCGTGCTGCAGGCGGGCACGAAGGAGAACGTTATCCCTGATGAGGCGATCATCAAGTTGAACGTGCGCACGTTTGACGAGGGCGTCCGCAAACGCGTTCTCGCCGCGATAGAACGTATTGTTAATGCCGAAGCTGCTGCCTCAGGCGCCCCGAAGAGACCAGAGATCACGCCTCTGGACCGTTATCCTCTCGTCGAGAATGATCCGGAGGCAACGAAGCGAGTGGAGAACGCGTTCCGTCAGCACTTTCCTGCTGACCGTGTGCAGGAAACTAAGCCGACGACCGCGAGCGAGGATTTCGGATCCTTCGGCGCCGAATGGGGTGCGCCATCCGTGTTTTGGTTCGTAGGCGGCATCGATTCCGACATGTATGCCAAAGCCAAAAAGGACGGACGGATCGGCGAGATTCCGACCAATCATAATCCACGCTTCGCACCGGTGATCCATCCGACTTTGGAGACAGGCGTGGAAACGCTGGTGGTTGCCGCCCAAGCCTGGTTGGCAGCATAAGGCAGATGGTCATCAACGAACACATCCTGATAAACACGCTGCTGGTCGCCTTCGATCTTGGAGGCACGTTCGTATTCGCGCTCAGCGGGGCGACGGCTGGGGTTAAGCACCGGCTCGATGTCTTCGGGGTTCTGGTTCTATCGTTCGCGGCCGGCAATTCGGGTGGGATCGCCCGCGATGTGATGATCGGTGCACATCCGCCTGCAGCCATCAGCGACTGGCGATATGTCGCTGTCTCAATGCTTGCCGGGCTGATTACGTTCTTTTGGTATCGAATTATCAACCGGCTGAGCAGTCCCGTGCTGGTGTTCGACGCCGCCGGACTGGCGCTTTTTGCAGTTGCCGGCGCAGGTAAGGCGCTGGCCTTTGAGTCGGGGCCGGTGGCGGCGACACTGCTGGGCATGCTGACTGGAATTGGTGGCGGCATGGTGCGCGATGTGCTCGTGAGAGAAATCCCCACCGTGTTGCGCACTGAGCTTTACGCAGTCGCGGCTCTGATTGGCGCGGCTGTAGTGGTGATTGGAGGGATGCTGAATGTGCCGTCCTCAATAGCGGCGGTGGTCGGCGCCGTCCTCTGCTTCGGCCTCCGTTTTATGGCGATGCGGCGCGGCTGGCAGCTTCCGGTTGCGCGTCCGCCGGAGGAATCGTCGACAGAAACAAGCCTTAAACCATCACAGACAATAACTTGAGGAGGCCCTGACATGGGTACAGTTGTGCTCGTGTGCCGCAA
>CAWKHS010000003.1:0-391523 GCA_963849445.1 uncultured Acidobacteriaceae bacterium | reverse complement strand
TCGTTGCGAACCTGCGCTCAACCGCTGCGATTCGCTCTTTCAGCCGCGCTAGTTGGTTCTCGGTGTCGAGCACGATGTTTCGTCCGCTCTCTTGCTGAGGTTCGCCGTTTCTTTGCCAGTATAGCGGGCTTGCGATTACGATAGTTCTTCATGGCTTTCTGGCGTTTGCTTCCGTTCCTCGCCCTCGTTGTTTGCAGCAATGCTGCCGTTCCGGCTGAGAAGTTCGACATCAAAGCGCATTACACGAAGCAGGAGTTCCGCATTCCCATGCGCGACGGTGTGCGCCTGTTCACGATCGTGTACGCGCCGAGAGATACAACGACGACGTATCCGATTCTCATGACCCGCACGCCCTATGGAGTTGACCCCTACAGCCCCGATGCGTATCCCGAACGCCTCGGCCCCTCCATGAAGTTTGCTCAAGACGGATTCATTTTCGTGTATCAGGACGCCCGAGGCCGGTTCATGTCGGAAGGTGAATTCGTAGAGATGAAGCCGGAAGAAGGCCGTGGAACAGACGAGAGCACGGACACATACGACAGTATCGAGTGGCTGCTCAAGAACGTGCCGAATAACAACGGAAAAGTGGGCCTGCTTGGGACCTCTTATCCAGGCTTTTATACCAGCGCCGGTTTGATCAACGCTCATCCGGCGCTCGTGGCGGCCTCGCCCGAAGCTCCCATCGCCGATCTGTACATGGGCGACGATGCGTACCATAATGGCGCATTTTTCCTATTGGCGAACTTCAGCTTTTATACAGTGTTCGGCAAGCAGCACAACCCGGCGCCGACACCCGATGACGATATGCATTTCAACTACGGGACTAAAGACGGGTACCAGTTCTTTCTCAAGATGGGTCCGCTAGTCAATTCGAACAACGAATATTTTAAGTACAAGAACCCGTACTGGACCGATGTAATCGAACATCCGAATTACGACAGCTTTTGGAAGACACGGGACATTCTGCCGCAGTTGAAGAACATCAAACCCGCCGTCATAGTTGTCGGAGGCTGGTTTGACGCCGAGGATCTGGCCGGCACGCTCAAGACGTTTCGCAGGATCGGCACGCAATCCCCGTCAAGCCGGAACAATCTGGTCATGGGCCCATGGGTGCACGGCGGATGGCTCGGGCGAAACGGCGACAAACTCGGCGATATCACCTGGGGTAAGGACACCTCGCCATTCTTTCTGGACGAAATTCTACTTCCCTTCTTCCGCCATTACTTGAAAGGCGCTCCCGATCCGCAACTGCCGAACGCCTACGTCTTTGAAACCGGAAAAAACGCCTGGCAGAAAAAAGATCAGTGGCCGCCGGACGACGCGAAGGCGCGGAGGTTCTATCTTCATGCCGGAGGCGAACTCAGCAGCGAAGCGCCAAGGGATGGCCGCTCAGCGTTTGACCAATACACAAGCGATCCGGCCAATCCGGTCCCGTTTTTCAATAAACCTACGCTTTACATGAAGGCCGAATATATGGATGCGGATCAGCGCTTCGCCGGCACCCGGCCCGATGTGCTCACTTATGAAACCGCGCCATTGACGGACGAACTCACAGTCGCGGGTCCCATTTCACCTACCCTATTCGTCTCCACAACCGGCTCCGATGCGGACTTCGTGGTGAAGCTGATCGACGTCTACCCGGCGGAAGCCGGCGGGGTGCTGAGCAGTTATGAGCAACTGGTGCGCGGCGAGCCGTTTCGCGGTAAGTTCCGCCGCAGCTTCGAACATCCCGAACCGTTTCGCCCGGGTGAAATCCAGCAGATCCACTTTCCGATGCCCGATGTCTACCATTGCTTCGAGAAGGGCCACCGCATCATGGTGCAGATCCAGAGCTCCTGGTTTCCGCTGGTAGACCGGAATCCTCAAACGTTCACTGACATTCCGAATGCAAAGCCGTCGGACTTCGTCCCGCAGACCGAAAGAGTTTATCGCTCACCCGATGCCGCGTCCTTTATCGAGCTCAATGTCGAACCTTAATGGCTTCCACTTCACTCTTCTTTAGATCGCGCCACTGGCCGGGTGCCAGTCCATCTAACGTGAGGTCCCCGATTGCGGCGCGCACCAGTCGAAGCGTGGAAGACCGACTGCGGCCGTCATGCGCCGAACCTGGCGGTTTCGACCCTCCGTCAGAGTCAGTTCGAGCCAGGATGTCGGAATGCTCTCTCGAAAACGGACGGGCGGAATCCGCGGCGCCAGTTCGGGCTCAGGCATGGCGCGTGCTTTTGCCGGTTTTGTTCGATAACCCTGAATGATCAGGCCGCTCTTAAGTTGCGCCAGCGCCTCGGCCGTAATCACCCCTTCCACTTGCGCCCAATACGTGCGCGGATGCGCATAGCGCGGGTTGGCTATGCGATGCTGGAATTCGCCATCGTCAGTCAGCAACAGCAAGCCCTCACTGTCCCGATCCAGACGCCCGGCAGGGTAGACATTTGGAACGGGGATAAAATCGGCCAGTGTCTTTGAGCCCGTATGAGCCGTACCGGCAGTAAATTGGCTCAATACGTCGTATGGCTTATTGAACAACAGGTATCGGAAGGCCAAAGTGTCTCAGAAAGACGGATGGAAACATTCATGATACCCGCGACGGTCTAAAAGGAGTCTCATGGCTTTAACAGATGCTCCTGACGAAACGCCGCAACCGCAACGCCGCGGTCTGCGGGCTGTCCTTCCTTATACAACAGTCCTACTGATTCTGGCTGCGCTCTATGTGGCTTGGACATTCTACTCACGCCACGAGAGCGACCGGCAAGCACAGGCCGCGATAGAAGCGAAAAAGGAAGCGGAACGCAAGCGGGTGGCCGATCTGATCTATGGCTCCGGCGAGGTTAGTTTCTCGACTTTTGGGGCAGATAGCGGCGTGCTGCATGCCGGCGAATCGACGGAGCTTTGCTATGGAGTGGTGAACGCGACGGCTGTCAAGCTGGAGCCACCGGTAGCGGAGGACATCAAGCCCTCCTATCATCACTGCCTGGAAATTGCACCCAAAAAGACCACCACGTATACGATCACGGCGCAAGACGCCAAGGGGAACAAGAAGTCCGAATCCGTGACGGTGCGCGTACAATAGCCACGACCGAAAGCATCAGACCTCCCTCCGGTTCAGCACGTAATTCAACCCTCCAGCGCGATACCACCTATACCCGTAAGGCTCCAGCATGACGCGGTGCTTCCCCGATTCATCCGCCACGCTGTGATCGCTCGAAAGCAGATTGACCAGCCGGAGGGTGTCTTCGCCCTCCAAGCCGACCCCCAGGCAGATCTCACACGGATTCGCGCTTAAATTGTGGACCAGCACCACTGAATTCCCGCGCCAGTCGTAGCGAATGGCAAGCACCTGCGCAGCCGTCCGCAGAACCTCAAAATCTCCCCACGCGATCTCCGGAACTTCCTTGCGCATTCGGATAATGCGTTCCATCCAGTTCAACAAGGAATCCTTATCCCGCCGCTGGTCGGCCACGTTCACGTGTTCGTAGCTGTACGCGCCACGCCGGATCACCGGCACCAGTGCCTTGCGCGCGGACGTGAACCCTCCTTGCGCTTCCGTTGACCATTGCATGGGTGTGCGCGCCGCCTGCCGCTCGGGCAGCTCTAAATCGTCACCCATGCCAATCTCATCGCCATACCGAAGAACCGGCGTGCCCGGCAACGTCATCATCAGGCTGTACGCAAGCTCCAGTCTCCGCCGGTCCCCTTTCAGCATGGGAGCCAATCGGCGCCGGATGCCTCGCTCATAGAGCTGCATGTTGGCTTCAGGTGCGAACTCAGCAAACACTGCCTGCCGCTGCTCGTCTGTCAAACGCCCCAAGTCCAGTTCATCGTGGTTCCGCAGAAACTGTCCCCATTGCGCGGTGGCCGGCCGCCCTTTCGTCGCCTTCAGCGCCTTTCCCAGCGGCCTGCTATCAGCCGTAGCCAGCGCGTAGAACAGATTCTGATTGACGTGAAAATTGAACATCATGTGGAGCCGTTCACCGTTCGCGCCGAAATACTCCATGTCGGTCTGCGGCAAGACGTTTGCCTCGGCCAAGACCACGGCCTCCCCCTCACGCCAGCTCAAAAACTCCCGGAACTCGCGGAGCATCTCGTACTGTTCAATCGGCTCTGTGATGTCTGGCCCCTTCTCCGCAATCACAAACGGCACTGCATCCATGCGAAATCCGGATACTCCCAACTGGATCCAAAACCCCATGATCTTCAGAATTTCCGCCTGCACTTCGGGTGGCTGGTGTTCAAGTCCGGCTGGAACTCGTAGAAGCGATGGAAGTACCAGGATTTCGCAATGTCGTCATAGTTCCACGTCGATTTCTGCACGCCCGGGAACACGACGCCATCTTTCGCGTTCTTCGGCTTCTTCTTCGACCACACATACCAATCCCGATACTTCGATTCGGGGTCGCGCCGTGCCTCGCGAAACCACGCGTGCTCGTTCGACGTGTGGTTCACCACTAGATCGATCAGAATCCGCATGCCGCGCTGCTCGCACGCCTTTGTAAATTCCACGAAGTCACCGAGCGTGCCGTATCTCGGATCGACCCCGTAGTAATCCGCGATATCGTAGCCGTCATCGCGGCCCGGCGATGGTTGGAACGGCATCAGCCACAGCGCCGTGACCCCGAGCCCCTGCAGGTAGTCCAATCTCCGCATCAGCCCCTTGAAGTCCCCAACGCCGTCCCCATCCGAATCCATGAAGGTCGCAACGGAAAGGCAGTACACGATCGCGTTCTTGTACCAGAGATCGTTGATCACCTTATTAGTGTGCGGTACCGCTCGTCGAAGTCTCCGCAGCGCGGCCGGTCTATTCTTGCTTCTCGGTGTCGGGCTTCTCGTTGGCTTGCCGCATGGCCACGTACGTAACCGTGTCCCACGCATTGTGAATGCCAACAAACAAGAACACAAAATCCGTGACAGCGATAATCACCAGGGCCCACATGGGACGCCACCAAAACAAAATACCCGCCGCGATCAACGCCGTGTACGCCGCCATTGGAATGACTGTGTACCACAACCAGTCTTCGGCATCCGGGTTGTAATCCGCCTTTCGCGCATGGGAGAGAACTTGAAGCGAATACAGAATTCCCGCTGTGCCGTAAGCGCCTATGCAAATTCCAAGATCTGTCAACACTTGCCAGGGCGCGCTCATGGTGGCTGCAATCAGCAGAGAGACGCAAAAGTGAACCACCGTTGGAGTGCCGAACGCACGAATCTCGTGCATCGTCCCGGTCGCTCTCCTCTGCGAGATCAGCGTAATCACTACAAACTGCAATCCCGTCAGCGCACCCGCTGCAGAACCAGCAATTTCGTAAAGGATGGCCCATCCGGCGAGAACTAAATTTGCGGCTTGCACCATAGGTAGCGCCTTACCGGGACGGCTCCAAAAGCAATCTCTCTTCCGCGGCCGCTTCAACGGCCTTCCGCGAATAGGGCATCGGGTGATACTGTCCCTCCGCCCAGCCCTGAATCAGGTCGCCGTAGTGCCGGTTTCCTGGAATACCCGACTCGCCCGGCACATTCGTCATCACCGAACGATCCCAGTCGCTCACATCCAGCACCTCGCGATAGCTCGCGCCATGCGTCTGCGTGTAATTCGGCCCACCTGTCGCATTGACTGTATAGGCGTCCCCCGGCCGCGCATGCGCAGGCAGATCGAAACTCTTGACGCCGAGGGGATGCCGAAAATACACCTTGTGCAGGTTGCCCCATTTCCACTCGCTCTCAAGGGAACCGGTGCGATCCGGCCCCAAGCGTTCGCGAATCTCCGCCAGACTCGCATCCAGCGTCCTCTGCCGTAGCGCATCTCGCTCGGCATTGGACCTTATTTCATTCAACAGAACTTCCGGCGCCAGTCTCGTTGAAGCAATTCCTGGCGGAATTATGGCCGCATGCAGATGCTCGATCCAAACTTCGTAAAGCAATGCCGCCTTCGAGTGCATCGCGACATTGCAATCCCAATTCAGCAATTCCGTGCGCACTCGCGCTGCCGCCGTGTTTTCCGCCGGATGCCAATCTTTCAACAAGGCCACAAAATTCCTCGCGGGAAGGGAAACTGTATCCTGCTGCATCCGCGCGAAGTCATTTACATCGAACTTCCGCCCACTCGTCAGCATCTCCACAATCCGGTTGTAGCGTGTCGGCGACGCCCACGCATAATTCAGTGCGTACGGATAACCCGGCGGCAGAATATTGTGATTCGCAGTCGCTACAAAGTGCCGGGCCGGGTTGTAAGCCGTGGGATTTTCCGTAACGGGCAAAAAGCCCGACCAGTCGTACTGTCCCGAATCGCCCGGGACCGGAAACAATCCCGACCATCCTTTGCGAATGGGCGCTTGCCCTGCGGCAATCCAGCCGATGTTGCCCTGCCGGTCGGCGTACACCAAGTTCTCAGACGGAATCTTATAAGTCGCTACGTCTGCGCGAAACTCCTTCCAATTTTGCGCACGCGCCAGCTTCAGGGCCGGCAAGTAGCCAGCACCTCCCGGCTGCGTCCCCACCCAACGTAAGGCGTACGCGCGATGCCGAGCGTCGTCCTCATAAATCACCGGGCCATGCACCGTATACTTCAGCTCCACCTCGCGGCGTCCTTCGCCTTTCACATCTACCGGCTGGTGCTCGGTTTCGAACTTCTTCCAACTACCGCGATAGAAATACTCCGTCGCATCCGCCGGATTCACCTTCTCGACATCCATCCCTTGTCCCCACGTACACCTTGCCATTCGCAATCATCGGCGTGATGAACTTATTCCCCGCGCCGAAATGATCTCTTCCGAACCAGGCCTGATCGCTGTTGTAGAGTTCGCGTGATAGGTCGTTCGCGTCATAGGCATGCAGCACAGCCGGTTCTTTGTTCTCCAGCACCCAAACGATTCCATCGCGTGCTCCATTCGCAGAAATGCTCGGTGAGGCCCCGGGATAGACAAAGTTCATCGATGTCTGTGAAGCTGGGTTCGGTACTATGCGCGCATTCTGGAATCGGTACTGCCGCAACGGGTCTTCGGTCGATGCATAGTAAACACTGCCGTTGAAATACGCCAGTATGGGTCGCGCAAATTTATGTCGGAACGCCTTCGGCAGCTCCTGGTAAACGGTGTTCCGATCGGCGTGGAACTTGCCCATCGCATCACGGTCCAGTAGATAAATGCTCAGATCTTTCCCGGCTCCCACGACCAGATGGCGGAGTGTTCCGCGGACATCGGGCATATCCGGCAAGACCAGCGGCCCGCCCGAACCCAAATCATCGTCATTGTCATTCTCTGTTTGTACTTGAGACATCGTGAAGTAATCGGCAACCTGCAGCCGGCCCTCTGCTTCCCTGATCTTCAGGAACGAATTTCCAAAATCGCGCCGTGCCGGAAATCCGCGCTCGTCCAACGAGGTATCAAAATCACCGTTGCCCAACATCACGTAAACGTTGCCTTGCGGATCGGCGGCCGGTCCCGCGCCTGACTGCCAGATCGCGCCTTCATCGCCGCTCGGCGTCAGGTTCAGCACCGAGCTTTGCTTCAGAGTGCGCGCATCATACGCCATGATCCAGCCGTTGTAGCGGCCCATGTCGCAATGTGAAGTCCACGTCAGAAAGAGCTCGCCGTTGACTAACAGCAGCGCAGCCCGCTCGGCGTACTGTTTCGGATCGAATGAGTGCGCGTGGGGATATGCGGCTGTAATCTCCACCGGCGCGCCAAGCTGTTCCGTGCCGGACTGCAAATCGAGCGCGTGAAGTCTCTGGTTATACCGCCCCTGCGCATCTTTACTCATCGGCCACCGTATAGAGAACGCCACCTTGACGGTCGATAGCCGGGGTCGCGGTGATCCCGATCTCCGGTGTGATCTGGCCGCAGCCCCGATCGTCGGAAGTAGTTTCGCTTGGTCCCAGCAACCGCGCGCGCCAAAACTCCTGGCCCGAATCCGCATCGAACGCATAGACGCTGTCATGCTCAGTCGCGACGAACAACACGTTCCGGGCTTCCCGTTTCGGCATCTGCAGGCCGTGTACGTACAACGGTTCCGCATCGACCTTGCCGTCCACAGCAATGACAAACAACTTGCCGAAGGTTTTTTGTGTTTACGTTTGCAGGCGTGAGCAGCGATTCGTGAAGGTTCTGTCCCGTGCGCGCGACATCGTTATGGAAAGTGAGGACATCCTGTCCCCCAGCACTCCCTATTACGACCCAGCTCCAAACACTCACCGCCAATGCCGCTGCCCGCATTCATGCTTGGACGCACTCCATGGCCCAAAGTTTCCCGGTTGCTCGCCGAAGAGCGCCAGTTCGGTTTCACAAATCGCGCGGCCTTGGCGGCCCAAAACCTCTGGCGATGAAGAATGCCGGCCGGTTGTTCAGTTAGAGCGCAGCGCGATCATCGGATCGGTCTTTGAAGCTCTTCGTGCTGGAAGATATCCCGCGAGCAGCGCAACAGCTCCAAGCAGAACAGCCATACCGACGAAGGTAAGGAGATCAGTGGAGGCAGTCCGAAACAGCAGAGAAGCAATCAGGCGCGACACCGCCGCGGATGCGGCCGCGCCAACAAAGATGCCAATCAGCGCGAGTCGCATAGTCCTCCAGATTACATCGAGTTGCACACTGGCTTCCGTGGCACCAAGAGCCATGCGTATGCCGATCTCCGGTCTCTGCCGCGTAACGGAATATGAGATAACGCCGTAAATTCCGAGCGATGCCAGAAGCAGTCCGAGACCCGCAAAAATTCCGACCAGCAGAACAAAAAAGCGTCTTGGAGACGTGGCGCGATCGACGAGACCCTGGATTGGTTTGAATTCTGTCGCTGGTTGTCCGGGATTGATCCGCCGCAAGGTGGTCATCACACCGGTTGCGAGCGCGGTCGGAGGCAGCTTCGAACGCACGACCAGAAACGCGCCCTCCGGTCCAAACTGTTTTGTCGCGGGCAGGTACATCTGTGCTCCTGCGTTGTCTTCTGCACTGCTTTCGCGAACATCTGCAATCACGCCGATCACCGCAGCATCGGTTCCCCCTGCGTTAGCTATACGGCCAATGGGGCTCCGTCCCGGCCAGAGTCTTCGCGCGACTGTCTCATTAATGATGACTACGTTCCTGTTATCGGCGATATCGTGCCAATCGATATCTCGACCTTCCAGCAGGTGCATTCCCATCGCCTTCAAGTAACCGGGCGACACGATGTAGACAAATACCGGGACGGCATCGCGTGTACTGCGGTTCTGCTCGCCTTTTGCCGCGATCTCCCAACTCCGGTTGCGGCTCATGGGCAGGTTATCGGATATGCCTGCCATCTCGACCCCAGGGATCAACGAAGTGCGCTCGACAATCTCCTGCCATTTCGCAGCACGGCTAGCCGGCTTTTCGCCACCATCGAAGTCGAGACTGATAGCGGCTGCATGGCTTGGCTCGAAGCCCAAGTCAACGTCCAGAACGCGGAGAAAACTGCGCAATAACAACCCGGCGCCGACCAATAGAACGCAAGCCAGCGCAATCTCCGTGACGACCAGCGTCGACCGCAGGCGGCCGTGTTTTCTGCCTTCACTCGCTCCGTGTCCTCCACTGTCTTTCAGCAGCGCCTGCAGATTGCCACCCGATATGCGCAGTCCCGGCGCTGGTCCAAAAAGAACTGCTGCACCTATTGCGATCAACAGCGTCCATCCAAGGACAGCTCCGTCCACACGCAGCATGCTGAGAAGCGGCAGGGCGATCGATCCCTGATGAGCGAGATACCCGATCGTGATATAGGCGAGTCCCAACCCGAATGCAGCTCCCGCAGTGGCGAGTACCATACTTTCCGTAAACAATTGACGAACAAGCCGCCCTCGTGTTGCGCCCAAGGCGCTGCGCATGCCAAATTCCTTAGCGCGTGCCGTCAACCGGGCCAGCAGCAGGTTTGACAGATTCACGCACACGATCAGCAGAATCAGACCAACCGCACACCACAGCACAATCAGCGATCGCCGCAACTTGCCGCTGACGTAGTCCTTCAATCGGGTAAGGTGGCCGGTGTAGCCCTTTCCATATTCAGGGTGCTTATGCTCGAAGTAGAGTTGCGGAAGGAGTTGATCGGCCTCGCTCTGTGCTTCCACTAACGTCACGCCTTGTTTCAAGCGGCCAATCAGAGCTAGGTCATTTCCGTCATCGCGGAAATCATCCATGATGTACGGAACGAAGATGTCGACCTTGGCTCCCGGCGAGAAGACCGAGCCAAAATCGAAAGTGTCCGGTAACACTCCGATCACTGTCACCGAAGTATTGCTCAGGTCAATTGCCTGTCCAAGAATGCTGCGATCAGCCCCAAACTGTTGTTTCCAAAACGGATAACTGAGTAATGCCACCGGTTTCGCGTGTTTCACAAATTCCTCAGACCTGAATAACCGTCCGAGCGAAGGCTGTACAGCCAGCGTTTGAAAGAAACCTTCGGCGACAAGCATCCCCGTAACAGGTAGCGGCTGAGTATTGCGAATGAGCTTGAAATTGTCGGGTCCAGTGAAGGCGAAGTAGCCGCTGACAGACTGAAACGAGTGGTTCCGTTGCTGAAAGTCTTGAGTAGCATCTGCTGTGTAGGTCTTGCTGGATTCGCCAGTCTTGGGATCCTTCTCCACAATTCGGACGAGTTGTTGCGAATCGTGAAACGGCAGCGGCCGCAGCAAAATCGTATTCACGACGCTAAACACAGTGATATTCGCGGCTATTCCGAGCGCAAGAATCAGCACTGCGACCGTTGCAAAGCCATAATCGCGCTTCAATGTGCGGAAGGTAAAACGCAAATCCTGCATTAAGACATCGAGCCAGGGCAATCCGCGTGATTCGCGGTGTAGCTCACGTGATTGCTGGATTCCCCCAAATCGGACTAGAGCCGTGCGCCGGGCTTCCTGCGCGGACATACCGCGCCCGATGTTTTCTTCTACCGCCATCTCCAGATGTGCGGCCATCTCTTCATTGAGTTCCCGATCCAGTGGATCTTTGCGGAAGAAAGAGCGGAATCGGTTGAATGCTTCTCGTAGAGAATGCCTCACGGCTTACCTCCTTCGCCGCGCATCGCGAGAACGCGCCCCATGACTCCTGCCAGCCGTTGCCAATAAGCGGTGTCTTGTGCCAACTGCTTCTTGCTGGCCTTTGTGATGGAGTAGAACTTCGCTTTCCGGTTGTTGTCCGAAGTGCCCCACTTGGCGGCGATCCAGCCGCGCTGCTGCAATCGCACTAAGGAGGCGTAAATCGTCCCCTGGTTCAGTAACACTTCATTCCCGCTTACCTGTTCAATGCGGCGCGCGATACCGTATCCGTGACGCGGACCCAGGATTTCTAGCGTCCGCAGGACCATCACATCGAGTGTGCCTTGCAAAAGATCGAGTTTGGATTGACTCATTCTGTATTCGTGTGGTGACGCCACAGGTTATCACACGCTGGCGTGGCTCTGCCACAGGACCATTACCCGTTCTAGTTTTGGAAGTCTGCACCCGTCCGCTTCGGCAAGCTGCGGCATGCGTCCATTTGAGTTACCCGCTTCTCATCTGCTGGTGAGGCAGCTTGCGTTTCGACTCGGGCTCTGACTGTACTCCGCGATTTGGGTCGTGAGGTCCCTACCCCTACAGCACTGGGAGCAGCGTTCGCTCGCGCAGACCGGATTCGGTCAGGCTTTGCATCTCGACTTCGATGACTTGGTTGGGTGGGCGGTCGGCGGCCAGTTCTACTTTTAAGAAGTTGGTCGTGAGAGCTTGGCCGCGTTGTTCTAGCGTCACGGCAGAGATTGTTTTGCCGAGCATGCAGCGGCGGAACTCGCGATTTTTCACTTCACTGAGTTCGCGGAGGGTGCGGGTGCGTTCGCGGCGCACGTCCATGGGGACGGGTGCGCCTCGCTCCGCGGCAAGGGTGCCGGGGCGCTCCGAATATGTGAAGACGTGCAGGTATGTGAAAGGCTGTTGTTCGATGAACGAAACGGTTTCCGCGAACTCTGATTCTGTTTCGCCGGGAAAGCCGGTCATGACGTCTGCCCCGATGGCAGCGTCGGGCATCAGTTGCTGCGCCATTTCAAGCCGGGACGCATAGTGACGGGTCCGATATTTGCGAAACATACGTTTGAGCACGGCATCGGAGCCCGATTGCAGCGGTAGATGGACATGCTTGCCGATGCGCGGCTCGCCGGCAACCAGTTCCAGCAGGGCATCGCTCCAGTCCATGGGCTCGACGGAACTGATCCGTAAGCGCCGGAGATCTGTCTCGCGCAGTATGGCGCCGAGAAGATCGACAAAACGCCAGCCCTCGGAAAGATCACGGCCCCAGCGTCCTAGATTGATCCCGCTGAGAACGACTTCGGCATAGGTTTGGGAGAGATGGCGGATTTGCTCCAGAACGCTCTCGATGGAGGCGCTGCGGCTGCGGCCGCGAACGGAAGGAATGATGCAAAAGGAACAGCGGTTGCCGCATCCATCCTGCACTTTCAGGTTGGGCCGCGTGCGGTCTTCCCGGATATCGCGAACGGGCGTGGCGAGGAAGTCGCGCTGAGCTGAGATGTCGCTCACGAAAACCTGGCCATGGTACTCCTCGCGGCCGGAGACGATATCGGCGATTTGGGTTTTGTGGGAGTTACCGACGACCCAGTTCACTCCTTCAATATTTGTGAGTTCTTCCGGCACGCGTTGGGCGTAACAGCCGGTGACCAGGATCTTCGCGTCAGGCCAGTCGCGATGAATGCCTCGAACGATGCGCTTGGCGTCGACGTCAGCCGAGTGCGTGACCGTGCAGGTATTCAGGATAACGAGATCGGCGGCTGCCGGACTGCTGACCGCAGACCAGCCACGCTCCTCGAGCGAAGCTTCGATGGAGGCCCCGTCGGCCTGCGAGGCGCGGCAACCAAAGCTTTGGATGTAGACTCGGTGCACCTTTTTCCAACTTTGACATACTGAGAGTTGCCTGCGCGATCAGGCAACCGCTGGAGGCGCCTGTTTTAGGGCGTTTCGAGAGGAAAGTCCGGTCTTCATAGGGCAGCATGCCGGCTAACGGCCGGGGGTTTGCGCTCAAAGCGCACGCTACGGACCAGTGCCACAGAAAATATACCGCCCGCTGTGTTTTTTTGCGGCGAGTAAGGGTGAAAAGGTGCGGTAAGAGCGCACCGCGGTTTGAGTAATCAAACCGGCAGGGAAAACCCCATGTGAAGCAAGACCAAATAGGGGAGGAGGAGTGGCCCGCTCCGTTACAACTTCCGGGTAGGTCGCTCGAGCTTTTCAGTAATGGGAAGCCTAGACGAATGGTTGCTACCCGCTTCGGCGGGCACAAAAACCGGCTTATCGATCGCGCAGGTAAACGAATACGGAAAGCGGCTGGAATTCGTGCAGGACGGCAAGTCGTGATCGATTGGTCAGATTGCGCGCTGGTTGACGTGAAGCCGCGGGACAACTCTTCTAACGAGTGATCCCTCTGGTCATTGCTTTACCCGGAGAAAGCCCTGCCATAGGTACTCCAGGGCTTCGGGCAATGTTTGCTGCTTCACAGCACGGTCGGTGTGCCCGGCATTACGCGCGAACACGAACTGATAATGATAGCCTTTGGCAGCGAGAACTTTGGCCATGTTCTCGTTAGCGACGACCCAATCGTGCATGTTGTCGCGCATCGCGTTGGGGTTGAGAAGATCCCGGTCGCCGACTTCCATCCAAATTCTTAACGGCTTAACGGGACTGTCGGGGATCAGGTGTTCGTGGAACTCCCATGCGCCGTGCGGGGTCTGGGGATTAGGCGGCCACTGCTGGTTTACGTAAGTGCCCGAATAGGTGAGAACGCGGTGGTAGAGCTCCGGGTGATACCAGGCCATGATGAAAGCGCACGATCCGCCTGAGCTACCGCCCATGGTGGCACGACCGTCCGGGTCATGGGTCAGCTTTACATGATATTGCTTCTCGACGACAGGCAGCACTTCTTCCTCGACGAACTCCGCGTACCGGCCTGACATGGTGTCGTATTCGAGGCCGCGTTCACTTCCCTGGGCATCGCCGCCGCCGTTGGCGATGGAAATGGCAACCATTACTGGGAGGCGGTGCTGGGCGATGAGATTGTCCAACACCGTGAATAATGTATGGTCGGGTCCGTCGGCACCGACGATGAACGGCGCGGACGTACCCGGGACATATTGTTTGGGAACATAGACGGCAACCCGGCGAGTATACGGCGCTGGGTGACTGGTGGTGACGATCAATTTGGCCGGGTCAGCGGGATCGGGCGTGCCGAAGGTATTGGCGTCGCGGGCGATGCCGGGATAGATCTTACTGTCGCTCGATTGCATGGTGAACGTGAAGACCGTTCCTTGGGGTACGTCGGGCTGTACGGTGGAATCGGGCGCCGGGTTGTGGGTGGGGCCGAGGATGAAGTTTCCGTCGCTGTTTGCCGGAGGATTGGCGCCATCGGGTAGCTGCTTGGCTGCGACATAACCAGGAGTATCAGGATCGCGGGTGGGCGGCGTGGGGCGTAAGGCTTGAGCTGCAGCGGGGACCGTGATGACGCTGAAGAAGAGGGCGATTGTCAGAAGCGGGAACATTCGGAGTCCTTTTGTCATACCACTGTATTGGTGAGACGTTGTGAGCGAGTTTGTGAGACGCTAGACGAATGGCGCACGCAGCAGCGAGATACGTATTGGCCGCGCTGCTTGTGTTGCTGTCCAGCCAGGCAGCGGCGCCGTCATTACGTGTCGTGGCAGGAATTGAAATTGTCTGCTGCACCGACGCTGAAAAACGGGTCCCGCAAGAAAATTCACGAATCCGGCAAGCGATCGAGATCCGGATTCCTGAATCGATATACGTTTCGCGGAGCAGGCCCGAACCCGCAAGCGCTGTTCTGTTTCAACGACCACCGCCCACTCACTCTCTCTTCTCGTAATTAGTTTTCGTTGTCACAGCAGTTTAGAGAGGACTTGTGTGGTTAAGAAATCTAGTGCGCCGTTTTGACTTTCGACATCGTAAGGCGGAGGAGGAATTGCGAGTGGTCCTCCGGCGGCGGGAACAGCTTGCGACGCTCAGCAACCGCGAACTTCAGCATGCGGCGCGAAATCCGCGCGAACGGGGTGAGGTTGTGGAAACGTTCGCGCTGGCGGCGGCGATTTCGGAGCGCGTGCTCGGACTGCGAATGTTCGACGTGCAAATACTGGGAGCGCTGGCGCTCGCGCGCGGTGAAATTGCGGAAATGCAGACGGGCGAAGGCAAGACGCTGACGGCTGTGCCGGCCGTGATCCGGTATGCGCTGGAAAAACGCGGAGTGCATGTATTAACTGCTAATGATTACCTAGCACGTCGCGATGCCTCATGGATGGGCGGCATTTACGATTCGTTTGGCCTTTCTGTCGGGCATATCTCCCAAGACATGACCGCGGAGCAACGCCGCGCCGCGTATGAATGCGATATCACGTATGGGACCGCGAATGAGGTGGGGTTCGATTATTTGCGCGACGGCTTGGCGCGAAGCGTGGAAGAGTTGGTGCAGCGGCCGTTCGCCTTCGCCCTCATCGACGAGGTGGACTCGATCTTGATCGATGAGGCGCGCATCCCGCTGGTGATAGCCGGTGGAATGCCAGAAAACTCCGCACTTGCCCTCCGGTTGGATCCATTGGTAGCGAGACTTCGGCGTCACGTGCACTATTTCGTGGACGAGTTTGGGCGTAACGTGCAATTGACGGATTTCGGCATTGCCTACGTCGAGAGCGCCATGCGCTGCGGCAGCCTGTTCGAGGAACGAAATCTACGCATTCTCACGGCAGTGCAGGATGCGCTGCATGCGCACGCACTGCTGCGGAGGGATGTGGATTATGTGGTGAAGCAAGAAGTGATTGAGATGGTGGATGAGTTCAAAGGCCGCATCGCTCAGAATCGCCGCTGGCCGGCGGGTCTGCAGTCGGCGGTTGAAGCGAAGGAACGCGTGCGGGTGAAGACGCAGGGACGCATTCTCGGTTCAATCACGGTCCAGAACCTAGTGGGCATGTATGAGAGAGTCTGCGGGATGACGGGTACGGCGGCAACGCAAGCGGATGAGTTCTGGAAGATCTATAAGCTGCCCGTAACGGTGATCCCGACGAATCGGCCGGTCATTCGTGAGGATCTCCCGGACGTAGTGTATGTCGATCGCGAAGCGCGGGATCGCGCGCTGGTAGCGGAGATCCAAAAAGTGCACAATACCGGCCGGCCGGTTCTGGTGGGAACGGCCAGCGTGGAAGAATCCGAGCTGTTGAGCGGACGCCTGCAAAAGGTTGGGATTGAGCATTCCGTTTTAAATGCAAGGCACGACGAGTTGGAAGCGGAGATTATTGCGCAAGCCGGCGCCTTGGGCGCAGTAACGGTTTCGACAAACATGGCCGGCCGGGGGACGGACATTCTGCTGGGTGGGAATCCACCCAAGGACCGGGAGAAAGTGGTGGAGCTTGGTGGCCTATACGTGATGGGAACGACGAGGCACGAAGCGAGGCGGATCGATAATCAACTACGCGGCCGTGCCGGACGGCAGGGTGATCCGGGCACGTCGCGCTTTTTCATCAGCCTGGACGATGACCTGCTGGTGCGTTTCGGGATTGCTGAGAACCTGCGTATCGAGCTGGACATCGAGAGCGTGCAGCGCACGGCGGAAAGCCAGAATCTAGAGATTCGGGAGATGCTGTGGAGGTATGAGGGAGCGGTGGAGCTTGCCCGGCGCGAGGTGTACGATTTGCGCCGCGAGATTCTGCTGTCTGCGGAATGGAGCGTGGGTTCGCTGCTAACGGACGAACAGTTTCGCGAATTAGTGGCCCTTGCGAGTGAGGAAAACGTGGAAGCCGCGGGACGGCAGTTGGCGTTGGCCGTCCTCGACGATCTCTGGGCCGATTACCTGGCGAACGTTGCCGAGCTGAGGGGCGGCATCCACTGGGTATCCTGGGGCGGGCGCGATCCGCTGCACAGCTTTCTGATCGGCGCGCGGGAGATTTATGCCGATTTTCATGCGTGCTTGCGAGAAGAGATCGGCGATGCATTTCGGACGGCCGAAATTGAAGATGGCGTGATCCGTTTTCAGGAGAGCGAGCGGTTCGAACGTGGGGCCACATGGACATACATCACGACGGACCAGCCTTTCGGAACGGTGGGCGAACGCGTCATGAAGGGTATTCGTAGAAGATTGGAACGGCGTGGATAGATGCATCTGAACCTTCCACGTCCACTGTTGTTTTCGGCAGTTGAGTGACTTGTATTGTTGGGTACTGGAGCTGGGCCGCGAACAACTAGATTTTTGCTACTCGCACGGATTTGGCGATTCCGAGCCGACGCAACAGCCAAATGGTCATCCAGGTGATATCGATTTCATACCAGGCGAGACCATGACGGGCCGATGTTGGATGAGCGTGGTGATTGTTGTGCCATCCTTCACCGAACGTGACCAGCGCTACCCAGGAATTGTTGCGGGAATCGTCGCGTGTGGCAAAGCGGCGGCTGCCCCAAAAGTGGGTGGCGGAGTTCACGAGCCAAGTGGCGTGGTAGGCAAGCGTGACGCGCACAAAGAATCCCCAAAACAGGAACGGCAATCCTCCGAATGCGAAGAGCAGAATGCCGGTGATGGCGAGTGGCACGTAGTGGTATTTCGACAGGCGGCGATGAAAGGGATCTTTCATCAGATCGGGCGCATAGCGGGCACAATCGGCGATATTGGCATTGCTTGCTTCCCCGACGAGCATCCAGATCAAATGAGACCACCATTTGCCGTCGCGCGGAGTATGCGGATCGCCATGCTGATCGGAGAATTGATGATGGATGCGATGGGTGGCTACCCACGGGATAGGTCCGCCCTCGAGCGCCAGGCTGCCGCAGACTGCCAGGAAATATTCGACCGCTTTCGGGACTTTGTAGGAACGATGGGTGAGGAGGCGATGGTAACCCATTCCGATGCCGAAGCTGAGCGAGATCCAATAGAGGGCTAAGGCGGTGAAGAATGCAGGCCAACTGAAAAAGAAGAAGGCCGCAATCGCGCCACAGTGAAAGAAGGTAAAGGCGATCACGCTCGTCCAATTGATGCCCTCTTGTTTCAAGAAGGGCGCGGTTTGAGTAGTCATTTACTATTTATCGACGCGAAGCGGGAAGAGGAAATCGGGGCCTCTGGACCAACCCTAACAGCAAACCTGCCGATTCGTATGTAAGGTTTGTGTAATAACTCCAAAAAGGTGAAAGCGTTGGTCTACTAAGGAACCGGCGCAAAACGGACGCGGTGTCAAGGGCGGCCCACGAAGAGCGACGGCTTCCTTTCCCTACCTCAGGGCGCCCATCCGTGTGCTTTGCGCTGGAACATTGCGTATTTTGAAACCTTTGTGTAACAGCAAATGAAGGGCTTGTGTCCTTGAGTAAAGGAGTCCACGGCCTTATGGAAAGACGAAGCTTTCTACAGAATCTGGCGCTGGGGGGAGTTGCGGCTCGAGTCGCGCTAGGCCAACAGACTGCCACTTCCGCAGTGGCACAGGGTAGCACGGCTGCGGCAGCTCAGATTCCACGGGTGAGTGACCCAGGGGAGATGCGCGGCGAGATGCTCTACCGGAAATTTGGAAGAACGGGAGAGACGGTGTCAGCGATCGGGCTAGGCGGATCGCATATCGGCAAACCTTCGCTGACGCAGGCGGAATCCACGCGGCTGATTCACCAGGCGATTGACCGCGGTATCACCTACATGGACAACTGTTGGGATTACAACGAGGGGCGCAGCGAACGCTGGATGGGGGAGGCGCTGGCGCAAGGCGGCTACCGGAATAAGGTGTTCCTGATGACCAAGATTGACGGACGCAACAAGGATCTAGCGACCGATCAATTGCACGATTCTTTAACTCGCCTGAAGACCGACCGCATTGACCTGGTGCAGTTCCACGAAATTTTGCGTTTCGACGATCCGGATCGAATTTTTCGTGAAGGTGGCGCGTTAGAAGCGCTGATGGACGCGAAGAAGGCGGGCAAAGTGCGATTTATCGGCTTCACCGGGCACAAGGATCCGCATGTTCACCTTTACATGCTGGAGGTAGCGGCGAAACATGGGTTTCAGTTCGACGCGGTGCTGATGCCTTCGAACTTGATGGACGCACATTTCCGCAGCTTCGCTCAGTTGGTGATGCCGAAACTGCTGGAACAGAACATCGGTATCCAGACGATGAAGCCGTTCTGCGGAGGCGATGGGATTATCCTCAAAAGCGGCGCGATTCGGAACCCTATCGATTGCCTGCATTATGCCTTGAATCTGCCGGCGAGCGTGGTGATCACCGGGATCGACAAACAGGCGATTTTGGACCAGGCGTTCCAGGCCGCGAAGACGTTCAAGAAATTAGACGAGCAGCAGTTCGCGGCGCTGCTGGGTACGACGCAACAAGTGGCTGCCACAGGACAATACGAATTGTTCAAAGTGTCGGCCCATTTCGACGGGACGGCACGGCATCCGGATTGGCTGGGCGGTGACGATCCGGCGGTGCAGAAGCTGGCTCCGCAACCGGCGGGATAAAAAGCGAAAACCACGGCGGAGACGGCCGGGTTGACATATCTATAGGGTCGTTTCATGGCGTAGGCGTCACTCTGCGACACTTTCCTGTAGTGCAGCTAAGAACGACAGTAATATGGCTTTCTCTGCTTGTGGCTTGCAGTTTTGCTGCGGCCGCGCCAACGCAGGCGCCGGTGCCGGCGGCCCAAGCGCCACAGCAGAAGACTACGGCACCAGCGCCCGATTCGCTGGTGCCGCCTCCGCCCAACGTGCCGCTCAATTCGGAATCTTACAAGCAACCCTCGTTGCCGATTCTGATTGCGCCACAGCCCCCGATGCCGCCTCCGCTACGGCCCGATGTTCGACCGGTGCCTCTGCAGTCCGCTTCGGAAGTCATAAAGGTTCTCTTGGGCCTGGTGTTCATCTTCGCGCTGGCCTATCTGGCGGGAACATCGCAGGTCCAGGCGCTGGAGAAGAAATTACAGGTGACGAACGTCGTGACGGCAGGACTGCCGTTCGTTTTCCTGGGTGTGATCGCCCATACGCGCGGCGTTGGCATCCTGTCGGAATCGGTGTTGTGGGAACTGCGGCCGGTGCTTGCGCTGGGGTTGGGCTGGATCGGGTTTGCAACGGGTTTTCGATTCGATTCGAGACTGGGCGAATCTTTGCGGCCTGGGACGAGTGCTGTCAGCCTCATTACGGCGTCAGTGCCGTTTGCAACGATTGTGGCGGTATCGGCACTGCTGTTGGTTTACGTGGAGCATTCGCCTGCGAACGCCATCTTTTTGAGGGATGCGATGGTGCTGGGCACCGCGGGAGCAATGACGGCCTACACGGTGCCGGAATTCCTGCGCGTCCGCGGCAGCGGACGATATTTTATCGACCGCGTCGCGTCCATCGTGACGCTGGAGCAGTTAGCGGGATTCGTCGGGCTCTTGTTAGTGGCAGCGTATTTCCGGCCGGAGGATAACTCGGTGGCATGGCGGCTGCCCGGGACCGCTTGGCTGTTCATCACCTTGGGCATGGGAACGATGATCGGCGGGGTAGTCTGGGGCATGCTCGGGAAAATCAAGGCTGGTCCCGAGTTCACGGTGCTGATTCTCGGCTCGGTTTGTTTTACGGCTGGAATGGCGAGCTTTTTGCGGATCTCGCCGTTGGTTGTCTGCTTCATTGTCGGGCTTATTCTGGTGAACCTGCCTGGTACTTCGAAGGATCAGATCCGCGAAGTGCTGGAGCACATGGAACGGCCCATCTACCTTTTGTTTTTGCTGGTGGCGGGCTCGCTTTGGGATGTAACCAAGTGGCAGGGATGGGCGCTTATGTTCTTGTTCGTTCCGGCTCGCCTGTTCGGCAAATGGCTAGCCGTTCGGGCGTGCCGGAATGAGGTGCCGAACGGACTATCGCTCGAAGAGCAACGCAGCCTGATCTTCTCACCGATGGGAGCGTTGTCTATTGCGATTGTTGTGAATGCGCAGAACCTGTATTTCGGCTCGACCGTTTCCTGGATGGTTACCGCCGTGATAGGCGGTGCGATTGTGACGGAGGTAATTGTTCAGGTGGCATCACGGCGCAACCGCTTTGAAGAAGAGGCGCTGGTGGGCTTGTCGTAGTTTGAAATGCGTCTAGTCTTCGTATTCATTCTCGCCGGTTTGATGCACGCGGCCCGCTCCTTCGCTCCCGACGTCACAGTCGGCGGTGGAGCAGCCGGAACGGCGCTGGCTTGCGGCTATTTGCTGCTTTCCGCGTTCCTGGTCGGTTCCATATTTAAATCGCTGCGGCTACCCCGGTTGACGGGCTATCTGGCGACCGGCATCGTGGTGGGCCCGCAGGTATTGAAACTTGTCAGCGCGCCCATGGTTTCGAACCTGCAAATTTTCAATGGGGTAGCAACGGCTTTGATCGCGCTGACCGCGGGCGTTGAGCTGGACCTGCAGGCGATGAAGCCGCTACTAAAGAGCATTTCCTGGCTTACGTCGATTGCAGTTTGCGGGACTATTGTAATGATCAGTTCGGCTGCTTTTCTGCTGCGAGGCAGGTTGCCGTTCCTGCAGGATCTTTCCGTTCTTCAGGTGATCGCCGTTTGCCTGGTATTAGGTGTCACGATGGTCGCGCAATCGCCTGCAGTGGTAGTGGCGCTACAGGCGGAGATGGCGTCCGACGGCCCACTGACTCGGACGGTTCTCGGGGTGGTGGTCCTTTCGGATCTCTTGGTGATTGTGCTGTTCGCGCTGGTCTCTTCTTTGGCCAAAAGCTTGTTGGGTTCGAAAACGGACACCTTGCACACAGCAGGGGCGCTGACATGGGAAATTCTTGGATCCATCGTCATCGGCGCTTGCGTCGGAATCATTATCGCGACGTACCTGCGATTCGTAAAAGGCCGCTCGGCGTTGTTTGTGCTCGCAGCGGCGTTTCTGGTGGCGGAAGTCGGGCAGCGAATCGATTTAGATCCGTTGTTGTTGGCTCTCTCAGCGGGTGTTTTCATCCGGAATGCAACGCAGCATGGCAAGCGGTTGCAGGACGAGATTGAGGCTTCCTCTCTGCCGGTTTACGTGGTGTTTTTCGCGGTCACCGGCGCCACGGTTCACATTCGCGAATTGCTGGTCGTGGGTATCCCGGCAATGGCGCTCGTGTTGACCCGGGCGATCGGGTTTATCGGGCTAGGACGGATTGCGACAACGCTTGCGAGCGCACCCGATGCAGTCAGAAAGTACAGTGGCCTGGGACTGCTGCCGCAGGCCGGCCTGGCTCTGGCGCTGGCGCTGCTGTTCGTAAAGACCTTCCCGCGCATCGGCGCGGAGGCCTCGGCTTTAGTTTTTGGAGGAGTGGCCATTAACGAAATGATTGCGCCGGTCCTGTACCGCTTCGCACTGGTGAAGAGCGGTGAAGCAGGAAAGGCAGAAGTGACGGGCTTAAGCGACTCCTTAGCCGTGCCGCTAACAGAATAGATCTGTTCGTGTTCAAATCGATAATCATGAGAATGCCCGGCATCATCTTTTCTCTCGGCCTGCTGATGGCGAGCATTGCACGCCCAGCGAGCACGCCTCAAGAATCCTTGTTGGTGCTATCGAAGGGCGACCATACTCTCGCCATCGTTGACCCATCGAATCTTAGAATTGTCGCCAAAGCTCCCGTGGGCGAAGATCCTCACGAAGTCATCGCATCGAGCGATGGACGGTTCGCGTATGTGTCGAACTACGGCGGAGGCGCGTACAATACGCTCGCTCTGATTGACCTGATCGGCCAAAAGGCCTTACCGTCGATCGACCTTGGCCCGTTGCGCGGTCCCCATGGGCTGACATTCGTAGGCGGGAAGACGTGGTTTACCGCCGAAGGCGCTAAAGCCATCGGCCGTTATGATCCTGGCAAGAAGACGGTGGACTGGATTTTGGGAACCGGACAGGACAGAACGCACATGATCTACGTTTCCGAAGATGAGAAACGAATTTTTACGACGAATGTCAGTTCGGGAACGGTGAGCATTATGGAGAAGAGCAGCCGGAGCGGATTCCCGGGACCTCCTCCTGGTCAGGGCCCGAACGGGGCAAAACGACAGGCGGCTCCGCGCCGGCCGAGAGGTCCGATGGGAGTTCCGGGCGGGGACTGGGAAGAGACTGTGGTTCCTGTCGGTAGGGGATCCGAAGGGTTCGATGTAGCTCCCGACCATAAGGAACTCTGGGCGGCAAATGCGCAGGACGGCACGGTGTCGATCATCGACCTGTCCTCAAAAAAGGTGGTTAATACGCTGCCGGCGAACGTTCAGGGCGCGAACCGTCTGAAATTCACGCCGGATGGAAAGCTGGTATTAATCTCTTCGCTGAGCGGGTCAGGCGTCGCCATTCTGGACGCGATAACGCATGCGGAAGTGAAGCGAATCGACCTGGGAGGCGGCGCTGCCGGTATTCAGATGCAACCGGACGGGTCCCATGCTTATGTAGCGTGCACGGGCGACAACTACGTGGCGGTCATCGATCTGAAGACGTTGGAAATCACCGGCCGAATCAATGCCGGTCCGGAACCGGACGGGCTTGCCTGGGCGGTGAGACGCTGAACTCAGGCCAACGCGCGCCTACCGACGTACGCACGAACGCTACGCGCCGGCGACTGCTTTTCGGCCGTTTTGTACGGTTCGAACAATTTGGGGGCGTTGCTCCGTGTTCAGGATTTCGATCCTGCCCTTGAAATAGGCGCCGTCCTCGATCACGATGGCTGGAGTCCTCAGGTCACCTGTAAGGCGACCGCCCTTGCGGATGGTGATTTTCTTCGCGGCGTCGATGTCGCCGTCCAGCCGGCCGAGTACTTCGACTTCCTTGACGCGTGCGTCGGCGACGACCTTGCCATGGAGGCCGATGGTAAGGCGATGGTCAGGCAATTCAAGCGACCCATCGACTTCCCCGTCGATGTGGAGGCTTTCGTTACTGCGTATCGAGCCTCTAATGGTCATGTCACGCCCGATCACTGTCACCCCCGAAGTCGTGGCGGCGGGCGTAAAGGATGGTTCGGGCGTGTTGTTCAGCGCCGCGGATCTAGCGGAAGGAGAATTATCTGGTTTGCGATCAGTCCACATAGCGTAAAAAATTTCTTCGAACCTACTTCGCTCGAGCGGCTCTTGCTGGAAGGAAAATCTCCCTTCCAGAACCTTGGTTGGATCGAGCGAGAGAGAGAAGGTTTCGGCTTTCTAAGCAATAATACCGTTTAGTAGTTCTTCAGGAAAGCGGCAACGCTAGGTTCCTGGGCCTGTTTTTCAGCAATACAGAGGTCTATGGTTTCGAGAACTTGAGAAAGAACGCGTGGGCCGCCCGTGAACTTGCCAATGCGCGGCTCAAAGAAAGTTTGGAGCTGCTGCTTGGATTCAGTGCTGCAGAAACCCGCGCCTACATAGGGAAACTCTGCACCCGCATCAAAGCCACCTCCGGTCGGGCGCTTGCGCGAGATCTCATCGAAATGCGCTTTCATGAAATCGAAGGCCATATTTCGGGTGGCTGCGCTCTTCTCACCGGCGAACAGCAGGCGTAGGCCTTCGATGAAAGGAACCTTTCCTGAGAGAGTCGCCGCCATGCCGGCCTGGATACACGTCGGATCGCGAAATGAGGCGAGCGCCGAGAAAATCCTCTGCCGCTCCTGGCGATCATTGGTGGTTTGCAGACTGTCCAGGAATCTCTCGAAGAGGGCCTTGTCGCCATAATAGGCGGCGGTACGGAGGACGGCGGTCGTGATGTTAAGGTCGATCGCAGCATGGTTCTTAAACCATGCTTCCGTCAGATCGCGGGCCTGCTGGGCCAATTCCCGATCGCCGCCGGATGTAGCGACAGCATAGAGCAAGTAAGGCCTCAGAAGGCGCACGTTGTCCGGTTCACCCGGTTTGGGAGTCCAACCGATTTCATGCGCGCGCGTTTGGAAGTTCTTCAACAAGAAGCGTCGGTAATTCGTGTTGAGATCCGGGGGAACTAAATGAACTTCAGGCGCCAGCGCCAAGTCCAAGGCGCTCTCTACGACGTACCGTTCAGGATCGTTGTGAAACGTATTGACCAGACCGAGCGCCTCTCCGGCCGGAAGCTTGCCTCCGGAAGAAAGAGCCGATGCATTGCCCATGAAGTCGACGCGTTCGGCCGCGTCCAAACGGTGTTCGACATCGCCCTTCGCCAGAGCCGGTAGCAGGCCGTTCTGGTAATCGACGTGATAATAGCCGACGGCATTATTGTTCGCTTCCACCCAAGCGGGGCAGGTTTTCGTTTGGAGCGCGAAATCCGTGCTGGGCTGGTCTACGAGCGTGCATACGCTTTGGCCGGAGTCACCGGTCCCAGAGCGGACGCAAACTGGGATTTGCCAAAGCTGGTCAGTGGATCCCTTCGAGCCCACAGGAAGAAAACGTTCCTGATGGAGGTGAAGGACGGGCGCGGGATCACTACAATCGAGTGCCACCGAGAGAAGCGGGACGCCGGCCTGGTTGAGAAAAGTAGAGAAGGCCGCCGGCAGGCCGGTTTTGCCACTTGCGGAACTGACGGCTTCGAGGAACTCAGGGGCGGTGCCGTTGCGAAAGGCGTACTGCTTCAAATAGGCCTGGACGCCCCGACGAAAGGGCTCCGGCCCGACCCAGGCTTCGAACATGCCGATAACGGCAGCGCCTTTCTGATAAGTGATCGCGTCGAAAGCGTTGCTGATGTCGTCCTTCGAATGGATCTCCTGACGAATTTTTCGGGCGGAGATGAGGCTATCTTCGCCCTCCGCGCCAAGGGTTGAGCTGACGTCTTCGACACGGGTGTTCCACTCGGGCTTCCATTCGGCGACAATCTTGCGCTCCATCCAGGTGGCGAAGGCTTCGTTCAGCCAGATGTCGTTCCACCAGGCCGTGGTCACCAGATCGCCGAACCATTGGTGGGCGAGTTCATGCGCGGCGACCGAGGCGTACTCGCGCCGGCGGTGCTCGCTATCGCGGTCCGGCCGGGCAAGGATGATGGTCTGGCCATACGTCACCATACCGGCGTTTTCCATGGCTCCGAAGCCGAAGGTGACAGGGATAGCAACTTCGTCGGACTTCTCATAGGGATATGGAATTCCGAAGTAGTCTTCCAGGCGCGTCAAGATGGTAGCGGTCACTTCGGCCGCGTATTTCGCTTCCGCGGCGTGTCCCTTAGGAGTGACGATACGAACTGGAACGTGATTCTTCCCTGCCCTGCCCGCGTCGACGTAATCGAATGGCCCCACAGCGAAGGCGACGAGATAACTGGGAAGCGGCTTCGTTTCTTTGAAGCTGAAAGTGGTGGTGTCCGCTCCGGATTGCCGGTCGAGAACAGGCGTGTTGCTTATTGCGGTGTCCTGCTTGGGGATGGTGAGCGTGAGCTGCCACGGCACTTTGTAGGAAGGTTCATCGAAGCAAGGGAACGCGGCGCGGGCATCAATCTGTTCGAATTGCGTGAAGATGTACTCATTGCCGTTGTCCTGCATGTGAAAGATGCCGGAGCTGTCTTGCTGACGAACTTTGCCCGTGTAGCGGATGTTGATTTCGCCGGCGCCGGCAGGAACCTGGGTATCGAAATGGAGGCCGACGAAATCGTCTCCGGCGGGAAGCGCGGTGGCGTGGAAGTTCTTAGCTCCTGACTCAAGTGATGCGTCCTGGACATCGATGTTGTTCGCGTTTAGCCAGATGGTTTGTAGGGGCTGCCTGAGGTTGACCTTGATTGCGACGGAGCCGGAAAATGTCTGTTTCGCGGGATCCAGGTTCAAATGAACTCGGTAACTAACGGGGGCGAGTGTATCCGGCAAGCGAAGTTGAGGAGGGTGTTCGGACGCAAAGGCCTGCAGGCATAGCAGGCAGCACGATAACAACAGAAAGGCGGCGCCGATGCAGGAAGGTAAGAAACGAAGCGGGATAAATGAGCGGCGCGTACTACAGGTCATAACTTTCAATCGTGACACAGCTCTTTGCCGATGCCCGAAATTGTCGGGTGAACAAAGAGTTCAGCTGGTGTCCGCTGCGAGAGCCGTTCAAAGTAACCTGTGGTTGTGGGGAATTCGATTCCTTCCCGGTAAACCCTCAGGTATGCGCTTGCGTCATCCGAGCACGAGGCAACGAGGAGTTCTTCTCTTGCCCGCGACTGCAGTATGGGCGCAGGAGCCGCGGAGATCCACCACCCAGCCGTAGCGTGCAGCGGTGTATTGCTGCGCTTGCGCCACTGCTTGATGAACTGATCGTCCCGGTCGGCGGTAGGCCCGGCTGCGGCGTGGGCTTTGACGCGAAAGACCGGAAGGCTCAACATCGCCGGTGGCGGATGAGGGACTACTCTCCGTCACGCCGTTAATGGAAGGGTCAATACTCTGTCTTACTCTGACCTGAGAATTTCGACCGGGTCGATCCGGGTAGCGCTCCAGGCGGGCACAAGGCACGCAGCGCAGGCGACCGCCAGAGTGGCTAGGAGAACCAGGGCGAAAGTGAGTGGATCGGTTGCTTTGACTTGGAAGAGCCAACTACTGATCAAACGCGTGAGGGCGAGCGCGGCAGCGAAGCCAATCAACAAGCCATAGGCGGTGAGGCGGATACCCTGCGAAAGGATGAGGGTCAATATGCGAGTTCGCGGGCAACCAATGGCGAGGCGGATGCCGATTTCGGTGGTCCGTTGTTTCACGTTGAATGACATCAGGCCATAAAGGCCGACCAGTGCTAAAACAACGGCGACGAAGGCGAAGCCGCCCAGGATAGATGTCTGAAATGTACGGCGGGCGTTGGTGGCAGCGATACGTTCGCGCATAGTTTTAATGTCTGTGATCAGGGCCGGGTCGAGCGAGCGGACGAGCGCACGGATTTGAGATGCCGCTTGCGTGGGCGGAAGGTTTGCGCGAACGGCAAAGCTATCGCCGTCTTCAGCGGGCTGAACTAAGGTTGGCTTGGCTTGAGCCGCTATGTCTTGGTCACGAACGTCTGCGAGGACTCCGATCACAGTTTTCCATCGAGCGGGCGTGGCCCCAACGCGGATGCGACCGCCGATGGGATTTCGGCCTCGGAAGTAAGAATCTGAAAATTTCTTATTTATCAGGACGTTCTCGGTTTTGACGTCACTCGGAATGAAATCGCGGCCGCGAAGTAAAGGCGTGCCGATGGCTTCGCGATATTGCGGTGTCGCGCCGACAACCTGAACCAGTTCGGGCGTTTTTCCGTAGTCTTCGACTTCACAATCAGCAAAGCCCAAATCGTTAGTGAGTGGAATTTCGGTGGACGCGCCGACAAGCCTGAAGCCAGGCGTTGCTTGGAGTTTCGCGAGGAGAGATTTGTAGAAGGTGTCGTGCGATTGCGGGGTTGGGTAGTGTTCGTCGAGTGAGATCTGAAAGGTCAGAACGGACCGCGAGAAGCCCGGGTTGACGGCCTGAAGATTCAGGTAACTGCGAATGAGCAAGCCGGCGCCGCCGAGGAGAACGACTGAGAGGGCAATTTCGAAAACAATCAGGGCGAAGCGGCTGCGGTGAGTTGCAGTGACACGATTACCTGCGCCGACGCGCGGTGAAGACGCGGAGAGAGCCGGGAGGAGGCCAGCGGCAAGTCCGGCGGCGACGGAGAGAGCAACGGCGACTAGAAGAATGCGAGTGTCGACCGAGGTTTGCTCAAAGCGAGGGATGCCGCCGGGATTGAGATTGATAAACATGCGAACTAGAGCGTAGGCGAGCGCGATGCCGAATGCCCCGCCGGTGCAACTGAGGAGCAGCGATTCGGTGAGAAGTTGGCGAATGATGCGGGCACGTTCGGCTCCGAGAGCGGTGCGAATGCCGAGTTCATGTGAGCGAGAAGAAGTGCGGGCCAGCAACAGGCCAGCGATGTTGCTAACGGCGATGAGGAGCACGAGCCCGACAACACCCAAAAGCGTCCAGAGCATTTGTTGGACGGGCCCAAGAATAGTCTCCACAAGCGGGCGAGCCAAGACGCGCCAGCCCTGCATTTCTGGGGCATACAGCGAATTCAAATGAGATTCGATGGCGTTGAGTTCGGATTGAGCCGAAATTGGTGTCGCGCCCGGTTTGAGGCGCGCGACGACTTCGGCACCCTCGGGATGTCCGCTGCGATTCGTTCTTTGCTGAATACTATAAGCGAGCGGAATCCAGAGATCGGTTTGCCTAGAGCTAATTTCGAGATAGGGAACATCCCCATCGAATGGGAAGCCAAAACCCGGGGCCGTGACACCGACGACCGTAAATTCTCTGCGGTTCAACTGGATTTTGGCGCCCAGAATATTCGGACGGGCGTTGAAATGCGACACCCAGAGTTCGTGGCTCATCATAGCGACGAGTTCGTGGCCGGGCTGATCGTCATTCACGTTGAATGTTCGGCCGAGCATTGGTTTGACGTCGAGCGTTTGGAAGAAATCGGCGCTGACACCAGCGGTAGCTATGGAAGTGACGTTGTCGCCTTGCACTAGACGCGAGTTCCCAGGCATGAACATGCCGAAGCTAGAGATGGTGTGGCTGAAACGTTGCCAGTCGTAGACATCGGGTACGTTGGGAGGGATCTCGTTAGGGAGGCCAGTGTAGTGGGAATTGGGCGTGTAGAGGTAGACCAGGTTTTCGGGGTGAGCGTACGGCAGGGAGCGCAAAAGGACAGCGTTCACAACGCTGAAGACCGAGACAGCCGCGCCAATCCCTAGGGCAGTGACCAGAAGCACGATAAGCGTGAAACCGGGGATCGCACGAAGGGCGCGGAGCTCGTGTTTGAGATCAGAAGCGAGTATGGAGAGATGCTCGATTAGCGCGGAGAGGACGAGATCGCTGCAGGTTTCGAGCCAGAGACGCCAGTGAGGCTCGCGCGCCAGTCGACTCGCGAAGACATGCTCCATTTCGACGCCATATTCGTGGCGGAATTCGGCCGGGTAGCAATAGAGTAGAGCACGGAAGAGTTTAGTTTCGCTTTGCGACCAATCCATGGGCCCTCGCTTGTTGCAGGAGTTCGTTCAGGCGGGCGACCTCCGCTTCGGCGGCCCGGCGGCCCCTGGGAGTGAGCCGGTAGTAGCGACGGCGGGCATCATCTTCGGGTTTGGGTGGGCGCTTAGTTTCGCGAACTTCGACGATTAGGCCATCTTCGAGGAGGCGCTTGATGAGGCCGTATAGAGTGCCGGCGCCGAGGCGAATTTTGCCTTGCGTGCGGGATGCAACGTCTTGCATGATGCCGTAGCCGTGCTGGTCACGACCGGCGAGGGCGATGAGCACATGGAACGCTTGAGACGTAAGCCGCGAATCGGGCACGAGGGCAGTATAGCGTATCTCGCTATAGCGGGTTGCGAGCTATATGAGTTTTTATACGCGGGAGTGACGAAGATGGGGCTTCTGTCCGGACTCTTCCCCGGCTGATCGAATCAAGTCACGACGAACCTTCACGTGAGATCCGGTTCGCGTGAATCGCGAAATACGGCATACGCTAATCCATCTCGGGCCAGGAACCTGATTCGAAGACGTGAAACAATCATTTAGCGTCGCAGACGAGCTCCGAGGAACGCGGATACCTACAGTGTTTTCACTCGGCCTTCATCCGCTTACAATTGGGGCCTCTAATTCTTTGACGGCTTTCGCGTGCGATGATCCGTCAGAGGAGACGGAGATCATTTACAGGAATTTGCTCATCGCCGGCAAGCTCTTTTGAGGCGTTGCGCCAATTTCATTTGAGGATGGTGCTTGAGCAATTTTCAGGGCACAATTGAGGCGATAACGTATGAACCGGCATCGCACTATTTATCCTAAAGAGCCTTTGTGGTACCCGCTGCATTCGCGCTGGGAGACTAAGCTATGCGAAAAGGGTTTACGAGAAAACCGCAACGTGACGAGCCCGAAACGCAAACTAAGAACTACATCACGCCGGGCGGCCTGCAGCGCCTCAAAGATGAGCACCGGTTTCTGGTCACCAGGGAACGCCCGGCCGTGACGGAGGTGGTGGCGTGGGCTGCGAGCAACGGCGATCGCAGTGAAAACGCCGACTATCATTACGGCAAGCGGCGGCTGCGCCAGATCGATGGGCGGATTCGCTTTCTCACGAGGGAAATCGAATCCGCGGAAGTAATTGACCCGGAAACTCCACGAGTGGGGCAGGCGGCGACGAGGGCATTCTTCGGAGCGACCGTTCGCTACGCCAATGCTGCGGGAACGGAGCGAGTGGTGAGCATCGTAGGCATTGACGAGGTCGATCTCGACCGCAACCATATCAGTTGGGCGTCACCTCTGGGGCGCGCATTGATGAAGTCGACAGTGGGCGATCGGGTAGTTCTCCAAGCTCCGAGCGGCACAGAATACCTGACAGTGCTGGAAGTGTGTTACCAGCGCATTTCGGTGGAACCTTTCCGTGAACCACCTGGAGCCGAGTCCTCCGCAAAGGGACTCCCTCGTCTATGACTGCTCATTAAGGCGTAGGGCAGTGGTTGCACGGCTCTCATCGGTGTAGAAGCTGTGAGCGATGCGTCTGTGCTTTTCGGGAGATCGCGTGAAAAATGCCCGGCGCACTCTGTGGCTCATCGTCCTCTCGCTGCGGAATTATGGTGCGCGGCATGGCTCTTCTCGTCAAAGCATATGACATTTTCCGCACAGACGGCCGCCATCGTAACGGGATTGACAGCAGGTCGAAAGAGCATGTAGAAATCCGGCGCAACGGGCAAACCTGCCGGTTCCACAACTTGTTCTCTTACACTCTCCCTATCGCCTCGTCGTTACCGCATCATCGACTTCGTTAGGCAATTAGCAGCGGATCACGATCAACGGCGCATCGCTGCGGTTTCCAGAGCTCGTGGCGGATTTGCTACGCTACATCGCGCCCTCTTTTGATGCCTGCTCGCGATACACGTTGCGGCAGAGCACTAATCCGCCCGCTTTCTGCTCGCTCGCCGAGGCTTTGGCTTGCTCTTGCTCCATAGATTGAGGGCCACTGCAGCGCCGATGAGATCCTTTAACGCCGCGTCATTGACCTTGTCGCCTTCGTGGATATCGATGGCGCGTCTGACATTCCCGTCGAGGCTGGAGTTGAAGAGACCGGAAGGGTCCTTCAACGCAGCTCCTTTGGCAAACGTCATTTTGACGACGTTCTTGTACGTCTCTCCCGTGCAGACGATGCCGCCGTGAGACCAGACGGGAGTCCCCATCCACTTCCATTCTTCAACAATTTCAGGGTCTGCTTCGTGTATGATTTGGCGCACTTTCGCGAGCATCTTCCCGCGCCAGTCCCCGAGTCCCCTGATCTTCTCGTCGATTAAGGCAGAGACAGATTCGGCCGGGACTGTCGGTACAACGCGGCGTGCGACACTGTCAGCGTCAGTTCGCGACACAACCTTCGAGGAAAGTCTCTTCATGTAAGAACTCCAACTCTCGTTCCTGATTTAGCTGGCATGGGTGCGTCGCCCCATGCGCCTTTTGGAGGTATACGGCAGCACGAACAAGTACAGGCCGGTGAACAGTAGCAAGGCGAGCGGGAGCAGCGCCGAGAGACCGAACCAGCCGTTATACTTCTTCGTCGCGACGGCAACGCCGTTGAGGATGACGGCCACGGCAAAGGCAATGGATACCCAGCGGTGGATCTGCCGAATCCATTTGTTCCAGTTCAACTTCTTCGAGTTCAACGGGACCTCCTCATTCGATGCCGAACTGCTCTGTGTATTCTGCCTTCAATCGCTGCCAGTCGAAATTCATCGCTTCATTACCGGCGATGCGGCCCACCGGACTTCCGCTGAGAAGGCGGTCGAGAACATCGAAAGCGATGTGCCACCCCGCCGCGCCCCACGCGATGAAGCGGCGATCGATGTTGTGCCACAAAGTCAGGCGCGTGCCGCCACCGAAGGGTTCGAGTTCCCACCGCATATCGTTGTACTCGAGCACCTTGGGAGAGTCGGCTCGGGTCACTCTCGTTTCAACAGCCTGCGGCCTTCCCGCCCAGGTGAGATTCACCGTTCCAACCGTACTCAAGCTCGCATCGGCGTCAAAGGGCGCCCACTCGCGCAGATGCTCCGGGTCGGTAAGGGCCTGCCAGACTTTTTCGGGGGAATGGCGTAGTTCTCTGACAAGGATGAGCGTCCACTTCTCTCCCTGCTTTCGTACCTGCGCCCCGCGGGCCGGACCCGGTTCGTACTGCTCGGGATGCGACACCTTTTTCTCCCTAGCGTGAGTAGCGTGCGAGCTCGACGATCTGAATGAGATTGCCGCAGGCGTCGTTCAGCATGGCGATCTTGGAGCCCGTCACGTCGGTTGGTGGCATGGTGAACTCGACGCCGCGCGCTTTCATACGCTCGTAATCGGCCTGCAGGTCATCGGTGTAGAACATGGCGGCGGGTTGGCCTTGCTGGAATATCGCCTGCTGGTAGGCTTTAGCCACCGGATTGTTGTTGAGCGCGAGTTGCAGCTCCGTCCCGTCGCTCTCCTCTGGTGAGGCGACCGTGAGCCAACGAAACGGCCCCTGGCTGAAGTCGGCCTTCTTCTGGAAGCCCAGCACTTCGGTATAGAAGCGCAGGGCGTTCTCCTGATCGTCGACGTACAGGCTCATTACTTTGATTTTCATTTTGTTCCTCCTTTGTCACGTTCGCGGTTTGGGCCGCTTCGTTTTGTCCGTGTCTTCCTTTTCGTTGGTATTGATCGATCTGCGTTTGGTTGATCCATGTTGGGGCGATTCATGCGGTCGAGGTGGCGTTCGAGAGCATCTACGTGAGCGGACCAAAAGCGGCGGAACGGAGCGAGCCAAGCATCTACCTCCTGAAAAGGTTCGGGTTTCAGGCGGTAGAGACGGCGCTGTGCGTCCACGGTCGATTCCACGAAACCGGCATCTCGCAGCACTCGGAGGTGCTTTGAAATGGTTGGCTGCGGCATACGAAGCTGACGCTCGATCTCTCCCACAGACTGTTGGGATGAGACGAGGAGGCTCAATATCGCGCGGCGATTCGGCTCCGCAATGATTTCGAAAACAGACTCCACTCTCTTTTATATACTTCAACAGGTATATGCTTGTCAATGCATATGGCAAAACGGGACAAAGGGCTAGCTTTGCCGGAATTCGCATGATCTTACTGGAGTCTTACCCATACAGCGCCCGGTTCGGCCTGCTTCGCGATTGCGGCGATGCTGCTTGCCACGCTGGGGATTACGGGCTTGCTGGCTTACAATGCCGCACAACGCATGCAGGAGTTCGGGGTTCGTGTGGCGTTGGGAGCAAGTCGCCGGAACCTGCTTGGGCTGGTAGTTCGGTATTGTCTACGGCTGTCGAGTACAGGAATCGCGATTGGGGTGATTGCGTCACTCATGACGACTCGAAGTCTTTCGGCATTGCTTTACGACACGAGCCCGTCCGACCCCGTCACTTTTATCACCATCGCTGTGATTCTCATGTTGGTGGCATTGGCTGCCGCCATGATTCCCGCCTGGCGGGTGATGCACGTGGATCCCGTGAGGTCGCGAGGGCCGAGTAAGTACGGCCAGAGGGAGAAAAAAGCCCGCTCCTGTTTAGAAAGGAAACAGCCCGCCTCCGGCTTCCGTAGGCGGGCTGTACTTTCTAATAAGAGAACAATCACTCGATCTCACGCGGTCGCTTTTTGCGATTGCGCTTGCGAGCCAGAGCTTCTTTGGTGCGGCGCTTTTCACCCGGCTTCAGGTAAAACGAATGGCGCTTGATCTCTTTTACAATGTCTTCCTGCTGGACCTTGCGCTTAAAACGGCGTAACGCACTTTCAAGAGTCTCTCCCTCTTGCAAATGAACTTCTGCCAACTAAAGTTTCACCACCTTCCAAGGTAGAACCTGCGGGTATCGAGCCACAGGGTAACCTAATCATTGTAACCTGTCGCCATACTTGTCGGGTAGCCGGCTTTTCCGGTGGGCATAGAGTGCACCGCCCTACTGCTGCGGTAAAGATGACCCGAATAAAAGCTTAGACATGTCTTCTGTGAACCCAACTATGCCGGCTTTCCCCCGGTCTCCAGGAGAACGGAGAACGCTCGGCCGCCTGAAGCAAGTCGATCTCGGTTGGACACTGCTGGCCCTACTCGCGTTGGGTTTGACTGCCTGGGTAGGCTACTCGAATTGGCGGCGTGTTTCGGAAACGAATTTGGAAGCGATTCAGATGCGCAGTTCTCTGGGGACGCTGCGACAGATCTTACTTTTGCTCGATGACGCGGAAACCGGTCAACGTGGATACCTGCTTACTGGGAAACGGGAGTACCTGGAACCCTATCTCACGGCCAGCGCCAGCATTGAAAAGCAGCTCCAAAAGCTGGGTGCGCACTGGCCGGTGGCAAACGATCGCAACAAGGTCGCCCAATTCGGACGCGTGGCTCGCAGCAAGATGGCGGAGCTGAAACTGACGCTGGACATAGAAGAGTCGCAGGGAGCGGCGGCGGCGGTCTCCATTGTTAAAACAAACCGCGGCAAAGTATATATGGATCAGGCGCGGGCGTTAAGTGCAAGCCTCGAACGTGAGGTTAGCGCGGACGTCGACGCCAAATCCGCCTCAGTGACCAAGCGTGCGCGGGACGCTGGAGTCATCTCAGTGGGGGCAGCGCTTACTCTTTTCATTCTGCTGACTCTGGCGAATTTCCGCCTGCGGAAGGAGCGCGAAATGGCGAACGCCGCGAGCCGCGCCAAGAGTGAATTCCTCGCCAGCATGAGCCATGAACTCAGAACGCCGCTGAACGCAATTATCGGCTACAGCGAGATGCTGGCCGAGGAAGCGGCAGACGAGGGACAAGCGCCTTTCGTCGCGGATCTCGGCAAGATTCAGGCCGCCGGACGCCACCTGCTGCTTCTGATCAACTCGGTTCTCGATCTTTCTAAGATCGAGGCCGGGCGTATGGATCTATTCCTCGAAACGGTTCCTGTACACAGCGTAGTGGATGAGGTCGTCTCGGTGGTGCAGCCCCTGGCGAGCAAAGGCCATAATACGTTGGAAGTGAAAGTCGCCGGCGATGTCGGTTCCATGCATACGGATCAGACTAAGGTTCGTCAGACCTTATACAACCTGCTGAGCAACGCCTGCAAGTTTACTGAACACGGCAGGATCACTCTGGAAGTACATCGCGAGTTGGTGGAGGAGGCGGATAGCGTGGTGTTTACCGTCACCGACACCGGGGTAGGCATGGACGCCGAGCAGATCAAGCGCATTTTCGAGCCGTTCACGCAAGCCGACGCGTCTACTTCGCGCCGCTACGGAGGCACTGGTTTGGGGCTTACGCTCAGCCGTCGTTTTGCGCAAATGCTGGGCGGAGAAATCAAAGTAGAAAGCCGGCCGAACGCCGGTTCCAAGTTCACCGTGCGCGTTCCGGCGAATGTGGCGGGCAGAGTTCTTCCGGCAGAGCGGACGAGTGTGGCGGAAACGCGGCGAGCCGGGTCCGACGTGGTATTGGTGATTGACGACGAGCCGGCGGTACACGATCTCTTGACGCGGACCTTGAAGAAACACGGCTTTGGGGTCGAGAGCGCCAGGAACGGCGAAGAAGGACTACGGCTGGCTCGCAAACTGCGGCCGACCGCCATTACTCTGGACGTGATGATGCCGGGGATGGACGGCTGGATGGTTCTCAGCGCGCTGAAATCAGACCCGCAGCTGTGCGATATTCCCGTTCTGATGCTGACGATCGTGGACACGGAAAATATCGGTTATGCGCTGGGCGCCACCGATTACCTGACGAAGCCTATCGATCGCGACCGGCTGATTTCTCTGCTGGCGCGCTACCGGGGGTCGGGCTCTTCGCCACATGCGCTAGTGGTCGAAGACGATGAAAACTCGCGGCTGATGATGCGGCGGGCGCTTGAAGGCGAAGGGTGGAAGGTGGAAGATGCGGAAAACGGCCGCCGCGCTCTGGAGTGCATCGATCGCAAAAAGCCCGGCATCATTCTGCTCGACCTTATGATGCCGGAGATGGACGGCTTTGAATTTCTCGAGCAACTGCGCAGCCGGCCGGGCGGCAAAAATATTCCAGTAGTGGTGGTGACAGCACAGGACCTGACACCCGAAGACCGCGCGCGGTTGAACGGGCATGTCAGCCGCGTTTTGATGAAAGGAGCGTTCCAATTACACGACCTGCTGGCGGAGGTAGGCCAACTGGTGTTGACGCGCGTGCGGGCGCAAACCCCGAACCTGCCCACGCTTCCCGCAGGTTCCTGAACAGGAGGTAAGCGTGGCGAAACTGCTGCTGGTGGAAGACAACGAAATGAACCGGGATATGCTGACGCGGAGATTGCAGCGGCGTGGGTACGAAATCATCACGGCGGTGAACGGGAAGGAAGCCGTCGCCAGCGCGTCGGCGGAGAATCCGGATCTGATTTTAATGGACATGAGTCTCCCTATTCTCGACGGCTGGCAAGCCACTCGCGCGATCAAAGGCGCGCCTGGTACGCGCGGCATTCCGGTGATTGCACTCACGGCGCATGCTTTGCGTGAAGACCGTGAACAGGCTCTGGCGGCCGGCTGTGACGAGTTTGAAACGAAACCGGTCGATCTGGAAGCTCTGGTACGTAAAGTCGAGTTACTGCTTACCCGGCGTTTGCCTGCTCAATAGCCGCGCCGCTGACCATGCTGTCTTCAGACCCATACGCTTCGCTCCGCCATCGTCTCCGGACGCCTCTCAACCATGTGATCGGCTATAGCGAGATGCTGTTAGAGGACGGTAAGGCAGGTAGCGATGCAACGGCCGTGCTGCAGGAAATCTTGACCGTTGCGAAGCAGATCCTCGGAACTATTCAGCCGGCGCTTTCGCCGCGCCCGGAAACGGAAGGCGAGCCGCTGCTGAAATTCAGGAGCGACATACAGGGGCCGCTCAGCGAGCTCTTGCAATGCGTAGACACGCTGACGCGACACACCTCGGGGGCAAACCTTAATGATGCGCGCCGCATTAAGAAGGCGGCAGCGGACCTGACGTCCCTGGTGTATGAACATTCATCGCCGCCACAGGCCGCGGGCGTGGGCCGGGAACCCAGGCCGGAACGCTGCGCCCCTGCCGGTCCGCCGGGCGTCGTTCTGGTGGTCGATGATGACGAACTAAACCGCGACATTCTGGCGCGCAATCTGGAGCGGCTCGGTCACCGCGTGCTGTCGGCGCCCAATGGCAAAGAAGCGCTTTGCCTGCTCGAAAGCGAACAGGCGGATCTTGTTCTGGTCGATTTAATGATGCCGGGGATGGATGGCATTGAGGTACTCGAAGCCATGCGCTTACGCGATGAGACCTGTCACGTTCCCGTTATCGTGCTCTCCGCCTCGGATGAATTGGAACAGGTGGCTGTTTCGATTGAAGCGGGGGCCGAAGATTACCTGCTGAAGCCTTTTGAACCCGTGTTGCTGCGCGCCCGCATCAACGCCGCTCTGGAACGCAAACGCCTGCGCGATCTGGAGCGGCAGAAGACGGCGGAACTGGAGCGTGCGGAACGCGAACTGCGTCTCTCCAACGACGAGTTGCAGCGCTTCGTCTATGCGGCCAGCCACGATCTGAAGGAGCCCCTCCGTACTGTCACCGCCTTCGCTCAGCTCTTTACCCGCAAATACGGCGCGGGTCTCGAACGGGACGCAACGGAACTGCTCGACATCATTATCGGAGCGACCAAGCGCATGGCCGACCTGATCAACGATCTGCTGGCCTATTCGGATATCAGCATGAGCGCCTGGACGCCCGGACCGGTCGCGACCGAAGAGGTGCTGGAGGAGACGTTGCAATTCCTGCGTCACGCGATTGAAGAAAGCAACGCCACGGTGACCCACGATACATTACCTGTTGTCACGGCGGACCGCTCGCAACTGACACGGCTCTTTCAAAACCTGATCTCGAACGGCATCAAGTACCGCGAGCCAAGCCAAGATCCACGGATTCACATCTCGGCCGAGTCTCACGACGGCCGCTGGGTCTTTTCCGTTCAAGATAACGGGGTGGGAGTTCCCGCGGATCATCGTGAGACGATTTTCCAGGTGTTTCGCCGCCTGCACGGGCGGGAGATCCCAGGTACCGGAGTCGGACTCGCCATTTGCCAGCGTGTTGTCGAGCGCCTCGGCGGACACATCTGGGTGGAGGCCGCTCCGGATCACGGATCCATTTTCCGCTTCGATGTGCCATTGGAACCATAATCATGAAGCTGCGACAGACGAATTGCGCACCCTCGCACCTCATTACTACTTAGGGGTGCAGTATTTGGCGGCGGTAACGTTGCGGCGGGAACGCTCACGTAAGTGGCGGGTGAGCTGGAACGGATTCTAGAGGGCATTAAGAAGGCTGACCCCGTCAGGAGCAGGGCGATAGATGATACTGCAAAGATGAGACACAGATTCACCGGTATACGGGTGCCGCGGCCGCCGGAATGCTCTGTTTCTTCGCGGCAGGAGCTCAGTCTCCCGGTCTACCTGCACCTAAACGCCAACTGACTCCGCAAAAGGTCGTGGAGGAACATCTCGCCGCGTTCAGCTCATGCGACTGGAACCGATTACTGGCGGGGTTCGCCGATAATGCAGAGTTCTTTGCGCCGAACGGATCAGTGGTACGCGGACGAAAGGCGCTGGGCGAGATGTATAAGCAGGTAGTGAAGCCGCCATCGGAAAGTGGAACGTGCGGTTTGAAGGTTACCTCAGAGCATGTCTTCGTGGTTGGCGAGACGGTGAACGTGCAGTGGCGGGCCGACGCACCTTTCCTCGCGGAGCCCTATCGCGGCGCGGACGCCTACGAAACCCATGACGGCTTGATGGCCGCGCAGGTCACGACGTTCGATCAGGCGGCTCTCAAGATGAAATCGACGGACAGATAAAAGTGCTGCAGAGCAGTTTTTTAGCTCAGTAGGCCAGCATACATACTAAGCTTATGAGCGCAACCAATTCTTCCGCAACACCGCCCTCCGCGCAAGCGAATATCAACGCCATTGTTGGGTTGGAGGAGCGGGCGCTGAAACATCGAAGCTTTGCCGACCGCCTGTCGGACGTAATCGCCAACTTCGTGGGAAGCGTCACGTTTGTCGCTCTCCATCTGGCGTGGTTCGGTGTTTGGGTGGGCCTCAACGTAGGCTTGTGGAAATTCGATCCGTATCCTTTCGCATTGCTTTGCATGCTCGTTTCGCTCGAAGGGGTGCTGCTTTCCACGTTTGTGTTGATTAAGCAGAACCGGATGAGCCAACGAGCGGACCAACGCAGTCATCTGGATCTACAGATCAATCTGCTCGCTGAGAAAGAGGTGACCAAACTATTGCAGATGCAACGCCTGATTTGCCGGCAGCTAGGCATTAAAGAAGCGGATTCAGACCGCGAGATTGTCGAACTGAGTGATGTTACGGCGGTAGAGAACCTTGCTGAAGAGTTAAACGAGAAGATGCCCACGGAGTAGTGAGAAATAGCGATTCGACTGGGGACATACTCGTTTCCGTGAAATAGTAACTCTGATGGGTTGCGCGCTCCACCGGTTTCGTCGGTACTTAGGTTTGGTATCGCTGTTCACAATCGAGTTACTGATTTTGGCCGCACTGCCCTTGCGAGCCCAGACGTCACTGAATGACCGTGTGCTGGTTGTCTATAACGCCGACAGCCGTGAATCGAAGCAAGTGGCGGAATACTACGTACTGAAGCGGTCGATTCCGGAGAGTCACCTTTGCAAGATCGACACCTCCTCACCCGACGAACTGAAGCAGGATGAATTCGATTCGGAGGTCAAGCAGCCGATTCGGAAATGTCTCAACCGCTTGGGGAAGGACACGATTCTCTACATCGTCTTTGCCTTTCAGACTCCGTTTCTTGTGGACGTGGGGTCGCAAACGAACGCTCTGGATCAGTTCGTGGCGGACATCTGGGATGAATATCTGCCGGAGCGCACGGCGAAACAAACGGAGGTACAACCATACTTCGGCGCTGCGCAAAGCGAAGGCGGCGCTTATCAGGCGTACGTCTCGCTGGCCGATTACAGGAAGCAACCGAACGCCCGCACGATTTATTCCGTTTGGCGCCTTGACGCACCGAATGCGGAATTAGCCAAAGGATTAGTGGACAAGGCGCTATCGAGCGAGAGCAAAGGCCTGGACGGGATCGGCTGCTTTGACCGCAATCGAGGAGATCTGTACGGTGTTGCGGATTTCAGTTACGGCGCCGGTGACTGGGATATCCACCGCGCGGCGGAATTCACGCGGCAGGCCGGCTTTACGGTCCTTGAGGACGACCATGAACAGGAGTTCGGAACTGCTCCAGCGCCGCTGCGTTGCGATCATGCGGCACTTTACGCAGGCTGGTATGACCTGGATCATTACAACGACGCGTTTAGCTGGAATCCGGGCGCCATTGGGATTCACCTTGATAGTGCCTCCGCTCGGAGCCCGAGAGGCGGACACAACTGGTCGGCAAACGCGATAGCGCATGGAATTACCGTCACGGCGGGCGCCACGACGGAGCCTTTTCTCGATAATTTGCCGCATCCGGATCAGGCATTTTTATACCTATTCCACGGCGCCAATGTGGGCGATGCCCTGTTGCGGAGTGAACGGCTCCTGAAGTGGAACATCCTCAATATCGGCGATCCACTTTATTGCCCGTTTCCGAACTCGCCGACGATGGCGGCGCGGGTGAGGCCCCCTGCCGTCTTGGCGCTGCTGCCACAGACGGCGCTGGGGGATTCCACTTCGAGCGCAGTTATCGCCGTAAGCACTCCTGCCAGAGAAGAACTGAATTTTGCAGTCGCAGCCGATAACCACGATTTGCTATCGGTACCGCCGACTGTAGCGATCGCGACGGGGCGCGATGCGGCGAAGTTTGCCATCAGCACGCACCGGGTTGAGAGCGAACCGGCTCTCGTTCGGGTGCGTGCGAGGGCCAACGGGTACGAAGTATCGAACACATTGATCGTCTTTTCGCTGCTCGCCTCGCTGAATCTCGGCTCTCAACAAGTGAAAGGAGGTTCGGCGGCAACTGCTACGCTGCTTCTCCGTCGTGCGGGGCTCACGAACACCGCGATCAAGCTCAAGAGCAGCAATGCCGGGGTGGTCACGATCCCTGCCGAAGTGACGATCCCGCAAGGCCAGGACAGAACGACCTTCCAAGTTGCGACCCGGCCGGTCGCGGCAGAAACTTCAGTCGAGATATCGGCGAGCTATGGGGGACTTGTTCGCTCGGCCACGCTGAAGGTTGTCCCTTAGGTCTCGACTCGAGTGGAGCGAAAGCTGCAGAGATACAGGCGGCCTGAACAACGTTAGTCGTGTCATCAGGTCGGTACCTGCTCCAAGAACTTGCTCAGTTCCGAGAGCCCGCCTTTGACTGCGAGCGCGTCCAGAGTTCTTGCCGAGGTTTCCAAGGCCGCAGCCAAGTGTGTCAACTCAGGAAAGCCGTAAGATCCGCCGGTACCTTTGATGTTATGCGCCAAGCTTCGAATCCGCTCGAAATCGTCCGTTTCGAGGAGCGTGAACATTTCCGCAGTGTATTGTTTCATGACTCCCAGATACTCCGGGACGAACTGCTTCAGTTCTAGCGGAATGTCCGAGTCGGGATCGAGAACGGCAGCATCTTCAGCTCGCGGATCAGCCGCTGCATTCTCTTCAGCAGCACGTTGCAGGTGACAGCTCAAGGCCTCTAGAAGCGTGGATTTCGAGATGGGCTTTGAAAGGTGCGCATCGCAGCCCGCCAATTGAGTTTCCCTGATATCTTCTTGCCACGTGCTTCCCGTGAGCGCAATGATTGGGATCGTATCAAGACCTCGCTCCTGTTCAATCTGCCGTATGGCGCGCGTGGCGCTCAAGCCGTCCATCAGCGGCATGTGAATATCCATAAGGATGAGATCGAAGTGCCCATTTGAGAACTGCTCGACCGCACTCTTTCCATTTGGCACAAACGTCAAGGCGAATGGGCTGCGCTCGAGGTACTTTTTAATCACCAGGCGGTTTTCGGGTGAATCTTCGGCTAAAAGAACCTGGAAAGTTTTTTCGACGCCTGTCCTCTTGGATTCGATTTCGCTTCCCTGCTGCCGCGGTTGACTGGCGAGCGGTTTCCGCCCGCTCACGATGTGGCGGACCAGGCGCAGAAGTTCGCACCGCTTGACAGGTTTGACTGCCGATGCAGCAATGGCGGGATGCCGGTCCTCGGTGGCGCTGCCTGCGGAAGAAAAACCGGAAATGAGCAGGAGAATCGGGACTCCCGGCGCACTGCTCTGAACGATTTCAGCGAGAGTAGCGCGCCCGGGGTATGCGAGTTGTTCATCGACTATCGCAAGGGAGAACGTTCGCTGATTCGGCTTGGCCGTCGACAATGCCTGGAACGCTTCGGCGGCTCCGGAAAACAGTCGTGTTTCCATGCCCCAGGAGCGCAACGTCTCGTCGAGCACCAAACGTTGATGGGGGTTGCTACAGATGACCAAAACACGCCGGGCGATTAATTCGTCAATCCGGCCGGCAACGCCTGGTTCCCGCGCTGCTAATCCAAACTGCACCGCGAAGCTGAATGTACTACCGTTTTGCGGAGCGCTTGTTACTGTGAGGCGACCGCCCATCGCCTCGACCAGTTGGCGGCTGATGGCCAATCCGAGCCCGGTGCCCCCATATTTTCTGTTCGTGGAAGAATCGGCTTGATTGAATGCTTCGAAGATGGTCGCGAGCTTTTCCTGGGGAATCCCGACACCTGTATCGCTGACCGCAAATTCAATCCTGCCCAGTTCGGCTGCTGCGCTATTCCGGATGGTTAGCATCACCTCGCCCGAATCCGTGAACTTCAGCGCGTTCGCGAGTAGGTTCAAAAGGATTTGTTTAAGGCGCGCCGGATCGCCCACCAGGCTCAAGGCCGTACCAGGCTCAAGGCGGGACAACAGCGTCAAGCGCTTGGCTCGGGCGGTGGCCGCAACCAGATCAATCGCTTGATCGACAATGCTTTCCAGGTTGAACTCCAGCGACTCAAGTTGCAGGCGTCCCGATTCGATCTTCGATAAATCGAGCAGGTCATTGATCAGCATCATCAGGCTTGCTCCCGCACTGCGGAAAATCTCGACACACTCCCGCTGCTCGGGGTTGAGGTCCGATTCAAACAGAACATCGGCGGTCGCAATGATGGCGTTCATGGGGGTTCGAATTTCATGGCTGGCGTGCGCCAGAAAATCGGTTTTGGCCCGATTGGCGGCCTCGGCGGATTCCTTGGCCTGCGCCAATTCGCGCGTTCGCTGTTGTATGGTCTGCTCCAACTCGCTCGTGAACATTTCGCTCGCAGTCTGGCGCTTTGCAATTTCCCACATCTCAATGGTTTTGCGATGGGAAATGCGCATCAAGGCTAAGGCTGCGAAGCCGAACCACACTGCGTGCCGGAGCGAACGCCAGGTGTCGGCCGCGGGTACTCCAACCAGGGACTCTGGGAACCACAATCCGGGCACGCCGCGGGCCCCGGCAAGCACCGCCGCGGCTGTCAGCAGAACTCGCCAATCGCGGTAATAGGTAAGAAACGCGAGCGACGCCAAAACGTGGAGATGCATTTCCATGCGGCCGCCGCTCAAGTAAATGATTACGGCAGACAGCGACATTTGACCGATGGCGACGGCGTGGCGCGTGGAAACTGCTCGGGGGCGCGTGAGGGCGAGCAATACCGCTAAGCTGGTGATCACTCCGCTTAAGCAGAGCGCCGGCAAAATGTGGGGATGGAGATCGCTGCCTGTCCCTTGCCCAGGGTGTGGGGAAAGGGACAACCCGAGTAACATGGCTGCTGCCCATTCGACGGGCAAAAGAATCGCGAACCCGCGGCTTGTCTGCGTATGGATGCGGCTTTCTTCAGCTAACATCAGCGCGCGGGCGCGCGCATCTCTCAGCAGAAGCGCTTTGTAGTTGGGAGATGGCAGCACGTTACGCGGGCTTGGGCGGCAGGCGCGCCGCCGAAAACGGGGACCGTGTAGGCGACAGGCGCGCAGCGGGAGAGCGGCGCGTTTTTATCCGGTGGATCCCTGGGCCACTTCCCCCGCCATTGTTCCCCGCGATCTTCTTATCGGGCGGGCAGCCACGTTACTGAGTTCGCGGCAGGTGTCTAATTTAGCCGCAACTATATCGAATGAATACGCCGCTCCGATCGATAAAGTAAGTGTGGCAGACAGCGCAGCACTACGCGTACTGGACCTAGGGGATCGACGCTAAGCAGGTGGAAACCCGGTCTTCAGGCGGTTTGCCGGTGGTTTTTTCAGCAATCAGCTCTGTCAAGCAAGGATAACTATGGATGTACTAATCGTCGACGACTCGGCAGCGATCCGCAAAATTTTACAACGTGTTTTGAAGCAGGCCGAGGTGGAACTTGGAACCGTTCACGAGGCCGGTGACGGAGTGGAAGCGCTCGAATTGCTCCGCAGCCACAAGGTCCAACTGATCCTCTCCGATATCAACATGCCGAACATGGACGGCATCGAACTTCTGGGAAAGCTCAAAGGCGACGATGCACTAAAGAGCGTTCCCGTAATCATGGTGAGCACGGAGGGAAGCCAGCAGAAAGTCATGGATGCTGTGCAGCTTGGCGCTTCGGGCTATGTCAAGAAGCCGTTCACGGCCGATCAGATCAAAGAGAAATTACAGGGCATTGTCTAAGAAAGAGCATCTGACTCCCGGAGTGTAGGGAGATGAGCGAGGACTTGTGGTAGACCTGCGCGCCTTAGTTATCGACGATTCCCCCATCATGCGGCAGTTCATTTGTCGAACTCTCAAGTTATCCGGTCTAGACTTCTCCGATTGTGTCGAGGCCAGTAACGGCCAGGAGGCTCTGGATCTGCTGCGCCAAAGGACAGTAGACGTCATTCTATGCGACGTCAATATGCCTCAAATGGACGGCGAACAATTGCTCAAGTTTATCGATCGGGATTCTGCATTGCGGTCCATTCCCGTCATCGTCATTTCGGCCGACGCTACCGCGCACCGCGTGCAACGCATGCTTGACCTAGGAGCGCAAGGATATTTGCTGAAACCGTTTTCCCCGGAGCGGCTGCGCAGCGAACTCCAGCGCGTCCTGCCGCGGGAGTAATCTCCTGGCTATTCGTTGACGTGCTCGATCTGGAAGGCCCGTTTTCGCCCCGTTGAAACAATTTGACCGGAGTATTTACGCCTTCCGTTCACAAACAGGTCGAGCGGCTTGCCCACAGGAAAATCAAATACCACCACGTCGTTGATCTTCACGTCGACTAGGTCTTTCAGCCTCATCGAAGGCCCGACGAGGCGTCCTTCTACATGCACCTGCGAGGTCCGGATCAAATTCAAAATGCGACTGTGGTCCTGGTTGGTGGATTCGCGGCTCCGCATCATCCATTGCTGGTTGAACTTGTCGCGCAGCGCCTTTACGACCATTGAAGGGATTCCGATGTTCATCATCCCAGTGGTTTCCCCGACGCGGACTTCCATGCTGATCGCGACTACCGCTTCATTGGGGGACAGGATTTGCAGAATCTGAGGTTCGGTTTCGTGGCTCTCGATTGAAAAATCGATCACGGTCACGGGGCTCCAGGCTTGCTTCAAATCGTTCAGGATGATGCGGAACAAGCCGTTGAGGATCGTCTGCTCGATTTCGGTGACCTTGCGCGTGACTTTCGGACCGTTCTTTCCGGCCCCACCCATCAGCCGCTCGAGAATAGGGAACACCAGGGAAGGGTTCATCTCCAGCACTCCACTGCCTTCGTAAGGACGCATACCGAGCGTGACCATACAGGTGGGAGAAGGAAAGCACTGGGCAAACTCGACAAACGGCAACTGCTCGACCGAGATGAGATTTACGCCCACGTAGGCGCGGAGATAAGCGGATAAGCTGGATGCCAGCTTGCCGGCAAAATTCTCATGCAGGACGTGGACAGCGCGGATTTGATCCTTCGCGATGCGGTCCGGCCGGCGAAAGTCGTAGCTTTCGACATTTTGTGCCGGCGCGTCGCTTCCGGCCTTGCGTGCGTTTTTGAAGACGTCATCGATTTGGTCTTGGGAAAGCGCACGCTCAGACATTCATCCATCCATCGCCTGAATTCAGCATCAGCTTTAATGCTGCAGCTTTAATTCTGAGTCGCAGGCTGTTTTTGATCTTTGTTTGGATCTGCCGGCGACCCGGCGGGCGCATCGGCCGACGCCATGTCGGCTAAGATGCTGGCAACGTAGTTCTGAGTCTCAGGGATATTCGGCACGGCGCCTGCATCGTCTGTCCGCTTCGGGCCGGCATTGTAAGCTCCCAGCGTAAGCTTCAGGTCGCCCTTATACTTGGTTAGCAGTTGCTTCAGGTACGCGGCGCCGCCATTCACATTTTGCTCTGGGTCGAAGGCGTCTACGACGTGTAGCTGGTCGGCGGTGTCCGGCATGAGCTGCATCAAACCTTGTGCTCCGACAGCGGAGACGGCGCAGGGCCGGAAGCCCGACTCCTGCTTTATGACCGCACGAATGAGCTTCGGCTCCATGGACTGTTTTTCCGCGGCCGTCTTGACCAATGCATCGATTTCCTCCGGCGCCATAGCCGGACAGTCCGGTTGTAAGCGCGCCATTACGGAAGGCGGCAGCGCAGGAAATGCAGAAATAAAGTCACCGGCTCTCTGGGCGAGTTCCTTGCTCAAGCCAATTTGCTGGCGCACGGAATCACGCTGTTTTAGCAGCGCCTCTTGTTGTTTTTCGAGCGAGGATTGCATGGCCGCTCGAGGATCGTTAGGGGCGGGCGTTTCCGCGGCGTAGACGTGAACGGCGGAGACGGCGCAAAGAGAAAGTGCGGCTGTAAAGAGAAAGCTTTTCCCAGGCATCAATGAGGTGTAGTTTCCTCATCGGCTCGCTCGCGGATTTCTTTACGGCGATTTTATCCGTATCTTAGGCCCGTTTGTCGTGATCGAATTCCACCGAGGCAGTAAGGTGTCCGGACTCGAGCAGGAATCCCTGCCGGAGCGATGGGACAGCATTGTTTGCAGGCGCTGCCGCCTGTTTGCGCAGTTCGGGGCGGCCCAGGGTCATATCGGAAAGCGGGTCGACGGCGCTCAGAAATCGTCCGCAGATCATTGTGCCGAGTTCCTCGACTACCTGGCCGGCAGTCTCGTCCGCGGCATTTTCCTGCTCGGCAGTTCCGAGGAACGCATCCCTCAGCGACCAAGCCGCGCTGCTGCTGACTTCGAGCTGTAAACGTCCAGTGCGGCTGCCATAGAAGTTCACGGCCGTGACGATCGTGTCGGCGTTCTGCCATAGTTCATCGGTGGGCGCGACTTCTGAAAAACACATCGTTTCGACGACGTGCCGCACGGTGCGATTGAGAGCAGCGTGCATCTGTTGATCGGACTTGTTTTGTTCGGACATGATGATTTCCCCTAGAAATTTGAGTTCTACGACGCTCTGGACTGCAAGGCCGGCTGTTCGGCCGCTTCCACCGCCGCCTTAGTACGGCGTGTATCACTGCGGACCATCAACCGGTCGGACGCGCCGTCGAACCAGACCGCGCGCATGATCTCGCCGCCGAGATCCTCGCTCTTCAACAGGACCCCTTGGGCCCATAAGGCCTTGCGTGCGGCGAGTTCGTTGCTTTTTCCGTTTACCGGCGAATTCTCTTCTTCGACCTCAGCGCCACCAATTGCCTGGATCTGGATCTCCTGATTGCTTGCCCCACATTTGCGGAGCGTCGATAACAGCAGCGCGACGCCGGTGTCGGCGAATAGCCATGGATTGTCCTTAGCCGCGCCGGGATCCACGCGTGAATCGGGATAGACAAACCGCAGCAGAGCGGAAACCCCGATTGCGGGCGCGTGAGCGGTGATCGCAACGTCCGACCCTAAGCCATAGGTCACCAGGCGGCAAGCGCCTTCGGAGCTAAAACGGCAGTCGCCCGCCGGAACGTTCGCCTCTGAGACTTCGTTTGCGTGTAACACTCTTGCTCGGCCCATGTTCATCTCGATACTCATGTATCGATGAGACGGGCGGGGATTAGACGGAATCTGCTGCGCTCAATGGCCGGCTGGTTTCGCGGTTGGCTGCCCGGCGGCTTTGGCAGATGCTGCAGAAGCCGGAGAGCGGTTCCCGGTAGCTCCCGCCGTAGGCGCCTTAGTACCGCCACCCCCTGTCGCCTTACTCGGCGCCGCGGGCGTGGCGGATTGCTGAAGATAGCGCACTATGATTGAGATCCTACGGTTGGAAGGATCCTGCGGTTTATCGGGAAGTCGGAGTTGTTGATCCGCGAAGCCCCGCACTTGATTCACCTGGTTGGGGCGCAGCCCGGAATCCTCCATGATGCGGCGGGCGGAATTTGCGCGGTCGGCGGACAGTTCCCAATTGGTGTAATTCGCGTTGGTATACGATTGCGCGTCCGTATGGCCCTCAATCAGAATGCCATTCTGCATTTTGCCGAGCTGCCGGGCCAGTTCGTCCAGCAAAGATTTGCCGGTTTCCGTCGGGAAGGGCTTGCCGGTTTCGAAAAACATTCCCTTCTCGTTCTCAATTAGCTCAATCCGAAGACCTTCGCCGGTCACCGTCATCTTGACGTGGTCCTTCAGCTTGTTGAATTCGGGGTTTTGCTTGAGGGCCTCTTCGATCTTTTGCTTTAATTGCCCCAGCTGCGTTTTGGAAACCGTCAGACTCTCGCCGATGCCGGCAACCGAACTGCCGATCTGCTTCCTGGTTCCCTTCGGGTCCTTGAAGTAGCCGGCCACCGATTCTTTGACATCCTGACTCGAGCTGAGCAGCCATAGGACGATAAACAGCGCCATCATGGCGGTGACGAAATCGGCGTAGGCCACCTTCCACGCGCCGCCGTGGTGGGCGCCATGACCGCCCTTCTTTTTCTTGATGATGATGATGGGCTGGATGGGCGTGGCCATGATTTACGCGGCTGCGGCAGGAGCTTCCTTGCTGGCTTTGATAGCCGCTTCCATTTCCTTGAAGCTGGGACGCGACTCGTAGGGGATAGAACGGCGTGCGAATTCAATGGCGAGAATGGGCGCCGCTCCGCGGACGAACGCGATGAGACCCGTTCGGAGGCAGTGATAATACTGGGTCGCGGCATCGTTGGCGCGCGTCATGTTGGCGGCAAGCGGCGAGAGAAAGCCGTAGCAGAGCAGAATGCCTAAGAAGGTTCCGACGAGCGCGGCCGCCACCTTATGGCCGACTTCCGCGGGCGGTCCGCCAATCGATCCCATGGTGATCACGACGCCCAGCACGGCGGCCACAATACCGAGCCCGGGGAGCGCATCCGCCACGCTCGTCAGAGCGCCGACAGGCCCCTGCGCTTCATGATGGTGGACGTCCAGATCGAGTTCTATCATCGAGTCGAGATCGTGATGCGAGATCGTCCCGGTCATGGCCATGCGCAGAGTGTCGCAGATGAAGTCGAGCGTGTGGTGATCTTTCGTGATCTGCGGGTATTTATTGAACAGTTCGCTGTTTCCCGGATCCTCCACATCGGTCTCCAAAGCGCTTAGTCCGCCCTTACGTCCTTTCGAGAAGGTCTCATTCAGCAGCTTGAGCGTTTCCAGGTACAAGGCGCGATTGTATTTGCTGGAGCCGAATGCGCCGAGCACGCCTTTCAGAATGGCGATCACAACCGGTAGTGGATTCGCGATGAGCAAGGTACCGAGCGCCGCGCCGCCGATGATGACAAGTTCCGCAGGCTGCAGGAGCACCTTCATGTTGCCGTGCTCCATGAGGTACCCCCCGACTACGGCGCCTATTACCACCACGATTCCAATGATTGAAAACATGCTTCGACTGACTGGCTCTCGGGAGACATATCGACCGTACCTCTATCGAGTCTGCAGGCACGGGCGATGATTCTCCAAGACGGTTTAGAAAAGCATTCCGGCGCTCGAACCAGGCTCGAAATCCGCCTCGGATCCTTCGATACTGTTTGCGGAGAGAGAATGATGTTAACGAACCCTTACGAAGCCTACGAACAAGGCAGTCTTTGAGCCAAAGCCCCATGCAGCTCATCGTCGCCCTGTACGAGGCGGGTATCAGCGCCGTACAAGCAGCCAAGCGCTGCCTGGAAGCGCGCGACATCATGGGACGGACTAAGGCGATCACCAAAGCCATCAACGTGCTGGCGGAACTGCAGATCTCTCTCGATCACGACAAAGCAGAAACAAAGGAAATGAGCGCGCAGTTGGGCCAGTTGTATGGCTACATGACGCAGAAACTGCAGGAAGCGCACCTGAAGCAAATCGCCGAACCGCTGATGGAAGTAGAAGGTTTACTGAGGACGATGGTCGAAGGGTGGTACGTGGCGGTGGATAGTCAGAGGGTTGCCGCTGCTCAGGCTCAGCTCATGGATTACACGGAACCAGAAGTCACCGCCGGCCCGGACGACGTGCTGCGAATTTCCTACGGCGGATATTATCGGGAACCCGTCGAGAGCTACTCGGCGGTATCGTTCTCCTTCTAATCGGGCACTTGGAGTTAGGAAGAGCTTGGACCGGGGAAAGGGACCTGGCTGGAAGGCAAGTGGGCGCCGCGGCAGCAAAACGCCCAGCAAAGGGGACGAGGACGGTAGGATTCGGGACTTAGTGGGGAGCGACGGAGGGCGTTTGCGCCGCAGAGCTGGGGTTCTTCTCGGTCTGCTCGCGGCCGATACTCTGTTCGATCATGTGCGCCAAGCCCAAACCACCGTTGGCGGCCATGGCTTGCGAAAACTGCGATTCGGCCATGGAGATGGCAGTGTCATCTCCCGTTTCATCGCCGCTTCCGAGCCAACCGCCATCTTCGCCGCCTTCGCGCACGGTCTTCATCATTTCGCCGATCATCATGGCCTCGAACTGCTGCGCGGCTTTATGAGCGCGGGAATCCTTAGGATTTCCGGCAGCGGGATTCGCGGCATTCTGGGTGTTACTGAGATCGGCGCCGGGTTGCGTTAACAGAGGCGTAGCAATACTGGACATATAAATTTGCCTAGATGACTTCCAGATCGGCATCGAGCGCGCCCGCGGCACGCAGATTTTCGAGAATTGCGATCACATCGCGCGTGGTCGAACCGATGGAGGCGAGCGCTTTCACGAGTTCTTCTACGGTCGCTCCCTCTTTCAGGACGACATTGCGCGTCTTCTCGTCCTTGGCTGCAACCGTTGTTTGCGGAACAACTTGAGCGGGCGCGTCCGACATCGGACCGGCAGGAACAGCCGTGTTCACGGTTTGAATTTCGACGGTGAGATTGCCGTGCATGATGGCGACCGGCTCGATATGAACTTCCTGACCGAGAACAACGGTTCCGGTCCGCTCATTGATCACCACACGCGCTTCGCGATCGGGCGAAACGGAGAGACGCTCCAAGGCCGAGACGAACTCGGTTGAATCGGAGGCATACTCGGCCGGCAGCTTTACGGAAACCAGGGCCTCGTTATCGGCGTGCGCCACGGGGCCAAAGCGCCGGTTGACAGCTTCGCTGATGCGGGCCGCAGTCGTGAAATCGGCATCCTTCAATTGCAGCTTGATCGTGTTGCCCAGCGCTACCGAGGGTGCGGCCCGCTCGATAGTGACGCCGTTGGGCACACGGCCGACGGTGGGATGATTGACCGTGGCGGAGTTAGCGGCGCCCCGCCCGGCAACAAAGCCGGCCGTTACGACGCTGCCTTGGGCCGTCGCGTACACCTGCCCATTGATGCCCTTCAGGGTTGTCATGATCAGCAGGCCGCCTTGCAGGTTTTTGGCGTCGCCAATCGCCGCGACGGTAGCATCGACGGAAGTACCCGGTTGCGCATAAGCGGGGAGCGTCGCTGTCACCATAACGGCAGCGGTATTTTTGACCGTGATCAAGCCGGGCGAGACACCGACGCCCATACGCTGCAGCATGTTGGTGAGACTCTGGACCGAAAAGACCGTTTGCTGGCTATCGCCCGTGCCGTTGAGGCCGACGACCAAGCCGTACCCGACGAGTTGATTCGCGCGCACGCCTTCAATGGTGACGAGTTCCTTCAGACGCACTTTTCCTTCGGAGCCGCCGGACGATGTGACGACAGCGCTGGCCGCGGGCGTCGCGGGGACGGTTGCGGCAGGACTGCCGATAGTAACCCCGGCAGGCGCTGCAGAGCGGACGGGCGCTGCAGATGGGCCCGCCGGCGCGGCGCGCACGATGGCCGGCGCCGGCGCCGGATTTTGAGCGGCTACGGGGAGGCTGAGCAACAGAGCGGAAAAGACGTGTTTCATGAATTTCAGAATTTAGAAGGGAAGGAGGCCAAGGAGTAAGCGGTAGAGGAAATTAGGCCGCCGGATGGAATCGTTTACGACGCCCTTCCCATCGATCTGCAGTTCCATTTGCCCGACACTGTCGGAAGCCACTGTGTTGGCGGCGGAAAGATCGACCGGGCGAATGACGCCGCGCAACGTGACGACCTGATTCTCGGAGTTGACGAGCACGGTCTTGTGGCCTGCGATCACAAGGTAGCCATTGGGCAGCACGTCGATGACGCGCGCCGTGAGCGTGGCGGTCAGCGTGGTCTGGCGCGAAGTAGTTCCCTGCCCGTTCAAGTTTGTGTTGCTATTGGTGTTCAGCAGGTTGGCCAACGGATTGGTCGCGGACAAGGTTCCGCCCAACGCCGTGGTCTGCGAACTGGCGGCGGAGGCGCGCTGCGTTTTGGTCGTGCCGGTCGAAACCGCGTTGGCGTTTTCATTGACGACGACCGTCACCAGGTCATCGACGCTGTGGGCGCGCAGATCGGCGGCGGAATCGCCCAGCAGCGAAGAACCCGTAAACAGCGAGCCCGGATCTGCCGAACTGGCTGTGGCTGCTCTTGCATGTGCCTGTTGGATGTAGAGATCCAGGTCGCTCTTCTGTTTAGCTTTTTTGGGCTTTTCAGCCAGCGCAGCGCCAGCCATCAAAAGGCAGGCAAATCCGGTCAGAACGGGTCGTCTCATAGTTTCTTTTCCTCAACGGCTAGCCCGGAGGACGTACCGGGTATCACCAACACTTTGTCTTTGTCTTCGATCAGGGCGCGGAACGTCTTGCCGCTGCTGGAGTTTTTGACCGTAATGGTGGCACCGCGCCGGCCGCCATCCTGCGCTACTCCTTGCGTTTCAATGCGCGCCTGGCCTTGTTCGGCAATCACCTGGACGGTATCGCCGCGCTCCACGTCGCGCGGCTTATCGAGATCGTTTTCCGTCAAGGCCACTCCGGCGGGAAGCGGGCGGCGCGGCACCATGCCGATGACGGAAGCAAGATCGGTGAAGACCTTGTCGCGCAGCACCGGGCCCTCATAGGGCTCGAGGCGCAGCTCATCGGGAGTGATCGCCAGATCGGGCTTTAACGTTTCGATCGGGACCACGTGGTTCTCTTTGACGCGGAGGAGCACACGCGCCCAAATCAGGTACTGCTTATTACCCGCGTAGCGCACGTAGCCTCGCCAGATAAGGGGCTGATCCGATACTCCGGTCAGACCCGTCAGCGGAAAAACCAACTCGCCGACAGGCGCCGGCGCGAGACTTTGTTCGATCAATTCCACCTGTGCATTTCTTCCCGCAAGTGTTTTGCCAATGGCGGCCAGAATCGCCGCGCGCGTGGGCACGGCCATTTGCCATGCAAAGCAAATGTCGGCTGGAAAATCGGCTTGAATCTGATGCGCGGCGGCGATGTGCCGGAGCTCCGGCGGATGGAAGATGCGCGTCTGGCCGGGCGAGGGCGCGTAACCCACCTCGAGATCGGGCGGTAGGGCCGCGAAGACGGGAGCGGCCGCCGCCAAATCTCGGGCGTAAATGCGCTCGCCGGCGATCGTATGACAGGACGCGGCGTGCACAACAGAGGCGACGACCAACGCCAAGATCATTGAGTAATCTGATTCACCTGCTGATACATTTCGTCGGCGGCTTTGACCACCTTCGAGTTGGCTTCATAAGCGCGCTGGCTCTGAATCAAGTCCACAAACGCGCCCACCACATCGACGTTCGATTGCTCCTGATAGCCCTGCATCAGGGTCCCTATTCCCTCCGAGCCGCCCGGATTAGCGACGATGGGATCGCCCGAAGCATCCGTAGGCTGGAACAATGTTCCACCTAGGCTGTTCAACCCGGCTGGATTGGCGAAAGTGGCCAGTTGAATCTGTCCGGCTTTCTGGGCTGCGGTCTGGTTCGGCATGGTGTAGCTCACGGTGCCGTCCTGGGCAATCGTGATACTTTGAGCACTGGCCGGAATGGTGACCTGCGGCTGCAAGAGATTGCCACTCGAATCGACCACGTTGCCGCTTTTATCCAACTGGAACTCGCCGGCGCGGGTGTAAGCAATGCTCCCGGAAGGTTGCAGCACCTGGAAGAACCCTTGTCCTTGAATCGCCATGTCTAAGGGATTATTGGTCTGGGTCATACTTCCTTGCGTGAAGATGATCTCGTTGCCGGCCGCGCGCGTACCCAGGCCGAGTTGCAGCCCGGCGGGAACCGTGGATTGTGCACCCGCTTCGGCACCCGGCTGCACCATGTTCTGGTAAATGAGGTCCTGAAACTGGGCGCGGCGCATTTTGAACCCGGCCGTATTGGCATTGGCCAGGTTATTGGCGATGTTATCCACGTTCAGTTGCTGCGCGCTCATGCCGGTGGCGGCGCTGTAAAGTGCTCGAATCATTTAGTCCCCTTATTCCAAAAAGTTTTAAGATCCTACTTTGGCGACTTGCTCGATCGACTGAGTGTTCATCTGGATCGCCGATTTTCACGGCCTTTTGCAGCATCTCGAAGTTACGCAGTAGCGAGACCATGCGCGCGGCCGATTCGGCCGGCTGGGCGTTCGACGTTTCGAGTTCGCCCTGGTTCACCTGCGTGCCGGTGGCGGGAGCGGCGCCCGGCCGCCGCGCCGGGGCTCGAAAAGTACGCCGCAGCGGATTTCGTCAACTGGCTCGAGTCTTTGAATTCGGTGAGTTCTAACTGCCCAATCACATTCCCGTTCTGCGAGACCTGGCCGTCGGCTTGCACCTGAATGGGAGACGACGTGTCAGTTTGCAGGGCGCTGCCGTCGTTCATGCGCACCGCGTAGCCCTCGGCGGTGACAAGTGTGCCCTGCGAGGAGATATGAAAATTCCCGTTGCGTGTATAAAGAGGACCATTCGGCCCGTTGACGGAGAAGAAGCCGCTGCCGGAAAGGCCGAGATCGGTCGCGTTTCCGGTACGGAGCAGAGTGCCTTGGCTGAAATCCGTCCAGGGCTTTTGCACGACGGGCGTGGCCCCCACGGTGTGGGTCTGGCCGGCGAGTTCGGGAGCGATATAGGTGCTGTAAAACTCGCGATCCGCCTTAAACCCGGTGGTGGAAGTATTCGAAAGATTGTTGGCCAGCATGTCGAGCGAGTCCATGCGCGCTTGCAGTCCACTCGCGGCGGCCGAAGTTAATCTGTCCATCGATGCGTCTTCTTATGCAATCGGCGTGCCGCGCCGAAAAAGACTCGAAAACGCGCCATTTACCGCGATATAGCGGCAGGCAGGAAAAAGCTACCGGGCGAAGTGTCGAGATTTTGAGCGCCGCCGCCGGGTGTGATGCAATTTCTTGACGGCCGTCTTTTCGCCTCACCGCGACAAATCCGTTTAAAATCAGCGAGCCGATGTTTGGTTCGCCGCGTGCATAAGTCCGGTACGTGATCCCAACATCACTAGGCGTCGCGGGCTTTGCGCCCGCCGAAGGCACTCGCGTCTTCGCACATCTCCACGTTTAGCTCGGAATCGAACAGCGATGCGGAGCAACGAGGGACGACCTTCCGCCAGGTAATGAGCTCCTACACGCGCTCGCAGCAGGACAGCAGCTCCCAGGAGAGCGACTCCAAAGCCGCCGGCAAATCGGGTACTGAGCAAGCGGGCGAAGCGAGCGATGAAGCGCGCGCCAGGGAAGCGGCGAATGCGGCGGCTAGCGAGCAACAGCAGGCCAGTGCGCCGCCGGCAAATTCCTTTACCGGCTCATTCGGGCTCCGCAACAACGGTCAAGAAGACGAGGCGGAAGGCGAAGCAGAAGCAGCGGGCCCGCAAACAACAGCGCCCCAGAACACGCCCGGCGCCACACCCCAGACGGGAGCGGCAACGCAATTTGGCGGTTTGTCGGCGATGCAACTGCTGCTCAACGGGGGATCGCTCGCACAGATTTTAGCGGCTGCCAACAACCCGCAGCCGGTCTCCGGGCCGATTCCGGCAAAGGGCGACGGGGTTGCGGCGAATGCGGCAGCGGGCGGCGACGCGGCCAAGCTGGTCACGAGCAAGTCAGCCGCGCTGCAATTAGCAGCCGCAGCCGGCGTGAAAGCTGGGAAAGCGAAGCCGGAACCCGCGAAACGAAGCTCGGATACAAACGGGACGGCTAGTCCGGATTTGTCGCTGATAGCAGCCAACACACTACTGCCGACAGCGGGCGCGAACGAGGCGCGAGGGGGCGCGGGCGAATCGACGAGCGCTTCGCAGCAGGGAGTCGCCATCCGCGGCGCGAACGCCGAAGCGTTGCACTTATCGGCCACCGGCCAGAGTGAGAATCCAGCGAACGCGGCCGCCAACAATTTCGCCTTCGCGGTACGCCTGACGGGCGAGGGAGCGGCAGCGCAGCATACGGAATCGAGAGAGGCGGCGCAGGGTCCGCCGGCTTTGGCCGGCGTCGCGCAACCGGTTGTGATGGCAGCGGCGGCTGCGGGCGCGGAGATGTCGGGCTCAGGGACACAGACGGGGCAGCATTCCGGAGAGACTCCGGACCAGGGCGCGCTGCTGTTTGCAGGCGCGGCGGCGCCCGCCGGACACGCAGCGCAGACGAGCGCGGGTTCCGCTTCCGAAGATCCCACGCCAGTAACTGTCGCCGAGCCGGAGACGACAGGGCAGAACGAGGCCGTGCGCAACGTACGGTTACAGCTGGCGGGAGACAACAACCAGCGGGTAGATATCCGGCTGGTGGATGTCGGGGGCGAGATGCGCGTGAGCGTCCGCGCAGGCGACACGAAACTAGCGCAAACACTTCAGGAACACATTCCAGATCTCTCGAACCGTCTCAATCAGCAGAGCGTGCGCGCCGAGATCTGGAGCCCGCGTACGGAAAACGCCTCGCAGAGCGGCGGCGCCAACGCGGGCGGACAGTTTACGCGCGGCGGCGACACGCCGGGCCAGGGCGGCCAGCAGCAGCGGCAAGGCAATGGGCGTCAGCAACAGAATCAGCCGGATTGGGTGGATGAATTCGAAAACTATTCCAGCCGGACCACAACCACAAGGAGCAACCAGGTATGGCCTCAATAGGCAACAATTTTTTATCGTCGAGCACGGTCACCCCGACGGCGTCGGCTAGTCCTTCTTCCACGCCGGCGAGCAGCAGCGCGAGCGACCCGACGAACGCTCTCGGCAATACGAACACCTTCCTGCAGCTGTTGGTCGCGCAGCTTAAGAATCAGGATCCTTCGCAGCCCCAGGACGGAACGCAGTTTGTCAGTCAGCTGGCGCAGTTCAGCGATTTGGAACAGAACATCGGGATGAAGACGGATTTGGATTCGATCAACTCGAAGTACACGGGGGCGAGCACGCCCGCGGCAAGCGGCACGAGCGGCACAACGAGCAGTTAGTTGGCAAGCATCGAGAGTAAAGCAATTTCAAACAAGATCAATCACAAGGAGCTATTTCAAAAAAATGTCTAGCGCGTTTTCAATCGCACTTTCTTCTCTGCAAGCGAACTCGGATGCCATCAACACCACGGGTAACAATCTCGCCAACCTGAACACGACCGGCTTTAAGTCGAGCAGCGTGGACTTTCAGACGCTGGTCAGCGAGGAACTGGGCGGCGGCGGCGCGCAAAGCCAATACGGCTTAGGCGTAGCGGCCCCGATTAACCAGCAGATTTTCTCACAGGGGACGCTGCAAAGCAGCAGCTCGCCGCTGGCGGCGGCCATTCAGGGCAACGGCTTCTTCGTGGTGAGCGATGCCAACAATCAACAGTTGTTCACGCGCGACGGTGACTTCACCTTGAACAGCAGCGGTGTGCTGCAGACCCAGACCGGCCAGAACGTGCAAGGCTGGACAGCGGGCCAGAACGGAATCAATACGACCGGCGCTCCCGGCAATATCGTGATTCCGACGGGAACGGTGCTGGCGCCGGAAGCGACGCAGAATTTCTCGATCAATGCAAACCTGAATTCGAATGCCATTGCTGGGGGCGCGGACGGCACTTTTAGCACGCCGATGAATGTGGTGGATTCGCTCGGCACCCAGCATGAGCTTACGGTGACCTTTACCAAGAGCACGACGACTCCGAACAGCTGGGATTACCAGGTATCGATCCCCAGCGCGGACGTGGGCGGAGCGCCCGGCACGCAGACCAATCTGCTGGGTAGTCCCGGAACGATCACCTTCAACACGGACGGCACCATGTCGACGGCAGGTGGAACCGCGCCCGTTGCCATCTCGGTCGCCGGTCTGTCGGACGGCGCAGCGAATATGAGCATGAACTGGGATCTGTTCAACAGTGGAGTGGGCACGATCACGCAATACGGGCAGGCGTCTGCCACGGCGACCTCCACACAGGATGGCTCCACGGGAGCGCAGTTCACGAGCGTTGCCATTCAGAGCGGGGGCCAGATTGTGGCGACGTTCTCCAACGGTCAGACGAAAGTAGAAGGCCAGTTGGCGATGGCTGCGATCCAGAATCCGGAAACGCTCGAAAACGTGGGTAACAACAATTTCACGGTTTCCGCGCAAACTTCGATTCCAGCTCTGGGAGTGCCGCAAACCGGCGGCCGCGGACAGATCGTGGGCAGTTCGCTCGAAGGTTCGAACGTGGATATGGCGACGGATTTCACAAATCTGATCATTTATCAGCGGGGTTACCAGGCAAGTTCGAAGGTGATCACGACCGCGGACCAGATGGGCCAGAGTCTGCTCGATCTAATCCATTAATCCACTTTGGCCGATGAACACACTTGAGGAGCTTGGCGATTTAGCCAGGGTGCCATTACAGGTAGAGGCGGTGCTCGACAGCCGTTCGATCACCGTCGGAGAAATCCTGGCACTTGAAACGGGAAGTCTGATACGCATGAACCGATCGGCGGGCGAGAGCATTCAGGTCCATGTCGGCGGGGTACACATTGCCGATGGGGACATCGTGACGATGGAGAACCTGATCTGCGTGCGTATCACCGACTTCCGGGAACAGCGCTAGATTCGCCCCAGCTCCCTCGTGGCAGTATGTGGGAGCAGACACTCGCGGTTTTCATCGTACTCGGATTGCTGATATCCAGCCTGTGGCTGCTACGCCGCAAGGGCTTTGCGAGTGTAAAGCTCGGTTTTGCGCACAAAGCGGGTGAGGGAAGGCGCATAGAACTGCTGGAGCGGATGCCCTTGACGCCGCATCACTCCTTGCACCTGGTGCGGGTCGAAGACCGGCTGATTCTCATCGGCGTTTCGCCCTCCAGTTGTGCTTCGCTCGATTCCTTCGCCGCTTTCCGGAGTGGAGCCCCGCTGGCGACCGGGAGCGATCGGCAGGCATTATGAGCGCGCTCCGGCGAGTACTGGTGGCGGTCCTGTTGGCCGTGCCTGCCTGGGCGAGCCCGCCCGCCACGGGCCTGAGCGCGTTTGGCGTGACGCCGGGCACCAGCGCGCATGGGATGACCTTAAGCGCGCCCATGCAGATCGCACTAGGGCTCACACTGCTGAGCCTGCTGCCGGCCGCACTGATGTGCATCACGCCGTTTCTGCGCATCGCGATTGTGCTGCATTTCCTGCGGCAGGCATTAGGTACCCAGAGCGCGCCTTCAAACCAAGTGCTGATCGGGCTGTCTCTGTTTCTTTCACTCGTGATTGTGCAACCGGTCTTCACAGAGGTTTACAAAGAAGCGTGGCAGCCCATGGAGCAAGGCCAGCTCACAACTGAGCAGGCGTTAGACAAAGGGGCGGCGCCGCTGAAGAAATTTTTGTTACGGTTTGCACGCGAGCGGGATATCCGGCTATTTGTCGAGATGTCGCGGGAACCGGCGCCGCGCACGCCGAACGATCTCAGCCTGCGAGTTCTGGTACCCGCTTATATCTTGTCGGAACTGAAAGCCGGTTTTCAGATTGGCGCTGTGCTGTATCTGCCGTTCCTGGTGATCGATATCGCGGTCGCCTCCGTCACGCTGTCGATCGGAATGATGCAACTGCCACCCGCCATGGTGTCCGCGCCTTTCAAGATTCTGCTGTTTGTGTTGGTGGACGGCTGGAACTTGGTGATCGGATCGTTGATGAAGAGCTTCTATCAATGAAAGTCCCGGAGTCAACAGCATGACACCTCAATTCGTAATTCAGATCATCGGGCATTCGTTGATGGCGGCATTTTGGATCTGCGCTCCGATCCTCGCGATCGCGTTTGCCGTGGGGCTTGTCATTAATCTCATACAGATCGCTACGTCGTTGCAGGACCCGGTCTTCAGCACGGTTCCGAGACTCGCGGCGTCGCTCGCCGCGATGCTGCTGCTGCTGCCGTGGATGCTGCATACCGCGATGACGTACGCCGTCTCGATCTTCGGAAATCTGCCGCTGTATGCACGGTGAGCTAACGCTCTCTGTTTCCACTCTTTTCGGCTTTGTATTCGTGCTCACCCGGATGCTGGGAGCGTTTGTGTTTGTTCCGCTCCCCGACCGCGACGCCGGCGCGAGCGCCCCGCGCATCGTGCTGGCTTTGGCAACCACCATGATCCTGTTTCCTCACTGGCCGGCGGTCGACGCCAGTCAGATGACTATCGGCTCGCTGTGCCTCATTCTCGTATCTGAAATGGCCCTGGGCACGGGTATCGGCTTACTGGTGAGCTTTATCAGCGAAGCGCTCACGGTGGGTGCGCAGATTCTCAGTCTGCAAGCCGGCTTTGCCTATGCGTCCGAAGTAGATCCCACTTCGCAAGCCGATTCGGACGTTTTGCCGGTGCTCGCGCAACTGATGGCTGGGCTGCTCTTCTTTACGACCGGTTTGCACCGCATGGTGATTCAAGCGTTCGCCGACAGTCTCGAACGCTATCCCCCGGGCATGTTTTCGGTCGACCGGAACATTGCGAACACGGTGATTCACGTCGGTTCCGGTATGTTCGCCATCGGGCTGCGCCTGGCGTTTCCGGTACTTGGGCTCTTATTGATGAGCGAAGTGCTGCTGGGGCTCATGGGGCGAATCAGCGCCCAGCTGCACCTTGGGCAGCAGGCGGGTCCACTGAAGGTGATGATCGCGCTGGCAACGCTCACGACCATTCTGGCGGTGGTGCCGAGGCTGTATGAGGGCTTCGCGTCAGAGGTTTTCCGTTTGATCCGGCACAATTTCGGCCCATAGGCAGCGCCAGGTAGGCGCCGGCTCGAATCCACATGGCAAGCGATAAAACTGAAAAGGCAACTCCCCAGCGCCTGAAAAAGGCGCGGGAAGAAGGTCAATTTCTCTCGGCCAAAGAGATGGTAGGAGCGCTGCAATTTGTAGCCGTGCTGGTGATCCTAAGCCATACAGTTCCCGCTTGGCAAAACGAGTTGCGGCTCTCGATGACCAAGCTGCTCGAGCGCAGCACCACGACAGAGATGACGTTGACGGAATGGGTTTTCCTGATTCGTTCTCTGTTCCTGCACACTCTCACTCCGCTGCTGCTCGCCGGGGCGATTCTCTGGGCATTAACCGTGGGCGTGCACTTCGGCATGACGCAGGGCGGATTCAGCATGAAGAAATTCATGCCCAATTTCAACCGTTTCAATCCCATGGGCAAGCTCAAGGATCTGCCGATGCAGAACCTGAAATCGGTGGTCACGGCCACTTTGTTGATTGTGGTTCTCGGGATGGCGATGCGCTCGTTTTACCAGGCGAATGCAGATATGTTGCTGCACTTGCCGCTCGAGACGGTACCGGCATCCGCGGCTCAGTTGGGAGTGGCGCTCGAAGGTTTGCTGTGGAAAGCGGCGGGCGTGTTCCTGGCGTTCGGAGCGGTCGATCTGTTTCAACAGATCAAGAAGCACAGCTCCTCGCTCAAGATGACCAAGCAGGAGGTGAAAGAGGAACATAAACGTTCAGAAGGCGATCCGCACATCAAGGGACGCATCCGGCGTATGCGGCGCGACCTGTTACGCCGGCAGATGATGAAAGACGTTCCGAAGGCGACCGCGGTGGTCGTCAACCCGACCCACTTTGCCATCGCGCTGCGCTACGAAGTGGAGACCATGTCCTCACCGGTGGTGATTGCTAAGGGCAGAAACTGGCTGGCACTGAAAATCCGAGAGATCGCCAAGGAGCACGAGATTCCCATTGTGGAGAATCCGCCGTTAGCGCGTGCGCTCTACGATGCGCTGGATGTGGGGCGGGCCATACCCCCGGAATTCTATAAAGCAATAGCCGAAATCCTGGCCTACGTGTATCAACTAATGGGCCGCAAAATGCCTAGTTAACTGAGGCCAGGAGTCACTTACTACTCGATGTCATCGCAAGTACAAGCGCTTGCCGCGCCCAAAGGAAAGGGTCTTCTCGCGAAGCTTCCGAGCGTGGGCCAATTTGCCGTTCCGGTAGCGGTGCTGGCGATCGTGATCGCGCTGATCACGCCGATGCCGTCGTTCCTGCTCGACTTTCTGATCGTGATCGACATCATGATGTCCGTCATCGTGTTGATGGTATCGATGTACATTTTGAAACCGGCCGAATTTAATGTTTTCCCGACCTTGCTGTTGGTCCTGACCTTATTCCGGCTGGCGCTCAATGTGAGTTCTTCTCGCCTGATATTGATGAACGGCAATAACGGGACATCGGCCGCGGGCGACGTGATCGAGGCTTTCGGGAACTTCGTCGTGGGTGGAAATTATGTCATTGGCGCGGTCATTTTTCTGGTGCTTATCGCCATTCAATACGTGGTGATAAACCATGGCGCGGTGCGCATTTCGGAGGTTTCAGCACGGTTTACGCTGGACGCCATGCCGGGCAAACAGATGTCGATCGACGCCGAGATGAATGCCGGTCTGATCGATGAGGCGGAGGCGCGAAAACGGCGCAAGCAAGTCGCGGCAGAAGCGGAGTTTTACGGATCGATGGACGGAGCGTCGCGCTTTACGCAGCGCGATGCCGTTGCCAGCATCTTGATTCTGACGATCAACATCGTGGCGGGTTTTCTGATCGGCGTGCTGCAACACGGCATGGAATTGAAGAAGGCCATACAGACCTACACCATCCTGACAATTGGGGACGGGTTAGTGACGGTTATTCCGGCACTGATGATCTCGGTATCGGGAGGTCTGATTGTCACGCGCGCGAATTCGGAAACGAAAGTCAGCGAGCAGTTCGAGAAGCAGCTCTTTGGACGCGCCGAACCGCTGCTGCTTTCAGGCGGCGTTTTAGTCATGTTGGGGCTTTTCCCCGGCTTGCCGACGATTCCATTCGTCCTGATGGGCGCAGCAGTGGGAACCGTGGGCTGGAGGAAGCGTAAAAAACTTGACGCTGATGTCAAAAACGAGGCGGCGATAGCCGCACCGAGCGCTCCCCCGAAGGAGAATTTGGAAGCGCTGCTGAGAGTAGAACCGATTTCGATTGAAGTCGGCCTAGGCCTGGCCAGCCTGGTGGCAGGAGGGGCAACGTCGCCCCTGCTTAAGCGCATCGGTGGTATTCGCAAACAGTTCGTAACGAACCTGGGATTTCTGTTGCCGCCGGTACGCGTGACCGACAACCTATCACTGCGCTCCCGCGAATACCTAATCATGCTCAAGGGGTCGGAAATCGGGCGCTTCGAACTGCTGCCGGGCAACGAATTGGCGATCCCGACCGCCAATGCGAACAAGAACTTCCAAGGGCAGCCGACGCGCGAGCCGGCGTTTGGACTGCCGGCCTTGTGGATTCCGGCCGAGAAGGTGGAGGCCAGCCGTGCGGCGGGCTATACGGTGGTCGATACGGTAAATGTGATCGGGACCCACTTCTCGGAGCTGATCGGGCGGCATGCGAGCGAAATGTTCTCGCGGCAAGACACGAAGCTGTTCTGCGATCGGGTAGGGGAGAGCAATCCGAAGGTAGTAGAGGATTTGGTCCCCAAACTGCTCTCACTAGCAGTAATTCAAAGGGTAATTCAGAATTTGTTACGTGAACGCGTTTCGATTCGGGACGGTGTTTCCATTTTGGAAGCGCTGGGCGAAGCGGCGGCGACCACGAAGAATCCGGTGCTTTTGACCGAGTATGTTCGGCAAACGCTGCGGAGGACGGTGGTGAAGCCGTTCCTTAACCCCCGAGGGGAACTATCGGCGTATCTGCTCGAGCCCGCGGTCGAGCAGGCTGTCGAAACGTCAGTGCAGCACACCGAGCAGAACAGCATACTGATGTTGCCGCCGCAGAAAGTCAGGGATATCGTGACACGGATCGAGCGCAAGATTGAGAGCCGAGAGGTACCGGTCGCGGTGCTGACGACATCGGGCGCGCGCTCGTTCTTGCGACAGATTATGGAGCCCTCGATGTCCAATTTGTTTTTTATTTCGCACAATGAAGTGCCAACCGGCGTCAAAGTGCTTTCTTTGGGAGTGATCTAGAGCTTCGATGAAAATCAAGTCATACTTCGCCGAATCGATTCAGGACGCGATGGAGAAGGCGCGCGTGGAGCTAGGCCCCGACGCCATGCTGGTGAGCTCGAAGAAGGTGGACAGCGAATTACGGCACCTGGGCGTGTATGAAGTGGTGTTCGGGTTGGCGCAGGACAGCGCGGCGGGCCGCCAAAGCCTGCGCGCCGCCGCTCCGCTTGCGACCGCGCGCCCGGCAGCAGCGCTGCTCGAGGCCCCGCCCGCCACCCGGCGCAACGACGATCTGGTGCAGGAGCTGGCCGATTTGCGCCAACAAATCGAAACCGTCAGCCGCTCCGTTTCGCGCCAGAACTACCAGCTGCGCTGGACGGGAGCGAACGCTTCGCCCGAATTGCAGGAGCTGCATGCGCAGTTACTCGCCGCGGATTTCTCCGACGAGATGGCGCAAGATTTAGTGCGCGGCGTGCAGGCGCGCTTCGAAGACAAGAGCCGCGAAAGTGGCCGCTTAAGCCGCCGCAGCGAGTTTTTGAGTCCCGAATTGTTGCAGGCCACATTGCATGAGGAAATCGATGAACGGCTGGCCGTCGCGCCGTCACTCGCCGGGCCGGGCGAGCGCCGGATCGTGGTGCTGGTGGGAGCGCCGGGAAGCGGCAAGACAACGACATTGGTGAAGCTGGCGGTCCGCCAGGGGATTGCGGCGCGTCTTCCCGTGCAAATCCTCTCGACCGATACGTTACGGCTGGGCGGGGCAGAACAACTGGCCTCGTATGCGCGCATCATCGGCGCGGGATTCCGTGCGGTGCATTCAGCCGCCAGTCTCGATCAGGCAATCGAGGAATACAAGACGAAGAAGCTCTTCCTGATCGACACGCCGGGATACGATGCCGCGAACCTCGAAGAAGCTTCCGAGCTGCTGGCGTTCCTCAGACGCAATCCGCAGGTGGAAGTGCAACTCGTGTTGCCGGCTTCGCTGCGCGCGACCTCGGCGGCGCGCGTGCTGCAACGATTTGCGGCCTTCGGAGCGCGCAAGCTGTTGTTCACTCGCTTGGATGAGGCCGATACGCCCGGGGCGGTGCTTGAGCCGGCGCTACGCAGCGGCCTGCCGGTTTCTTTCCTGGGCACGGGACAACAGGTTCCCGAGGATCTGGAAGAAGCGTCCAAGTCGCGATTGATGGAGAAGCTCCCGACCCCTATGCGCGCCGTCCGTTCCCAGGCGGCGTAAAAAGCGAGTAACCGCGATGCAGGCTTACGCGACTGAGACTTCGACAAGGACCGCGGAAGAGCGGGAGCAGCTCATCTTGGAGCATCTGCCGCAGGTCAACTGGATTGCCTCGCGTATTCACGATAAGCTGCCCGCCAACATTCAGCTGGACGATCTTATTTCGGCGGGCATTGTAGGGCTGGTCGCGGCGGTGGACAATTTCGACGCGAGCCGGAACGCTTCGCTGAAGACTTATGCGGAGTACAAGATCCGCGGTGCCATTTTGGACAGCATCCGCGGCCTCGACGGTGTACCCGCGCATAAGCGAAAGCGCGTGAAGCAGGTGCAGCATGCCATCAAGAGCGCCGAACAGAAGCTACAGAGAACGCCTAGCGAGGACGAGATTGCCGCCGAGTTGGGCCTGGCGCTCGAGGAGTATCAACAGTGGGCGCTCGAGTTGCGCGGCGTATCGCTCGGCAGCCTGGAAGTCATCGAGGATGGGGAAGAGGTGAGCCTGTTGAAGTTTCTCGCCGACGATGAAGAGGAAACGCCGGCGCGTCTGCTCGAACGCTCTGAGCTCGAAAAAGTCATCGCCGACGGGATCACGAAGATGCCTGAGAACGAGCGCACGGTATTGACGCTTTATTACACCGAAGAACTGAACCTGCGCGAGATTGCGAGCGTCATGGGTCTGCATCTCACGCGGATTTCCCAATTGCGCGTGCAGGGGGTGATGCGCTTACGGAATTATATGGAACATAAGTGGCCTAGTGGAAGGGGAATCTAACTGGCGCGACGAACAGCAGTCCGGTGAACAGCATGGAACGCAAGCAGCTCGGAGTAGAAAAGGCCCGTCAGTTGGCGAACGCTCTCGGTAGCGCGGTCGAACTGATGGCGGGGGAAAGCGCGAAAGCCAGCATATCGGAAGCGACGGCGGCCGCCTGGAAGGATTCCGGCGCGACGCTCGCGCTGAAATGCACCTTTGGCTTTACCGAGGCGCCGCTCTGGATCGTCGCCTCCGAAGCAGCCTGGAGCGAAATTGCCAATGCGGCCGTGACTGGGGCGGGCATTGAAGACGCGGACGCCGATCTACGGAAGCAGACCTGGAAGGAGTTGGTTTCGCAAGCCGCCAATCCGCTGATCGCCGACCGGACGCACGACCCGGCGGTGAAGCTGACTGTGGAGGAGACGGCGTCGGCGCCGTCCGACGAGCCGGGCGAGGTATTCGCGGTCGAATTGACATTCGGAAGCAAAACGTTCTCCCGTTTTTATCTTTCCTTCGCGGCCGCTCTCCTGGGCGCTTTCGGTGCCAACGCCGAGACAGCTCCGCAGGAAACGGGAACGCGGGTGCCGCCGACGCTCGATCGCTTGCTCGATGTGGAGTTACCGTTGAGCGTTTCTTTCGGCAGGACGAATGTGCCGGTTCACGACATTCTCAAGCTATCGTCCGGCTCGATCATCGAGCTGAACTGCCCGGCCAACGATCTGGTGGAAATCATTGTCAACAATTGCATGATTGCGCGCGGCGAAGTAGTGGTGATTGAGGGCAACTATGGCGTACGCGTGCGGGAGATCATCAGCCGCAGTGAGCGCATGGCGTTACAGAACGTGAAGGGAAACGGCGCGGCGCCGATGAAGTTGTCGGCATGAGAGCAAGCGCATGAGTCTTGCCGTTTTAGCCTGCCTTTTGTCCGGTTTGCTGCTGGTCGCGGGGGGTGTCGCATTCGCGTGGCTCAAACGCGAGATCGAGGTCGCGGCCAAGCATCCGGGGCCGGATCCTGCCATAGAAAACGCTTTAACCGAGCTAGCGGTCGAGATCGGCCGGTTGCGTGTGCGGCTCGAAGAAGTGGAACAGCGCAAGGCTCCCTTGTCGGACTGGGCGACGGCCGAACCCTCGTCATTGAACCTAAACCGGCGCGGGCAAGTGTTACGGCTCTACCGCAGAGGCGATTCGGTCGCTCACATCGCTTCCACCCTAGGGCTCTCCACGGGAGAAGTAGCGCTGATTGTGAAAGTGCAAGAGATGGCGCCGCCGGGACGGGGACAAGAAAATCCAGCGAGTGAGCTCTAATTCGAGTGCGAATCCTCGATACAGTACCGTGACCTTCGCGATAGAAAGGCCAGGTGAATATGAGAGTAAATAACCAGTCGACCGGCAGCGTGGCAGCCGAGACGAGCGCCGGAGCGACGCAAAAAATCGGACAGCAGGGCTCACAACCTACTTCCGGCACATCCGGAGTGGCGCACGGGGATCAAGCGAGTCTTTCGAGCGCAAGCAATCTGGTGGCGCTTGCTAAGAGCGCGACCTCTTCCGATCGGCAGGCGAAGATCAGCGCCTTAGCACAGCAGGTCCAGTCCGGCAGTTATCACGGCAGTACGGGGCAGGCAGGCAAGGCGATGGTCCACGAATTGCTCCAAACAAGCACGTCCGCCCGCCACTGATGACTGAGAAAGAAGCGCAACGCGAACTCGCACGCCTTGAAGCTGATCTGGAGAACGCCATTGCGCAGTTGGTAAAAGCTCCGGGAGCGCCAGAGGGATGGCCGGTAAGTTTGCAAGCCGCTTTGAAAACGCTGCAGAAAACCAAGGCCCAGTTTCCGGCGGCGGCAGACCGCGGCAAGTTTCGGCTGCTGATGCAGAGGATCGAGCAGCGGGTGAAGCAAGTGCAGTTACTCGTCGAGTCGGCGGCACTGTTTTATTGGGGCTGCGCCGCGGTGACAAGGACGCAGGGCGCCGGGTATACGCACGCAGGAGCGCTCGAGGAATTCGCTGAGGGTGGGCGAATGCAACTAGAGGCCTAGGACGCGCTATGGGAAGCCTACTTTCAGCTATTCAATCGACCGGGCACTCTTTAGATGTGTTCGAGCAGGCAATGGGCGTCATTCAGAGCAACGTCGCGAATGCGTCGACGCCTGGCTATGTCACGCAGACGTTGAACTTGTCAGCGAGCGCCTTCCAACCGGGCAGCAATTTATATGGCGGCGTGCAAGTAGAGGGCGTACAGAGCTCCCGAAACCAATCGGCCGAGCAAGCCGTTTGGGCGCAGAATGGCGCCTTGGGAACCGCGACGCAGCAGTCGGCGAGCTTGAATTCCTTGCAGTCGCTGTTTAGCGTTTCGGGAACGAGCGGCATTCCGGCGGCGCTCAGCAGCCTCTATAGCGCCTTCTCAGCCTGGAGTACGACACCCAGTAGTTCGACCGCGCAGCAGCAGGTGCTCTCGGCCGCGAGCCAAGTGACGCAGGCCTTCAACTCGACCGCAGCGGGCGTGAACCGGCTCGCCTCGCAAAACGCTTCGCAACTGCAAAGCACGGTTTCGCAGATCAATCAGCTCAGTTCTCAGATCGCGCAACTGAATGGACAGATGCAGAGCACTGGCGGAACAGATGGCGGACTGACCGCAAACCTCTATAACGACCTGGAGAAGCTTTCGAATCTGACCAGCATCAGCGTACAAACGGGGAACGATGGAACGGTTTCGGTGTTGATGGGCGGTCAGACTCCTTTAGTGAACGGTGCGAAAGCACTGCCGCTTTCGGTCTCGTTCACGCCCGCCGGGGGAACGAACCCGAACGCACCGCCCGATGCGCAGATTCTCAGTTCCTCCGGACAGGACGTGACGAACGTCGTTAGCCAGGGAACCTTAGCCGGTCTGCTGCAGTTTCAAAATACAACCTTGCCATCGGTTGTGGGGAATGGAACTCAGCAGGGCAGCTTGAACCAACTGGCGCAGTCCGTGGCCGACCAGGTGAATACGCTGCTGACGAATGGACAGATCAGCGCGGGACCGCCGCCTGTGCCTGGCGTCGCGCTATTCAGCTACACGGCCGGGTCTCCCACATCCGTCGCACAGACGCTCGGGGTGACGAATATTACCGGTTCGCAACTGGCGGCGATTGACCCGGCGACGGGAGTCGCCAACGGCACGGCGGATGCATTGGCGCAATTGGCCACACCCAATGTCACGAGCGGCGTAGGCGCCGTGAACGGGATGAGCTACATGGACGATTACAGCAGCATCGCGAGCGATCTCGGCAGCCAGGCGTCGAATGCCGCGACGGCCGAGACGACGCAAACGCAGATGCTTACGCAGGCGCAGACCATGCGCTCGCAGATTTCGGGTGTGTCGCTCAATGAACAGGCCGCACAATTGCTGCAATTTCAGCAGGCCTATGAGGCATCGGCCCAGACGCTGTCGACCATCAACCAAACCTTAGCCTCGTTCATGACGGCCATGCAGCAGGCTGGGTAAGAAATGACTGAGGAACTCTCATGCTAAGCGGAATAGGCGCGTACAACGGCAGTTTCCTAGCCGATCTCAATCAGACGGAGTCGCGCATCGCGCAGGATCAGCAGCAAATCAGTTCGGGTGTGCGCATCAGCCAGGCCTCGGACGACCCCTCCGCGGTCTCCTCGCTTCTCGACTATAAAGAGGAGATCGCCCGCGTCACTCAGGTGCAGACGAACATGGCGGCGGCGGCAAGCAACGCCAGCGCATCCGACGCCGCCCTACAAAGCGCGTCCAAACTACTGGATCAGCTGGTTTCGATTGGCTCGCAAGGAGCGAATACAACGATCTCCGCAAGCACTCGGGCCTCGCTGGCAAATCAAGTGCAGCAGATTGCGCAGCAAATGGTTGGCCTCGCGAACACCAGTTCGCAAGGCCAGTACTTGTTTGGCTCGGACGGCGCAACCACGCAGCCCTATACGTTCGATTGGACGAGTCCGAAGGGTGTAGTGCAAAACTCCACGGCTTCGAATACGAATATTCTGCGCGATGCCTCAGGCAATCAGATCAGGCCGGCGGTGACGGCGCAGCAGATCTTTGACGTTCAGAATCCGGATGGAACATCGGCGACGGGCAATGTGTTCCAGGCGATTTACGATCTGGGGACCGCTTTGGCACTGCCCAACAACGTGAGTTTCACGGGCAACGCCGTCAATCTGAACAGTGCCGCTAACCTGCTGGCGGGCGGCGCCACCCAGACCTACACCTTCCAGGTTACCGCCAACGGGAGCCCGCAGACCGTTTCGGCGACGGTTACCGGCAGCGCGAGCGGCATCAGCGGCGCCAGCGCGCTGAGCCAGCTAAACTCTGCGCTTTCCGCCTATGGCATTACGGCCGGCACGGACGGCAACGGCGCGCTCCAATTCCGAGGAGCGGCCCCCTTTACGGTTTCCGACGGCGGACCTTCGGCCGGAAACGGAGTCAGCAACGAAATGGGCGGCGCGAATGTCGCCAGTACGCAGACCGGCATCGCAAATGCGACACAAGAAATTCAGAACGCGGTAACGCAAATTGGACAGGCGACGACGGCCTACGGGAATACGGAGAACTGGATTCAGAATGCACAAACGGACGCTTCCAGCCGTCTCGTGACTTTGCAGACCGGCTTGAGCGCCGTCCAAGACACTGACATCGCGGCGGTCGCGACTCAGCTCACAACGGACAACACCGCGCTACAAGCGTCCATGTCAGCGCACGCCACGCTTTCCAATAAGTCGCTGTTCAGCTATCTCGGTTGATAATTTGGGCTGAGACTCAAAAAACTTCCATGGGGTGAAAGTTTGAGCGAACAAAGCGGCTTTCAATCGCGATAACAACCCCAAGAGGTAAAGACACCGTGACAACCGCTCCACAACACGCCGAACGTATTCTCGAAGCTTGCCAGCTCGCGAATCCGAACCGTTTTGAAACGGAACTCGAGAACGCGTGGCACTCCTGCCGCACGCAGGTTCCGGGATCGGGTCTCGAATGGGAGCAGCAGGAACTTCTTGAGACGATTGTCGAGAATCTGCGCGGCATGAGCATGGCGCAATGCGCCTGCCACCCGGCGCGGCTGGATGCGGAATTTGCGCTGCTGAAGCATCTGCGAGGTCAACGTTTAGCGCTGCCGCAGCGCGCCGAGTACAGCCCTAGCCTGGTCGCGTAGCTAGCTCTAGGCCGGCAATTGGCCAGTGAGCTGCAAGTGAAGTGTTTCAACACTCTTCCTCTAAATGGAGTTAGATGATTCACCTCACGCGCCTGAACCACGTCCCTTTCGTGGTGAATTCGGATCTAATCGAACAGATTGAAATGACACCTGACACGGTGATCACTTTGACGACGGGGCAAAAATTCATGGTGCTTGAAAACGCCGATGAAGTAATCCATCGGGTGGTGCAGTTTCGCCGATCTTTATTAAGTGGGCTGCCGTCGCAGGCCTGTGACTATACGACCCATGAGTTACAGACGCGCATTCCCCCTGATTGATCGAAAGGTGCGGCGAGTAAGGGCTAACTAGCTACTAAGGGCGTAATAAGGAAACCGTGGCTCGCAGATCAGCGACAGGCTTACATCCCGAGAGAAAGATCGATTTTTCCACCATTGGCGGCCTATTGGTCGCGGCCGCGGGCATCATGGGCGGACTGTTGCTCGAGGGAGGCCGCGTTAGCGATGTGGCGCAAGTAACCGCTGGCATGATTGTGCTGGGCGGCACGCTGGGAGCTGTCATGATTACGACGCCATTGACGCTATTGCTCGACGGTGTCAAAAAATTGCCAAGTTTGCTTTATGATTCGACGCTGGGCGCTGAGGCGGTCATCGACGAGGTGCTGAACTTTGCCACGCGGGCCCGGAGGAACGGCATCGTTTCGCTCGAAAGCGACGTGAACGCGATCGCCGATCCGTTTCTGAAGAAGGCTCTGTCGCTTGCCGTAGATGGTACGGATCTACAAGATATACGGCGCATTATGGAGCTCGAGATCCATATGGCGGAGCAGCGAGGCGAGGCGGAAGCGAGAGTGTTCGAGGCAGCGGGCGGTTATGCGCCGACCATTGGCATCATCGGCGCGGTGCTCGGGTTGATTCAGGTGATGAAGCATCTCGAAGACATCGAGGCAGTTGGTCACGGGATTGCAGTAGCATTTGTAGCCACTGTGTATGGAGTCGCGGTCGCCAATATTGTGTTTCTGCCGGCGGCCACCAAACTGAAACTCCGGCTGCAGCATTCCGTGCAGGTGAAGGAATTGATGCTGGAAGGCGTGGTGAGTATCGCCGAAGGACTGAATCCGAAGCTGGTTCGGAGCAAGCTCGAAGCGTATTTGCGCGATCGTTCCTACGGCGATTCGGCGAGCGAAGACGGAAGGGTTCGATCGGCGGCGCGGCCGGTCGCGGCGCAGTAAATTCGCTCAGGCATGCGAAGAAAGAAACATAGTTCACCGGAAAATCACGAACGCTGGCTGGTTTCCTACGCCGATTTCATCACGCTGCTGTTTGCTTTTTTCGTCGTGATGTTCGCTTCGAATCAGCAGGACAAGACGCATGCCAAGGCGGTCTCGGAGGCGATCAAGAAGGCGCTCGCCGATGGCACGCTGCAGACGCGCATTGCGGCGATTCTGGGCGGTTCCACCGAGAAGACCGACAAAGGCAACCTGATGCTGCGAGGGCCGGGCGGAAGCAGGACAACGAAGGCGCCCGAAGCCGCGGAACCGCTCGAGGCGGTGCCCTTGACCACTCCCATGAAAGTATTGACGGACAATTTGCAGCAGGAAATTGCGGCGGGAAACATTCACTTGAAACTGGAGGCGCGCGGGCTGGTAATCGGGCTGCAGACGGCGGCGTTTTTTTCCTCCGGCGGCGACGCGGTATCGCCCGCGGCCTATTCGACGCTTGCGAAAGTGGCCGCCGTGCTCAACAAGGTTCCGAATGCCTTGCGGCTGGAGGGACACACGGATTCGATTCCCATCAATACGCCGCGTTTTCAGAGCAATTGGGAATTGTCCGCGGCGCGCAGTATCGCCATGCTGCGGCTGTTGAATCAGCGATTTGGCGTCAGCAGTCAGCGGATGGCGGTAGTGGGGTATGCCGACAACGCGGCGATCGATTCGAACGAGACCGAAAAGGGTAGAGAACGGAACCGCCGCGTGGATATCGTCATCGTGAGCGATTTTGGCATGCGGGCTGAACCGCCGCAGGCCGATATGAAGAAACCTGGGAAGGAGACGCAAACGCCACAGGAAGTCAAGCAGATAGAAGGCGAAAAAGAAAAAAACTAGAACGGACTAGGGAAAGTTACGACATATCTGTAGCGGCGATGGAAGCCGCGGTAAAACAGACAGCCGGGCAGAAAGGCTCGACGAACAAATAGGATTTAGCAAAAGGATAAAGATCATGATTTCACTTCAAACAAACGTAGATTCCATCGACGCACAGAATAATCTAAACATCAACGAGCAAGCTCAAAGCAAGACTATTCAGTCGTTGACCTCCGGTTATCGCATCAACAGCAGCGGCGACGATGCCGCCGGCTTAGCCGTCGCCAACGGTTTGCGCGATCAGATTGCCGAGTTGACGCAGGGCGTCTCGAACGCCAACAGCGGCGTTGCGCAGTTACAGATCGTCGACGGCGGACTGAGCAATATCTCGACCATTCTCGATCGTATGAAGACGCTCGCTACCGAGTCGGCTTCCGGCACCTTCACGGGCGACCGCAGCACGCTGAACCAGGAGTACAGCGGTCTGATTTCGGAAGTCACGCGCCAGGCGACCAACATTAATCTGAATTCCGGCGGCTCGTTCAACCAGAACCTGAGCGTGTACATCGGGGGCGCGGGCAGTCAGGCGAACGCGCAAGTCAACGTGGATTTGAGCGGAAGCAAGAACGCGGTAGATGCCACGAGCCTGGGGCTTTCCGGGACCAACGTGCTCGGGGGCGGGGTGTCGCTCAGCGGCAACAGCGTCGATTTGAGCAATTCGGCCAGCACCTTCCTGGCCGGTAGCGGAAGCCAATCGTTCACCTTCAACTTGATGAGCAACGGGACGGCGCAGACCGTTACCGCGACCTTGAGCGGAGGCGCGAGCGGCATCAGCGGTTCTAGCGCCGTAGCGAATTTGAACTCGCAGCTCAGCCAATACGGCATCACGGCTGGTTTAGACAGCAATGGCGGGCTGCAATTCAGCGGCGCAACCGACTTCACGGCCAAAGTAGGGGCGGCGAGCGCTGGCGGTGCGGTCGCGACAGCGGCATCAACGGCTACCAACACATCCAATTACAACTTCGATGGCGGCGCTTTCACCTCGCCTACCTCCGGCACCGAGGCCTTGACCTTTTCCACCAGCAGCGGTACTGCATCGTACACCGTTACCGCGGGCGACACCCTGGCCCAGACGATCACCGGCCTCAATACGGCGCTCAAGAACGCAGGTATGGGTGTGAGTGCGGTTCTCGATTCGGCAGGAACCGGAATCTCGTTACAGAGCGCGAGCAACTTTTCGGTGACAGACAGCGCCGGCGCCGCGGCAACAACTTTCGCCACTGCCCTGAATTCGGGCGGCACCTATACGGTGGCGGCTCCGACGACCACAAGCACGTCGAACGCCGATGCAGCGATCACTGCGATCAACCAAGCCATCCAGAACCTCGGCCTGGTCCAAGGATCTGTCGGCGCCGGTGAGAACAAGCTGCAATACGCTATCAATCTGGCCTCGTCTCAGATTGCGAACTTCTCGACCGCTCAGAGCCAGATTCGCGATACCGACGTGGCGGCCGCAGCCGCCAACCTGACCAAGGGTCAGGTGATTCAGCAGGCCTCGATCGCGGCAATGTCGCAGGCGAATTCGGAACCGCAGTCGGTTCTGAAGCTCCTCCAGGGCTAATTGAAAACGCTCGTAAGGACCGGCCTTGGAGGCCGGTCCTTTCTTTTCTTTAAGGATGGATTATGTCGACGACCAGCGCCACTCCGGCAACTTTTACAGGCAATAGTTCCTTCTCGTCGTCGCTCGCCCAAACGGTGGCGCGCGCCGTCAGCTTTGCCTCGCTCCCGATGCAACAATTGCAAACGCAGCAGACAACCATCCAGAATCAACAGACCGCCCTTACGAAGCTGACATCCGACTTCACATCTCTCCAGACTGCGCTCGATTCCATCAACAACGCCGCGGGTTCCAATTCCTTCGCGGCGACGGTCGATGCGACAGCAGTTGCAACCGCGACAGTTAGTTCCGGCGCTTTCGCCGGCACGTATTCGGTCAACGTCTTAAGTACCGGCAGCCACACCAATACGCTTAGTAACAACGGTCTGACGACGGTCACCGATCCGACTTCGGCCAACATCGATGCCAGCACCACTTACACACTTTCAGTCGGCACGCAGACGTACAACATATCGGATTCTGCCGGAACATTGAACGGTCTTGCGCAAGCCATCAACTCGAGCGGCGCGAATGTGCAAGCTACGGTGGTTAACATCGGCAGCTCCACGGCGCCGGACTACCGGCTTTCCGTCCAGGGAAGCGACTACTCGCCGAGTACAATTCAACTGAGCGATGGCACGAACTCCTTGATGAACACGATCAGTACCGGGACCTATGTTCAATATCAGGTAAATGGTTCGACGTCTACGGTCAATTCGACTTCACGAGCCGTCAATCTCTCCACCGGGCTTTCAGTAAACCTCTTGGCGACTGGTATCGCCAATATTACAGTTGCCCAAAGTACCAGCGGGATTAAGAATGCGCTCAGCTCGTTCGTGTCCGCGTATAACGCAGCCAGTGCTGACCTGACGAAATCTCGCGGGCAAAACGGTGGTGCGCTGGCAGGTCAGAGCATCGTGTATGAATTGGAAAACGCCTTACAAAATGTCACGAACTATGCCGGCTCCTCCGGAACGGTCGGCTCCCTTTCTGATGTGGGAATCACGTTTGACCAAAACGGCCAGCTACAATTCGACTCCTCTGCCTTCCAGCAGGCAGCTAATACTTCCGCGGCCGATGTGATTAACTATTTCGGCACAGAGTCGGGAAGCGGCTTCCTGCAGAACACCAGTAATGTGCTAACTGGTGTGAGCGATCCGAACTCCGGACTTCTAGCCGGGTTCTCGAGCGGCCTCACGAACGACTATTCCGCACTCAGCGCCAAAATTACGGCCGATCAGGACCAGATCAATACTCTCCAAACAAACCTCACGAACCAAATGTCAACAGCCGATGCCGCTATCTCAGAAATGGAGCAGCAGCTCAGCTACGTGACGAGTCTCTTCAGTGCGCAGTACGCCAACGAAATGGCAAGTGGCAATGGGTAGTGCGGTAGAGGAGCAGCTTAGGAACGCCCTCCTCGCCGGTGATTTCACAGAAGCGCAACGTCTCATTCCTGTTTATGGCGAAGAGGTCGCTCGGTACTTGGCGGCGCCCGCCACACAACGAGAACATCAGCAAGCTGTTGAAGCCTTTCGTAACCTCCTTAGTCTGGCTCGGGTAGTACGGGCTCATATCTCCACACAGCTATTGAGAGTCCAACACCAGTCCTGTTATCGCTATCAAACCGCCAGTTCAGAAATGCACTCCTGGCGCTTCGAAGGCTGATACGTCAAACTGTTGCCTTCGATCCGTCGTCACCGTCCAAATCGTGACACCGGCAGTTTTTTCCACGTTGTAAATATTGCGTTTCCTTTGGCACAACAGTTGCTTATTTACAAGGCGACTCCCAAAGCAATGCTTGACCCGATAGCAGGATCGCTCGACCAATATATGACGCTTGTCAGCACGCGTCAGAAGTTAGTCGCTTCTAACATCGCGAACGCCGACACGCCCGGTTATACAACCAAGGACATCAACTTTCAATCGGAGTTTGAGAATGCGATGTCCGGCTCGCAACAATCGCCGTCAATTCTTGAAGTTCAAGGCTTAACCATGAAGAACGACGGGAATAATGTGAACCTGGATCGTGAAGCACGGCTGCTTTCGGAAAATGCGTTGCGCTTCAGTGTTGCGTCGAACCTGCTGCGCTCGCAAATCAAAATCGTGCACATGGCCATCGATGGAGGAAGCTCGTCCTAATGGATCTCTTTTCTAGTTTGTCGGTCAGCGGCTCCGGAATGTCCGCGCAACGTCAGCGCGCGGAGCTGCTAGTTGAAAACATCGCCAACGCGGATACCACGCGCACCGCCGATGGTGGGCCTTATCGCCGCAAAGACGCAGTGTTTCAAAGCGACGCGGTCTCGACGCCGTTCTCCTCCGTATTTTCATCCCAGATGGACGGCCAAGACACGGGTGTAAGGGTATCGCAGGTCGTTGTCGACAACAGCGGTGGAGATCGCCGCTACATGCCTGGCCATCCAGATGCAGATAAAGATGGGTACGTCACGTTTCCGAAGGTGAATGCGGCGCAGGACATGGTCGATCTGATGGGCGCCTCGCGCGGCTATCAAGCGAATGTGGCGGCGATCGGAGCAGTCAAAGACATGATTCAGCGCTCGATCGACTTGTTCAGATAAACAAATGTCGTTCCCAATCACATCCATCCACGCCCCGCAACAGATTCAGCCGATCGAATTGACGGCTCCCGCAGGCTCGGCGGCTTCGGGTGGCGGGGATTTCAAGAATGTTTTGCACTCCGCCATTCAGCAGGTGGAGTCCTCGCGGACGGCGGCGGACAATGCGGTCCAAAACTATCTTTCGGGAGGAAATCAGGAACTGCACTCCACCATTCTGGCTACTCAAACCGCGGAACTGCAGTTCGATATGTTCATGCAGGTGCGCAATAAGGTCGTCGGAGCTTATCAAGAAATCATGAAAATGCAGGTCTGAGCCGGCTACACTCTGAATCTCATACATGGATCAATTGAAGCAACTTCTTACCGCCTTGACCATGCGTCAACGCATCGCCATCGGCGTCATGGCGCTGCTGGTGGCCGGCGGGGTAACCGGCTTCGTGAAATGGAAGCACGAGCGTGACTTCAAGCCTCTATTTACCGGGATGGCACCCGAGGACGCGGCCGCCATCGTACAGAAGCTGAAAGAAGGCGGCGTGGATTACCGGCTGGGGGATAACGGGACCTCCGTCTTGGTTCCGGACGCCAAGGTGAACGAAGTGCGGCTCGAAATGGCGGGCGAGGGACTTCCGAAAACCGGCCGCATCGGTTTTGAATTGTTCGACAAAACCAATCTAGGTATCACCGATTTCACGGAACATGTCAACTACCGCCGCGCCCTCGAAGGCGAGTTGGAGCGGTCAATCAAGGGTCTCAACGAAGTTGAGACGGCGCGCGTTCACATCACATTTCCCAAAGACTCGGTGTTTCTCGATTCCCAGGAACCGGCCAAAGCAAGTGTCTTGTTAACTCTGAAGCCGGGCGTTCACCTTACACCTCAAAATGTGCAGGCAGTGACCAACCTGGTGGCGAGCGCCGTGGAAGGGCTCACTCCGGAGCAGGTATCCGTGCTCGACATGCAAGGCAATTTGTTGAACCGTCCACATAAGACCTCCCTCGATGGATCCGATCTGTCCGACACGCATCTCGAATACCAGCACCAGGTAGAGAAGGACTTGGTTTCGAAAGTGGAGGCCACGCTCGAACCGCTGCTCGGGGAAGGAAAGTTTCGCGTCGGCGTCTCGGCGGACTGCGACTTCACCACCACCGAGCAAAGTGAAGAAGCGTTCGATCCCAGCAAATCGGTCATGGTGAGTTCGCAGAAAACAGAAGATCTCGCAGGCGCGGCGCAGGGGGCCGGTGTACCGGGCACTGCGTCGAATCTGCCGCGCCCGGCCTCGCGCCCGATGATCGGCGGAAGCTCCACTTCGCGGCGGACCGAGAACGTGGCCTTTGAAACTTCGCGCGTGGTCAAGAACATCAAAATTCCGCAAGGCATCCTGAAGCGCATCTCCGCGTCTTTGCTGATTGATCAAGACGTGAAATGGGAGAAGCACGGTAAACAGATGCAGCGCGTGCTGGTGCCGCCTGCGCCCGAGAAACTGAAAGCGATTCACGATGTAGTGGCCGGCGTCCTGGGCCTTGTGCCGGATCGCGGCGATCAACTCGTCATCGAAACTCTCCCGTTTGAACAGACCCTCGAATCGGAACCGCCGTCCGGCGATGCGAACAAGCCGGCAAATGCGCCGAAAACAGGCGTCGATGCTTTGTTGATGGACAGGCGCGTCCAGCTTGGGACCGGAGGGTTGGTTCTGCTGCTCGTTCTGCTGGTTCTATTCCTGGCGTTGAAAAAGCCTAAGGGGGTGAAGGTCTCGACTCCGGTGGCGATTGCCGCTTCCAGTCCCGACACGGTGGCCGCGCTTGAAGCGGCGAAACGGCAGGAAGAAGAACAGTTGGCGGCCATCGAAGCGCAATCCTACAAACTTCCTCTGCCGCAGCCGACAAAGAAAGTAGAGGTTCTGAAGACACACCTCAAAGACGTAGTCAAAAAGGATCCCGCGCTTACCGCCGGGATACTAAGAGGCTGGCTCGAAGAAGACCGCAAGTAAACGCGAAGCACGATGATCCTGAACTCCAATAATGGCGAAGGTCTAAAGGGAATACAAAAGGCCGCCATGCTGTTGGTCACTCTCGGCGAGGACTCGAGCGCTGAAGTGCTCAAGCACTTGAATGAGGACGAAGTTCAGCTTGTCAGCCATGCGATTGCGCGGGTACAAAATTTCAATTCTCAGCAGGCGGACGCGGTTCTCGAAGAATTCCACCAGATGACGATGGCGCAGGAGTTCGTCGTCAAGGGCGGTCCTGAATACGCAAAGAAGATGCTCGTTACCGCCTTCGGGCCGGACCTAGCCAAGCGCCTGATGGACCGGCTGGCGAAAGCGATGGGCAATGACGCGGCTAGCCTGGACGTGCTGCAGCAAGCCGATCCGCAGCAATTGGCCAAGTTCATTCACAACGAACATCCGCAGACCGTAGCGCTGGTTCTTTCGCATCTGAATCCTTCGCAGGCGGCTTCGCTGCTGAGTTCGTTGCCCCAGGAGTTGCGCTCCGATGTGGCGCTACGTATGGCGAGCCTCGATCAGATTTCGCCCGAGATCATTCAGAAGATCGCGGGCATCATCGGGCAAAAGCTACAAAATCTAGGCGAGTTCAGCCGCGAATCGTATGGTGGCGTACGGGCGGTAGCGGACATGTTCAACCGGCTCGACTCGATCACGAGCAAGGATATTCTCAGCGAAGTGGAGCACAAGGATTCGGAGCTGTTCGAGACCATCCGCAAGCTGATGTTTGTGTTCGAAGACCTCTTGCTGATCGACGTAAACGGGATTAAGGAAGTACTCGCCCGCGCGGACCGGAAGCTTCTCACGGTGGCGCTGAAGGGTGTCAGCGAGCAACTGCAACAGCACATTCTTTCCGCCATGTCGCAGCGCGGCGGCGAGATGCTGAAAGAAGACCTGGAATCTCTGGGTCCGGTGAAGATCCGCGAAGTGGAGACGGCCCAGCAACAAATTATAGCCGTGGTACGCCAGCTCGAGGGCGAAGGTGTTATCAGCCTCAAGGGCGCCGTAGGCGAACAGTATGTTGTGTAAGGTCACCGCGGATTCCGACGAAATCAAGCCGGTGCTATGGCGGACGCTGGCGGGCGCGGCGCTGGTACCTGCTTCAGCAGGGGCCAACCGCGAAGCTGCTCCCGGAGAGATAGCCGAACTGCAAAACCGCATTGCGGAACTCGAACGTCTGCGAGCCGCCGAAGTGGTGCAAGCGAAACAGGCGGGCCTTGAAGAAGGTAAGCAGAAGGCGCGCCAGGAAGCTGCCGGCGAGGTCACGGCGGCCCTCGACCGCTTGGCTCAAAAACTCAATGAAGTGGCGGCGCTGCGCAACAAAATGCGGATGTACGCCGAGATGGATATCGTCAAGCTGGGACTTGCAATTGCTCAACGCATTCTGCGCCGCGAATTGACGACCGACCCGGAGACGATCCACGGCCTGGTACACGCCGCGCTGCAAAAGATCCAGAACCGCGATATCCTCCGAATCCGCGTGTATCCAGCAGGCGCTGAGGCACTGAAGAGCAGCCTGGCGCGTTCCGGCGCCGCTCCCGCCATCCAGGTTGTTCCGGATCCAACGCTCAAGACTGGTGACCTGTTGTTTGAAACCTCCGTTGGCGAGTTGGATGCTTCCGTGGAAACTCAACTGCAAGAGGTGGAGAGAGGCCTTGCTGACCGCCTGTCGCTCCGATGACGCTCACTCCCAGGACCGTGGCTCCGATCGCCGTGACTCCGACGACCGCTGACGAAAGCATCGACATCAGTCCGTATCTCTCCAGCCTGAATCAATTGGACCTGCTCCGTTGGCGGGGCGTCATCACGGATGTGACGGGCTTCGTCGTCGAATCGAACGGACCTGCTTCGCGTCTCGGCGGTTTCTGTGAAATCCACGCCTCGAACGGCAAACTGATTCGAACCCAGGTAGCGGGGTTTCGCAACGGCCGCATTCTCTCTATACCGTTGGAAGAGATTGATGGTTTACAGCCCGGCGATCCGATCTACGCCCGTTCCGAAGATTCGCTGGTTCCGGTCGGGCCGGGGCTCCTCGGGCGTGTCCTCGATGGTTTTGGCCGACCCATGGATGGCGGACCTCCTATCGAAGCAGAAGGAAAGTATGAGCTCTACTCTGCCCCGCCCGGTCCACTCGAGCGCGAGCACATCGACAAACCGTTAATCACCGGCATACGCGTCATCGACAGTTTGATTCCTTGCGGATTGGGTCAGCGGATCGGATTATTCGGCGGCAGCGGCGTAGGAAAGAGCACGCTCATCGGGGCCATGTCGAAACAGAACTCGGCCGATGTTACGGTGATTGCGCTCATCGGGGAACGCAACCGTGAGGTACGCGGGTTCATCGAACACGAGCTCGGTCCGGAAGGGTTAAAACGCTCGGTCGTGGTCTGCGCGACTTCGGACCGCCCGGCGCCGCTGCGTGTTCGGGCGTGCTTTGTAGCGGTGGCCATCGCGGAATATTTCCGCGACCAAGGAAAAAACGTTCTTCTGGTCATGGATTCTGTCACGCGCCTGGCCATGGCGCAACGAGAGATCGGGCTTGCAGCCGGCGAGCCACCCAGCCAAAAAGGATATCCACCTTCGGTGTTTGCCATTCTGCCGAAGGTGTTTGAACGCGCCGGGGCGTTCCCGAACGGCACCATTACCGGCTTCTTTACCGTGCTCGTGGAAGGCGATGACATGAATGAGCCCATCGCCGATGCCGTTCGAGGGATTTTGGACGGACACATCATCCTTTCACGTCACCTGGGCGCGGCGGGACACTATCCCGCCATCGATGTCCTTTCATCGCTGTCCCGGGTTGCCTCTCACGTCACCACACCAGAACACATGAAAGCAGCACGCAAGGTGCGAGAAGCCATGGCGACGTATCATGCGTCGGAAGATCTTATCCAATTGGGAGCGTATGTGTCGGGTTCGAACGCGAAATTGGATTCCAGCATCAAGGCGCGCGAGAAGATTATCAACTTTCTGCGCCAGGACGCGAATGAGAAGGCGGCAGCTGAAGAAACGTTGTCGGCTCTGACTGAGATAGCCTCGACGGTGTGAGGCAAAAGCGATGAAGAAATTTCACTTCAGCCTGGCCGCGGCTCTTAAACTGCGTGACAGCCAGTTGCAAGCAGAACGCACCAAGCTGCAACAGCTTTTTGCGGAAGAACAAGGCTTCAAAGATGCGCTCGAACGAATTGCGTCAGACCGCCGTGAGGCCGCTGCCTTCATTCAGGACAGCGGCGCTGTCACGGCCACTGACCTGCGGGCGCTCTCTACTTTCTCCATGGGAGCCGATACCCGTGAGGCGCATCTCCGCGGTCAACTGATAAGACAGGCCAAACACATCCAAGAACAGAAGGCGCGCGTCATGCACGCGGAGCGCAAAGTGCGGCTATTGACTAAGCTCCGCGAAAAAAAGCTAGATGCTTGGACTCAAGAGGTAAATCGAGAGATCGAACTTGCCGCTCAGGAGTCCTGGCTTAGTAAGCGGCACGTCGAGGTCTCGCGCCAGCGCGCCAGCCTCACCCCAACGGACTAAGGCGAAACACCCTACTCACCGTCAAAAAATTAACCGTGCCGCCATACCGCTGTCGAAAAGATAACTAGAGACATCTGGTAGGAGCAAAGGGCAATCTGAAGGAAACCACATAGCCCGGTTTTCTTGGAAGGTTTGCGGTCCTTGTCTCTGCGAGGGACTTTGCATCGGCAACTACTGTGGATCGGCGACGCATCGCCGCTGGGGAATGACGCCATTGCGGCCGCACTCGAGAGCGTCGAGGTGATCAGAGCTGCATCCATCACACTGGCCTTGGCCGCTCTCAGCCGGGAGAACTTTGGCGCCGCAGTTCTCAGTTCGGCATCGGCCGACGGGTGCGCCGGCGAAGAAATCGATAAGCTGCAACGGGCGAAGCCCGGGCTCCCAGTCATCATCCAGTGTCGCGACGGCAACATCGACGACGTCATTCGTTTGACTCGCCGCGGTGCCTTCTATGTGCTATTGGGAGACATCGATCCGGAGCGCTTAAAGGTGGTGGTTCACGCCGCGCTGGAAAAATCGCGGCCCAATTTTCATCCTGACCTGGAGCGCTTACCGTGGCGCAAATATCTGATAGGCCAAAGCGCAGCCATGCTGCAAATTTACGAGGTCATTCAGCTCATCGCGCCAAAGCGCGTAACTGTGTTGATCGGCGGCGAAACCGGCACCGGTAAGGAGATAATCGCAAAAGCAATCCACGGAGCAAGCAATCGTTCGAATTTGCCGATGGTTTCAGTCAACTGCACTGCACTTCCGGCAAGTCTGATCGAGACCGAACTCTTTGGGCATGCCAAAGGCGCATTCACTGGCGCTCATGCCAACCGCATCGGGCGTTTTGAGCAGGCACACAAGAGCACTATCTTCCTGGACGAAATTGGCGATCTTCCTCTCGAGGCTCAAGCCAAACTGCTGCGCGTGTTGCAGGATCATGAGTTCCAGCGCGTCGGCAGTTCCGAAACGGTAAAGGTGGATGTTCGCGTCTTAGCCGCATCGAATGTCGATCTTGAACAGGCTGCGAGAGAACGGCGCTTTCGTGAGGATTTGTTTTACCGTCTGAACGTTGTCCCCATCCATATTCCGCCGCTCCGGGAACGCCGGGAAGATATCCCACTCTTACTGGATCACTTCCTAGAGAAAATAAGCCGGGCGGAAGACGCGCCGCCGAAGCAGATCAGCCCCGACGCGGTCGAGTACCTGAAGAGTCTGAGCTGGCCGGGCAACGTGCGACAACTCGAGCACGCTGTTCAAATGGCATTCGCGCTAAGCGGCGATCGATTGCTGTTAGTCCCCAACGATTTCTCGAATCGCAGCATGAAGCCGCGCGAGCCCGAGCCGGCTGAAGCGCGTCCCTTTGTGACAGTCTCTACGGGCGGTGTTGACTTCGATGAGGCTGTTAATAGCTTTGAACGGTCGCTTCTCAATCAAGCGCTCGCCGTTTCCGGCGGCAATAAAGCGCGAGCTGCCGACTTGCTCAAGATCAAGCGAACTACACTTCTAGCCAAGATGAAATCTCTCGAACAGCCTGTCTCTTGATTCAACACGTAACGGTAGTATGCGAAGCGCGCATCGAAACGATCGCACGTTTCTACACTCCGCGCGGGTCACGTTTAATAAAGGCTGGTCCAGACGTAAGAGCTTCCGCTATAAGCGCAAAGTTGCAGGCTATCTTTCGACGACCCGTTATTTTGATACCAGAACAGTCCCCTGGTGCTCGACGTGCAACTCGGCTGCCCAGATGTCGCAGTGGTCAACTGCAGACCATTACTGAACGCATCTAACCCGCTGAACGTATTGAAGGCCGTAAGACGCGGCACTACGCTCGTGACGATATCTAAGGAGCCGCCCGTGTAAGCGAGAGCGCCAGAGGGACCGAGGGAAACTATCTGCGTCCAGGCATTTGCGTTCGAACACGTGTAGAGCTGCTGACCCGCCGGTTGATCGCTCGCGAAATATACAGCACCCGCTGCGCACGTCGCGGGAAGATTCGCGAGCGTTCCCGAGGTCAACGCCATGGCCGTAGAACTGCCTCCGCTACCGCTGATGCTCGCTGTGGTCACGGCCGTAATCAAACCCTTGCCGTTCACCGTAATGACCGGCGTTGCCGTGGAACTACCGAATGTTCCCGGCGTGCTGTTGACGGTCGCGAGCGTATTGACTGTGCTGCCGGCCGTGCTGGTTACATCGCCCGTATATGCGGGCATATTCGCCGCCGGAATTGTGCTGAGCCCACCAAAGACGCCGCCATTGTTGTATTGGACCTGCCCGTTTGACCCTCCCGGTGATGTCGCGCTTCCACCCGTTCCACAGGCCGCGCCGGCATCGCCGATATCGCCGGCCGCTGTCCATTGCGCGCAATGGCCAGAAGCCCCCGCTGCTGCTGCGGATACCGTTTTGCTCCCCGTTCCCGTAAAGGAAAGCGTTGCCTGCTTGCCGTTGAGTTGGGTCTGAATCGACGAGGTAGCGTCCAAAAATCCGAAAGTGGCAGGGCTGACGCCGTCAAGCGTTTTATTGGTCAGCGCCTGCGTATCGGTTGTTCCAACCACCGTTCCAGTTGGTGCCGCAACTGCGGTCGTCGCGTTCAGGCCAGTCCTCACAACGAGACCGTTCGAACCGGGATCGGCAAGTCCGGAACCGGAGCCGATCAGGGCCCATGTGTTTGTCGCAACGCAAGCATACAGATTCTGTCCCGCCGGCGCCGTGAGATTGAAAAAGAGGTCGCCCGCGAGACAAGTTGCCGGAAGTGACGATCCGGTTTTTTCCGGCCGTGTCGCCGGTGCGTTGCTGAAATCTATGTTCCGCCCCTGGCTTCCGAGATTGATGAGCGTTTGGCCCCACGCCCCCGACATCGCGATCGTAGCGAGCACACCACAACGTAGCGTGGCTTTGCCCGAAAATTGACTGATTGCTTTCATGGTTTCGTCCGTAGTCGCAAGTGCTACTCGGCCATGAAGCTAACAACGCCGGCATATGAGCTAGCTCACAATCGACACGCAAACCGTTGATATGGATACTCCAGAAAAAAAGGTGGATGCTTGTCACCCGGTTGGAAAAGCCGGGGAAAGCAGTCGCGGGCGGGATGCTGACACAGCGGCCGTCGCTGTGAGTCGACAGGATGCCGCGGCGTGAAGCCGGATGGGCAAAATGCTCCATACTGTCGCGGCTTCCATGAGAAGGCCGGTGAACGTCAATAAGAATTTCTCGTTTGGGCGGGGATGGCGCAAGGGGGCTGGCCCTCTTGCGGGGGGAGCCGCAGGTTTGGGCGGCGTGGGGGGAACCCGCCCGCCCCGGCAGGCCGGGACGGCTCGCCTAAGAGGCGATGCGGACGGAGCCCTGCGGGATTCTACAGAAGCCGTCCGCCTTGGATACAAACCACGGAAGTGAGCGCTCTTCACCTTCCTCTCACGTATTGGGCCTGCCCCCCCTGCACGAGCGGTTTAAAAGGAGAACACTATCTGGGCACTTCGAAAAGGTTCGGACGACTCGCGGGTCCCCTGACGAAGAACATGCGGAAAAAGTGAGTTCCTGATAAAATTAGGGATACTCAGTTAGTTGTTATTGCAAAACAAGCGGGAACGTGCTGGACCCAAAGCGCTTGCTTGCGCGCGCGCGTCAGCAACGGCTTCCGGCGTCCGTATACACCCGTCAGCCGTATGGCACTTGCTCCGCTTATCTTGACTGAGAAGGTCGCGAACCCTTCTGGCCTGAGCCGTGCGTATGTCCTGCCGGGTTCTAGCGTTCCATTGAATCTGTTGCTCGATTGCCCGCTTGATCGTTCGCGCCCTCAGTGGCTGCGAATCATTGCCGGTTCCCTTCTGCTGCACCTTGTTTTCTTCCTTGCCGCGATTCGCTTGCCCAGCTTTATTCCGCGCGAGCAAGCAGTGGAACGGGTCGCTGTGAGACGGGTGCCGCTGTATTTGCCTCCGGACATGCTCACACAGCGGGAGCCGAATAGACAGAAAGTTTCGAAGACCATCGATTTAGCCGATCTGCGTCCCGCGCGCATGAAGCGGTTTGATATGCCGCGGAAACCAACCCCGAAACAAACCGCAAACACGGCTAGGCAGATTCTTCCCGAAGCTCCCAATGTCGCGGTGAATCAAGCAACCGCGCCGCTGCCTGCGGGAATCGCCAGCGGTCTGCCGCGCGCCGCTACGCCTCCACCGCCTCCGGACCCCGGTCCATTTCAGAATGTCGGCTCAGAAGCACCGCTGAACCCCAATCCGACGCTGATTCCGAAAACAAGCGTGCAAGCCGCTATTCAGGCGCTTGCTCAGAACCCGAAAAGCTCGCATACGGCCATCAGCGATGACCGTTCTTCAGACGCGTCACCGCGGATTCCGGGGTCGATCGGGCAGCCCGCTTCTCCGCATGCCGCCGTCGAATTGCAAAGCGATCCGCAAGGGACCGACTTCAAGCCGTACCTCACGCGCATTCTCGCCATCGTGCGGGCGAACTGGCGGCGCGTTGTTCCGGAGAGCGCGCGGATAGGCGCACTGCGAGGCCGCACCGTAATGGAGTTCATCATCAATAGGGACGGCACTATTCCGAAGATTGTCACCGCGGATTCCTCCGGCTCCGATCCGCTAGACCGGGCCGCTCTGGCAGGCTTGAGCATGTCGAATCCGTTGCCGCCGTTGCCGGCGGATTACAAAGGCTTCCAGGTACGGCTGGCGTTCACGTTCAGCTATAACCTGCCCACGCAATAGGCACAATGATCGGCATTCGCACTGCTTTGATTCTTTATGCGTTGCTGGTGATCGCTTCTCTCGTCACGCTGAAAGGCACTCCACTGGCTCTCGCGCTGATCATCGTAATTGCGCTGGCGGTGAAGTCGTACGTACATCATCTGCGCAGCCGCTTAGAATAAAGTGGCTCAAAACCACCATGGCCGGTGGAATCCAACTACTATTCAGCAATGTAAGTCTTTTGTTTCCAGCAGCTTCTGTTGGCGAAACGCGTGCATTGTAAGTCTCGTCGATTCCTAGAGAGGCACTCATGAAGATTCTTAACAATCATCCAGTTCGATCTGCGGTGTCCTTCCTTTCTGTTGCCTTGATGGCGGGAAGCAGTGTTGCGTTTGGGCAAGACTCGTCCGCCCCCGCGGCTCCAGTTCAGCAGCAACAGCAAGCTACTTCCTCGAGCGGCGGGTGGACGCGTGTTGGTGACTCAGGCCAAAGCGATCAATCGCAAATTTCGCAACCGTCCTATCCGGCCTATAACCCCGCTCCCGCCGATCAGCCGGGCGATCCCAACCAGGCTTCGCCTTCGCAGGGGCCCTACACTGGGGAACAACCCGCTTACAACGGCGGGCAACCAGGTTACAACGGCCCTGCGTATCAGCAGCCCGCCAATCAACATCCTGCGTACTCCCAGCAAGGGCCTTATAATCAGCAACCGAATTACCGTCCCCAACCGAACTATGGGCAGCAAGCGAACTATGGCCAGCAGCAGCCGAATTATTATCAGCCGCCTCCGGTACCCGCGCAGGTCAACGTTCCCGCTGGAACCTTTCTCACGGTTCGTGTGAATCAGATGCTGTCGTCTGACAAGAATCAGCCGGGCGATGCGTTCTCAGCCACTTTGGTTGAGCCTGTTGTGGCCAACGGTATTGTCATTGCAGAGCCCGGACAGACCATCGGCGGTCGAGTGGCCGAGGCCAAGAAAGCCGGTCGTATGGAAGGTGTCGCGCGCCTGGGCGTGGAGCTCACGTCCCTATCGCTCGTAGACGGCCAGCAGATTCCCATTCACTCACAACTAGTCAGCCGCAAGGGTGATACTTCCGTGGGAAGAGATGCCGGCGCGATCGTTGGGACAACCGCCTTGGGCGCTGCGGTCGGAGCTGCCGCAGGTTGGGGAACTGGCGCTGCGATCGGAGCCGGTGCTGGACTGGTCGCGGGTACAGTCGGAGTCCTGCTGACGCGCGGTCATCCAAGCGTCATCTATCCTGAGCAGATTCTGACATTCCGGCTGGATGCACCACTAGCAATTTCGACCACCAACTCACCGCAAGCGTTTCGCTACGTGGAGCCGGGTGAATATGATCGGCCGCAGCAATCCTATGGGCCCGGGCCTGGCGCGTATGCGGCGAATCGTCCTGTCGCTGCTCCGTATTACGGATACGGTTATGGATATCCGTATTATGCATACGGCTGGGGCTATCCCTATTATTGGGGACCGACCGTTGGCTTCTACTTCGGTCGCGGTTACTGGGGCGGCCACGGTTTCGGCTACTATGGTCGGGGCTATTACGGACGCGGTGGTGTAGGGGGCGCCTTCGCACGCTCCGGCGGACGTCGGTAAGCGCAACTGAACGGTTGTGAAAAGGCCTGGAAGGTATGTCGCCTTCCAGGCCTTTTTTATTTGGTTCTGGGGCTTGGGAAAGCGCGTGCGTATTGTACGGGCACCGAGGCATTCAGGCCTAACTCCTGCGCCGCTTTGAGGGGCCAATACGGTTCGCGCAGGAACTCGCGGGCGAGCAGCACGACATCCGCTTGCCCCGTTCTGACGATGGCATCGGCTTCCTCTGGTTGGGTGATCAGTCCAACCGCTCCCGTCAACAGGCCGGTCTCCCGGCGGATACGCTCCGCAAATTGAACCTGATAGCCGGGACCCAGCGTAATCTTGGGATGCGGAACCGTTCCTGCGGACGAGCAGTCGATCAGATCGACACCCAAGGGCTGCACGGCGCGAGCGAGCCGGACTGAATCTTCGATCGTCCAGCCTCCTTCGGCCCAGTCGGTGGCGGAGATGCGCAGAAAGAGCGGCAGCCGCTCCGGCCACACCGCGCGAACCGCGTTCACCACTTCGAGGGTGAAACGGATTCGGTTCTCAAACGACCCGCCGTATTCGTCTGTGCGCTTGTTAGATAAGGGCGAAACGAATTCGTGCATGAGATAGCCGTGCGCGCCATGCAGTTCCGCGATTTCGAAACCGGCCTTCAGCGCGCGTTCCGCTGCGGCGGCGAAAGCTTTCACTATGCTCTTAATCTCAGGGACACTGAGTTCTGCTGGAACAGGGTGACCGTCATCGAACGGAATTGGGCTAGGAGCTACCGGCTGCCAACCGCCTTCCGCGGGAAACAGCGGCCGGGTACCGCGCCAGGGCGCGTCCGTACTGGCTTTGCGGCCTGCATGAGCCAACTGAATACCGGGGACCGAGCCTTGCTTCTTCAGGAAACCGGCAATGCGCGCCAGCGGCTCAATGTGTTCGTCCTTCCAGATGCCCATGTCGGCCGGAGAAATACGGCCGCGCTCTTCTACGGCGCTCGCTTCGACGATGATCAGGCCAGCGCCGCCGACGGCGCGGCTACCGAGATGAACGAGGTGCCAGTCGTTGGCGAAGCCATCCTCGCACGAGTACTGGCACATGGGAGAAACCACGATACGATTCGGCAACGTGATGGCGCGAATCGGCAGTGGAGAAAATAGATGCGCTGCGGCGTTGGCATGATGTTCACCAGCTTTGTCGGCCGCGGACGAGATGGGCGCTTCGAGCGTACTCATATATTTCATTGATGCACGCACCCGGACGCGGGAAGCGAGTATCTGCTACTTCAGACCAGTCAACACCGCATGGAGCTGCGGACCGCAATTGCGCCAAAGCCAGTCGAGACTACCGCCCAAATGCCATAGCAAACAGGCGGTTGCGACAGTGACAAAGGCCAAGAGCAGTTCACGTTCTAATATTTCGGGATTGCGTGTGGTCTCTCTGCTTGCCATGAACAGAAGAGTATCGAGTTTCACGAACGGCTGGAAGAGGTTAGCCGCGCCCATCGGTAAGGAGTACAGGGGTACCCCTCGAACATCACTGTAGGAAACGGAACGCGGCGAGGCGACGCTAGTTTCATCGCTGCCGGCATCGCACGCCGCGTCATGGCTACAGTCAAGCGACCCGGGCGGTGCGTTTCCGGGCTGTTTTTTTGGCAGCTTTCGACGGGGTCGTGGCCTTCCCTGCCCCGGTACGCGACAGGCTCGCTTGCAGGGCCTGCATCAGATCCACCACCGGTGAGGCTTTCGGCTGACGAATCGGCGTAACTTTCCGGCCCTTGCGCTTCTTCTCAATCAGCTCTTCTACGTTGTGCTTGTATTCGTCGCGATATTCGCCGGGCTTGAATGGACTGGCCAACGTTTCGATCAGCTTCTTGGCGAGCTCGACTTCTTTCTTATCGAACTTCGCCGGAGCCGGTACTGTTACTTCGTTCGCCTTGTGCAACTCGTCTACGAAGTACATCGTGTGCAGAACGATCCCTTCTTCGGAGGGCCGAAGGATGACGATGTGCTCGCGGCCATGCATCGAGACCTTAGCCACAGCGTCATACTGGGTTTCTTTCATGGCTTCGCGCAGTAAACTGTACGGTCGGCTGACCGCTTCTTCGGGCGCGACGTAGTACGACGTTTCGAGGAAGATAGGGTCGATTTCACTCATGCGCACGAACTGGAGAATCTCCATAACGGTAGCAGTGGGCGGCGCGACTTTTTCGAGATCTTCCGGCTCGACCACCACGTACTGATTCTTTTCGTATTCGTAGCCTTTGACGATTTCCGAGCGCTCCAGCGGCTTGTCTTCGGCCGCGCAGAACATGACCTCCTTCACCCTGGAGAGATCCTTCTTATGGAGCAGGTGAAAGTGGACTGTTTCCGCGCGTGCAGCTGCAAATAACCGGATGGGGAACGATACAAGACCGAAGCTGAGATACCCTTTCCAAACAGTGGCTGGCATATAACGTTGTAGACTGCGGTCGAAGATGAAAAGTGTTGCAGAGGACGCGGCCGGGCTGCTGGCCGAACTCGGAATTCAGGGCGATCGCATTGCCGGTGGGCAACTCGCGGTCAGAACGCCAATCACCGGAGAAACGATCGCTCATGTCGCCGTAACGGATGACGCGAACGTAGAGCAAGCGATTCAAGAGGCGCATTCGGCGTTTGTCGAATGGCGCAAAGTGCCGGCACCAAGGCGTGGCGAACTGGTCCGGCTGCTCGGCGAAGAACTGCGGACGCATAAAACCGCGCTCGGGCGCCTGGTAACAATTGAAGCCGGGAAAATCGTCTCTGAAGGGTTGGGCGAAGTGCAGGAGATGATCGACATCTGCACGTTCGCGGCCGGCTTATCACGCCAACTCTGCGGGCTGACGATTGCGACGGAGCGCCCGGACCATCGCATGATGGAATCGTGGCATCCGCTTGGTGTAACAGGGATCATTTCAGCCTTCAACTTTCCGGTTGCGGTCTGGTCCTGGAATGCGGCGTTGGCGCTCGTATGCGGGAATGCGGTGGTTTGGAAGCCGTCGGAGAAAACGCCACTCTGCGCGCTCGCGACGCAATCGCTGCTTGAGCATGCCTGCAAGCGTTTTGGTGAAGTACCCGAAGGCCTCTCTTCCGTGCTGATCGGTGGGCGGGAAATCGGAGAAGCGCTTGTCGATCACCGCCTCGTTCCGCTGGTTTCAGCTACCGGTTCAACTGCCATGGGTCGGCAAGTTGGGCCGCGGCTGGCCAGGCGATTCGCGCGTTCCATACTCGAACTTGGCGGCAATAACGCCGCAATCGTGTGCCCGTCCGCCGACATCGAGCTAACCGTTCGTGGCATTGCCTTTGCTGCGATGGGAACCGCAGGACAACGCTGCACGACGTTACGCCGTTTGATTGTGCACGAGAGCGTCTACGAACGCCTGGTTTCGAATCTCAAACGCGTATACACTTCGGTGCCGATAGGCGATCCGCGTGAGCAAGGAACGCTGGTGGGACCGTTGATCGACCGTCAGGCATTCGAAGCCATGCAGAAAAGCCTGGCGGAAGTGAAAGCGGCCGATGCGCAAGTGACGGGCGGCGAGCGCGTGAGAATCGATTCTGCTGGGGATGGTTATTACGTCCGTCCCGCATTGGCAGAGATGCCGCAGCAGACCGATACGGTAGGCCGCGAGACGTTTGCGCCCATTCTCTACGTTCTGAAATATCGCGAATTCGAGGAAGCCGTTCGATTGCACAATGACGTGCCGCAGGGCTTGGCGTCCTCTATATTTACGAAAGATCTGCGCGAGGCGGAACGCTTTCTCTCCGCCGACGGATCGGACTGCGGCATCGCCAATGTGAATATCGGGCCTTCGGGCGCAGAGATCGGCGGCGCTTTCGGCGGTGAAAAAGAGACTGGCGGCGGACGCGAATCGGGCTCCGACGTTTGGAAGCTCTACATGCGCCGCGCGACCAATACCATCAACTACGGCACTCAGCTTCCGTTGGCGCAAGGGGTCGAGTTCAACATCTCGTAAGCCATGAAGACCAACGCCGTCCGGCTGCTGAATGAGCTGAAAATTCCTTACGAGCTGCGCCAATACGAGGTGGACCCGAATGACCTTGCCGCCGAAAGCGTAGCGCAAAAGATCGGCTTACCCCCTGAACAGGTTTTCAAAACATTGGTCGTGAAAGGCGATCGCAATGGCGTGTGTTTAGCACTTGTGCCTGCAGACTCGGAACTGGACTTGAAAGCGCTTGCGAAGCTGTCGGGCGACCGGAAAATGGAACTTGCGCCACTCAAAGAAGTACAACCGCTCACCGGCTACATACGCGGCGGCGTCACCGCTATAGCGGGTAAGAAGGACTACCCCGTTTACGTGGATGAAACGTTTATTCTTTTCGATGTCGTTTCGGTCTCGGCCGGTATACGAGGAACGCAAATCCTGCTGAAGCCGGATGACTACTTGCACGTTGTGAAGGCCGCTACGGGCGAAATCGCGAAGCCTAAAAGTTGAATTGCAAACGCGCATCCACGGAGCGCATGATCTCGATCGCGGTACCGGAGAACAGGCCATTGAAATCAATCACGTTCAAAGAATTTGTCAGGTTCGTGCCGTCGATTTGAAAACGCACGGGATACTTTTCGCTTTTTCTTAGAATGACGCCGGCGGAAGCGTTCAGGGACCACTGCGGATAGGGCCGCAGATCCGAGAAATTCACACGATTGAGGATGTCCTGCGAATAGCCTTGCGCAGCGGCATCGGCTTCGGTTCCGCCAAAATCGATGGGCAGACCGCTGTCGTAACTGAATCCGCCGGCCAGCCAGAGCCGCGATGTGACACCGTACCGGAGGCGTGATCGCACCGCATTACGCTCTTCCTGGGAAACGGGAAACACACCACTGGTCTGCTGTATCGCTTCCGCGGCAGCATCTCCCAGAAAAAGGCCGCCCGTTGCCGGGAAATAGCCGTTCCCTCTCTCATTCGTCCAACTGATATAGCCTGACACTTTGCCCCAGTGCGGAATTTCGACTTTTGCTTCTTCGCCGTAGATGTTGGCTAAGGCAAAGGTAATGGGGAAACTAACGCCCGTGTTGAGCAAGAGATCGTCATCCGGAAAGTTGTGATAACGTCTCCAAAAAAAATTTCCCTCGACGCGGACATGTCCAAATACGCCTCTCTCGAAACCGGCTTCATAGTAATTCGCGCGAGCCGGCTCGACAGGCAAACGTAAAACGAACGGACTCAAGCTGTTCACCGCGGGCGAACTCGACACAAGTATGTTCTCGAATGGCGGCGTCTGGAATACCCGATCATAAGAGGCGTGAAGATTCGTCTTCAGGCGCGGTAAATAGTAAGCTATGCCGACGCGGGGGCTCCATCCGACCTGGTTGACTAACAAATCATAGTGATCGAAACGAATTCCGCCGCTGAGCGTAAGATTTTTCCAGTGCATCTCGTCCTGGCCGAATACTCCCTGCTCCCGGTCGGGTGCATGCCCATAAAAATTGAAGTTGAGCGGCGTGCCAGGATCGAACTGCGTCCCATCCGTGATGAGATAGCTCAGATTCTCTTGGATCTGCGCAAAGTCGGCCTCTACGCCTGTTTTGAACTCGTGAATACCGGCGTGGACGGACAAGGTCCCCTTCACATACTCTTCGTGATAGCCGCGGTCCTGGGCGGCGATCATGGGGGTGGAAAGATCGTTCGACCAGAACCCGGCAGTGATATCGCGATCCATGGCGCGAAGATTTCCCAGTACATTCGGTGAGAAGATGTGCTGGTAAGAAAACTGGGCTGAGCTTTCGAAGCTATCCCGATCCTGACGCTGTCCGGCAAGCTCTTGGGGAATTTCGTTCGGCACCAGAAATTTCGATTGGTTCCGGCTAAAAATGATACCGATGCGATTGTTGTCGTCGATGTCGCGTTCGTAATGGGCCATGAAATCCGCCGTGCTTCCATAGTTCGTGTAATTCTGTGTTGTTGGCGGATCGAGAAAATGATCGGTCGTGGTTCCGGAAACGCTCATGGTCAAGGTATTCGACCCGAATCCGTACTGTCCTTCGAAGTAGCCGTTCAACGTTTCGTAGCTTCCTCCGCCGAGGACGGTTTTGAAATGGAAGCCGGGCCGTTTGTCGCGAGTGGTCTGTACTTCGATGACGCCTCCCATTTTGCGCCCATATTCGGCAGGGAATCCGGCAGTCATCTCCGACATCTCCTGCACATCCTCCGGATCGAAATCGGCCACGTAAGCGGCAGAGCGGTTCTCGGTGAGCGGCATGCCGTCGATGACATACTGAACTTCGTATTCTTCGGCTCGCGGGTGGAGAATTCCATTCGCTTCGAAAACCCAGCCCGGCTCCTGATTGACCAGTTCAGCTAAACCTCTGCCCGGCTGAGAAGAAAGACGATCTTTGATCGTGTCGCTCCCAATCCTCTGGGCACTGCTGGTCGCGTCCGGATCGATCAAGGTCTCGTTACTGCTTACGTTGAGTGTCGATTGAACTGCGCCCAGGACGAGCTTCACCGTCAGCTCTTTCGGCATAGCGGAGCGAATTTCCACAACGTCCGAGGAAGGAGCAAACCCCGGATGAGTGACGCCTAGTGTGTAGGCGCCGAACGGCAATCTTTTGGCAGTGATTCTTCCGTTCGGATCGGCCGTAAAGTTCTGGCTGTATTCATTCACTTCACTGCTCAACTGAACCGAAGCTTGGACAGGAGATCCACTGGGATCTGTTATCAAGAGCCGCAGTTCCCCAGTGTTTGCCTGACCGAAAGCAGCCAGGGCCAGGGTAAGAAATAAAAAGAGCCTGAACATCGTCATCTGTATATTCCGGGCGATGGCGGTTTGTTCAAAGTTTTGGTAGAACGAAGGTACTGGCATGTCGAGCCCTGCATCCGATTCAGATTTCGAGCTGCTATTCCAGCACGAGGCTGACGATGAGCTATCCGATTGTCCATCGCGTCTCGAAGAACATGTCACGGGTCTGTTTCGACAGCTCAGGAGTCCGCTGCTTCGTTATCTGCTCGCGTTCCGGCTTCCGGAACATGATGGAGAAGAGATCGTACAGGAGGCTTTTCTAGCGCTCTTTCGACATCTGCAGCGTGGTAAGCCGCGCCACAATTTGCGCGGTTGGCTGTTCCGGGTGGCGCATAATCTTGGGTTGAAGCGGCGCACCGCGCTGCAGCAGGAGCGGCATGAAGCGACGGCTCTTCAACAGTCAGATCCGGCCTTAAACCCCGAAGAACAACTTGCGAGCGCCCAGAAACAACAACAGCTACGAGCGGTCTTTAACGCATTGCCGGAACCGGATCAATGCTGTCTCATGTTGCGGGCGGAGGGCCTGCGATATCGGGAAATCGCGGGGGTATTGAATATCTCTTTGGGCGCTGTGTCGATCTCACTCACTCGCTCCCTTGCCCGGTTGGAGCGGGTCAGTAGCCGTTGAGCATGCGAGCGAACGCTTCTCACATTTCCGACGAAGATTTGCTGCAATGGGCCGACGGTGAACTCCCGTGGCGCCGGCGCTCGAAAGTGAGCAGGCATCTCACTTCGTGCCGGCTCTGTCGTACCCGTACTCGCGAGCTTCAATCGACGATGGCCGATTTCATTCAGGTTCATCGACTGCGGCCATTGCCCAATTCCGGCGGACCCGCGGCTTTGCTCAAAGCTACCCTCTCTAGAAGTGAACACGTACGCAGCGCCCCGGGAATGCTTGCGAGCTGCGCGACAGTGCTGACGGTCGTAATAGCCGCGATTTTCTTTGCCGGCAAACAGTGGAGCGTGGTGGAAGCGTCTTCCGTTCCGAGAACCGACTTAACGCCAGGGGCCACTAGAGGAATCACAAGGGGCGAGGCGTGCCAAGCAGAGAGTTCGGGCGCGAGGCGCGCTGTCCCGGTTGCTCTGCAACAGGCTGTCTTCAAGGAGTATGGAATCCCCCATCCACATGTCAGCGCTTACGAGGTGGATTACCTGATCACGCCTGAACTCGGCGGAGCAAACAATATTCGAAATCTCTGGCCCGAACCGTACTTTACGAGAGTCTGGAACGCTCGCGTGAAGGACGCTCTAGAAGAGAGACTGCATGAAATGGTATGTAGCGGACAGCTAGATTTGGGAACGGCTCAACACGATATTTCCGCGGACTGGATCGGGGCTTATAAGAAGTATTTTCATACTAACCAGCCGTTGCCGATTATTACGCGTTAGTTACGTAATATCGGCTGCGCAAAAATCCTGCTGAGCGAAAAAATACCGCGATGACGGAATGACTCGATACGGCGTCAAACAAGCGGAGGAATTCGTTATGGCGGAAGTTGACGTCAAGAACCAACCTTCTGAAACAGCTAAGGACCAAACGTCTAAGATAGGCGGACCACAGCGCCAGGCATCGGGAACCGGAGTTTCACGCTCGCGGGGGAACGATCCTTATGGTTTTGGATTAGGACTAAGTCCCGCAGAGTTGTTTTCAGCCAACCCGTTTAGCCTGATGCAGCGGATGAGCGAGGCAATGGATCGGGGCGCGTTCGGAAGCTGGCATCCAGCCCTCGAGGTCTCAGAGAGTAATGGTGAGTTCCACGTTCATGCGGACCTGCCCGGGTTGAAACCGGAGGACGTCAAGGTGGAGGTTACCGGAGATACTCTGACGATCCACGGCGAGAGGAAGTCGGAGCACGAGGACCGTTCTGGACGGACGTATCGGTCCGAGCGGCAGTATGGCGAGTTTTATCGCAGCATACTCCTGCCGGAAGGCGCGAATGCAGATCAGGTGAAGGCGCAGTTCAATAACGGTGTCCTAGAAATCTCTGTTCCCGTACCTGAAGCGAAAAGTAATCGGCGAGAAATTCCAATCAGCGCAGGAGCCAACGCTGCTCAATCTACTTCGGCTGGTTCCACGGAAAAGGCATCCGCGAGTCAAACTGCAACAGCAGGCGGTAGCACAACAAAGTAGCGCATTGTGGACCGAGCCGCCTGATTATGCGGGCTCGACGGCCATGGACAGACGTACCTGGCCCGGGGCGACGACCAGAGCATTTTGCGCGAACATCACCTTTCCCGTCTCTCGTCTGTATCCGTCGAGAGTTCTCAGCGGCTCGGTTCCAAGTGCGGCTGTCTCCGGATCGACAAGCACGATGGAGCAACGAGCGCAGGGCTTCACAATTGCAAGTTGAACGGAACCGATTTGCAGGCGCCGCCAGCGGTCCTCCTCATGTGGAGGCGTGCCGGAGATCACCACATTGGGCCTGAACCGTTCGACACTCACCTGTGATGGGAGTCGGCTGTTTAGCAAATCCACAGAGGCTTCGGTAAGCAGGAGCAACGGATAGCCATCGGCCAAGCTGACCCGCCATTCGGGCGAATCGAAGGGCGGTTCAACGAGTCTGGTGACGCTTGCGGGCAGGTAAACAAGCCGGCAGTTCAGACCGAGAAAGCTGCTGAACCAATCGCTATAGATCTGATTGGGATGCGGCAGGATCAGCCGATCGCGCCAAATCGTCACGGGGATCCACTCTCCTTCCCCGGACCATTCCGGGATGACGAGCGGTGGCATGCCCGGCGCGGTGACAACGAGATCGGTTTCGTCAAAACGAGGATGGATCAAGGCCATACGCGGCAGCTTGCGCTGTGAAAGGAATACGCCTTCGGAATCGACAAGCATCCAACGGCGGTCTTTCGCCGGGCCGCTAAAATCCAATGGAGTTTCAGCAACGCGAATACCCCGTGCAGATTTGATCGGATAAATGAAAATTTGACTCACAAACATAAGTTCGCTGCGAGATAAGTTAGCGTATCTGATCTTCGGCGGGCAAACAAGCTTGTAATAAACTGGAGCCCGTATATGACGGGTTCACTTCCGTTGAGCAGACGATCTCTGTTAAAGCTCGGACTCGCTGCAGTGCCGGCGTTTGGCAAGCAACTGTTCCCGGCCGGCGTTCAACTGTACACCGTCCGCGACGCGGTTGTGAAGCATCCGATGGAGACGCTCGAGGCCATCGCCGAGATCGGCTATCGGGAAGTTGAGATGTTGCGAAATCAAGTGGCGTTACTTGCGCCGCTTCTGAAGCAGGTGAATCTCAGCCCCATCAGCATGCACTTCGAAACTCCAATTTTGACAGGCAACTGGACGGCCTGGCAGCACGCCGACATGCCTGCCATTGAGCAGGGAGTGACCTTCGAGAAATGTATCGCGCTGGCCAGAGATCACGGATTTAGATATATAGTCTTCAACTATCTCTCACCCGAAGAGCGCCTGGGCTTGGATTTCTACCGCTCTCTGGCCGACAAGCTAAATGCGGCCGCCCGCAAGGCCGCTTCTGCAGGCCTGCGATTCTGCTATCACAATCACGATTTCGAGTTCCAACCCATGGCTGGCGGTAGGCCCATCGACGTTTTGCTGGAGCGCTTAGACCGTAAGTTGGTCGGCTTGGAGGTCGATTGTTTCTGGGTGAGTATGGCGGGTGTGAGCGCGGCGGGGTTTCTGCGGCAAAATGCGGCCCGAGTTGAATTGGTTCATTTGAAAGATCGGGCTAAAGGGACTCCCGTTCACTATGACATCGCAACGGTGCCGAATGAAACGTATAGGGAACTTGGCGCCGGTGATTTGCCTTTGGGTGAAATCCTTCAAGCCGTTTCTCAGACCAATGCGAGACACATTTTTGTGGAACAGGATTTCAGTAAGGACCCGATCGCCAGCCTGCGCCAGAGCTATGCGTTTCTGCGGCGAAGCGGTTTTATCGGTTAGACACTTTGTGCGTTCCGGCTTGGTCCTATTGCCCGAAAATCGACTTTAACTGCTTGAGCATCTCTGCCACGGCGATGTAGATGTTCAACAGACCGAGACCGCTCAGCGCGCCGCGAAAATAGCGACTCATCCACAGGTCGGAGAAGCGCGGCGAGTGAACCGCCACCCAGCTCAGATCCCAATTGGCCAGCCAGGGAAAGATCACCAGAAAGAGGCCGAGTTCAAACGCAAAAATCGCGAGACAGAAACCCAGGACGCGCCGGTGCCACTTGACGAAGCGAGGCGGTTTGGCGGGGGCCGGTGAAGTGGGCGCGCTCTGCGTGGAACCGCTCAAGCGCCTGCTCCTAGAGTCAGCTCGGCTAGCGCTGCATCTCCATCCGATCCATCGAACAGTTCGGCCTGCGTCGGAGCGCTGGTCAGGTATCCGGTCCAATGTACGTGTTGGCTGTTGACGCGCACCGGCCAGAAACTGAAGCGATGTAACAGCGTCGGCCCATGCTTCCGCAGGGCCCGCTTATGATCCGGGGTGGAGTAGCCCTTGTTCGAAAGCAGATTGTATTCCGGAAACACTTCGTGCCACTGCGCCAGGCAGGCGTCACGATGAACTTTGGCGACAATGGACGCCGCGGCAATGGCGCGGCAGCGCGCGTCGCCGTCGATCAAGGACAATTGTTCGACCGGAAGATCGATCTTGATCGCGTCTATGAGCAGATAGTCCGGCTGAAGCGAAAGCGCTTCCACGGCGCGGCGCATGGCGAGACGCGACGCCTGATAGATGTTAATCTGATCGATCTCGAAAACGTCGGCGCCACCAATGGCCCACGCGACACAACGCGATTTGATCTGGGCCGCGAGGGCTGAGCGCTCGTCTGCGTCTAGAATTTTGCTGTCGTGCAGACCTTTGATCGGACGCAGCGGATCAAGAATCACTGCGGCCGCAAACACGGGGCCGAACAAGCAGCCACGCCCTACTTCGTCAACGCCCGCTATCCGTGAGAATCCGCGTTCTCGCGCTTCGCGTTCGTAAGTACTGACGCAGCGGATGGAGCGCTGGCATGCACCTTCGGCTTTGGTCTTCCGGCGTTGGACCTTGCGATCTCGAGGCAAGGATTCCGTTGTTCCGCGAGCACTCTCTTCCACGCGGGGGAGTTAGACCAGCTAATCTCGCTCGCGCAGACGAGCCGCTTTGCCCTTGAGACCGCGAAGGTAGTAAAGCTTCGCTCTCCGTACGCGGCCGGTGCGGACCATATCGATGTGGTCTATGACGGGCGCGTGAATGGGGAAAATGCGCTCCACACCCTGCCCGAAACTCACTTTTCGAACGGTGATCGTCTCGCCCATGCCCGTGTTCTTGCGCGCGATTACGGTACCTTCAAAGGCTTGAAGACGCTCCTTGTCACCTTCTCGAATTCTGACGTGCACGCGAATGGTATCGCCGGGCCGGAATTCCGGATGCGGGGTCGTACGAGTGTTCTTGCTGATGAACTTGCTGACAAGTGCGTTTTGCATAATATTTGCCTTCGAACCGTATCTTGCCGGCCTGTCCTTAGATCTCCTCAACCAAAAGATCCGGACGAAGCCGCTCTGTTTTCTCGCGCGAGGCTGCCCTGCGCCAGCGCTTGATCTCTTCATGATTCCCACCCAACAGCACTTCGGGCACCTTCCAGCCGCGGAACTCCGCCGGTCTGGTGTACTGCGGGCAATCCAATAAACCTTCGCTCTCCTCACTGAAACTTTCGTTCCGCGTGGAGTCTTCATTGCCAAGCACTCCAGGTAAAAGCCGCGCGACGGTATCTACGATCACCGCCGCCGCCAACTCCCCTCCGCTCAGCACAAAATCGCCGATCGACACCTCTTCGTCCGCAAGGTGTTCGGCCACTCTTTCGTCTACACCTTCGTACCGCCCACATAGGATCAACAGATCCTCCAGCCCGGCAAACTGCCTAGCGAGCGCCTGCGTGAAGGGCTTCCCCTGCGCAGACACAAGCACTACTTTCGTATCGGGCGTTCTATGCGGCAGAACGGCTTCCACCGCTTCGAACAATGGTCGCGGCTTAAGCAACATGCCCTCGCCACCGCCAAACGGTCGGTCGTCTACCGTTTTGTGACGGTCGTACGTCCAGTTTCTCAGATCGTGGACACGGATTTCTAATCGTCCGCTCGCCTGCGCCCGTGCTACCACCCCGTGGGCGAAGGGTCCCGCAAAGAATTCCGGGAAGATCGTGACGATGTGAAACCGCACAAATCACCTGACTGCAAATCACCTGACTATAAATCAAGTAAACCTTCCGGACAATCGACGCCGATCGTCCGTTCGGTGAGATCGACCTGGCACTCTGTACTGATAAACGGAATCAGCACCTCGCGGCCGTCGATCTGCAATTCCATGAGAGGCGGCCCACCGTACTGCTGCCAGCCTTCCACCACACCCAGCCTTTTTCCCGTAGCGGAATCTACAACCGCACACCCGACCAGGTCCGACTGAAAAAACTCGCCTTCGGGCAACGTGCCCCGATCCGTCACCGCTAACCACAAATCCGAACCGCCGAACCGCTCCGCCGCGTTAATCGAATCCACGCCCGCGAATTTCAGAACCCAATCGCCCTTATGCGTCCAGGCTTCCTCAATTTCCACTTGTACATCGGAGCCGTCCCGAAGGCGCACTTGGGCGCGCTTCAACTGCTCCAGTCTGCCGGGCACGTCCGTCTGAGACCTGGCGATTACTTCCCCTCGATTGCCGCGCGGCCGCAAGATCTCAGCGACGACCACCCTATCCCGGTCCATACCCGCAGACGAAACCGCTATTCCAGAATCTCGAGCGAAAAGCGGCGGTTCAGTTTCGTTCCGACGGCGCCCAACAACGTTCGAATGGAGCGCGCCGTGCGTCCCTGCTTCCCAATCACCTTACCCAGATCGCCGTCGGCCACACGCAATTCAAACACGGTCGCATGCTCTCCGGCAATTTCGTTCACCACCACTCCCGTTGGCGTATCCACCAACGCTTTGGCGATGTCCTCCACCAGCGTCTTTACGCCATTGCTGTCAGTCATTTTTGCCTTAACGTGGGCCGCCCGGTCTGGCCGGACAGGCCGAATCTCAGGAAATCGAGGTACCGGAATGACTGCTATGCGACCGCCGGAGCTTGCGCCGGATTGGCTTTCATCAGGCGGGTCACCGTGTCGGAGGGCTGGGCGCCGTTTTTTATCCAGTAATCGATACGGTCGTGCTTCAGTTCGACTTCAGCCGGCTTCGCGATCGGGTTGTAGTGGCCGACGACTTCCACGGAGCGGCTATTCCGGGCGCGCTCTTTATCAATCACAACCACCCGGTAGGTGGGCTTTTTCTTGGCGCCGAACCGCGCTAAACGAATCGCTAACATCTTGGCTTGATCTTTTCCTTCTATATTGTTACAAACTTTTGAGTTGCCCGCAGGGCGGCCTTCACAAACCGGGCAAGACACCTAAAAACCGGGCAAGCCGGGCAGCTTCATCTTCATGAGCTTCTTGCCGAGCAGTCCGCCGGGGCCGGTAAAGCTCTTCATCATTTTACGCGCTTGTGCGTATTGTTTCAGAAGATTGTTAACATCCTGAACACTGGTGCCGCTGCCTTTGGCAATCCGCCGCCGGCGCGATCCATTGATGAGCATGTGATTCCGGCGCTCTTTCGGCGTCATGGAATCGATGATCGCCACCACGCGACCGACCTCTTTTTCGTCGATCTTGGCGTCCTTCAAATCCTTGAGCGGACCGATCTTCGGCATCATGTCCAGTAGACCGGTGAGCGAACCCAGTTTTCGGATCTGCTTAATCTGCTCTCGGAAGTCTTCAAGTGTGAAGTCGTCGCCGAGCAGCTTCTCTTGCATCTTCTCGGCGGTTTCCTGATCGATGCTTTCCTGGACTTTGTCGATGAGCGACAACACGTCGCCCATGCCCAAAATGCGTGATGCGACACGATCAGGGTGAAAGGCTTCCAGCGCGTCTGTCTTCTCGCCGACGCCTACGAATTTCAATGGCTGACCGGTGATGGTGCGGATGGACAAGGCCGCGCCACCGCGCGCATCCCCATCCATTTTGGTGAGAATGACACCGGTGATTCCCAGCCGCTTGTGGAACTCGTCGGCCGATTTCACCGCGTCCTGACCGGTCATTGCATCGGCGACGAACAGAATCTCGCTCGGATTCAGGGCTTCTTTGAGTTCATGCAGTTCCTGCATCAACTGATCGTCTATATGTTGGCGGCCAGCCGTATCCACCAGCAGCACGTCGCGTCCGGTCTGCATGGCTTCGCGGCGCGCCGACTTGGCCAGTTCCAGCGGTTTGCTCTCTTCCGCCGCACCCTCATAGATCGGTGCATTGACATTCTTGGCAAGAATGCTGAGTTGGTGTCGCGCGGCAGGCCGGTACACGTCCACCGAAACGAGTTGCGGCTTGTTTCCTTCTTTCGTGAGAAAGCGCGCCAGCTTCGCTGTGCTGGTCGTCTTTCCGGAACCCTGCAGGCCCACGACAAGAACCACGCTGGGTGGTTCGTTTGCGAAGCGAAGCCGCGATTGGTGCCCCCCGAGCATTTTCGTCAGTTCGTCGCGAACGATTTTGACGACTTGCTGGCCAGGCGAGAGCGCCGTGAGCACTTCTTCCCCGGTGGCTTTTTCCTTCACCTGCTCAATGAATTGCTTGACTACTTTGAAATGGACGTCGGCCTCGAGCAGCGCGACGCGGATTTCGCGCAGAGCTTCCTCCATGTTGGCGCCGGTGAGCTTGCCTTCGCCGCGCAGGTTTTTGAAAACCCGCTGCAGCTTGTCGGAGAGATTATCGAACATACACTGTAGGGGAAGAAGCTGGAGTAGAAAACTTCAGCTCGGACCGAAAACTCCTTTTAGTATAGCGAACTTACGACGATTACTCTGCTTCGCGGTTCGATTTGCCCGATAGGACCTGCTGCCAGGGAACAAGCTTGAAGCTGGTTGCCGTTCCGCTGCGCTCAACCAGGTAGACGCCCTGCTTACCGACCTTCAACTGACCTGCTGAAGAGTCGCGAGTCTGCAGCTTTTTCGAGAGAGCTGTCAACAACAGCAACGCACAGTTCGGTGATGAGCCGTCCATCGCGTTTAGTTTAGTCTGACCAGCAGCTGCTCAGTAGCACCCTGCTCCGTACGGAACGTTTGAGAATATCCCCAGTTTAGTGCGTCTGAGGCGCTGGCGGTGTCGCGGCTGGAGTCTGGGCGTCGTTCACAATACCGAGCAGTTCCACTTCAAAGGTCAGCGTTGCGCCGGGCGGGATGCCGGGCCGCCCCTGGTCGCCGTAGGCCAAGGTCGATGGACATACCAGTTTGGCTTTCCCGCCCACTTTGATCTTTTGTAAACCTTCTGTCCAACAAGGAATCACGTGATTGAGAGGAAATTGCGCCGGTTCGTTATGCTTAGCGGAATTGTCGAATTCGGTGCCGTCAGCAAGAGTTCCGCGATAGTTTACCTTCACTGTGTCGGTAGGGGTTGGCGACGGCCCCGTACCTGGCGTAATTTCCCGATAGATGAGGCCAGATTCAGTCTTCGTGGCGCCCGGTTCGGCCGCGGCTTTGGCGAGGAGCTCTTGCGAGGCGGCTTTCTGACGCTCCGCCTCCTGAGCCGCGCGTGCTTTGGCAAAGGCTTGAATCTTCGGTCCCCAGGCCTCAAGATCTTCGGCGGGTTTTCCGGCCTCGGAGTCGTTGATCGCACGCTTCACGATTTGCAGTTCCGCTGGTGTCAGACTGAACTGCCCGAGGGATCTGTAAATCGAAAGACCCAGTGCATAGATGATCTTTTGGTCGTCTGTCATAAGAGCTGGTGGCGGCGCTGATTTGCTCGCGGCGGGATGGTGAGCGGCTGCCGCACTGGCGGGGCGATGGGGAGGGGTGGAAGTCTGCGCCATCAGAGCAGTTCCGAGTAAAGAGGCGGGCAACACCCGCCAGAAAAAGGCCGATCCGAAATGCATTCGTCTCAGGCTAGCATCGCTTCCGAGCCCGGAGTGTCCCCGGGCCGGCGGGCGCGGCGGTACAGAACCCATCCGAGCAGATTGGCCGCGAGCAGAGCCGATGCGACCTTGGCGCCAAATACCCACGGCTGACGGACATCGATGATGGGCACGACCTGCAGCACGATGGCAACGAGCGTCACCGCGAAACCACTCATCGCGCTGAGACGCACGATCAGTCCGGGAGCAGGCGCCAAATTGGTGCGTCTGGCCAGCGGGACAGCGAACAGAATCAAGTAATAGAGGCCGTAGCACGCCTGCGCGGCCGTTGTGACAAGTTGAAAGGCCTCCTGCTGCGCCACCCCGATCAGACTCAGCGTTGCTAGACCCACGCAACAGAGCACCACGAACCACAAGGCGCGCGTGGGAGTTCGGAAGCGAGGGTGGAGGCGCGTGAACCAAACCGGCAACAGGCCATCCCAACCGGCTACCAGCGGAAGCCGGGAGGTCTCGGCCACAATGACGGTGTATTGTGCAATCGACAACGCGACGATCCCAAACACGCCAGCGGCGGCGATCCATCCTGTCGCGCCCGAGGGGCCGAAGGCGGCGGCAAGAGTCTGTGAAACCGGCGCGGCTAAGTCGATGTTCTGCGCCGGCACGTAGGATAGTAGCGCTCCTGTGCTGAGGATATACAGAAGGGCGATCAGCGGCGCGGCAATCCAGATGGAGCGGCCTATGCTGGCAGCGGGGTTTCGCATCTCGCCCGCGAAAACGGCAATCTGTTCGCCTCCATTCAGCCCTATGAAACTCATCTTCGCGAGCAAGTTGACGCTGAGTAGCGTAAGGGGCGGAACCGCCAACGCAAACGGCGGCTGTGGCGGGACTTGATGATGCGGGTGCACAAACAGAAGCGCGATCAAGGTAAACTGCACGCCCAGGATCGCCAGCGTGCCGAAGTGCGACACCCACTTGCTTGCTCTGAATCCGCGGATGTCCACTGCCAGGATGAACGCGAACACGGCCAAGTTCACAAAAGTAATCAGCCAGAAACTATTGGCCATCCAAGCGGCGGCGGGGCCACCGGCATACGCGAGGCTCTCGGCGATGGAGATCCCGAGGGATGACGCGAGGAAAATCGAATAGATCCAGAAGTTCCAGGCAGCGAGGAAGCCGGGAAACGGACCGAGTCCTATCTTGGCCCACTGATATACGCCACCTTCCCACGGCAACACTTGCCCCAAGTAGCGCGTGACGACTGCGAGCGGAACGAAAAAGAAGGTAATACCGGCAGCCCAAAAGAGCAGGTGCGTGGGGCCCTGCCGCGCGGCGATACCGATGCAGGTTTCAGTGGTAACCAGCAGGACCTGCATGAGCACGAGGTCACGCAGGCCCAGCTCTTTGCGAAGTTGCGGGCTATTCGGGTTGCTGGAAGACAGGTGGGGGCGATCCGCCTAGACCCATTCTCCCGCTCGCATGAGCGGCTCTGAGGTTCCAGACGCGCCGATGCCATCGACGTCCACCTCGCCTGAGCCAATCATCCAATCGACGTGAATCAGGCTTTCATTCGCGCCCTTTAACGCCAGTTGCTGAGGGTCCAGCCTGTCACCCCCGCGAATGCAGGTGCTGTAAGCTTGGCCCAGCGCAATATGGCTGGCGGCGTTCTCATCGAACAGCGTGTTCCAGAACAGCAGACCGCTGCGCGAGATAGGCGAGGAATTCGGCACGAGCGCGACTTCACCCAAGCGTCGGGCGCCATCATCGGTTGCGATCATCTGGCGCAAGACGGTCTCGCCTTCGCTGGCAGAAGCGTCGATCACGCGGCCGTTCTCGAACCGGACGGCGATGTCCTTGATGAGTGTGCCCTGATACGAGAGCGGCTTGGTGCTGCGAACCATACCGTCGACACGATCTTTGTGCGGCATCGAGAACACCTCTTCGGTAGGCATATTGGCAATGCCATAGATACCGTTTTTCGCGGTATCTCCGCCGCCTAACCACCTGTGGTCGTCCGCCAGACCCACGCGCAGGTCGGTTCCCGGCCCGCGAAAGTGAATCGCCGCGTAACGCTTCTCGTTTAAATAAGCCACGCGTTCTTGCAATTGCGCGCCGTGGGCTCGCCAAGCCGCGATCGGATCCGGCGTATCCACTCTGGTAGCGGCAAAGATGGCATCCCAAAGCCGGGAGAGCGCCACGTCCTCGGGTTCGTTCGGGAAAACGAGGTGGGCCCACGCGGGAGTCGCGCACGCCACGATGGTCCAGTTGATTTCGTGGCGCGTAATCAGTTCCAGCGCGGCGCGGCTGGCTTTCGAGGCGGCGAGATTCGCTCTCGAAACATGGCCCGGATCCTCCCGCGCCAGCAACGCGGGGTTGCCCCCAGTTACGGCCAGGCGGGCTGCGCCGCTCCGGTACGCTGCGGCGACACCGTCCTGAAGCCACTGTGCCGCGCGGTCAAAGCTCTCAGGCGGCGCGTGATGGAAGCGCATGAGAGTGGCTTCTTCATCCGTGTACAACGTAGTAACGAGAGAGGCGCCTGCTTTATAAGCGTGCTCGGTGATACGCCGAACCAGCGGTACTGCGTCAAGCGATGCGGTCATCACCAGTTCCTGGCCGTGGGCGAGACCCAGTCCGACCATCACAGCTACTTCCGCCAACCGATCAAGCTTCTGTTCATGGCCCCGCACGTCATCTGACGAAGAGACGGCACTACCCGCTCCCGTTCCGGCCGCTTCGCGAATGTCCATAAGTATTCCTTTCTCCAGTATCCCGTGAGGCGGACCCGTTCGCGGGCGGCGGTCACTTTTTGGGGTTGCGCAAAAACCCGGTGACCATTTTTAGGAAAAAACCTTCGTTAATTGATTCAGGCATTTAGCCGATTAGATCGGCGTTGGATCGACGTTCGCGCAGTTAAAAGTTTGTGCGAAAGGAGACATAAATGCCACTCGGCGGCTCTAATTTTTTCTGCATGTTCCTATCGCTTTTCTTTCTTTAGTTGAAGCGGCGTCTTCATTAGTATTCGATCTAGTGGTGGTAGAGTAATTCTCACAAGGTTCTCAGGAGATTACGCACCTGCCACCCCCCAGGCAGGCCAGACAATCACTCGTCTTGTGGTTGCTTCCGGCCTTACGAGCGCTGGTCACACTTGCCTGTGTACCATCTGGTCTGCCTGGCGCGATCCAGAATCCGGTCCCTCCGTTAGCTCCCAAGGAAAAACTCGCCCGAGAGCTCGATCAGGCGATTGCCGACGCCAAGAAGAAGAATGACACCGGCCAATTCCTCGCGGCCATCGAGATCGACCGTCGCGCGCAACAAACCGCGCACCGCATAGGGGATTTAGAGCGCGAAGCGAAAGCTTCTCTAGGTCTTTGCTATGGCCGAATGAGCTTGGAACGGTTCCGCGAAGCAACTGGCACTTGCGAGAGCACCTATCAGGTTGCCCTGCAGGCCGGCGATAAGAGTTTGGCTGGAGCAGCAGCCAATAACCTCACCGGCATCTACCGCAATCTCGGCGAGTACGCTCTTGCGGAGAAGGAAAGCCGTGAAGCGATGCGGCTTCTACAGGATAGTCCCAGGAAAGATTGGGTCGCCTTGAACTTCCTGTATCTGGCGGATCTATCCATCGAGCAAGGCAGGTTCAGCGAGGGAATCGCGTTTTCCGATCATGGCATTCGGGCAGCCCGGGAAGCGACGCTGCCGGAGTGGGAGGCCTTTCTATGGGATGTTCGCGGCTTTGCGTTTATGAACGCTGGTCAATTGTCTGAAGCCGGTGAGGCGCTTCGGCACGCACAAGCTATCGCGTTCGACGGAAAAGTGAATCCGTGGATGTCCGTCATATTAGGGCACCGCTCGGAACTGGAGTTCAAGAAGGGGAATTATGCCGACGCGTTGCGGCTGAACGATTTGGCGTTCGCTTCGTCCACGCGCTATTTCTACCGCGTTCCCGCGTACTATTTTGTCCATGTCCGAGGCCGGATTCTAGAGGCGCTGAATCGAAAAGCGGCCGCGCTGGCGGAATTCCAGCGAGCTATGGATCTGGCGAACACGTGGCGTGAATCCGCACCTCCAGGAGACAGCACCAACACTCAGACCGTCGTCTATCTGAACGAGGTATACGCGGATTTCGCGCAACTTGCAGCGCAAATGGCGCTCGAGCGCCATGATCCCGAGCTTTCACGGCAGGCCTTGGAAGCTTTGGCGCAGAATCGGGCGGCTAGCCTGCGGGAGCAGTTGACAGCGTCATTGGTCAAAAACCCGCATTTCAGCGACCGCTACTTCGAATTGCTTTCCGAACTGAAGGCGGCGCAAGCACGCGTTACTTTAGGGCAACATTCTCCCCAAGACACTGCCACACTCCAATCTATTCGGCTAGAATTAAGTGAGCTCGAAGATCAATCTCTCAGCCTTTCCACAAAAAAAGAGAACTATCGTTTCCAGAATTCACTTAAGGATATTCAAGCCCGGCTACACCGGAGTGAACTGCTGCTCAGTTTTTGCCTGGGTAAAACGAAATCCTTTTTATGGGCTGTCACCGTGGATGATGTACAGTTGTATGAGCTGCCAAAAGAAGCCGAGATCGTGCAGCGCGCCAAGCGTTATTCTCAGGCGCTGCAAAATGGCCACGGCGATGACTCTGCGGGAACTGAGCTGAGTCGCGTTTTGTTCGGCCAACTGGACCGAAAGTTCTGGCAGAAGCGCGACTGGCTCATCACGGAAGATGGAACGTCGGCCGGCCAAATTCCGTACGCGGCGTTAACGGACGTAAGCATTTCCGGACCTCATCAGCCGCTCATCGCCCACCATAGTTTGCGCATACTTCCCAGCGAACTTTTGCTGTTGCTCCCGGACACAGCGCGGCCCGCGCAGCGATTTGTGGGGGTTGCGGATCCGATATACAATCAGGCCGACACGCGGCGCGCGGCCAACGTGCATTTTGTGCATGCCTCCGACACCCAGGCCGGGGCCGGGCTCGGACGGCTGGTTGGCAGCGCTCGCGAAATCAAGGCAGCGGCAAAATTGAGCGGCATGCCGGAAGAACAACTTCTGTCCGGTTCCGAGGCAAACGGCGCGGCATTGAAGAACGCGCTTCAGAAAACTCCTGAATTGCTGCATTTCGCGGTTCATGTCGTCAGTCCCGAAGGGAAGCCGCAGGAAGCCGCGCTGGCGTTGAGTCTCACGAGTGACAATGTGCCTGAGCTGTTGACGCGCGAAGCCGTTGCCGCCTACCGCGTGCCAGGAAGTCTGGTGGTTCTAAGCGGCTGCGCCTCCGGTCAAGGCAAGGCGCTTCCGAGTGCCGGTCTGATCGGCTTAAGCCGCGCCTGGCTGCTGGCCGGAGCCTCGGCCGTCGTGGTCAGCTCCTGGCCTATTCCGGACGATTCCGGCGAATTTTTTTCCGCTTTTTACATTCATCTTCAGAAAACGGTTACCGGTTCGCTTGCCCAGCGAGCGGCGATCGCTTTACAGGAAGCGCAGCTCGACATGCAGCATAGCAGCGGGTATCGCAATTCGCCCTCGTTTTGGGCTGCATATTCCATCTTTTCCAAGGAGTGACTTTGTCTATGACGGCAACTCCCCCGAAGCCGCAAACGGCGCCGGCCGCAGATGACAATCAACCGACGGATGATGCCAGAGAAAAGGCCGCCAAAACTTCACTCTCGCCGATAGAGTGGAGCGTTCTCGTCGATCAAATTAAGGCCGGAGAAGATTCCGGCATGGAGCAACTGTACAAGCTGTTCAGCCGCGGAATCCGCTATTACCTGTGCCGGCAATTGGGTCCGCAGGAGCTAGAGGACAAAGTCCACGACACGTTCTTGATTGTGGTGAACGCAATCAAGCGCGGCGATCTGCGGGAACCGGAACGCCTGATGGGTTTTGTCAGAACCGTTGTTCGCAGGCAGGTAGCGGCCTACATAGAACACGCCGTGCACACGCGGCGGGAACAAGCCGATTTGGAAACTGGAGTTACGGTCGCAGACCGGAAGGAAAACCCCGAACAGGAAGCGATGATCCGCCAGAAAGCGGACCTGATGAAGAGCGCTCTTTCGGCGCTTTCGAAGCGCGACCGGGATATTCTAGTTCGCTTTTACTTACAAGAGCAGCCGCAAGAGCAGATTTGCCGCGAAATGGCGTTAACCGAAACGCAATTCCGATTACTAAAATCGCGCGCTAAAGCTAAATTCGGCGAAATTGGTAGGAAGAAACTGGCATCCAGCGGAATTTTCTCAGTTTTTTTGAGAGCACACGCAGGTTAACAACACTTCCATAATAGAGGAGCGGACTGTTAGTTAATCCGTCCGTGAGCTTTTATGACTTGTTCGTATCTGGATCATCCATCGGAGGAAGCCCTGGAGCGTTTCCTCTTGCACCATGCTCAGGAAGACGAACTGGAAAGAGTGGAAACTCACATCCTCTCGTGCGACGCATGCACCACGCGTCTGGAGGAACTCGAAATCCAGTTGGCGGCTGTCAAGCTTGCCCTTCGTGAGGTTTCACAGGAACGCAAGCCGCAGGTTGCAAACGAGAGACGGTTTCGGAACAACTGGTTTACGTTCCGGACCTTGTCGTGGGCCGGCGCTGTGGCCGCGCTTGCTCTCACGGTAACGGTCGCGCCGCGCTTTGTCTCAAGAAATCCTGCTGCTGTGGACGTGAGCTTATCGGCTACCAGAGGGTCCGGAGCTGAGGCAGTGCCGCTCGGCCGGGCGTTGCACCTGCATTTGAATGCGCCGGACATCGCCGATGGACCGATTCAAGTGGTGATGGTTGACGGCAACGGCTCAGAGATATGGAAGGGCCCGGCGAAAGTCCAGGACGACCATGTGGATGTCACCGTTCCTCGACTCGATCAGCCGGGAGACCATTACCTTCGGCTGTATTCCATGAGCACGGATCACACGCCCGGCGATCTGCTGCGCGAGTTCCCGTTCGACGTAAAATAGCCGTCTAAAAAACGCGCCGGTGCAGCCGCTCGATCGTGAATCTGGCTGTTTCAGCGACAGCCATCACAGCCATTACGCCGGCCTGCACTGGATCTGTCACGACAAGATCGCAGGCATCAGGAACGCTTCCAGCCATGTTGAGGCTGATCACCAGCAGCCCCTCATTGCGTACCTCGCGAACGGCGGTTTCGATTTCGCCTCCCATAAGCGCTCCCGCCAGGACCAGTGCCCTGACCCGCGAAAGCCGTTGCACGGCCCGCACGGCGGCAGCGAGCGTGTGTTCGCCTACGAGCGGGATGGTATCGATCGAAATATGCTCGCCGCGGATGTTATGCCGGTCCGCCTCCGAGATAGCACCGAGTGCAACTTGTCCAACTTGGGCGCCCCCACCCATGATGATGATTCGCTTGCCGTAGATCTTCTGCAGAGACTCGACTCGCGCGACCGAGCGTACTACTTCGAGACGGCCCAGGTCTTCAATCAAGTTTTCGGGCGAGCCGGGAAGATCCAGTTCGAAATAGGTTCGGGTCTGGGCCGGCTGATCCTCCACGATCGAGACTGAACGGATGTCGCCGCTGTGCCGGAAGATCACGCCTGTGACTTGATGCATCACGCCGGGCGCACTCGCGGTGGTCAGGACTAAACCGAGCTTCCCGGTGGCGGCCTCACTCAGACGGTCACCTCATATTTTTTGAGCAGTTCACTCCAAACGCCGCGCGCCTTCAGCAGCACCTCGATCACCTCGCGTACGGCCCCCGCCCCACCCGGCGCTTCCGTCACGGCCGAAGCGGAGTGCTTCACCTCGTTGCGGGCGTTGGCGGTTGCAAACGACAGGCCGACGCGGCGCATAATCACGACGTCCGTCAAATCGTCGCCGATGTAGGCGACTTGCTCCTTGTCGACCTTGGCTTCCGCCATAATCTGTTCGAATAGAGGAATCTTTTCGATGTGTCCCTGAAAGACCCACGTCATATCGACTTGCCGCGCCCGTTCCGCAGTGGCCGGAGAGTCGCGACCGCTGATCACGCCGGTCTTCACGTCGTACCATTTGAGCCAGCGCAGGGCGATTCCATCCTGTGAGTCGAAGCCTTTGGTTTCGGTGATCTTACCCTGGGCATCCGGCACAAAGTGAAGTTTGCCGTCGGTGAGGACGCCGTCCACATCCATAAGCAATACCTTGATACCGGCGGCGAGATGGTTCAGCTTGGGTTCGTTCAGAGGCGGGTTGATATGCATGCGGGGCGGGAAGCTAGCAAAGACCTAAAATGTAGAGATTGGATGACAATTTAGCCGCTCGGGTGGGCCGAATCATCCCTCGTTATAACATGCTGTCCGCCGGTGATCAGGCCGGCGTGGCGGTGTCGGGGGGAGCGGATTCGGTGGTGCTCTTGCACATTCTGCACCGGCTCGCTCCCGAGTTGGGCGTTCGTCTCAAGGTCTTGCATTGCAACCACGGACTGAGAGGACGCGAGTCCGACGACGACGAAGCGTTCGTACGCGAACAGGCCCGGTCGCTGGGACTCGAGTGCCTCGTCAATCGTGCTCAGGTTCCCGAGGGCAATCTGGAACAGGAGGCGCGGCGGGCGAGGAAGGCTTTCTTCCGGCGCTGTGTTGCGGAACACAGTTTAGCGAGAGTAGCCCTAGGGCATACACGAAGCGATCAGGCCGAGACCGTGCTGTTCCGAGTGCTCCGGGGGGCTGGGTTGACAGGGCTCTGCGGCATGCGCATGATCGGCGAGGGTGGAGTCATCCGCCCACTGCTTACCGTTAGCCGAAGTGAGGTCCGGTCGTGGGCGACCGCCGAAGGCCTGCGCTGGCGAGAGGATTCCTCGAACGGGAGTCTCGAATTTGCCCGCAACCGTTTGCGAAACGAAGCCATTCCGGCGCTTGCCGCCCATTTCAACCCGAATCTGGAAGGAGTGCTGGCGGGCATGGCGGAATTGGCGCAAGACGAGGAGGACTATTGGAATCAACAGATTGAGCCGATTTACCGCCAAATTACCAAACGAACTGAATTGGGTTCGATTTTGCAAACGGACGCACTTAATGCATTCCATGTAGCTGTCCAGAGGCGACTGATCCGGCGGGCGCTTCTGGATTTGCGGGGCGATCTCCGGTCACTCGATATGGAGCACGTCGCAGCCATCCTGCGGATCTGCAACAGCAGCCACGGCCATGATCGTGTCATGGCGCCGGGAGTCGATGCCCTCCGGTCTTTCGGGACCTTGCTGCTAACACAGCCGGGCCGGTTGCAAGACTCGCCCCGCCACTATCGCGTAAACCTGAATTACGGCGAGCCGTGCGAGCTGCCTTTCCGGGCCGGGTGGATCTGTGCCAATCGGGTGACACAGCAGGCCCTAAACTGTGCTAATTTCAAGGAAGATCGGGAGTTGCGACTTGAAATTGCGGATCTAGACGGGGGGCTTTTGGACAGGCAAGACGGTGAGCTTGCTTCGCTGTCCGTGCGCAACTGGGAGCCCGGGGACCAAATACAACGTCCTGGCCATGGTCAACCGGAGAAGATCAAGACGCTTTTTCAGGAAGGAAGAGTTTTGTTATGGGAACGTCGTCATTGGCCAGTGGTAGCGGCTGGCGATGAGATTGTATGGGTACGCAAGTTCGGGCCGGCAGCAACATTTGCAGCCTCCGCGGGCACTACCCAACTGGTACGTATTACCTACCGGGAATCCGGTGGATGAATCGAAAGCGACTCAATTGACGTCTGTCTATATGAGGTTGGAGCGGGCGCTTGCGCCTGGCTGGCGGGAAGTGAGCCGGCAGAAGGTGAGTTCATGAGTTCAAATGTAAAAACCGCGGTTTTCTGGGTTGTGATCATCTGCGCGGTTGTTCTGGTGTATATGGCCGTGAAGACCGGCCGGGGCCCGACACCGCAGAATCTGAATGCGTCGCAGTTCGTGACTGCGATTCAGGACGGCAAGATCAAGGACGCGAACATTACAGGCACAGATGTTCAAGGAACGCTGAGCGATGGCCGGCCTTTTCACACCGTAATTCCTCCGAACTATCCCGACATTTACAAGTTGATGCAGGAGAAAAACATCAACTACAGTTGGAAAGATTCGACGGGCAGCGGATGGATCGGAATGCTGCTCAATGCGGTACCGATTTTGATTCTGCTGGGCTTGTGGATCTTCATGATGCGTCAGATGCAGAGCGGAGGGAACAAAGCGCTCAGCTTCGGGAAGAGCCGGGCGCGGCTGCATTCCTCGCAGCAGAAGAAGGTGACGTTCAAAGACGTCGCGGGCGTAGAGGAGGCGAAAGAGGAGCTTCAGGAGATTATTGAATTTCTACGCGAGCCGCAAAAGTTCCAGAAACTCGGTGGACGGATTCCGAAAGGCGTTCTGCTGATTGGGCCTCCCGGCACCGGCAAGACGCTGCTGGCGCGAGCCATCGCCGGCGAAGCGAGCGTACCGTTCTTCTCGATTTCGGGTTCTGACTTCGTCGAGATGTTCGTGGGTGTAGGCGCAAGCCGCGTGCGCGATCTGTTCGAGCAGGGCAAGAAGAACGCGCCTTGCATTATCTTCATCGATGAGATCGACGCAGTGGGACGCCACAGAGGAGCTGGCCTGGGCGGCGGTCACGATGAGCGCGAGCAGACACTCAATCAACTGCTGGTCGAAATGGACGGGTTCGAATCGAATGAAGGCGTGATTCTTGTCGCCGCGACGAACCGTCCCGACGTTCTCGATCCGGCTTTGCTGCGGCCGGGCCGTTTCGATCGGCGCGTGGTGGTAGATCGCCCCGATGTACGAGGACGCGAGAACATCCTTAAGGTCCACACGAAGAAAACGCCTCTCTCGGACGATATCGATCTGTCCGTCATTGCGCGAGGAACACCCGGTTTTGCCGGCGCCGACCTGGCGAACCTGGTGAACGAAGCAGCACTGATCGCCGCTCGGCAGAATCGCAAAGTGGTGACGCAGTTCGATTTCGAATTGGCCAAAGACAAAGTCGTGATGGGCGTGGAGCGCAAGAGCATGATCATCAGCGACAAAGAGAAACGCATGACGGCGATTCACGAAGCCGGTCACGCGATCGTGGCGTCGCTTTTGGAGCACGCCGATCCGCTGCACAAGGTGACTATCATCCCGCGCGGAATGGCGCTTGGCTTGACGATGCAATTGCCGCTCGATGACAAGCTGTCGCACGATAAGAACTATCTCGAGGCGCGGCTCGCTATCCTAATGGCCGGGCGCATCGCAGAAGAAATTTTCCTGAACCAGATGACTACAGGAGCGGGAAATGACATCGAGCGCGCCACCGAAATGGCTCACAAGATGGTCTGCGAATGGGGCATGAGCGAACTCGGGCCTCTGAGCTTCGGCAAGAAGGACGAACAGATCTTCCTGGGCCGGGAGATTGCACAACATCGCGATTACAGCGAGGCGACCGCAATCAGGATCGACGAGCAAGTTCGGAAGCTGGTGGAAGACGGGTACAAGCAAGCGCGCCAGATCATCATGGACCGGCGCGATGCGCTAGAGCGGATCGCCGAAGCGCTGCTGGAGCGTGAAGTTCTGGACGGCGCAGAGGTGCTCGACCTGATCAATGGCAAGACGCTGCCGAAGCTGGCAAGCACTTCCAAACCCACCACGACGCCGCCCGACGGAGGCACGGTGATTGCGCCCCACCCGCCCAGCCCGCTTCCCGGGATGCTGGGCGGCGAGAGCCCTCAGCCGGCGTAACTTGAAGCCGGCTGGACTTCCCAGCCGGCACACCCGTTGCGGTAATTCCGGTTTATTCTGTCAGATGAAGCGGAGCTTCTAAGCGGAAGTTAAGGACTGTCTCAGAGGGAATCTTCACCTGCTGACCGTGGGTAAAGATGGCGCTCCCAAACCCGGCGCCCCCGCCGGCGGCAGATCCGATCGCAGCGCCTTTTCCTCCTCCCGCAATCGCCCCGATAATTGCGCCGGCGGCAGCCCCGACGCCAGTTCGTACAGCCGTTCCCTTCCCTCTTCCCTTTCCGGTCTCTTCATAAGCGCTACTATCCACCGGATAGCTGTGGCCATGATATTCGAGTCTGGAAAGCCGCACTTCCAGCTCGCTGTTGCCTCTAATTCGGCCGGCGCCTTTGGCATCCGCGAGCAGCACCGAAACAGGTGCGCCTGCTCGGACGATCACACGTCCGTGGGAAACCAGGGGCGCATAGAGCGAAGCACGAAAGACTTGCCCCGTTCTGTCGCGGGCAGAGTTGATCGAATCGATCATGCGCACAGATACGCGCTCCCCGGCAGGGATAGTGACGCTTGCCGGTTCTGGGGGCGGCGGGGCGGCTGTTGTCGGCGCCGCCGACGGGGGCTCCGGCTGAGGCGGTGGAGCAGTTGGGGACGCGGCTTGAGATGGTGCGGCGGGAGTCCCCGCGATCGGCGGCTGGTTCGCGGCGAGCGCTGGGTTTACCTTCATCTGGTCGTTCACTTTGCTCACCCCTGGCGTGGCATTGGCGATCTTCATCGCCTCCAGCTCGACATCGGAGCTGGGAACGTCACCGCTGAGGGATATGACGCCGTTCGCGGCTGTCACGCCCACGTTCGCAGGCTTGGTGATGGGATCTGCGTAAAGTTTGGCCTGGACATCGGTAACAAGCGCCTGATCGCTGGCGGTCTTCTTACCGCAACCTGCCGTTAACAAGGCCAGCAAAGCGGTTGTAAGTAGTACGGTTGGCAGCTTATACATATCTCCTCAAGGGTCCTACAACATTCTTCGGCTCTGGCGAGCCGAGTCTCCATAACGAGGCGTCGAAAACCCGCGTTTCAATAGATAGAGCGGCAAAAATGCTTCCGACGATACAATCAAGGTGCAGTATGGCAGAACGAAGCGCAACCGCCGATCTACACAAGACGGATCAGAAAACTCCCGTGAAAAGGGAACAAGCACGGAACAGCATAGCCGAGTGGGCAGTCACGATCCTGCTGCTGTTGTTCGGAACGACGACCCTAGTTCAGGCTTTCGTCATTCCGACCGGCTCCATGGAGGACACGCTCCTGATTGGCGATCACCTTCTAGTAGACAAGCTCGCCTACTCGCCATCGGGCCCGGTGAGCAAATACATTCTGCCCTATGAACAGCCGAAGCACGGCGACATTATCGTGTTCCGGTACCCAGGCGACATTTCGCAGACGTTTGTGAAGCGGGTGATTGGCATTCCGGGGGACCACCTCAAGATGATCAATAAGATCGTGTACCGCAACGGTGTGAGATTAAACGAGCCGTACGTGTATAACAAACTTCCCTACGACCCGGCACGCGACAACTTCCCGGGTGAGCCGACACCCTTCGCGGAGGGTCTGCAGGCGCAATTACAACGGGACATGCTGGACAATCACGTTGTGAACGGCGAAGTGGTCGTGCCGGCAAACAGCTACTTCGCAATGGGCGATAATCGCGACAATTCGCTCGACAGCCGCTACTGGGGATTTGTTCCCAGGGACAATATCATCGGCAAGCCGTTAGTCATCTACTGGTCGTACAGAGCATCGACCGAAGATCTGGCGGGATCGACAGTGAGTTCACTGCTCAACCATTTTGTCGATCTGGGAGAGCACTTCTTCACGCGAACGCGTTGGGACCGGACGTTCCGGGTGATCCGCGGATTTCCAGACTCGCGCCTAGGGAATCAGCCTTTGCCGCCGAATCCGGGCAGCCCCAATCCATAGGGTCAGCGCCGCTCGTTTTCTTCGTCTCCATTGATTGTTGAGATATGGCGAACAACCGGTACGCCCTGATCATGGCCGGCGGGCGCGGCACTCGCTTTTGGCCCCGTAGCCGCAAGCGGAATGCAAAACAGGTTCTGCGCTTCTTTGGCGAACGCACACTGATTCAACAGGCCGTTGACCGGCTGAAGGGTGTGGTACCTCCAGAAAATCTTTGGATTGTTACCAATGAGTTTTTGCAGCAGGAGATTCGCAAACAACTTCCTGAAGTCCCCAAGCAGCAGATAATTGCCGAGCCCTCGCAACGCAACACAGCGCCCTGCATCGGGTTGGCGGCTCACATCCTCGTGCAAGCAGACCCGGAAGCGATCATGGGAGTGTTTCCGGCAGATCATCTGATCCTCAAGGAATCGCGCTTTCGAGCTTTCGTCAAAGCGGCTTTCAAAGCAGCGGAAGAGCACAGTGTTGTGGTCCTCGGAATTCAGCCTCGCTGGCCGGAGACAGGCTACGGCTACATCGAATTTCCGAAAGGTGTGCACCCTGGCAAATTGGAACCCCTTCCGGTCACGAGCTTCCGTGAGAAACCCGATGCCAAGACGGCGAAGCGCTTTGTCGAACGGGGCAATTTCTTCTGGAATGCCGGCATGTTCTTCTGGCGCGCTGCGACCGTGTTGGAATTGATGCGGCATCATCAACCCAAAACCGCGACGCTTCTGGCCGGCCTGCCATCTTTTGGAAGCCGGCAATTCGCAACGAAGCTGGGTGAAGCCTATCCGCTTTGCGAGAGCATTTCAGTGGACTACGCCATCATCGAAAAAGCGGAAAGAGTGGCGGGCCTCGCGCTTGACGACATTGGCTGGAACGACGTCGGCAGTTGGGAAGCGGTTTACGACTTGGCGGATAAAGACACGGATGCCAATGCATCGCGCGGCGCGCTGGTGAGCGAAGCGAGCCATGGGAACTATGTGGACGCCGACAAACTGGTTGCTCTGGTAGGGGTGGAGAATCTCGTGGTGGTGGATACACCGGATGCGCTACTGGTAGGCCATCGCAGCAGGGCGCAGGATGTAAGTAAGATCGTCAAGGCATTAGAGGCTAACCGGCAGGATGAGCTGCTCTGAGGCGCAGCAGAGCTATTCTCTTGTCTATGCAACAGTGGGGTGCGGCGGCTTTGCTGTGTATCTTATTGGCCGGGTCTACGCAATGCGAGCGGAAGACGATGGATCTCGAGCTAACGGAAGGGTCTAACGGCAAGGAAACTGCTTTGACTGTTGGGCAAGAATTTCGGGTTTCTTTACCGGAGAATCCAACCACGGGGTACGTTTGGCACTTAGTCAGGACGGGCGAACCTCAGTGTTCACTTGTTCGCGATTCGTTTCAGGCCAGCTCGCATCAGATAGGAGCACCGGGCGTGCACGAATGGCTATTTCGTGCCGAGTCAGCGGGGCGAGTTAGTGTCGAGATGCGGCTGGCCAGAAAATGGGAGCGAGATCGCGCTACGCGTTCTTTCCTGCTGCCTTTGCGTGTAACTTAGAGCCGGCTTCAGTGACTGCGCGTATGGTCCAGAAGTCGTCTGCGAGATTCTGATCCGTCAGATAAGAATACGGTATATAGCCATATCCTTTATCTCCCCAACCAGTACCCCACGAGTTGCGAAATTTGAAGAGTCTGGTTTTGTCGTCGTATCCCACCGCAAGAATGGCATGGCCGCCGACGCTCTTCTCCTGATTGCTAGGCATGGGCACGATGCCTGTTTTTGCAACGTCGTCGGTCATCATGCTTTGGTACACGGTAATTCCAAAAACAAAAGGAAAGCCCTCGGCGAGACAGCCCTTCATGGTGTTTTGATCCTGAATCAGGCGCTGGTAGGTGACGGCAGTGTACTTTTTCGCGTCGGTGAAGCAGCTTTGGGGCGGTTTTTGGCTGAACTTTTGAATGTCATAAGGCCATTCGGATTCGGGGCAGACGCCTTTACTAGCCACGACCTTGATTCCGTCGCGTATTTGCGCGCCGCTATCTTCCTTCACAGTGCCTTCTATAACGCGCTCTCCGTAATAAATAAAGAGACGCGACGGGTTGGAAACATTCGGCTCCTTTTGCTTTATTTCGTCGAACTGGAAGGCCGCTGCGATGGCGTTAGCGGTACAACTTCCAAGTTGCCCTTGATCGTAGACCGGCGGGCAACTCGCTGTCAGATCCGCCGAGGGGGGAATGCTGTGCATAATCGGCGTGGGCGCTGCGTACATGAAGTCTCGATGATCGGGTAAGTCCGGGATCCACCCGAGACGGGGCTGGTTCTGAGCCATAGGGTCTCCTGTTGAGCTTTTTGAAAATCGCGCCCCTTGTGGAGCGCGGTTTTCATGTGCTTATGCAAGTAGAGGGCCGGAAAACGAAACCGCCAAGTCGTCGATTTTTGAACGAAATTAGCGGAATTGCAGCGCTGTTTTCTATCCGAGTGGATAATGACGCTGCGATTTGCGAGTACCAGTAAATCTTCTACCGATGTGAATGTGAGCTGTCCCGCTCACGAAGTGACCTTTCTGTGATCGCGTGGCGTTGCCTCGTGCTGGACGCATAGGGCCGTGAGAAGTTACTCGTCGATAATGGCAGCTTTGGAACGAGCAGCACTGCGGCGTTGTGCGAGTTGAAGGACGATGATGGCGAGGATCGCCAGGGCAAGGGCGAGACCCGCGACCGCCACGCCATGTGTGATTAAGAATTGAAATGTTTGGTGGCCAAAGTGCAGGCCTAAATAGGCGAGAGCGAAGTAACGTATGGTGCGCGCCGCCAGTACGACTGCAATGAAGTAAGACCAGCGCACCTCCAATGCACCCGCGCAGAACACCGGTATCTTCATTGGCAGGGGAAGCGGGGAGAGTGCGGGAATGAATACCATTACCAGGCCGAATCGTTCGAACCAGGAGTGCAGACGCCTGCCTTGACGGCTCTCCAGTTGCTTATGAAGCAGGACCTCACCGCCCTTACGCGCGATGGAGAAGAGGATGAGGCTTCCGGCGAGAGACCCAATGATGGCGCATACGGCAGCAAAATAAGCGTGGGACGGTTCATCGACTGAAATCGCAATCAACAGAGCGTCCACGCCGCCAACCACCGGAACACCCGCGGAATCGAGTACCGCGAGCAAAAGCAGCCCTTGCGGGCCCCACGAAAGCAACAACTGCGCGAAGTGGTTCCAGGCTGCTAGGAAATGGGAAGAGTGCTTCAGCCGGCGTCCCCATTCAATTTTTCGAGCAAGGCTGCTTCGTCGAGGACAGGGACGTTCAGATCCCGGGCCTTGTCGAGCTTCGAGCCAGCATCTTCGCCCGCGACAAGAAAGCTTGTTTTAGTGCTGACGGAGCCAGCCACTTTTCCACCAGCGGCTTCAATGCGCTGCTTGGCATTTTCGCGCTTCAACGTGGGAAGGGTGCCGGTAATCACAAACGTGAGCCCCTTGAGTGGACCGCTCTTCTTTTTTTGCTTCGGGGCCGTGAACTGTAGTCCCGCTGCGCGCAGCCGCTCAATCAATTCGCGATTACGTTCTTCCGCGAAGAACTGTTGGATGGCGTCCGACACTTTGGGACCAATCTCGTCGGCCTCTTGAAGCTCTTCAGCGGAGGCGAGCGCGATGGCATCCAGACTGCCGAAGTGGCCGGCTAAGATTTGGGCCGTGCGCTCACCGACGAAGGGAATGCCCAAGCCGTTGAGCACGCGCGAGAGCGGCTGAGATCTGGATTGATCGATGTTGCGGATGATCTTTGTCGCGGATTTTTCGCCCATTCGTTCCAGTGTGAGCAGTTGTTCGAGTTTCAGCGAGTAAAGATCGGCGACATTGTGGACGAGCCCGCGTGCCAGGAGTTGCTCGACGAGCGCATCGCCCACGCCGTCGATATCCATTACGCCTCGCGAGGCGAAGTGCCGCAAGGATTCACGCAGTCGCGCCGGACAGTTGGTGTTAATGCAGCGGCTAGCCGATTCGCCTTCCTCGCGAACCACATGTCCTTGGCAGATGGGGCAAGTGGAAGGCATGTGGAAGGGACGGCGATCAGCCCCCTCCTCTACCACCCGAACAATTTTCGGGATCACGTCGCCACTGCGCTCGACTAAAACTGTATCGCCGATCTCAACGCCTAGCCGGGCGATTTCATCCTCGTTGTGGAGCGTAGCGCGAGAAACGGTAACGCCAGCGAGGCTGACCGGCCTCAGGTGAGCGACCGGCGTGAGCGCGCCCGTACGACCCACCTGGACTTCGATGTCTTCGAGCACCGTCTGCGCTTGCCGCGCCGGATATTTAAAGGCAATGGCCCAGCGGGGGGCCTTGGCGGTCCAGCCGAGTGTTTCCTGTTGCGTGACGGAGTCGATCTTGGCAACGACCCCGTCGATTTCATAGGGCAACGTCTCACGCTTGTCTTCCCATTCACGGATGAATCCGAGCAGCTCATCTAGACCGGCGCACTTCTTGCGATAGCTGTTTACCTTGAATCCCGCATGATGAAGCGTCTCGAGGCTTTGCCACTGGCTATCGAGCAACGGGCGGCCTTCGCGCAGCAGAAAATAGACGAAGTAATCCAGCTGGCGGGAAGCGGTGACGGACGGATCGAGAGCGCGGAGTGCGCCGGCGGCGGCGTTCCTCGGATTGGCGAAACGCGGCAGTCCGGCGAGCTCCTGTTTTTCATTCAGCCGCTCAAAGGATTTGCGCTGCATCACAACTTCGCCCCGGACTTCAAAGCGGTTCTGGCCTACTTCGTGATCCTTCACGCGCAGCGGGAGAGAACGGATCGTGCGGGCGTTTTCCGTAACATCTTCTCCGATCCGTCCGTCCCCGCGGGTGACCGCTTGCGCGAATCGTCCGGTGTCGTAGTACGCAGCCATCGAAAGGCCATCGAGCTTGAGCTCGGCGACATATTCGTAGTCGTCCGATTTCAGCAATGTGCGGATGCGTGTATCGAATTCGCGCAGTTCCTGTTCATTGAGCGCATTGTCGAGGCTGAGCATGGGCGCGCTGTGCGGAACTTTGACAAAGCCTTCACGCGGCTGTCCGCCTACGCGCTGGGTGGGGGATTCCGGTGTGCGCAGTTCCGGATGACCATCTTCCAACTTACGCAGCTCGCGCATGAGCTGGTCGTACTCGGCGTCCGAGATCTCAGGCCGATCGAGAACGTAATAGAGATATTCGTGATGCTCCAGCTGTTTGCGCAGTTCCTCTATGTACTGCTCGTCACTCAGTGTGTTTTTCGCGCCGCGCATGGGGCGAGTTATTGGCGGTTACCGATGAGCGCGCCAATTGCCGATGCAAGCTTCTCGTCCACTCCTCCGGCGGCGGACACCAGCTTCTCAATCCGCTCATCCATTTCCCGTAGCCGTTCTTCGTGACTGGCCACGTACTCGGATTGTTCTCTAAGCAGTTGACTCTGTCGCTGCTGAAGGTGTGCGGTCACAATAAGCGCATCTTCAAGCTCGTTGCGTGCTGCTTCGAGATTTAGCACCCGGCTCTCCAAGTTTCCTGGTGTGGTGGACACTGCTTCTATTTTGGTCTATTTCGAGGTTCCGGACAACTCCCGACTTACAATGTGAGCTTGGAATCTTTCCACGCGAAGCGCGCGGCGATCATCTACAATCCGATTGCACGGGGGCTGTCGCGCCATCGACACCTGTTACAGCGCAGCATTGCAGTTCTGGCGCGGCAAGGCATCGAAGCACACCTTGTTGCGACGAAGGGTCCGGGTACGGCTGGCGCTCAGGCACGGCGCCAGATTGACGCCGGAAACGAGTTGATTATCGCCGCCGGCGGTGACGGCACTATCAATGAAGTCGCGAACGGCATGTTGCACACGGGTGTGCCCCTTGCCATTCTTCCGGGCGGTACAGCGAACGTGCTGGCACGCGAGATGCGCGTTCCCATCCATATGGAAAAGGCCGCGGCGCAGGTATCAAATCTCGTGCCATGTGCAATAGCAGCAGGTGCTTTGCGAATGGGAGGCGCGGATCGCCGCGTCTTCCTGTGCATGGCCGGAGCGGGGCTGGATGCCGAAATCGTTTCACGATTGAATCTGGATCTGAAGGCGGCCACTGGAAAGTTCGCGTACTACGTGGCGGGTTTCGGGCACGTGTTCCGCCCATTAAAGGAATTCGAAGTGACGGTGGACGGGCGGAGCTTCGAAGCAAGTTTTGCGCTGCTGAGTCGCGTGCGAAATTACGGCGGCGATCTCGAAATCGCGCGCGGCGCTTCGCTCATGCGCGATGATTTTGAAGTGGTGCTTTTCCGTGGCACTGTGAGCGCGCGCTACTTGCAGTACTTTGTCGGTGTGGCGCTAAAGCGGGTGGAGAGGATTAAAGGCTGCACCGTCGTGCGGGGGAGATCGGTCACTTGCTCTCACGCGAGTGGGAATGGTGTTTACGTGCAAGTTGATGGCGAACTGGCCGGTAACTTGCCAATCACAGCCGAGATTTTGCCGAAGGCTCTCACGTTGCTATTTCCGCCCGAGTACGTTACCCGCGAGCGTTCCTTTGTCCCGGTTCCGGCAGTCGCCTGAACCATTTCCAACAACACCGAGTCATGGACAATGTCACGCACTCGCTGACGGGCCTGGCGCTGGCGCGAGTAGGTCTGAAGCGCTTCTCGCCGCACGGGACGGCGCTATTGGTTCTTTCGGCGAACGCGCCTGACGTAGACATCGTGGCGCTCAGTCGAGGACCGTTCGTTTACTTTGAGGCGCATCGCGGCTACACACATTCCGTATTGTGCCTGCCGCTCATGGCTATGTTGTGCGTCGCGGTTATCGCGGCGATCTTCAGGCGGCGTCTGCCTTGGCTGAGCGCGTGTCTGCTCTGCTGCGTTGGTGTAGCGAGTCATCTGCTGATCGATTGGACGAACAGCTACGGCATACGGCTTCTGTTGCCATTTTCGTCCCGCTGGTTTCACCTGGACCTGAATAGCCTTTATGACGCGTGCATCATGGCGGTGCTGGTATTCGCGGCGGTATGGCCTCTGCTATCGAAGCTTGTGAGCGGCGAGATTGGGGATCGAGCGTCTTCCGGGCGAGGCGTTGCGATTTTCGCTTTGGCCTTTTTTCTGCTGTTCGATTGCGGCCGAGCGATTCTCCACGCGCGATCGGTGGCGCAGTTGGAAGCGCAGCTCTATGACGGTGCCCCCGCATTAGAGACGGCAGCATTGCCGGAGCCGTTCAGCCCGTTTCGTTGGACGGGCGTGGTTGAGACTGCACGAGCGTATCAGCGCATGAATATCGATGCGCTTGGTCAACTCGACACGACGACCGCTGAGACGTTTTACAAACCTGCGGAAACACCGGCGTATCTGAACGCTACGGCTACGGCGCCATTTCGCTATTTCCTGTACTTTGCGCGTTTTCCGGTTTGGTCTGAAGAGCCCACGATGACGAGCGAAGGAGCCGGCGAGAGGCTGGTTGTAACCGATCTCCGATTTGGCACACCAGACAGTGGATCATTCCACTGTGTGGCGGTCGAGAACGGCCGAAACCAGGTCTTGCGGGCGTCTTTCCCGTAGGCCCGCGGTCGATCTGCAGCGGCACGGAACGGAAAAGACGACGCTTCGTTCGAAGCGTCCTCACAAACAATTCTTGATTCCCTCAAAAGGAAGTGGCATACTTTCCATAAGATCCTTATGTGAGTGGACCGGTTTGATGAAAGAAAAGAAGAAAGAACCAGGTGAACTTATTCGGGACACGCTCGATATGCTCATTCTGAAAACTCTGGTGCGTGGCCCGAAACACGGTTACGCGATCGCGGAGTTTATCGAAGAAACTTCAGAGGAAGTATTGCGAGTCGAGGAAGGGGCGCTCTATCCTGCGTTGCACCGTCTGGAACTGCGGGGTTTGCTTAATGCAACGTGGGGCGTCTCCGAAAACAATCGACGCGCGAAATTTTACCGCTTAACCGTATCCGGAAGAAAGCAGCTAGGTGAAGAGACAACTCACTGGAACAGGATGACAGCCGCGGTAACCCGTGTAATGGAGACCGCCTAAAGAGGAGGCTGAGCGCATGCCGGAATGGTTTACGAGCCTTCGGCTGAGAATCAAAGCGTTGTTCAGGCGGCGTCAGCTGAAGAGCGATGTCGAAGACGAGATCGCTTTTCATCTCGAAATGAAGCAACGAAAACTGCGTACAGTCGGAATGAGCGGTGCAGTGGCGCAGAGTAGCGCGCTGCAAAGCTTCGGTAACGTCAGCCTTGTTAAGGAAGATACCCGGGAGGTCTGGGTGTTCACGCGCTTGGAATCGATCGTCCGGGACGTTGGCTACGCTTGCCGTAATTTTCGAAAATCCCCCGGCTTCCTGTTTGTAGTCGTTCTATCGCTCGCACTTGGCATTGCCGCAAACAGCACGATGTTCAGCGTTCTGAACGCGGAAATGTACAAGTCCCTCCCCTATCAACAGTCGGACCGCCTGATGGTCGTGTGGCAGCAGGAGCGTGGCCATCCGAACTCCGAGCAGGGACCGCCTATAGCAGAAGTTTCCGATTGGAACCGGCAAACGCAAGCTTTTGAGGAGATTGCGCAGGTTAGCGGGGTTGAATTGGCGCCACTAGCCGGGCTAGGGTCGCCTGAGTTGATCCGGGTGCAATATGCCACTCCAAACTTCTTTCACGTGTTGCGAGTGACGCCAGTGCTCGGCAGAGTATTCACAGCCGGAGAAGCGCAGGATCGTGAACAAACGGTGGTTGTCAGCAATTCTTTCGCAAAACAGTACTTCGGGGGAGCTTCGCAGGCTTTGGGAAAGGCGTTCAACCTTGGTGGCGTGGACTCCACGGTAGTGGGCGTTATGCCCCGCAACTTCATTCCTTTTCGCGGAGGGAAAGTCAATGTCTGGATACCGATCAACCCAGATAGTGCGCGTTATTCAGCTCGCAAAGACGCAGGCTGGCTCATGCCCGTGGGGAGGCTTAAGCCATTCGCGACGATCAGTAAAGCGCAGCAAGAAATGCGTGTGATCGGCCAACGTATGGAACAGCTCTATCCGACGGTTGACAAGGGGATGGAAGATCGAGTGCTTCCTTTGCAGGACGAACTCTCGGGCTGGGCGCGTGTGCTCTACCCCCTGCTCGGCGCAGTCGCTTTTGTGCTGTTGATTGCATGCCTGAATGTGGCGAACCTTCTGCAATCGAGAACCGAAACACGCCGCAAAGACAGGGCTGTCCGTGCATCCTTGGGCGCCAGCCGCGGGAGATTGATTCAGCAGTTACTCGCGGAGAGCGGCGTGCTTGCGTTCTGCGGAGGTGTGCTGGGCCTTGCTCTTACATACGCCGGGATCAAGATCTTCCTCAGTCTCGCGGGAGAGTTTCCGAATAGCGCGACGGTTAGCATCGATCTCCACGTCGTAATGTTCACAGCGGCCGTGTCGATAGCGACGGCGATGTTGTTCGGTCTCGCTCCCGCGTTGCAGTCGTCCAGTCCAGATCTCAACACGGTTCTCCGTCAATCAGATAGCCGAACGGTCGCAGGCTCCCGAAGGAGCGTTCGCCAGTGGTTCGTGGTTTCTGAGGTCGCCCTCGCAACAGTTTTGCTTGCAGGTGCGGGCTTGATGATCAAGACCGTCCTGCGGATGACCCAGGCTGATCTCGGATACGATTCTCACAATGTCCTCGCCGCGAGTATCGCGCTCGCGGAGGGTGGAAAATATGTCGAACTGGTTCCCGGTGGAGACATGCAGAAAGCGACACCGGCCGTTCAATGGTTTTATGACCATCTGCTCGCCGGAGCTGGGTCTTTGCCGGGCGTCCAATCGGCTGCCTCCATAAGCCGGGGTTTCAGAGGTAGCAGTTTCGAAGTTGTTGGGCGCCCTGTGCCTCGTCCGGAGCATCGCCCCGAAGCCGCCTACGGAGAAGTCAGTTCCGATTTTTTTCGAACCTTGAAGGTTCCGCTCAAGCAGGGCCGCTATATTGACGAGTCGGACCGGCCTGGCAGCCCTTGGGTTGCGGTGATTAGCGAGGCTCTCGCGAAGCGCTACTTCCCGAACGAAAATCCTCTCGGTCACAGGTTGCTGATGCGCTACGAATCCTACCACGTGGATGAGATAAAACCGCGGGAGATCGTGGGCGTTGTGGGAGACATCAAATTATATGGCCCGACCCAGAAAATATTCCCGACCGTCTATTCAAGCTTCCGGCAGCAAGCTCCCGTTTATCCAGGGGGAGCCATGATGGCGCATATCGATCAGAGCGTCTTTTTGAGACTAGCGCCCGGATCGCTGAGAGGTGAGGTACGGATCGGTTCCGAGCTGCGAAAGCTGGCCGCAAAACTGGATCCGGACCAGCCGGTCACCGATATCATGATGCTCGATCGACAACTGGCTCAATCGATGGAAGACACCGAGTTCATCACGCATCTTCTCGAAGTTTTTGCGGGAATGGCTTTGCTGCTCGCCGCAATCGGAATATATGGTGTGATGTCCTACTTTGTTACGGAGCGCACCCATGAGATCGGTATCCGCCTCGCGCTGGGTGCGGAGAAAGCAAATGTTCTGCGTCTGATCACGCGCTTCGGACTGAAACTGACGGCCACTGGCTTGGTCCTCGGAACACTGCTGGCGCTTGCTCTGACCCGCATGATGGCGCGGTTTCTATTCAATGTAAGCGCAACGGATCCGGCGACGTTCGCGACTGTGGCTTTCGTGTTATTGGGGATTGCTCTCGCCGCTTGTTATCTACCGGGACTGCGTGCAACGCGGGTGGATCCGGTGTTGTCGTTGCGGCACGATTGATTTGCTGGTGGAGATGAGTTGGTAATACGTAGGCTGGATCAGGAGCTGGTGTAAATGGCGCTTACCGGCTGCAAAGCGTCGAATGCCAGCAACTGCAAGGTGTTTTCAGGAGCCAAGGTAAACGAGTGTCTGCAGACCGGAAGGAATGAGGACTGTGGTGCCGAAGACAGACGGCTCGTTCTGGCGGTGAGCCGTCAACCAGGCACTCAAGATAAGTGCATCAGAGCCGATCTGAACATCAGTCTCTGACTGTACCAGCATTTTGAGGATGAGCCTTTCGCGAGAGCGGCCGGCGGGGCTGATTGCTAATTACGCCGGGCCTAAAGCCTCACCGACGATGCGTTGACTGAGCTGCTTGGGATCAACCGCGTAGGTTCCCGATCGCACCGCGCGCATGGCTTCCTGAGCGTGGCGGCGCATTGCGGTGGCGCCGTTTTCAAGACCGTTCAGGACCGAACTCAAGCGCGTCAGTTGGAACGTTTCCGCGTCATGCGCGACTGCATCGTTAGTTGACATGCCTGTTTTGGTGTTGGCCTGTGCGACGTCGGTCATCGAGGCTTCTCCGAACCTTTACCGTTAGAATGTTTCGTCTTACAAGTGTCTTATCGGCGAGTCCCTCTGGCGCATTTAGAGGCGTAGGTATAGGAATTTGACTGTTGCTATATAGTTTGCGCCGCCCGTATTCGATATAGAGCAGTTTTGGCTGCGTAGTCTAAGGCTGCATGCGCGACCTTCGGTATGCCACGGCCGGATGCTAGAATCGGGCGGAAAGTTTGCATGCCCAGACAACCAATTAGCTTCTATTTATTTATCCCACTCCTCGCTTCCACTGTGCTCGCAGCAATGTCTTTCAAGGTAGTGAAAACCGTTCCGATACCGGGGCAAGGCGGTTGGGATTACCTGGCGGCGGACTCCGCAAACCGGCGGCTCTATGTGTCGCACGGATCGGAAGTGGATGTTATCAACCTCGACACCGACGCTTTAGTAGGAAAGATTGCGAACACGAACGGTGTGCATGGAATCGCCATCGCGGACGATTTGGGACGCGGCTTTGTGAGCGACGGGCGCGACAACCAGGTCACGATCTTCGACTTGAAAACGCTGCAGACAATTGCGACCGCGAAAACGGGAACGAATCCCGACGGGATCGTCTACGACTCGTTTAGCAAGCGCGTGTTCACATTTAACGGCCGCAGCAGCGACTCGACCGCCATCGATGCGCAAACCGGCAAGGTGGAGGGGACCATCGCGCTGGGTGGAAAACCGGAGTTTCCGGTGAGCGACGGCAAAGGCAACGTGTACGCGAATATTGAGGACAAGAGCGAGATCGTCCGCATCGATCCGAAGACACTGACAGTGAACGCTCGTTGGTCGTTGAGTCCGCAGTGCGAGTCGCCCTCAGGTTTGGCAATGGATGTCAATACCCGGCGACTGTTCCCGGTTTGCGACAACAAGGTGATGACGGTAGTGGATGCGGATTCCGGTAAAGTGATCACGACGGTTCCGACCGGCGAGGGCACAGACGCCGCCGCATTCGATCCGGAGAGGAAGCTGGTTTTTTCCTCGAACGGCGAGGACGGTACGCTGACCGTGATCAAGGAAATCTCGGCGGACAAGTACGCCGTCGTGGCGAATGTGGCAACGCAGCGTGGGGCGCGCACGATGGCGCTGGATCTTGAAAACTCACAAAGTGTATCTTTCAGACGCTGAGTTCGGACCGCCTCCGGCCGCGACCGCGGATCACCCCCATCCCTGGCCATCCATCAAGCCGGGCACTTTTAAATTGCTCGTTGTCGCGTCGGAGTAGATATCAGAGCTGCCAGCCGTCCCAGATGTGAGTGAGATTGTGCCACCGCTGAACGTGGCGTTTGGGGCCGATGATGTCGTTAAAGCGCAGGCGGAAGAAAACCGCGATGCGATCGTCCGTAGAGATATTCGCGGCGGCGGCATGCGCCAGCTCATAGTGACATAGAACCACATCTCCCGGTTTACACAGCAGTTGCACGGGATTCCCGAGCGGCACCTGGGGCATTCCTCGGGTGATCGCGGCCTCGCCATGATTGCGAAAATACTGCTCGATGATCAGATGTGAGCCGGGCCATACGGTGAAATTGCCGGCAAACTCGCTTTTCACTTCGGTCAGGAAAACACCTAAGAGTGCGGTGAAGTTTTGGATCTCAGCGCCCGCCAGGCCGTTGTGAGGAGTAGGTATTCCGTCGATATGGGCTACGGGTTCTGCAGGGTGGCTCGTGTTTTGCGCTTGGCGGATCGCGATTTGGCCGGAGTCGCAGCGATAGCGCCTGTTGCCGAGCGCCTGATCCGTAATGGCCATGATTACTTTGTTCTGGAAAAGGCGCTGAATCTGCTGGGCATTACGAAGCTCAGGACACCACGAGCGGTTGTTATATTCCATTAATCGCGCCGGGTCAAAGTGCTTCTCGATGTCACTTAGGATCACTGAGCGCGCGGCTTCGACGAGAGCCGTGGGAACTAATTGCTTGAAATGTGCGTACCCATCGCGGCGGAAATTTCGCGTCCATGGTTCAACCGAGCGCATATTTACATGATCGAAGATGCCGATGTAAGAATTAGAACAGCTTACCGGATATGCAATCGTTCGAGTTATTGGGCGGGAAGTACCAACAGGGCGAACAGATTCTGCCTGGCGTCATTCAGACTTTTCGTTCTTATGAGGTTCCGACCGGGCGGCCTGTGTTCATCCACCGTATACCGTCCGACAATCCGGCGGCCAAGGAAGTAGCAGACCTGCTGTCGGCCGGTTTGATCCGGTCGCCGGCGGTACGCAAGATGCTGCTCGACGTGTACGAGAGCGAGCCGTACCGGTTCATCGTGACGGAGCCGTCGCGGCAATGTGTACCGTTGCGAGATTGGTTAGAACGTGAGGCCGATGGGGCGCCCGAATCGGCGACCGCTACCAGTGCGGCGCCCGTTTCTGCCGGTCCTCCAGCGCCGCTGAGTACGCTGCCGGTTAAGGAAGCGGCGCCGCTACCGGAACCGCCTCCCGAAGAGGAGCTGGAAGCGACAGAGCCCGAGCCTGACGCGGAAGCATCGGAGTTTGCACGCTTATTTCATGAGGCGCTCTCGGGAAAGATGGAACGGTCGCGGCGCAACGCTGAGAAGCAAACCGCCATGGCGTTGCAGCCGGGCGGCGCGAACCCTGCGGTCGGGCAAGAGCCGGAGGAGCCAAAGACGGCGGTGCGGCCTGGTACGAGGTTGTTCTCGCGTGAGCAGCAAGCGGGCCCAGTGGAACCCGTGCCTACTGCCGCCGCTCTACCCGCGCCAGAACACGACCTGTTTCAAGTTGTTGAAGCCGAAAGAGCCGGAAAGTCGAGGCTGATCATTATCCTGGTGGCGCTCGCGGTTTTGGCGATCTTGGTTGTTATGTTTGTTTTTGTTTACGTGACGAGATGAAGCAATTCCACAGACTTGCCGTTTTTAGATTTGCTGCTCTAGTGATTGCCGCGGCCGCGGCTTGGCCCAGCATCGGGTATGCGCAATCAGCCCCCGCGCCTGACGCCAAGCCGAACTTTTCCGGCCGCTGGCGAATGGACAAAGAGAAGAGCAACTTTGCCAGCTTTCAAGCGCCGGACATTGTGGTGCAGGTAGTCGATCAACGAGGCCCCACCATGAACGTGCACACGGTGGAGACCCGAGGCAAACAGACGAGCACGGCGGACGTAAGTTATTTCACCGACGGAACGCCCTCAAACAACATCATCAGCGGGCGACAGGCGGAGAGCAAAGCCTTTTGGTATGGCAAGGCGCTGAACATCCGGACGACGGAGAAAGACTCCAAGGGTGAAGATGTGGTGATTGAGGATCGATGGGAGTTGTCTGACGACGGCGAAACGCTCACGCGCACCAGCCATATCATAACGACGAAGGGGTCCGTAGACATGACGCTCATTTCGCATAAGGAAAAGGTCGGCGGCTAGCGTTTGCGCCGGGCTTTCAGCCACTTTAGAGCGCGCCGGGCGGCGTTGTAGCCGCACATGCCATGGACGGAGCCGCCGGGCGGGGTAGACGAAGAGCAGAAATAAACTCCATGCAGCGGCGTGCCGTACATCCGCCAAGTGGGCCTGAGCACGAATTGCCCCAGCGTTACTGCACCGCCAATGATGTCGCCACCGACCAGGTTTGCGTTCCAGCGCTGCATGGCTGCGGGATCAAATACGGCTTTGGCGAGGACACAGTCCTGGAACCCCGGCGCAAATCTTTCGATTTGTGCGTCGATTTGAGACAGCATGGAGCCTTCCCAGCCGTTTGGGACGTGGCAGTAGGTCCATGCGGTGTGCTTGCCGGCGGGTGCACGCGTCGAGTCGAACAGGCTTGGTTGAACCACCAAGACGAAGGGCCGGTCGCTTGGTTTGCCGTGCCAGACGGCGCGCTCATGAGCTGCGATCTCTTCGAGCGTTCCACCGACGTGAACTGTGGCCGCGCGCAGGCATTCCTTCGCTTTCCATGGGATCGGTTCGCGCAGGGCGTAGTCGACCTTAAAGACTGCAGGGCCGTATTTATAGCGCTCGAGAAGTTGGCGGAAGGGACGGCCCTGAAGCTGGCGGTCCGCGATGCGGAGGAACTGCCGGGGCGTGACATCGCACAGCGTGAGATCGGGTGAGCCAAGTTCGTCCAGCGTTTCAACGGGCGCATTGGTGACTATGCGGCCGCCGAGAGAGCGGAGCACGCCTGCGAGGGCGTTCGTGATCTGCTGTGAGCCACCTTTGGGTATGGGCCAGCCCACCGCGTGCGCGGCGCCGCCCATAATGAGGCCGAAGGAGGCGCTGAGGGGCGACTCAAGTTTTAAAAAGGAGTGGGCGGCCGAGCCGGCAAACAAGGCGCGGGGGCGCGAATTACGAAACGAACTGCTGGCGAGCAGAGTAGCCGGCTGAATGGCTTTCAGGCCAAATTGGCCCATCAGGAACGGATGTCGAGGAATGCGGACCATGGGTTGCAGGGCTTCCCTCATCAACGTTCCCCAACGCGCTACCAAGGGCGCAAAGAGCTTGCGATAGGCGGCCGCATCAGCGGCGTCGAACTGAGCGGCGGTGGATTCAATGTCGCGCTCCAGCATTACCGCCGTGCCGTCATCCAGCGGATGAGCAACGGATGCCTCCGGCCAGATCCACTCGAGGCCGTGCTCGCGAAGCGGTAGTGTGTCAAAAAAAGGGGACGACACCCCCATCGGGTGGACGGCAGAACCGAGGTCATGGACGAAGCCGGGAAGGGTCAGTTCACCCGAGCGTGCGGCGCCACCGGGAATGGGAGCGGCTTCCCGGACTTCGACCTCCAAACCGGCTTGGGCAAGGACGATAGCGGCGGCTAAGCCGTTCGGCCCGCTTCCGATGACGACAGCATGACCGGGCATGTACCCATTTTGCGAAACGAAGCCAGATAAAGATAGGCGGCGGGCGCTTTTACCGAACGAACCCAAAAATGGGTTCGTTTTTTCAAATCGACCTTTTACTGTTCGCCGTGGAGGGCGATGTCAGTCAATTCCGTAAACTCCGTGGATGTGAACCACGTCGCCCAAGTGTCTTCGGTACCCCAGATGGACTGAGTTCCCCAAATGGATTGGGTTCCCCAGATGGACTGAGTTCCCCAAATAGACTGCGTTCCCCAGACGGATTGGGTACCCCAAATGGACTGTGTCCCCCAAACCGACTGAGTGCCCCAAACGGACTGCTGCGCGCAAATGGACCCATCGCAGTCGATATCGGCACCCGTCGGGTTGTCGGAGGGATTTAGGACGGCCACCGGCGATACGGCGGTGCCGGAGAACGGGGTGTTGTCTTTCAGTGCCGCTTGCACGTCCAAGTACCCTGCGCCAACGGTAAAGATGTCGTACTCGTCGGTGTAGCTTTGGCCCGTCACGGGGTCGTAAGCGGTGCTGGTCAGTGGGAACGTCTTGTAAGCGGTGCGCATGAGCTTCGCTTTTACCTGGTCTGGGGTGAGGCCGGGATTCGCGTCCAGCAGAAGGGCGACGGCGCCGCTCACGACGGGCGCGGCCATACTGGTTCCACTGAGAATGAAGTAATCCTGCGAGAGAGCCGAAGAAGAGGTGGACTCGAAGTAGGTAAGAGGCACCTGATTCTGTGGGTATTCGGTCTCGAGGGTTGCGCCGGGTACCATGAGCGAGACCACCAGATTGCCGGGCGCGACCAGATCCGGCTTGATGACGTGGTCGATGGCAGTAGGACCTTTGGAGCTGTAACTGGCGATGAGGTCATCCGTGCGCTGAGGCGTGCCCATGGACTTCATGGCCCCGACAGTTATGACGTAAGGATCGTTGCCGGGTGCGGTGATAGTGCCGTAACCGTTGTTGCCTGCATCGTTGTCGCGGCCGTAGTTACCGGCGGCAACGACGACAACGATTCCGGCCCGCCAAGCCGCTTCTGCCGCCTGACACAGGGGATCCTGCTGGTAACTTTCATACACAGGACGGCCCAAGGATAGATTGATTACCCGGATATTAAACTGGTCTTTCAGTTCAATCGCCTTATAGATAGCCGCAATGACGGTGCTATCGGCCGATTCGCCATTGCTGTCGAGAACACGAAGGTCGATTAAATTGGCGCCTGGCGCGACACCACTGAAGTTGCGAAAGCAGTTCGGGCAAGATGAATCCGAGCCATTTCCCGCGATAATACCCGCCACGTGTTCTCCGTGGCCATATTGATCGCTAACACCGCCAGTGAAGGAAACTGAGCCGCCGTTTCCGAGACTTAGGAGGCTACCGCCGGTGAAATCCTGGCTGTAGACGATGCGGTTGCCGCCGATGATGAAATCATCGTGGCTGGAAATACCGCTGTCGATCACAGCGACGCCAACGCCGGCGCCAGTCCAGCCAGCTCGCCAAACGGCTCGGGCACGAACGGCACGTGTGGTGTTGTCCAGCATTCCAGCGATTTTGCGATCGACGGACATATAGGCGATATCTTGATCGGCGGCCATCGCGGCGAGACTTGCAGCGGGAACCGAATACGCCTCCCCTTTGATGTACCGTAAGTGCCCGCGCAGTACACCTCCGTGCTTTGCCGCGCGTTTATCTTGAACGGAAGTCGGGGAGACCTTGTACTGAACAATGACGTTTACCCGCGGACCGCCGCGCCAATGTCGTAACTCCGGGGACATTTTTTGCTTTTGTGCGAGCACCGCTGTGGAACAAAGAATTAGAAGTGAAATTGCAACCAGTATCCGTTTCATGAACTCCGCTCTGAGGAATGCTCCTTTTTGGACGAGCGCACCGTAGCGCAACAAAACCGAAGTTATCTCTTTTAATGATTTGAAAATAAGCCTTACTTATAGAAAAGCAGCGGACTAGCGGCCGTAGACACGCCATCCGCCAGCCAAGGAGTTTGGCTGTGCCGATTCCTAAATGTTGTTCTTAGCTTCTAGATTATAGATCAAATTTTTGTTAGTTAAAGTCCGAATTTTCAGGTAATATCACTGACGTTGCACTAGAATTCGAATAAGCAGATGATCACGAGTACGGGAGCACGAGCCCAGCTAGGGCTAATGTTCCTAAGTTTTTGTGGGCTCCTATTCAACAGTTCGCCAGCGCAAGCGGCGACTTACCCCCCGCTGAAGGGTCTTGATCCCAATAAGGCGGTTGCGCAGCTTGCGCAAGATGTTTGGGGAACCGAGGACGGCTTGCCTCAGAACACCGTGCCGTCACTCCTGCAGTCGCACGATGGGTATTTGTGGTTTGGTACAGAACTTGGATTGGCGCGGTTCGACGGGCTGCGCTTTACCGTCTTCAATAAGGACAATACGCCGGAACTGCGGAGCAACCCCGTGGTGTCGCTGCTGGACGATCACAGGGGCGATTTGTGGATCGGGACGATGGGTGGCGGGGTAACTCGGTTGAGCCATGGGCGATTCACGAACTTTTCAGCGAAAGAAGGGCTATCGAATGGAGCGGTGATTGCGCTGTTCGAGGACCATGCGGGAACCATCTGGGCTGGAACCGACGGCGGTGGGCTGAATCGGTTTCAAGATGGACATTTCAGGGCATACACAACTAAGGATGGGCTTGCGAACAACGAAGTCTTCGCACTCGCGGAAGATCAGAAAGGAAACCTCTGGATCGGTACGCACGACGGTTTGAGCCGCTTCAGTCATGGCCAATTTGTCACGTATCGAGTTTCGGAGGGGCTGCCGAATGCATACGTGAGATGCCTTTCCTTCGGAGTGGATGGTGGGTTGTGGATAGGAACCCACGGCGGAGGCGTCAGTGTTCTGCGAGACGGAAAATTCCGTTCTTATGACACAACGAACGGACTAGCAAGCAACACAGTGCTGACGATTCTTGAGGACCACCTGGAAACCGTATGGGCCGGGACGGTGGGTGGCGGACTTTGCAGAATCAGAGGCGAAGCTGTGAGTTGCATTTCCACTAAGGAAGGCCTTTCGAGCGCGGATATTTACTCGCTTCTGGAGGACCGGGACGGAGATCTTTGGATCGGTACGGGAGGAGGGGGAGTAGACCGGCTGTCGAACGGGAAGCTATTTACGACGTATGGCGTGAAAGACGGTCTCTCCGCACCGTCGACGCTGGCAATTCTGGAAGACCACGCCGGAGACATGTGGATTGGGACCAATGGCGGCGGAGTAAACCGACTGCACGAGGGCAAGTTCACGTCCTTCACGACCGAAAACGGGCTGGGAAGCAACCTTGTGCTATCAATATCTGAATCCAAAAGCGGAGATCTGTGGATCGGCACTTTGAAAGGTTTGAATCGTTTGCACGATGGACGATTTGAAAAGTACACAAAAGCTGACGGCCTGCCAAGTGACGTAGTGATGGCCACCCTGGTGGATAGGGAGGGTAACGTCTGGATCGGAACGCGCGCCGGGCTGTGCAGATGGAAGGACGGTGCATTCACAACCTACACGACCAAAGACGGAATGTCTAACAATCAGGTGCAAGCGATCTATGAGGACCGTGAGGGCAGCTTGTGGATCGGCACGACGGGTGGACTGAACCGCTTCCGAGCCGGCAGGTTTGAGATTTTCGATGGCAAGCGCGGGCTTTCAAATGACGTTGTGTTCTGCATTCACCAAGACGACGAGGGAGTGCTATGGGTGGGAACGGACGGCGGAGGGCTGAACCGCCTGAAAAACGGGAAATTCGTAAGCTACACGAGTAAGAACGGACTCTTCGACGATGCAGTGTTCCAGATTCTAGAGGACGACAAAGGCGACCTTTGGATGAGCAGTGACAAGGGCGTGTTTCGTGTAAGCAAACGGCAGTTGAATGAATATGCCGATCACAAGTCGAAAACGATTCAATGCATTAGCTATGGTGTGCCCGATGGCATGAAGAGCAAAGAGTGCAATGGCGCGTTTCAACAGGCAGGCTGGAAGAGCCGGGACGGACGGCTCTGGTGGCCAACGACGAAGGGCGTTTCGGTGGTGGACCCGAGGAACGCAGGAATCGGAGCGCCGCCGCCGCCGGTGATTGTGGAAGAGGCGTTAATCGATCACCACTCGATCGATCCGGCGAGCGATACGCGCGTGCAACCGGGACGGGGCGAAATGGAGTTTCAATATACAGCTCCAAATTTCAAAACGGCGCAGCGGACGATCTTCCGGTATAAGCTGGAGGGTTTCGACCGGAGCTGGGTGGATGCCGGTACACGGCGGACCGCCTACTACACGAACATACCGCCGGGAAAATATCGATTCCAGGTGATCGCAAGCAATGGGGACGGGGCGTGGAGCTCCAATGCCGCATCAGTGAACTTCGCCCTCGAATCGCACTTCTATCAAACGTTGTGGTTCTTCGGATTTTGCGCTCTGAGCGTGATGGTGATCGCGGGGGGCGGTCACCTTGCACACGTACGGCAGCTAGGAGCTAGAGAAAAGGCGTTAGAGCAGCGGGTGACTGAGCGAACGGCCGAGCTTACGACAGAAATACAGGAACGGCAGCGGGCCGAGGCGGAACTGGTGAAGGCGAAGCAATCGGCGGAAGACGCGAGCCGGGTGAAAAGTCAATTTCTGGCGAACATGAGCCACGAGATTCGGACGCCGATGAATGGAATTGTGGGAATGACCGAGCTCGCTCTGGCGACCGCCTTGACGCCGGAGCAGCACGAGTACCTGGAGATCGTCAAGGATTCGGCTGACACGCTTTTGACCGTCATTAACGACATACTCGATTTCTCGAAAGTGGAAGCGGGCAAGTTGGATTTGGACCCGATCGATTTCAACCTGCGCGAGAGCTTAGAAGAGACGGTGCGGCTGATGGCGTTCCGGGCGGATGAAAAGGGCCTGGAACTTGTTTTGGAGCCCGCAGCCGATGTGCCGGAAATCGTACGCGCGGATCCCAGCCGTTTACGGCAGATTCTGCTGAATCTGCTGGGGAATGCGATCAAGTTCACGGAGCGAGGTGAAGTGGCTGTCGAGATCGCTTGTGCCGCTCGCAAGCCCGGTGCCGCTTCGCTGCACTTCACGGTACGCGATAGCGGCATCGGCATTCCACAAGAAAAGCTGAGTTCCATTTTTGACGCTTTCGCACAGGCCGACAGTTCCACAACCAGGCGGTTTGGGGGCACGGGATTGGGCTTGGCGATTTCCTATCGGCTGGTGCAATTGATGGGGGGACGGATTTGGGCGACGAGCAGCGAAGGGCAGGGCAGCGAATTTCACTTCGTGCTCGAGTTGCCGGTGGTGGAAGAAAGCCCCCGTCCCGAGGCGCCCATGCTCCGGGATGTTGCCGTGCTGATCGTGGATAAGAGCCCGCTGAGCAGCCGGATGCTTTCCACTTTGCTAAGCGGCTGGAGAATGAAACCGGTTACAGCCACAAACGGGCAGTTGGCGTTGGCGGCGGTGCGGCGTGCGGCCGAAGCGGGCAGACCTTTCCCACTCGTGTGTATCGACTCGCGACTACCGGATAGCGACGGCTTCGAAATCGCTCAAGCGGTTAACTCTGAATCCGGCGGGGGAACCGGAACGGTGATGATGCTGAGCGCTTGCAAGCACTTGGTCGATGGCGCTCGGTGCCAGGAGCTGCATATTGCGGCGCATGTCACTAAGCCGCTGCGGCGCCGTGAAGTACGGGAGGCGCTGCTGCGGGCGCGTGAAGCGAGCATAGCCGCATGCCGCGTGGGCCTGGATCCGGAGCGTAAGGGCGGTGAGTCAGCAGCAGAGGAACACGTGCTCCGCATTCTGCTTGCGGAGGACAATCCGATTAACCGGACGCTGACGCTGCGGCTTCTGCAAAAGCGGGGACATGAGGTGGTGGTCGCGCGCAACGGAGCCGAAGCTTTGGCGGTGCTCGAGAGAGAGCAGATCGACTTAGCTCTTATGGATATTCAGATGCCGGAGATGGACGGATTTGAGGTTACGGCTGCGATCCGCCAGCGGGAGAAATTGACGCAGTCGCACTTGCCGATTTTTGCGATCACGGCTTATGCCCTGGAGAGCGTGGAGGAGCGGTGCCGCAGCGCAGGGATGGACGGCTATATACCGAAGCCGATTCGTCCGGATCAGCTTTACGATGTGGTGGCGCGGCTGGCGCCGAAAGCCGCTTCTGCGGCATTCGCGTGAACTCGAAGCGCATCGCGGAAACTGTCGCATAACAGGTGGAAGTCGCACCCGGTGTGCATGGTCGGGTGGAGCGGCTACTTGATCCCATTTCACGACGAGTTCCGCGACGGTGGCCGCATCAAACGGACATTGGGCGTTGCAGCGAGGCCTCGCGACCAGATCCGTAGCCGGTCGCTGCGGCCTAGCTGAACATCATCGTCGGGTTCTTCGAAGCTGGACTCTCCATGGTCAAGCCCCGGAAGAATATCAGAGTGGAGGTCGACCATCTGACGCCGGCCTTGGGGCCGGCGCAGCTCAGGCTGGAGATCATCCGGTACCTTCGCCTGGTACCAAAAAGACGTGGTCTTTCATAGACTAAAGTGTTACCCTTCTTATTACAAGAAAAGTGAGAACGTTCTGAGCTCTGGGCGCTGCTCCGGGGCTGGAGACGCTTGGTTGGGGAGGCGCTCGTGACGACGACGATTTTGAACAAGATACGGACCGATACCTTCTCCATTGTTCCGGCCCAGCGTCGACTTCGGCGCCCATTGCGTTGGATCCAAAGGGATCGCCAGGCACTGCTCATTCTGTGTTACCACGGTGTTAGTCAGAGCGATGAACACGAGTGGGATCCAACTCTATACATTGAAGCGAATTTGTTTCGCCGACGCATGCAGGCGATTCGAGAGTTCGGGTACCAGGTGCTCCCGTTGCAGGAAGCTGTCGAACGCTTACGGCAGGGCACTCTTTCCGGACCAACTGCCGTACTGACCTTTGATGATGGATGGCAGGATTTTTACAGCACCGCTTGGCGGATCCTAAAAGAGTTTCAGTTCCCCGCGACGGTATATCAGACCAGCTATTATTCGCAGTATAACCGGCCCGTTTTCGGTCCTATAAGCCGGTACCTGCTCTGGAAGGGCAGAGGACGGGTCGTACCAAATGGAATTTGGCCCGGCGGCCCTGCGCTGGATCTGACAACTGCGGCAGGCATGAGAGCGGCGGCGCGGGCGGTGTGGCTGGAATCGACTGAAAAGAAACTTTCGGCGCAGCAGAAGGATGAACTGCTGCAAAGGCTAGCATCGGCGCTCAGCGTGGATTTCGACGCGATTCTGGCATCCCGCAAGTTACATCTCATGAATGCGGATGAAGTCCGCGAGATTGCCGCTGCCGGTATCGACGTACAGTTGCACACGCATCGGCACAGATTACCCACCGATAAACGACTTTTCTTTCGCGAGTTGGAGGAAAACAGGGCGTGGATCGAGGCGGCCAGTCAAGCGGCGGCCACGCATTTCTGTTATCCCAACGGAGAGCACCGTACGGAACTGGTTTCCTGGTTACGGGAAGCCGGGATCGGATGCGCCACAACGTGTGATCCAGGGGCGGCAACACGCCACTCCGATCCATTGCTGTTGCCTCGATTCACGGACGCGAGTTCAATCTCGCAGGCAAAATTCGAATCCTGGTTGACCGGTACTGGACGGATAGCTCCTGCCGCCAGGCGCATTCTACGAAGCATGCTCGGCGTACCGCGGAGACTCCTCACTCCCGCGTCAAAGCCAGAAATATCCACTGGGACCGAAACTTCCGCCGAAGCGGTACGAACCTGCGCTTAACGACGTCTGCCGCCTGCTAGGGGAACAACTCAGGATTGTTTCCTCCAATTACGGAATGGAGCGCGGATCAGCTAACCCGTCAAGGACCGGATCTTCTGTTTGGCCCAAAGCGGCAGAAACCGCGGCGTAGTCAACAAGTACCGTCGCCATAGCCGCACAGGTTCCATTAGTAACCGGAATAGCCATTCAAGACCGTTCCGTTGCATCCATCGGGGCGCTTGCCTCGTTCTTCCGGCGTGAAAGTCAAAGGCGGCCCCTACGCCAAGCAACGTGACACCGGGGAGAAAGTCGCGATTTTCAAACATCCACTGCTCTTGCTTGGGCGTACTGATTCCGACGAACACGACATCGGCATCGGATCGAAGGATGCGTTCTCTTACGTCGCGCTTCTCGTCTTCGGTAAGTGGTCGAAACGGCGGCGCATAGGCGTCTGCGATAACCAGAGTCGGAAACTGCCCTTGCAAACGGCTTGACAGCATCGCCAGCGTCTCATCGCGCCCACCATATAAAAATATCCGGTGTCCGTTGCTTGCGGCGCTCCGGCAGATTTCGAGCATTAGCGTCGGTCCGTAAACCCGCTGCTGATGCGGAGATCCGAACGATCGAAGCGCCCACACCACCGGCATGCCATCGGGTGTGGCTATATCCGCTGCATTTAAGATCTCGGCGAATTCCGGATCGTCATGGGCCGTAATGATTCCGTGAACCGAGGTCACGCAGATAAAGTGGCCAGCGGGCGCACCCGATGTTCTCCTCTCCAAAACCCAATTGCGGCAGATATCGACCACTTCGGCGTAACTCGTTTTGCTGATACCTACATTGACGATCAACTGTTTCGGCGGTAGGGGGCTTGGCATCGTTAGTAGATAGTCGCCCAGCCGTAACGGTCGGCCGCTGACTTGCTACAGACCTGCAGATGGTCCGCAACTCCCGCCGGACTTTGCACAAACCAAAAGGTCCCTCTAATCGAAGCGGAGCACGCCGGCCGCGTACCTGCGGATGTGAGTTGTACCTGCGGTGCCCGAAACGGTCCGAAGAACTGTCCACCGATGCCGCCGTTTGAGGAAAGCATGGCTTTGTACTTTGTGGGACCGTTGCCCAGGAGATACCAGCCAAGTGAACTGTCAGTGATACGGGTGCCTGTCATATCGTCCCGCAAAAGCGTTTTGCAACTGCTGCACGAGAGGCCAAGAATCGTTAAATTCTGGTTGTTCATGCCGGGAGGGGCAGTAATCGCCAAACCGGTGGTAACGTCGGGGCCGAAAGCGCCATTGGCGAAAATCAGCGTGTCGGCTGAATCGCTCGCGCTACCCAGAGTCACCGCTGTAGTGAAATGTTCGATGTGGATGTCTTGGTAGACGCCTGACCCATCGAGTTTCATGGCAACAGCGGGGCGTGAAGCGTATGAGCTGCCCGCGTTACACGTAAGTCCTGTTATTCCCCGGAAAGCGTCGACACCGCTGACCTCGACACAGAGAGTATTCGCGTTAGTAGCCGCGCCCGGTCCAGGCAAGATCTCCAAATTCTCGAAGGGACCGGAATTCTGGGCGCCGCTGCCCGCTACTCGCAATCCGGTTTTCGAGCAATCTCCCAGTATGAGGTTACGCCCGAAGCTCTGTTCCTCCGAGTAGATGTTGAGCAAACAGGTTCCGGCAATGAGAGAGCCATTGATCGTCATGTTCTCCACTTGCACTCCGAAATCCGGCGCCGGCCCAGCACCCATTTGAACGACGGCAGCTTCCGATGGAAAGCTGGGAAGAGCTTTAATCACGGTGTTGGCCGATCCCGGGTCCCCGCGCCCGACACCGAATATCTGTGTTTTGGTCGGGATCACTACGGTGCCGCTGACGCCGTATGTTCCGGCTGGAAACAGCAGGCGCTGTCCTTTATGCGCCACGCTTGCGAAAGCGCGATTGATGGCGGGCAAGTCATCGGTGATTCCATCTCCGCGTGCGCCATAATCTTTCACGTTGACGAAGCCGTAAGCCTCTGCTGCGACTTCATGACCGCTCATTTGCAGAGCGCTCTGCAAGCGAAACGCAGAGTGAGGCAAGAATTGCCAGCCTTACAATCGTCTTGAGCATGTTGTATTCGTTTGCTTTTGCTTGGCCTTACATCATGCTAAACGCTAACCGAATGCTTAAGCGGACGGGTACACTGTGGAGAAGAGTTTCGCCCCTTGAAAACACTTCTACATCAGCTTCTGCTTCTTACCGCGACCGCGGCCTGCTTGTTTTCCGCGCAACCAGCTGCTGTCCGCAAGGCCCCGGAACTCGCCTATAAGGTGCCCGGGCAAGGCGAGCAACTCCTGTCGCAGTATCGCGGTAAGGTCGTGGCCCTCGAATTTATCAAAACAACCTGCCCTCATTGCCAAGCAGCCTCCCGGCTGATGACCCAACTGCAACAACAGTATGGATCACGCGGGTTTCAGGCGCTGGATGTAGCGATCAACGCCCTCGATGAAGGCCAGAATGAGACCCAGGCGAACCTTTTGGTAGAGACCTTCTCGCAAAACTTCCATGTCGGTTTTCCGGTCGGTTGGACGACGCGAGACCAATTCCTCGGCTTCATGGGATTTAGCATTATGGAGTATACAGTGGTACCGCAGTTGGTGATGATCGACCGGCGCGGCGACATCCGCTATCAAACTCCGGCGCGCGGAGACGAGCTAGCGATGAAAGAGAACACCATTCGGCAGCGGTTGGAGGAATTGCTGGCAGAGCCGATTCCGACGCGCAATTCCGCGAAGCGAGCCGCAGTTGCGAAGAAACAATCATAACCGCCTTCGGACGCTGGTTTTCTTCTCGATTCTTGCATGGGCGGCGAACTCGACGGCTCAGACACCCGATACTGCGATCATCCAAGGAAAAGTAACAGACCAGACTGGCTCTGGAATTCCTGACGCGAACCTGATAATCACAAACGCCCGAATCGGCTTGCTGCGCACCGCCCAGGCCAAGGCGAACGGCGGATTTTCATTTTCGGGGCTGCCCATTCAAGGCGTGTACCAGGTGACCGCTCGCAAACCTCACTTCGCCGAAGCACAGTCCGGTGACATTGTGCTGGCCGCGGGAACCACGGCAAATATCTACTTGCAATTGAACGTAGAAGGGATGCGCAGCGAGACAACTGTGACTGGAGTGGTGGGCGCGGTGCGAGCCGATCAACCTCAAATCGGCATCAGCCTCAGCGCTGCGCAGATGACCGAAACGCCCCTGCTCGACCGCAAGATCACCTATCTTCCTTTACTGAATGCCGCGAACCGCCCGGCAATCAACCAGGGCGACGTGTTCATGAATGAGGACCTGTTTACAACAAACGGCGCCGGCCGGCGGCAGACCTGGTTCGAGGTGGATGGCGGCACAGGAAACGATAGTTGGGGAAGGCAGACGATCTTTACTAACATTCCTCTTGCCGCAGTGCAGGAGATGGACGTGCTTTCAAACGCATTCTCGGCGGAATATGGCGCCAGTACCGGAAGCGTAGTCAACATCATCACCAAGAGCGGCGGAAATGCGTTTCACGGCGAAGCCCTCGACCTCGGCAGGCCGTCAGCGCCAGAGGCGAAATTGTCCGGATTCAACTCTGGAAACGCGACGAGCGGAAACGACCTGACGAACGACACGCTCGAACAAATGGCGCTCTCGTTGTCCGGGCCGCTCGGCAGTGCAGGTCGTACGCAGTTCTTTGCCTCAGGCGAGTACAGCCTGGAAAACCGCGCCTCTCCAGTCATTTCTCCTATCGCTCCGGGCAACTTCATAGGCCATTACCGCGATTGGCTCGGCTTCTTTCGGCTGGATCATCAGTTCAGTCGATCGAAACGATTTATTCTTCCGCAGCGATGTGGATGGGTTTTACGATACGAATCCGAACGGCGCCGTTGGCGGAAACACGCTGCCCACATCCGACCGGGTTTTCAGAAGGCGAACCTATTCCGAAGAACTTGGCGAGACGACAGTGTTGAGCGCATCGCTTGTAAATAGCGTACGGCTGCAGTTTCAGCTTGCCTCGCCCATTACTGAATTCGACCCTGTTATCAACGGGACCGAATTTTCAGTTCCGGTGTCGAGCGGCGGTACGTTCACCACAGGCACGTCTCAATCGGCCTTGCTGATGAATCGGCAATATGAGGCGAACGACACGCTCTCAGCCGTTCTCGGCCGCCATCAGGTAAAGTTCGGCGCCGATGCGATCTTCGCGCACAACGGGGGGAACAGCAAGGAGTACGGCGGTCCCATCTACGACGGCGAGTTCATTTACAAGACCTGCACGCTTTCACTTGCGATATGCGAGAGTCCGGCCTTTCTGGATAACATCGCAAACGTCCAGAGTTATACCCAAAGCTATGGCAATGCGCAATACACGGTGAATGACACTCTCACTGCCGGTTTCGTGCAGGACGATTACAGGGCGCGTTCCGATCTCACGATCAATCTCGGCATGCGCTACGAAGTTCAGACCTTTACAGATTCCAGGAAGGACTTTGCTCCGCGCGTGGGGTTCGCATACGACTGGCTGGGCAAGGGAAAGACGGTCGTCCGTGGAGGCTTCGGCATTTACTATTCGCAAATCGTGGATAACTCGGAAGCGAACTACGCTCTCACCGGGCCGGCGGGCGTCTTCAACTACACTGCGGGCCCTGGGCAAATTGGATTTCCCACAAGTGTGTCCGCCGCGCCGCTTCCCAGTTTTCCTGCGGGCGCCGTGGCGCCGGTGCGGAGCCTCTATGTCCGGCCGGGTGACAGCTCCTACTTGAACCAGTTCTTTCCAACATCTGTGCTCTCCGGGTATCCGAATGCTTTGCTGAATCCATATTCCGAGCAGTGGAGTTTCGGTGTCCAGCAAGAGCTTGCGAAGAACTGGATTTTGAGCGCGGATTACGTCGGCTCACACACGTTGAAGATCAACCGGCCACTTGATATCGATGCACCTGCGCCGTTCGTTCGCACGGCGCCGGGACAGACTCGTCCCGCGCAAGCTGCGAACTGCACGCGTCCTTACTGGATCTGGTGGTACGCGCAGCAAGGCATGACGTGCAACTCTCTCAAAGCGACGAACCCTCAGCCGCCCTACAGCGTAATTCAAACTGATGTGAACGATGGTTATGCCTACTACGATGCGCTCGATGTGAATCTCAGCCACACCTTCAGCCGACGGCTCACCATGCTCGCGAGTTATACCTGGTCGCACGCCATCGACAATGTAGATCCCGACATCCCTAGCCAGAATCCGAACGATCCCAACTTCACCGGGCGCGTGGAAAACGGCAGTGCCATCTTCGACCAGCGTCAGCGCTTCGTCCTCAGCGGAGTCTACGTGTTGCCGTTGAAGATCAACTTTGGAGGCGTAACCACATTAGGCTCCGGGCTGCCCTACAACATCGTCACGGGAACCACGAATAGCGGCGACAACGGCGCCACCACGGATCGTCCCGTAATCGACGGTGTCGTGGTGGGGCGCAACGCCGGACGTGGTCGCCCTATCTACGATGTCTCGCCCTTTCTGGAGCGCTCGTTTGCTCTTGGAACGGAACGTGTCCACCTTGCCCTGCGCGCCGAGGCGTTCAATGTCTTCAATCACCCCAACTTCGTTGGGTACAGCGGCACTTACGGCAATGGAGCAATACCGGGTCCGGGATTCGGTCAGCCATTAGCCGGCATAACCAATCAGCTTCCGGCCCGTTCTTTTCAGTTCTCTGGCCGCATCACGTTTTGATTTGTTAGCGCTTCGCTTTTTCCGTGTTCCAGGCCGCCACCTGCTCGTGAACCGTGTGTTCCAGTTCATCCACAGCGGCAGCCGCCTGTGAGGTTGGTTTGTTGTCTGAGCCTTGAATCACTGTGAAAACAGTGACTAGCTGCGCGTTGAGCTTCTCTAGCGATATTCGAATCGGGCTCGATACACCCGACGCGCGGGCCTGCTCGACGGCTTCATAATCCTGGTGCATCAAGTCGACCAGCCGCATGGAAAGCGCAAGCTGCTGTTCGAGGTCTTCAGTCGATGTGTGGACGCGCGGGTCCATTACGACCGTGAGCGGTTGCTGGTACGTTTTTCCAGCAACTGTGAGCTTCAGCGTGTATGTGCCGGGAAGAACTAAAGGTCCGCGCGGTTCTCTGGGCGTATCGCGATAAATGGCAGCTATCGGATATTCGTGCTCCAGAGCATCGGGCGGCGGGTAGCGCAGGTCCCAAACAAAGCGATGCATTCCGGCAGATCCCGAAAGTGTTCGCGGTCTTCGCACCCAATATGTGGGAACGTCGAGTTGCTGTTCCAGTTCAGCTTCTGTCACGTCAGGCTTGTCTTCGCTCGAGTACCGCCGCACCAAATGATTGGAGGAGTCGAAAATCTCCAGGGATACGGGCCCGCCGTTCGAGTGCAGTGTGTAATCGATGATGGCGCCGTCTGGCGGATTTTGGCCGACAGGTTCTTCGGGCGGCAGCGGCGTATCCGTATTGCGATTCCAGCGCCAGCGCATCGCCTTTGCGGAGCATACAAAAATGCTGCGGCTTGCGTGATCTCGTCATTCAACTGTCGCAGTGGCGTGATATCGTCCAGAATCCAGAATGACCGCCCATGCGTCCCGGCGACCAAGTCGTCTTCATGGATCGTGAGATCGCGCACCGAGGTAACCGGCAGATTCAGTTGCAGAGACTGCCAATCTCGCCATCGTTGAAAGAAACGAATACTCCGATTTCGGTGGCGGCAAACAATAGTCCTTTTCGTTGTGGATCTTCGCGCACGGCATTCACGACTGCCCGATCGGGCAGACCATGCGTGACCTCCGTCCAGGTTTTTCCGCTATCGCGCGTGCGGTAGACATGCGGTGTCAGGTCATCCAGGCGAAAGCGATTGATGGCGGCGTAGGCGGTCGCGGCGTCGAAATGCGAAGCTTCGATCAGCGACACTTTGCTCCACGGCGTAAGCGCCGCCGGCGTGACATTTTGCCAGTGAGTGCCGCCGTCGTGTGTCACGTGGATCAGCCCATCATCCGTACCGGCCCAAATGCAGATTCACGTCTTTCGGAGAAGGCGCGACGCGTGTAAATCACTCCGCGATGTTTTCCTTTTTCCGGATCTTGCGCCTCGAAGGGCTGAATGACCGCCGGCATCTGCCACTCCTGGCGCGTCAGATCCGGGCTGATCACGCTCCAGCTATCTCCGCCGTTCGTCGTCTTGAAAAGAACGTTTGAACCGAGATAAAGAGTGTGCGGATCCACAGGGCGAAAAGAGCAGCGGCATCGTGCGAACGAACCGATACTGCTTTCCCAGCAGCTGCGGGCTGATGTCCTGCACGTCTTTTGTGACCCAGTTAAAGCGTGTCGCTTTGCCGCCGTAGATCAGGTTCGGATTGCAAAGGATCGGGCGCGATATAGCCGTACTCTTCCACGCCCGACCGGGTGGAAATTGCGAAAGCTGATCGAGCCATCGTCACTTCTGCTCTCCACCGCGGCAGATCCGCTCTCCTGCTGAGCCCCATACACCCAATACGGAAATCGGTTATCGGTGATGACGTGATAGAACTGCGCGGTCGGTTGGTTGTACCAGGAACTCCAGGTCTGGCCGCCGTTCACGCTGAAGGTCGCGCCCTGATCCACTCCCAGGAAGATGATGTTGCGGTTCTTGCGGATTGATCCAGATGGTGTGATAGTCGTCGCCTCCCGGAGCGCCTTTGATCCCGATGAAAGTTTTTCCGGCGTCCATGGATCGGTATGTGGTCGTATTCGCGACATAGATCTCGTTTTCGTCCTGAGGGTCTACTTGCACGCAGGCGAAGTCCGAGCCGCGTCCCCAAATGCGCTCTTCCTGATTCACCTTGCGCCAGCTCTCTCCGGCATCGTCGGAGCGAAATAATCCGCCATACGCAGGCGATGCGTCCATAAGCGCGTACATGCGTTTGGGATCGCTCGGTGCGATCGCGAATCCGATGCGCCCCAGACCCTGAGCGATGGTCGGAACGCCCTGTGTGAGCGGCTTCCAGGTGTCTCCGCCATCTGTGGATTTGAATAATCCGCTACCCGGTCCGTTAAAGGAGTTCCCAATCTCCCAGGGCGCCTGGCGCGCGGACCATAACGACGCGTACACGATCTCGCGCATCTGACGGATCGAGCGCCACTTCAATGACCGCCGGTATTTTCATCCTTATAAAGGACGCGCTGAAACGATTTGCCGCCATCGGTCGAACGAAAGATTCCGCGTTCCTTGTTGGGCCCGTAAGGATGGCCAAGAACGGCTACGAATAGTCGATTGGCATCGTGCGGATCCACGGCGAGCGATGAAATCTGTTGCCCATCGCGCAAGCCGAGGTGCAGCCAACTCTTTCCGGCATCGGTCGATTTGTAGATGCCATCGCCCACCGAGAGATCGGGCCGCTGCAGTCCCTCGCCGCTGCCGACGTAAATGATATTCGGGTCCGACGGCGCTACGGCCAAAGCTCCTATGGAACCGGTATCTTGTCCGTCGAAGATGGGCTGCCAGGTATGACCGTAATCGGTACTCTTCCAGACTCCGCCGTTGTTGGCCGCCATATAGTACACGTTCGGCTGCTGCACTACGCCGCTGATCGCTGCCGTCCGTCCCGCGCGAAACGGACCGATCAAGCGCCAGCGCATCTCTGAATAGTCGAAGGATCGTGGCTGCGAAAAGAGCTTGCGCGAGAACCAGACGCTGCAACAGACGCACGATCATCGTCAGTCGACCTCCTTGACGCTGTTGACCAGGCGGAAAAATCCTTCCGCGAGCGTTGGATGAATGTAGATAGCGCCCTTTAGTAGCGTGTACGGCTGCTGAGCGCGCATCAGCATGCTCCAAATCTGTACCAGCTCTCCACCTTCGCTCGCCAAAATCGCCGCCCCTAGAACCAGATCGGTCTTGGCATCGACAACCAGCTTCATCAAGCCGCGGGTTTCGGCGCGCTCGATCGCGCGGGCGACGTGGGTCATTTCGACGGTTCCGATTTTGACTTTGTAGCCCTTGGCGCGCGCTTCGCTCTCCGTCATGCCGACTCGCCCCAGTTCCGGGTCCGTGTAAACGGCGTAAGGAACAATGCGCGAGCTGGTGCTGAGATTCTTGCCCTCGTACAAATTGCCGTAGATGATTTCGTAATCGTTGTAGGAAATGTGCGTGAAAGCAGGGCCGCCGGTCACGTCGCCGATCGCCCAGATATCGGGCGCGGTGGTCTCCAACCGGTCATTTACAACGATGAAACCCTTGTCGTTCGTTTTAACTCCGGTCTTCTCCAGATCGAGATCTTTGGTGTTGGGAGTTCGTCCGGCGGCGACCAGTAAGTGCGACCCCGAAACGGTTTTCGTGCCGCCGGGCGTTTCCACTTGTAACGAAACGCGAGCGCCATCTTGCGCGGCTTGCGTTACCTTCGCGCGCGCGATGAACTGGATTCCCTCGGCCTCCAATGCCTTCTGAATCTCGGTGGAGATTTCCTTGTCTTCGTTCGACAAGATTCGTTCACCGCGATTGATGACCGTCACTTCGCTTCCGAAACGCCGGAACATCTGGCCAAACTCCATGCCGATGTAGCCGCCGCCCAGAATGAGAAGGTGTTCGGGCACTTGCTGCAGTTCGAGCAGGCTGATGTTCGTCAAATACGGAACAGCATCCAGGCCCGCTATATCGGGAATTGTAGGGCTGCCGCCGGTATCGATAAAGACCCGCTTCGCCTCGAGAACGTCCTCGCCTGCCTGTACCTGCTTCGGGCCCACGAAACGGGCCCGTGCGCGATAGAGGTGGAGCTTTTCTGTCTCATTGAACTGCTTTTCCCAGCTTGACCGTGATTCCTGGACTATCTCATTCTTGCGCTTCAGGACGGCGGGCAAATCCACACTCACGTCGCCGGCGCGCACGCCCCAGCGGCTTGCGGACCGAGCATAGTGCGCCACCTGGGCGCTCGCGATCATCGCCTTGGTTGGCGTACAGCCGGTATTCACGCACGTTCCACCCAGAGGACCCGATTCAACGAGCGCTACCCTTTCGCCTCGAGCGGCCAGTTGCTGCGCCAGCGGATTTCCGCCTTGTCCCGATCCGATGACGATTGAGTCAAACTTCACATTTTGATTTGGCATAAAGTTGTGTCCTGGACCTCGTCCTTTTACCGGATTCGGTAACTTCGCGCCCCAAGAGGGTATCAATCAGATACGCTCATACCTAGGAAGCATGGCACAAATCGCTCAAACGGCAGGTCAAATTCCACGCAAGCAATTCGGTAAGACGGGAGTGCAGATTTCAGCTCTCGGGTTGGGCGGCCACCACTTGGGAGACGCCGAAGATCAGAAGACCGCTGACCAGATTGTGGCGCGCGCGATCGATGGCGGCGTCAACTTTTTTGACAATTGCTGGGAATATCACCGCGGAAAGAGTGAAGACTGGATGGGCGGCGCGCTCAAAGGAAAGCGCCAGCAAGTCTTCTTGATGACCAAGGTTTGCACGCACGGCCGGGAGAAGGGCATCGCCATGCGCATGCTCGAACAATCTTTGAACCGCCTGCAAACCGATCATTTGGATTTATGGCAAATCCACGGCGTCTCCTTCGATAACGATCCCGAACTTTTCATTCGTCCGAATGGAGCGGCGGAGGCATTGACCCAGGCGAAAAAAGAGGGCAAAGTCCGATTTGTGGGTTTTACGGGTCATAAGGACCCGCACATCCATCTCGCGATGCTCGAGACAGGCTTTCCGTTCGATGCAGTGCAGATGCCGCTGAACCCATTCGACGCCACGTTCCGGAGCTTCGAAACGCAGGTGCTGCCGGAATTGAACCGGCGCGGCATTGCGGGACTCGGGATGAAGCCGCTGAGCGGCGCCGGTCCCGCCATCAAAGCCGGCGTGCTTTCCGCCGAGGAAGCGCTTCGCTACGCCATGAGCCTGCCGGTCGCAACTACTATCACAGGGATGGACAAGTTGGACGTGGTGGCGCAAAATTTGAAAATCGCGCAGGGTTTCGAGCCTTTGGAGCAGCAGGAGATGAACGCGCTCCGGCAACGCTGTCAGCAATATGCCGATGGCCGGTACGAGCTTTACAAGACGTCGCTGAAATACGACAACCCGGAAGCGCGCCTGGTGCACGACTTCCCTCTGGATATGCAATCGAAAGAGGTGAAGGAAATGGTGCGCGCCACCCAAAACACGGGCAAGCCGTGGCCGTCCGCTAAATAAAAGCTTGCATGTCGAAACAAAACGAGCAGAGTCGCCGGACTTTCATCCAGGAGAGCGCGCTGTTGGGCGTTGGCCTGAGCGCGGTCTCCGCAGCTGAAGCGAAAAATCAACAGGGAGCAGCAATGGCAAGCCCGAGCAATAGTTCCATTCCGCGTCGCCGATTGGGAAAAAGCGATATCGAAGTCTCGATCATCGGGATGGGCGGCTTTCATATCGGCGCGGCCGATACGCAAGATGTCGCGACTGAAATGGTGCAGCACGCCCTGGATGCGGGCATCAACTTTTTCGACAATGCCTGGGAATACCATGACGGCCAAAGTGAGGAATGGCTCGGAAAGGCGCTCGGCGGCAGGCGGAATGAAGCCGTTCTGATGACGAAGGTCTGCACGCATGGGCGCGACAAGCATGTTGCCATGCAGATGCTGGAAGAATCCCTGCGCCGCTTGCGAACGGATCATCTAGACGTTTGGCAGATCCACGAAGTGGTTTACGACAACGATCCGGAGATGATCTTCGCTCCGAACGGCGCGGCGGAAGCTCTTCTGCAGGCGAAAAAAGAGGGTAAAGTGCGGCTCATCGGGTTCACCGGCCACAAGGATCCCTCCATTCACCTGAAAATGCTTGCGCACGGCTTCCCGTTCGATACCGTGCAAATGCCATTAAACGCCTTTGACGCTACGTTCCGCAGCTTCGAGACTCACGTTCTGCCGGAAGCGCGGAAGCGAGACATCGCCGTGCTCGGAATGAAGAGCATGGGCGGAAGCGGAGAGATGGTGAAGCAAGGAGGCGTCACTCCGGAAGAGGCGCTTCGCTACGCCATGAGTTTACCCGTTGCCACGACCATCAGCGGTATCAATTCACCCGAAGTGCTCAAGCAGAATCTCGAGGTCGTCAAGAATTTCACGCCGATGAGCGGCGCGGAAATGGATCAGCTTCGAAACCGCTGCCGCTTTCTGGCAGGCGATGGGCATCTGGAGCTATTCAAGACCACGACGATGTATGACGGTAAAATCGGGCGTGAGCAGCATGGTTACCCCTCGGCTGAAGAACTGCCGGCGTAAACCGAGTGTCGAAAGCTGTCTCTGATACCGCTATTCCTCAGCGTTTTGCTACATCTGGAGAACGTGTGAAGATATCTTTTCTTACATCGATATCCCGGTCGTGAGAAAGTCCGCTGTATCGCATGGATTCGAGGTAACCACCACGGAGCAATCATTCTCGCGCCTACTGCTGGGCATCGCGCTCGCCATTCATTGTCTACCTGCTCATGGCGGTGAATTTCCAATGTTTAACTCTCAGCCCCGCTAACAAGTGTTCGGGTCTTGGCGGCGAAGAACTGTTCTACGCGTTCGCTGACGGCTCGGCTTTGTGTCTGAAAGTCCGACGCCATGGCCCGGCTGTGTGCGGCAATGACACCGTCCCCCGGCTGCGTGTGATTCACTTCCAAGTGCTGGGTAAAACCGGCCAGCGCCACTTGGTGCGCGTTGAGCGGCATGTTCAAATCATTTGGCCGGGCAGTCGGACGATCTATAGATGCAGGACAATCGGCCCGGGCGCTGGAACGCCCTAGCGCACCGGCAAAGGAATTTGCTCGGGCGACCCGCTCACCGAGCGGACCAAGTCCCCACTTGTCTGTTGCGTATCTCAGCAAGCTCGTGTGATCAAGAGTATCGGAGAACACATCGGCATTCACCCACGGCGAAATTAGAATGGCGGGTACACGGATTCCCAACTGATCGAACGCGAAATTTTTGGTATTGCTGTCAGGAGGAATCGTTGCGGGAGGCGCCACATGGTCGAAAAAGCCTCCATGTTCGTCATAAAGAACGATCAATAGAGTCGACGCCCAAAGCGCTTCATTCCTGCGAACTGCATTGTATACGTCAGCTAATAACGCTTCCCCGTGCATCACATCCGTCGGTGGATGCTGATCGTTTTGGCCGGAGCCGAAATAACAAGGCTCGATGAAAACGTAGGCAGGGAAGTCTGCTGCGGAGCCTTGCGCGTCCGCTACAAAGCGATCCATCTTGCGGTAATTGGCCGGGAAATCCAACTGCTTCGTCATCAGCAGGGATTGCGGCACGTCGCCGTAGTAAATACGCCAGGAAACGTTCTTCTCGTGCAGTCTCTGGTAGACGGTTGCCTGATCGTAGAGGTAGAGCCCCGGATGGAAAATTCCCGCGGGCATATCGACATGCCCCAGTGAAGTCCCGCTGTGCACGAAGAAGCGATTTGGCCAGGTAGGTCCCGGAACCGACGAAAACCAGTGATCGCAAACTAAGTAGTTTCGAGCCAGGGTATGAAGGACGGGAAGGTCGCCGAGCTTGAAATAATCCATGATTTGATAGCGCTCGGCTTCCGGCGCCTGCGGACTGTGTTGCGCGAAATCGGTTACGAACCCCAGGCAGTCACCTTTGTGTATCTGCCTGAGGACATCATCCAAATCATGGCCCGGATCTACAGCCACGGCGGACTGCGCTTCCGGCAACTGCGCGAACTCGTGGCTTGCATCCGGATAATCCGGATTCGTAAATGGATTCGAACCCGGCGGTTTAGGCCCCTCCAGATGTGGATACACCGCCTTCATGCAGCCGAGCATGCGATCGAAGGAGTTATTCTCCAGCATCAGCACGACCACATGTTGAATAGGGTCCTGTGCAGTTGCAGTCATACTTCAGTTCCTTTCATAGACCACATCGTTCCCGCGATTGAATTTGATTTCGCAAAGCTTGATTCCACGGCCGCTTTCCGCCAGCCTGCCACTATATCTCAATCCGCCTCATCGGGACCGAATAGGATGAATGCCATGCGGCCATTCGTTTTGTTAATCCTGTCGTCGCCCTCCTTGTTTGCTCAAATGCTGGTGATCGATGCGGGAACCGTGATCGAGGGCCGCGGCGCTGTTTTGCACAATCAGCAGATTACCGTCGACGGTTCACGAATCGTCGCCATCGGCAGCCCTCATCAGCGGGCGGATATCGATCTAAGCAACTACACGGTGATGCCGGGCTGGATCGACACGCACGTCCATCTGGATTGGCACTTCGGTAAGGATGGCAAAATCGTCCGCAAACAGGCGGAGAAGCCGCAGGAAACCGTGCTCTATGATGCCGAGAACGCGTGGGTCACGCTCCTGGGTGGGTTCACGACGGTGCAGAGCGTTGGGTCCGCATCGGATGGATTTGTACGCGATCGAATCAACTACGGCCGTCTGCCTGGGCCGCGCATTCTCACTTCACTGCGGCAAATCACCAAGGACTCGGGCAATCCCGAAGCGCTCCGTGCCTTAGTCCGGCAGAGCAAATCCGAGGGCGCGGACCTCATCAAGCTCTTTGCTACTTCCGGCCTCGGTGCGGGCGGAGCCCAGACCATGAGCGACGAACAGATTCAAGCCACTTGCAGCGAAGCCAAAGCGCAGGGTCTGCGGTCTGTCGTTCACGCCATCGGCGATTCAGGCATCCGAGCCTCGATTCTTGCCGGCTGTACATCCATTGAGCACGGAACTTACATCAGCGATGAAAGCCTGCGCCTCATGGCTGAACGAGGTACGTATTTCGATCCGAACTTATTAGTGCTGCACAATTATCTGGAGCATCTGCCCGAGTATGATTTCACTCCCGCCGTTGAAGCCACTTTGAGGAAAGCCATCCCGCAAACCGCTGACGTCTTGAAGCGCGCCCGAAAACATGGAGTGAAAGTTGTTCTCGGCACCGACGCAGTCGCCGGCGCGCACGGCAGAAATGCGGAAGAGTTCATCTACCGTGTGAAGGAAGGCGGTGATAAGCCCATGGATGTTTTAATCAGTGGTACTTCGTTGGCTGCCGAAGCGCTTGGACTCGGCGCCACCTTGGGGAGCATCGCCCCGGGATACGAAGCAGACCTCGTCGCAGTCAACGGCAATCCGCTGGACGACATCACGGCTGTGCGAAATGTCGTATTCGTCATGAAGTCTGGCCATGTGTATCATTGCGCGCTGTGCAGTAAACGAACCCGAGTTGCCGGTCAATGACCTTGACCCATAGACACCTACGTTTCGGATAGCCTCATCGCTCAACCGGATGTGAGCCGCCAAAACCCATCCTGAACGCGCGGCTCTGCCGAAACGCAACAGAAGTACCCGCCTGCTCCCCTTGTCAAACTAGGAAAGATCGTTGTACACTCCTAGAGAGCACTCCTAGAGAAGCTGGGAGACCAATTTACAAATGGGTAAAACTGCGGAACTATTGCCCGGCACGCTCGACATGCTGATCCTGAAGGCCGTTTCTTTGAAACCGCTCCACGGCTACGGTGTCCTGTTGCGCATCCGGCAAATCTCTGGCGATGCACTTGAAATTCCGCAAGGGTCTCTATACCCTGCGCTCTACCGCCTGGAGCACCAGGATCTCATCGCCGCCGAATGGGGTCAGAGCGACAACAATCGCCGGGCGAAGTACTATACCTTAACTGCCGCGGGACGCCGTCGCCTACGCGAGGAGACCGCCGGCTGGAACAGACTCGCCTCCGCAATTGCGGCCGCCTTGAATACCACTTCAGAGGAGGTTTGAAATGCTCAAGCGCCTGCGGTCCGCATTTCGTGTGCTCGCTCATCGCCGTCATTTCGAGGAAGGCATGACCGACGAGCTACGGTTCCACATCGAACAATATACGGAGGACCTGATACGTTCCGGTCTGCGGCCAGTTGAAGCGGAGCGTCGCGCCCGCATTGAACTTGGCGGCTTCAACAGCATCAAGGAAGATTGCCGCCAAGCGCGCGGCCTTCACCTCCTCGATCATTTGGCCAGAGTCCTCCGGCACGCCGCCCGCGGGTTGCGAAAGACGCCTGGATTTACCGTCACTGCTCTCTTTACACTCGCCCTCTGCCTCGGCGCTAACCTGGCGATCTTTGCGGTCATCGATTCCATCCTGCTTCGCCCGCTACCGTTTCCTCACGCCGATCGGCTCGTCACTATTTTCAATACCTATCCGAAAGCCGGCGTTGACCGCGACGGATCGTCCATTACCAACTACTATGAGCGGCGCGGCCACATTCCCGCCTTCAGCTCGCTATCCATCTATCGCTACGGAACCGCCATCGTCGGTGGCTCCGGCTCTACTACACGAGAGCAGATCATGCAAGTCTCTCCTGATTTCTTCACCACGGTGGGGCTTGGTCCTGTCTTGGGCCGCACCTTTACCGAAGCGGAAACGAATTACCAGACAAACAACGTAGTGATTCTCAGCGATGCTTACTGGCGCGAGCGGTTTAACTCCGATCCGCGCGTTATTGGCCGCACGTTTCGCGTGGACAGCGTTCCTTTAACCGTCATCGGAGTCTTGCCTGTGGGATTCCGCTTTCTCTCCTCCGAGGCGCGACTCTACACACCGCTTTCCTCCAGACCTGAAGACCGTGCGCCGCGGGAGCGCCATTCCGGCGGCAATGTGATCCAAATGATCGCGCGGCTGAAGGCCGGTGCAACAGTCCAGCAGGCTCAGGCGCAGATCGATGCACAAAATAACACTCTCGAAGCAGATGATCCGCAGGCCAAAATGATGGCGGAGGCCGGCTTTCGTTCTCTTGTCGTACCTCTTCATGCCGATCATGTCGCATCTATCCGCCCCACCCTCCTGTTGCTGCAAGCGGGTGTTTTCGTTCTTCTGCTCGTCGGCGGAGTCAACCTTTTGAATCTCCTTCTCATCCGGGGTAACACCAGGAGGAAAGAACTTGCGGTACGGCAAGCCCTCGGCGCGAGCCGGCTCCATATTGTCGCCGAAGTGGTCGTCGAGACCACCTTCCTCACTTTGTCAGGAGGCGTCTTTGGTCTGGCGGTGGCGGCTGGCGGGATCCGGTCGCTATCCGCCTTGGGCGCCGATCGCTTACCCTTGGGCGCTCACATTCACTTCGATGTTCCGCGTAGCGCTCGCCGGCCTCGCAGCCGCGATCGCCATCGGCATCTTTCTCGCCGCTCCTATCGCCTGGATCCATCTTCGCCGCGATCCGGGTGACGCTCTACAATCGGAAACGCGCGGTGGAACTGCCGGCCATCACGCCCAAACTCTCCGCTACGGCTTTATCGTCGCGCAGATCGCGCTGGCATTCGTCTTGTTGACCGGAGCCGGATTGCTGGGCGTCAGTCTCAAACGTGCCCTGGCGACCTCTCCCGGTTTCCGGCCCGCCCACGTTCTCACCGCTCAACTCTCGCTAGTCGGGAATAAGTATCCTACCGCTCTCGCCGGCGTTACCTTCTCCGAAAGATTAGTAGACCAACTTAGTGGTGAACCCGGCGTTGTCGCTGCCGGTGTTGTAACGAACCTGCCGTTCAGCGGCAAGAACGGCAAAAGCGCCGCGAAAGTAAAAGGTCATGTTCTGCGCCCCGGAGAATCGCCTCGCGGTCACTATTCCTTCGGCGTTGCGGGCGACTATTTTCGCGCTCTTGGCTTCACCTTGCGCGCCGGCCGATTCCTCACCGCTGTCGATTCGCGCCGCTCCCAACGCGTGTGCGTGGTGGATGAGGACTTCGCCCGTTACTACTGGCCGAACGGCAGCGCCATCGGTCAACAGCTGTTCCAAGGTTCCGAAGAGGGCAAGGACACCGAGGCATTTACGGTCGTCGGTGTTGTCGGCAGCGCCAAACAATACAGCCTCACCGAGAACACCGGCCAAGGCGCCGTCTACTATCCGTTTATCTATCGCCCCGATTACAACATCTTCGTGGCGGTTCGCGCAGCGGGGCAACCGGAATCTATCGCGCTCGCCTTGCGTAGGGTTGTCCTGCAAATCGACCCGGAGTTAGCGATCAACGACCTTCGCTCCATGCACACCCGCATCTCCGATAGCCTGGTCGCTCGCCGCTCGCCCGCGTTACTCGCCGCTCTCTTCTCCGCCATTGCTCTGCTGCTCACCGCCATCGGCACGTACGGAGTCCTGAGTTACGCTGTCACCCAGCGGCGCCGTGAAATCGCAGTGCGCATGGCTTTGGGCGCGCGCCCTGAGCAGATCCGCCGCCAATTTCTCTCGCTCTCTCTGCGTTTGCTGCTTTTCGGCGCGGCGCTCGGTGTGGCCGGAGCATGGCTCACAGGCAACGCCATGAAGGCGGTTCTCTTTCAGGTTCCATCTTTCGACCCCGCCATTCTCGCTGGCGTAGTAAGCGTCATTGCTGCCGTGGCTCTGGTTGCTTGCCTGTTGCCGGCGTACCGCGCGGCGCGCATCGAGCCTATGCAAGCTCTCGCCGAGCAGTAGAAGATTTTCTGCCGAGTGACAGACAATCAGTGCGCCCGGGGATCAATCGGTGCCAGATAAGCGATCCTTGCAAGTCACTCAAAAGCTCAGTGCAGGTGATTCGAAAGCTGCCATGATAAACGAGTCGCTTCTCACGTCCCTATGCGTCGGCTTTACACTTGCCTGATACTGCTTGCTTCCTGCTGTCAGGCATCGGTTGATCCCGCAGCCATCCTCGAACGCGCACAGCAGTCCGTGTCCGTCCAACTGGCACGAACGGCAAAGTACTCGTGTGTGGAAGCTATCGATCGGCAGTACTTTATCAATCAACAACCGCAGCCTGGCGGGTGCGCTCCGGGACCGGCGTCACATTCCCAGACGTTATGGATGCGTGACCGCCTACGGCTGGATATAGCTGTTTCCGAAGGGCGGGAGATCTATTCCTGGCACGCCGAGACAAAGTTCACCTCTGCCGATATCGCAGACGTTGTTCGCACGGGCCCCATATCTTCCGGGAATTTCGTGGGGTTCCTCGACAACATCTTTCTCCAGCGCGGAGCTCAGTTCACATACACCGGTGAAAGCGAAGAGCAGGCCACCAAGCTCTACAATTTCAACTACGTCGTGCCGCTCAGATACAGCTCCTACCACATCGGCACAACAACGAAGAGCAACCCGGTCGTTCCCTATCATGGTTCGTTCTCCATCGAAGGCTCCGATTTCCATTTAGCCCGATTGGAAGTTGTTTTGGATGCAGCACCTAAGGATTCACCCATCTGTTCTGGCGTCACGACCATCATGTATCAGCTCGTGAATATCTCGGGAACGCCTTCACTCATTCCGGCATCTTTCGTGCTCGACGTTGAGGATGACCGGCACGTGCATACGATCAGCAGCAGCAATTATTCGCAATGCCGCGAGTTTCGAGGCGAATCGACCGTCCGTTTTGATATTGCGGACTCTTCAGGACAGGCATCGGCCGCACAACGAAAAGCCGATGCCTGGCTGCCCGCCGGTGTTGCTCTTCCCATCGAGCTTCGCACGCCGATAAATGACAACGTTGCTTACGTGGGCGACAGGGTTGAGGGCGTTCTCGCTGGAAAAGTCAAAATGCCAGCGAATCACATCGTGCTACCCAAGGGCGCGGTCCTCGAAGGGTTGATTACGAAGCTGGAGCATCACTACACACCCGAACCGTTTCTGCTGCTCAGCGTGAAGTTCAATCGTGTGAATTTCGGAACAACGTCATTTCTGTTGAATGCATGGCCGGAGACGTCGGCGGCAAGTTGGAGATTTCTACGCCAGGTGTACGGTTCGCCCCTGCCCGTTTCTATTGCCGAAGAAGAGCACAAAGGCCTGTTCGTATTACGCCCTTCTCCTCAGCATTCCGGCAGCCACCCTTCTGGCGCTCGCCCTCCCTTTGCCGGTAAATGGATGACGGCGATCCCCTCGTCGCTTCCCTCGGAAGCACCGGCGCAGTGACTGCTGCCGCGGCTGCGGATAGTATGGATGCATGTCACGACTCACCCGGCGCACGTTCCTCGGTCGAACCGCTGCCCTAGCCTCCGTTGCTAAATTCAGCTTCGCGAGAAATCCGCTCACGAAGCACGATCTCGGCGTTCAGCTCTACACCGTTCGCAACATCATCGGGAAAGATCCGGCGGCGGTCCTCAAATCCATTCAAGACATCGGGTATACCGAAGTGGAAGCGACCTACGGCAACCTGCACGAGATTTGGTCTGCTCTGAAACAGACCCAGCTCAAAGCAGTCAGCGTTCACGTCGATTTCGACATCTTTAAGGCAGGAGGTAGCAAGTTGGATGATGCGCTCGCCGATGTGAAAAAACTCGGCTTCGAATATGCCGTGGTGCCGTACATCCCCGTGCCGGATCGCGGCGGGCTGGATGTCTTCAAAAGCTTGGCGCAAATGCTAAACCGGTCAGGCGAACGGGCCAAAGCGCACGGCCTGAAGCTTTGTTATCACAACCATGCTTTCGAATACAAGACGCTGCCGAACGGCGTCATGGGCCTGGACGTTTTGATGAACGAAACGCAGAAGAACCTGGTTGGGCTGGAGCTCGACATCTTCTGGGCAAGCGTTGCGGGTCACGACCCGGTAGCAATCCTGCAGAAATTTAGCGGTCGCATTCCGCTTCTCCATCTGAAGGATAAGGCGCCCGGCTTACCCACTCAGTACAACGAGAATGTTCCACCTGCGACATTCAAAGAAATCGGCAACGGGTCGATCAACATACCCGCCGTTTTGGAAGCCGCGGACAAAGAGGGCGTTCAGCACTATTTTGTGGAGCAGGACCAATCGCCTGACCCGATCGCCAGCTTGCGTCAGAGCTACGAATATTTAGAGAAGCGGTTTCAAAGCTGAGGACTGCACGTACGCGCGGCAGGCGCTCCTATGCGCGTTCCAGATAGGCGCCTTCCGCGGTGTTCACCCGGATCTTCTCGCCTTGATTGATAAACGGCGGCACTTGCACCACCAGGCCGGTCTCCATCTTGGCCGGCTTCGTGACGTTTGAAACAGTGGCGCCTTTCAGACCGGGCTCGGTTTCCACGACGGTCATTTCCACGCTCGGCGGCAACTCCACGCTGATGGGCTTGCCTTCATAGAACTCGACATTCACTCGCAGGTTCGGAATCAGATAAAGAGTCCCGTCACCGAGAAGATCTTTGGTGAGGTGGATCTGTTCGTAATTCTCCGTATTCATGAAGTAATACGATTCGCCATCGTCGTACAGATACTCCATTTCCTGTTCGTCGAGAGCGATCCGTTCCACTTTGTCTTCCGATGAAAAACGGTGCTCAATCATTGAACCGGAGCGCAAGTTCCGCATTTTGGCTTGGACGAAGCCTCGCAGGTTGCCCGGCGTCCGGTGCACCATGCTGAACACCGAATGCAGCTCTTTGTTGAACTTCACGACCATTCCGGGTCGAAGTTGTGTCGCAGCAATCATGATTTTTAAGGACGCTTCAGTTTATCAAGGCTGGTACAAACTCGGCCTTCCACGTTTTCGGACAACCGCCACATGCCCGCGGAGTCCGCGTCCACTGACTCTTTTTTTTCGCCCGTGAAGTAAAACATCTTCTGCTGCGATCGTAGCTTCCAAAGGATGATCACGTCCTTGTTGCTCTTGCGATGCGGCACCTCTGCGCAAGGTCCAGCCATCGGCATCAGAGTCAAGTGTCCAAACTCGTTCGCGACGTTCTGCCATCCCGCCGGGCAATTCTCCTGTTGGACGCCGCTGCTCGAAATCGCGATCCAGCACGCATCGGCGTTCCACGAGCGCCTCGCGAATAGCCTGCCGTTTGTGTCATACGTCCAGGGATCGAGATTCTCATATCCCACGCCGGGCAAATACGGATCAGCCCACAGGAATTCGTACGCTACGCCCGGCCCGTCGCGTAGCATTTGGGCGTCTTCCATCGCCCAGCCTTGCAGAAATTGCGAACTCTCCAGGTTAGGGTCTAAAGATACTAGCGCGAGCGCTGCAATGTGCGACATCCAGTCGGGATGCTGCACCTGCGCGGGTGTCAAGCTCAGAAGAAATTCCACCGGTAACCCGAGGAAGAATTTGGGATCGTCCTCCCGTAAATTGACATGCTGGTTGGCTTGAACGGCGGTCAGATATTCACATACCGCGTAGAGAGTGTTCCCGTCGAAAGAAGATCCGTTCTGCATCTGAACAAGCATCTGCTTCCACCCGGCCACTATAGGTTGTATGTCCTGATGTCGCGCGATAGCAGAAAACAGCATGTTCCTCGTTACGCTCTCCGGAACCGGGTTGACGGCGCTCAAGGGAATACCCAATGCCGCAAGCTGCGCCTGCTGCTCAGGGGAAATCAGCACACGGCACCAGTCAAGAATCAGCGCGACTTGCCTCGACCCATACTTCTGCGCCAGCGCCCACTCCACCGCTTCCCTGCCCCGCTTCTCATCGCCGGTGACTGCGTAATAAAGCGCCAATTCAAAGCCGCGCTCTGGCGAATCCCGAACCGTATTCACGCGATTCTCGAAATTGACCCAGCGCACCGTCTGCCGCGTGCGATCCCGCTCCAGACGCCTCAAGCGCTGCGGCGTCAACAGCAACTTCGGCGTAGCACCGGCACTAACTTGAGGAAAAGCTGAGCTGCTCAGCAAGAAACCAGCCCAAAGAGCGATCAGGAGCGCGCGCAACCCTGTATTCTTCCACACCTGCAAACGACGCACTTTGGTACCCTGTTAGTTCCACCGGCTGCGAACCTGCTTGGCACCGGCACTTCGAGGTTGTCATGCCGGCTCGGGTCAGTGAAACCTACGTTTTGCGTACGTACCCCTTCCGGGAATCGGATCTGATCGTAAGTTTTTTCACGCGCGATCAGGGCAAATTGCGCGGCGTGGCAAGACGGGCGCGTAAACCCAAAAACAGCTTTGGATCGGGGCTGGAACGGCTGTCCTTAGTGAACCTAGCTTATTCGCAAAAAGAGACCCGCGAACTGGTCAACCTCAACTCCTGCGACCTGCTGCAGTCCCAATTCGATTTGCTCACTGACTTCGATTCGAGTGTGGCGCTCGATTACATCGCTGAAGTGTGCGATCACCTGCTTCCGCCCCACGAACCGAACGAACGCTTCTTCCGTTTGCTGACGGCGATCCTCGACTACATGCATGAACGCACCCAAGGCGCTATCTGGGCCGCCATCACCTACTTCTCTCTTTGGGCGACGCGGCTTTCCGGTTTTCTGCCTGATCTGGCCACTCACCCGGATCGGAGTGTTTCCGCCACATCGCGCGAGCTGGCGGTTTCGATGCTTCGAACGCATATCTCTGAACTTCCCGCCCGCACCTGGAACAAAGACAGCGCCCTCGACCTGCGCCGCTTTCTCATCCATCAAATGGAAGAACACGTAGAGCGGCGTTTCCACACTCCGGCCTTACTCGAAGGTCTTTAATCCCGATTCAGATGGATTCTTTTCAAGACACAATCTTTAAACTGAAGCGCTACTGGGCCGATCGCGGCGCCATAATCCAAGAACCCTATGATCTGGAAGTCGGCGCGGGAACGATGGCGCCCGAGACATTCCTGCGCGTACTGGGTCCCAAGCCGTATCGCGTCGCGTACGTGCAGCCCAGTCGTCGTCCGGCGGACGGACGCTATGGTGAAAACCCGAACCGTCTCTACAAGCACCAACAGCTCCAAGTCATCCTGAAACCCACGCCCGACGACGTGCTCGACCAGTACCTCGGCAGCCTTGAAGCGATCGGCATCGACCTTCGCAAACACGACATCAAATTCGAAGAAGATAACTGGGAGGCCCCGACTCTCGGCGCCTGGGGCATCGGCTGGCAGGTGATGCTCGATGGTCTCGAAATCACCCAATTCACTTATTTCCAGCAGTGTGGCGGCATGGATCTCGATCTCGTACCTGCCGAGATCACGTATGGTCTCGAGCGGATCGTCGCCTTTTTGCAGAATGCCGATAGCGTCTATGACATCGAGTGGGCGCCGGGCGTCAAATACTCCGAAGTGCGTTTAGCGGATGAGCAGCAATTCTCCGTCTATAACTTCGAAACGGCGGATGTCTCCATGCTGTGGAAGGAATTTGAACTGCATGAGCGGGAGTGCCAGCGCTTACTTGATCTGTTCAAAGCCGCTAAAGAGACGTCCCGTTTACCCGTGCTGCCCGCTTACGACCAGGCGCTCAAGTGTTCTAATCTTTTCAACCTGCTCGATGCGCGCGGCGCCATTAGCGTCACGGAGCGAGTCGGAGTTATCGGGCGCGTCCGTAAGCTAGCGGTAGGTGTCGCCGAAGCCTGGGCGCGGCAGCAGTTCCCGCAAGAGGCCGTCGCATAATGGCCTACTTTCTGCTCGAAATCGGCACCGAAGAGATTCCGGATTGGATGATTGAGCCTGCGCTCGAAGACCTGCGCACTCGCTTCCAATCTGCTTTCGGCGCTTTCGGCGGCTCGGCTCTCATCACGACCGCCACACCTCGCCGGTTGATCTTACTCGCCAAGGATCTGTCGGAGCAGGAGCCCGACGCGCAAGCCGTTGTCTCTGGCCCTTATGTCTCAGCCGGAGAAAAAGCCGCCGAAGGCTTCGCTCGCAAGCAAGGCACACGACCGTTGCCGAACTGGCAGACCTGCGATGCCAAAGGCGAGCGCTACGTCCTTCATCAGCTGGTGAAAGGCCAGTCGGCGACGGAGGCTCTCAGCAAGAAGCTGCCAGAGATCATCGCCTCGATCCATTTTCCGAAGGCAATGTACTGGACGGGCAAGAATGATACACGATTCATCCGGCCGATTCGCTGGATCGTCGCGCTAATCGAAGATCAAGTTGTTCCGTTCGAAGTGGCGGGTGTAAAGTCCGGCAATCTGACGCGCGGCCATCGGATTCTGGGTTCTAAACAACCGCTTGCCGTTACCGTTGCAACTTACCTGGATGTGTTGCGTGAAAATTTTGTGATCGTTCATGCGGAAGAGCGACAGAAACGGATCGAAGCCGGACTCGGACCCAATGTTCACCACGACCCCGAGCTACTGAAAACCCTGGTTTATCTGACGGAGTTCCCGACAACCGTTCACGGCAGCTTCGATCCGTCGTATCTTGAGCTGCCCAAAGAAATCCTCTCGACCGTCATGCGCCATCATCAGCGCTATTTCTCCGTGCTGAAGCCTGATGGTTCGCTGGCGCCGCAATTCGTCGCGGTGACGAATACCGATGGCGACCCCGACGGCCTCATTCGTCAAGGTAATGAGCGTGTCCTCCGAGCCCGCTTCAACGACGCGCGCTTCTTCTGGCAAGTGGATCAGCAGAAGAAACTGGCAGATCGCATTCCCGATCTTGCCAAAGTCACCTTCCAAGCCAAGCTCGGCAGTTACAAAGATAAAGCCGAGCGGGTGGCGAAACTTGCTGGTGAACTCGCCGCCGAACTCGGCGCCGATCAGAGTGTCGTGAACCGTGCGGCTCTGCTCTGTAAATGCGACCTCACCACCGACATGGTCAAAGAATTCACCGAGTTGCAAGGCGTTGTAGGCGGGCTCTATGCGCAAGCCCAAGGCGAAGGCGAAGCAGTGGCGACTGCTATCTACGACCACTACAAGCCCGTCGAGCATGGAAGATTCGATTCCACGCACGCTCGAAGGCCAAATTGTCGCGATCGCGGACAAGCTGGATACGCTGCGGGAGTGCTTCAACATCGGCCTGATCCCAACGGGTTCAAAAGACCCGTTCGCTCTCCGTCGCGCCGCGCAAGGCATCGTCAAGATTCTCTTTGAAGCGCGTCTGCCGCTCGATTTGATGGCCCCAGTCGAGGACGTTCCCGAACTCCCCTCTTCCTCAAGGAACGCATTCACTTCTACCTTGCGCGACATCCTCGAACTACGCCTACGACGAAGTGAACGCTGTACTCGCCACGCCGGTCACCACCCTCACCGATTTCGCCGAGCGCGCCGACGCCATCCATTACATTCGCCCGACGGAAGACTTCGAACCGTTGGCCGCCAGCTTCAAGCGCATCAAAAACATCATCAAGCAGGCGCAAGTCGAACAGGCGAACGCGCCCGACCCGAAACTGCTCTCCCCTGGCCCGGAACAGGACCTCTACGAGGAATTCCAACGCGTCAGCGAGAGCATCAAAACGAGCTCCTCTTACCGTGACAAGCTGGCCTCCATTCGCCTCGCTCCGTCCGCAAGTGGATCTCTTCTTCGATAAAATTCTTGTGAACGATCCAGATCCAGCGATCCGGCAGAAACCGCCTGGCTTTATTACACAGCCTGCTCACTGAGTTCTCTACCATCGCTGACTTTTCCGAAATCGTCACGCAAGGCGCGTCAGGCGTCTGAAAGTTTAACTACGTTGTTACCCGAAATCAGGAGACAAGACTCGAAATGAAGAAATACGTTTACTCGTTCGGCGGAGGCACGGCTGACGGCGACGGCAAGATGAAGGACGTCCTCGGCGGCAAGGGTTCCGGACTCGCCGAAATGAGTAAGGCCGGTGTCCCCGTTCCTCCCGGCTTCACCATCTCGACAGAAGTGTGCAATCTCTTCTTCGAAAACGGCAACAAAGTTCCGCAGGAAGTGGATGACCAGATCCACAAGGCTCTCGCGAAACTCGAAAAGGAAATGGGCAAGAAGCTCGGCGGCGTGGATGATCCGCTGTTGTTGAGCGTCCGCTCCGGCGCGAAATTCTCCATGCCGGGCATGATGAACACCATCCTCAACCTCGGCCTGAACGACGAAACCACCGAAGGTCTGGCCAAGAAGACCGGCAATCCAAGGTTCGCGTACGATTGCTATCGCCGTTTCATCCAAATGTTCGGCGAAGTCGCGCTGCACATCGACATGGCGAAGTTCGACCACATTTTCGATATGCGCAAAGCGAAGATCAAAGCCAAGCTCGATACCGATCTCACCGCCGAAGACTTGAAGTTCATCATCGACGAATACAAAAAGCTCGTCAAGAAAGAAACCGGCCGCGAATTCCCGCAAGACGCGCTGGAGCAGCTGATGCTCTCCCGCGATGCCGTTTTCCAATCCTGGAACACGCCCAAAGCCATCTATTACCGCCGCATGGAAAAGATTCCGGATTCCATCGGCACCGCCGCCAACGTGCAAAGCATGGTCTTCGGCAACATGGGCGACAACTCCGGCACCGGCGTTGGCTTCACACGCAACCCCTCGACTGGTGAAAAGACCTTCTACGGCGAATTTCTGGTCAATGCGCAGGGCGAAGACGTCGTCGCCGGTATCCGGACGCCGCAGCCCATCGAAGAGCTGAAGGAAGTGATGCCGGAAGCCTACAAACAGCTTCGCGACATCACCGCCAATCTCGAAAAACATTATCGCGACGTCCAGGACTTCGAGTTCACCATCGAAGAAGGCAAGCTCTACATGCTGCAAACGCGCAACGGCAAGCGCACCGGCCCCGCCGCCGTACGCGTCGCTGTTGACATGGTCGAAGAGGGCGTCATCTCCAAGCGCGAAGCCGTCGGACGTGTCGCCCCAACCAACTCGATCAATTGCTGCACCCCGTGCTCGACGCCGCCATGCGCAAAGGACTGCAGAAGATTGCTACCGGTCTGCCCGCTTCTCCTGGTGCCGCTGTCGGACGCGCTGCATTCTCTTCTGAAGACGCCGTCGAGCTCTCCGCGAAAGGTCCCGTCATCCTGGTTCGCAAAGAAACCACGCCCGACGACATTCACGGTATGGATGTGTCCAAAGGAATTCTCACCGCCGTCGGTGGTCTCACCAGCCACGCGGCCGTAGTCGCGCGCGGTATGGGCCGCCCCTGCGTAGTGGGCGCTGCCTCTGTCGCCGTTGACGAAACCAAGAAGCAGGCCATCATCTCCTTCGAAGGCAAAAAGCTCACGCTGAACGAAGGCGATTGGATTTCGCTCGACGGCACTCTCGGCGAAGTGTATCTCGGCCAATGTAAAACCAGCGAGCCCGATCCTAAGTCGCACTACTTCGCCACCTTCATGGAATGGGCCGACGAGTTCCGCGGCAACTTCGGCGTTCGAGCCAATGCCGACATTCCGCGCGACGCAAAAGCGGCCCGCCTCTTCGGAGCCGAAGGCATTGGTCTCTGCCGTACGGAACACATGTTCTTCGCCGAAGATCGCATCCCTCACATGCAGGCGATGATTCTCGCTCGCGATGAAAAGACCCGCAAGAACGCGCTCAAAAAACTCCTCCCGATGCAGCGCAAAGATTTCGCCGGCCTCTTCCAAGCGATGGACGGCTTTCCCGTTGTCATTCGCACTTTGGACCCTCCGCTGCACGAGTTCCTGCCCAAGCGCGAAAACCTGATGGTCGACATCGCCAAGCTGCCCAGCGCTTCTCCGAAAGAGAAAAAGGAAATGGCGGCGAATTACAAGGTTTCGGTCGGCGAACTCAAAAAGTTTCTGCCCGAACTGCTGGAGCGGGTCGAAGAACTGCACGAATTCAACCCCATGCTCGGCCATCGCGGCTGCCGTCTCGGTATTACTTATCCCGAAATCACGGAGATGCAGGTACGCGCCATTTTCGAAGCCGCCGTGCTGGTGGCCAAGAAAGGCGTCAAGGTCATCCCCGAAGTCATGATCCCGCTGATCGGCAATGTCAAGGAACTCGAAAACCAGAAAGCGATTGCCGTCAAGGTGGCCGAGGAAGTCCTAGGCGCGGCCGGCATGAAAGACCTGAAATATATGGTCGGCACAATGATTGAAATTCCGCGTGCCGCCATGACCGCCGACGAGGTCGCAAAAGAAGCCGAATTCTTCAGCTTCGGCACCAACGATCTCACCCAGACCACCATGGGCCTCTCACGTGACGATTACACGAAGTTCTCCAAGCACTATGAAGATCTGAAAATCTTCAAAGCCGATCCGTTTGCTGTTCTCGATCAGGATGGCGTCGGAAAGGTGATTGAACTCGCGGTCAAGTTGGGCCGCAAAACTCGTCCCGATCTCGAAATCGGTATCTGCGGCGAGCATGGTGGCGAGCCCAGCTCTGTCGAGTTCTGCTATCGCACTGGCATGAACTACGTCTCCTGCTCGCCCTATCGCGTGCCGATCGCCCGTCTCGCTGCCGCGCAAGCAGCTCTCGCCGAGAAAGATGGGAAAGCCGAAGCGCAACGCACGGCGTAGCTCCTACATGGGTGCGTCACAGCCGGCTCGGTCACTCGATGCCGCTCACAAGCTGTTACGCACCGCCATGCTCCAAAAGAAACCAATAGCAGCTTTCTATGCCGGTCATACAAGGCTGCTTTGCCCCTACGTTTTAGGCCGCAACAAACGGAACCGTTTGCATGTGCTCTGCTATCAGTACGGCGGTGGGAGCGCAAGTGGTCTAAAGCCCATCGGTTCACCGGAAAACTGGCGCTGTATCGCAGTGGACAAGCTCAGCAGCATTGCAATCATCGACGGCGTCTGGGTTAGCGCGGAGCGGCACTCGCGCATTCAAACCTGCATCCAGCACGTTGAGCTCGACGCCGAAAAACCACCATTTCTCGTCGAATAAACGTATGCCTTCCGCCGTCGAATCACTTGGTCTCATCGGCCTCCCTGCCCCGATCCGCGAACTGGCCTCTCGCCGCTGGGACGCTCTTGATCGTCGGAGCCGGACACAACGGCCTCACCTGCGCCGCCTATCTCGCCCGCGCCGGCAAACGCGTTCTCGTTCTCGAATCTCGTGAACGCATCGGCGGCGCCTGCACCATCGAAGAACCCTGGCCCGGCGTACGCATGTCGCCCTGCGCGTATCTCGCCGGCCTGCTGCATCCTCTTGTTATTGAAGAACTGAATCTTCCCGCACTCGGCTATTCCTGGTCGCCAGCGACTAACGGCCTGTTCGTGCCCTTCGAAGACGGCTCCAGCGTTCAGCTCTACGACGATGACGCGCAGTGCGAATCAGAAATCGCACGCCTGTCACCGCGCGATGTCAAGGTTGGCGCGCCATGAGCGAAGTAATCCGCCGACTGCGCGATGCCCTCCGCCCCCCGGACGAACACGATGTCTGGATCGGCGAACCACCAACGCGCGAGCAAATAGAAGACCGACTAGGAAACGACACAGAAGCGCGTTCACTCCTCTTCGATTGGTCCATGGCCGAATTCGTCGAGCGCTATCTTACCGACGAACGCCTCCAGATCGCCTACCTGGGCCAGGGCGTCATAGGCACCAACGCCAGCCCCTTCGATCCCGGCACTGCGTCCATCCGTTTCCATCATTCCTCCGGCCGCCTCGGAGGTCTGCCCGGGCCTGGGGCTACGTCAAAGGCGGCATGGGCATGGTGTCGTTCTTTCTCGCCGATGCCGCGCAAAATGCCGGAGCAGTGATCGCCTCCGGCATTCCCGTCTCTCAAATCCTCCCCGGCGAAGGCGTACTACTCGAAAGCGGCGAACGCATCAGCGCACCAGTTGTGATCTCGAACGCCGATCCCCGAACTACCTTGCGCCTGCTGAACAACTCCGTCGATCCATCCTGGCGCAAGCAAGTCGAATCCGTTCCCATCGAAGGCTGCACTCTCAAGCTCAACGTCTGGCTCCGAGAGCTTCCGAACTTCCGCGCCCGCCCCGGCACGACAGCAACCGCACCATTTCGGCCAGATCAATACCCCACTCACCAAAGCCGAGTGGAAACAAGGCTACGCCGCCGCCCACGCGGGTCGATTACCCGACAACCTCTGGACGGAACTCTATTTCCAGAGTCTGCACGACTCAACCGTAGCGCCTGAAGGTACCCACACCATGAGCGTCTTCTCGCAGTATGTGCCCTACAAATTTGCCGAAGGAACCTGGGACGATCATAGGGAAGCCGCCAAAGAACTCGCCTTCAAAGCGCTCGCGCGCTTCTGCAGCAACATCCCTGACGCGGTCATCGAAGCCGAACCGCTAGGTCCCCCCGACATCGAAAAACGCGTCGGCCTTACCGGCGGCCACATCTTTCAAGGCGAATGCCTGCCGCAATATATGTGGAGCAATCGTCTTCCCACCCGCACCGGCATGCCCGGCCTGTATCTCTGCGGAGCCTGCACCCACCCCGGCGGCAGCGTCATTGCCATCAACGGCCGTAACGCCGCCATGGCTGTGCTGGCCGACGCCTAATGTTCTTCCCACACTACAGAGCATCGAGATCAACCGAAGATAAATGCGTATGAAGGTTACTTAAGTAAGCAACAAACAACGTAATCACTCACCCATAATTCGTATCTAAACCGCAGTTGCACGGACAGCATAGTTCCCTGAGAGCCACCGTCGTCTCTCTACCGATACGGCGTTGCGCGTCCGTTCATTCAGTCTTCGTTAGAATACAGTTCCGTCGTAATTACCTGGATCTACTCGGGTCCCGCTTCGGCAATCTGAAAGGACAACCTTGCAAGTTCATTTGATAAACCCGAGCGATACTGCTTTCGGGACTGCAGTCATCACGCCACGTTGGCTCTTTGTCTTAGCTGCAGCCACTCCTCATGAGTTTGGCGATCCAATGTTGTGTGACGAAACGGTGGAAGCCCTCGATCCTCATGTGATCGACGCGGGTGATGTTGTGGGCATCGGTATCCATACTGGAAACGCTCGCCGCGGGTATGCACTCGGTCGCCTTGCCAAGGAGCGCGGCGCTTTTGTCGTCTTCGGTGGCATTCATTCCACTCTTTACCCGGAGGAGGCCTTCGAGCACGGAGCAGCCGATTGCGTGGTTCGGGGAGATGGAGATCTGGCATGGGGGCAAGCTCTTCGCGACCACATCGCTGGGTCCGCCCAACGTATCTACGACGGCGGCCGCGTTGAAGCCGGCGAATTCAAAGCTGCGCGCTGGGATTTACTGAATCAGTCGCACTATATGTGGGCCTCCGTGCAGACGGTGCGGGGCTGCGCGAAACATTGTTCCTTCTGTTCCGTATGGCGCACCGACGGCCAGCGCCCCCGTCAGCGGCCGTCGGATCCCGTCATCGACGAGATTGTAGATCTGCGCCGTAGAGGCTTTCGCTTTATCGCGCTCGCCGACGATAACTTCTACCCTGTCTCCCTCACCGATATCAAATTGGCGCGGCGCCAGAACAATACCGCGCGAGTGGCAACTTTGACAGCCATTCGGGCAGAACGATTCGAACTGATGGAACGTCTTGCCCAACTGCCGAAGGACATGGTGTTCTTCACGCAAATCACCATGGAATCCGCCGAGGATCCTGAGTTTCTCGACGCCATGCGCAAGGCCCATATAAAAGGTGCACTGGTGGGCATCGAGGCCGTCACTGAAGAGGGTCTCAAAGCCGTGTTCAAGGATTTCAATCTCGCCGGCGAGAACCTCGTAAAACGGCTTCAGCAATTTCAAGAACACGGCGTCCATGTACTCGGATCCTTCATCTTCGGCTTGCCGACCGACCGGCCTGATACTTTTCAGGCCACCGAAGAACTTGCTCGCCGGTCTGGCCTGACCTTTGCCCAATTTGTAATGCTCACTCCGTTCTGCGGCACTGTCGATTTCGAGCGTTGGGAGAAGGGGCTTGGTAACCCACCGCCGAGCGTGGACGGCATTCCCATCACGCGCTATTGGCTCATCCCCCCGGACAAGAGGCCTAAAATGTTCATGCCTCATCCGACCATGAGTTCGGATGAGTTGCGCGCCCACACGCAAACCGTTTGGGATCGTTTCTACTCGCTGCCCGCAATCTGGAAGCGTTCACGCTGTACGCCGAACCTGCGGGCCCGCCTTGCATTTGTATTCATTTCGAAGTTGTACCGGCAGATGTATGCGAGCACCGGCATTGCCACCGACAGTGCTCGACGCGAACGAGCCAACCTCTGGGCCAGGCGCATCGCCAAGCTCACGCGCCGCCTGTTCCAAGCTAAACCAATGCCTGACCTACAGGCGCCTCTCCGGCCAACGCCGCCGGCCAACGCCAATCCACTTTACGTGCTATAAGTAATGCGTTTGCCGCGGCTCGCTAGCCTCACTCTTCGTCCAAAGGAGCGCAAGTGGAAACCTCAACGCCTTCCCGTCGAACCATTCTCTGCACTGCTAGCATCGGCAGCCTTTTCTCCATGATCCGCGGCGCTCCATTGAACGCACAGCAAACCCCTTCGCTCCCGGCCTCCATCGCGAACTTGCAATCCATGCGAGATCAACCGAAGCCCATCACCGTAGACGAGCGCCGCGCACGCATCGCCAGAGCCCGGCAGTTGATGGCAGATCACAAAATCGACGCCATTTTTCTCGTTGGCGGCACATCGCTCCTCTACTTCACAGGCGTACATTGGGGCAACAGCGAACGACTCTTCGCAACCGTTATCCCGGCCAACGGTAAAGCATTTTGTGTCTGCCCGTCGTTCGAAGAAGATCGTGCCCGGGAACAACTGAATCGTGGCCCTCTCGAAGACGCGGAACTGATGACCTGGCACGAAGACGAAAGCCCATACAAGCTGATCGCCGCCGGCCTCAGGTCGCTCGGCAACTCTGTCGCGACGCTCGGCATAGAAGAACGCACTGCGTGGGTCTTTAGCGACGGAATCGGCAAAGCTGCCCCCGCTGTTCACTTGGTCTCCGCCACGCCGGTGACAGCGGGCTGCCGAATGATCAAGAGTCCGCATGAGCTTGCGCTGATGCAGATCGCTAACGGCGCCACGCTCAAGGTCTACGAAGCCGTCTATCGAGCACTACAGCCCGGTATGACGCAAACCGACGCCTCGAATCTAATCTCTGCCGCTTACGCGAAGGTGGGTTTCCGAGGCGAAGCGAGCGTGGAAGTGGGCCAGTACAGCGCCAATCCTCACGGCTCCATCACTCCGCAAGTGATTCGTGAAAACACCATCGTGATGATCGACGACGGTTGTCAGGTCGAAGGCTATCAATCCGACATCACGCGCACGTTCGTTCTCGGAAAAGCGACAGACAAAATGAAGCAAGCGTTCGACATCGTCCGTCGCGCTCAAAGTGCCGCCCTCGCCGCCGCGAAGCCCGGTGTCGAATGCCAATCCGTCGACGCCGCGGCCCGCAAGATCATTACAGATTCCGGCTTCGGACCCGATTACAAGTTCTTCGCGCATCGCGTTGGTCACGGCATCGGCATGGACGGGCACGAGTGGCCGTACCTGGTCCGGGGCAACACGCTTCCCATTCAGGCCAATATGACTTTCAGCGACGAACCCGGAATTTACATCACCGGAGAATTCGGCATGCGCCTCGAAGACGACATGCACATTACCGAAAATGGAGCCGAGCTATTCACGCCGCAAAGCCCCTCGTTACAGCATCCCTTCGCGTGAAGATGTATCACTCCCAAGCGGACAGCTCATCATCGGGTAGCGGCTCGAAGAACTCGGAGCCGACGATCAACTTACCTTCCAGTGAACCGGGCTGCCGGTTCGTCTCAGATTGCGCAATTTCCGCAGCGCCGCCACAAGCTTCAGGGATCAAACTCGAAAGTTTTGTCTTGGTCGGATTGGTCGGGACTACACAGGTTTTCATTTTTATCACCTCAACCGCCCGATGTCATTCCGAGCGCCGGCTCTTGCCTATCAGCAGAGACAGAAGGTACCGCTGAGCGATAGGCTCTGCACGAATAACATTCCAGTTTGCAAACGCCACCGCGACCTCCTCAATTTGTTCCAGAACGCTAGTCCGCGTCCAATTTCGAGCGTTATTATAATCAGCGTCGTTCCGGTTTTGCTGCGCTTTAACGAATATGTCGACAACCTCATACAAGCGCACCAAGGTCCCCGACTCTGGTATAGTTCCCGGGCTAGCAGCAAAACTGCGCTTTAGCTCAGCCCGCTTTTCTTCCGAGGCACTTTTCATCCTGCCGTGGTCAAAAATCCTACTGAGCGCTGGCCGCTGTTCAACCTGACTCCAATTTAGGGTAGCTTCTGAAATAAGAAGGTGGAAAAGGGCATAATACGCCGTCGATACCGCTCTCCGGAGACTCGCCTGACGTGGATTCTCCCCGTCTAAATTCACCAGATCGGAGGAGAGATCAAGCAACTCATCGGCAAACGCCATCCGTCAAGCCCAGGCAGGATCTCTAAGCTGGGCCTGTTCGGATTGGCTGCGGAAATCAAAATAAGGAAGTACGCCCCATTGCTCGAGAGGTTCAATCCGCTGCTCGATTAAACTTGATACCTGCTTCGCTACTTTCAGAAGCTGATCCTGCCTGCTAGCTTCGTCCGATAGAGTGACCCGGAAGAAGACCGACGGCTGGCCGGTCCAATCCTCACCCAGTTCATAGCGAATCCGCAGCACGTTCGGTGATAATATTCCCTCGATCTCCGCGACCTCGCGATCCAATTGATGTTGCTGGACGAATGCTCTCGGTAGGACCACCACTTCATTATCTCGCGTCTTGGTCCTAACTTAATCGCCGCCGATTCCGCCGGCTCTTCAACCATTGATTCAGCGCAAACAGCAGAACCATCAGCGGCACTACCGCAAACAGCGGCCAATGCTCCTTGACCGGAGGTTCCGCCGGCAGCACATGTAAATCGCCCGAAGCCGAAGCTGAATCGCCCTTCTCCCGCACATCCACGGTCATTTGCCACACGCCGGCGGACGGCAAACTGACCGAAGCCGCATACAACAACTTATTTGTTGCATGCTCATGCGTAGCCGGCGCCGCCACTTCGACGATACTGCCCGATGCCGTCCTCCTTAGTCGCAGCATCACATGTGCATCCAGCAAAGTGGTCCGGTCCGCGTCCTTCTCAACCATCACACTTAGGTCCGCCGTACCGGCTCTCACCGGCACAGGCTCGCTGAACACAGTTACGATGAAGGGACCAGCCGCCTTACGAAACTGCATGGTGCCGCCGTCTGCAAACAGAAGCAGCACGACAGAAAAGAGCGCCACACCCAGCGCACCATTTCGAATCAGAAGACGCCTCAATGGATCATGCCGCGCATCTGCATGGGCTGAAACAAAATCCAAATTCCCACGCAATACAAACCGCACGACACCGCGATCCATGGAGCAACAAGACTCATCGCCCGCCGCACTCCGGTTACCTGCTGCCGCGCCACCCGCCAGGCAACGTACAAAGTCAAAAGCAGGCCCGCATCCAATAAGACGATCTGCGCGGAATTTAACCAGCCCGGAACAAAGGCGATCGGAAACGTCCCCGTCACACCCGCAAAGACTCTCCCGAGCGCGGCGGAGGGCGCACTCCAGCCGGTTGCAAAGTGGTACAGCAGATGCGCCGTCCACATCGCAAAACCTATCGGCACCAGAGCAAAGACAAACCGCCGAACCGTTTGACCGATGTCAGCCGCCGAATCAACTAGCCGGTTCAGCCCACCGCAGAACCATACGGCCAAAGCTGGAATGATGATCACGCCAACTATCACGAAAGCGGCGACCACCACGGGCATCATGTGTGTGCCCAGCCGCGCGTGCCAGCCATGCTCCCACATCATCACCGGCGACACCATGCCCGCCGCGTTCACAAATGCTCCGAACACAATCAGCAGCGCCAATACCGCAAAATCCGTTCGCTTGGATAATCTCCCCACTGACGAACGATAGGGATCCACTATCAATGTGCTGGCCGGCAAAACCGGCAGCAGCGACACATTCTCATGTGGGCACGCCTTAACGCAATCCAGACAAAAGGTGCAATCCAGATTGCCCTCCTTCTTCGGCTGAAACAAGTAAAGCTCACAGCCACGTGCATTCTCATTCCCGCGAATGCAGTCATGCGTCTGGCAACTTTTGCAAACCGCCGCACTCCGCACCCGCACTTCGCGTGGTGAGACCAGCGAGCTTACGAAATGGAACTGCCCAATCGGACAAACATATTTACAAAAAGTGGCGCCGCGAAACAGTCCATCAATAATCAAAGCGCCCAGAAAGTAACCGGCAATAATCCACGCCGTCGCCCAGGGACTGTTCCACAAGCCGAACGCCTCGTACGCCCACAAATAGACCACCAGCAGCGCAGCCGCCAGCCACTTCGTCCGCAATACGCGTGGCCAGCGCCACTTCGCGGGCATCACTCGCCGCCCAATATCGCGCACAAACGTGAACGGACACACCATGCAGAAGAGATTCCCCACAACCAGCAGCGCCAGAATCGAAAGCGCGCGCCAATGAATCCACGGCAGCACACCGGCCAAATTCAGCGGCGTCACCTGTGGCCCGAAAAATCCATCCGCCATCACGGCTACGGCGACCAGCAGCATCGCGAACTGCGCCACACGCCGCCACTGCGCCGCGCGTCGCCCGCTCATGCTGAACCGCCCTGTCGCCCCGCGCACGCGCTTGACCGGCACGCTTGTCCTGGGCCTCGCTCGCTTCGTCGACAGCAGATTCATCGCGAACACTACCGTCGGCACAAGATAAATCAGCGATCCTGGCACCCACATGATTGCGCCCGCCAGCGTCTGGTCGAGCAGCGGGTTCATTCCGCCGGCTGCGACCACGCCATAACTCGGATACAGCAATTTACCCGAAAAAATGAAGGATGCCGAAATGATCGTATTGATAATGTCTGCCGAAACCAGGTATGGAATCTGCAGCCATTGCGGACCGCGGGGCCTCTCGGGACCGGGCTGCACAACCGGCCACCAGAACAAAACGCCTGTCCAGAAAAAAGACGCATGTTGCGCGCCGTGCCAAGCCGGCGAACGCAGCGCTAGCTCGTAAAATACCGGCAAGTGCCAGCCAATCGTGCTGATGGCGAACGCGATCCACGCCACCACTGGCCTGACCAGAAAATGCCCCACCCGCTGCAGCGCGGGCCACGTCAAAAACGGGCCCTAATCCCTCTTTCACAAATCGCTTCGGCATCCCACGAAGCAACGGCACAATAGGATGGCTCAGCAGCAGCAGCGGCGGCGCAATCATCATCAGCAGCAAGTGCTGCGTCATGTGCGCTGAAAGAAACAGACTGTCGAATGCGTCCAGCGGCGATTCCAGCGCCAGAAACAGACAACCCAACGCGCCTAGAAACGCGCCGAGCCGTTCGTAATCTTTCTCATCGTGCAGCAACCGCCTGCCGCGCAGCCAACCCCGCACGTAAACAATTGCGGCGCAAATCAGGATGGCGGTTATAGCCGGATCGATGTTCCAGGAAACGAGCGCGGCGCTTACAACAGACTCCACAGCTATTACTTCTGGGCTGGTGCAGGCACGCTTATAATCGCGAAATCACGCGGCAAGTTGTCCACCGGCTTATCCGAATTCCGCGCCGGCGGCACGCTCCTCGGTCGCAGCGTAGTCATGAATTCCACCAGCGCCTCCACTTCAGCCGGGCTCAACTTCTTGCCGTAGGCCGGCATGTTGCCGCCGCCCTGAATTACCTGCCGGATCATCTCGTCTTTGGTCAACCGCGTCGCCACTGAATCGAGCGCGGGACCGCGCAGCCCGCCTTCTCCTCCCAGCGAGTGGCAGTTCCGGCACTGCTTGTTTTGAAAGACTAGCGCTCCATGCAGCTGCAGCGGCGTCCGTCCCCTGACATACTCGCACCGGAATAGGTGCGCCGCTCCAGGCGCCCATCTTCGGCGACCACGGCGACACCTCACCTTGATATGCCAAGACGGCGATCACCAGCATGATGAACACCACGGAAAGCACCGCAACCGGCCGTCGCCGTGCACTCTTCTCGCCCGTGCCGGAGATAAACGGCAGCAGCAGCAGAAATGTAATCGCAACGGCGGGAGCGACAAACAGAACGAAGACTTCCATCCAGTCCGGCAACAACGCTAAAGCCGCGAAAATTGCCATGAAGTAAAAGTCAGGCCGCGGACTCGTGTCGATCATTGTCGGATCGGGAGGCGCAGTCGGACCCTTCGGCCCGAAGATCAACGCACATCCCAGAATCCCGACGATCACCAGCCCGGCAAAAACCAGATCCTTCCCGACCGCGTGCGGAACGAAGGGTACACCGTCTTTCCTCAAGATCTCCGCATACTCCGCGTCGTAGGTTGCCTTGTGCACGGGATGCCCCGGACGCGGGTATTCGTTGATTCCCTTCGTCAACACCAGCCGCAGATGCATGCTGACGATCGCAATAATGCCGCCCGGAATCAGAAAAACGTGCAGCGTGAAAAACCTGGAAAGCGTTTCGCCGGCGATTATCGGCCCCGCCAACAACAAATGCACCAACCCTGCGCCGATCAACGGCACCCGTCCCGTTATCGAGGCTCCAATGCCAAGTCCCCAATAGGCGTCCGGATCGAAGCGCATCACCTGGCCGGTAAACGCCATTCCCAATGTCAACAGCAGCAGAAATATCCCGCTCACCCACGTCAGTTCACGCGGATATTTGTACGCGCCGAACAGAAATACCTGAATCATGTGCGCCGTCATCAGCGCCACCATGAAATTCGATCCCCAGTTGTGTACCGCGCGCAGATACCACCCCAAAAACTGCACGTGATTCAAATACTGCAAGCTCGTGTACGCTTCGTTCGTCGAAGGAATATACACAAACGCCAGGCACGCGCCGGTGATTACCTGAATCACGAAGCACAGCAGCGTGGCGCTGCCGAACACGTAAAACCAACTGCCCGCGCTGGCAGGCACTTCATGCCCCGCCGTTGAAGCGTAGAGCGCCGTCAGGTGTAGCCGGTCATCTAACCAAACCGCGCTTTTTCTCAACCAGTTCATGCCATCCCCTTCGGCCTAAACAGGGTTTGCGAGCGTCGGCATCTCGCCGCCCTTCACCCACAATTCGCCTTTGTTCACGCGAAACGTGTACTGAAACAAGCCACGCGGCGGAGGACCCGCGGCGCGCGCGCCATCTTCGTAATAAGCCCCGCCGTGGCATGGACACAGAAACAGGCCCGATTCCTTGAACCATCGCACCGGACAACCCAGATGCGTGCAGTTGATCGCAAACACCTGAAACTCGTTCCCTTGCACGCGCCGCACCCAGCATGGGATGTTCGCCGTCTCACCGTCCCACGGACGTGTGAATGGATTTCGATAAGTCGCCAGCCGCGTCGAGTTTTCGGGAAACGACTCCAGCGGCCCAAGCGAGATCCAGTCCCGGGGATCTTTCTTCTGCACGAAGCTTGCGAAAACAAACCCAACCAATGGAATCGCTAGCAATACCCCGGCCGCCACGTTTGCCGCCACTCCGCCGATGAACAACCAGTCGCGTCGCGTCGGGTCGAGCGTGTTCTGTTTGCCTTTGTCCGCTTCCCTTTGGGTCCCGCTCACTTTATACCTCCACCTTGACTGCTCGCGCCCTTGCCACGATTGCCCTCTGTGCCTCGCTGCTGCGGACTGCCCGGACCATTGCCGCTCCCTTCATTCCCCTTTGTAATTTGGCCGCCTTGCCCGGAACCGTTCTCCACTGTATGCGCATTCTGCTGGTTCGGCTGAACTGGCCGAAGCGACGATAAGTAGGACACCACGTCGGTGATGTCCTGATCGCTCAATGCATGTCCTAAATTGAGCGTCCGGTAATCGGGCATTCCCAATGCCGGCCAGCCCTCGAGTATGGCTGTGCGCAGCAGTTGATCGCTTACCAGCGCCAGATATGTCGGATCTGCCACCGGTCCTATGGGCGCACCTTTGCCGTGACACATGAAACACGATCGCCCAAACAGCTTTTTCCCTTTCACAGGATCGCCCGCAGAGCTGGCCGCATACGCCGGAACTGCTCCGGCAGAAGCACTTTGCGGTTTCGCCCAATTCTTTTCAATGCCGTCCACCAACGCGTTCACTTGCGCGTCCGTAAGCGGTCCGCCTTGGCTGATCGCCCATGCTGGCATCGCCGTCCCCGGCCGCCCGTAATAGACCACATCGTGCAGCGTTTGCTTGGGAATGATGGAAAGATAAAGCGCATTGTTCAACGGCCGCCCCGGTCCGCTCACGCCCTGCGCCGAGTGACAGCCTGCGCAATTTTCGCCGTACAGCTGCGCCCAGTCCATGATCTTCCGGGTATTCACCGGCTCCGGTCCCGGCTTTCCCGGTGGCTCGCATCCCATCGCCAGAAGAACCAGAGCGCCGGCGATTCCCGCTGCAGACGCCTGGCGCGGGGCGCTCAATCGACTTCGGCCCGCGCCTCCTCTCATTTCTGTTCTTCCTCATTCGTGTCATGTAGCCCGGGCGCTTCCACAAACGCTCGTTCCGCCAGACTCCAGCTCTGCATCGTCTTTATGCTGGTGCTCCTCGCGATGACATAGCCACCCACCAGACCGAATCCCAATTGGCACACCACAAACCAGGGCCAGTTAATACGCCCGTTCAAAGCCGGATTCAGCATATTCAAAGTCGTCGCGACCAGGCCGCTCCAGAACAGCGGCATCAGAATCCCGGCCCAAAAGGGAGCGTACTTTGGAAACATCGGCAGCATAACCGCGTAGACCACACCCACCAGACACGAAAGAATACTGTGCCCCACCACCGCGGCTCCGAAAGCGAGTCCGTTGAAGTGTTTCAGTTGCGCCACGCTTTCGTCTCCCAACGCCGGAATCACCACGCCCGCCAGCAAATTAACCGGATACCAGATGCTGTGTTCGGCAATGAGTCCATACAAGCACGCCAACCCAGCCATCACCGCTCCGCCCGCCAGTCCTCCCAAAATTCCCGCTGAATACGGGTGAATCTCCTCCGGTATCCGCGCTCGATGGTGCGCCTCGCCGACCCTCATTCGAACCACCGAACGCATCTCCACCATGATCGGCGCCGGCCGATGCTTCGGATCGATCTGCACTTCTTCGTGATGTTCGTGAGGAATCACGTTCCGCCACCATCCCAGAGCGCCGCGGAACGCAATGACGACCCCCACCGCGCCCACCACCCACTGGGTGACCATTCCCGCCGCCATCAGTGTCAGGCCGAAGGCCATTACGATCGGCCAGAATGTCGGGGCCGGCAGCTCAATGTGCGTTTCTTCGGTCCGCTCTCCCGCTTCCCCGTGATGAACTTCATGCGCCATATGAAAAGTCCCCGCTTGCTACCTGCCGATCAAGTACACCACCGTGAACACGATCACCCAAACCGCGTCCACGAAGTGCCAATACCACGAGAGGAACAAAACGCGCCTAAGTTGCGTTTCAATGGGAAATCCAAGCAGAGTAACCGCTAAGACAATCGAAAGCAGAATGAGTCCAACAATCACGTGACTCGCATGCAATCCCACCAGCGAATAGAATGTGGTTCCAAATAGATTCGTGCTGATCGTCAAATGATCTTCATAAATCAATTTGTGCCACTCGGCGCCCGTCGCGTAGAGGAAATACAGGCCCAGCAGAATGGTCAGCGCCCACCAGGCTTTGAACCGCCCCATCTGGGTATGCTTCAGGGCATGCTCGGCGAACACGATCGTAATGCTGCTCGATAGCAAACAAATGCTCGCGAGGATGGGTAATTCCAGGACGTCCTTCGGATATGGTCCTACCGGGCTCTTCCCTATGTAGATCAAGTACGCGATCACAAACATCGAGAACAGCACCGTCTCGGTGACAATCAAAAAAATTACGCCGACGGTCCCGCGATCGGGCAGTTTCCACTCCTGCTCCATCTCGAGCGCGTGTGCCGGTACTACGCTTGCGTCTGCCATGGTTTGACTCGAACCGTCTTATTCGAACTTCCAATCTGGATCCTGCGGATGCTTCAAATCCCACAACGGCCGGCTGCTGCGGACAACGGGAAGCTTTTCAAAGTTATACTCGGCCGGCGGCGAGCTCGTCGCCCATTCCAAAGTCCATCCGTCCCACGGATCGTCTCCCGCCGGTTCTCCCCAAATTCCCGAGCGCAGCACATTCCACGCGAAACACGCGATGCCGGCAGCTTGGAAGATCACTCCAATCGAAGCGATCAGATTCAACGTGTCCCAGCCCCTTCCCGGCGCATAGGTGTAGATGCGCCGCGGCATACCAAGCATTCCGGCGAAGTGCAGCGGAATGAACGTCATGTTGAACCCGATGCAAAACAGCCAGAAATGCCACTTGCCAAGGCTTTCGCTATACATCTTGCCTGTGGCTTTGGGAAACCAATAGTACATACCGGCGAACAGCCCAAATACCAACCCGCCGATCAGAGTGAAGTGAAAATGCGCGACTACAAAGTAAGAATCATGCAACTGCCAATCGAACGGGCTCACCGCAAGCATGATTCCTGTCAATCCCGCCACCAGGAACTGGAACAGGAAGGCAATACAGAAAATCAGCGGTACGCCCATGCGCAACTTGCCGCCGTACATGGTTGCTGTCCAGTTGAAGATCTTGATGCCGGTCGGGATACCCACCAGCATGCTGGCGGTGGCAAAAAACGTGTTCGACCATGACGTCATACCCACCGCGAACATGTGATGCGCCCACACGCCCATGCTGATAAATCCGATCGCCACGACCGCCCCGACCATCGCCGGCCGGCCGAAAAGTGGCTTGCGCGAAAAGACCGGAATCACTTCCGACAAGATCGCGAACGCCGGGAAGATTAGAATGTAAACCTCGGGATGGCCGAAAATCCAAAAATAATGCTGGTAAAGAACTGCCGATCCTCCTGCCTGCGTGTTGAAAAAGTTAGCCCCCAAATTGCGGTCCAGCAGCAGCATGATTTGCGCCGCGGATAACGGCGGCAGCGCCAAAAGGATCATCCAGGAATCCACCACCATCACCCAAACGAACATCGGGATCCGGCTCAGCGTCATCCCCGGACAGCGCATGCAAAATGCCGTTGCGATTACGTTAATCGCGCTCGCAATGCTGCCGATTCCCGAAACAATAATCCCCAGGCACCAGTAATCTGCGGAACTGCCCCGGGAGAACGCCTTCTCCGACAACGGCGCATATCCGAACCAGCCGAAGTCCGGCGCCGAACCCGCACCCGACAACCCTCCCCCTCCGACGTAACTGAAGTACAGAAGGAAGCCGCCGAACAAAAAGATCCAAAACCCAAATGCGTTCAGACGCGGAAACGCCATATCCCGCGCTCCGATCATCAGCGGAACAAGATAGTTCGAGAACCCGGCGACCATCGGCATGCCCACCAGGAACACCATCGTCGTTCCATGCATCGTGAACAAGCGGTTGAAAGTGTCCGGACCTACTACATGACCGTTTGGAAACGCCAGTTGCATGCGCATCACCGATGCCATTAAACCGGCAATCACCAGGAACACGATGCCACTCACGATATACATCAGCCCAAGGCGCTTGTGGTCTACCGTTGCCACCCATGCGTACAGCGTTTCCGAAAACGAGAACTCGCGCGAAACCGTTTTAGGCCGATCCAGGGGATAATCTATCGTTGCCATAAGATCTCCGTCATTTCAGCGTTTGCAGATACGCCACAACCTGATCTAACTGTGGATCTGTCAGTTTCATGCTCGGCATGAAACACCCCGGCTTTGGATCTTGCGGATCATTCACCCATTTCCTAAGATTCTGAGGCGTATTCTCCAGCACGCCCGCCCCAATCGTTTGCCGATCCATCAAGTGCGTCAAGTCAGGTCCGAACTTACCCACAGAGCCGGTACCTCGAATCGTGTGGCAATTGACGCACGCCAACGATCCGTATGCAGCCTGGTTTCCGCTTGCCTGCGCATCCTGCACCGCCGGCTTCTGCTGTGCCGCGATCCATTTCTGAAAATCCGCCGGCTCTTGAGCGACTACCCGCAGCAGCATGTTCGCGTGTTGCGTGCCGCAATATTCCGCGCAATTCCCTAGATACACGCCCGGCTCTCGCGGATCGATCCACATATAGTTATCGCGATTGGGAATGAGATCCGTTTTGCCTGAAAGCTGCGGCACCCAAAAACTATGGATCACGTCCACGCTTTGCAACTGCAGATAGGTCGCCAGTTTCCCGTCCGGCGATGCCGGCACGTGAACCTCATTTGCCGTCACTACCCCGTAGTCCGGATAGACAACTTCCCACCACCATTGATGCCCGATAATCCTGACCTTCAGTTCCTGTTTCGGGGGACTCGCGTTTTCCACGCTCGCAATCACGCGCGCTGTTACTCCGCTCAGGATAAATACAATCAATATCGGAATGACGGTCCACGCCACTTCAATCTGATTGCTTCCGTAAACTTGAGCCGGTTCCTGATGCGTATCGTCTTCCGGCCGCTGCCGGAAGCGAATAACGGTAAACGCAATCAGCCCGGCCACCACTACGAAAATGCCACCGGTGACCGCAATCACAAACCATGCTAAGTTGCTCTCCCAGAGGGCGGGCGTTGCCAACGGGCGGAAGATATTTGCTACGCGGTGCTCCGGAAGCGCCGCAGCCTGACTCTGTAAGTAAGCGATGAACTGATATGCAAACAAATCGATGTCCCCCGTTATCCAGGCAGCCGCGCCCGACTACGCGCCACTCGTTAGGAGCAAAATCGTAATCTCCACTGTAGCGTGCCAATCGCCTATCTGTGCAAGGACTTTTGTCGAAAATAGCAGGCTCTCGACAAGCACGTTATAGTGAGATCTAAAACATGCCGCTTCATGTAAACAAACGCGATGTGGACGGCGTTACCATCCTCGATTTCGATGGCCGGCTGGTTGTTGGACAGGAGGCCACCGGCGCCCGCCGTAGTTTTACGGATGCAGCCGCATCCGACATGAAGAACTTGATTGTGAACCTGCAGAAGGTTGCTTATATCGACAGCACCGGTTTGGGAACTCTCATCGTGGGCCACTCTTCCATGAAGGATGTGGGGGGCGCAATGAAGCTCCTGCATCTTTCCGAGCGGCACATGGAGCTGATGGTCCTCTCAAAGCTCACGACGGTCTTTGAAATCTTCGATGACGAGCAACTGGCGATCAACAGCTTCTACCCGGATCGAGAGGTTCAGCTCACAACGGTCTTTGAAATCTTCATGACGAGCAACTCATCAACAGCTTCTACCCTCGAGATCAAGCCCTTTGACATTCTCGAATTTGTGCAAAGCCAGGAAGGCGAGAAGGCCCGGCCAGGCGCGGATTCGGCTGAAGAAGCCGAACCCTAACGCCATGCTCTTTCACTCAACCGGTACCGGCGCCATAGCGCACGTTTTGCGGTATGGCTCATTAGGAATGTACTCCTTCCACTCCGTGTGTGTTAGGTTTATCGGTACCCGCAAGCAGGCCTGTTGAATGAGATCCGACGGGTAGAAGAACCGGCGGTACAGCCCGAATTGCCGGCGCGAACTGGCGTAGACCCCTGCGGCGGTTTCACTGAGTATAACGGCGCTGGATAGAAAGCGGCTACTCGGATCGAACGCCATAGCCGCCGGTATTCCGGCATGCACAACGCGCGAGAACTCACTGCGCGCATTAAGGCTGAATATCTCTTCACGTCCATTCACCGTCCCGATTGCCAGCCAGCGACCGTCTGCGCTGAACGCGAGAGCTGTGACGGCATCGCTGTCAGGAATTCGCCAAACCTCTTTTCCAGTGGCTGTTTCAATTAATCGAGTGGAGCTTTCGCTTGAGATTTTCGGAAGGAGTTCGCCATCCACCGGCCATCCGGGCTGAATGCGAGGTTGTCCGCAACCCAGGAAAATCGCGCCGCTCCGGGGACGTCTTTGCCGGTTTTAGGATCGAACACGCGAACGTTCCCGTCCTCGTTCGCGGCGGCCAGGCGGTTCCCTCCCGGAGTGTATGCTATTGACTTTGTGTCGCGGCTAAGCAGCCAAAGACTCTTGCCGGAGGCGGCGTCAAATACTCCAGTGCTGTTTGACGTACCGACAGCAAGCCAACCACTATCCGGACTGAAAGCCAAGGCGTTCGGTTTCCCCGCGACGTTCAGGCGGCAGATCTCTTTTCCGGACTCCATCTCGTAAATCGCCGTACTTTGATGAGTAGCCACCGCGAAATTTTGCTGATCTGGGCTGAACATCACCACCTGGGCCGGAGAATCGAGTTCCAAAGATAAGATTTCTTTGCCGGTTGAGAATTGCAATACATGGAACGCCCGAGTCGGCGTTCCCGCCGCCAAAAGCTTACCGTCGGAACTGAGTGCAGTACTTTTGTTCAACTCGGTGGGCGCATCCGAAATGGTGGTGCCAATCCCTGAATCGATCAGCCGGGCCGCGCCGTCTGAACTGCCAGCCGCAATCCATCGACTATTGGGGCTAAAATGCAAGCTGACCACCACATCCCGAAGATGGACGCGCGAAATCTCGTTTGCAGTCGCGGCTTCGAAAACCCGAACTAAGCCATAGTAGCTTCATCGACCCGCCATTTCCATCCTTGCTAAAGGTCAGCGCGCTAACTCTACTATCGTGGCTCACGTGAGTGATCTGTTTTCCGGTAGAAGCATCGAAGACTTCGACCTGCGACTCATCGGCAGCGGCTATCCTTCCTCCATCTGGACTGAACTGTATTGCGGACACCTGCCCCTTGACGATCTGTTCATCGATGAGGCGGTAGACTTCACTGCCCGTAGCTGTTCTCAGTATCTGAGCTAATCCGTCAGACCCTGCAATGCTGACAAGACTGGAATCGGGGCTGAAAGAGATACCCCAAACCGCTCCGCCGCTTCTCTGCCAGACCTGCTTGCCGCTTGAAGCATTGCAACATCCGCAGAGAATAATCTATTTCGCCCTTTGCCTTCGAGGCGATTTCTACAAAAAGCCATCGGCCATCCCGACTCAACGCCGCGCGTCCGAGTCCATGCTTCCCGGAAAGCTGATTGATCTGCCGCCCGGTCGAGGTGTCAGACACGCGCGCCGTCCAGTTCAGGTCCTGCCGGGACACTGTCAAAACTCTACTGAGGTCGGCGCTCAAATCTAGCGGAGTATCGACCTTAAAAACGAATTGGCGAACTTGCCTTCCAGTAGCGATCTCGAGGGCTCTTATTCCATGATTTGTAATAAGCCAGACTAGACGATTATCTGGGCTGGCGCGAACGGCTCTAATCTCATCGTCGATCTTAAGGCGCCATAGTTCCCCATGCGTGGCGATGTCGATGAGCTTTAGAGCGCGTGATTGCGCGCAAACGACAAAGCGCCCATCCAGGCTGAATGCAACGGATGAACCGGTCATCTGGCCTAAAGGAGGGTATAGTTCATAGTTCGCCGGAATCAGTTCGAGCAAATTGCTCAACAATGAGTTGCTTTCGAACGACGGAAATCGCCGGGCGGATTCAACAGCCAACAGCAAACTCAAGTTGTCGTTGACCGGGCTCTCCTGCGACAAGAGCGAGCCCTCGGCAACAAGTTGACGAGCCACCGCCTCATTCTTTTCACGAACCGCGACAAGCCTTTCTTGTTGTGCTGTGTGAGCTGCCACGCGGTAGTCAGGATTCCGCCGATTAAGACAATCAGCACTGCAACAGCAGCGGCTACTGAACGCGTATGACGAATGACGAACTTATTTGCCTGATAACTTAGACTTGGCGAGCCTAGCACGGGCTGGTTTTCAAGAAATCGCCCTATATCGGCGGCAAACTCGGAAGGACTTTTGTAGCGTCTCAAACGGTTCTTTTCCAGCGCTTTGAGCGTGATCGCGTCCAGATCGCCGCGCAATTGACGGCTGAGGATTTCAGGTCGGGTGTGCCGGTTCCGCGCAATTTCTATGGACCGGTCGCCCAGTGTTCGAAGTCTCGTGCTCGGCCGCGGCGTGTCTTCCTCTCTCAACCGGTGCAGCACCTCGTGAAAGGCCAGTTTGTGAAACTCAAGCGGAAGAGCGCCGGCCAACAATTCGTAAAGAATAACCCCGAGCGAGTAAATGTCCGTACGAGTGTCGATGTCTTCGCCGGCTGAATCCGCTTGCTCGGGACTCATGTACTCCGGCGTCCCAATCAAAGATCCGAGCCGCGTGAACATACTTTCGGCCGGGAGGTTATGCCCCATGGCCTTGGCGACGCCGAAATCAATAATCCTCGGCATCGCTCTTCCGTCTACTTCGCAGACCAGAATGTTCGAGGGCTTCAGATCGCGGTGAATGATGGCTTTTTGATGCGCGTGCTGCACGCCGTCACAAACGCGGACGAACAATTCCAACCTTTCGCGCGTGGTGAGCCGATGCTTGTCGCAGTAGTCGGTTATTGAGGTCCCTGGGACGTACTCCATCGTGAAGTACGGCCGGCCTTGCGCGGTCGAGCCCGCGTCAAACACTCTCGCGATCGCCGGGTGATCCATCAACGCCAACGCGCGGCGCTCCGATTGGAAGCGGGCCACGAGTTCGCGGGTATCCATGCCCAATTTGATCAGTTTGAGAGCAACACGGCGGCTGATCGGGCCTCGCTGCTCAGGCAGCCTCACTTTCGCCAACCCGCATTCACCGAACCGCTCTAACAAATGATATGGACCTATGTCGACTCCCTGAGCGGCTTCCAATGCAGAAACCGTGGAGACTTCCGGATCGATATGGTCGTCGAGCATCGCCAGCCTGCGAAGTCCTGAAGTGTATCAAGAAAAGGCCTAGCCGAGCCGCGACAGCATGGAGCGGTCACTTAGAGATCTGACTTTTGAGGAACACGCGCAAAACGGGCTCGCTATTGAGCGCTCCGCCCGAAGAGATAGCGAGTTCCTCTTCTGTTTGGCGGTGGGCAGCCGAACCCTTGCCTCTAATGCACGTCCAACGACATGTTCACGATATCGAACATGAACCGCTCCGGTGGGAGCGATGAGATTGGACTCGGCGTCATCTCGAGCCAGGTATGATAGGCGGTCTTTGCGACCGAGTTGTTCAAATAAAACAAAAATTGGTCAGAACAGCAGCGTATCGGGGGCATTTGCCGGAATGCCAAGCGCAACCCGACAGCTTTCTCCAGTTGAACGCCTTCAGTCTTGACCGCTTTATCCTCAAGCAGAGTCACAAAGCTGCTGCGCCCCGCATGCGGCCACACATCGCTCTTCAGGAGATTGCGCAACTCCAGTCGCCCGCCGAAGGTAATCTCGCACTGCCGGATCCATTCGATAACCGCATCGCCCCAATGCCAGTGACTCAGCAGACCCAGATATTGCTCTACCAGGTTCAAAGCGAGATCCATCTTGCGCCGCTCCACCGCGTCCTCGTTTGTCAGGTTGTCCCCTGACAAAACAGGCACCATGTCTTCTTGCTCAATGATCTCGGCAGCGATATCCATCATCTTGCCGACCCGCTTCACATCCGGCGCCGTCTTTACAAGCAGCGGCGGCAGTTCGTGAGTCTTGCCCCCCGGTACCTCGACAAACTTCCGGTCACCAACTATGTCCATAAAAAACCCTCAACTAAAGCCGATGTGGTCTTATCGACAAACCCGGTCGAATATGTTCTCCCTGATTTTAGGGACGTTTGCCCCAACTTACAAGTTCCACTACCGCACCCTAGTACTTAGTGGCACGCAACTCGCCATTGTTTCACCCAGCTAGTCGTTTAGCAGCATCCTCCGCTGACTGCCAGCGCAAGTCCCCGGCGAGCATCACTGGCACGCCGAGGACGCTCAACAGCAGAATAGCGTCATCTCGAACTTCTATTAGGTCAGTGCGAATGCGTAATCCCGAAGGTTCAATGCGTGAATCCCAAAACGTTAAACCTGGCGCTAACGGATCCCCAGATCGCTCTTCAGTGCTGCGTTTGAACGGCGGGACCGGCCACGCGATCTCCATGGAGCCTCAGATCGATTCGTAATGCAGATGGCATTAGGATCGTTTATCGTGCGATAGCAAAATGACCAGACTAATATCAGCAGTTTCTTCCGCTTCTGCCGTCGTGCAAGCAAAAGGATGCCGCTTCACGAGCCTGCCACAACTGGGATCTACAGGGCAATTACGGGGTTCAGGCGCCAGCGGCACAACACGTCCGAGCCTAGTGGGCGCATTCGCAACCGGGGAACCGCGCAGGTCTCAGTCCCGCGCCTTTCCGCAAGCCGGAACTTTTTCGAGAGGGCCTGACAGCTGCTTTCGAAGCCCCTTCAAGCCTAGCCGTATCCAGGCTTTGACGCTGCCCAGCGAAGCTTGTATATGCTCCGCAATCTCTACCTGAGTCTTTCCATCGAAATAGCTCAACGTCATCGCTTGTCAATCGCTGGGGGGGTGGTTGGTCAGTAAAGGCCGTTGAGTTCGGCCATCGCATTGGGATCGTTTCGCTGAATTCTGTGCGCCAGATCCAGTCTTTGCTGGAGCTAACGGATGGCACAGTACGTTCCCCCAACCCGTCACTTCCGCATGGGTCCTGATCTGTGGAAATCTCCATCCGATGGCCCTCCAAACAATCTCCAAAAGAGATAAGCTGTGCTTCAGGAAAATAAAGCGGAAAATCCACTGACCATCGGTCCACGGGGCGGGTGGCTTTTAAGGAAAAGGCATGACAGATCGCATTCAGGGAGAAGTCACGCAGTTGCTGGAGCAGTCGCGAGCAGGCAACCCCAGTGCTCTCGACCGGCTCATGCCTCTTGTGTACGACGAACTGAAGGTCATCGCCGCTCGGTACCTTCGCAATGAACGATGTGGCCACACCCTGCAGAGCACAGCTTTGGTAAACGAAGCTTATCTTCGTCTTATCGACCAGCGTGGCTTCCCCCGGTTGGCAAAACCGCACCCATTTCTTTGCCGTTGCGGCGCGGATCATACGCAGCCTGCTGGTAGACCATGCGCGTGCCGGGTTGGCTGCAAAACGGGGCGGCCGAAATCTCAGACTGACGCTGGATGAAGCGATTGGATTTGCCGCTGATCGCGAATTCTATCTTGTCGCTATAGACGACCCCCTCACAAGCCCTAGCCGCATTGATGAGCAGCATTCCTCTCGCCGCAACGCGCAGGGTTGACTGTGCATCGGCCGCAGACCGATACGCGGATTTACCCGAGACCTGCTGCTCAGCATCAGCCGCGTACAAACCGATTCCGTCCGCTTCTGAACTGCACGTTATTCTGAGTCTTGATGAGTGCAAAGGCCGCAGCCCTCTTTCTCGCTTTTGCCATCCTGGTTGGGTTACGTGTTCCGCTGCACGCTGCCTCGCTCCCCTCCTGCACACAGGGCGCGCGTTCCTTCTCGCCTTGCGAACTCACCTTCGAGTGGCGTGACGGCGATGTTCCGTCTACCGCCTCAGCGTATAAAAACGAGCTGTTGAACGTTGAATTTCGTTCCCCTCGCCACATCACTTATCTGATGGAGGGTTTCGCGGATGGCTCGCATAGCTTGCGTGTTCGCTTCACCCCGGTCGAAGCGGGACCCTGGACGTATCACGTCACCAGCTCTATTCAGCGCTATGACAACCAGGAATCGAACTTTAACGTCGCAGATTCCGGCTCCCCGGGTTTCGTCAGCGTCGCCAACGTGCGCCACTGGTGGACCACGAACAAGCAGCCCCATCTTTGGCTCGCTGCCGCTGTTCCTTTCCTGGAACTGGATCAGCCGACGCTGGAGACCTGGCTCGATGCTCGCAAGCACGACGGCTTCACTCACATCCGCGGCCCGCTCCTCACACTGAGCGCTTCCCTCAAACCCCTAGCGCCCGCAGGTCAGCCCAACTTCGCCTACTTTGCCGCCCTCGACGATCGAGTTCTGGCCGCCATCTCCCGCGGCTTCACCGTCGATCTGCTGCTGGCCGATCATTCGTTCGTCGCCTCTGGCGCTTTCGATGAGTGGCAACAGCGGGATGCGCTCGTCCGTTACCTGATCGCCCGCTATGCCGGCCTGAATGTCACCTGGCAGGGCATCGAGCACTTCGAGGACACGCCCGGCTCGCGAGCCCTGCTCACCGATTTGGGTTCGATTTTGCAAAAGTACGATGCGTTCAAGCACCCTCGATCCACGGATGCCCGCGTCTCCTCTTCACCCTTGCTTGCCGACGGCTGGATGAACTACCTGATTGAGGCCTCGCCTCGTCCCGAAGTCGCCGCCGTCGAACATCAATTCACCGCGCAGCCCGAAATTCACGTCGTCACCGCCAGCGACCCCCAGAGCTTCCGCGATGAACTCTGGAATGCTACGACCAACGGCGAGTACCCGAGCATCTCCTACGGCGCTTTACGAAACGAAGCCAACGTGACCGCCGTTCGAACCTGGTTCAAAGTGATGAGCGACACTCGCCATTGGGAGTTGGAACCGTATTTCGACGTGTCGGGCGCCCGGGCAGTCGGGCTGGAAGACGTGGAGTACCTGGCGTTCGCCGAGAAGCCCGGAATTGTCGAAATCACCCTTCCCAAGCACAAGTACAATCCGCTCTGGATTAATCCGGCCAGCGGGGAGGAGATTCCGTTAAAGGATTACAAAGGTGAGGTTTTAAGCCGCCAGACTCCGGACAACGAGCACTCTTGGATCCTTCAGGCGCCGCGCGAAGGCCACAAGGAATCCATGCTCAAGTCGTATCGCTTCGATTCGCAGGATGTGCCCATTCAGGAGCCCGAGACAGATCCAGCAAAAATACCGTACGATCTGGTCGATCCTCCAGGCGAAGTGCTTAATACCTCGCTGCCTACCCCTTACCAGATAAAGCTGACCAAAGCCAACCGCTCGACCCGTCTCATGCAAATCGTCCTCTGGGGCGAGATCGTGGGCGGCAGTGAAGGCGCCCGCCTCCTCGGGGTGGGTTCGTTTGGTAATTTGACCATCCCAAAAGACTTACTCCAACAGCCTGGCGGGACCCTGAACCTGCGCATCATGGCAATTAACGCCAACGGCAAAGCCTATGAGCTGGATAAGGTTTACCGCCTCACCCCGTGACCATACTGGCACTCGACACAACGTCCGAATTCGGCAGTTTGGCTCTTCGCTCTGACGGCGCGACGGTTGTGGAAATCTCCATCCAATCACAGGAAGGCTTTGCGCATCTTATATTTGGCTGGATTGAAGCCCTTCTGAGCCAAGCCGGAGTTCGTTTGGAAAAAATCGATTGCTTCGCTGCGGCGAGCGGTCCCGGCTCTTTCACGGGCGTCCGCGTAGGCCTGAGCGCGGTTAAAGGACTGGCCGAAGCCACAGGCAAACCGGCGGTTGGCATCTCCAACCTGCAAGCCCTGAGTTCGTTTGGTAATTTGCCCTTGCGGGGCATCGCGCTAGACGCCCGGCGAGGCGATATCTACGCCGGGGTGTACGACGCCGACCTCCAGCCCGTCGTTCCGGAAGCCGTGCTGAAGCTCCCAAACTGGCTCGATTCGCTCGGCGCGCCGGAGTACCAGTTCATTTCGCCGATCGGGGCGAAGATCCTGGAAGGGACGCGCTTCGCCGGAATGCCTTTCCTCGAAACGAGCCCTAATCTCGCGGCAGCTGTTGCTCGTTGCGCCGAGAAGACGCCATGGCTCGATCCTGCAGCATTGGACGCCAACTATGTCCGTCGGTCCGATGCCGAACTCTTCTGGAAAGACATTAGCCCCCGGCAGAGGTATGTCTTGCTGGTTACCGACGTACCCTACTGTGTCACGGTACAAATCGAGCGTGGCGCCCGAGCGGCACCATAGTAATCAGGAAACAGAGACGCCGCTGTTATTGAGTACTGCTGTAAAGCGCCAGGATGCCCGGCGCTTCCGATGCGGGGACGGTCAGCTTCTTCAACGGGCACGACGGCAGATCACCGAGGTATTTGTCCACGGCCTTTGCCTGATCAAAAGTTCGCCCCCGCCTCAGCTGTTTAAAGAGCGTGAACGCTCCAGCTTGCGCCGCTAAATTGGCGTTATTGCTACCCGGCACGGGCAACATACATCAGATACTATCTGCATAGTTGCCGGACAAGCTGTCAGTCCAAAGCCCAGACCGCAATATGCTGCCCTGCCCTTAGGTTTCCCCCGTTCTCAAGTACATCGGCTGCAGCAAAAAACAGACTGCCACATAGGCGCGCTTGGTCCAGTCGAGGAGCTTGGTAGGTAGCCTGTGACGCTGCCAGCGCCAGAATCTCGCAAAGAGCATCCGAGCGCCACCTGATCAAACTTTTCGAAGCGGTTTGGTCAAGCCATTGAGCACGAAACAGAGCGGAATCATTATAATCCTTAAGCCCACTGAGTCGCAGTACGCAACGAATCGCTTCAGCAACAGAAACTCACCCAATGCCTTGTATTCCGGCGTTGCCGAAGCGCTCCCCCGAAGAAGCGCGCAACGCAGAGCTCACGAGCACCGACGCTTGAAGATTCCAAATCCCATCGCGCTGCCCTCGATAGAGAAGCTTACAGGAAGATTGAATTCGAGCTCTCAGACAGAGTCAGCTCCCAAAAAGCAACAGCCGTAGCCACTCAATCGACATCTTCTTCAATTCCGAGTTTCACAGCACCATTGTCGACGCAGCACGTCGGCGATTTAATCCAGCGTGAGGCTTTCAGCACAGCCAAAGTCAGGTGTATTTTAAGCGAGTCTCGTTTTTCACCCCAAGCCAAGTCGATCATGAGTTGCTGACGCAATACAGTAACGACTCGCCTCAATGCCTCCACCATGCGTCACAATGCAACAATCTACCATATCGCTCTCCTTACCCTTCACCGAGAGAGAGAAGGTCAGCGGCCGAAGAGCGTTTGTGCCTGGTTGCCGGCAAACGACATCAAGGACCCGTTCGCCACGACTAACGCGATGAACGCATACGCGATACTCTGCCTCGATTCGGCCGGGAAGTCGCGTTTCCAGATACGATACGCGGTCCCCGCTCCAACGGCGAGGACAAGCCAACTGCCGAGCATGAAGAAGAGCGCCACGCTCACGGCCAGGATCGCCAGGCGCCCTTGCAGTCCGATCGCCAGCATGGCGGGCATTCCGTCCAGGTTAAAGATCCCGAGCGAGACCGGAATCAGGTTCAAAAGATTGATAAGACCCGCAAACTGGGCTACTGCCAGCCAGATGGCGTGATGGTTCGACAGGAACAGGCCATAGGCGATCAGTCCGGATAAGAATCCAAAAAACGGGCCGGCCAATGAGATTTGGGCGCGCACATTTGGGTCTACACCCGCCCCGTTCCATTTCACATATGCGCCAAAGCCGGGAATAAACATGGGCATTTCGGCCGCGAAGCCGAAGCGCCGGGCGACCACAAAATGTCCCATTTCATGCAGGAACACGGAGCCGGTTAGCCCCACCGCGAACCACCATCCGTACATGGCCCAATACAGGCCCAGGTAGGCCAGCGCGCTGATGAGGAATTTGCCTTTTGTAAGCAGGATGATGGCGGCAGTCTTATACTTCGCAAGCGCCGCCAGCCCGACACCCAACGGTCCCAGCCGCTTGACCCAATCCGGCTTCGGTTGGGGATGAAGCCTGATATCGAGCTTTTGGATTTCACTCTGAACAGCTCGCCGTTGCGGCGAGTCGGCAGGAAGAAGACTCAGTGCCGCGGCCCAGTGGTCACGCGCAGCTTGCAGTTGACCTAACGCCGCCAATTGGCGAGCACGCCGGGCTATCTCTTCTAAATCAGTGACCAAATACCAGTGTATGGCTGTGGTTACTCGTCAGTACCATCGTCGTCGAAGTCCGGCGGCTCGTTTGTAGCCTGCGAGGCCAGAAACACGGCAACAATCGACTCCATCCCATCCTTGTCGTCTTCGTCGAAACGGCTCAGGCTGGCGCTATCGACATCGAGGACGCCCAACAACTTGCCCCAATTCAGTAGCGGAACCACAATCTCGGATTGCGAGACAACGTCACACGCGATATGGCCGGGGAACCGGCTTACATCGGGAACTACGATGGTCTTGCGCCGCGCCGCCGCGGCGCCGCAAACGCCTTTTCCGAACGGAATGCGAGCGCAAGCCGGCTTTCCCTGAAAAGGTCCCAAGACCAATTCATTGCCCTCGGCGGTATAAAACCCTGCCCAGTTAATGTCGGGGATCAGTTGAAACAGCAGGGCGGATGTGTTTGCTGCATTCGCGATGAAATCCTGTTCTTCTCCCAGCAAGGCCTGCAATTGCTCGCAAACCTGCTGGTACAAAACATACTTTGATGATACGGACTCAACAGGCGTTATGAGTGCCATTGATCAGTTAGTGTATCTCCGTTCTCGCACGTCTCGCTAACCTCTTTGGACAGAGGCGCTATTGCATCCGCCTTATCCGGTAGTACGCTTCCGGTGGTACGGATTCGAAATGTAACCCTTGGCCTCATCGGAAGCCTGCGACTTGGGAGCCGTTTTCGACGCTTGCCGGTACGCTTCGATAGCCTCCCGGTGATGTCCCTCCAAGTCGTATACTTGCCCCAGCCTTAACCAAGCTAGAACAGCAGTGTTCAAATCAAGCTCATCGGCTCTTTGCGTCACCTGCTTTAGCTCTATAAGCGCGGGGCCTAAGTCGCCGTACCAAAACAGCAGGTTTGCGCGAACGTAGCGGATCTTCGCTTCCGGAATGCTAGCGTAGCCGGTCGCCCCCGAATCGTGCAACTCCTGAATCTCAGAAATCACCTTCAGCGCGGCATCTTTGTTCCCGGCGTCGCTGAACATCTGGACTTCTTCAAATCGGAATAGATAGTTCCTGGGAAATGTTTCCGCCAGTTGGCGCAGCAGCGGAATTGCTTTACCGGCGCAGTGCTCGCGGCGGTAGAGCACGGCGAGTAAGATCTCGGCGTCGTAGTGATTGCGTACGCCTTTCTCGCTTACCAACTCCAAATCGCGAATGCCGCCCTCTTTATCGCCATGGAAGCCGCCGATCGCACCGACAGCTCGCATATAAAACGGCAGGCTCGCGACGAGGTATTTATCCAAGCCCAGGAGCAAACGGGCGTCCACAGCATTCGGATCGATGGACAGGATCTTCTCATTCGCTCTGCGGGCGGCAGTGGCCTCGCGCAGCGAGTCGAGCCACGCCTTTTCGACTAAGAACAGATAATTCGCACGCAGGCCGTGCGCCACGCCCAAAGAGTACAAGGCCGGAATATCGTTCGGATTTTTATCGAGCGCAGCTTGGCTCAACCGCAACGCCTGATCGACGCACTCGGCGAACCGCTGCTTGTCCGAAGCCGTTATTTCCATCTTGGGACGCCGCAAGAATGGATTATTCCCCGTGACAAGCTGGCTCTCAAGAGCGCCATCGCGCAACATCTCGCGGTAGAGAATGCTCTGCGCCAGGTGATTGTATTGGTCGGGATCGCTAGGGTGTTCTTTTACCTGCTGCTCGAAATAGGCAATCGCCTGGTCGAACTCGTTGTTGTAAAAGTAGACGTATCCTGCGTTGAGCGGGGGCTTCTGCGACGGAGTCGCCCACGAGGGCAGCGCGCACACCATGAGCGCGAGGCTCGCGACAATTGAGCGGACCCACATCATTCGCCGTCTGCCCGTAAGTCTAGTGCGCGCAAACTATCGCGCGCAGCCGCCGCGACCAAGTCATCAGGGTGCTGAGCCAGCTTTTCGAGCGGCTCGCGCAGTCGCTCGGTGCCGGCGTTGCCCATGGCAATGGCGACATTGCGCAGAAAGCCGCTGTACTTGGCGCGTTTCACAGGCGATCTCCGGAAAAAGTCCCTAAACTCACCTTCGGTCAGAAGCGCCATTTCCTCTAGACGCGGCGCGAATTGGCGCGCCGCGAAGGCCGGGTCTTCGCTGACCGGAGCACGCCCATTCCAGGGGCATACGTCCTGACAGATGTCGCAGCCGAAGATATGATTCGCGACACCGGGGCGCAGATCGTCGGGAACTCGATCGCGATTCTCGATCGTGAGATAAGAAACGCATCTTCGGGCATCGAGGGTCCAGGCTCCGCCTTCGGCGGGAACGATGGCCTCGGTGGGACAGGCGTCGATACAACGGCGGCAGGTTCCACAACGATCGGGCGGCGGAGCATCGAAGCTCAAAGGAATCGAAAGCAGCAGTTCCCCCAAAAAGAACCACGATCCGCGCTGCTGATTGATCAGGCAGGTGTTTCTGCCGATCCAACCGAGACCCGCGGCGCGCGCATAGGATCGCTCGAGGAGAGGCGCGGTGTCCACGCAAATTCTCCACGTGAACGGCTCTCCATGAGCTTGCGCGATCTTACTCACCAGCGCTTCGAGACCTTGCCTCATTAGATCGTGATAGTCGTCGCCCCAGGCGTAGCGGGAAATCCAGCCGCGTTCGGCTTCTTCGACAGCGGCCGTATGCGGGTGTGGCGTGTTATACAGCTTTCCCACGCATATGATGCTCTCGGCGTCGGGCAGCAGATTTCTAGGATCGCTACGCAAATCGCCGCGACGGTCGGTCAGGTAGCGCATCTCGCCAGCCAGGCCGGCTGAGCGCCAATTGTCAAACCGCTCAAAATCCGCCAGGGGCAACGCGGGCGCAACGCCGGCTAGCTCGAAGCCACACATTTTAGCGAGGTCTTTTACCTGTTGCGCTGTCAGCAAGATTCCCGCCTGCTGGTGGCATGTCGTGGTGATTTCGTTAGTACGGAAAAAGCGCTTGCTGACGCGCGCGCCTCTGTTTTGTTGGCAGACATTCCATTAGGCTTCCTTGCTACCCTTCTCTTTTATTTTGGCGTCTCCCTTACTCGAGTTTGAAAATGTCTCGGTTCAGCTTGGTTCGCGCTTGGCTCTCAACCGCCTGAACCTTACCATCCGCTCCGGCGAACACGTTGCCATTCTCGGCGCAAACGGCAGCGGGAAATCCACCTTGATCAAACTGATCACCCGCGAGTGCTACCCCCTCATGCAGCCTGCGAGTCATCTGCGCATCCTGGGACAGAAGAATTGGAACATCTTCGATCTTCGTTCCCACTTGGGTGTGGTCAGCAACGACCTGATGGCCAAATGCACGCGCGATATTACAGGCCGCGAGCTGGTGCTATCAGGCTTTTTCGGCTCTATCGGCATCTGGCCGAATCATCACCTTGTCCCGGAGATGGAGCAAGCCGCCGAAAAAGCAATGGCCCGCGTGGAAGTCACGCACCTGGCCAACCGGTGGTTGGATGAGCTGTCGTCCGGCGAAGCACGGCGGCTGCTGATTGCGCGAGCGCTGATCCATCATCCGGACACGCTCCTGCTGGACGAGCCTACGACAAGTCTCGATCTGGCAGCGCAACGAGAAATGCGGGACCATATGCGCGCCCTGGCGGCAAGCGGCGTAGGGCTCCTTCTCGTGACGCATCACTTGGAAGAGATTGTGCCCGAGATTGACCGGGTGGTGCTGCTTCGCAGAGGAACCATCTTTGCCGATGGGCCGAAGCGCGACTTGCTCAACTCCAGCGGCCTTTCCGCGCTGTTCGGGGTCCCTCTAGAGGTTTCGGAAGCCGGCGGATTCTACCGCGCCTGGTAAACTTTGCAATGTAAGTGCATGAAAGCGAAGCAGATCCGCAGTTGTAGGACGTTCAGTTCAGCGCTTTATTCCCCCATACAACCCGGAATCAGTGCTGTTCGATTCCTTTTTGTTAACAACTACTTACTGCGTCCCTATACTGGGACTATTCGGGCCCGCGTAAGAGAGCTCACAAATTGGTTGGAGGAATCGGAAGCAGTCGCCTGAGGATCATCGATATGCATAAACCAGTTAAGTACTTTGAGAAGGCAGTTGCGATAGGCGCCAACGCCGCCTGGAACGTTTTCGACCGGGTGAACCAGGTCAAGCAAAATCCGTCCTTCACTCCCAGGTGGTCGGAAAAGCCGCTCCTCAAGAGCTATGAAAAATCCAAGCCACCATTAGGGTGGCCTCGCGAGACAGATTCTCTCTGCCCACGTTGCATTCCCGAGATCCGGAACAAGATCGTCAACGGCGAGATCGATCACAAGATCCTGCTCAATGAGCCGGTTGGCGAAATCAAGGCAAAGATCATCGAACGCGACGGCAAAGTTTTGATGGTGAAGGAATGCTCGAAGCACGGCGCTTTCGAAGATGTCATGTCGATCGACCCGGCGTTCTCGAAACACTTGGAGGATGTGTTTCCTGGACGCGATATCCGCGCCCACAATGACGAAAAGCTTCACAACCACGGCAGCAGCACGATTCTCCACGGGCGCGGCTCGGTTCTGACGATCGATCTGACCAACCGCTGCAATATGATGTGCGACCCCTGTTTCATGGACGCCAACCAAGTGGGCTTTGTCCATGAACTGAGTTGGGAAGACATCAAGCAGATGCTCGACAACGCCATCTCGATCAAGCCGCGCCGCCAGATGTCGGTGCAGTTCTCAGGGGGCGAGCCGACATTATCGCCCTATTTCCTGGACGCGGTTCGCTATGCGCGTAAGGTGGGGTACAACAGCGTGCAGGCGGCGACGAACGGTATTGAATTTGCCAAGCGCCCTGAGTTTGCTAAGGCAGCCGCCGAAGCGGGTCTTCGCTATGCGTACCTGCAGTTCGACGGAATCGGGAATGCCGCGAACTCGCACCGCGCGGTGGGCAACCTGTTCGACGTGAAGTTACGTGCTATTGAAAATCTCTGGTCGAACGGCGTCGATATCGTTCCCGTCATCACCATCCTCAATGGCGTAAATAATGAGCAGGTCGGACACGTGGTGCAGTTCGCTCTCGACAATCCGAAGAAGATTCCATTCCTGTCGTTCCAGCCGGTTTCGTTCACCGGCCGTGACGAAGCAATTACGGACGAACGCCGTCAGGCGCAGCGCTACACGCTATCTCACCTGGCACACGATGTGAAGAACCAGACCGGCATCGGTGAACCGGTGCGCGACTGGTTCCCGATCAGCTTCATGAGCACCTTCTCCGACTTTGCCGACCTGGTACACGGGCCGAATTCGGATTGGGGCCAGATCAGTTGCGGATGTCATCCGAACTGCGGGATCGGCATGGCGATCATGTGTGACAAGGAGACGAAAGAATACGTTCCCTTTACGGCTTTCGTCAATGCGGACCGTCTGGCAAAAGATATCGCTCGCATCAATGACGCCGCGCGCGGACGCATCTTGTCGGTCGTTGGCGTTACGCTCTCGCTGCTTCGCAATTACAACCCGTTCATGGCGCCGAAGCATTTCAAGCTGATGGATCTGATCGCGAAATTCGACAAGTGCTTCGGCATGACGAAGAAGGCGGAAACGGGCGGCTACGGTAAGGTCACGGGCGACCGCACGATGGCCGACATCGAGAAGCGCCGTGGCGATCGTTGGAACTTCCTTTTCATTGCCGGTATGTGGTTCCAGGATCTGTTCAACTACGATTTCCGGCGCACCGAGCAGTGCATCATTCCGTATGCCACGCAGGAAGGCGAAATCTCCTTCTGCGCCTACAACACCGGCGTGGGTTGGAGAAACATCATCGAGAAAATGCACATGACGTCGACTCTGACCAAGTGGTACGAAGAGCACGGACGGCATGAAATCTTCGCCGGCAACAAGAGCGTTCCGCTGGCGAGCAAAGACCACAATCTGGTGCTGGTAGAAGAGCACGTGAAGGCGGATCGCCAACACGACCTGGAACTCAAGGGTATTGCCAAAACGGCCCGTGAGGAGAAGGCGCGCGCCCGAGACGAGGCTCTGAAACAGAAGCTCGAAAACGAGAAGATGGCGCGGCTCTACCGCGAGCACATCCTCGGTGAAAAGAAGGTGGAAGGCTTCGTTCCGCTGGACGGCCTGCTTGGTTCGACAGCAAAGCCGGCGCCGGCCGAGAAACAAGAAGAAGTCGGCGCAATGGGCGATTAAGGTCCCTCCAATCCGCAACAGGCGAAAACCGCCGGGCTCATGTCCGGCGGTTTTTCTATTTGGAAGGCACAATTGGCTGTGTCTTGAAGCGACCGTTATTCTGGTCTGAATGGCTAGAGAAGGACCGGGATCGCGAGTGTCTCTTTAACTAGGGACAATGTGTTCCGAAACACGGTCACAGGATGACCAAAAATGGTTTCATCGGCTCAAGCATCTCATCGGTCTTGATCGTGCAATTGCGTTCACGGTATTCGCCCGCATCTGGTCGGGTCTCGCCGGCGCCATCACGGTCCTGTCTGATCTCGAGGTTTCTCACTCCGCAAGAACAGGGTTATTACTACACTTTCGCCAGCCTGGTTGCCGTACAGCTCATTTTTGAACTCGGCTGTTCCTTCGTCATTTTGCAATTGGCCGCTCACGAGCGCGCGACGTTGACTATCCATGCGAGCGGCGCCGTTGAGGGTGATGCGGTGTCCCATGCTCGATTTGCATCTCCAGGCGCGATCCTCAATCCTACGTTGCGCGCTCTCGACAAAGCGAGCGCCGATTCTGTACGCCGTATATTCAGCCGGTCCTTAAACTCGTTGAGGATCGGCAAGAGCCGGTCATCGGTGTTCTAGTCTCCGACGATAACTTCGAAGTCCTGGTGGGTCTGGCGCTGTAACGAATCCAACAGCGTCCGCAGTTCGGTTGTGCGGTTTATGCTGGCGACTATAAGCGAGAAGCGCGTTCGTATGTAAACAATCACGGGCCATGGCCAGAAGGGCACGGCCTTGCGATATCGAAAGGGAGATGAGGATTCGCTCTACATCGTTCCGCTTACGAGAGCAGCCGTACTGGTAGTAATGTAGAAGCTTCGGAATTCTTCGTCTCTTCGAACATCAGAATCCCTGAAACCTTTCTGCGATCTCTTGCGTGCAGTTCGGGGTGCCTTCAAGGGCCCCCACCCACGGCGTTTGACCGACACGTGCGCTGATTGATACGCTCAAATTACCCAAGAGTGCGGCGTCTGCCTAGGCAACGCTGTACCACCATGCGGGATAAGGAACACTATGAATGTTCACCTCTATCGCCGCGCCCGAGCTTAGCCACGAGCGCGGTTTCCTTCCGTTGCAAGATCCTCTGCGCCGTCTTCCTGAGCCTTTCGATGCTTGGGAGATCATGGCGTCGAGTCTTCCAAAGTTATTTGCTTCAGATCACCTCCGGCGGACAATCTCGGACTTGCCGCCGTTTCCGTTGGCTGCTATCGCCAGGGAGGCGGAGCGCGAACGGGCCATGCTTTTACTCAGCTATCTTGGACATGCTTATGTCTGGGGTGATGCTCAACCGGCTGAGGTCTTGCCCAGCCGCCTTGCCGTTCCGTGGCATGCTGTTGCGTCCAGTCTGGGGCGGCCGCCGATATTGAGCTACAGCAGTTACGCGCTGCATAATTTCTTCCGGCTGGATCCGGCGCGCGAAATCGAGTGCGGCAACATTGCGCTCATCCAAAATTTTCTCGGGGGTATCGATGAAGAGTGGTTCATTCTGATTCACGTCGATATCGAAAAGCGGGCCGCGTCGGGGCTGGCGGCGCTGCATCCGTGCCTGGATGCGGCGGAACAGCGCAATGCCGAGCGGCTGACATCGTATCTGACAGTGCTCGAAGCGTCTCTCGGGCAAATGTACGCTACGCTGCAACGCATGCCCGAACGATGTGATCCCTACGTGTACTATCACCGCGTGCGGCCTTACATTCATGGCTGGAAGAATCATCCCGACCTGCCACAAGGGCTGATCTACGAAGGCGTTGACAGTTACTTCGGTCAGCCGCAGCAGTTTCGCGGCGAGACTGGAGCGCAGAGCGCAATTGTCCCGTCCCTCGATGCCGTGCTGGGCATTGGACATAAAGAAGACATGTTGCGCACCTATCTTATGGAGATGCGTGTCTACATGCCTCCAAATCATCGGGAATTCATCGAGTCACTCGAGGCGCGTGGCTCCGTAAGACCGTTTGTGGAACGGGCCGGGAACGCCGGATTGACGGCTATCTACAACGCGTGCGTCGAGCATGTCGAGCGTTTTCGCGCTCTGCATCTGCAGTACGCGGCGACTTACATTTTCCGGCAAGCGCAGACGGACGCGAAAAACCCGCACGCCGTGGGGACCGGCGGGACACCATTCATGCAGTACCTGAAGAAGCATCGTGACGAAACCGCAGAACACGTTCTGCGGTAAGGGATCATTAGCGCTAAGAGAGAGCAACGGCGACGGTGCTCTCTCGATTCTTCATTAATTGCGTTCCAATGCCGCAAGCCAGCTTTTCGGAGCCGTTCCGAACGTGCGCCGGAATGCTTGGGTAAACGCGCTGCACTGTCTGTATCCAACGGCGAAAGCGACCTCCTTGACGGGATGTCCCTCGACAAGCAGTTCGACGGCCTTCGTGAGACGCACTTGACGCCGCCATGTCTCGAAGTCGAGACCGATGTCTTTCAGAAACGTCCTTTGTATTGTTCTCACACTCACCCCCACGCCCGCGCACAATGCTGCCAGTCCCTGCGGTTGAGCCGGACGATCGACGACGCGGCGAGCTACAGCGAGTGCTCGCGGCTCTCTCGGCAACGTAATGAATGTAGGTACTGGGGAAGCGCTCTCCAGATGCGATATAGCCAAGTCGCGAAGCGCACGTTCGAGAGAATTTCTCACGCGCAAGCGCCCGACGCGGACCGTCTCCAGGATGAGTTCTCGCAGTAGCGCGGAGACGTGCAGCACGGCACAATGGGACGGCAGCTTTGAGACCAGGCCCGGCTTGAAATACAACGTGCGCATGGAAACCGCTCCAGGCATGCGAATTCTATGCTGGACGCGCGCTGGAATCCAGAGCGCAAAGTGCGGTGGGATCAGCCACATGCTCTGACCGGAAGACACCTCCATGAGGCCGCGAATCGCATAGACCAGTTGATCCGATCCGTGGGCGTGTTCGGGTACTTGAAAACCACGCGGGTATTCGTACGCCAAGGTAGCAACGGAAACTCCGGGCCGAGGATCGTATTTCTTTAGAATCGCTTGTGTCGCAATAGCGATATTCTATGACGCTTTGCCCGTCTTGCGACAAGGAGGCAATCGACTGATGATAGTTGCATGCACTCTGGCCTTGGCAAGTACGACATTGTCGGTTTCCTCTCGATTGTGGATGTAACGCGCGCAAAGAACTTTTACGGAGAGATTCTTGGTCTGCGTCTGGTCAGTGAAGAGCCTCCGTTCGCACTGGTATACAACGCGAACGGAATCATGCTGCGGTTGGGCATGGCAAAGGAACGGCCGCCGGCCGCTGGCACAGTCTTAGGCTGGCAGGTTCCAGACATTTCCGCCGCAGTCGCAGATCTGGAACAAGCCGGAATCTCTTTTGAGCGTTACGAGTTTCTCAAGCAGGACGCGCAAGGCATTTGGACGACGCCCACCGGCGCAAAGGTCGCCTGGTTCAAAGACCCGGACGGCAACATTTTGAGTATCGCTGAACATCCGGAGTGGCACGAGTGAACGTATTTCATCGTTGGCTCTGCTCCTCCGAACGTTGGAAGCAGACGGTGGAAAACCATATTCTTCCCTGGACGCTCGAAGATGTCGATTTGGGATCGAACGTGCTGGAGATCGGCCCAGGATATGGCGCTTCGACAGAGGTGCTGCGTCAGCGAGTGGCACATCTCACCTGTGTGGAAATTGACGCTCAACTCGCGCGAAATTTGTCGCGCCGGCAGAGCGGCAACAACGTGCGTATCGTGTGCGAGGACGCGACGGCAATGTCGTTCCCGGATGCAACGTTTGACGGAGCGGTGTGCTTTACGATGCTTCACCATGTACCCTCCGTCACGCAACAAAATCGTCTCCTGGCCGAAGTCGCACGCGTCCTACGGCCGAACGGAATCTTTGCCGGGACCGACAGCCGCGACAGCCGTCCTTTTCGTCTTCTGCATGTCTTCGACACGCTGGTCGTCGTGGATCCAGGCAGTTTTTCCGATCGTCTTCGCGCCGCTGGTTTCGACGACGTGCAAGTGGACCTAAACCGTTTCGCGTTCCGCTTTCGCGCCCGCAAACGCGAAGAGCTTACTTAACGATATTTTTCCCGAAATGAAAGGCAGGACCGACGGAGACGCGCACCGTGTTACGCGGGTCCTTCAAGATGTTGGAGAACAGATCGTTGTGGACGTAATCTGCTTGGAAGCGGAGGCTAGCGAAACGGACGAAATTCAGCTCGAACCCTCCGCCGAACCCGTAGAAAGGCTCCCAGTCCCGTATGCTCCCGCGAGGCGCCAGCTGCTGCAGAATAGCCGTCGTGAAGGGATCAGAGGGATGCGGCGTCGCCGTTTCGTGGATGGCCCCGATGGAGGGGTGCGCGAAGAACGTGACCCGCCGAAAGCGACGGAATTCCCATTGCGGACCGCCAGCAAAGGTCTGGGTAGTGGATGCCGTACCGACTGCGACCTGATAACCAGGCGGGAGTAGCCCGGCGCCTTCCAAGGCCGCCAACTGCCCGCCGATTTGTCTTTGAAGCGAGGGCGTCAGAAGGTTCGGCACGAGAGTGACATTGCCCTCGACCACCGAATAGTCGAAACCCATGGCCAGCCAGGTTCTAAGATTGACGCCGGCCTGCAAGTGATAGCCACGCTCGGCAAGATTCGCGCTTGGGCTGTCGAACCAAGTGAAGCCGTTGTAGAGATCGAAGCGGCCGACGTAGTCTTGCTGCGCGAACAAACCAGTCGGGATCAGGAGCGAAACCAGAAATGCGAGAAGCTTGCCGGACTTTGTCATAGGGGTTCCTCAACTTCCTTCGGTGTGCCAGATGAGTCTACTATTTTGCGCCGTCCAGTCCGGAATCATGGGTGCATAGTGCGCTTCCAAAACGGGCCGCTTCATTTTCAATGTGGGCGTCAGGAAGCCGGCTTCGATGGTCCAGGCTGAGGTCACTAGAACAAGAAACTTCAAACGCTCATGAGGAGCGAGCCGCTCGTTGGTCGCAGACAGCAACTCTTCGAGAGATGAGGCGAGGTCTATACGGCCCGATTCACTGCCCATGGCCTTTTGAGCGTCCGCAGATAAGACAATCACCGCGAACGGCGCCGCGAGACCAGAGCCCATCACGAGCGATGCCTCGATCAAGTGGCTCGCATTCAGCATGAACTCAATCGTGGAGGGGGAGACGTATTTACCTTTGGTGGTTTTGAACTGCTCCTTGATACGGCCGCGGATTTTTAGCCAACCTTCGGGGTTGATTTCTCCCAGGTCCCCGGTCCGCATGAAGCCGTCCGGGGTGAAGGCGTCACGCGTAGCCTGCGGGTCTTTGTAATAACCCAGCATGTTCATGGGACTGCTCACCAATACTTCGCCAACGGAGGAAATCTGCGTGACCACTCCCGGAGCGCTACGGCCGACGTATCCGGGGGGACCCTTGCCGCCCGGAGCAATATGCGTGATGCCGATTTCGGTCGTACCGTACCCTTCCGTGACCGGTAATCCAAGTTTCCGAAACCAGAGCAACAGATCGAGAGCCAGAGGAGCTGACCCCGAGGCGGCAGTCCGCACGCAACCAAGCCCAAGCTCATTGATAATGCGCCTGCGGACAAAGTAATTCAGAATAGGGATTCGCAACAGCCTGTCAAGCCTGCGCTGCGGAATCCTCTGCAACACTCCCGCCTGAAACTTCGCGTAAAGCCGCGGTACGGAGAAGAAGAACGTTGGGCGCGCTCGCTTCAGATCGGTCAGAAAGGTAGCGCTATTTTCAGAAAAAAAGATCCGCCAACCGGACGATATACCGCTGGCTTCCGTGACCGCGCGCTCAGCGATATGCGCCAACGGCAAGTAAGAGAGCACGCGCTTCCCCGGCTCGTCGCCCGTGACCTGCGTCACCGCACTGACGAAATATGGGAATGCGCCGAACCGGTGCATGACGCCTTTGGGAGAACCTGTTGTGCCCGAAGTGTAAATGATCGTCGCCAGTTCATCGGCGTGGCGCACAGGGCTGTCGCTAATGGGTTCATGCTGGCCTGTGAGCGTTTCCCAGCAGGCTCCCTGACACACTGGCGCGTTCGGAAAGCGGATGCAGTGAATTCCCGGCGCGACTGCTTCGGGTAGGAGCGCCGGGTTTTCAAGCGAACCGAGGAAGCAGGCGACCGGCTCGCTGTGTGCAAACAGCTTTTGGGCCGATTCCACGGTCAGCGAAGTGTAAATCGGCACGGTAACATGGCCGCTCATCCAGATCGCCAACTCCGCCATGATCCACCAGGCGCTGTTCTTTGAAAGAATCACGATGTGGGAGCCACGCGGCCAGTTCTGCGCCTCGAGATAGGCGGCGATGCGCCGCGCCTCCTTCATCGCCGAAGCCCATGTCCAGTTCCGCACTTTCCCATCGATGGGCTGCGTCAGAAAGATCGATTCAGGCCGCGTGCGCTCCCAGTGATAAGCGCGTTCCAGCGGAAGTTTTTTCAGGTCGTCGGAGCCTTCGAAAGACCTTGCGGCTGGAGTTGCGACCTCCGCCCTCGAGGGGTCGAACGCGTTCTTTGCCGCCTGCAACGCGCTCAGGCGAGCGGCCGTATTTCCTTCCATCGAACTCCGCATCGCGATCCTTCGCTTCGAACTACCAGTCGTAGGATATGCCTCTTGCGTTTTTCTTACCGGTGAGTAAGATATCAGGAGGACATCCCGGTGTCAATAGTCAGCCAAAGGCCGGACCAAGGAGCACAGCAGAAACACTCGCACGTTCATCTCCAAGCCTTCACTGACCGGCGCCGCGATCCTCAAAGCAAACGGGAGGCCGTCCTACACGTGGCGGTACGGCTGTTCCTCGAGCGCGGATTCTGGCGTACCTCTCTGACCGACGTTGCTGAAACGCTGAAGGTGACGAAACCGGCCCTGTATCACTACTTCCGGAACAAAGAAGAAATTTATTTGGAGTGCTACCGGCGCGGTATTTCTTTGATTGAGGTCAACCTCTCGCGGCTTCGTTCGTGTGGAGGGAGCGGTCTGGAAAAAGTGGCAGGCTTCATCTACTCCTATGCGATTGTTATTGCGAGTGATTTCGGACGCTGTGTCGTCCGGCAGGATGATCGTGAACTATCCCCGAAAGCACGAGCTGAAGTCCGGTCCTACAAGCGCAACATAGATCGCGATCTGCGGGAGTTCATCGCACAGGGCGTCCAGGATGGCTCCATCCGTTCTTGCGACGTAAAGCTGACCGCCTTTTCCATAGCTGGCGCGGTCAACTCGCTGGCGCTCTGGTTCGAGCCCAACGGAGATTTGACGGCGCAGCAAGTTGCGGCCGCATTCACCAAAACGTTAATGGAGGGCTTCGCTGATCGCCGAAAGGGTCGATTGCGCTTACCTATCGGCAAAGACGAATGGCTTGCGAGCGCTCCAGCCGAGATCGCCAGAACTTAGGAGTTTCATGACTGTCGAGACTGCAGATACACCAATTACCCAGGATCGGCCCCGGAAACAGGACAAGGCTTCCGGTTCAACCCTCATTCAAAAGGTAGCGGTATTGGGCGCGGGCAATATGGGGTCCCGCATAGCGGCGCATCTGGCTAATGCCGGAGTTCGGGTCGTTTTGCTGGATGTGGTCCGAAGGGCCGAGGACGCGGGCGGCGCATCGCGTAGCTCTGTTGCCGCAGGAGCGCTCGAGGCGCTTAAGAATGCAAAGCCGGCCGCATTCTTCGAACCCGGTTTGAAACGGCTGATTACAGTCGGAAATTTCGACGACGATCTCGCGCTATTGCGGGATTGCGACTGGATTATCGAAGCCGTCGCGGAAGACCTGGAGATCAAGCGGCAATTGCTGTCGCGGATCGCTCCTTTCCGGCGCGCCAACGCGATCGTCACGACCAATACCAGCGGCTTACCCATCGCGCAAATCGCCGAACAGATGGACGATGGATTTCGGCGCCACTGGTTCGGTACCCACTTCTTCAATCCGCCACGCTATATGCGGCTGCTTGAAATCATACCCGGACCCGATACAGATCCGGCTTTGTTAGAAGGCATTCGCCGCTTCGGCGAAGTACGGCTGGGCAAGACGGTCGTATTTGCGAAGGACACGCCCAACTTCATCGCCAACCGCATCGGAACCTTTGCTGTCATGAATGCCATCCGCATCATGCAGGATATGGACCTCACCATCGAGCAGGTGGATGCTCTTACCGGAGCCGCGCTCGGTTGGCCGAAGACCGGTATGTTCCGGCTGAGTGACATGGTGGGTCTGGATGTCCTCGCGAGTGTGGGCCGCAATTTTTCCGAGCGAGTGAAGGACGAGCGTTCCGATGTGAAAATGCCGGGTTTTCTCGGGGAGATAATCTCGCGCCGCTGGTTGGGCGACAAAACAGGACAGGGTTTTTACAAGAAGACGAAGGCCTCGGCCGGAGACGAAATCCGGCTGGGCCTGGATTGGAAGACGCTCGAATACCGCGCGTCTGAACGGGCAAAATTTCCTGCCCTCGACATGGCGAAGAATGTCGAATCCTTACCCGAGCGGCTGCGCCTGCTGCTTTCGGGCGATCCCCGCAAAGACACGGCCGCTGCGTTTTATTGGCGCATGCTGCCGGACCTTTGGAACTACGCAGCCAATCGGCTGGGCGAAGTGGCGGATAGCATCGTCAGTATCGATGCGGCCATGAGGACCGGGTTCAATTGGGAATTGGGTCCATTTGAGATGTGGGATGCCGCGGGCGTGCGTGAGACGGCGGATAAGATGAACGCCGCCGGCATGAAACTCGCCAGTTCTGCTGCTGCGCTTCTGCAAGGGGGCAATGCAAGCTGGTATCGGACTGATTCCGGGAAGCGGTTCTATTTCGACGCGAAAAGCTTGACCTATCAGCCGGTCGAAGAGCCAGGCGCGTTTCCCTCGTTGCGCATCCTGAAAAACTCCGGAGCCGTGGTCAAGAAGAATGCGGGCGCGTCGTTGGTCGAGCTCGGCGATGGTGTTGCGGCCATCGAGTTCCACACGAAGATGAACGCAATCGGCACGGATATCGTTTCGCTCATTACGCAAGCGCTGAGTCCTGGGAGCGAGGCGGTCGCGAATTTTGAAGCGTTCGTGATTGCAAACGATGGCGGTAATTTCTCAGCCGGCGCAAATCTCATGCAACTCTTGCTTGCTATCCACGAGCAGGAATGGGAAGAACTGGACGCGGTCATACGGGCCTTCCAGAAGATGACGCAGGCTATTAAGTTTTGCCCTCGTCCCGTGGTAGTCGCGCCTTTCAACCTGTGCTTGGGCGGAGGCGCCGAGATCGCACTGCACGGGGCCGCTCGGCAGGCGCATGCGGAACTCTACATGGGGCTGGTAGAGACAGGAGTCGGTCTGATCCCGGCGGGCGGCGGCTGCAAGGAGGTGCTGCTGCGAACGCTCGACGCCGGCCCCGGTCGAGGAAGCTGGCGGGACGGAATCGATTGAGGTGGCGCACAGGCTTCGGCGCTACTTCGAAACAATAGCCATGGCCAAGGTCTCAACTTCGGCGGAAGAAGCCCGCACGCTCGGGTATCTCGAAGCGGGCGACGGTATCACTATGAATCGCGACCGGCTTTTGAATGATGCCAAGGCGCGCGCACGCGAAATGGCCGATGCGGGATATCGTCCCCCGGCCCCGCGAGTCGATATTGCCGCGCCCGGCGAAAACGCGTTAGCGTCTCTCAAAATGGGTGTGCGCCTGATGCGCGAAGGCGAATACATCAGCGATCACGACGTAAAGGTGGCAAATTGGCTGGCGTATATCCTGTGCGGTGGAAAAATCACGGCTGGCACGCGGATAACCGAGCAATACCTGCTCGATCTAGAACGCGAGGCTTTTCTTTCGCTCTGCGGTGAAAAGAAGACTGCGGAGAGAATCGCTCATACGCTGAAGACCGGTAAGCCGTTAAGGAATTAAGAAATGAGAAATGCTGTCATTGTAAGCGCTGTGCGCACGGCCGTCGGCAAGGCTCCGAAAGGGAAGCTGCGAACCACGCGGCCTGACGATCTGGCGGCGAGCGCCATCAAAGGCGCGCTCGACCGGGTTCCGCAACTGGACGTGAAGCAGATTGAAGATGTGATTTTAGGCTGCGCCATGCCGGAAGCCGAGCAAGGGATGAATGTCGCGCGCATTTCCGCTTTACGCGCCGGCTTACCGGTTGAATCCGCCGCCATGACCGATCAATCGCTTCTGTGCGTCGGGATTGCAGTCCATCGCGCTCGCAGCCGAGCGCATTCGAGGTGGCGGTGCGGAAGTAATCATCGCGGGCGGCACGGAATCGATGTCGATGGTGCCCATGGGCGGCCATAAAATTTCCATCAATCCGTGGCTGGAAGAAAATCATCCGGCTTCTTACACGTCTATGGGACTGACGGCCGAGCGAATCGCCAGGCACTACGACATCACACGCCAAGAGGCGGATGAATTCGCGCTCGCAAGTCACAAACGCGCTCTGGCGGCCCAAGCGAATAACCGCTTCGATGAAGAGATTATTCCCGTTGCAGTAGCGACCGCAATCCCTGATGAACAGGGCAAGCCCAAACGAACGGAAGCGACTTTTCGCACGGATGAAGGACCCCGGCCCGACACATCGCTCGAAGCTCTGACGAAGCTGAAGCCCGCCTTCCATGCCAAGGGCGTGGTGACCGCCGGCAATTCGTCCCAGACTTCTGATGGAGCGGCGGCGGCGGTCCTGCTCTCCGAAGATCGCGCCCAGGCGCTTGGATTGAAGCCGCTCGCGCGGTTTGTTTCGTTCGCATACGCCGGTTGCCTGCCGGAAGAGATGGGCGTCGGACCGGTTTATGCGATTCCCAAAGCGCTGAAGCTAGCTGGTCTCGATCTGAGCCAAATCGATCTGATCGAGCTGAATGAGGCTTTCGCGGCACAATCCCTTGCAGTCATCAAACTGCTGGGACTCGACCGCGACAAGGTCAATGTAAATGGGGGCGCCATCGCCTTGGGCCATCCGCTGGGATGCACGGGAGCGAAGTTGACGGCAACGCTGTTGCACGAGATGCGCCGCCGGCGCGCACGTTACGGCATGGTGACCATGTGCGTAGGTGGCGGAATGGGCGCTGCCGGCATTTTTGAGAATCTGAACTGATTTGGAAGGATAGCCATGGCCGCAACTACGGTTTCGAGCGCGACTGCAAAAATAAAGGGCGGCAGCTTTTTGATTGAGGATTTGCGCGCCGAAGACGTTTTCACTCCGGAAGATTTTTCGCAGGAACAAATCCACATCGCAAAAACCGCGACCGAGTTCTCAAAAAATGAGGTACTGCCGGCCGCTGCCGAGATCGAAGCCAAAAACTTCTCTGTCACAAGAGCGTTGCTGCGCAAAGCCGGCGAATTAGGGTTGCTCGCCGTAGATATTCCCGAGGCGTACGGCGGACTGGAGATGGATAAAGTCACATCCGCTCTGATCGCCGAATCGTTGAGCAAAAATGCGAGCTTCTCGGTGGCATTTGGGGCGCATTCCGGAATCGGCACTCTGCCGCTGGTCTGGTATGGCAGCGAAGAGCAAAAACGCAAATACTTGCCGAAGCTGGCGTCCGGAGAATGGGTCGCCGCCTACGCCCTTTCGGAAGCCTCCTCCGGCTCCGACGCGATGAATATTCGCACGCGCGCAGTTCTATCGACCGACGGCGCGCATTACGTTTTGAACGGCGAGAAGATGTGGATCAGCAACTGCGGATTCGCCGATCTGTTCACCGTCTTCGCCAAAATCGACGGCGAAAAGTTCTCCGCGTTTCTGATTGAGCGCAACACGCCCGGCCTTTCCATCGGCGCTGAGGAACACAAACTGGGCATCCGCGGTTCATCCACTTGCCCGCTCATACTGAACGACTGCAGAGTTCCCGCCGGCAATCTGCTCGGCGAAGCCGGCAAGGGACACCACATCGCATTCAATATCCTGAATATCGGACGGTTCAAGCTTGGAGCCGCTTGCGTCGGTGGCGCTCGGACTGCACTGCAGCACGGCATTGAATACGCCAAGGACCGCAAAGCATTCGGCAAATCGATCGCCGAGTTCGGCCTGATTCAGGAGAAGCTAGCCGAATGTGCGACGGGCATCTATGCCGGCGAGTCGCTCACCTACCGCACCATCGGAATGATCGACGCCGCTTTGTCCGACGTTGACCACCATGCCGAAGACGCCTCGCGTCAAATTCAGAAGCGCATCGAAGAATACGCGGTCGAGTGCTCCATTCTGAAAGTCTGGGGCTCGGAGATGCTCGACATGGTTGTCGATCACATCGTACAAATCTATGCCGGCTATGGCTATGTAGAGGAGTATCCGGCAGCGGCCGCGTACCGAGATGCGCGCATCAACCGCATCTTCGAAGGCACTAATGAGATCAACCGCCTTATTATCACGGGCTGGCTGATGAAACGCGCCATGACGGGTCAGCTTGCGTTATTGCCTGCCATCAAGCGCGTCATGGACGAAATCACTGAACCGCGCATGAGCGGCTTCGACGAGGAAACACCGCTCGCGGCGGAACGCAACTTACTGTCAAATCTGAAAAAGCTCACCCTCTTTGCTGCCGGCTCTGCCTCGCAGAAACATATACAGGATCTGCAGGATCAGCAGGAGATCATGGGCGCGCTGGCCGATTGCATTACGGAAGTATACACGCTCGAGTCCTGCTTGCTGCGCGCCGAGAAGCTGTTAACCAGAGGCTCGCATTCAGCAGCGCGCAGCGCGACAGCCATGACGCGGTTGTATGCGGCCATCGCAGCGGAAAAGATAGAAGCATCGGCGAGGCGGGTCATTGCGGCGGTTGCGGAGGGCGACATGCTTCGTACCCAAGCCGCCATTCTGCGCCGCCTTTCGAAGCGGGAACCGGCCAATACCATTGCGCTCGGCCGTGAGGTCGCCAAGCACGTTCTGACCGCAGGCAAGTATTCGCTGTAAGGTCGCCGGGAACTTTTCCGCGTTTGCGGTTTCCTTATCTCTAGTGCGGAGCCTTGGCTTCCCAACCATGAACGGCTGAATTTGTCTCCGTCCCAGGTACGAAGGAGTCCCTTGCTGGAACTGCGTAATGTCTCGAAGCGATTCAGCGGGATCGTGGCTGTGGATGATGTGAGTTTTTCGGCGCGGGCCGGCGAAATCACTGGATATCTCGGGCCGAACGGCTCGGGAAAATCCACCACGATGAAGATGATCACCGGGCTGCTGCAGGCTACGTCCGGCAAAGTTCTGTTCGATGGTGAACCCATCGAAAGCGATCTGATGGCGTATAAGCAGCGGCTCGGGTACGTGCCCGAAGAGCCTCATCTCTACGGGCACTTGAGCGGTCTGGAATATCTCGTGCTGGTTGGACAGTTGCGTAATCTGCCGGCCGCGACTACCGCGCGTCGAATTGACGGCTTACTGCGGTTGTTTTCACTGCACAGCGATCGGCATGTGCCGATCTCGGCCTACTCGAAGGGGATGCGGCAGAAAGTGTTGCTCTCCGCGGCGCTGCTGCACAACCCGGATCTGTTACTGCTGGACGAACCATTTTCGGGGCTCGACGTCGGTACGGGGCTGGTGCTGCGCAGCCTGATTCAGGAACTAGCCGCACGCGGGAAAGTGGTGCTGTTCAGTTCGCACGAACTGGAAACAGTGGAGCGAGTGTGCAGTCACATAGTGATCTTGCACCAGGGCAAAATTGTCGCCGACGATTCCATTGAGCGGCTGCGGATGCTTATGGCACAGCCCACTCTGGAAGGAATTTTTCAGCAACTGGCAGTGGAACAGGACACGGCAGCGATTTCCCGGGAGATTGCGGACCTGATTGAGGTCTAACCGCGTGAACAAGCTGCAGTTTCGCGTGCTCTATCGCCAGTTCCTCTTTCGCGTGTTCGATCCGGAAGTGCTCTCCGGGCAGGCGCAGGGCGACGCAAACAAGCTATTGGGACAGTTTGCGGCGCTGCTGGTCTTTATCAGCGTCGGCTTATCGCTGCCGGCGATGATGCTCGGAGACCCCGCCGCACCCGGCAGAGACGCGCGTGACGGTGGATTGTTATTCGCAATGATCGCGCAGCACTTTCTGATCGCGACCACCATGCTGGTCGTGGGTTTGTTCGCGGTACTGAGCTGGGATGCGACGTTTCCGGACCGGCGCGACGTGCTGGTGTTAGCTCCCTTGCCCGTGCGGGCGCGCACAGTATTTCTGGCGAAGGTGGCGGCCGTGGCGACATCGCTGGGCTTGACGATCGTTCTGCTGCATAGCGCAATTGGGTTGATCCTGCCGCTGGTGTTTACCGCTCGCGCCACGCCCGCCGCGCTTCCGGCGTTGACTCTCGATGCGACCCCGGTTCCGGTAGCGGAGCGCGATTTGAAGGCCGTGATGGACCGCGATTTACAACAGCAGTTGACCAGCGGAGAACTGGCGCCGGGCACGGGAGCGGGATTGGCGATCGGAGTCTGGAAACGCGGCGAGCGGCGAGTCTTCACGTATGGAGCCGCGAAGCCGCATTCGCTCTTCGAAATCGGCTCCATTTCGAAGACCTTCACGGGATTGATACTGGCCCGCATGGTGGTCGAGCGAAAAGTGCGCCTCGATGAACCGGTGCGGGAGCTCTTGCCGGCCGGGACGGTGGCGAAACCTGCGGGCTCGGCTGACACCGACGGGGAGATTACATTGCTCGACCTGGCGACGCATCACTCGGGATTGCCACGCATTCCCGACAACTTCCACCCGGCCGACCGATCTAACCCTTACGCCGATTATGGACCGCAACAACTCTATGCTTACTTAGGGAGCCACGGGGTTGCAAAGCCGGCGGACGCTAGCTTCGTTTACAGCAATCTTGGTGTAGGTCTCCTGGGACAAGCGTTGGCGGCTGCGAGCCGGGACCAGCTATGCCGACCAACTGCGGAAAGAGATCACCGATCCGCTGCGCATGACCGACACAGTGGTGAAACTCTCCGCCGCGCAGCAGCGGCAATTCATGCAGGGCTATGACGAGAAGCATCGTCCAGTGCATGCTTGGGATCTGGATGCTCTCGCTGGAGCGGGAGCAATTCGCTCGACGGCAGGCGACATGATCGCGTATCTCGAAGCGAACCTGCATCCGGAGAAATACTTTCCGCTCTCCAGCGCGCTCGCCTTGTCTCATCGGATTCGCGACAATGCCGATGGAGGCGCGCAAATCGCTCTCGCTTGGCTGTATTATCCCAATACCGGAACTTACCAGCATTCCGGCGCAACGGCCGGCTTCACCAGTGACGCCTTCTTCAATCCACGGACCGACTGTGCGGCGGTCGTACTCATCAATAGCGGACCGAACCAGCTACTCTCGGCCGACGTGATCGGCGAGCACATCCGGCAGCGGCTGTCGGGCGAACCGGCGATCTCACTCGACACGGTGCTTGTCCCAGCGAGCGGAGGATTTCTGGGCGTGTTGCGATCCTTCGGCGCGTATTGGTTCACGATGCTCGCGGCGGGCGTGTTTGTCTATGGCGCTGTTTTGGGAACGCAAGGACTAGCAGCGCTAACACTGCCGCGGCGCCTGTTTCTGCGCCTCTCCGGATATCTGCAAATGGCAGCGATTTGCCTGATTATGGGCATGTACTTTCTGCAACCGGGCTTTGGCGGACTGGACGACCTCACGATCGGCTCCGTAGGGCGCCTGATTCAATGGCTGCCCTCATACTGCTTTCTGGCGCTATATGAACAATTGAACGGATCCATGCATCCGGCGCTGGGATCGATGGCCCGGCGCGCGTGGATAGGATTGGCGGGCGTGGTGTGCGGGACGGCGTTGGTCTACACGCTTTCCTATTGGCGTACGCTGCGCAAGATCGTGGAGGAACCCGATATCATGCCGGGCTCGCGCAGGTTCAGTTGGTTGCCGCGATTCGGCGATCAGGCTCAGACCGCGATTGGGCAATTCGCCGTGCACACACTGGTGCGCAGCCGCCAGCATCGATTAATTCTGGGGTTCTATCTCGGAATCGGCCTCGCCTTCACCTGCTTGCTGCTGAAGGTTGGGTCCGGGGCGGCGGTCAACGATGCATCGCATGAGAAGAGCATGCTCTTATGGGCAGCAAGCATCATGATGATGGCGCTGGCCGCAATCGGAACGCGGGTAGCGTTTGCCATGCCGTTGGATCCGCGGGCCAACTGGATTTTCCGCGTGATTGCGGTCCGCGGCGGGTTGAAGACTCTGGCCGCCAGCCGGCGTGCGCTCCTTCTGCTCTCAGTAGCGCCGGTGTGGCTGGCGACGGCGGTGGTGTGTATAGGACTTTGGCCTGGACCTCAGAACGCGGGGCATTTGGCGGCTCTTGGGCTGCTTGGCGTCATCGTGACCGATGTCTGTCTGCTGCGTTTCCGTAAGATCCCCTTTACATGTTCGTACCTGCCGGGCAAATCACGCGTTCATATGGCTTTTCTGGGATCTATTGGCCTGTTCTGGGCAGGCTCCGAGGCCGCCATGCTCGAGCGGCACGCGTTGCGGCACACCGCTGATGCGGCGATGATGCTGGCGTTTTTGGCCCTCGTGTCGGTCTGTCTTAGGAGGACGACGGCGGCGCTGACAAGGAGTGGCGAACAGGAACTGCGGTTTGAGGAGGAGGCGCCTCCGGCGGTGCTGGGCCTGGGACTGCACCGGGACGGAGTGATGTCGATGGAGCACCCGCAAGCAAAGTAAACACCGTAAATCATTCGCGCAGGGGAGCAGCCGTGTTCAAAAGGTCGGCCCATCGTAACTGTCAGCGAATCCAGTTGCGCTCGCGAGAATGCTGTCGATGTGAGCATCGCCCCTTCGATGGCGAAGGCACAAGAATTCCCATTACGATTCGGACAGACCTTTCGCATATTGCGCATGATGCCGCGCGCTTGCGCAGGAACCTAGGCGTAACGCTGACCAGCACCAATTGCTTTCACGCGCTCGGGTTGCTGCATCGCAATATGCAGCAAGACCTTGTCACCCGCCGCTTATCCCAAACGCATTACCCGTTTGTGTATTCTACAAATTCTGGTCGGTAGGGCGGAACCTAGGAGGATAGGTTGAAGCAAGAACTCTCGGAACTCACGCAGCGGCTGACGGACACTTTCGGGGACCGTCTTGTGGCGGCAATCCTTTACGGCTCCGCCGCGATGGACGATTGGAACGAACGAAGCTCGGATCTGAACGTGCTGTGCGTACTGAACCGTCTTTCGCCGCGAGAACTAGCCGAGTGCGAACCCGTGTTTCACTGGTGGCGTGAAAAAGGCAATCCCCCGCCCCTGCTTTTGACCGAAGAAGAGGTGCGAACCTCGACGGATTGCTTCCCCATGGAATTCCATGACATGCAAGAACACCGGCGGGTTCTTTGCGGGGCGGACGTCATTCAAGATCTCTCAATTGACAGGTCGTTTTACCGCGCGCAAGTGGAACATGAGCTGCGGGCGAAACAGATCCGGCTGCGTCAGAAAGCGGCAGAACTCCTGCGCGACCCCGATCGGCTCTTAAAGCTGCTAGCCGACTCCCTCTCCACATTTTGTGTGCTCGGCCGACATGCACTTATCCTGAGCGGACAGCAACCACGCTGGAAGAAGCGCGAGATTTTAGCCGCCCTGGAAACGCTTTTGGGAAAACCGCTCGATGGCGCGAATGCGATACTGGCGGTTCGAGCAAGTGGAAAGCCGGGGACAGACGGCACCTCCGCGGGCCTCCTCGCGCAGTATCTCGACGAGATGCACGCGCTGGTCGACTTCGTGGATCGACTGCATCGATAAGCTGAGATAGAGCGGACGCAAATTTTGGGGGAGTTCAAAGCATGAAGGGTGCGCTGATCATTCTTGTGGTGCTGATCTTAGTTGTTTTGGTCTTCGGCGGACAGCTGATGGGAGAGCGAAACCAACTCGTAGCCGAGCGCAACGATATCGACGGCCGTTGGGCGCAGGTGGACAACGACATGAAACGGCGCGCGGATTTGATCCCCAATCTGGTCGAAACCGTCAAGGGCTACGCGAAGCAGGAACAAAGCGTCATAGGAGAGGTTGCGAATGCACGGGCCGCTCTACTCGGCGCGCACAGCAAGCAGGAAGAAATTGGGGCGAATAATCAGTTGAGCGGTGCGATCGGGCGTCTGCTGGTCCTGCAGGAGAATTACCCGCAGCTCAAATCCAACGAGAATTTTCTCCGTCTTCAGGATGAACTTGCCGGAACCGAAAACAGAATCGCAGTAGACCGGCGAGATTATAACGGAGCGATTCAGAAATATAACACCGATATCGAACTATTTCCTAAGAACGTCGCGGCGTCTCTATTCGGTTTCCAGAAAGATGACGCGTATTTTAAGGCGACGGAACAGGAAAAGAAGGTTCCGCAGGTTAAATTCTAGATCGGATCTTCTTCGGGCGCATTTAGTTCATCTACCTCGCTCGAATATTGCTTTAGCACGGAAAGAGAGCCGCTGCTGCTGAATCCGGCTACCCGGAGACGGCGATACGCACTTGCAAGATGCTTTGCATCCTTGAGCAGACTCTGCAGGTCCTTCCCACGGTACTTTCTGGCCAGGAAATTCTTAATAAGTTCGTTCTCATGAACGCCTGAATAAGCGTTGTCGATGGCGGTTTCGGCAATCCTCTTGTCGACCCGTTTCGAACGGAGTTCGTTCAAGACCCGAAAGCGTCCGAAGCCCTGGTTCTGGAGTCGGGACGAGGCGAGCGCCTCCGAGTACTTTTTATCATCGGTAAGCCCGTACTCGCTCAGCTTCTTCATGGCGTCCGCGAGGGCGCCGGGAGAATCGGCCCGGCGGGACAGCTTTTGTCTTAGCTCATTCACCGAATGCGCACGGCTTCCGAGCGATCGTAACGCATAATTCCATAGCCCGTCCGCATCGAGCTTTTTCGGTTTGCCGCGCGTCGCCATCTTGCTGAAACGTTTAGTACTCTACCATGCTCTACAGGGTGTTAGCTGCGAAACGACAGGCCTTTGAGGACCTGACACTAAGGAGAGTGACATGGAGGAACGAAGCGGTTTTGGATACTTTCTGCTGGGCCTAGGAATTGGCGTGGCAGCTGGTATTTTGTGGGCACCCCGGCCGGGTGAAGAGACGCGCCAATTGATCGCCGATAAGGCCGGCGAAGGCGCGGATTACTTGAAAGCTCGCGCTGGGGAAGGCACCGATTACCTGAAATCCCGCGCTCAAGAAGGGACAGACTATGTCAAGCAGCGCTCGGACGAGTTGAAGCAATCCGCCGCTGATCTATACGACAAAGGCCGGTCTACTGTGGCGCGTCAAAAAGACACGTTGAACGCTGCAGTGGAGGCGGGGAAGCAAGCCTACCGCGACGCCGTCACGGACATCAAATCGGCTCCAGGTGCACCCGGTACGACGGGTCAACCGGCGGAAAATTCGTAAGATCGGGATATTCGTAGAATCGCTCTGCCATGGACGAGCATACTCTTCTCATACTTCTCATCATTTTCGTCGCTCTGGCGGCGATCGCGATGGCCATTCAGGCCTGTACGTTGCTTGGGCTTTTTCTGGTCGCCCGAAAGCTTCAGCAGGTCGTGATGCCGATTATTCCTGAGGTCGAGGCGATCGTCGGAAGCACGAAGCGCACAGTGGATCGCGTTGAGAAGCACGTTGAAAAGATCGGCGCTACCAGCAGCTCGATTCTGGATGTAACAAAACAGCAGCTCGTCAAAGTTGACGAGCTGCTGACGGATGCAACGGCGCGGGCGAAAGTACAGATGGAACGGGCGGAGATGGTGCTCGATGATTCCATGACGCGCGTTCAACAAACCGTCTCTTACGTTCAATCAGGGGTAATCCGTCCTGTTCGAGAGGTATACGGTGTGTTCGCTGGAATTCGCACGACACTGGCTCACTTGGGCCGTGGCGGCCGACCGACGGTGGACCATGCTACGTCCGACGAAGAGATGTTCATCTAGGTCTTATCTTGCGATCTCATCGTCGCGGCGGTTAAGAGCGAAGATGCTCCAGTTCAGGCAACAGAGCAAAACGCTTGCTGACTGTCGCGATATTCTCACCTAACTGGCGGACCTTCGCGGTATTCCATCCTGATCTTTCAGCTACGAGTTGTAGGTAACGGACCTTATCGGGGTCGATTTGCATGATCCGGCAGCAGGTTGCGTCCACGCTGGGAGGATCTGCTCCGCCCACGATGACTCCTGCATCAATCCTACTGCCGAGAATCGGTCCATTTCCCTCCATCCCTTCGATCCCGTCGACGATGCAAAATTGCCGCGGGAATAAGAAGTGTAAATCTGCTACAGACTCATGTATACCGGCCCAATGCAGGATGTTTTTCGGCCAGCCGTAAACGTCGCCTGGTACCAGACCGAACAGATTTTTCATCGATAGGGTCGCTCCGGTCCAGTGGTGCGTCTTCATTTTAGGCAGCGAAACCAGCAGATCGTGCGCGAGCGCGGTCTTCGGCAGATAAAGCTCAGACAAGCTAGAGAAAGGATTGCGCAGCCGCACACGGCTGATCTCATCCAAATTCAAGTCGGTGAAATGTCGTTCAAAAGCGGGAATTGCGCTAAAGTAACCTGCAGCCTCCGCCATATCGAGAGTGGTGCGGCGATGACCCGGGCCTTCGGCAATGTGAACGCTCGCAGCCCCAAGGGATCGAAAGGCGGCGGCGACGGCTGCCACAAAGATCGGGTTTGTATTGATGGGCGCGCCGGCGCTGAACTCAACCAGATTAGGTTTTAGAAGAACGCTCTTGCCCGCGAATAGAGACACGATGTTCTATCAAGAGGCGGCGCACCAGGCTCTCGAGGTCCTCGGAATAGGAGCTGGCGCGAAGAATCGAAACGGGGTAGGTACGGTACCTGGCCGATTTCCGGCAACTTGACGCCGCGGCGAGCAGGCCGAAAAAGAAGTACCGGCGGCTGGTGAAAATTGCGTTGCTCTGTTTACTCATGCGGCGAGGAGCTTATTCGTATTCGATTTGCCCGCTAACGCGAGTAGCCTTAGAGAGAGGTCCCGAACCGTTCGGCACGGTAGCTCTGTTTTGACGGCAAGATAATCGCGGCCATGCGCCAAGAGTCCCAACTGCAACCAGGAGAGGGCCTCGCTAGACGCGGGCGACTGGACGAATTCGCAGGCGCGTTGCAAAGGAAAAAGCAATGCAGAACGATCCGCGCCGCGCAACGCGAGGAGGGCCATGCCGGTCATCTCCGGGTACGAACTTGCGTTCTGGCTGCGATATCTGGAGCCACCGTGATTCCAGCCTCCGTCGCTACATCTTCTGGAGAGGATAAATTCCTGGGCTTCGGAGACGTAGGATCGGAGCTGATTGTCGCGGTTTCGCGTAATTTGATCGGAGAGAGCGAACAGGGCGGCAGCGGTCGGGCCGATCCAAGCGGCGGTACCGGGAAACCAGGGTGATCCGCCGGCCGGGCGGGAGTCTTCGGGCGCGCCTTGTAGGCGGCTGATGAAGCGTCCGATGGGATTGTCGGCGGGCAAAATGTGGCGGACCAGCCAGGAAACTCCGCGCTCATGCTGCTGAAGAGTGTCGGCGATCGCCCGCGAGTGCCAGAGTCGCCAGGCTCGTGACCCAGGTGCTCTGATCCACTGCCGGTTGCGGAGCCCAGCCTCCATCCGATTTCTGGCTGCGTGCGAGCCAATTGTGTGCGCGGGCGCATGCCGCGTCCGGACCTTCATTGGCTGTTATCGCCAGGAGAGCCAAGGCGGTGGGTTCAGTCCAGGAGCTACCCTTCTGATATCCCCAACCGCCATCTGAGTTCTGCGCTCCTAATAGCTGCTGCTGAAGTGTATCCGCTTCAGCCATGGCAAAGCCCGCCTAGGGTTGCATCTTGCGATTGCGCCGGCGCTTTAGATAGAAAACTAAAATCGCACCGGCCACAAACCAGATGATGGCCTGTAGGGTCATATTATTCATTACCTTCTCCTTTGGAACCACTCTGTCGAGTTCGCGAACGTGCTCTGGGCTGAGAAGCCACGCAACGCGCCTCAACCGTCATATCGGCAGCAAGCGCACGATTCCTTAGGACGCGCTACGGTGCGCCGCCCATCGCGGGTCCCAGGTTGTGCAACAAAGCCAGCATGCCGGGACCGGCGGTCACTACTAGCAACGAGGGAAGACAGAAGAAAAAGATGGGGAAAACGAGCTTCACTCCGACTTTGCCCGCCCGTTCCTCTGCCTGTTGACGGCGGCGGACGCGCAAATAGTCCGATTGGGTGCGCAGCGCTTCAGCAATGCTGGTACCGAAGCGGTCGGTCTGGATCAGGATGGCGACGAGTTTTCTCATTTCATCCTCGCCGGTTCGCTTGGCCAAATTCCGGAGCGCCTCGGCGCGGCTTTTGCCCGCCATAATCTCCATATTCACCATAGCCAGATCTTCACTCACGGCCGGGTGCACGCTCTTGAGCTCACGGCTCACGTTCACGATAGCCTGATCGAGCCCGCAGCCCGCTTCCGTACAGATCACCAGCAAATCGAGGACGTCCGGCAGAGAGAGCCTGATCTTCTCGTGACGCCGCCCCACGAGACGGCCCAACATAAAAGAGGGAACCAGGAATCCGATACCCGCACCCGCCACCGGCAAGACTAGGCGGAGCAACGGGTTCTCAAGACGGTCGCGGAACACCAGCGCCGCGATCACGAGCGCCGTCGCCAAAAAGATCTTCACTCCGTAATAGACCGGGACGGCGGAACTGGTGCGAAAGCCTGCGGAAAATAGCTCTTGTTTTGCGATCGAGGCATCCTGGGGTGACACCGGCAAGAGATTCCCGAGGGGTTCGAGGACTTGGGCGAATGAAAACTCCCGCTTCTGCTTGCGCGCGCGCAGCGACTTGGCAATCGAATCGGCTCCGGTGTTCGCCAATTGATCGAGCATACGCGACGGCCTGACGTAGTGGACGTACCCGAAATAGGAGACGGTGCCCGCGATCAACAGGAACAGCAGCAATGGAACAAGAAGATACATGTCAGACCTTAATGTTGGTGATCTTCCGAATGACGAAATAGCCGACCACTTGCCCGCCCAGAGCGCCGTAAATCATGATTTTTCCCGTCGGGTCGTTCACCAACTGACGCAGGTAACCGGGAGAGATGAACATCATGAATCCCACTACGGCGGCCGGCATCAAGACCAAAACCAAACCGGTAATCTTGCCGTGGGCGGCAGCCGCCTTCACTTGGCCTTTCAGCCGGAAGCGGTCGCGAATGATCGACGCCAGCTTGCTCAGGATTTCACCCAAATTACCGCCGGTTTCCTGCTGCAAAAGCACGGAGGAAACAAAGAAGCGCACGTCGACCAGTGGGACGAGCAGGATCAGCTTCGTGAATGCCACCTCCATGGAGGAGCCGAGCTGCATGTCATTCGATACTCGACGGAACGCGGAGCCGAGTGGCTCGGGAGAATCGGTGGAAAGCATTTCGAGCGCGACCGAGAACCCGTGACCTGCCCGCATCGAACGGGAAAGGAAATCGAGAGCTTCGGGAAACTGCTCCTCGAATGCGGCAATGGCTTTGCCGCGCTTGCGCAGGATCAGCAATAACGGTACCGAGGCTCCCAGGCTGCCGAGCAGAAGCACACTGATCAATGGCGACACGAGCCGCAATTTGAGACCCAATAAAGCGCCCACACAACCCGCGATGCAGCAAATCGTGATCAGCTTGCTGGCCGTCCAGTCTTTTCCAGCTTGCTCCAGGATCAGATCGAGCCGCTCCATGAACTCGAAGCGGCGCAATAGCCGCGCCAGCAGATCGTCGACGTCCGCGGGACGTATGTACTCTACAGAATTGGAATTCGAGCGCTCCGGCGTGGCGGCGTCGGCGTTCTGCAGCATGGTGCGGATCTGCTGTTTCTGCTTCGACCGGAAATAGGACGTCGCCACCCCGACGCACCCCAACACGGTGAGAAAGACGAAGACGAAAAGGATGCCCGCGAGCAACATGCCGCTTAGCGCACCTCGACCACACTTTGGAAGAGCTGAGGGGATAGCTCAATGCCCGCGGATTTCAAGCGCTCACTGAATTTCGGACGAACTCCGGTCGGCCGGAACTTGCCCACCACACGCCCTTCGCTCGATAATCCACTGCGTTCAAATAGGAAAATGTCCTGCGTCGTGACCAGTTCGCCCTCCATCCCTAAGCACTCGGTGATGTATGTCACTTTGCGGCTTCCGTCCGCCAAGCGCGAACATTGCACGAAGAGATCGATCGCGGAGGCTACCTGTTGGCGGATGGACCGGACATTTAAGTTGGAACTGGCCATCCCGATCATCACTTCCAGGCGACTGATTGCGTCCCGGGGGCTGTTAGCGTGGATGGTTGTTAGCGAGCCGTCGTGACCCGTATTCATCGCCTGCAGCATGTCGAGAGCTTCCTCGCCGCGCACCTCACCGAGGATGATGCGGTCCGGTCTCATACGAAGGGCATTCACGAGGAGGTGCCGTTGCACCACCGCGCCTTTCCCTTCGATATTGGCCGGCCGCGTTTCGAGCCGCGCGACGTGGGCCTGGCGCAACTGCAACTCAGCGGCGTCCTCGATAGTGACGATCCGCTCGTTGGGAGGAATGAAGCCGGACAGCATGTTGAGAAATGTTGTTTTGCCGGCGCCCGTTCCGCCCGAAATAATGATATTGAGCCGCGCCTTGACGCAGGCTTTTAGAAGGTCCAGCATGCCCTCCGTCATCGATTGCTTCGCAATCAGATCGGCGGGCTGAAGCGGATCGGCGCCAAAGCGCCGGATTGAGAGTAGCGGACCATCAACGGCTAGTGGCGGAATGACGGCATTCACGCGCGAGCCGTCCGGCAGGCGCGCGTCCACCATAGGCGAGGACTCATCGATTCGCCGGCCGACGCGCGACACCACGCGTTCAATGATCCGCATCAGGTGCGCGTCGTCTTTGAATTCGATCGGCGTACGCTCGAGCTTTCCCTTGCGTTCGACATAAATCAGACGCGGTGTTGTCACTAGAATGTCGGAGACGGTGGGATCCCGGAGCAGCGGCTCGAGGGGACCCAGACCGAAGACCTCGTCGAGAACTTCTTCGATCAGCCGGTCCTTCTCGGTCAGGCTGAGAGGCGTTTTTTCCTCGTTGACCAGCTTCGCCACCGACGGGCGAATTTCCTGCCGGACGCGGTCGCCTGGCATGGCGTATACCGCTTCGAGGTTGATGCGGTCGAGCAGTTTGCGATGAATAGAAAACTTGAGCTCTTGATACTGAAGCGCGGAGGCATCACGCGGGGAAGCGCCGGGACGAAGGGTTTCGGCTCCTCGTACCTCGCTGCGAAGTGTATCTGTTCCTGCCATGGAGGCTCCTAACCGAACAATGAGAACTTCTTCTTCGATTTGACTGGCTGCACGCCCGCGATTTTGGAAGCGAGCAGCGCAAAATGTTGCGCCAACCGGGTATTTGCATCCAGAAGATTGCCGCTTGAATACGATTGATATAAACCCATGTAGTCGTTTGGCAGAGCTGCATACAAAGACCGGCCGAGAATCTTCTCGAGTTCCTGCGTGCTGATGTCCATCATTTTGGGGGTACGATTTAGAATCAGCTGCACCTTGTCTCCCTGCTCGAATAATCCATGCACGATCGATTTCAGCCCATGCAGGGCCACTACTTCGAGTGTCGAGACCAGAAACAACTGATCGATCTCCTCCAGCACACCCAGTGCGATCGAATTCAGGCTCCGGCCCAAATCGAGCACGATCCAGTCGTGCTGCGTGCGCATGAACTGAAGTACCTGGCGCAGCCGACTCTCGTCGGGATGATCCCAACGGGTGTACACGGCCGGCGCGGGAATCACCGATAAACCGGGCCGATGCTCGACAACCAGCGCTTTCCACAAGCTCTCGTCCAAACGGGACAAATTTTTAATCGCATCGAGTACTGAGTAGGAGCTCGGAGTCTTCATCAAAAAGCCGACGAGCCCGGAGGTTAAGTCCAGATCGGCAAGAAGAACCCGCTTTTTCGTCTGATTCTGCAGTTCAGCGGCAATGTGGCAGGACAGCGTAGTGGCGCCGCAACCTCCCTTCGAGGACAGAAAGCCGATCATTTTCCCGCGTGTGGCGGGCGCGCTGCCTTCGTTCGCCGAACTCAGCAGACGCTCAAGGGCCGGTAAAAGCCCGTCGCGCAATGGCGAGTGCACAAACTCATTGGCGCCGGCGCGCATAGCGGAGAGGATGATTTGCGAATCGGCGCTCGTGTGCAGCGCGATAATTTTCGTCTCGGGCGATTGATATTTGAGCTGCCGCATGGCGATGTTCAGCTCGGTAGGAACAGCGGATACATCGAGCAACAGGGCATCGGGCTTGCTGGTCGAAATCTGATCGAGCAGGCCGCTCCAATCGCCGTCATGCTGATCGAACCCGAGGTGGTTCGCGGGATCTTTGAGAACGTCTACGGCTTCTCGCCGCAAGCCGTCGTCCTGAATGTGGGTTAGCAGTTTAGCCGGCATGGTTGAGCTCAAGGATTCGGGACAGGTGGGGTGGACTGCGTATTCGGCGTCGTTTCAACAGGCCGCACCACCATGAGCGGCGCCTGCTGATTGGAATTGCTATTCGGGGGCGCGGCGGTCGCCTGCATGCTCTTTAGCTGCTCGACGGGTAAAGACGCGCTTGCAGGCAACGGCGGTACGGGACCGGTGATAGCCGCTCCCGGGTTCTGGGGCGCACTGTGACCGCCTTCACTTACAAACGGAATGGGCATCTTCAGTTCGGGGGGCTTGACGCCGCCCGGTATCGGATGGACAATTTCGGGGGTAACCAACACCAGAAGCTCATCCTTGCTCTTGGAAACAGTTTTCGATTGGAACAACTTGCCGAGCACCGGGATATTGCCGATGCCGGGCATTTTGTCGAGCGTCTGCGAGAGCTCGTTATCCAGCAGGCCCGCAATGACAAAGCTCTGACCGTTTTTTAGCTCGACTTCCGTCTGAACGCGCCGAGTCGCGAGTCCCGGGACAGTATACCCGCTTACGGTCAGTCCATTCGTGTAGTCCAAGGAACTCACTTCGGGCGTCACTGTTAGCTGAATGGTGCCGCGGGGCGTAACGACCGGAAGGAAGTTCAACTTGATTCCAAACTCTTTGAACTGAATCGTGATCTGTCCTACTCCGGAGCCCCCGCCCTGAATGGTAGGGAATGGGAATTCTCCGCCCGCAAGGAAACTCGCGGGTTGGCCGCTTTGCGTTAGCAGGTTAGGCTCAGCCAGTGTCTGCGCAAGACTTTTTGCCTCAAGCGCCTGAAGCACCGCGCCGATATCCAGATCCGGCCGGAAATAGAAGATGTTCAACAGATCGGTAATCGTCTCGGTCGGGCTACTGCCGCCAAATTGTGAAACGCTTGGCTGCTGACCGAACTGACCTGTGGTCGAACCAGCCACTCCTTTTGAATTTCCACTGAACAGATTGAGTCCGAGTTGAACGGACGCCGAGCGGCTCACGTTCGCGAAGCGAACCTTGAGCAGAATCTGCGGCTGGCCTGCGGGCACCAAAACGCGCAACAGATTGACAACTTTGCCGAGTGTGGCCGCAATTCCTGCCGCTCGATCTGCTTCTATCTGGTCGTTTGCGGTTCCGCGAAGAAACACGTTGCCATCTTCAATCGACAAAGACACATTCTGCCCCACCTCGCGCAGCAACTCATCCCGGACGGCGTCGAGCTTCGCGCTATTCGCCGAAACGTGAACATTGAATGTTAAGGTCCGGCCTAATGTGTCCCACAGAATCAGCGTAGTGTCGCCCATCGATTTGCCGTTGATGAGCAACTCGGTCGAGCTTACGGCAACCGCTTCCGCAATGTCTGGATTTGCGATCGAAATGCGGCGGATGCCCTCACGATGATCCAAAATGATGGACTGGCTGATCGTAACGTGCAGATCGGAAGCGCCGCTCACGGCCGGCGTTGTGATGCCTGGTTGATCGCCATGCGACAGTGCGGCGAGAGAGTCGCTGTGCGCGAGTCGTACTTGCGCGTGCGCGGCAAGCAGGGCAAAGCAGAAGAAACTGGAAACGATACTTTTCACTGAATTATTTCCTGTGCGGCAAGTCGAACGACTGTTCACTTCTCTTCGTCCCGCTAAAGACTTCGACGGTGGTCGTAGCGGGCGCCTGGCGAACGGGTTCCGGAGCAGGACGCCGCGCGGGCTGCATGGGCGGAGGAGGCGCCGCTGCCTTCACCTCTTGTCCAAAAAGCCCGGCGAGCGAAACTCCACGCGTGTTCTGTTCTTGGGTGTCCAGCGGATTGCGCAACACCAGTTGAACTCTGGTGTTGTCGCTCGCCAGACTGAGAATTTCGGCTTGATTCGGTGTGACCAACAGGTTCACCACTTGAGCGGCCTCTGGTTTTCCATCGGCATTTTTTTCGATACGCTGTCCGGCCGACAGAACTTCGATATTCTGCAGGACCGTCTTACATAGTGATCCGCCGCTGGGGCTCACGCCCGGCGCCGTTCCTGCAATCAAAACATCGACGCGCATGCCGGGCAGGACGAAACCGGCGAGCCCGACAACTTCGTTGACCCGCAGCGCCACCGCGCGCATGCCGACCGGAATCGTAGACGCAAGCCCCGCTCCCGCGCCCTTCGGCGCCAGCCTTTTTTCAAGAATGGGCTCATCCTGGTAGATATTGGCGACCACGCCTCGCCCGACGATTTCCTGCCGAGTCTTAATGGCGTATTCAGGCGTGGGCCCACTCCAGGCGATCTGCGTGAGGTCAGAATCGTGGATGAGCGCACCCACCTGAAGATCGTGGGCGGCCACGACCAACGTGCTGGTGGCAATCGACCGGGCAGGAGTTCGCGCTTGCGAAATCACTAACCGGTAAACCGCAAAACTTGCGATGAACGCGACTACCAGCGCAAATGCAAACACGGCAGCTAAACGTCGATTCATGGGACCTGACTTACTCTCCGCAATCTGTTGACATGGTTCCGGTAAGGATTTCGCACACCGGACGAGTGCCTACAATCTCAATTAGCGCAGCAGAACGGGAGAGCCGCAGAGGTGCATCGGCGGCTCTCGAAACTCGTTGCTCGCGGTGCTAGCTACTAGGAGGCAGCGTTGCTGACTTGGGTGCTGATATTCGTCCAAATCGTCTTGATGTTGCTGCCGACGCCGCTCAATAGAGCGACCGCAGCTAAGGCTATGAATGCGAGCAGCAAGGAATATTCGACCAAATCTTGACCGTCTTCTTCCTGCCAGAACGCTTGTAGAGCCGATGTAATCATAAGCTTCTCCTTTCGTTGAGTTTTGGGCGTGGAACCAAAATCTGTTGTTGTGAAATCGCTAATAGGTTGCTGGACGTTGCCTGCTTCCCGACAGCAACGGTTCCGCCATTTGGAACCGATGATGCTAGTCGACCGTTTGTTCGTTCGTTCCTCTGAAACAAGATGAACAATTCGCCGTCAGCGACTACCTTCCAGTGAGGCGATTCCCTCAGCACGCTTGCAATCGGTACGTCGGGTGAAACGAGCACCGTATCGATTGAGAATCGGTTTAGGTCCAGTTCCCAATCGTGTCGCGCGTTGAGGATGTGCACGTATTTCGTCATCAGGTCGTCGCCGTAGAAATCTGATCGGCCGTCCATGAATACGCGCTGCGAGGGAAAGAATTGATAAATCAAGTAGTCTGCCCACTGATCAGTGGTGAATAAGCGGGATGCATGGACCGCTTCGAGCGACGGAATGGCCTTCACCGGGAAAGTCTTCGGATTGAACCGGCTCTCAAAGCCAGGACCTCCGGAGGTCAGTGCAAATGCGAGGAGAACCACCGCCGCCGCGGACGCCACATGCCAGCGTTCGATGCGCTCCAAGGGTTGGAAATCCCGGGCAATCTCGCCGAGCATGCTGCGTTTCCTGCTTTTCAGCCAAGGCAACAAGCGTGCGCGATTTAGCGCGTCCTGGCACGTCGCGGCCATCCAGGGCGCCGCGAGCAGCAGAAAAATTGGCAGGTTGCGAACGGAAATCAGCGACAGATGAACCCACAGCAAGACGTTGATGGCGGCAGCATAATAGCCGCTGCGCACGCACCAGAACACCGAAGCCACACCTAGCAGCAGCATGCATTCGAAGAAGATAGCCCCGGGCAGCCGAAAATTGAGCGATTGATACTCCTGGATGTTATCCAGCAACTTCGAATCAAGCAGATAACCGAAAAGGTGTTGGTGCAAATGCCATCCGTACGGGTTGACAAAGGTAACGGCGCTACACGCCAGCGCACAGAGAAGATAGGGCCGAGCGGAGCGGTAAGCAGCGCGAGCAATGTCTTTGTTCTGTTTCAAAGATTGCGCAGCGGCACCGGCCGCACTGGCGAGTAACAATGCGATACCGATGAAAAATCCACCGTGCAGATTCGCCCACAGCAACATCGCGAGAGGCAACCAGAAAAGAGGCTTTCGGTCCCCGCGTTCCGCCGAGAGAATGGCGTGGGAAAACACCAGGGCTAAAAGCCACGTAAACAAATGAGGCCGTGCCAGCCAGTGGATTATAGAGCCACAAACAGCGAGCAAGGTGAACCCAAAAGCAAGAAAATCGTTGCCTGAAACTCTCCGAATGAGCCGGAACAGCAACGCCGAGATTAACCCCAGCAACAACACGGTTGCAAAGGCCACACCGGGCAGACCAGCAGATCGATGAAGCAAAGACAAGATCACATCCGATCCCCACTCCCAGGCGAACCAATTCTTATGAGGCTCGGTAAAGGAGAACAGATCTGTTCTCGGTATGGCGCCGTGCTGGAGTATCCAATCCCCCGTCCGGATTTGCCAACCCGTGTCCCCGTCCCCAAAGAGATGGCAAGCGCCCTGCAAAATGAAGAAAAGAATGAAGGCAGGGAGGAGGAACGCAAAGTCGGTAAGCGATGGGAAAAGGTGTACGAACCAGCGGACATTCCCCGCCTCAGGCACCTCCCACGATTCCGCGACTGTAGCTTGCATGGATCCCACTTGTGATTGAGAACTGTCTACGGTCTCTAATCGGTCAGGGGAAACGGTTTCATTAGCCCGGTACGCAGAACGGTGGACATGCTCCACGCGTAGGCCGCCGTGTAAGGTTAGCGCGAACCCTGAATTAATACGAACTGAATGAATACGAACAGGATCGAGCCGGCCGCGATGGCTGCGCCGTGAGGCAGGCCCAGCGCCTCGCGATGGCGTATATCAAGCCGCGAGTCGGTTGTGGCCGGGGCGCGAAAGTGCAGCAGCTCAGTCACGATGGCGCCCATATTCCAGAGCGTCTGATGAACCCGGCGCTTCGTGGCGACGATGGCCAACGAGGCGACTCCCCCAATCAGGGCAGTTGCCAGGAAGATCTCGAACCACCCCTTTGGACCCGCCAGTGCGCCCACCGCCGCCATCAGCTTCACATCTCCTGCGCCCATGCCTCGGATCAGGTAAAGCGGTAGGTAAACAACGGCTGCGCACAGGAGGCCCAGCGCCGCTCCTGTTAGCCCCTCGACACCTAGGAGCAGGGTGTTGCACCCGAACCCCAGCACTATCCCGCTCAAGCTCACCCAGTTCGGGATCCGGCGATACCTCAGGTCGTGAATCGCCGCTATCGTTACCACAGCAACGAGCACAATTGTCAGGACGACGGGCATCTCGAATCCAATTTCATCCCTTCGCCGGCAAATTCGTCCTCTTTACTCGTCCGTTGCACACTCAAGCGATCCCCTACTTTGATATCGGATGCTGTGATTGCTCCCTGTCGCAGCTCTACGACGGAAGAAGCCGGCAGACAAATCGAAATCCGATAAGGCGGCATGCTCCGACGCAACTTCTTCACCTGGAACTCGCGGTCCAGGAATAAGACGTCAATCGGGATTTTCATCCCGAACGTATGGATTGCTTCACAAGGCACAATCCATAGACCCGAGTCGCGGCCGAGATCCGTGATGCCCAGAAGTCCTTTACGACGGGAGAGACTGTCGTGGGCGATGCGGATATGACGCGCGACGGTCAATCCGTTCGCAATGTTAACTAGGGTGTACTCCGTGTCATCGCCTGAGGCGCCACATTCCATTTCCCGCCCGCTCCCAACGCTGTTAGAAGATGAGTGGCTGCCGGCTCGTCTAAGTCTCAGGTACTGGGTCAGTCCCACTACCAAGTCTCAGCCCTGGGGCGGTACCAATTGCTGGTTCTTCAGCACGGGTGGGTCATGGCTTCGGGCCGAACGAGCCGGTCAAACTCTTCCGCACTGAGATAACCGAGCTTCTGTGCCGCTTCTTTCAGGCTCGATCCATCCACGTGCGCCGTATGGGCAATTTTTGCGGCCTTGTCATAGCCGACGACCGGACTCAGCGCGGTGACCAGCATCAATGAGTTTTGTACGTAACCCTGAATCTGTCCACGATTTAACTCGATCCCGGTTGCGCAGAACTCCCGGAAACTGCGGCAGGCCCCGGCAAGCAACCGGACAGAATGCAGGAAGTTGTAGATGATGACCGGCTTGAAAACGTTCAACTCGAAATTGCCTTGTGAGCCGCCAAACGCTATGGCGACGTCATTTCCCATCACCTGGGCCGCCACCATAGTCATCGCTTCGCATTGCGTTGGATTAACTTTGCCCGGCATGATGGAAGAGCCCGGCTCATTTTCAGGAATTGTCAACTCTCCGAGGCCGCAGCGAGGGCCGGATGCCAGCCAGCGAACGTCGTTTGCGATTTTCATCAGCGATGCGGCGAGGGTCTTGAGCACGCCGCTCGCCGCCACCAGTTCATCGTGCGCCGAGAGCGCCGCAAACTTATTCGGGTGAGATCGAAACGGTAATCCGGTGAGCTGTTGGATTTTAGCGGCGGCTCTCTCCCCGAATTCGGGATGCGCGTTCAAACCCGTTCCTACCGCAGTTCCCCCAATGGCTAAATCGAACAACCCGTCCAACCCCTGATTCAGCCGGTCGAGATCGCGATCCAGCAGCGAAACCCATCCGGAGAACTCCTGCCCGACCGTGAGCGGCGTCGCATCCTGCAGGTGAGTCCGGCCGATCTTCACCACATCGGCAAACTGCCGTTGCTTCGTCTCCAGAGCATCGCGCAAATCGCGTACCGCAGGAATCAGTACTCGGTCCACTTGCTCAGCCGCCGCGATGTGCATGGCGGTCGGGAACGTGTCATTCGACGACTGCGACATGTTGACGTGGTCATTGGGATGAACCGGCTTCTTGCTTCCCATCGCGCCGCCGCTCAGTTCAATCGCACGATTGGAAATTACTTCATTGGCATTCATATTGGTTTGAGTGCCGCTTCCCGTCTGCCAGATTCGTAAGGGGAAGTGATCGTTCAGTTCTCCGGAGATGACTTCCTCGGCGGCTTGCGTAATCAGGCGCGTTGTCTTTTCATCCAGTTTGCCAAGGTCGTGATTCACCAGGGCGCACGCTTTCTTCAGCACACCGAAAGCACGGATCAGCTCCGGCGGCATCACATCCTCCCCAATGTCGAAATGATGTAGCGAGCGCTGCGTCTGCGCACCCCAGTAACGATCGGAGGGCACTTCGATAGCGCCCATGCTGTCTGATTCTATTCGCTGCGAAGCGCTCATATTTCTATTGTGTAACTTTGCTGGATCGCTCACGGCCTTGCCGCGTTTGTCACGAAATCCGCTTTGCCCCGTCTACGAGTTGTAGTTGCGGACCAAGATTTCTGGTTCGAGATTGGTACTTTTGCGCAAAGTGCATCTTCAATCCTCATAATTCATGAAAGCCATTACGATTGTTCCTGGAAAGGCCGACTCGGCCTGCATTGAAGACGTCGCCGACCCTGCTGTGCCGGACGGCAGCATCCTGGTTCGTGCACTGGACCTCGGCATCTGCGGCACGGATTTCGAACTGATTTCCGGTCAGTATGGATGGGCGCCGCCTGGCCACAGACGTCTGGTAATCGGTCATGAATCTCTCGGGCGGGTCGAGCAAGCGCCCGCCGGCAGCGGGTTCGCAAAGGGTGATCTTGTAGTGGGCATCGTGCGGCGCCCCGACCCGGTCCCATGTATCGCGTGCGCGGTGGGCGAGTGGGACATGTGCCGCAACGGCCAGTACACAGAGCGAGGCATCAAAGAGCGCGACGGCTTTGCCTCTCAATTTTGGCGGATCGAGCCCGGTTATGCGGTTAAGCTGAGCCCCGACCTGCGGGACGTGGGAGTTCTGACCGAGCCCGCCAGCGTGGTCGCCAAAGCATGGGACCACATCACGCGTATCGGCGAACGAGCGGAATGGAAGCCGAAGACCGTGCTCGTGACAGGCGCCGGCCCGATTGGGTTACTCGCCGCATTGCTCGGGGCGCAACGGGGTCTGGAAGTCCACGTTCTCGATCGCGTCACCGATGGCCCGAAGCCGGAACTGGTCAAAGCGCTGGGGGGCCGGTATCATACGGGTCCGGTAAAAGATGTCGGTTTCGCCCCGGACATCATTGTTGAATGCACTGGCGTCGCTTCGGTGATATGCGAAACCATCAGTCATCTCGGCAATGACGGCATACTGTGCCTCGCCGGCGTCTCCTCGCGCAATGAGAGGGTCAATCTGGACCTTGGAACCATCAACCGCACCATGGTTCTCGAGAACAGTGTCATCTTCGGCTCGGTTAACGCCAACCGCAGCCACTGGGAGATGGCGGAGAAGGCTCTTGTTCAGGCTGACAGGAAATGGCTGAAACAGCTCATTTCGCGGCGCGAGCCATTATCGAATTGGCACGACGTCTTGGAACGACGGCCGGACGATATCAAAGTGGTTATTGAATTCTCCGCAAATTAGGTGAAGGAAAGCGCGCGCGGCTATTCTGAATCCATTCATCGCTACTCATGACACAGCTTATTGAAGACTACGCATTGATCGGCAATAACGCTACCACGGCGTTGGTGGGCAGGAATGGGTCCATCGACTGGCTTGGGTTTCCCCGCTTCGATTCGGCTGCTTGCTTTGCCGCGCTGCTGGGTTCCCAGGAGAACGGCCATTGGACCCTGAGTCCCGTAGCGGAGCACCCCAGCATCAGTCGCCGGTATCGGCAGGGCACTCTCGTTTTGGAGACCGAATTTTCAACTCCCGAAGGCTCAGTCCTCCTTATCGACTGCATGGATCGCCGCGGTGATCACCAGGATGTCCTGCGGCAGGTTCGCGGAATCCGTGGTCGCGTTCGCATGGAGATGGAACTAGTCATCCGCTTTGAATACGGCACTGTGATTCCCTGGGTCAGCCGCATGCCCGATGGACGGCTGCGTGCCGTTGCCGGACCCGATCAAATCATTCTTGCCACAACCGTTGAATTGCAGGGGCAGGACCTCAAAACGCGCGCCGTCTTCGAGGTGGAAGAAGGCCAAACCGTTCCCTTCGCGCTTACTTGGTCGCATTCTTTTGGATCCACACCACCACCTGTCGACGTGGAAAGCGCGACTAACAACGTCAGCAAAGCATGGGAGAAATGGTCCGCCAAACACGAGCCCAAAGGGCCTTATTGCGAAGCTGTCCTGCGCTCGTTGATCACCCTTAAGGCCCTCACCCACCACCGCACGGGAGGGATTGTGGCGGCAGCCACAACCTCGTTACCAGAAGAGATCGGCGGCGTCCGCAACTGGGATTATCGCTTCTGCTGGCTGCGCGATTCCACCTTCACGCTCTACGCTCTGATGGAAGCTGGGTTCACGGATGAAGCAAAGGCCTGGCGCGATTGGCTACTGCGCGCCGTGGCAGGAAGTCCTGACCAGATGCAGATTATGTACGGTGTCGCGGGGGAGCGCCGCCTTACGGAATTTGAACTGCCTGAGCTTCCGGGCTATGAAGGTTCTCATCCTGTGCGCATCGGCAACGCCGCTTCCGAGCAACTTCAACTCGACGTCTATGGCGAGGTGCTCGACTCGTTCTACCAGGCGCGCTGCAAAGGTCTAACAAAGCTGGAAGCAGGTTGGAATCTGGAACGCGCGCTCGTCAGTCATCTTGAGAAAATCTGGATGAAGCCGGACGACGGCATCTGGGAAATACGCGGGCCGCGGCGCCATTTCGTTCATTCGAAGGTGATGGCCTGGGTCGCTGTCGACCGCGCCGTCCGCACGATGCAAGACTTCCACGAGGATGGGCCTCTTGATCGCTGGATCAAGCTCCGCGCGGATATCCACGACGAGGTGTGCCGCTTTGGTTTCAGCAAGGAAATCAACTCGTTCGTTCAATACTTCGGCGGAAAAGATCTGGACGCAAGCCTTCTCATGCTGCCGCTGGTGGGTTTCCTTCCACCGGAAGACCCGCGCGTCAAAGGTACCGTTGCGGCAATCGAGAAGGGACTACTGCACGACGGCTTCGTCGCACGATACAACACTCACACCTCCGTCGATGGGCTTTCCGGAGAAGAGGGGGCGTTCCTCGCGTGCAGTTTCTGGCTCGTTGACAATTACGTTCTTCAACACCGGATGGACGAGGCGCGCACCTTATTCGAGCGCCTGCTCAAGGTCCGTAACGACGTGGGATTACTGTCAGAGGAATACGATCCCAGAGAGCAGAGACAACTCGGTAATTTCCCGCAAGCTTTCTCCCACCTGGCGCTCGTGAACTCCGCGCATAATCTGAGCATCAAAACGCAAGACAAGCCCGCAACCCAGCGGTCGAAGCGATCCCATCAATAGCGTTCGGGCAGGGCCGGTTCACCAAGCGCGAACAACTCACCACGCTTGCCGTTGGCGCAGATTCGTGATATGCGCAACGTGATGGCGGCCATGCCACGCATACAAACTCAGCGCCACGTCCAAACTCATCGCGCCGCGCTCCGGATGAACGAACGTCCGCGCGAGATCGGCGCTCTTGAACGAACGCAACAACTCCGCCCATCGCGCATGCAGGGCGTCCAGTAAATGGAGTGAAACCTCCACACGGGCAATCTTGGCATCCGCCAGCTCCGCCCAGGCGGCTTCGTTGTAAGGCTTGATAGTAGGTGCATCTTCCGTCATCGCCAGCCGGAAACGCACATAGCTGTTGATGTGACTATCGGCGACGTGATGCACTACTTGACGCACTGTCCAACCGTCTGGGCGGTAGCGAGTATCTAATTGAGACTGGCTCAAGCCCGAAACGGCGTGGCTGAGTTGCTTCGGCAAGCTCTCAATCTCTTCGATCCAAGTGTTTCGGTCCTGCGCCGAAATCGCGGCGGGAGGTTGAAACCGCCCCACCGGATATCGAAGGTCGTGTTCAGCCGGGGCTACATTCACTGCTGCCATATTTTATACTTTTTTTGCCTGGAACCGGAAAAAGGCGCCTCTCATCTGTTTCATAGGCACCTAGCATGCGAGACGGCAGGCCACAAAGGGGGTTTACCCCAACCCCAAGTGCAACTCCCCACAAACCCTCTTGTGGCCCTCGCTGACGTGGCGCTAAATCATAAGGTAGCGTCATGGATCACACTGATGTTCTCGCTTTTCCGGCTACGGCTTGGGGACCGGAGTATTTGGAAGACACTGCTGCGCGTAACTTGATCCTGGAGCACTATGACCGGGAGCACGTTGCCATGCAGCGTTACCTGATCTTTCTGGGATCCGACCCGGACACTGCTCAGGAAAGCGTGCAGGAGAGCTTCTTAAAACTGTATGAGCACCTGTTGCGGGGCGGGGACCAAACCAATCTTCGGGCTTGGTTGTACCGGGTAGCTCATAACCTGGCGCGCAATGCGCAAACAGCGCATCGCTCCAGTCGAACGGATTCTTTGGCGAATGCAACTAGCGCCGGCGATCTACCTGCCGACGGAATCTCCCCGGAAGAGGCGCTCTTGGCTGAAGAGCAAACCACACGCCTGCGCCAAGCGCTCGAAGTACTGAGCCCGGCGCAGAAGGAAGCACTTATGCTGCGAACCCAAGGTTTGAAGTATCGCGAAATCGCTGAGGTATTGAACGTTTCCGTTTCTACGGTCGGCGAAAACATCCAGCGCGGGTTGGAGAAATTGAAGGAACTGCTATGACGGAGCGTGACGCTCAGGCCCGGCATCATCTCCTGAACGAGACTCTGGTAAGAGCAATAGACGACGAACTCTCGCCGTCCGAAACGGGCGAGGTCGAATCGCATTTGTCTCGCTGCGACGCGTGCCAGCAACGCTACCAGGATCTTCGCGAGATTTCGGTGCGCATCGAGGCCTGGGCCGGCTGCATCGCAACCGCTTCCCCCATGAATGCACGCGAACTTCTGATGCGGAAACTGGATGACCGGCAATCGCAAACCGTCCCCCCTCCCGCCAGCAAGGTGCTGCGCCGGTTCGGTTGGGGAATGGCGCTGGCCGCCACTCTCGCGTTGAGCGTGGTCTTTGCGCCGCATGGCAGTCATGCTTCGAAGAACGATTCCGGGAGTATCGCCGCGCGCTCAAGCATGGACAGCTTCGAAGTGAACGGCGAAACGTTTGCTGCGCTGCCATACTCCAACCCGGACCTGCCCATTAGCACCTCGCACATTGTGCAAATGCAGATCCCAGTTTCCTCGCTGACAGATGCTGGTGTTGCGTTCGAACCAGTTTCCATGCAGGAAGCAGCGCTGAATCATTCCGTCCTCGCAGACGTGCTGGTCGGAATGGACGGCCAGCCGCTTGGCATCCACGTCTTGAGTGCGCAGTAATGGGCCGTAGACAATTTGTAGAGGTTGCAAGAAGGAGACTAAAAATGAACAAGATGATCTTCGCCATCCTGGCCGGCGTGGTTCTTTGTACGGCGGCACTGGCTCAGGGCCCTCCGCCCGGTGGACCTCATCATCGCGGATTCGGCCCAGAAATGGCCATGGGAATGCATCCCGGCAAGATAGTGACCGGGGCGCCTTATTCCGCTACTGTTACCAACTCACACTCACAGGTTTTGCAGGATGGCAATACCGTTCAGAACAGCACCACCGGAACTGTTGCGCGAGACAGTCAGGGACGCACCTATGAACAAATCACGTTTAATGGCGCCCGTTTCGGGCAAACCGGTCCCACCACGCTGGTGTTTATCAACGATCCGGTAGCGGGCTATGCCTACACTCTGAACGCGACTACAAAAGTTGCAACTCGCCACCCGCTGAGAACTCCTCCTGCGGGGCCATTCATGCGTGAACGCCACTCTGAAAGCGCGCAGGAAGCGGCTAACCGTGTCGCGTCGGATCTTGGCACGCAGACTATTGGCGGCGTGAACGCGACGGGCAAATCCGTCACTCACATCATCCCGGCAAACACTATAGGGAACGCAGGGCCGATCACGACCACACGGGAAACCTGGACTTCGCCGGATCTTCAGATTCCGGTGTTGTCGAAGACCACCGATCCTCGTTTTGGCCAATCCGTCTATTCACTGACTAATATTCAGAGGGCCGAACCGCCGCCTTCCCTGTTCGAAGTGCCGTCGGACTATACCATCAAAGATGTCTCGCATCCAGGCGGCCCTCCTCCAGCCCAGCAGTGATAATGTGAGTCCCTTTGAAGTACCCGGAAAGGCCCTCGCGCAATTGCAGCCGCGAGGGCCTTTTGCTTTGGCGCTACCGTTCTCAGTTGCGCTGCAAGTTGCGCATCCGCTTGACCCAGAGCAGATATTCCCAAAGCGATCCGCGTTCGAGCCATACGAAACGGAAAAACGAATTTGCGGTGACCGATTCGGCCGGTATCCCCGAATACGTCTCAATGCGCCAGCGCAGATAGGGAGATTGCCATGGCCGCAGGCGATATCCTCGTGAGGCAATCCATAGAAAGCGCAGCATCAGGGGTGGGACGCCGCGAAGGTTCCCGTGCTTGGAAGAGCAGCACTCTGCTTACCCGCTATGTCCGGCGTCGCGTAGTATCCGGATCGCGTGCGTACAACTGGCCTGCCTGGCGCATCCACCGTCACTTTGATCTGCCGGTAACTTCCGTCAAGTTGCTGAAGCCTGGGACTGTACGCGATGGTGTACTGATTCCGGATGTCGTGAGCAATCTCGACGGCCAGAGCTTGCACCTCGTTCACATCTTTCGGATAGAAGGCTAAGCCCCCGGTCGCATTCGTCAATTCGTTCAGAGCGCGCCGTGCTTTGGTTGCTTCGTGCTTCTCTTCCTCAGTGAACAGCCCGATTGCATAGACCACCGTGTCGCCCTGATTCGCTCGCTCGACTAATTTCTCGAGAGTTGAGTTACTCGCGTTGTCGTTGCCATCCGTAATCACCAGCAGGACCTTCTTATCCTTCTTGGCTTCCTGCTTCATGTAATCGAGCGACATGTTGATTGCGTCCCGCATGGCAGTGCCGCCGCGTGAATCGATCCGCGCCAATCCCTGTTCCAGCTTCCGCGGATCGCTCGTGAATGGCACGTCGAGAAAAGCGTCATCGTTGAAATTGACGATGAAGACCTCATCCTGGGGATTCGACTCCCGAACCATCGCCAGCGCGGCCGCTTCCACCCGGCTTCGCTTCGTCATCATGCTGCCGCTATCGTCGATGATGATCCCGAGCGACACTGGCACATCTTCACGCCGGAAAATCTTCACCTGCTGCGGCTGTCCGTTTTCGAAGACCTTGAAAGCGTCTTTATCCAGGTTTGTGACGAGCTTTCCCTTCTTGTCTACAACGCTGGCGTGCAGCACGACAAGTCGCGTATCCGACCGGAACTGAGCGAACAGCGCAATGCTGAACACGCTGGCCAACAGCGTCGCAACAGCAGGCCGAATGAAGCTTCTGGCCCTCAACGTACTACTGAGTTGGCGCATAGTAACCAAGACGGAAATATGCTTTCAGAGGCGGCAGCCCACGCGGCTGGTTCAACTTCACTTGAACGCGTCGGTACTTCCCGTCTCGCTCGTGATTCTTCGGAGTATAGCCCAACATGTATTCGTTGCGAAGCTCAATGCCAATCTTCGCTGCGATGTCCGGCAACTCCGCCACATTGTCCACGGCGTATTCCCGGCCCCCAGTCTGTTCCGCTAATTCGTTTAAGAGTCCGGGACCGGCGGCTTCTTCGGGCGTACGCCCTCTGCCCGACATGGCTTCGAAAATTCCGATGGCAAAAATCTGCACATCCGCTTCGCGAACGGCATTCTTGATCTCGGTTTCCGTATACCGGCTGCTGTTGTCTCCTCCATCGGAGATGATGAGCAGCGCTTTACGCGGATTGTGCGCTTTCTTCATTTCGTGCATCGCCAGATACACGCTGTCCAGCAGTGCCGTGCGGCCCCTCGATTGAGTAAACGTCAGCGTGCTTTGGATCTTGTCCGTGTCGGTGGTGAAAGGTACTGTGAGTTCAGGCCGATCGTTGAATTGAACTAAGAAAAACTCGTCTGAAGGATTGGAGGTCTTAAAGAACTCGGCGGCCGCCTGCCGCGATTTCTGCAGTTTCGCTCCCATACTTCCGCTGGTATCGAACACCAGCCCAATCGAGATCGGAGCGTCTTCGCTCGAAAAATCCGTGATCTGTTGTTCCACCTTGTCTTCAAAGATCCGGAAATGCTCCTTCTCCAGGCCGGTCACAAACCGATTGAGCGGGTCCGTAACGGTCACGTTGATCAGAACGAGAGTCTTGTTAACTCGAAGGTCTACCGGTCGCGACGGCGCCGTTCGGGTGGGGACGGTACTCTTGCGGGATTCAATCGCAACAGGCTCATTCTGAGTAGGCGAAACGGCTTTTCCGGTCTGTTCAGGGGCAGCACTCTGCTGCCGAGCCGCCAACGTAGCGCTCGCCGCGACCAGACACAGCAATGCTACAGCCCATGTTGCATTCGAGCGACGCACCCACACTCCTGATCGGACGCAAGATGGAAAAATGCGAGACAAATTGCGCGTCCGCATGAACTTTCGATGCTTTCTGACCTGATGATAGCATCGCCAAAGCGACCTTCAGCAGCGCACAGCGATCACGATGCCGCTCACGTCTTCTGGCGCGAATTGCAGAATAAAGAGCATATGAGCAAACGGGGGCCGCGTTCAATACGTTCCGTTAAGGAACTCCCGCCGGTAAAGCCTCTCTCCCGGCGAGCTCTCGTTTCTCGTTGGTCGCCTCCCCGGCCATCAGTCTGGTTCCTCGTCCTGAGCGCCATTTGGGTCCTCGTGCTCTACGCACGAATCGTCGATGCGCCCTTTGTTTACGACGACGTGCTGGTCATTCAAAATAATCCCGCACTCTCTTCGTGGCATGACATCCTGCGGTATTTTCGTTCTTCGGTACAGCTCAATGCCGAGTATCGGGGCTTCGCCGGTTCCATATATCGGCCGCTCACTTGGCTAGGCTTCCTGATCAACCATAAGCTGTCCGGAAACAGTCCAGTCGGCTTTCACATCACGAATTTGCTATTTCATTGGGCAAACGGGGTCATCGGCTTCTTCCTTTTACGTAAGCTCGGAATCGCGCCGATACGAGCCGGGGCCACTTGCCTGATCTGGCTCGCTCTGCCTATTAATTCCGAAGCGGTGGCATGGATTTCAGGCCGCCATACCTGCCAAGCAACCTTCTTCATTCTGCTAAGCCTGTTTGCCGCCGTCTGCTATCTACGAGAAAAGAGGCCTGTGCTGTTGATCGGTTATCTCGCGGGCCTGCTCGGTGCATTCTTTTCGAACGAGTGGGGCACATTGGCGCTGCCGCTGACTGGGCTCTTTATCTACATGGAGCGCCCTAAACAGCAAATTACCTGGCTCAATCTCTGCGGCGGTGGCGCCGGCATAACCGTCCTCTACTTAGCAATCAGACACGCTGCGGGAGCACATCTTCCCTTCGGTCCCTTCAAGGTTCTGCCTGTCGGCCTCTCGTTCTTCAAGTACCTGTCCTGGATCATTCTGCCCGTCCATATGAGCGTGGAGCGTTCTACAGACACGCCCGGCAACCAAATCACCTTCGCCTCGAGCGCAGCTCTCGCGGCGCTACTCGTTTTTATTCTGCTGGCGTTCACAATTCGCAAGCGCGCGCCTCGGTTTGCCGCAGGCTTAGCTTGGATCCTGATCTGCATTCTGCCCTTTTGCGGAATCGTATTCATCTATCAAGGCATGGCGGAACGCTACACCTATCTCGCTTCCGCGGGATTTGCATTTTCATTGGTGGCATTGGCCGATGTGACCGAAGGAATCGTCAGGCCGATTGCCTTCTGCATCCTGCTGTTGTGGGTCGCTTGGGGCGGGTGGCGCTTGAATGCACGCTTACTCGATTGGGGAAACCAGACTACGCTGTTCCAATCCTCCCTGCAAACCGATCCGGACAGTCCGGTACTGCTCTACAATTTGGGCATCGCATCGGCCGACAGCGGCGATGTTCAGGGAGCAATCAGCTATTACCGCCGCGCGCTCACGATTAGACCAGACTATCTGAACGTGCTGGTAAATCTTGGCAATCTATTGCGCGAACAGGGAAACTATCCTGCTGCGCTTGCACTGCAGAAACGCGCTCTCGCGGCCGGTCCGCAGTCAGCGGATTTGTGGGTCAATTTGGGAGACACATACCTGAAGGAGGGGTCGGCGGACAAAGCGATCAAGGCGTTTCAAAACGCAATCTCGCTCGATCCCAACAGCCTGGAAGCGAACCTCGATTTGGGCGCTGCCTTCCAAAGTATGAGGCAGCTATCGGCTGCCAGGCAGCAGTACGAGAAAGCCATCTCCATCGCTCCGCACGAAGGAGCGGCCTACTGCAATCTCGGCGCCCTCCTGTTAAAAGAGGGAGATGTGAGCGGTGCAACCGAACAGTTCACCCGGGCTATTCAACAAAACGCCTCATATTACCCGGCGTATTTCGATCTTGGCCTGGTGTACGAAAGCACCGGACGTAAGCAATTGGCGGTTTCTATGTTCGAGAAGGTGCTGCTACTCAAACCGGATCACACCGGCGCCGCGCTCCATCTACATCGCCTACAGGCACGTTAGAGCAGTGCGCGTATCTACCTTTGAATACGCGCCGAACCACCCTTGGCGACAGATTCCACCTGATCGAGAGTGGCCATTGTGGTGTCCCCCGGGAAGGTTGTGAGCAATGCCCCGTGCGCCCAGCCCAAATTCACGGCTTCCTGCTCCGGCCTGCCGGTCAACAAACCGTAAATAAATCCCGCCGCATAGCCGTCGCCCCCGCCCACGCGATCGATCACGTCCAACTCCGCCGTCGGCGCCTGATACGTCTTGCCGTTAATCCAGGCCACGGCGCTCCAGCTATGCCGATTCGTGGAATGCACTTCGCGCAACGTTGTGGCAACAATCTTTACTTGCGGGTGATCCTTCACCACCCGATCGATCATCCCGAAAAACGTACTCGGATCGAGTTTCGATTTGGCCGCAACCTCCGGCCCCGGAATACCCAACCCCATTTGCAAATCTTCTTCGTTGCCGACTAGCACATCTACGTTCTTCACAATGCGGCGGATCACTTCGACAGCCTTATCATGTCCACCCAGTACGTTCCAAAGTTTGGCGCGGTAGTTCAGGTCAAACGAGATGACCGCGCCGGCCGCTTTCGCCGCCTGCATTCCCTCGATCGTCACCTCCGAAGTAGTATCGGAAAGCGCCGAAAAGATTCCCCCGCTGTGAAACCAGCGCACACCGCCTTCAAACATGGCGCCCCAATTGAAGTCGCCCGGCTTCAAACGTGCCGCCGCCTCATTGCAGCGGTTATAAAACACGACCGGAGCACGCACGCCCTGCCCGCGATCGCTGTATACGGTTGCAATGTTCGGTCCCGCCACACCGTCGTGCTTGAAATACTTGTAGAACGGCTTCACTCCCATGGCTCGCACACGCTCCGCCACCAGGTCGCCTATCGGGTAGTCCACCATGGCACTGGCAACGCCCGTCTGCATCTTAAAGCAGTCCGAGAGATTCGCAGCGACGTTGAATTCGCCGCCGCTCACGTGTATCTGGCACTCGGTAGCTTTGCGCCACGGAATGATGCCGGGATCCAAACGATAGACAAGGCCGCCGATCGATGCAAAATCCAAGGCGCCTTGTGGGCGGATATTCAAGCCGTAATTCATGTCTTCTCCAATCCTTTAGAGTGAACGCGCTCCCAAAACATTACTGCCGGATGCCCGTGCCATTCTCTATCACGCGTTGTAGCTGCCGGCAGCCACTCTTCCGCCGCGTCCCGTCCAGTTCGTATGGAAGAATTTGCCCCGAGGCTGGTCGATACGCTCATAAGTGTGCGCGCCGAAAAAGTCTCGCTGCGCCTGCAGCAGGTTGGCGGGTAGCCGCTCCGTACGGTAACCGTCAAAAAACGCCAGTGCGGTAGAAAACGCAGGCGTAGGCACGCCGAAACGGATCGCATGGATGAGCGCATGACGCCAAGACTGCTGGTACTCATTTAGGACTTTGCTGAAGAAGTCGTCCATCAAGAGGTTTGTCAGCTCGGGATTCTTGTCATAGGCCTCCTTGATCTTGCCAAGAAAGCGGCTCCGGATGATACATCCGCCGCGCCACATCAGCGCAATCCCGCCCATATTCAGATGCCATCCCTGCTCTTTACCAGCCTCACGCAAAAGCATATAGCCTTGCGCGTACGAGATCACCTTAGAACAGTACAGCGCCCGGCGCACATCCTCGATGAACTCTTTGCGGTCATGCGGATTCTCGCCATGCGCTGGCCCGGTGAGCACCTTTGACGCGACTGTACGCTCTTCTTTAAGCGCCGAGAGACAGCGCGCAAACACCGCTTCGCCAATCAGCGTCACCGGCATCCCCAGGTCGAGCGCGCTGACCGCCGTCCATTTGCCCGTGCCCTTTTGTCCCGCCGTGTCGAGAATCTTGTCGACCATCGGCTTGCCATCTTCATCTCTTTTCTGAAAGATCTGAGCCGTGATCTCAATCAGAAAACTGTCAAGTTCGCCCTTGTTCCACTCCGTGAATACCTCATGCAGTTCATCGGCATTCAACCCCAGTCCATCCTTGAGTAGCTGATAGGCCTCGCAGATCAACTGCATGTCGCCGTATTCAATGCCGTTGTGGACCATCTTGACGTAATGGCCCGCGCCTTCTTCTCCCACCCAGTCGCAGCACGGCGTGCCATCTTCCACCTTCGCCGCAATCGATTGAAATATGTCCTTCACATGCGGCCAAGCATCGGGATTTCCGCCCGGCATGATGGACGGCCCCAGCCGCGCGCCTTCTTCCCCGCCCGAAACACCAGTTCCCACAAACAGAATGCCCTTTTCCGCCAGCGCTTTTGTGCGCCGCGTGGTATCCGGAAAGTGCGAGTTGCCCCCGTCGATGATAATGTCGCCCTTCTCGAGATGTGGAACCAGTTGTTCGATCATTTGATCCACGGTTTCGCCGGCCTTCACCATCAGCATCACGCGCCGCGGCCGCTTCAACACCTGAACCAGTTCCTCAATCGAGTGAGTACCGGTGACCTGGGTGCCTTTCGCTTCGTTGCCCATGAACTCGTCTACCTTCGATGTAGTTCGGTTGAAGACCGCCACCCGAAAGCCATGGTCGTTCATGTTCAAAACCAGGTTCTGGCCCATCACAGCCAGACCGATCAGGCCAATGTCACAACTCGGTGTTTGCATAACTTTCGATGATACTGCGAGGGCTACTCAGCCCTTCTCCATCAGTTCCTTCAAACGGAGATAGCCCGCCCGGCTGACGGGAATCTGGGCTTTGTCGCTCAGGATCGCCAAACGAGTGTCCTTCGTGTACGGCTCGATCTTTGTGACACGGTCCAGATTCACCAAATACGACCGGTGCACGCGCACAAACCGGGAGGGATCGAGCGATGCTTCCAGGCTTGAGATCGTCTGCTGCTTCAGATACTCCTTACCGCCGCTGTGCAACGCGACGTAGTCGTCCTGCGCCTCCGCATAATCAAGCTGATCGGCGGTGATAATTTGGATCCGGGTTCCATCTTTGATCACCATGCGCTGTGTATATTGACCCGGAGCTTGCGCGGCGTTCCTCAGATCGGCGGCGTTCGGCGTGCGCACCGTCTCGCCTAGCCGCCTGCGCACCCGTTGCAGCGCGGAACGGAACCGCTCCGAATCGAACGGCTTCAGCAGGTAATCTACAGCCGCGGCGTCAAACGCCTTCATGGCGTACTGATCATAGGCCGTCACAAAAACAACCGCGATTTCGCTGCCGATGAGCTCGAGCACCTCGAACCCATCCAGCTTCGGCATTTGTACGTCGAGAAACAACAAATCGGGCTTGCGTTCGGCGACCGCTTTCACGGCATCGAAGCCGTTCGTGCACTCCGTCACGATTTCGATATCTTCCTCGCCGCGCAGATACTCGCGGATGATCTGGCGCGCCAGTTCTTCGTCATCCACAATGATGGCCCTTATGCTGCTCATTTCGCGAGTTCCTGCCCTACGCGGCCCGTCACACGGCAGGGTCAATGCTACCCGGTAGCGCTGATTTTCCACCTGAATGTCCAGCCGCGCCCTGTTCCCGTACCGCGCCTGTAAGCGACTGCGTACGCTGATCAATCCAAATCCGTTTCGCCGCGTGGCCGGCGAATCCGGATCGAACGGATTTTCTACGACCAGGCTGACAAACTTCGGGAGCCGCCGTCCCACAATCGTGATCTCCCCGCCCTCCACCAGCATCGCGATTCCATGCTTGATCGCGTTCTCCACCAGCGGCTGAACCAGCAGCGGTGGTACCTCGCAATCCGCGCAACCGGTATCGAAGTCCTGGCTGACACGCAGGCGCGAACCGAAGCGGACCTGCTCCACCTCCAGATAGGTTCTGGTTAACAGCAGCTCCTCGGAAAACGGAATGCTGGTGCGCTCTCCGAGGCGCAGCGAGCTACGCAAAAACTCCGATAAACGGATACACATCTCGCGTGCTTTGGGCGGGTCCGTCGCTGTCAACGCGCTGATTGAGTTCAAGCAGTTGAACAGAAAGTGCGGATTTACCTGAGCTTTCAGGGCCTTCAACTCGGCTTCGCGGGAAAGCAACTCCGCCTGCCGCGAAGATTCGAGCGCCAGTAGCGCGTAATGTAGCGCCACGGACAGCAGATAAATCAGGAAAACCATGCCGGATAAGGCCGGCAACACGGCATGAAACCGAGGCCCCAGATGCGGCAGCAGGCGTTCCAGCAGCAGAGCGACCAGCCGCGGAACGCCGGGCACGATCGCACTGACAAACATGGCTGCAATCAAATGGCTCGCGATCAGCTTCCATTGCGGAGTAGATTCGAGCGGCAAAGACCGGCAGGTGTACCACGGCGCGAGACATGCCACCGCCAGCGTGAGGACGAGTGGAGCGGTGACGCACGCACTTTCCACTCCGTTCAGCCCGGCAACAACGCTGAGCACGAATCCGAGCAGCAGGCCGAATGACAGGCAAACCGCCAGATAAGAATGTAAGCCGCTCCTGCTTCTGAAAATGGGGTGCATTGCGGGCGAGAAGACTTGGGGACTTGCCTCAGTTCTCTAACTCAACCGAACTGAAAACCGATTGACCCGTGATGATCATCAACGGCGTGCTGGGGCCGCCGCCGGTCCTCGGTGGGATGGTCTTGTCTTCCACGCTCCCGAATACTCCCGCCGCTTGCACCGTCACCATCCAGGTATCCGGAATGCGCATTTTTGTCGATCCGAAAACACAGTTCACATCCACATTCACCGGTTTACCGTTGAGAGCAATTTGCGAATATCTCAGATCCAGCTCCACGCTGCCGAAGATGCATTCGATGCGTCCGCCCGAGAAAGTTGGGAGTCTCCACGCGCCGTTTGATGCTGCCGAAAACCGTCTGTTCGTTCAGCAAGGTATCGGAAAGAGTCGTTTCTTGCGGAGCGAACTCGAGCTTTGCTTTGGACGCCGTACCGCCTTCAATCGTCTTCATCAGAGCCAAAAAGCCCAGGGCGATCAGCAACAACGCCAGCAGCCAGCTATCGTCGCGCGTGTGCAACTGTAAGACACCCATGTTCAACAGCGTGCCGAGTATGCCGAACACGATCAGCAATATGCCCCAATACCTTCGTGTCATGGAGGCCGCACCCGATATGACGGAAACACCCCAGGCGACCATCAGAAGCGGCGAATACTCCCAGATATTTCGCAGCCTCAGCACTCCGATGTTGTCCAGAAACAGGGCAACACCCGCGAGGATGAGGAACACCGCAAAAAACAGGCGGCCCGCCGGCGAAGCTCCGCCGGTGAACACACCGGAGTTCCTGCGCCACTGGCGCCTGAGCTCTCGCCTGCTCTGCCGGTCTTCGACGCTGTCGTTGACCTTATAGTTGTCTCGCATGTTCTTCCCGCGCCGGGCGCTTGCGCTCTGGTTCCGCAATCAGATCCGTCAGCCCGGCAACAATCACCGCCACCGGCCAATAGTTCTGGATTCTATCGAGCGACAACACGCCCGCTAGATCGCCGCCTACCAGAATGAATCCCGTAATTACCAGCACGACCGGCAACAGAATTCCCTGCCAGTCGCTTCGTAGCCGCCTTAAGCCCGTTTGTATCATGCCTCGCCTCGATTTCGATGCTAAGCGCGGGGCGGGCTCCGGGCACGTGAAAATCGGCGAATGCCGCCTTTCAACCGGCGAATAACCCGAACCCCACGACCAATCGGGCTTGCGAACGGGAGTCCGAAGAGCGCGAACAAAGTGCGGGTCGATGCGGCTCTATCGTTTCAGGAAATTGGGGGGTGGGGCCCCGGAGGAAGGCCCCAAAATTCAATCTAGAATGCCGCTGCGCCTGCTTCAGCGACCGCGTGGTCCTGATGACCCAACCCGCCACTCACGCCGATCGCGCCGACCACTTTGCCATCCAACTTCAGCGGAATTCCACCAGCGAAAATCATGATCCGGCCACCATTGGAAACATGAATTCCAAAGAACTGATCTCCGGATTGCGAATTACTGGCCAGTTCCTTGGTGGACAGGTCGAACGCTCGAGCCGTAAAAGCCTTGTTAATGGAGATGTCGATGCTCCCAAGCCACGCGCCATCCATTCGGACATGCGACACAAGATTGCCGCCCTCGTCAACGACCGCAATGTTCATCGGCTGTCCAATCTCTTGCGCTTTCTTCTCCGCAGCCGCTGTCACACGGCGCGCATCTGCTAACGTCATTCGACCTCCTCCACTTTTTTCCGCTGATCTAAATCCGATAAAGAGACTGTGAAGCTATCGGTTCGTTACAGCAAATCCTGACCAAGCACCAGCCATGCGGCAGACTAGGAAGTGTGGCAGATTCGGGAGGCGGCAGCACGGACTCTCTTCACCCCAACTTCAGGCTTCCTCAAACAAGCGGGCTTCACACATTCCGTGACTCCGGCGCGCAACTGCACCTACGGATGCACCTACTGCTACGTTCCGACCATGGGCATGTATGGTGGCCTACGGCGCGAAGATGTATTGAACTGGGGACGCTTCACCACCATCAAGACAAACGCGGCTGAACTTGTCGCGCGAGGGAGCGCTTCGGATCGGGTGCTCTATTGCTCACCCTTGGTGGATCCGTACCAGCCCGCCGAGCGCGAACGGGCGCAGATGCCTGAAGTGCTTTCCGCTTTTATCACAAACCCGCCGCGGATTCTGGTGATTCAAACACGCGGACCGTTGATCCTGCGCGATGTGGAGCTGTTGCAAAAGTTGGCAAGGCTCACAACTCTGCGCATCAGCTTCTCCATCACCACCGATCGGGATGACGTACGCCGTCATTACGAGCCCCGCTGTGAATCGAACGAGATACGGCTTCAGGCCCTTCGGTCTCTCCGCTCAGCCGGCCTCGAAGCTTACGCTACGTTAGCTCCGCTGCTGCCATGCAATCCCGAGAAGCTGGCGGAATACGCAATTGCAGCTTCCGGCCGTGACCTGATCGGCGACCCCTTGCATGTTCGCCAAGCGAAACCCCGCGGCGCCACCACTCGCGCAATGGCCTTCCGGATCGCTGCCCGATACGGCGACAAAGATTGGTTTTGCCCGCAATTTCAGCAGAAAATTGCCGCGATCATCCACCGCACAGCAGCAAAAGCTGGTTTTGATTTCACCACTGGCCCTGCGGGATTCGGCCGGTTAGCGCGGCCGCCGGGCGACCTCTGAGCAACCGGCCGCTCACTTCTTCAAATGCTTGCTAACGATGTCGGAACTCAACGCGGCCGGGTCCACCTGATATGTTCCGCGCTGGTATTGGTCGCGAAGCTCTGCCACGCGGGCCGCTCGCTCCTCCATCCCTGCTTGCTCCTCATTGGGCGCAGCGGCCTGCTCGGTTTGCCGGACTGCGGCAGCGCCTGACGCATTGCTCGCCGGGCAGCCAAGCGATGCTTGGTCAACACAGGAAAGCAACTCCGCTGGCCTTGCCAAGCCATCGCGCAGTGCGTTGCCAGGCTGTTGCTTAGAAAACTGGCGATCGTTCGCTTCCACGGGCTACCTCGCTGCCCATATATTAGCCGAGTCTACTTATCCCGTCCACGTTGTTCGTCAGGACTTCTCCGGCGATAAGCATCGCTTGCCCCCAAAACCGCAACACACAAACAGTGAAGTTTCCCCCTCCTTCAACCGAATACTGAGTTAGGCAGGCATAAGGCACACATGAGCACCGTGAAAGGATGTCAATGATCGCTCGCGAGGATTCAAAGGGCTATGACGCGCCGGTCCTCAGCGCAGAGGTAAGAGAGAAGCTGATCCTCGAGCATCTGCCTCAGGTCAAACTGATCGCACGGCGAATTCATGAACGCCTGCCTGTATCAGTGGCATTAGATGATCTCATCTCGGCTGGAGTCGTGGGATTGATTGCGGCGATTGACCGCTATGATGCGCGCCATGACGTGAAGCTGAAGACCTACGCGGAATACAAGATCCGCGGCGCGATACTGGACAGTCTGAGGGGCCTTGATTGGGCTCCACGGCAACAGCGGAAGCGCGCCAAGCTCATTGAAGCTGCTATCTCCGTGCTCGAGCAGGAGCATCATCGGATGCCTACCGAAGAAGAGATCGCTGCCCAGCTACAGCTTTCAGTGGCGGACTATCAGGATTGGTTATCGGAAGTGCGCGGCTTGACGCTCGGCAGTCTTGAAAATGCCGGAACAGAAGAAGACGGCTGCGATTTGCTGCGCTATCTGGCCGATTCAGACGAACAGTGGCCCTCTCAAATCGTCGAGCGCGCGGAACTCGAACGTCTACTGGCGGAAGCCATCGAGAGAATGCCCCAACTGGAGAGAACCGTCCTCGGACTGTACTATTACGAAGAGATGACGTTGCGCGAAATCGCGAAAATCGTAGACTTACATGAATCGCGGATCTCGCAACTGAAATCGCAAGCGATTCTACGCTTACGCTCGTATATGCAAAAGCGCTGGCCACAACAGCGTGGCGCGTAAGAACCTGGTTCTGATCGCCGGTTACTGTTCGCTGCCCGCAAAAGAGAGAATCACTTCCATTTTTTTGTGATTGCGGACGAGAGTGACAGATGCCGGCGAACCCGGCGTTCGCAGGCACGAGGTGAAATCATGCGCCGTCACGATTGGTTTGTTGCGCACCGCTATGATAACGTCGCCTGGTTTCAGCCCGCACTTCTCGGCGGGCAAGCCCTTGTCGAGATCGCGAACTAGTACCCCTCGCGATACGCCGAAGTATTCACCTAGTTGCGAATCTAGCTGTTCGAATTCCATGCCCAAAACTACGTCTCTCCAGACCAGAATTGGCCTGGGAACGATGATCCCTGGTCGAACGGGATAAATGCCTCCGTCCGCAAAACGGAAACCAATTGGCCCCGCCGAGTCCTGCCCGCCGGGAGCAGCAGTCGTGATACTGGCTGAGCGTTCCTTACCGTCGCGCCAGATTTGAACCTTGATTTTCCTGCCTGCCGGCGTTTCTTGAACCAGGCGAATCAATTGCTGTGCGCCGATGATATTTTCACCGTTATAGCTCAGCAGAACATCGCCGGGCTCAATGCCGGCGTGATCCGCCGGACTGCCCTCCTCAATCGCTTTTACTTCTACGCCGCGGCTCTCACCAAGCTTTAGTATTCGGGCTCGATCAGCATCGATATCGGACAGCTTTATTCCCAGATAGCTCCCCGCCGGATGCATGTCCTGTTGCTGCACTTGCCAGCGGCCGGCCGGACAGAAGCCGGGAACTCCCCATTGAGCGAGACCGGCGGCCGGCAGCAAACCCAGCGCCAGCATGACTCGAACGAGAGAAGCACGCATACCTGCCTGGCAATCCTGTTAATAAACGCTGGTGCCGGCGTTCATCTCACGTAGCATCTGGACACAGCGGCTCCGGACATAATCGTCGTCACGCTCGTAACGAATAATCTCCTGAAGCGTGCCGGCGAGATCCGGTGTTGATTGCAGAATTTGGCCGGCGGGCGCCAGCATATCGATGGCTTCCGACCGAACGCCCGCGTTATCGTCGTGCTCGAGCACGTATTTCAGTGTCTCCAGCGTCGAGGAGTCCTGCGGGAATTGGCTCAGAGCTTCCAGCGCCTTCAGCCGCACCGCCGCATTGGGATCACTGCGCGCGCTCTCGAGTAGAGCGTCGCGGATGTCCCCGCCCCGTTGTCCCTTGAGTACCTCAAGCGAGTAGACACGCATGCTGGGATCAGTCGGGTCTCGCGCAGCCGATAATAAAAGGCTCCGAATCTGGCCGTCATCCACGCGCCCGCTGATTTCCTGCTCCGTAACCCGCTGGATAACCAGGCGCACGCCATTGCTGCCATCCGGCTGAATGTCTCGAACGTGGATCCCCGCCAAATTCATCCCCACAAATGGAGGAAATGGCCCATTTGCTTCCTTGATCAGCCGCCCTGCACTAAAGCCTACGAACACCAAAAACGAAGCAACCGCAATTTGTAAAGACCAGCGAGTTCCCCCAAAGCCGAACCCCTGCAGCCACGTCCAGAACGAGCGTCTGGCCGGCGAGCCGCCCTGCGCCGCTCCGATGGCGCGGCTTAACTCACGCCGGCAGTCTGATAAAAGACTAAGCGGCACATCCGCCTGTTCGCCGTTTAAGGCGCTGTGCCATTCCTTCTCCCGCGCTAAGGCTCGCTGGCAAAACGCACAGCCATCCAAATGCTCTTCAAGAGCCTCCTCTTGCGCGAAATTCAATTCGCCGTACAGGTAGAGCGATAAATTGGTCTGAACCTGCTGGCAATTCATACGAAGTCCCCTAATGCAGCCCGCATCTTTTGCGTCGCGCGGAATAGGCAGTTCTTCGCGGCCTCTTCTGTCACCCCCAGGGCGTCGCCGATGGCGCGCAATCTCATGCCCTGATAATGCCGCATCTCGAAGACCAGCCGCTCCCTCGGTGTGAGCCGGCCCAGAACCTCTTGCACGCGGGTATTTACTTCCGAACTCATCAACTGCCGCTGCGGATCCACATCGGCCCGCCGCTCCGGCAGCAGTTGAAAACGATCCAATTCCCCGCTCGCGGTATCCACCGACGCGGCTTCTTCCTTTCGAACTTTCCGCTTGCGAATCTGGTCCAGGCAGAGATTGGCAACAATCCGGTAAAGCCACGTGCTGAAGCTGCAATCAAAACGGAATTTTGGCAAATTCCGATAGACGCGGAGGAACGCCTCCTGATACACGTCGCGCGCATCTTCCTCGGAATGCAACAGGTTGACGGCCATTCGCAGCACGTTCTGGTCATAGGACCGGACGAGTTGCTCGAATGCCGCTGAGTCGCCGGTTTGCGCGGATTGGATCAGAGATTTCTCGTCTGTCCAGTGCGTCGTGCCTTGCACGGCTAAGTTTCCAAGGACTTCGGTTTGGGTCGCCACCAACAAAATGGACGTTCCAAAGTCATTTTTGTCACGGGCGTTCGGCTCACGATGATACGCCGGCGCAAAGCCCGGCTCGAAACGCTAGCTAGCTAACTCAAGCTCTATCAGCTTCTTAGCGGGATCCAGGTGAGCGATCCGGAAACTTCGCACTTCGCCGGCGCGCGCGGCGGATTTCGCCGGACCTGCCGGCCCGCCTCCTTGCTTCCATTTCGCTGCCAGCATCGCACTGAGCGACGACACATCCCCACTGTTCGGCTGGCTCGCTGGAGCTGCCTCATCCTCCACCTGCTTGAATTGGCAAGTGCCCACAACGCCCTCGCCCAATTCCACCTTGGCGCGATTTCCTTGCACTTCCAGCAGCCGTCCACTCACTGTCTGCCCGGGCTGATGTTCGGAGATGTAGTGGTCCACCGTCGTCGGTTCCAGTTGCTTCAAGCCCAGCCGCAAACGGCGCCTTTCACGATCCATCTCCAGCACAACCGCGCGTACTGTTTGACCTTTGATGAGTTTCTCCCTCGGGTGCTCGATTCGCTTTTCATTGGTGATATCCGAGATATGCACCATCCCCTCGATGCCATCGCCCAACTCAACAAAGGCGCCGAACGGAGTCAGATTCGTGATCGGACCTTCAACAACGGAACCGACCGGAAACCGCTCAGCAATCGTCTCCCACGGATCACCGAGGGCCTGCTTGTAACCGAGACTGATGCGCCGCTCAACGGGGTTCACCTGAAGAATCACTACTTCGACCCGCTCGCCTATCTTAAGCAGATCGCCGGGTTTGCGGACGCGCTTATTCCATGAAAGCTCAGAAACGTGAATCAGCCCATCTACTCCGGGCAGCAACTCGACAAATGCGCCAAAATCTGTCAGCCGCGACACCGTCCCACCGACGCGGTCACCGACGTTGAAGGTACGCGCCGCCACTGTCCAAGGATCCTCCTGCAGCTGCTTGAGTCCCAGCGAGATCTTGTGCGTGGCTGGATCGATTTTGAGAATCTTGACTTCCAGTTCGTCGCCCGGTTTCACCAGATCGCTTGCTTTGCCGACACGCGAATAGGACATGTCGATTACGTGCAGCAATCCGTCCACCCCGCCTACATCGACGAAAGCGCCAAAGTCCATCACAGTCCGGACATGCCCGCGAACTACCGCCCCCTCACGAAGGCCCGAAAAGGCCTGCTCGCGGCGGCCGGCTTGCTCTTCTTCCAGAACAACACGGCGGTCGATCACAACGTCTTCGTTGTCGACGTCCAGTTTGGTAATCCGGCACTGGATCTCCTGCCCAAGCAGGTTCTGCATCTCTTCGGGTTCCCGCACTCCGCTGCGCGAAGCGGGCATGAAAGCACGGACCCCGACGTCTACACGGAAGCCTCCCTTTACCTGCTCGACAACCGTCCCGGCAATATTGCGCTTTTCCGCGAACGCGATCTGTAGTCCGCTCCAGTCCTTGGGACGCTCTACTTTGATCGTCGAAAGCTCGTAATAGCCCTCTTCGTTCCGCGGACCGACGCTAACCGAAAGCGAGGCGCCGCGCTGCGGATCACCCTCCTGCGTTTCGCGCCACTTCGAAAGGCGCAGCGATCCTTCCACCTTGCGACCGATGTCCACCAGGATGGCGTCAGGACCAACTGAGACGATGGTTCCCGTAACAGTTTCTCCATGCCTTCCGTCAGCATGTTGTTGCTCGAACGTCGACAGGATATCGGCAAAGGTGGAGTCCTCCCGCTGAGCGCTTTCCTCAACGGGGACAAAGGAGTCGGAATTCACGTTACTCATGACTGCGAGGATTTCCCTTATTCTGTCACAGGGTCCAGGAAATGACGGTCATCGCAACAAACGCTGGAGCTAGCGCCACAAGCCGCGGAAGCTTATTCCGTGTGCAGGATTTCGCGTGGCTGCTTTTCGTCGCCGTCCTGATCTTCACAGCGCCCGAGAGAAACAACGATGCTCTCATCCTGCTGCCTCTCATAGGCGCTTTTCAGATCCTCGAACCTCGCTTACGCGTCTTTTCTTCGCACCGGGGCCAGATCACCTCGATCGTCCTCAAGCTGTTATTCAGCTATCTGTTGATCGGCTTCACTCACACCATCTACAGCTATTACGCTTCCATCTTCCTGATACCGGTGGTTTCCGCGGCCATGATTCTGGAGCTGCCCGGCGTCGTCCTTGTCACGGCAATCGCCTGCCTCGCTTACTTCTCATTCCTGCTACCCATCTTCATCGATTACAGCCGCTATCAACTCACGCCTGACCAGCTCACTCTGATGTCATTCCACGCCGCCTTCTACGCGATCGTGGCCTTCCTCGTATACGATCAAGCGAAGGCAAAACGCGAGGAGATGGAGCGCACGAAAGAAGCCGCTCTGCAACTCGCGGCATCGAACAGAAGCCTGCGGAAAGCCGAAGCCTCGCTGCGCAGGAGTGAGCGTCTAGCCGCCCTGGGACAATTGACCGCCGGACTCGCGCATGAGTTGCGCAATCCGCTTGGAACCATCAGAGCATCCGCCGAAATGCTCACAAAGGAATCCACAAAACAGCGGCCGGACGTCATGTCCGAAATGGCCGGATACATTGGAAGCGAGGTGGATAGAATGAACGCGCTGATCTCGAACTTCTTGGATTTCGCCCGCCCGTTGCAGATTCACCCCACAACCGCCGATCTCAAGACTGTCTTTGACGAAGTAGTGAAGCAGCAGTCGGAGTTGGCGAAGAGCCGCGAGGTCAAACTTGTCGCGCGCGCATCCGACGGCTCGCTGGCTTTCACCTTCGATCCCGATCTGCTGAAGCTGGCGATGGCAAATCTTGTGCAAAACGCCATTCAGGCCAGCGCTCCTGGCCAGGAAGTCGAACTCAGAGCGGCAGAGAGGGATGAAGACGTGGTCATTCTCGTTAGCGACCAAGGCGAAGGTATTCAGCCTCAGCATCTGGAAAACATTTTCAATCCATTCTTCACCACAAAGCCCGAAGGAGTGGGCCTAGGCCTCGCGATTGTCTCCAAGATCGTAGATGAGCATCAGGGGCATGTGACCGTGTTCAGTGAACCTGGACGCGGTACCCGATTCGAAATCACTCTCCCTAAGGTGCAGCAATCGTAAGATGCCGGCTGGACGCGCATTGATCGTTGAGGACGAAGACAAGCTTCGCCGCGTAATACAACTGCAGCTCGAATCGGCGGGATTTGAAGTGGATGGTGCGCCGAGTGCCGAACAGGCCCTCCCACTTGCGACGGTTGCGCACGTGATCATCACCGATCTGCGCCTTCCAGGCATGGATGGGCTTGCATTCATTCAACAGTTGCAATCCAGAGGAGTGCAGGCCGGCGTCATTGTCATGACCGCCCACGGTTCGGTCGAAACGGCGGTCGAAGCAATGAAACTAGGCGCAGCAGATTTTCTGCAGAAGCCGTTTTCGCTCGATCATCTTACGACTCTCGTGCACAAAGTGATGGCTGTGCAATCGCTGCGCGCGGAAAATGTCCGCCTGCGCGAGCAATTGGATCAGCGCTATCAATTTGACAACATCATCGGCCGCAGCCAGGTTATGCGCGACATCTTCCATACAGTTGAGCGCGTCGCCCCCACGCGGGCAACCGTTCTGCTGGCCGGAGAAAGCGGCGTTGGAAAGGATATGATCGCGCGCGCCATTCATCAGCATTCCCCGCGCAAAAATCACGCCTTCGTAAAAGTGGATTGCAGCGCGCTACCCGAGAACCTGATGGAAAGCGAGCTGTTCGGATATGAAAAGGGGGCCTTCACTGGAGCGACGGCCACTAAGCCGGGTAAGTTCGAGCAGGCCGACCAGGGCACCGCATTCCTGGACGAGATCGGAGACGTCCCCAGCCACATCCAGGTGAAGCTGCTGCGCATTCTGCAGGACCGGCAGTTTGAGCGGCTTGGATCGAACGTCACGCGCAATGTAGATGTTCGTGTCATCGCCGCGACGAACGTGGACCTCCGCGCTGCCCTCGAACAGGGCCGGTTCCGCGAGGATCTGTATTATCGCCTGAACGTGGTTCCCATCAATATCCCTCCGCTGCGCGCCCGCAAGGAAGATATTCCCTTCCTGGCGATTCACTTTGTCCACAAACTAGCGAAGGAACTGGGCGGAACAGCCAACGATATCAGTCCAGCGGCAATCGACCGCCTGCTGGACCACCCCTGGCCAGGGAACGTGCGGGAATTGGAGAACACCATTGCGCGCAGCCTCGTGCTGGCCTCCGGAGACATTTTGCAACCCGCGGATATCCGGATCGAAGCGCCGCGCAGTCAAACGCTCTCGGCCGCGCAGCAGCAATCGCCGTTACTCCCAGAGGGCGAGACCCTGGAACATTGGGAGCAGATGATGATCCGCGAAGCGCTGCGCCGGGCGAATGGCAACAAGAGTCAGGCCGCTCGCCTGCTGGGACTCACCCGCAACGCCCTGCGCTATCGACTTTCTCAAATGGGCTTGGACAGCGGCCCGGCCGAACTCGAAAACGGGTGATTCGTCAGCAGGAACTTGCCTCCACTCTCTGCGACGGTGATCAAATCGTTCCGATTCACCAGCTTTTCGATCTGCTGCAGCCGCTCCTGATCTGTGACCAGATAGTAACGGCCGCTCTGCTGCCACAGGTGCTCAAAGTCAGAGTCATCGATGAACACGTGCGCCGACCCGGGGGCGTACGACCCATATACAAGGTTGTCAAAACGGCCGTTCAATAACAACGCAGTCCGGTTCGTATAGAAGAAGACCGAGGAGAACTCGAAATAGTGATGGTTCACGATGAGCTGGCCTGGAGGGCTCTCAAGCAGAGCATTTGCAAGCGGACGCGAGGACATGTACGGATCGAACACGACCAGCGCCAGGCGAGCCGCTTGGAAAAAGATCACCATCATCAAAGCCGCGGCTAAGAAAGCGTTCTTTGCGCGCAATCGCCATGTTCCGATACAGCCAATCAAGAAGGCCACTGCGGCAAGGGCAAGGGGCAAACGCAGATATGCGAATGATTGCAGCGTCAGGTCCTCAATATGACCCAACGCAAGTCTGTACGCGTCCGGATGGGCGGAGAGCGCTGCCGAAATATCGCCCGGAGTAGCCACACCTCGCACCAGAAACAGAATCGTTAGACTGGCGAGCGCCGCGCATCCCGTCACAATGGAAAGCGTGCGGGTTCCTGCTTTGATCCAGCCATTTCCTGTCGCCATCGCGCAGCCCAACAGCAGCGCCAAGGCTGGATAGATGGGCAAGGAGTAGTATTCCTGGGTTGTCGAGAAGGTAAAGAAGACCATCACGACACCTGTCCAGCAGAGGGCGAGCAAACGAGTCCGTCCGGCTCGATCGACCGGCTTAAAAGAGAGCTTCGCCACCGCCGGGAAGTAAACGCTCCAGGGAAAGAGCCAAATCAGATGAAAGAGCCAGAAGTAGAGACGGGGGACGGTGTCGTAGTCACGCGGGTAACGAATGTTCAAGAAACGCAGAAGCTGTTCGTTGATGAAGTAATACCAGAAGAAGCCGTGATACTCGCCCGGCACGCTGCGCATGGTGAAGGCGAAGTAGGGCGGATTGCGCACCGTCGCAAGAATATGCCAAGGGGCGGCGATTGCGAGGATTATAAGGGTTCCCGAAAAGGGTCGAAGCCGCTTCCAAACCGATCGATTGAAGAGCTGCCGCGTCAGCGCCAAATAGATCACGCCGGCCGCAAGCGGAAAGAGGACGCCGATCAGACTTTTGAGGAGCAGTCCCACGCCCAGGTTGGCGGCCAGCACGAAAGCCCACAGACGTGGACGCCTCTCATTCTCATCCAGCACCCGCAGAAATGCCCACATGCTGAACGCAATCGTAAGCGTCAGAATGACATCTGGAATCTGCACGCGCGTGAAGAGAAAAAGACCCACGCAGGTCGCAATACAGATTCCCGCATAGCGGCCTACCCGCCGGCCGAACGCCCAGGTGCCAAAAGCCGCCGTCAACAAGGCCAGCGCAATGGAAGCCAGAGCTAACGGAATGCGCGCCGCCCAGTCGTGGACACCGAATACCTCGAAGCTACCTGCAATACACCAGTAAACAAGCGGGCCCTTTTCCAGAAACGGAACGCCATCAATGCGTTCGGTCACCCAATCGCCCGATGTCATCATGTTATGGGCAATCTGCGCCTCGACGGCATCGACATCGTCCATCAGGGATGGAGGAGAGATGATACAGCCCAGGTAAACCGCGGCAGCGATTATCGCGACCAGTAAGTACCCAGAAACAAGTCTCCGCTTTGGAGAAACGACAACTGATAATATTTCGGGACTAGCTTGGGTTACGGGAGATTCTTCGGTATGTGCGGGCAAATTTCGAAATCCTGGAAGACCGCGTGCAATCCCAAATTAGCAAATGAGGGCCGCTCTACTAAGGAAACGCCCGGCAACGCACGCGCGACGGCTTGGCGATTTCCTCTCTGTATTGACCAAGCGTCGCTTGGCGGCCGGGCTAGGCAGTCGTAAGGCCGTTCCATTGTAAAATGGGCTTGCATCTTTCGGGCGACGCCATATTGCGCAAACTTGATACGTTGCCACAGAACACGATCTCAGTCGTTGTGCCTCTGTATAACGAGGCCGAGAACGTTGGGCCATTGTGCGCGCGAATCACTCAGGTTTTGAGCACGGTGGATGACGTTACGTACGAGATAGTGCTGGTAGATGACGGCAGCCGGGACAAATCCTGGAGGGCCATCAGCGAACTCCACGACCGGGATTCGCGGATACACGCACTGCGGTTGTCGCGGAATTTCGGACATCAGGCAGCGCTGACCGCTGGTTACGACTACGCCGTGGGCGACGCTGTGATCTCGATGGATGGCGACTTGCAGCATCCACCCGAAATGCTGCCCGCGATGATCCGAAAGTGGCGGCAGGGATACGATGTGGTGTCCATGGTCAGGGAAGCATCCGAAGGGGAGTCCTGGTTCAAGAAGTTCTCCTCGGCGTTCTTCTATCGGGTGATGAACGCGCTTTCGGATATTACGATCAGGAATTCAGTAGCCGATTTCAGACTTCTAGACAGGCGCGTTGTGAAGCGTCTGAACTCGATGCGCGAGAGGGCGCGATTCCTTCGCGGCCTCATCTCCTGGATCGGATTTAAGGAAGCGGAGATCACATACACAGCGTCTCCTCGCGCCAATGGAAGTACTAAGTACAGCTTCCGGAAGATGCTGCGCCTGGCGGTGAACGCCATTTCCTCTTTTTCGACCGTTCCTTTAACCGTCGGCTTCTACACCGGCCTCGCCATCGATGTGGTCTGCGTGATTCTGATGGGATACGCCCTGTATAACAAGATCTACGATCACAAGGATCTCTCCGAATGGGCGTCCACCTTCATGACGATGCTCGCTCTTAACGGCATCCAGCTTACAATGCTTGGCGTCATCGGACTCTATCTGGGACGTGTGCTGCAGGAGGTCAAGAGGCGGCCGCTGTACATTGTTCGCAGTGAGCTAGGCGTCACGGCCCGGCGCCGGCGGCCGAAAGTACTTCGGCAGGCGAGCGGTGCCTCGTAAACCTTCAAAACAGCTTCTCGTCAATGCGGACGACTTCGGGCTCACGGAAGGAATCACTGACGGGATTATCGAGGCGCACCAACGCGGCATCGTCACCAGCACGTCCATCATCGCCTCGGGCGCTGCATTCGAGCATGCGGTCAGGCAGGCTCACGCGAACGAGAGTATTGGAATCGGCGTACACCTGACGCTGGTGGAGGAAGTGCCGGTTTCGGATCCGAAAGACATTCCGACACTTGTGCGGCCAGACGGCAAGCTTCCGCGGAACTACACGGAACTGCTATCGGGTCTACTGCTCCGGCGCATTCGGAGCGCAGCACGTGGAGCACGAGTTACGTGCTCAAGTAGTGAAGTGTCTAAAGGCCGGCTTGACGCCCACTCACCTTGACAGCCACCAGCACGTACATACACTTCCCTCCATCCTTCGCATTGCGATTCGTCTCGGCGAGGAATTCGAGATTCCGGGTATGCGCCTGCCGCGCGATTCACCGCGGCATCACATCGCGTCCTTGCAGAAGTCGGTTTTGTGCATGCTGGCGCGTTGGGACGCTCGCTACCTGGGCGGGCAGCGCTTTGCCATCTGCGACCATATGGCCGGCCTCTTTGAAAGCGGAGCGCTCGGCGAGGCTCAGCTGCTCGCTATACTTCAGCGCCTTCCAGAGGGCTCGACCGAACTTGTTTGCCATCCTGGCAAACATTCCGGAAAAGCAGATCGAAGCTCGAACGCAAGCTACGCTCATTGGCGCTACAACTGGGAAACAGAGCTGAACGCGCTCACCAGCCAGCGAGTTCGTGAGGTGCTGAGTTCGGAAAACATCCAGTTGATCAGTTATAGAGATCTTCAGCCCTCGATGAAGAATCTGCCTTCTCCGATCAGTTCAGCGGGTCCGGTCAGATAGACGCTATCGTCCCAGCGCAAACTCATGCTGCCGGCCGGAGTTCGAACTTCGACCGGGCTGTCTACTTCACCCCGCAGGATGGCAGCGGCGCCCGCTCCCGTGGACCCAGTGCCCGAACTTCTGGTCTCGCCCGCACCACGCTCGTAAAATACGGCTTCAATTGTGTGCCGGTCCAATACCCGAACCATTGAGACATTGCTTCTGTTCGGAAACCGCTCCAGCCCTTCCGCTTGTTTCGCGGCTTCTCGCCAGTCGTCGAAAAGGCGCGGCACAAAAATGGCGCATTGGGGGTTCCCCACGTTTAGCAGTGTGGCGTCGAACTCTTTACCAGCGAGCTGGAGCGTTGCCCGGAGTTCTTCGACTCTCGGCAGGCCCATGTTCATCTCGAACGAAAACCGGTTGCCATCCCGCGCTATCAGCCGCAACGTCTTCGGACCTGCCGCAGTGGTGATCGAAATGAGCGATGCTGACACGACCCCTTGAAGCAGACCAAATGCAGCGGCGCATCTGGTCCCGTTGCCCGACATCTCCGGCTCAGTGCCATCGGAGTTAAACAATCGCGTATGAAGGCCCTGACCTTCGTGCCACACGAGCATCCAGCCGTCTGCGCCGATCCCTGTGGTCCTTGCGCAGATCCGACGGGCGATTTCGGGCAGATTGCGTTCGGGAGCTTCTCCGGCCCACGTCAGCAAGAAATCGTTTTCGTCACCGTGGAGTTTCACAAACGGTATCGTTGTCATTCAAACGGTCATTTCAGATGCCGCTTGTATATCAGCAAAGCCGGCGCCTTCGGCACCTGGATTTGGTCCACCACCTGATAGGCGCTGCCGGCGCGTTCCAATCGTTTCGACAAGTCATCTCCGGCTTGCGCGACCGCCCACAATTCCTGATGCACAAGATCGGGGCGGGAGATCGTGGCAAGCCACGCGGGACCGTTTGCAATATTCAGCGTCTCGCGAAGCGGTATCCGCGACTGGCAAAAGATTCCCGTCACGTCCCCCGCTGAAGCGAGAATGCCGGCGCCCCGCCGATAGTTCTCTGTGAGGAACTGAGCGCCTTTTTCCGTCCAGGCGCGCCGTGAAACCGAGTTCACTTCCGACTCCTTCCAGCAGATCCAGTTTTGCTTCGAAGGCTGCAGGACCCAGGGAAGGATGGAGAGCACGGGAATGAGAAGAACACGCTTTCCCCAGCGTGCTTCGAGCATCATAGCCAAAGCACCCGTCGCAAACGCGGCGGCAGCAACTACAGCGATAGCGTAGCGCGTGTTGTAGTAGCTGAACGGCCAAAGGTGCGGGACGTGGATCGGCGTAGCGGACGAATGCAGGCTCCAGACATAAAAGACCGGCGTAAGCAACAGGAATAGACAAGGCGCAAGCACCTTCCGCTTAGCCGCACAGACCAGTCCAGCAGCACCTAACAAGACGAGGCACCATCCGGCGCACAGACGTGACGCCGCCGAGTAGTACCGCACTGCAAGAATCCAGTCATGGTAACCGGGATACCAAGCGCCGCGCTGGATTGCGGCCGCTGAATAGGGACCGTTATAGAAATCGAACGGGTTAGAAGTTTCCCACCAGTTGTGAACGATCCAATAAGCGGGCGCTAGCGCGGCAAGCGCGCCGAAGGCCAGGAAGGTCAGTACTCGACGCCGCTTGGTGAATGCCGCAAAACCGAGGCCGGCGAATGGAATCAGGAACCAGCCATCGTAACGGGTCAAGCTCATCCACCAGGACGCGGCGACTGCGAGGAGCAGGAGAAACCAATTCTGTGTTGCCCGGAATCGGAACAGGGCGAACATCAACACCGCGAGGCCAGCCAAGAACACCAACTCCGTCATCGGAATGGAGGCGAGATAAAGGATGTTCGGATTCAAGGCAAAGCAAGCCACCACGACGGAGGCAGCCAGGAAGCTGCCGTAGACATCGCGGGCAGTGAGAAAGAAGCATGCTCCAGCCACGACAAAGCAAAACGCCACCGGGATAGTGCCAGCGAGGCCTGTTGACCACAGCCAGTCGCTTCCCACAAACGGCAAGCAGATCACGTGCAGCAGCGGCAGCCATACGGTGCCGAGTTGATCGTAGCCTGGTGTGCGCGTGTCGATCAGACCACGGCTGATGTTCAGATGCGCTGCGGCATCGCCGTAGTAGAGGATGTAGCGATTCCGGAAACACCACCATGCAGCCAGACAAGCAAGCAAGCAGAGGGCAGCGCAGACAGAAGCAGTCTGGCCGAACCTCGCCCGATTAGAATGCTGTGAAGCGACGGAATTCGTCAAAACGCTGATCGATATCTTTGCGCGTCAGGCTGTGGAAGCGCTCAAGTCCAAACTCTTCGCAACAGAAGCTTCCCAAAACCGAACCATAGATGACAGCGCGATGCAGTTCGTGAACATCGAAGTTTCCGTTGCGGAGATCGAAACCGCGCTCAGCCAAGTATCCGACAAAGCCGCCGGCGAAACAGTCGCCTGCGCCAGTAGGGTCGAAGACATCTTCGAGAAGATAGCCCGGCACCATGAACAGAGTGTCGCGCCGGAACAGCATGGCGCCATACTCGCCGCGCTTAATCACAAGAGTCGTGGGCCCCATGTCCAAAATCTTGTGGGCGGCCCGGCGCAGGTTTTGCTCGCCTGAAAGCATGCGCGCCTCACTGTCGTTGATCAGGAGGAAATCCCATTTGGCAATGGTGGCGAGCAGTTCATCGCGGGTTTCCCTGATCCAGTAATTCATGGTGTCGCCCCCGGCAAAGTGCAGACCAGGCATCTGCTGCTGCACTCCGCGTTGCAGATCCGGCTGGATATTGCCCAGGAAGAGATAGGGGCTCTTCGTATACGCAGCCGGTAATTTCGGCTTGAAATCCGCGAATACATTGAGGTCCGTCTGGAGCGTAGTGCGGTCGTTCATGTCTGCCGAGTACACACCCGACCAGAAGAACGTCTTTCCCGGTACTTGCTCCAGCCCCTCTAGATCAACACCCTTGTTCGCCAGCACCGCGCGGTCTTCTTGCGCGAAATCTTCGCCGACAACCGCGACAATAGACGTTCGCGTGAAGTAGCTCGCGCTCAGGGCAATGTATGTGCATGAACCACCGAGAGTGCGTTCGCGCTTTCCATGTGGCGTCTCAATCGCGTCGTACGCGACGGACCCAATCACAACCAATGACATCGACTCGCATTGTAGCTTCCCTGCTCTTCCGGACTACGGTGGGGCACGCTGCCGTTACAATACGCTTGTGCAATTCCTGATTTTCAGCGATCCTCACGCGAATTGGCACGCTTTGGAAGCGGTACTAGCAGACGTTCGAGGCAAATACGATCGAATTATCTGTTGTGGCGACCTGGTGGGATACAACGCACAACCGGCGCGAGTTCTAGAGTGGACGCGTGAACACTGCTCCACAGTTATCCGCGGTAATCACGACAAAGTAGCCGCGGGCCTGGAGGATCTGGAGTGGTTCAATGAGGTGGCTCAAAGCGCCGCCCGCTGGACTATTAGCGTACTTCAGCCTGAGCAAATCGAGTATCTGCGCGAATTGCAAAAGGGTCCGTTGACGCTCGAAGAATTTCATATCTGCCACGGTTCGCCCCGCGATGAGGATGAGTACGTTACGAATGCCCGGGAGGCAGCGCAGTGCTTCGCCAGTTTTGAACTGCCGCTGGCATTTTTCGGCCACACGCATCTGCAGGGCGGCTTCTTTGCCAAAGCCGGACGCGTGGGATCCATCCCTGCGGTTCGCAGCCGGGAGTCTGAGTCAACCTGGCAACTCGAACCGGATACGATGTACATGGTGAATCCAGGATCGGTCGGTCAACCGCGCGACGGCGATCCTCGCGCGGCGTATGCAATCTACGATTCGGACCGGAAGATCGTTTCGTTGCGACGAGTCGCCTACCCGGTGGAAAAAACCGCGGCTGAAATCAGAGCAGCGGGGTTACCCGAAGTGCTCGCGTTTCGCCTCTTCCAGGGTGTCTGAGGCGTCGGCGCCACCGGCTCCGGATATTTGAACAAACGGGCCCTGCATGCCGGGTCCCGCAAAATAGCTTTGCAGCTTTTGAGCCGCAACTTTCCCCACCAGCTTGACCAATTCTTGATTGGGCGCCTGCCGCACACGCTCCAAGCTGCCAAACGTGCGCAAGAGCTTCTCGACGGTTTTGGGACCGATTCCCGGCACTTCATGCAGCTCCGACGTAAGCTGTTGAGCGTTTCTACGAGTCCGGTGAAACGTGACGGCAAAGCGGTGCGCCTCGTCGCGAATGGTCTGCACAAGGTGCAGAATCGGCGAGAATTTGTCGAGGATGATCGGCTCGTCTTCCTGCCCATAAACGTAGATCCATTCTTCGCGTTTTGCGATGGACGCCAGCGGCTGATAGGTGTTGCCAAGCGCCTCCAGAGCCTCGGCTGCCGCATGTAACTGCCCCAGGCCGCCGTCCACCAACACCAGTCCAGGAAACTTCTGCTTCTCTTCCTGCAGCTTGGAATAGCGGCGCGTGATCACTTCGCGCATGGACGCGAAATCGTCATTTCCCACGACGGTCCTGATGATGAATTTGCGGTAGTCGGACTTCTTCATTTTTCCGTCTTCCCACACCACCATGCTCGCCACCTTGTCGGTACCTTGAATGTGGGAGATGTCGAAACACTCAATCCTGCGAGGCGGATCGGGCAGATTCAGCGCATCCTGCAGCGCGCCTTCGATTGCTTTTGACGAGGGCTTCATTACTCGGAAACGCTGATCGAAACTATGCTTGGCATTCATCTCGACCAGGCCCAGCAACGCTTTTTTGGTCCCACGTTGCGGCGTGGCGATTTCCACTCGCTTTCCTCGCCGGTCGGAAAGAAATTCTTCCAGTTCTTCCCGCTGCTCAAAATCGGCGGGCACATGAATGATTCCGGGAATGAACTGGTTGCCTACGTAGACCAGCTTCAAGAGCGCTTCGAAAAATTCAGAGGGATCGAAATCGAACTGGTCTTCCCAAAAGAATTCGCGCCGGTCAACGATTTTGCCATTGCGCAGGTGAAACAGGTTCACCGCTACCAGCGGCGGCTCGGCGTGGTAGGCAAAGATGTCGATGTTGTCGCCCTCAACCGCGGCCATCTTCTGCTTCTGCTCCATCTCGCGAACGGTGGACATCAGATTGCGTAGGCTGGCGGCTTCTTCAAAAAGCATCTCGTCGGCGGCGGCATTCATCCTGCCTTCCAGTTCGTCCGCCAAATCGCGGTGACGTCCCTCCAGAAACAAGCGCACGTCCCGTACCGCGGATGCATAGGCATCATCTGTAGTAAGCCCCGGCGTGCACGGACCCAGACAGCGATGGATGTGGTACTGCAAACAAGGGTGCGTGTGCTTGCGTTCAAGATCGATCTTGCAGGAAGGAACTTTGAAGTGACGGTGAATAAAATGAACGAGCCGGTGCGCTAAGTTACCCGGGAAATAGGGGCCATAATATCCGGCGCCATCTTTCAAAATGCGCCGCGTCACGAAGACTCTTGGATATTTTTCGTTGGTTAATTTGACGTACGGATACGTTTTGTCGTCCCGCAGCAAAACATTGAAGCGCGGCTTGTACTGCTTGATCAGGTTGTTTTCAAGCGCAAGCGCTTCTTTATTGTTATCAACCTCGATGAATTGGACGTCACGCGCTTCCGAAATCAGGCTTCCGGTCTTGGCTTCCGCGAGCCGGTCTTCGTTGAAGTAGCTCCTGACTCGGCTGCGAAGATTTTTCGCTTTCCCGACGTAGAGAACGTTTCCTTCCGCGTCCTTGTAGAGGTAAACACCGGGCTGGGTGGGAAGCTGCGCTACTTTCTCGCGAAGTTCCATCTGGCAGCTATAATTCAATTGTGACACGCGCACTGTCTCTGGCCTGTGTGCTGATTTTTGCGTGCTTTGCCGGAGCTGGAGGGCTGTTTGGCGGCAATCCAGCGCAACCACAGAGTCAAACTGCCGCCCCAGCACAACAGCCCCAAGCCGCTCCTAAGAGTCAACAGCCGCCGGATGAATCGAATCCACCTGAAGAGGACGAGTCGATCGCACCCACAACTTACGCGTTCGATCCGGTTCAATCGCGGCGCTCCATCAAGGTTGGCGACTTCTACATGCATCAGGGCACCGCAAGGTATTATCGGGCTGCCTTGGGCCGCTATGAAGATGCGACGAAGTACAATCCTTCCTCGGCGGAAGCGTTCTTTAAAGTAGCGGAGGCCGAAGAAAAACTGAACAACAAAGACGCCGCGCGGATCGCGCTTCGCAGAGTGATTCAACTGGCGCCCGATTCGAAGCTGGCGCAAGAAGCGAAAAAGAAATTGAGCAGTAAGTCGTAAGAAACCGCTTGCTGATGCGCGCGGTTCTGTTGTGAAGATACGTTAGTAGTGGCGTTTGCTTTCACGTAGGGCCGCTTGCGCGTTCATCATGAGCGTGAGCGCCTTCACTCCGATGCCCCACTCCGGAAAGAGATCGATGTACTGGGTCTTTTTGGCAATTTGCAGCGGAATGGTGCATTCACTCAGGCGCACGGGCATGAGAAAGATTTCATCCAGAGGAACGCAGGAAGCTACTTCGAGCGCGTACCGCAGTTCTAGTTGAAAATAGCCTCGCTTGTCGACGGAGCGGCAGGAAAAACATAATACGACGTAATCGGCGAGCTCGATCGCCTGCTCAATTGCGCGCGGCCAGTTCTGTCCCGGAAGTAATTTCTCTTCGTCCATCCAGGGATCAAAGCCCGCCTGCTGCAATTCGCAACACAGCTTCTTTACCTGTTCGCGATCCTCGCTGGCATACGCAAGAAACACGCGTGGACGCTTGTTAGGGCGAAAAACAACGTGATTCTCCTTCAGTTCAAAGCGCCCCAAACCGTCGATCTCGACAGGATCGCCGTCGCAAAGACTCCGGTAGATCAGCCTCAACAGGGTCTTGCGGAGACCCGGCTTTTTCACGGCTTCGCCTTTGGCTGCGCTCCGGTCAGCTCCGACGGATGCATTGGTTGTTCGCGGTTCGACTTATCCGTGCAGCGCTTGAAATCTTTTAAAAGTTTGTAGACGAGTTTATCCACTTCGTCGGCAGCTTGGGCGCGGGATCGGTTTGCCTCGCGGGCCAGCCATCGCGCCAGATCGGCCTTGTTCATCGCCACCAAGCTATGACGCGACGCGCCGGAACTAAGCGGTCGATCAGAACTGGCGATGGGGTTAACTATCCAGTCGCTCTATAACTTAGCGGCGCTCGTTTATTCCGTGAAAGACTGTGAATGGCCCATGGCGGGTGGCGACAACGGGAGATGAAAACAGCCACGCCGAGCGGCGGAAATGGCAGTTTGCCAGTGCGCGTCGGAGTTACTGGCCTGTTTTCATGCGCATACGTTTGGCCGTTTTCGAAGGATTCCGCTACTGAGCAGCCAGCCATCGGTCGATCTCAGGGATGCCGCTTGACTGAAATTTTGAGTTCAATTTGATCGTCGCGATCGCGGATTCCACGCTCTCGCGGGCGGATTCCGGGATGTGTTCCTTGGCATACTTCTCGAGTTCATCTATACGCTTTGGCTCGCTAGACGCCGCAGCAATATTCGGCATCAGCACCAATCGCGCTAACGGGTCGACCGAGGTGCCCGGCTGTGCGAAATACTGCAGAGCTCTCTGCCATGCCAGATCTGGGTGAGCCGGTGCGATCACGCCGAAAGCATAGGGAGTGAACCCCGCGACGGCGCCGCGGCCCAATGCGAAATCCAGAATGCGGTTTGCTTGTTCCGGGTCTTCGTTTCGCAGCAGCGCGACAAGCAGGTTCTCCTTTTCGAGAGGATCTTTTGTGCCGCTGATCTTCGCCATGATGCGGTCCACTGTGGCGGCATCCGCGTGTGCGGCGGCGATCGCGATGACCGCCCGTCGCGTGGCGGGCGTGATAGCGGCAGAGTCCGCGAGAGCTGCGTCGAGTCGCTTGCGGGCTTCGGAAATCACCTCGGAATCGCCCAGCCGTGCCAACGACTGCAATACAGCACTGCGAAGCCGAGCATCGTTCGGCTCCTCGCTGGGTAGCGGGTCCCAGCCAAGCCGCATCGCAACAGGTTGCAACAAGCCGCGCGCAAACTTTCGGAATGTATCGCGGCCACGGGTGTTGGCATACAGTGCGTCGATATCTCGCAATTTCGCCGAGATCTGCATCCAGACTAGGGGATCGGCACTGGCAGGTGTGGCGCGGGCAAGTTCCAGGTAATCCGGCACGGGGGCATAGCCGGATTGCCCGAAGGCCCAATAATCGAGCAGAATCCCGAGTTGATCAACGGTTCGAATGGAAGCGAAACTCGCGTGAATGCCTGCAAACTGTGGTTGAGAATAGAGCGTTCTGGCAAACGTCGTTTGGCCTGCATTGACGATAAGAGGACCACCATGGGTAGGAGCAACGGCACTGTAACCATCGGGGTCCGTCAGAAGGACCGCTATTGTTTTGTCATCTGATCCCAAAAGCACGGGTATGTGCCAGATTTGTTTCCGGCCGTTGGTTCCCCCGGACGGGTCCTCGTAAAAGCGCTCGTATGAAAGAGTGACGAAGGTTTTTCCTTTCGAGACGGAAACGCCGGTTTTAATTAGAGGAAGGCCTGGTTGAGTTGTGAAATCGCGCTCGCTTTCCAGCACAGGCTTGCCCGCGTTTTCCTGGACAGATTGCCACAGGTCGGCATCGACGCTATTTCCGTAGGCGTGGGCGCGCATATACTTTCGCACGCCGTCACGGAAGCCGGTGGATCCGGCATACTTCTCCAGCATCGTGATAACAGACGCGCCCTTGTCGTAGGTGATGTCGTCGAAGGCTTGTTCTGCTTGGGCAGCGTCAAGAACCGGCTGCAGGATAGGATGCGTGGAGGGTTTGGCGTCGGCGCGTTTGCCGCGCTCGAAAAAATCGAGGGCCTGCAGCCCGATCTTCCATTCCGGGTGTAAGTCGTCCGCAATGTGAGTTTGCATCCAGCTCGCAAAACCTTCGTTGAGCCAGAGATTATCCCACCATTCCATCGTGACTAAGTCGCCGAACCACTGGTGCGCCATCTCATGTGCAACGGTTTCGAAAACACCCTGCCGCGCTGACTCGGTCGATCGTTTCGGGTCAAAAAGGAGTGAATTTTGAGAATAGAAAATAGCGCCCCAGTTCTCCATCGCGCCGCCTGTAATGCTGCCCGGGGCGACGACCAGATCGAGCTTCGGAAGGGGATAGGCGATAGCGAAATATCCGTTGTAATAATGCAGGATGCTAGCGGCCTGCTGGAGAGCATATTGGCCCTTTTCGGTGTCGCCTCGGTTGACAACGACGCCGACTTCCGTTCCGTCGGACTTGGTCGATATTCGTTCGAAGTCTCCGATGCCAAGGAAGAACAGGTATGTCGACATCTTCGGGCTGGTCGCGAAGTGAACACGCTCTCGACCGCCGCCGAGAGGCTCCGTGGACTCTATAGGCATGTTGCTAACCGCCATGCGCTTAGAAGGAACATCGACCGTCAGGCGAAAGGTGGCCTTCAGGGCAGGTTCATCCCACGACGGCATAAAGCGGCGCTCCGATGCCGGTTCGAAGTTGGTTGCGAGCGTTCGACGTTTGCCGGCAGGGCTGTCGTAATCCATCGCGAAGAACCCTTCGGTGCCGGTCGTGATTGAGCCGTGATAGTCAACCGTCAGAGTGTGACGTCCCGCCGAGATGGGCCGGTCGAATGCCAACGTGACGCGCTGCAGCTTCTGGTCCGGAGTGACAGAGGTAGCGGTTTGTGTCGCGTCGAGCGTCGCCCGATCGACGGTGAGCCGGTCCTGATTGACAACAATGGATTCTGCCGATGAAGTAACGTCGATCGTGACGTGTACCTGACCCGAGAACGTGAGTTTCTCGGCGTCGGGCTTAAGCGCAAGGTCATAGCTAATCGGCTTAACGTTCGAGGGCAGGCGCTCAGGCTCGGCCGCAACAAGCAAACTTCCGATTGCCGCAATCAGAACTGGAGCACGATGGCAAGACAGGAGACGCATGTAGTGATCCAGATTAGCTTATGGAGATCGCGCATTCTTGCGATCGGCGCGAGAACATCGACTACACGATGTGCATCTTTATTCGCCCGCGCAAGACCTCGATCGGCCGCTGGTCCAGAATGCGCGCGCTGGCCATCCATCCCGCAATATTGGCGAGTAGCGCAGTTGCCACCATCATTAGCAGCGACAGCCAGTCGAACTGGTAGGCCACATCGCGGAACTTTTCAGCGATGAGCCCGGTAAACACCTTGGCTAAGATGCCGCCCACCAGCCCTGCCAATATTTGTGACAGATTGTGAATGCTGGTGACAAGCGGTTCAGGCGGCCTTGCGATTTTTGTGCCACTCGGCGAGACCGCGCTCGTATTCGGCGAAGAGATCGGGACAGAGTTCCATGGCGCGGACCTCGATTTGCTCGAGTGAAAATTCGAACCCAAATTGCTTGGGCTCGAATTGGAGGTAGGTGTCGTCGTGAACGGCCTGGATGTAAAGGTAGGCAGCCGTTTCGAGGCGGTCCTTTACTTGCTGCTTGCGCTGGTCCTGCAGTTCTTTGAGGGCGGCGAGATCCTTCTCACGGTGGCGACGCAAGCGGGTTTCCTGGATGCTGAGGTTACTGAGATCGCGTTTATAGGTGAGTAGAATTTTGGCTTCGATCATTTGCTTGCGAATGCCGGGTTCTTCATTGGGGAACAGGTCCGCGAGTTCCACCCGGCCGACGGCGTAGATGCCCATTTCGAGGGAGGGAATGCGCATGAGGCGCCACTCGGTGTCGGCGAGGGCCTGGACGAGATTGCGCTCGTCGTCGCCTTCGGGGGCAAAACGCTTCGCAAATTGGTTCACGTGGGCTTCATAGAGGGCGGCGTCGTCGCTGGGAAGCAGGACGGTGCGCCCGGTGAGCCCGGTTTTCAGCGCGTTGCGGGAAGATGTTTCCTTTCCCGTCTCGGAAGTGGGACCGGAAGAGAGTTGCGCATTGAGCTGATTAGCTGCGATTTGGGCCGCAGTGGACATGAGAGGCTCCTTAGAAATGGAAATGGCTCAGGGAACCTGGTTAGGATTCCGTGAGCCTGCCTGACCGTAGCACAATCGAGGGCGAAAACGGATTGGCGGTTTGCGATGAGAACGGGTTAAGTGGGGTCAGCTCAGGGCTTGGAAACATTTTCGAGTGTTGTGAATGGCGCATAGCAGGTACCCAAAACTGGATGAAAACAGCCTTCAAGGGGTTACCGCAATCTACGGCTTTCGCGCATCGCTCTTCGGTGCTGGTGCTTTGTTTTCAGAGATATGAACCGAGCTGCTTTCGAACGACCGACTTGCGAAGATTCTCCGAAAATGGGCTTTGGAGGGTTGTGATCGAGGAACCCTGAGAAGCGGTTGCCGGCGGGCAGCGTGGAACAACGACCCCGCCGCAGCGTGGTGATCCCAACAGCTCGCGTGCTATCGGCTCTATCGGGAACAGTTGCTAGTACTAGGCACTGTATTGCCCACTACTCGGGCTAGTTCTCCGATGGCGGCCGACGCCATGAAGGTGTCAGCTTTACGAACGTAGCTCCCCCGTCTCTTCGTTTCCGGAAATGCGGAGAGATAAAACTCCGCGGCGTTTTCGGCGTTGCCGTTGAACCACAGAAACGGTGTGATCTTGTTCATACTCTGGCTTCCATTTCGATGGTATCTATCGTCGAGGCCTGAGAGGACGGCGCCTAACGTTAATCTAGCCAAGGTGGCAACCGGGGCGTGTGGATCGGCTCCATGATCGTCCGCAAAATGGATATTAGTCCAAGTTGCGCGTCGTTTCGGGCACAATTGATGACATCGCCGGGAAACGCTCCGCTGGTCGGCCGGAGACTCACGAAGTTGTGCAAGCCTGGCGCAAGCGCGCCGTGTTTGCATTGAACAGCCGTAGAATCGTCAGACGATGACGTCATGCAAAAGATAAAGAAAGTCCTGATTACGGAATTCGGGGACGAAAGCAAACTCGCAATCGTTCAATGCGAAATCGCTGAACCAGGAGCCGGGGAAGTTCAGATTGCAGTCGAATACTCGGTAGTGGCAGGTTCCGACGTCAATATGCGCCGTGGTACATACCCTTTTCAGAAAAAGGCACCGCTCACACCGGGTTATAGCGTCGTCGGGAAGGTGCGCCTCAACGGCAAGGGCTGCTCCAAATTTCACGTGGGCGATCGGGTTGCCTGCCTTTCTAAATATGAAGGGCAGGCAGAGTTGGTCAACCTTCCCGAGCGTTTTCTGATAAGGGTTCCCGAAGGAGCAGATCCAAAGCTTGCCGTCGCTCTGGTCCTGGACTGGGTGACGGCTTACCAGATGCTGCATCATGCCGCTCACGTCAAGTCCGGCCAGAAGATCTTTGTTCATGGTCTCAGTGGCTCTGTCGGCCAAGCCCTCGTAGCCCTCGGCAAAATTCAGGGAGCCGAGGTGTTCGGAACAGCGTCATCACGGAAACATGACAAGTTGCGACAACTGGGCGCTGTTCCGTTCGACTATTCGAACAAGAACTGGATCAGCGCGATGAAGGGACTTGGCGGCGTCGATGCCGCCTTCGATCCCCTCGGCTTCGAAAGCTTTGATGAGTCCTATTCCATTCTGAGGAAAGGAGGCGTCATGGTCGCGTATGGAATGAATCTTCCTGGCTTTACGAAGGCTCGTCGGCGTCTCGTGCTTCCAGTGATCCTCAAGTTGTTCGCGAGGAACCTGCTCTTCTGGTCTGGGAAGCGAACAACCTTCTTCGGTCTGAGGCGCACATCGAAGGACTTCGCGCCGGACCTCGAGTTGCTCTTTGACTGGCTTAAATCCGGAAAGATATCCGTTCCCGTGAAGGCTACGTTCCAGCTTCAAGACGTCCAGAACGCGCACCGCGAATATGCCAGCAGCAAAGGAATGGGGTCCATCATCATGGAGGTAAACCCTTGACTGGATCCCTAAAGAGCTCGTGCAAATAGTGTTTGCAGCGGCGGAAACCAAGAAACAAAACGCCCAGGTACTCGACGGGACTAATCGGCCGCCAGCGCGACAGCCCGCTCGAACACCGGATCGCGCAGTGCCCTGTAATCGGCGAAGGTCATCTTGATCGTCTCGTCCGGAGCCAGCGATTTGACTTGCACTGGAAAGATCCAATTCAGCCAAAAGCACCTGCCCCAATCGTCACAGCGGTGTGCATAATCATGCATTCCGGTTGCGTAGTGCAGGCAAAGGTTTTCATGGGGAAGACATCCTGAATTGCCCTCACCATAAAAGGTAAGCCGATCGCCGACCGGTTCGCCAAGGATGATTGCGCGAGATCCCGCCGCCTGTTTCACGAAGGCCGCCGTCGTAATCGCGGCGGAAAAGGTCTGCGGGCCCGTCAGAAGATAGATTCGTCCGGTTGGCGGCACGAAATCCGGCAGGTGCGATGCGAAATGAGCCACCTTCGTATAGTCGCCTCCCGTATTAAATCGCAAATCCAGAATGATATTGCAGGGCGGATGAGCGCGCATCTCGTCCGTCGTAGCGCTGAGGAAGTCGCCGATATGCTGCTTGTCCGCATCCGCGATCGCCTTGAGCTGTATGAACAGTGTGCAGCCGTGATCGATCCGTGCCCGGCGGAAAGTGTCGTTGAAGTCGCGCAGCGAGAGTGGCAAGTCCGCCTCATTTGAAATCAGCGCGCGCCAGTTCGAGGGCTCGCCTTTCATCTTTTGTGGGGACAGCCAGCGCGTCATCTCCGCGTGTGGCTCCTCCTCGCCGGAGATTTCGCCTGGCAGCGTGCGAGTCACCTCGCTGCCATTTGGCAGACGGAAGGTCCAATTCGTCTCGTCGGGGCGCGAACCGATCGCGTCGCCGTAAAGAATTTCGGGCGATTGGACGTACATCGCGGCATAGATGCGCCGCCAGCCCTCAGTCCCTCCATGCAGCTGTTCGAGCGCTGCAATCACGTTGCGCGTCGGCCTGCCTTCAATGTTATCGACGCGCGCGCCCAGAAGATCCGCATAGGCCGATTTTGCCCGTAGGACATAAAGCCCGTCAGCAAACAGCATCACCCGCAAGGGCGTGAAGTTCTGCGGGGTGCCTTTACCGTAGTAGAGGTTTGTGTGACCGTTGTCGGCAAGCGCTGTGATGCCCAGCAGCTTGACATGGAATCTTTCCCTGTTGAGCGGTGCGTGTTCGGATCGCAATTCGGCGATCTGGCGGTTGGCTTCGGCACGCGCTGCAGGCGAAAATGACCGATCCATGGCAAGCAGGCGCGAAAATTGTTCAATGTCCTGCTGTTGCGCTTCGAGCGCATTGGCAGGTTTTGGAAAATCGTTGGACGGCGGATTGGGGCTAAATCTGTGAACGAAGCAGAGCGCGAAACCTCCGACCGCCCCCGCGAACAAAGCAACGACCGCTAAGGCACACAATCCGGCCCTGCGAATCCCGCGTTTCGTCATCACTGCACGCGGTTAACCTCGGAACTCGACCCTGAGTGGTGCAGCGGCTCCAGATCGGTCTGAACATCCGTTGTCTCTGGTACATGACTCCGGGTCATCCTCACCCTCGCCCGACATTAGCAGGAAAGTTCATCGGGTTTCACGCACGGTTACCGAAGAGTCGCGGCTTTAGCGATTGTGTCTGGATCGCCGGCGAGAACGACGATTCTGTATTCGCTCCTGAGGCGTCCCTTGTTGCTAAGTCTCATTGTTTTGGCTTAGAGTTTGGCCCCTGAGGCTCCCTCTTTGAGTTCAGATCCTTCGCGAGCATGAGCTTAAGCGTCACTTTGTCGGATGCCGGCGTGAGCCCGAAACCGACACCTGCCTCGATATGTACGTATTTGGCAGCGTGGTCGAACACCCCCCAAAGTTGATGAAACTGCTCTCTTCCGGGTAGGATGTTTCGCAATTGTCCGCAGTCTGCGTATTCCTCGACAGCCACGGCCCATTTGGGGTTCAGATTGTACGCCAGTCGTGTTGCCGGCGCAAAGTCGAGGGCCTTGAAGCCTCCGTACCAAGAGTTATCGAGAATCGGATTGATAACGATGTCCCACGGCTTCAGATGCCAACCGACGATCGGACGGATTTCCGAAGTATATGTTCGTGGATCCCAGTGTCTTGCGTTATAGCTGAATTCGAAATTCGCACCATAGAAGAACCTCCTGTCTGCCGCGTGAGGCTTCACAAACAACAAGCGAATCTTGCCTCCGTTGAGAGACGGACCGCGCGCAGCCGAAACGCTGTACAAGGGCATGTACAGTCCGGCCTCAAACCATTCCGTGACGCCGTACGCCCATTCGGTAACCCCGTTTAGATTGTCATTATTTGCTAATCCGCCGGGAAAGGCAGGAGTCCTCTGGCCATCGGGGGTGAAATTATTGTGCCAAGTCAGATTGAAAATGCCGGGCTCAGCGATCTCGGCGTCGTAAACCTGGATCTCATCCGTTTGGGCCGAAGCCATTCCGGCTGCGGTGAACAAAAGAGCGACCATGCGAATGCCTGTGTTTTCCATTGGGATGCCACTGGCCGGTTCATCATTTTGAGATGGGCGTCGTCTTTCATCAAACCAAACTCGTTTCGGCGTGCGCCAATACACCGCATTGATTATCTTAAGCGGAAGATAAACGTCAGGGTGGGGTCGCCGATGAACCGGCTGCGAAAGAAACTTTGTCGCTTCACGAGCCGGGCTTGTGATCCGAGTCTCATCGGAGAAATAGCTTCCGATGATACGGGATAACGGACTTACTGTTTCCGGATTGCCCGTCATCCTGGCGCTACCCGGAAGCTCCGCTGGATAATAAAAAATCGTAATCGCCGACGCGGATGTATCCGGAGCCGCAATCCGAGTTGTCGTCGACAGCGCTTACTCGAACCTTAGTAGCCTTACTTTCAACATGGAAATCCTTGGTCCCGGAAGTCCAGGTGCAAATAGTTCATCCCCATTGAGGCGCCGGCCTGAAACCCAGTTGCCGTCTTCATAGTGGCCTTCATCTCTCGATAAAACGCTCACGCGTGATGCCCCAGGCGCATCAGCCTGGAATGCAGGATCCCCATTCGCGCCAATGAACACAAATTCGTTTGGAGCGGTATTAATCACCAGAGCAAACGGGCGCGTATCATTGCGCAGAGCTCGAGAGTTGAGCGAAACTGCGCCGGGCAGTTCTGATGCGCGACCCCCAGTTTGACCCGCTTCGGTTGTGCCCGCGCCAAACCTTCGCGGCTTAGACAAGGTAATTTTGTACCCGCCCAACGAGACTGGCTGTGGCATGTCACCTTCGAGCACCAGCAGGCTTCTCACCTTTCCGGCCGCTTCCCACTCAGCGAGTTGCGGCAGGAATCCCGAAAGAAGTTTGTACGCTTGCGCTACCTGCCCGTCCGGACTCAGGTCCTCAACGCCAAACGGAGACCAGCCCACCGTTGTAGGATTGCCCAGCGCCCAGAACAGATTTCCAACCTGGTCGCGAGCCTCCGGAATGAATAGCGGATTGCCGCTTCTCGTATAGAGCGTACAAGTGCCCTTGAAATCGTCCACGTAAATGTCGGGAGCAACAAAGTCCAGCGACGGAGCAGCCGCCCGGTAAATGTCTATGACACCCGCAACCGGACCGCCGCTCGGCCATTGGCCCGGCACATCCTGACCAGGTTGCGGCCCCAGCCACGCGTTCGCGTACATGGGGATGTTGAGTTCGTCTTTGCCTGCCTTCGCCACCTCACCAATAAAGTGACCGACGTAATAAGCATTAAAAATCTCGTCAGCCCGCTCATCGCTTCCAAACACTTCGGCCCATGTCCCACTTGTTTTGTATCCGTTTCTGCCCCAGACCTCTTGCACTTCCCGGAGCAACGCGGTTTTACTCTTCGTCAAGTAGTTCAATAGGGGCGCGGGCACCTGCTGTTTCCATGCTGCCTCTGCTAGCGGAGAGCGGTCCCGGCTGTCCCCCAGCGAACCAGCTTCGTTCTCTACTTGCATCATGATGACCGTATGCTGCGGATCTGATTCTTTGATGTGGCGCATCAACATGCGGAACGCGTTTCCATCAGCCTTCAGTGTTTCCTCGCCCAGAGCGCTGAGTGGCCCGGTTCCTTGCTGTTCCATGTAGGCTGCCAGTACTGCAGACATGCCACCCTTCAGTCCCGCTTTCAACAGCATCGGAGGGAACCGCTTCCGGTCCGCCTTCACCCACTGCGGTACATAACTGGAACCCGCGTTTTTCCAGGTTGCGAACCAGATCAGAACCAGGTGCATCTTGTGCTGTCGGGCCTCTTCGATCTGGCTATCGACTAGAGAGAAGTCAAATTTTCCCTCTTCAGGCTCAGTCAATTCCCAACTCACAGTCCCAATGACCGTGTTCAGGTGCATGGTCTCTAGCATTCCCCAGATCGGCTTCATGTACCCTATGCTGGAGGCGCTTGAGTTGTGAAGTTCGCCCGCCAGGGCAAGGAACGGCATGTCTTCAACGAAGAGTTGCTTCGCGGCTCCGTTTGGGCGAATCTGGGGCAATGCGGTCGTCTGTGCGACGGCAATGGCGGCCACATATACCATCAGAGAAGTCATTACGGGCAGGTATCTCATAAATTTGGATCGGTTTCAGCGGGCGGGCTCGGGGCATCCTCGCTGGGACCCTAACACTTTATCGTGATTCTCCTAAAGCCCAGCGGCGACTGATGTTGACCTTTTTTTACATCGTTCTGATCGAAAGAGCAAGACCTCAGTCTCGCTAGCGGAGAACGGCTACTCTAACCGCGCGGAGCGGGATCTCACGGCTGGGACATTCCGGAATTGGCATCTCCTCATAAACACCCGGTGATGGCCCGCGTTGTTCCCGAATCGGTCCTGGATTGTCGGCGATCCGGACAGAATCGACTTGAGAAGTAGAGAGATCCACTGTGGTCACCCAGCGTAGAGGAATAATCACCTTCCAGGCCCAAGACGGATTACTAAAGCTGGGGCCGTGAGGGCGGATCTATCCGGGCCGTAGCTCGTCCAGTGTCCGGATTGCCGGTAACTTGGCTCACGTGAACAGGGCACAATCGCGCGGGTTACGACTTGGGAGAACATTGCTGGAACGAGCAACAGTGCTGTCAGAGAAGCTGCGACTAAAATTATAATAAGGCCAAATGAGTTCGATGTCGGCGGCCGGTCGGACGATTAAAGTCTCGGCATGGCTGCTAGCGTTTACGTTGTCGGCTCAGCGACAGAATACACGGCCTGACTTTACTGGCGTTTGGCGCTCGGTGAGCATCACGCTCGGCCCGCTTACGAAATCCGTGGAGGAAATCAAACAGACCGATTTCACCGTGGCGTTACGCCCGGTAATCTCAAACGAACCATCGATACGGTGGTCCATCTATTCCACAGACGGCAAGGTAATGAGGACGAAAATGGGTAGGCATCTTATTGAAAGAACCGGCCACTGGGAAGAGAACCAACTGGTTCTGCAAGAGACTGGACCAGGCAACGCCCCGTGGCGGCGCAGTACCGACCAAACAATCTTATCCATGTCCGGCGACGGCCGCCGATGACCATCAAGATGCATAACGTGGGTGACAAGAGATCCGTTCACGATCACGCAATAGAATTGGAACGAGTGAACCACTGATTCCTAATTTGATCGACATCCTGTAGTCGCCAGGGGTAGATCTGGCGTGCGTCGTTTGTCTACCCGGCGGGCGGCGACAACGAGACTGATGAGCGATCAGGTCCGTCATTTGGACGGAGGCTCTGCAGGTACCAAGTAGGCGCGATCTCAAATCAGGTCACTCGAAGGGTGGTAACCTGCCGAGTGTCGTGATTTCAGCAGAGATCGCGCTGGAAAGGTTTCTCCGTGATAAACTCTCCCGCCGGGAGAGGCACTACGAGCATCTTGACAGCCGGCTTGTCGAACATCTAGATCCAAAGCACCTTTATCGATGGCTTGTGGATTGGATGAATCGACAGCTTTCCGACATTGGCGTCAATTCGATTGGGGGGCAAAGGTTTCACCAGCTCCATTTCGACCTCATGCAGTCTCGGAATAGCACGAAGGCCGCTCACGTCTTCAGGACAGAGGAGTTCGGATTCATCGTCGTGACGCAATCCATGGTCGACGAGATGTTCAGGCTCTCGCGTCTTCTTGTCGCGCAGAACGCTGCGTTCCATGAGTCTACAGATCGCTCCCTCTGCGACTTCGCAGGAAGTGGCGCAGCTGTTGTTACTAGTTCAGTTCTCTCTTGTTGCTTCGCACGAATACTCCCACCTAGTGCGGCAGCGCTTGAGGACGATCAATCTCTCGCGGTCGAGATCGGGGAGATCGCTCGTCCAAGTCCAAGAAGTAGATGCCGGACGGATTTGGAATCTACCATGCGCTCACATATTTCTTTAGGGGCGAGGGAAGTAACTTTGCGGCCACCTGGTTGAGGATTTCAAATAACAAAGCACTGGAGAACTCAATCCTTTCTTGTTCCTTCCTCGCCCTCATGGTTCAGTTTTGCGCTCGTTGGGCCGGCAAGGTGCAGGTGGAGTTCGACACGTGCGCGAAACATCCGCCCCACTCAGTACGTATCGAGTACTCGATGCTGTTTGTCGATGTGGTGCAGGGAGGTGGGCTCGATTTCTACGTTGTGGATGACCGATGGCACGCTGAAAGAAATTTTCGTGCAGCTGCTAGGCTCTTTGCCCCGGAAAGGAAGGTCTCGTGGGATCAGCAGATTAAATGGCTCAAGAGCCCGGAAAGCGAGCAGTATCGGACTTTGATTTTCGGCTCGGTCTCGATCGCATTGGTGCAGGCTGACGTTGAGCATTTAGGGCGATAACGGTCCTCTAGCGGAGCCTCTTGGAGGCTGCTCCGCAGCAAAGCGGCATCCGGGAGCGCACCCGCCATAGTCGGCGCAGTCCGCTGACGCATACACTTCTTTTCCCTGGTCAGGGAATAGCCGGACGATCGATTGTCGCGATTACTCCACAGTAGGCATAGGCGAAGGGTAGAGCTTATATTCCCGCTCTTTCGCTGCACTTTGCCGTAAAACGCACCAGTCGTAGAGGTAGTCGGATTTTCAGAGAATCGTATGTGCATGAGTAATCCGGAATCGATTAATGGGGGCAATCGGGATGTTCCCCAGTCGAGTTTCTAGCGCGGTTCCGCGCCCGAATTGGCTGTTCTGATCGCGTACACGGACGACCGGGCGCCGATGAACAGAGTTTTGCGGTCGGGATCGCCCCAGGCCAGGGAGCTGGGGCGCTCCGGGACTTCTAGGATGCCGATCTGTTTGCGCTGTTTGTCGTAAATGAAGACTTGGCCGCTGGCGAGGTAGAGATTGCCGGCGGCATCCACCACGACAGAGCTGCCGCCACGTTCGAGGATCATCTCCGCGGATAGCTTCTCCGGGCCCGTCATGGTGCCTTGGTAGGTTTTTTCGTCATCTTCGCTGGTAATGGGGTGGGATGCGCCGACCGGGAAAGCCAGAAGTTGGGAGCTTTCCGGCAGCGGACGCCAGCGCCAGGCAGCGTAGGGCTTGTCGGGTTCACCTCCCATCAGCGCTGTTTTGTTGTCGTGGGCGTAGTAGTAGCCGCGGTGCTCGGGGATGAGATCGCTGCGCATTGCGGTGTTGCTGCCCAGGCGATATTTGTAGCCGACGTGCTGGAGCATCCACTGCAGTTGGATCTCTTCGTTGTGCAGGCCGACAGGGAGAAGAAGGACAGTGCCGGCAACTGGTGTTTCCGTCTCGCGAACGGGCGTGACCTGCCCTGTTGTGGTGTCGATCAGGGAGACGGATCGCTCCCAATTGGCGGCCAGCAGCGAGTTTGGCTTGACGAACCCGACGACCTGCGGCATGTTCTCCGTGTGCGCGAGAAGCTTGGCAGTGGACTCCGCGTACTTATATACGGAGTGCATCGCGGAGTCCGTGAAGTAGATCGTGCCGGACGATGGGTCGGCCGTGAGGCCGGATGCGTTGCTGAAGCCGGTGGCGACTCGCCTTAACTCTGCGCCTTGGGCGAATACAGCCGGGAGCGGCAAACGCGGTTCCTTTCGCGAGATGGTTGGAGAGGAGGAAGTGCGCGAAGTGATGGGCGCGAATTTGGACTCCGCTGGCCATGTCGACCAGGCTGTTATCGAAAGCGAGGCGCGTCTGGCTGAAGACTTTGACGTTCGCGAACATGACGTTCTCGGCGTGATCGGCCATCGAGGCATAGAGCTTTGGGATGATATTGCGCGACACGCGATACATGTACGTGTTCACGAAAAGAAGGTCGTGCGAGTTGACGAGTTCCAGCGCAACGGCGTCGGCCCCTTCCGGCTTTTCTTCCTCGGTCTGCAGGTCGTAAACGGTCCAGTTTGCGGCATGATCGAAGCGAACTTCACGCTCCATGTGGTGTTCGTTCGAGAGTTGGTAGATGACGCCGCGTGTGGTCGTGTTCTCGACGACTACGCCTGCCTTCGCAGTTCCGGCATGAGACCAGAGGTCGCGGAAGACGCCACCGCCACCGTCATGAATCCAGAGGCTCGGGTACTGCGCGTCGACTTGGACGTGTGTGCCTTTCACCGGGGGCGGCATGGCCGGGCCGAAGAAACGGCCGGCTTCGTTATGACTTCGAATGAATTCCGTGTCGTCGAGAAAGGATTGCGGACCGGCGAGCCATTCGATGCCAGCGGCCCGCGGATTCAGATTTCCTGTGGAGATGCCGAATCCCGTGACGAGTGTCTTACCGCCACGTGGTGCGATCAAGAGCGGGATGGGTGCGCCATTGCCTTGGAATTGCGGATCCGCATCGATGAGCGTGAATTGCGTGGTGAAGGGACTGAAGCCGATCAGCACCGAATCGCGACGGAGGTGGATAGAGCCGGTTAAACGGTACATGCCGCCGGGAAAGTAGAGCACGCGATGTTGGTCGACTGCGCGTTGGATGGCTGCGGTATCGTCCACGCCGCCATCGCCTCTGACTCCAAGGGTGTGCACGTTGACCCAATCGGTCATGGGAGGCAGTGCGGGGATGTCGGTCTGAAGAGCGGCGGGAGCGCTTGCGACAGGTCTCTCGCGGTGATGGAACTCGATTCGCCGCTCCCTCCCATCGGATCCGATGTAGAGCCCTTGCGTGTACTGCTCCTCCAAATAGTTGCGAGATGGGGCGTCTATGCCGGGGGCGAAGTGGGGCACGTCGGAGCAAGCGATGTTTAGGAGCGTGATCTCATTGCGTAAGTTGTGGACGTCGCCGGGTTCCAGCGCGAATTTTGCGATGTGGTCCAGTTTTAAATCGCGAGCGTAGAGTTGTTCGACTTGTCCGTCAGGGATCTCGATTCCGACCGGCGCGTTGGAGATGCGGTCGCGAATGAGAGTGAAGCCGGCTTCGTGAGTGCTGATGACAGCCTCGCTCTGGCCGTCGAAGGTGGAGTCCATGAGCAGGAACTGCCAGGCGGCTGATGTTTTCCCAGTGATAATGCCGTAGTGGCCGCCATGCACATGAATGTCGCTCGCCTGATTCCCGATCGCTTCAAGGGCAGCTTTGGCAGAGCCGAGTTTGAAATCCGCGTGCGTGACGAAGCTGTGTTGGGCGACGTTGAAGCGGATCGCAACGGCCGCGGGGTTACGGTCACCCATTTCAAAGTCGATGTTGCTGAGGCCGCTATAGAACGTGAATTCGCTGGCATCCGCGATGGGTTGGCCGGGTGGCGTACGCTCGTCGGTGTACCAGAGCATGTAATGGTCCGGGCTGCTCTGGAAATCACCGGAGTGCGGGGGCAGAACGAAGACAGGGCGATGAGCGCCGTAGCCAATGAGGCGAATCCCGGCCCAGACGTGGACGGTGTGCTCGATGCGGTAACGTCCTTCGGCGACGAACACGACCCCGTGATGTGTCATTTGTTGCAGGTGATCGATTGCGGCTTGAAGAGTGGAACTCTGGTCCGTGTCGGAGGCGGAAGCGCGTACGTAAACGGCCTTCGGGTCGTCGGGACGGAGCGTGAAAACAGATTGGGAAGCCGCGATTTGGCCACTCAGGACCGCAGTAAGTGCCAGAATTGAGAGACGCACTTTGTGATGATATACGGCGGGAGCAGTCCGTCAGTGCCACCGGAGCTCTATGCGGAACCACCTCCGAGGCGCGTAGCCAAAATCGAAGAAAACAGGCTTGGGTCGCTGAAGAATAACAATTAGAGGCTGTCGCGATTCTCCATCGTGATCCGATGTCGCCCGCGGAAAACCGGCTACGAACGCTTCGGCCAGTTGTAAACATGCTCGGCAGAAGGTATATAGGCATCGCCCGCCGCAGACCTAATCCGACCGAAGCGCCGTCAGGGGATCTACCCGGGTTGCGCGCATGGCAGGCAGGTAGCAGGCTAGCGCTGCTACGAGCATTGCAATCGCGCAGGTTGTGCCGATGGCATAAGGGTCTAGCGTGCCGACACCGTAAAGCAGATTGCCGAGGAATCGCGCGAGGCCGAGACCGAGAATAATGCCGAGCGCGATGCCGGCAATCGCAAGCCTCATCCCGTTTGCCAGGACATTGCGCCTCACGTCCGAGGGCTTGGCGCCGAGCGCCATCCGAACGCCGAACTCATGAATCCGTTGATTGACCGAATAGGCGATGACGCCGTAGGTCCCAATGGCAGCTAAGGCGAGGGCAAGAGCCGCAAAGAGTGCGATCAACGCGAGTGCAAGCCGCGAGGTGGCGTAAGATCCGTTTGCAACGGTTTCCATGGTACGAACCTCGGCAACGGCGAGAGTTGGATCAAGTTGGTGAACGGCGGATCGCACGTGATCGGCGACGAGTTGGGGATCTTCGTTTGAGCGAATCGCGACCGAAGACTTTGCGGCTACTGGCCAGGGCTCCTGCTGCGTGGTCCACCAGAAGGCCGGTTCAGCGCCTGCATTTTTCGGAGTGTCCTTGATATCAGCCACCACTCCGACGACGGTGAACCAATCTTTCGCTTTTGGCTGGTCGTCGAAAGCGACCTTTCCGCCTAGCGCATCACCGTGCTTCCAATAGCGCGCCATTGCCTCATTGATGATCAAGACGGGTCGGGTATCGGCCTGGTCACGTTCCTCAAAGGCGCGTCCGCGAACCAGAGTGATGCCGAGAGCACGAAAGTACCCGGGCGACGCCTCGTGGTATCGAGCATGAAAATCCTCGTTCGGTGGGTGTGTCTCGCCCTGAATGAGGAAACCGCCATCGTTTTCATCCCAGCCGGTCCACGGCAGGTCGGAGCCCGCGCCGGCGGCGATGAGTCCTGGCGTGGTGCGGAGTTCATCGAGAAGACGTTCGTAGAAGTGCGAAACCGCCGTTTTGTCTTTGTAGTTCGCTTCGGGAAGCGAGAGGCTTGCAGTAAGTACGTGGTCCGGACGAAAGCCGGGATTCGTCCGCAGAAGATTGACGAAGCTGCGCATCATCAAACCAGCGCCGATGAGGAGCACACAGGCCAAGGTGACTTCACTGATCACGAGGCTGTTACGCAGCCGAAGCGTGCGATGGCTGCTGGTCGTGCTCCGGCCGCTCGCATGGAGCGCTTCGCGCAAATCGGCACGTGAGCCTTGCAGCGCGGGAACAAGGCCGAACAGGATGCCCGTCGCGACCGCGATAAACAAGGTGAACAGGAATATGGGCGTGTCGACGTGAATGTCGGAGGCGCGAGGGAAATCGGCCGGCAGCAGCGTTATTAAGACCTTCACGCCCAGGTAGGCCAGGCCCGCCCCGAGCGTTGCACCAACGATCGCCAACAGCACGCTTTCAGTCAGCATCTGTTGGACAAGACGCCATCGTCCGGCTCCAACGGCCGCCCGAACGGCAATTTCCCGCTGCCGCGCCGTCGCCCGAGCGAGCAGGAGGTTCGCGGCATTTACACAGGCCAGCAGCAGCACGAGCGCTACGGCCCCGAGCAGTACCAGGAGTAAGCGCTCACTGCGGCCGACGATCTCCTTGTCGAGCGGAACCACCATGACGCTCCAGCCGCTGTCGCCTTGAGGATGCTCCTTTGCAAGCTGCCTCATCGCTGCGTTCATCTCGCTTTGCGCTTGTGCGAGGGTCACGCCCGACCGCAGCCGGGCGACGGCATCAAAGTAATGTGAGCCGCGAACATTGGGAGGATCTCGAAACGTGAATGGCGTCCAGATGTCGACAGTGTCTCCGTAGGCGACGGCATGGTACATGTTGCCGGGATGTTCGACTCCGGGCGGCATCACGCCTACAACCGTGTATGGCACCGCATCGAGCACGATCTTCTGCCCTAACACATCGCGGCGCGCTCCGAGGCGCGTGCGCCAGATCTTATTGCTCACGATAGCGATGTTGCCTTTGCCAAGCAGCTCGTCGCTCTGGTCAAACTCGCGGCCCATTGCCGGTTTCAGACCAAGCACATGAAAAAATCCGGCGGTGATCGAAAAACCAGAAAGACGAACTGTTTCGCCAGTGCCGGCGAGTTGCATGTCGTTTCGGGTATATGCGGCAAGCGACTCAAATGATCGAAGGCGGGCTCGAAAATCTCGAAAGTCGTTCGGATTGATGGGAAATTTGGGCCACGCGGGATTGCGCGTGAAGATCCTCACGAGCCGATCGGGATGGGGGTATGGCAGCGATTTCAGCAGGACGCCTTCTATGACGCTGACGATTGCGCTGGTCGCTCCGATGCTGAGCGCCAGGGTCAACACCATGACCAGGGTGAAGCCTGGACTACTTACCAGAGTTCGTCCGGCGTAACGGATATCCTGGCCGACGTTTTCAACGATGTTTGTTCTGCGCATATCGCGGCATTCCTCCTGGATTTGTGTGATTCCCCCGATTTTTCGGAGAGACGCGGCGCGCGCTTCGTCCGGCGACAATCCGCGCGCGCGAGCGTCCTCGATCTCCTGGTCCAAGTGGAATCGCAATTCTTTTTCGAGATCATGGTCCACCCGATTACGGCGGAACAGGGAACGGGCTCGCATTCGCAAAATCGTGCGCCAGCGGCCGTTCATACCTGTCTCTAGGCCATGCGGATTACAAGGCCGATGCCGATTGAAAGGCGCTCCCACTGCGCCAATTCTTTCTTGAGCTGGGCCGCACCAGCTTTTGTGAGGCGATAGAATTTGGCCTCGCGCCCCGTTTCCGTGGCCCGCCACTCGGCGGAAATCCAACCTTGCTGCTCAAGACGATGGAGCGCGGGATAGAGGGCGCCCTGGGTGACTTGCAGCGCGTCTTCGCTGACTTGCTGAATGCGTTTCGCGATGGCCCAGCCGTGCTTGGGTTCGACCGAGATGGTTTTCAGAATTAGAAGATCGAGCGTGCCCTGGATCAGATCCGACGAGCGACTCACAGTACAAGACCTAAACAATTGACAATTGGCATGCCTAAGTCACTTATACATCCGGTGTGCGGAATCAGTCAAGCGATCGGGTGTTCGGCCGCTGTCCGAAATCGGTAAACAGGTGGAGCGTCCCCGTGTTCCCCCCGCATTCGTTGCATTCCCGTTCAATGACGTACCGGCCCGAAGTTCGCGCAAGCGGACCTGCAGCTAAAGCCTGCTATCTATATTTTCGAACTCCGGCGCATCTTTGAACGTATATAACCTGAAGAAGGGCACATGAATTACTGGCAAAACATCCGTACAGGTGCGCGTAGTCTGGGGAAGTCGCCGGGATTCACGGCGACGGCAGTTCTGACGATGGCCCTCGGCATAGGCGTGACCACCGCAATCTTTAGCGTGTGCGATGCGTTGCTTTGGGAGCCTGTACCGCTGCCGCATATGAAGAGCCTGTTGATGCTGATGCAGCGAGATCCCAACGATCCAAACGATTGGGAAGCTGCCACACCCGCCGACGTGGACGATATCCGGTCCCAAAATCGTACTTTGGAGGGTTTGGCGACTTGGCAACAAGGTCTGGCAAATTTGTCGGGGAAACAGGAGCCCGACCGGATCTTTCAGGCGATGGTAAGTGCGAATTTCTTCGAAGTAATTGGGGTTCACCCGGCCAGAGGAAGAGCGTTTGTTCCTGGTGAAGACCAGCCCGGCCGGGAACGGGAGGTCATCCTCAGCGACGCGCTTTGGCGGAGTCGTTTTGCGGCTGATCGCGCAATTGTGGGACAACCTGTGCGATTAGATGATCAGAGCTACACGGTAGTGGGCGTGATGCCCGCCAGTTTCGATTTTCCGCTGGCCACGCAGGTTTGGACTCCTCTGGCGTTGACGACGGCGCAGCGCGGCTCACGCAGTTCGCAGAGCTTGCAGACCATCGGGCGATTGAAGCCGGGAAGCACGATTGAGCAGGCGAGCGCGGATATCGGCAGCATTGCCGCGCGGCTGCAAAAGACGTATCCGGATACTAACAAGAACCGCCGATTTCTGGTGGGTCCGGCGATCAAGTTCATCATCGATCATGAAACGCAGCGGTACTTGATCATGCTGTTGGGATCGGTGGGATTCGTACTCTTAATCGCCTGCGCCAACCTGGCGAACCTGCAGTTTGCACGCGCTAGCGGGCGGTTGCGAGAAATCGCTTTGCGGCGCGCACTCGGAGCGGGCCGGTTTAACGTCATCGCGCAACTGGTTACGGAAAACGTTCTACTTTCACTGCTGGGCGCAGCCTTTGGCCTGCTGGTGGCCCAGTGGGGAGTGGTGACGATCCGCAACGCGATGCCTGCCGAGATACAGCGATACATTCTGGGCTGGAAAGATATGCATATTGACGGCCGGGCTTTACTGTTTGCGCTAGCGGCCGCACTCGTGAGCGGCATACTTGCCGGTCTGGCGCCCGCGTGGCAATGCTCGCAGCCTAACCTAACCGAAACCCTCAGAGACGGTGGACGAAGCTCTTCGCAAGGCAAATCGCGTCAGCGCTTGCGCAGCTTCTTGGTCGCCGCGGAAATAGCATTGGCAGTAGTACTGCTCGTCGGGACAGGTCTGATGGTTCGCGGCTTTCAGGCGCTAACCCACAACGGGGATGCACTCGTGCCATCAACCTTGCTCACTTTGCGGTTGGCCATCACGGATCAGAAGTACAAAGAAGGCTACCAAGTATCCGGCTTCTATCGGCAGGTGATTGAACGCATACAGGCGTTGCCAGGCGTCCGCTCCGCCGCGGCCGTGACGGCTTTGCCCTACAGCGATCATTCGAGCGGCCGGAACTTCACGATTGAAGGCAGGCAAATCGAGCCGGGCAACCATCCGAGCGGCATGTATCAGGTGACCAGCCCAGAATACTTCCCGACTTTGCACGTACCCGTCCGGGATGGACGGCTGCTCAGCGCCGCGGACGGTCCCGAGGCGCCCCCGGTGGTACTCATTAGCGAGCGGATGGCGCAGCGATGGTGGAGGAAAACTTCCCCCCTCGGCACGCGGATCAAGATTGGCGATCCGGATTCGAAGAATCCATGGATGACCATCGTGGGAGTCACCGGAGACATGCCGCACGATCCGTACGAGCGAGAGCCGCGCCCCACGCTTTACGTTTCGTACCAGCAGGCACCCGCGCTGTGGATGGACGTCGCAGTGCGAACGATCGGCGATCCATTGCGGCTGGCGCGTGACGTCACGTCAGCGATTCACGCGATAGATCCGGAACAGCCGATCAGCGAGATGCAGACGATGCAGAAATCCATTCACAATAGGGCGATCGGGCTCAACTACATGGCGGCGTTGATGGGAGTGCTCGGGGGAATCGCACTCCTGCTCTCAGCGGTCGGAGTGTATGGCGTCATGGCGTACGTTGTATCGGAACAGACTCAGGAAATAGGAATCAGAATGGCCTTGGGCGCAGAAAAGCAAACCGTACTACAAATGATTTTTCGACGCGGGCTGCTAACGGCGGGAACAGGCCTGGCAATTGGATTGCCGCTTGCATATCTATTGGCCCGTCTGATGGCGTCGCTGGTTTATGGCGTGACTGCAACGGATGCGGCTACATTCATCGGAATCCCTGTAACTCTGATTGCGGCAACGACGCTGGCCATTTATCTCCCGGCGCGCCGCGCTATGAAGATCGATCCCATTGTGGCGCTCCGGTACGAGTAGGTACGGTCCAGCCGAATCGCTGGGAGCGATTTTTGTCCGCGCTCTCGGCAAGCTTCCGAACGGCAACGCTGCACCATACGGCGCTGCTTATATAGATGCTTCGCCAGACCTCTACTTCTTTTGGTCGTCGCTGCGGGCTGCTTCCTTCCAGCCCTCGTGAGCGTCGTGCGCGGCCTTATCCAACTTACGACCAACTACCCGGCCGGCTTTGTCGGCCTCAACCGCAATCTTATGGGCAGCTTGACCGACCTTCCCAGCGGGCGTGTTTGCGTCCCGTTGACGCTGTTCTGGTGACTCGTGAGGACCACAGGAAGCGAACACCATCAGACCTGCACATAAAAATCCCTTAGTCCACGGCGCCTGCACAGTTGTTAGATGCATAATCACGCTGAACTGAGCGCGCAAATACGGGCGAGACCGCTCCATTCTGTCGCGGCTCCGTTTGCGGTGTCGCCTGGCGGGGCGGTCCGTCGGTTCCGGGCGTTTACAAATTCGCCGCGATCAACCTCGCGAGGGTGTCATCGCTGAGGTCATTTAGATCGCGGATGACTTGACATTTTGGTTGATCCGCGAAATCGATCATCACGATATTCGGCATGAATTTCTTGAGAAAAGCAGGAGGGTTATTGGGAACGTTATAGGGATTGCTCTGCTCCACCATGTCACGCAGCCCGCTCGACCATAATCCCTTCAGCCGTTCCACATTTGGCGCGCTCCATAGGCCATCATTCCGCTTCTTGATGCTTTCTAGCATTCCCGTTGTGGTCCAGTACATCATACCCATGACTTGTGGGGACTGGAGATCCTTCGCCGCATTCAGCAACTTTTTCTGCTTTTGCACATTTTGAGATCGCTTAAAGAACGGCTTGGTCACACTTGTCCCCCCTTTTCCGTAGTATTGGAGTCCGGCGAAGTTTGGATCGTAGGCGCCGCCCTGATGAAGATTCCGAAAGCTGAGGATTCCTTGTTGCGGGCCATAGGCGGGTTGGGCCTCGAGCGCGCCGGCTTCCGAGAACAGTACGATCACTTTTCCTTGAAGCTCGTCCAGAGTCTTCAGGTTCAAGTTCGACGCTCCGGTAAGAATGTTCGCGCCCAACTTCTCCACGCACATCTGGGCAATCATTTGCCAGTTCGTGCACTTGTCGAACTTCAGGATCAGGAACTCCGTCCCACCGAGAGCACTCGTCACAAATCTGCTCGCGCTGCCCAGCATGTCCGCGAGTCCCATACCAAAATCGCCGCCTCGCAATTTGGTCCGAACCACTTGCTGGGGAGCAGCGCCCAATCCCTGGACGACCCGTGTCTTGGTTTCATCTTTCTTCACCGAATCGGCTGCGTGGAACGCCTTCAATTCCACCTTCTTACCCTGAGTTGCGTCGGAGCCCGCCGCAGCCGCCGCGATCCGGAGGTCGAAGATTCGGACACCGTCGTGGGCCTGTTCCCCAATGTTCTGACTTTGGGTTTTGACATTGCCCTTTCCGCCCGTTATCCCGGCGTCATGGCTTCCAGCGATGACAATTTCATTCAGCCGCTTTCCTCCACCCAAACTGTGGTAAGTGATCATTTTTTGCTAGTACCCTCCAACCCGCAGTAGTCATCGGGCCAACTTGGCCAACACCGCTGCTTGCGGGAGTGCTGGGAAATATCCCAGGTACCTTTGTACCATCCTGGTCTCGCTAATGGCTCCGCCTTTTATTCGGCGCGCAGAACCTCGAGCGGACGCTGGTCTAGAATGCGGGCGCTGGCCAGCCAGCCTGCCAGGTTCGCGAGTAGTGCGGTCGCCAGCATCACGACCACGAGCGAGAGCCAGTCAAACTGGTAAGCCGCGTCGAGGAATTTCTCGGCTATAATCCCGGTAAACACGTTGGCTAAGATGCCTCCCACTAGCCCTGCTACCGCTCCCAACACGCAAAATTCCACGGAGAAGATGCCCGTCACGCGGCCTCGAGTTGCTCCCAGCGTCTTCAGGATCGCCACTTCGCGGATGCGCCGGTAACGCGTCCCGGCCACGCTGGAACACAGGATGATAATCCCTGCCAGAATTGCGAACAGAGCGAGGAAACGAACCACGAGCGCGACTTGATCCACCGCTTCCTGAATGCGCTTCAACACGTCTGCCAGGTTCATTACGGTGACTGTCGGAAAACGTTCGAATAGCGCCTCCTCCACTTGTGGAATTTTCGCGGGGTCCACATGCGCGGCGCCATAGTAGACCACGGGCAGGCCTTTCAATGCGAAACGGGGAAACACGAGATCGTAGCGCACGGGTGCGCGCTCCTCTCTCTCGAAGACGGCGACCAGCGGCGCATCCAGAGTGCGCCCGGCGACTTGAAAGCGCAACCGATCTCCGATGCGCAGATGATAATCGCGCTCGGCCTGTTCGGAAACCGCTAGCTGGGGCTCACTGCTAGCCGCGTCCCACCAACGGCCCTGCTTGATGTGCAGGCTGTCGGGCAAAGATTCGGCGGTGGTAATGCGGACTGTTTGAAGCTGGTCTTTACGGAGGTTGCTCAGCCGCAGGTTTTCCGTGCGGACGCCGTTTTTCTCCAGCATGCGGGATACGATGTAGCCCACCAACTGCACCTTGCCGGTTACACCCGGCTGCGACTCGATCAGCTTACTTACTTCGGAAGAATCGCGGATGTCGAGCAAGAACAGATTTCCTTCACGTCCCGGACCTTCGCTTGTTACTTCGCGCAATACCGTTCGCTGTAGAAGGTAGGTACTCAAGGTAAACATCACGCCGATACCCAAGGCGACCAGCACGGATCGCGCCTGATTTCCCGGCCGATATAAGTTCGCGAAGCCATGACGGAACGCAAGCGGCAGGCGGCGTCCCCACAGCTTCACTAACCAGCGAATCACGATCAGCAGCACGGCGGCGATGGCGCCTAGCAGCACGATGCTCGCAACCAGACCGGCAATAAAATACGCTCCCATCTTCCAGGAACCGCTCAGCCAGACCGCGATTCCGCTGAACCCGGCGAGAATGAGCAGCACGCCGGCCGCGCTCGGAATCTTCTCCCGCCAGTGTTTTCGGTTCTCGATCGCGGCGTCCGCCATATCGCGCCGGAAGACCAGGCTGGGGCGAACGTTGCGAATGCTCAGCAGCGGCGGGACGGTAAACAAGAGAGTCGCCAAGACTCCCAGACTCATTCCCTGCAAACTGAACGACCAGTCCCAAGGCACCTGAGGTAACAAGGCAAAGACGCGCTGGATCAGCCACGGGAACGACTTCTGCACAACTGCTCCGACGGCAACTCCCAATGCTCCGCCCGCCAGACCTAACCACAGTGTCTGAAGCAAATAGATCTGCATGATCTGCGGTGATCGTGCACCCACGGCCTTCATGATGGCGATGGTGTCCATGCGCTGCTGCAGGTGCGAATACATGGCCATTGCGACACCCAGCGATCCCACAATGAGCGCGATCAGACTGATCAGACTCAGAAACGTTGTCGTGATCTCGATCGCTCTGCCGACGGCGGGGCTGCCCTCGCGATAATCGCTGAGAAACACCCGGTGCAGCGCTTGTTTCAGTTGCTCTTTGATGGCGTCGAGATCGACATTCGGTTTGAGTTTAAAGAGAAAACGCTGCGCCGCCCGGCTGCCGTATTGAATTAGACCGGCCCGCTCCAACCCGGCGCGGCTGATCAAGACGCGCATTCCCGGACCAAAACCCGATGCGAGCCTGTCCGGCTCGGAGACAAGAGTGCCCGTGATGTGAAAGTCCTTGCCCCCGAGCCGGATGACATCCCCCTGCGCTACCTTCAGTCTCATCAGCAGTTCGGGCGTCACCACAGCGGAAGAATCGGTACTTAAGGCTTCGCGCAACGGACGATTGGGACTTATTCTCAAATCCCCATAAAACGGATAAAGCGCGGGATCGACAGCCTTGACAGAGACCATCTGCGGCACTGGCTGATGCGCCGATGCGGACATAGATACCGTCTCAGTCACTCGCGTCATGGTGCCGTATTTCGCGGCGATACGCTCCGTCTGCTGGATTTCTTGTGCAGTCGGATAGTTCCAGATCTGCGCTTGCAGGTCAGCCGCGATCAGTTGCTTGGCATTGCGCAGCAGCATTCCCCGAAAGGCGTACCCGAAGCCTTTCACACCGCTCAGCGCCGCCACTCCCACGGCAACAGCAAGCACAACAAACAGGAACTTGGCCGGCGAGGCTTGCAGATCGCGCCACGCTACCTTGGGCGCGGTCCCGACTCCGAACGGCCGCACGCGGCGAGCCTGATGCGGCGCTACGTGACCGGTTTGCACGATTTCTTCGTTCAGCACGCTAGATTTCCAAACTCGTGGCCACCAGCTCGTCGCTCAATACGCGCCCGTCGCGTAGCGTAATGATCCGATCGCCGTACTCCGCAAGCTTTCGGTCATGCGTAACTAACACCAACGTCGTTTCGGCCTCACGGTTCAGTTGCAATAAGAGGTCCAGCACGTGCTGTCCGTTCGCGCTGTCCAGATTTCCGGTGGGCTCGTCCGCCATCAGGATGGGTGGTTGCGTGATGAATGCCCTGGCTAAGGCAATGCGCTGTTGCTCACCGCCGGAAAGCTGAATGGGGTAATGGTGCGCGCGATTCATCAGACCGACTCGGTCCAGCAGTTCCTTCGCCCGTTGCCTGGGTTGATCGTTATAGCCGCTCAACTCGGCAGGCAGCAGAATGTTTTCTTCCGCTGTCAAAGTCGGTACGAGTTGATAGGACTGAAAAACGAAGCCGATCTTACGTCCTCTGATGCGAGCGAGTTGGTCTTCCCGCAATCGTGTGATATCCACGCCATCCAGCACGATGCGGCCCGATGTGACCGTGTCGAGGCCTGCCATCAGCCCAAGGAGCGTGCTCTTGCCGCTACCTGAGGCTCCCATGATTGCCACAAATTGGCCGCGTGGAACCGAAAACGTGATGTCCTGCAAGATCTCAACGCGGCTGGGCGGATTTTCGATGACCTTCGAGAGTTCGCGCACCTCGATCACGTCCGTCTGAACTAAAGATGCTTGCATGTCACTCTTGAGATGTGGAGAAAAAGCGGTCCGTTTTTATTGTTGCAGCCTGTCTGCTTTCGGCCCTGCTGACGGTCTCATGCGGTCGAAGCGCGTCACCTCCGGCGCATACTGAAGAACCACTAACTGAGGCGCCGTCCACCTCTGCTGGCCCGGCTGCCGCCACGGTTCCTACGCAAGCACGGCCGGTGATTGTGGCGTTCGGCGACAGTCTGACAGCGGGTGTGGCGGCAGGCAAGCCCTATCCTGAAGACTTACAGGACCTGCTCGATCAGCACGGCTATCGCTATCAGGTCGATAATCAGGGCGTCAGCGGTGACACCACGACTGACGGTCTGGCGCGCATTGACAACGTGCTCGCCGCGCATCCCGCATTGGTGATTCTGGAATTCGGCGGAAACGATGGCCTGCGGGGAGTGCCGGTCGACTCGATCGATCAAAATCTGGAAAAGATGATTAGGCAAATAAAGGACAGGAAAATTCCTCTGGTCCTGCTCGGCATCACTCTGCCGCCGAATTACGGGTCGGATTACGTGAAATCGTTCACCGCGCTGTACCCGGCGCTGGCGAAAAAATACAACCTGCGATTCATGCCTTTTCTATTGCTTCACGTGTATCAGAATCCGGATCTGATGCAACCCGACGGCATTCATCCGAGCGAGGCAGGCAATAAGATCGTGGCGCAAGACGTATTCAGCCTGATTCAACCCCTGTTGAAGAACTCGCGCAAAACGGTCGCGGTGTCAAGCGCGCCCCGCAAAGAGCAGCGGGTTTCTTTCCCTGTCTCGGGCCGCGCATCCGCGCCCTTTGCGCTATTGAGCAAACAACCGGGAAGCACGCGCATTCAGTGAGCTATCCGGATTCCGTTCGCTATCTTTATTCGCTCGGCAATGAACTGAAGGCGGGGGCGAAGTGGGGCCTGGAGCGAATGCAAACGCTGCTCGCCGCACTCGGCAATCCCGAACGTGGCCAGAGGTTCGTACACGTTGCCGGAACGAACGGGAAAGGGTCCACTTCGGCCATGCTCGCGAACATCTTGCGGCATTCTCGACTAAATACGGGCCTTTACACATCTCCGCATCTAGTCGAGCCAACGGAACGAATACAAGTGAATGGCGCGGCAGTCACTCCGGACGATTTTGCGCGGGCGTTTGAAACAGTCCGCGGCGTTTCCGAAGAGCTGTTACGGAGTGACAGGATGGATGCACATCCCTCTTACTTCGAAACGGTCACCGCCATGGCGCTGCTGGTATTCCGTGAGCGCTGCGAAGTCAGCGTCATCGAAGTCGGCTTGGGGGGCCGTCTGGACGCTACGAACGTGATCGCGCCGGAACTTTGCATCCTCACGCAAATCGCCTTCGACCACGAAAGCTTTCTCGGTAACACGCTGGAGTCGATCGCCGCGGAAAAAGCAGGCATCCTCAAGCCAGGCGTTGCCGCCGTTGTGGCCAAGCAGTCGCCCGCAGCCGAGGCGGTGATCGTCAAACGTGCTGCTGAACTCGATTCGAAACTCATCCGAACCGAAAGCGCACGCGATCGAAAATGATAGCCATGACTGCGCGCGGCTCTTCCTTCACCTTGGACGGAGAGAATTACACCTGCGGTCTCGCCGGAAGACATCAGATCGAGAATGCTTCGGCTGCGATCCTCGGCGCGAAGGCTCTTGGAGTGTCTGTCTCCGCAATCCAAGCAGGTGTTGCGGACGTTCGCTGGCCCGGACGCTTGGAGTACGTCTCGCAAAATCCGGATTTCGTTCTCGACGGCGCACACAACCCCGCCGGCGCTGCAGCCTTGGCTGCTTACATCAACGAGTTCTGCGCGCATCGACCCGTATGGCTGGTCTACGGCGCCATGCGCGATAAAGCCATCGAAGAAGTGACGGCACTGCTGTTTCCGCTGGCGACCCGCCTGATCGTGACTGCGCCGGATTTTCCGCGAGCGCTTCGTCCGGAAGCGATTTTAGAGGTCACTGGGCATCCGAATGCCACGATGTGTCAAAATGTCGCCGCTGCCATAAAACTAGCCCGCCACGCGCCGCCCGAAACGATCGTTTTCTTCACCGGCTCTCTGTTCCTGGTAGGCGAAGCGAGAGCGTTACTTCTCGCAGGCGGCAAGGCCGTTTCGTAAAATGAGCATTCAATGAGAAGGCTTCGCGGCGTTTTGATTGCCGACCCTTGCATCATCCTCGTCAACCGCCTTCTTCAGCCTGGTCAGCTTTGTAGTCTCTTTTTTCGACGGCACCGGCAGAATGCAGGCGAGCGTCGCACGCGCGTGGGCGCGAAGTCTGCTGCTCGTCAGCGGCGTGCGCGTACGGGTGGAAGGTCTGGACCAGATCGACCCGCACGGGAGCTATGTCTTCATCTCAAACCACTTGAGCTACATGGATACGCCGGTCGCGCTGGCCCACATTCCCGTGCAATTTCGCTTCTTAGCCAAACGCGGTTTGTTCCAAATTCCCGGGTTGGGCACTCATCTCAGCCGCGCCGGGCACATTCCTGTGCCCCGCGAAGATCCTCGCGCCGCTGTCAAAACCATGCAACTCGCGGCGGAAACCATTCAGCAAAAGAAGATCTCGCTGCTGATCTTCCCCGAAGGCGGCCGTTCACATGATGGCGTTCTGCGCCCCTTCAAAGAAGGCGGAGCTTATATCGCGATCCGCGCCGGTGTCGAGGTGGTCCCGCTGGTCATGATGGGAACGCGAGATGTGCTGCCGTTTGGCTCGGGAATCGTGCAGCCCGGATCTGTGACACTGCGCATTCTTAAGCCGATTGCGACATCGCAGCTAACGCTGAAAGATCGCGGCCCGCTGACAGAGCAACTGCGCAGGCTCATTCTGAGTGAACTTGCGACGGAGACGGAGCCGGCCTCAGCAGCAGCCGGTCTTCGCTAGCACAATCTCATCGATCTGCACCAGCGTGGGGTATTTGCCGGTGTAGCAGGCGTAGCAGAAGTGGTGGTCGGTATCCTGAACCGATGTGCGCAGCGCATCCAGAGACAGATAGGCCAAGGAATCGGCTTCAATGTACTTTTCAATCTGCTTCACGTTGTTGTTGGCTGCAATGAGTTCATCTTGTGAGGGGGTATCGACGCCGTAATAGCACGGCGATACGGTAGGCGGACAGGAAATGCGCACATGCACTTCGCGCGCGCCCGCACTGCGAACCATACGAACAATTTTTCGGCTGGTGGTTCCGCGCACGATCGAATCGTCCACCAGAATCACTCGCTTGCCTTCGAGTAAGTGACGTACGGGATTCAATTTCAGCTTGACACCGAAATCGCGGATGGCCTGCGAGGGCTCTATGAATGTGCGGCCCACATAGTGATTCCGGATCAGCGCCTTGCGGTACGGAATGCCCGATTCAGAAGCATAGCCGATGGCGGCCGCTTCACCCGAATCGGGGACCGGCACGACCACATCGGCTTCCACTGGGTGCTCGCACGCCAGTAAACGTCCCATCTGCTCACGCGACTGCGCCACCGGCTTGCCGAAGACGATGGAATCAGGCCGGGAAAAATAGACGTGCTCAAACGAACAATGCGCCGGAGCTTCCGGGGGCGTGTAGAATTCGCGCGTAATGCCATTGCGGCCGACAATCACCATCTCGCCCGGCGCCACATCGCCGACATAGGTCGCACCGATCAAATCGAACGCACAGGTCTCAGAGCCAAATACCGTCGCGGCCGGTTCCCCCTCCACTTCGAGGTAACCCATGGCAAGTGGGCGAAAACCGTGTGGGTCGCGCGCCACAATGATGCTGTCTTCCGATAGAAACACCAATGAAAACGCGCCTTCGATCTGCAGCAGCGCCTCGCGCAGCGCACCCGCGAGCGTACGTTCGCGGGAACGGGCGACCAAGTGCAGGATTACCTCTGTGTCGCTAGTGGATTGAAAGATGGAGCCGTCCGCTTCGAGGTCGCGGCGCAACTCGATCGCATTCGTCAGGTTCCCGTTATGCGCGACCGCCACCTGCCCTTTGCTGCACGCGACCGAAAGGGGCTGCGCATTGCGGAGAGCGGTGTCCCCGGCGGTGGAATATCTCGTGTGCCCGATCGCGAGGCTACCCGGCAATTGATTCAGTACGTCAGGCGTGAAGATATCGGCAACGTGGCCCATCCTGCGCTCGCTGTAGATCTTGCGCCCGTCGCTCGAGGCGATGCCGGCACTCTCCTGTCCGCGATGCTGGAGGGCATATAAACCCAAATAAACCAGGTTCGATGCTTCCGGGTGGCCATACAGCGCAAATACGCCGCATTCCTCCCGCAGCTTATCGAAGGGAACGTCCTCTTCGTGATTGAGCATTAAAGTTCACACCAATACAGGGTTATGGAGGAGGTGTTCGAGAGAGTTCTTCCAAAAATCCTTCAGCTCAGTAACCTGGCTGTCGATCAGGATTTCATCCCGGTTACGAATGACAACTCTCGAATCGAGTGTAACGCCAATCGTGATCGCTTGGACCCGATTTTTCTCCGCTATCGCGAAAACTTTTTGCGGCGCATCTGTGGAAACTAAAATTCGCGATGGACCTTCGTGGAACAGCAACAGCTCCGGCCTTAGTTCCGAATCGAGCCGGATGTCAGCGCCTACGCCGCCGGAAACGAAAGAGCACTCCGCCAGCGCCGCCGCGAGTCCACCCTCCCCGACGTCGTGAGCCGATTCGACCGCTCGCTCGCGGACGAGTTCCCGAATAGTGGCCTGCACGCGCTTCTCATACTCCATATCGAGTGCCGGCGGCTTTCCCCACAGCGCATTGAGGACTACCTTGGCGTATTGCGTGCCGCCCAACTCATCGGGGTGCGGATTGCCCAAGCCGCCAATCAGCATGACCGTGGAGCCAAGGTCCGCGAACCCGATTCCAATGGGCGGCGCCGTCTGGAGCGTGCCGACAATGCCTACCACGGGCGTCGGCAATATCGGCGAACCCAATGTCTCGTTGTAGAGGCTCACATTCCCGCCCGTCACCGGGACGTCGAAGAACCGGCATGCTTCCGCGAGCCCTTCGATGGATTCCACAATCTGCGCCATGATCTCAGGCCGCTCCGGATTGCCGAAATTCAGATTGTTGGTGGTGGCAATCGGCAGCGCTCCGACTGTGGACAAATTACGGCAACACTCCGCCACAATCAGCTTCGTGCCCTCGCGCGGATCGAGCGCGCAGTAGCGGCCATTCCCGTCGAGCGACATAGCGACTGAGGTATTCGTACCCTTGATGCGTACGATAGCGGCGTCGGCCCCCGGCCCGGCGAGCGTATTCGTCCGTACCTGATAGTCGTACTGCTCCCATATCCAATGCTTTGAGCAAAGGTCCGGTGAAGCCAACATCGCCTTCAAATCCGCACCTAAATCTTTGCTGCGAACTTCAGGCCCGTCCTTAGGCGCGGTCCGCAAGGGCCTGGTGAACGGACGGTTGTAGCGAGGCGCCTCATCCGCCAGCGCACGATTCGGAATCTCGGCGAACACCTCGCCGTGATTTCTCACCCGCAGCATGCCATCCGGCGTGACGACGCCGATTTGGACCGCATCCAGACCCCACTTGCGAAAAACGCTGTAGACCTCTTCTTCACGGCCGCGCTCCGCGACGAGCAGCATCCGTTCCTGGGATTCCGACAGCATCATCTCGTAGGGCGTCATGCCGGGCTCGCGTTGCGGCACCAGCGCCAGGTCGATATCGACTCCCGTCCCGGCCCGGCTACCCATTTCGCAAGTCGATGATGTCAGTCCAGCCGCGCCCATGTCTTGGATGCCGACGATAGCGCCGGTCTTCATCGCCTCCAGGCACGCTTCCAACAGCAGCTTCTCCATGAAGGGATCGCCCACTTGCACGTTGGGCCGCTTCTGTTTGGATTCTTCCGTGAACTCAGCCGAAGCCATAGAGGCGCCATGTATGCCGTCCCGGCCTGTTTTCGCGCCTACATAGATCACGGGATTGCCCACGCCAGTCGCCTTGCCGTAAAAGACCTCGTCGTGACGAAACACTCCCAGCGCAAACACGTTCACCAGCGGGTTCCCGTCATAGCACTCTTCAAAGACGCATTCGCCGCCCACGGTCGGCACCCCAAAGCAGTTGCCGTAGTGCGCGATTCCGGAAACCACGCCTTCCAAAATTCTCCGGTTGCGATCCCCGGTCTTGTCCTCTCGCAGAGTGCCGAAGCGGATCGAGTCCATCACCGCAATCGGCCGCGCGCCCATTGTGAAAATGTCGCGCAGAATGCCACCTACGCCACGTGGCCGCGCCTTGGAATGGCTCAATAAAGCTTGGATGATTGTGAGATTCGATCTTGAACGCGATCGCGAGCCCATCGCCGATATCGATAATGCCGGCGTTTTCGCCCGGACCTTGCAGCACGTACTTGCTCTCGGTCGGCAGCTTTTTCAGATGGATGCGCGTGCTCTTATACGAGCAGTGCTCGCTCCACATCACGCTGAAAATGCCAAGCTCAGTCAAACTCGGCTCGCGGCCTAACAACTCGAGAATTCGTTGGTACTCGGAGGCAGTCAGCTGATGAGCCGCAATCACATCGGGAGTGATCTGGCTCATGAGATTGCAGTGGTAAGTTCGGGTGTTTCTTGAAGGGCGCCCGGAACGCCGGAACGGGTAAGAGGAGAGTTGCTCAGAAGCGAGTTCAAAATTACCAGACCGTCCGTCCCACCGACCAGCGGATCTGCCGCTCGCTCGGGATGAGGCATCATGCCCATTACGTTTCGGCCCTCATTCAAAATCCCCGCGATGCCGCGCATGGAGCCGTTGCACTCGCTGGCATATCGCAGCACCACCCGGTCTTCCGCCTCTAGTTCATCCAAGACCTTGTCTTCCGCGATGTAGCAGCCCTCGCCATGAGCAATCGGAAGCTGTAGGATCTGCCCCTTCGAGCCCTGCCGCGTGAACGGCGAATCGGTCGTGACAATCTCAGTGGGAACGGTGCGGCAGACAAACTTCAGCTTGGAATTGCGAACCAAAGCGCCCGGGAATAATCCCGCTTCGGTCAGAACCTGGAAGCCGTTACAGATGCCCAGAACCAGCCCGCCGGCTTGCGCGAACTCTTTCACGGCGCGCATGACTGGCGAAAACTTCGCAATCGCACCGCAGCGCAAGTAATCTCCATAGGAGAAGCCGCCGGGCAAAATGACTGCGTCTACATCTCCGAGAGACCGGGCGTCATGCCAGATAAATTCGGCCGGCTGATGCAGATTTTCCGAGACTGCGTACCACGCGTCATGGTCGCAATTGCTGCCGGGAAAAACTACAACGCCTACCTTCATCGATAAGGTCTGTGTGCCGGTTTGTTCTAAATCGTATCTACTATGCCGCCCCAGTCGCTGCGGGTGCTGCTTTCTTCCGTGGCGCCCGGCGCTTTTCCACCGGAGGCTGACGATCGCTCTTTTTCAGGGACGGCAACACGATCGGAGTAACGAATTTCTTCTCGCCATGATCGTCAAACTTGATGACGATGTACTCGTCGTTGCATGAAAGTACCGAGCCGAGACCGAATTTCCCGTGCTCGACTTGTGCTCCTGTAGCGAATGCCGGTTTGGTGGCCATGGCTCGTTTCCTCTATAGGTGATTGTAACAATGTGACTTAGGCTCTGTCGAGTTCACCGGAGTAGTTCCGCACCCGTACTTATCTGTGCCGCGCGCTGCAAGTACTTCCATATAATGGGTTAAGCATTCAATGGAGGACCTCAAGAAAAAGCTGCAGGACGAAATCGCCGCTCTCGAGCATGAACTGCGTAGCGAATTGCCGAAGGCAATTCTCACGGCGCGCGCTCATGGCGATCTCAGCGAAAACGCCGAGTACCACGCCGCGAAGGAGCGCCAAGCGTTCGTTGACGCCCGGCTCGGCCAACTGCAATCCAGATTACGCGAATTTTCCATGGTGGACATGTCGAAGATCCCGCGCGACCGTGTTGGACTCGGATCTCATGTGGTCGTTCTCGACATTGCCAAGGACGAGGAGTTCACCTACGATCTCGTCACCAGCGAAGAGAGCGACGTCAATAACGGCAAGATCTCCACAAGTTCCCCCATTGGACGCGGGCTGCTGGGTAAGCGGGTGGGTGACACCGTCAGAATTCAGATCCCGGGCGGTTTGCGGGAGATGGAAATTCTGAGTCTGACTACTATTCACGACGCGGCGGCATCTTAAAGAAGAGGAAAGGGCAGTTATGACTTACACGCGTGCAATCGGACTCGGCGCAAACAGAATTATCAGGCTGATCGTCCGAGGGCTCGCGCTGTCCAAGATCAACCCGAACGTCCTCACCTTCCTGGGCCTGGTTATTAATGGAGTCGCCGCGACCTATCTTGCTTTCGGGCAGTTCCGGACGGCGGGATGCGTCATTATTTTCGCCGGCCTGTTCGACATGGTGGACGGCCGGGTAGCACGTGCTACCAACCAAGTCACGCGGTTCGGCGGCTTTTTCGATTCGGTCCTCGACCGCTACTCCGATCTGCTTCTGCTGTTCGGGTTGCTGGTCTATTACGGAACGATCAACCGCGCGTCGTACGTGGTCCTCACGGCGGTAGTCATGACGGCTTCCGTCATGATCAGCTACACCCGTAGCCGAGCCGAGAATATTATTCCCACCTGCAAAGTCGGTTTTCTGGAGAGGCCCGAACGCATCGTCCTGCTCATCATCGGAGCCCTGTTTGACCGGATGGCCCCAGTGCTGTGGGTGATCGCGGTGCTTGGTAACTTAACCGTCATTCACCGGATGATTTTCACTTACCAGGAAGCGAAGCGCCTCGAAGATGCTCAGCTTCGCACCAGGTCGGCCGCCGCATCCAGCACGCGAATCGTTTAGCGACCCGTCACTTACCCGTTCTCTAAGATCACCATCGCGAATGCCATGGATTGGGTGTGCGTCAGCGAAATCGAAATTCGGTTCACGCCTAACTGAGCTGCAATCTCTTGGGCGACGCCGCTGAGCACCAATACGGGGCGACCGGAGCGCTCATTCACGACCTCGAAGTCTTTCCAGGTGACGCCGCGTCTCCACCCTGTTCCAATCGCTTTCATCCCGGCCTCTTTAGCGGCAAACCGGGCAGCAAAGCGCTCGGCCGCGTTCGCCTTACTTGACGCGTAGGCCCGCTCGTTTCGGGTGTAAATGCGCTCCAAGAAACGGTCGCCGAAGCGAGCGATGCTCTGCCGAATGCGCTCAACCTCTGCGAGATCAGTTCCGATGCCGACAATCATACGGCGTTGATATACGACCTCGCTGCCGGGCTAAGCCACTCCATGTTTCTGCAAGGTGGGCCTCTGCAGGATCGCTGTCGCAGGATGGTTCTCGCACGATGGCTCTCTGCAGGATAGGCCGCGAGTTCGAAGAATCAGGCGCGGCGACTCAGTCGCAACTTATTCTTGGGTCTTTCGAAAAGCCGCCCAACGCTTTCGTTGCGCAATCGCAATTCTCTTCCGGGCCTCTGGGCTTAAAACTCGCTTTTTTCGAGTAGCAGTCTTGCTTGCGGATTTCGCTCCGTTATTGCTGCTGCTTTGTTTGGAAGGACGTCCTGGCCGGTTGCCCATCATGGCGCGAACCTGAGCTATCTGATCGTCCAGCTTTTGCCTCTGTGACTCTAAACCCTGTAGAGCCGCTTCCAAAATCTCTTTCGTGGGTGCCGCTGCCGCTTTTGCCATATACCTCTAGTTAGTAACACACAAAGAATTAATCTTCAAAACTACACCGATTTGCCGGTCGCAAACAAATAAGGTCAGTAAGATTCCGCGTAGCACATTAACGTTACCGGGCCGTCGTTTGTAAGTCCTACTTGCATGTGGGCCTGGAACATTCCTGTAGAAACTAGTGCCCCCTTGCGCCTGCAGTTATCAACAAAAGACTCGTACAAAGGCTTCGCTATCTCGGCTGGAGCCGCCTCTGAGTACGACGGTCTATTCCCCCTCGTCGTATCCCCATAGAGGGTAAATTGAGAGACAACCAACAACTCACCGCCGACTTCGAGTAAACTGCGATTCATCTTACCTTCGATGTCGGGAAAGATTCTCAGTTGTACTACCTTCTGAGACAGTAGTTCAGATTGCGTTCCGGTATCGCCCGACCTGACACCTAGCAACACCAGTAAACCCCTTCCGATCTCGCCGACAATCTTTCCCTCTACAGTGACGCTCGCTTGGGAAACTCGCTGAACTAACGCCCGCATAGCGACTACTTTCGCGTACACAGCAGCGGCGCGCAAGCTTTGCGTTTTTCCGAGACTAACTTAGCGTCTCTTGCATTTCCTCCTTACGCCTCTTCTCATGGTGAACACGGTGCCGGCTCAGCGCCCGCTCCAAACTGAATCCCGTTTCCGTCGCAGTATTCGCAGTCGGCAGTAACTGGAGCGCATAACTCTGCCCACGAATGTGCCCATCACCCGGAATGTTCAGCTCTCGCGCCTGTCCCTTCGACGAGGTCGTCACACTCGGGCCACCGGTTGACAGACTCGTCCCCACAACGGTAGCCGACGGGTTGATCCCGCTCTCTTCGGCATACCCTGGAAGCGCGATTGTTTCCCCGTTCAGTGAGATGGGCGTGAGATTGCCTTGGTTCCCAATGCCTAGATTTCCTAGATTTGCGATGGAAGAAATAGAGCTCGCCTCAGCCGCAGGCGAGCTCTCCAGGAAGAAAAACAACAGCGCGACAGCCAAACATTGTGTAAGAAGCGTGCTGCGGTGGGAATGAGCGTTGGAGCGCCTCATATCCCCCTCTTCGGCTACTGTCAGTCAAAGTATCGTCACAAACTCGCCCTTCGGCAATATAAGGACGTTTTTTCGAGATACTACGGGGTATATCGGCGCCTAATTCGAGGCAACCGCCAAACGCCGGCTCCGGCGCCATTGCAACTTGTTCCGGTATTCGTCGTACAGCGTCGTGAAACCAGCCCACCAATATCCGCAAACAAACAACACCAGAAAAGGAATTGCGAAGTAATTCTCGGTGTCCATGGCGAACTGGACCATGTACACGAAGTATGCTCCGATGGCTAGCTCGATAAAGGGGAGCAGGCCGCTCCGCCTTCGGTAAGCCTCCGCCTTGACCTTCGGCTTCCCCGAGCTAATCGCGTATTTCGGAGTTCGCGCAAAGCTCGTCTTGATGCCGAGAAAAGCCTCAATGACACCTTTACTGTTGCTTACGGTAAGCGCCACTCCGGCCGCCATCAACATCGGCAGAAACGCGATTGATTTCCACCAGGTCTTGGGATAGAGTTCCCGCTGCGCGTATAAGTAGAACGCCGAAATAGACCAGAAGGAAGCCACAATCAATGGCAGATCGATCAGGACCATCTGAAAGACACCCATGTAAAACCGGATGATCATCACGGGCAACATCAGCATCGAAACAATGATCATCAGCGGGTACGAGATATTCGGCGTCAGATGCATGAACGCCTCTACCTTCACCCGCAACGGCAAATCGGCTTTGCAAATGCGCGGCAGCAGTTTCTTGGCGACCTGCGTCAAGCCTTTCGCCCAGCGCGCCTGCTGTACCTGAAACCCATACGTGTCCACCGGCAATTCAGAGGGGCAATCGAGCGCCGGAACGTAAACAAACCGCCAGCCATTCAACTGCGCGCGATAACTCAAATCTGAATCTTCAGTCAGTGTTTCGTGCTGCCAACCGCCCGCATCGTCGATCATGGTACGGCGCAAAATTCCCGCCGTACCGTTGAAATTGAAAAAGAGACCCGACCCGCAACGCGCTCCATGTTCCAGCACGAAATGGCCGTCGAGCAACATCGCTTCCACCTGGGTCAGGATATTGAATTCTTTGTTGAGATAGCTCCATCGCGTCTGCACGACGCCCACGCCGGGATCCGTAAAAAAATGCACCGTGCGGGTCAGGAAGTCGGTCGGGGGAAGGAAATCAGCGTCAAAGATGGCAATGAACTCGCCTGTTGCGGTCTCCAACCCTTCCTGCAATGCCCCGGCCTTGTAACCGTGCCGGTTCGTTCGATGCTTGTATTCAATGGGAAATCCGGCGGCCTTGTACTCATTGCACAGCCGCTCGGTGTAGGGATGCGTCTCGTCTGTCGAATCGTCTAGAACCTGAATTTGCAGCAGTTCACGGGGATACTCCACTTTCACGATCTCTTCGAGCAAGCGTTCCACCACAAACCGCTCGTTGTACAGCGGCAACTGGATCGTGACCGCAGGTAGACGTTCATACTGCTGCGGCGCGGTTGTGGGCAGGTTTTTCCGGTATTTTCGGTACCGGCGCATCGTCTCGTACCGGTGCAGCCCATACACCGAGAGGATGACCAACGTGCCGAAGTACGGAATGAGGAGCGCCCAATCAAATGGCGACAGGCGGTAAATACCTGAGAACGGATTGTCGAATAGTCCGTCCATCAGGCGTTGGCTCAGAGCTGGCTGCGCAAACAGGAATGCGAATAAGGGGCTTGTCAGCATTATCGAAACTAAAAAGTACTGCGTCGTAAGTCCTTACGCATCTATTAGATTTAATTTTACCGTGTTTTGCTACCGCTGTAGAACAGTATTTGGACTTACGGTTCCGAGGAAAGCTGTTCGTTTCGTAAAATCGGTCTAAGTTGTTGGACGCTAGCGGCTTGTGGAACAAAGCGACAGGCTATTGTCGTATCACAGAAAGGGAGCAGTCATGAGAGAGCACATCCGCATTCTTGGGATCTTGAACATCATCATGGGTTGCCTGACCGCCTTTGGCGGCATCATCATTCTGATCGTCATGGGTGGAGCGGCCAGACTGTTGATGGTCGCCGCAGGTGTGGGCGAGGAAGACGCTGCCAATATCGCGCCGATACTCGCGACGGTCGGCCTCTGTGTGGCTATTTTTCTCCTGGTTTTGGCTGCCCCTGCGATCATCGGCGGCTGGGGCCTGCTGAATTTCCGCCCCTGGTCGCGCGTATTAATGATCATCCTGTCTATCCTTCACCTGATTCACGTTCCACTCGGGACTGCACTGGGCGTGTATGGACTATGGGTGTTGTTCAGCGAGGAAGGCCGGCGGCTTCTCGAGACGGGCGGATATTACGCCCCACCGATTCCCGGATCCTATGCGCCGCCGCCCATCGGCCCGCCTCAGGCAAGTTATCCGCCCCCGCCGCCTCGCTAGGTAAGCGAAAGTCCAGCGGTTTCGATCATGAGGACTGCTTCTAAGAACGACAAGCAAGCAATTGTTAGCCCGGCAGCCAAGCGATGCTTGGTCCATACAGAGAGGAAATCGCCAAGCAGTCGCGCGTGCGTTGCCGGGCGTTTCCTTAGAAGCCGCGAACGTTGAATGCGCAAGCACCGTTCCAGGCTGCGAGGATGGTTTCGACGTTCTGATCGAGCGATTGCATCGTGTCGATCTCGATGTCGTATCGACAGAAGGAATGCGTCTTCAGGTGATATAAACCCTCGCCCATCTGGCGATCCCCTCGCAGACGCTCTCTCTTCTCAATTTCCGCTGGGGGCGCGTGTACCCCCACCCAGAACACATCGAAGGGCGCAAGTAAGGCTTTGAGGTCGTCAGCCCAACTCTGTTCCTCAACAATGTGCTCCACCAACAAATCAATTCCGGCGCTGGCGAATGCCGGTATGGATCGATGGAAGCCGTCAAAAAATGCTTGTCTCCATTGATAGGCCACCTCTTCATCCAACGGCCGAAAAGCGGCGTCGGCAAGCTGGTCGGAAGCGTAATAGTGAAACTGAGGCTGCAGCTTGCGCCTGAGCGCTTTCGCGAGAGTAGATTTCCCCGCGCTCGATGTTCCATTCAGCAGGATGATCCGCCCTTTGCTGTTTTCCATGCTGCCCCGGTCTCCACGGCCATTCTCGCAGTGCCAGAGTGCGTGCCGCACCATCGTCGCGGAGAGGGCGTAGCGTCAACTTACTGGAACGGAAGAGGCTCCATCGATCAACTGCCGCGCCCGCAAAAAGATATTCCGCAGCATCTCGGCGGTCAAGCGCTTGGTCGACGTATTCTGCTGGCTTGGATGATACGAGCAGAGCACTGCCGGGCCGCCCTCGTGCGTCTGAAATACAGCGCCGTGCCCAAACTTGAATCGAGCACGGGATCGAATCAACGCGGAATCCTGGAGCACCGACAAGTACGCATCCAAAGCGATACCGCCCAGCGCGACTATCAACCGCGCATTCTTCAGAATTGCTAACTCGCGTTGCAGAAAAGGCCGGCACGTCAGCACCTCCTCGCGGGTTGGCTTGTTGTCCGGCGGAACACAGCGAACGGGAGCCGTGATGTACGCGTCCGTGAGCACCAGGCCGTCCTCCCGGGTTGCGCTCTGCGATTGATTCGCGAAGCCCGCTTCGAACAGCGCTCGATACAGAAATTCGCCCGAGCGGTCGCCGGTGAACATGCGCCCGGTGCGATTGGCGCCATGCGCGCCTGGCGCTAGGCCGATAATCACTACTCGCGCCGCCGCATCGCCGAATCCGGGAACAGGCCTGCTCCAATACTCTTGCCCTCTGTAAGCACGCCGCTGCACGCGGCCGATCTCTTCGCGATGCGCCACTAGGCGCGGGCAGCGAAAGCAACTAACAATTTGCTGATTCAAAACACGCAAAGCATCTGGCGCTCGCATGCGATTCGCGGGTTGAGGTGCGGACATCGGAGAAGATCCCGCCCGGAACTTCACCCGGACAGCATCTTGGTCGCGATTATAAACCGTTGACCCGGGTTGCCGGCTCGCGCCGGCCAAGCAATGCTGCGCTCGATTGGGTCTTGCCCACGTCGCTTCGGAAGCGCTCTATGGAGGAGGCAAGCGCATGGAGTGACAGGCGCGAGAAGTCAGGCGAGGAAGGCGTGTCAAACATCGGCAACAGATCGGCGAATAGCTCTACCAGTCGCGGATCGCGCCAGCCCTTGTCTACTTCTTCGCGGATGACGCGCAGCGCTTCCTGCGGCTTCAACGCTCGTTTGTAAGGACGCTCCGTCGTTAGCGCGTCGTAAATGTCGGCCAGTTGAAGAATGCGCGCCAGCAGCGGAATCGCTTCCCCTTTGAGTCCGTCTGGATAACCGCTGCCATCCCAGCGCTCGTGATGGCTGCGAATGATGGGAAGCACCGGTTCCAAGGAACGCATATTCTTACAAATTCGCTCGCCGCGTTCTGCGTGGCTCTTCATGATCTCCCACTCGTCCGGTGTCAGCGGCCCGGCCTTAAAGAGAATGCCATCGGGAATACCAACCTTGCCGATGTCATGCAGGAATCCGCCGCGCTGCAGGACCAGAATCTCGCGTGGAGGCAACCCGAGCGCAACACCCATGGCGGCCGCCATCAGCGACAAGCGCTCGCAGTGTTGCCCTAACGACGGGTCCCGGTCCTCTACCGATTGGGCCAGCGAAAATAACACCGTTTCGGAATCGTCTAACGAGTCGATCACCGCTTTGTGGCGCAAACTGGCCTGTACGCGCGCCCGGAACGCTTGCTGACGCAGCGGCGCCACAAAATATTCGTCGGCGCCCGCTTCAATGGCACGAACCTCGCTCTCCAGGTCGTCCGTTGCGGCCACGACGAAAATGGGCAGAAGCTGCGTGGCGCCCGCCTTTTTCACCATGCGGCAAAACTCGACGGCTCCCATCTCCGGGGCTTCTAAGTCAATCAATACAAGGTCGACACGATGGATCGATATGGAGCCGATCGCTTCCGAAGTACTATTCGCCTCGACCACTTCGTGATCCAGCTCACCCAATGTCGCTTTCGTCTGCTGTCTACGCTCGACCGAAGCGTCTACAACCAGTACCTTGCCTCGCGGAGCAACTGACCGTCCTCGGCCGAGCCCATTCTCGATCAGGTTCCAGCTTTCCGATGGCACCGAGTTTTCCGGGGGTATTGCTTGCTCCATGTTCATCAAAGCCCGCTTGGCCCAGCGCTGAGCGTTGATAGACGACAATGACGGACGACAACCTCTCGCCTCCCCGTCCTCCCACGCGCTGTGCCTCGGCGCACACGGTCTGCCGTATGCGGGGCTCTGACTTTCTATCGGTTTCCGTCCCACCAGCCTTTAAAGGAATGTAAGGTAAATAGAACGTTCCGCCGGACTAGCCCTCCCTGATTTACTGCCGGCGCGGCCACGCTTGATTTCGGAACGCAACATAATTGCCAGAACGTAGTCTCACTAGCAGGGGTGGTGTTCAGGCACGACCGGTCTGTCTCACTGCGCCTCTAGCATCAAATGGCCGGGATTCAATCGCATAGACCGCTGGAACTCTTAATCATCGAGGACAATCCGGGAGATGTTCGCCTCCTCGAAGAGGCCTTCGAGGAGTTAAACGCGAACGTCAAGATCAGCGTCGCTAAAGATGGTGCGGAAGGCATCGAACTGCTTACCAGTACTTCCGATGGAAAGAATTCCTGGCGTCCCGATCTGATTTTGCTCGACCTCAATCTACCGAAAATCAGCGGTCATGACGTCCTGGCGCAGATCAAGGACGACCCTCGCACTCGCTGGATTCCGGTGATTGTTCTCACGTCCTCCAAAGCGGAATCGGACGTCCGGCGCGCGTATGAAGCGCACGCCAACGCCTATCTGCGAAAACCCTCCACTCTCGACGGTCTCATGGCCGCCGCCCAGGATGTGAAGAATTTTTGGATGGAAACGGCCACCCTCCCGGGCTAAGCCGGTCTATTCCTTCTTTCGTGTTCTAATTGGTTCTGTAAGGCACCGCGACGACGCTTTTTCCCGTCCCAACCACCCCAAAGGAGCACCCGTGAACGCTAAAGTTGCTGTCGCTGCGCAAGTGCGCGAACCCGCCGACCGCTGGACCACAACGGATGCCTCCGAACTGTACGATGTCTCCAGTTGGGGCAAGGGCTACTTCTCCGTCGGCGAGAACGGGAACCTGTTCGTCCACCCCACCAAGGAAGCGAATCGCCGCATCGATCTGAAGCAACTGGTGGATACGCTGGAGTGGCGCGGGATCTCGCTCCCCATACTCATTCGCTTTGCCGATATCTTGAAACACCGCTTGGGCGAAATGCACCAGGCGTTCGAATCTTCGATTCGTGAGCATGGCTACAACGGCGGCTATTGCTGTGTTTATCCCATCAAAGTGAATCAGCAGCGGCAGGTGGTGGAGGAAGTCTTTGAATTCGGACGCGCCTATCACTTCGGTCTGGAGGCCGGCTCTAAACCGGAACTGCTGGCCGTACTTGCGATCGCTGATAACGACACGCCTATCATCTGTAACGGGTTCAAAGACGACGAGTACATCGAGATGGTGATGCTCGCCCAAAAGATCGGCCGGCGCATCACGCCCGTCGTTGAAAAGTTCACTGAACTCGATCTCATCGCCCGGCATGCCGAGCAGGTGGGCGTACGGCCTACCATTGGTCTTCGTGTGAAACTCGCCAGTCGTGGTTCCGGACGCTGGAAATCGTCGGGTGGCTACCGCTCTAAATTTGGCCTCACGGCCAGCGAGGCTCTCAAAGCGGTCGACTTCCTGAGAGAACGCGGCATGGAGGACTCGCTCAAGCTGCTCCATTTCCACCTCGGCAGCCAGATCACGAACATTCGTCAGATCAAAGCGGCTGTGATCGAAGCGGCGCGCATCTACGTGGACTTGAAAAAGCTCGGCACTGGCCTCAGTTACCTGGACGTCGGGGGGGGACTTGGGATCGATTACGATGGCTCGCAAACCGATTTCGAGTCAAGCGTCAACTACACGCTCGAAGAATACGCTCGCGACATCGTGTATCACATTCAAAGCATTTGCGACGAAGCGGAAGTTCCACACCCTACGATCGTGTCGGAGAGCGGTCGCGCGGTCGCAGCGTATCACAGTGTTCTCGTTTTCAACGTCCTCGGTGTCAGCGGCTATGGCGAAGAAGATCTGCCCAACAGCGTGCCGGAGGATTCCGAACAGCCGCTCATTGACCTGGTAGAGACGCACCGCTCCATCAACAAGAAGAACCTGCTCGAAACCTACCATGACGCTCAGCAAGCGCTCGACTCGGCCCTGAATCTGTTTAGCCTGGGCTATCTCACGCTTGAGCAACGCAGCCTGGCGGAAAACTTCTTCTGGTCCATCTGCCGCAAAATTCTGAGCCTTGCCCGCGGACTCGACTACTTCCCCGAAGAGCTGGAAGGCCTGGAGGGATTGCTCTCCGATACCTACTTCTGCAACTTCTCGCTATTTCAAAGCATGCCTGATAGCTGGGCGGTGAAGCAGCTCTTCCCCATCATGCCCATTCACCGTTTAGACGAGCCGCCCACCCGGCATGCCGTCTTAGGCGACATCTCGTGCGATTCCGACGGCAAAGTCGACCAGTTCATTGACCGCCGGGATGTAAAGAAGACCCTCGCCTTGCACCCATTGAACAACGGCACCTATATTCTGGGTGCGTTCCTGCTGGGCGCGTATCAGGAAATCCTCGGTGACCTTCACAACCTCTTCGGCGACACGAACGCTGTCCACGTCAGCTTGGACGAGCATGCCGATGTGGTTCTCGAAACCGTGGTGCAAGGCGATACGGTCCGCGAAGTACTCAATTACGTGCAGTACAACACCCAGACCCTCGTCGATCAGTTCCGAAAGGACGTCGAAACAGCCGTTCGCGAACAGCGCGTCGGTTACGAAGAAGCCGGCCGGCTCTTGAAGTTCTACGAAGAAGGCCTGCAGGGCTACACGTATCTGGAGCAGTAGTGATCGGACCCACAGGGGCTCCGCACGAAGTCCCTCTTCGAGTCGTTCTCGTTTCTCCTCGCAACCCTCTCAATATCGGCGCCGCCGCGCGGGCCATGAGCAATTTCGGATTTACGCATCTCCGCTTAGTGAACGCTTACGACGTCGCCTTCAAGGAAGCCAAATCCGCGGTGCGTTCCCAATACATTCTGGAAAACGCCGAGGTCTTCGACTCCGTTGCTGCCGCTGTCGCCGATTGCACGCTGATCGTGGGCACAACGGCCGTTGGCAATCGCGATCTTCACCTGCCTCTCTATCGCCTCGAAACCGCCGGAGGGCTGATGAAGGAACATCTTCAGTGTTCTCCCGTCGCACTGCTGTTCGGAAGCGAAAAGTTCGGCCTGTCGAATGACGACATGAGCCACTGTCACTGGCTTTTGCGCATCCCGACGCGCGACGAACACGGCTCAATGAATCTCGGCCAGGCGGTCGCCACCTGCCTTTACGAACTGCGCCGTGACGCTGAAGCGGTCCATACTCGCTTCGACACTCCCGCGCTCGCTTCCGCCGAAGATTCCGAAACCATCACGCTGTTACTGCTCGACCTGCTGACGCGCTCCGGGTACGTGAACGAACGTACGTCAACATCGACCGCACTCAAGGTCAGGCGGCTGGTCCGGCGCCTCGGGCTGCCCGCTTCCGATGCCGAAACCTGGATGGGCATCCTCCGCCAAATCCTTTGGAAAGTGAAACAGCCGAATTCTCAGTAGATGTTATTCTGTTGCCGATGACGAAGGTCGACATCACGTTCAAGCTCTCGCGTCCGCTCAGCGACGACGATCTGAAAAGCATCGCCCGCATGCACGCTGTCTACGGCATGTTCAAAACGCAAGTGCTGCCCTCGGGTAACGAGCTGTTCGTCGAATATGACGCTTCGCGCCTCAGTCCGAAGGAAGTCCGCGGCACCCTAGAAGAGCACGGAATCCCGTTGGCGTAGGACATTGCCTCAATCTCGCTTCAACCCCTCGCGTAACGAATTCCGCTGATCTTTCTTGACTCACTTTCAACTTGCGCTTTGGGGGCATGCACGCCGACAATTAGCGTGCCTGCCTAACCGCGCTGCGAGATCAAAACAAGTCACTGTCTCGGCCGTTGCTTGTAAAGGATGCTGTTAACATCCGCACGAGACCATATTTGCTCGTCAGTTAACGACGTTTGAATCAGTTCAATTGGCTGTCCGCCATCTTCGATGGCGGCTACAAAAAAGCCTGGAATAGGCTCGTATGGCCCGAGCAGAGGTTGGTATCCGGCAATCGCCCGCTGCAGATCGGAAACTTTGAACGCAAGATGTGGAACGGTGCGGAGGAGCGGATGAAGGGAACTATCGGGATCGAATCGATGCCACTGCACACGAGCCACCTGGCATGCGCTGTCACTCGTGTACATGCCAAAGAGTTCGCTGAAACGCTCGCCAGCTCTCGGCTCCGTCGTGGGTATACCCATGTGATGAAAAATGCATTCTATGCCGTTCAACGTCACCTTATTTTCAACCTTTCTGTGCAGTACATTACTTCGATGGCGCGAAGCATTTCTCGCCCCTTTTCGCCCGCACTTGCTCGTCGGCGTGCCTCACCTGCTGCTTACACGCCCCCCATCAAATCCGAAGTCGCTTATTGATGGTAAGCACGCTAGCAGAGCTTTCACGGAATTCCGTAAGTCCCGGAAAATAGCGTTATCGGAATTCCCCGCTGCAGCGAGACGTCGCCCACTGCACTCAGCCGGATTCGGCTGGATTTCGTGCTACTGTCGTTGTCGGAGCAGATGGCATGAAAATTAGCAGGCGAGTTGCGATCGGGTCCGGTCTGGGCGTGTGTTTGGCTGCGCAGTCGGCTGTGGCGCCATCCACAACGCTGAAAGTGGGAGACAAGGCGCCTGATTTTACGCTTCCTTCGACGAGCGGCGGAACTGTCCACATCGCGGATTACCTGGGGAAGAGCACGGTGGTGCTCGCGTTTTTCCCGGCGGCCTTCACGGGGGGTTGAACGGCGGAGATGAAAGCATACCAGGCTGGTATGCAACATTTCCAGGAGACCGGAGCAAAGGTGTTTGGCATCAGCACCGATAACACTCCCTCTCAGAAAGCCTTCGCGAACCAACTCGGCTTGTCGTTCCCTCTCTTGAGCGACTTTGTGGATCGAAAGGTTTCTCAGGAGTATGGCGTTTTCATTCCCAAATACGCTATCGCCGGTCGAGTTACTTTCGTTATAGATAGCGAAGGGAAGATCGACACGATAGAATCAGGCGGCGACGCTATCAAAATGCTGCAGACGCCCGATGCATGCAGCCGGCTCGCGCACAAGAAGTCTAAGGCATCTTAGATTTGTCCTCGGCGCCGTCATGAACGGCGGCCGGTTGCTCCGTATTCCCCTTTGCAGCCGATTCATTAACAGATAGGGATTCCCGGCCATATCGCAGGCTTAAAGACCCGGCCGGTCTTCAATTCCAGATTGCTCGCCCAATCCCGCTGCTCTCGCTTCAATCATGCCGTAGTGCCTCAACAGGCGCAATCCGCGTTGCCGACCGGGCCGGCAGGAAGCACGCCAACATCGTCGCAATGATAAGCAGTCCAGGCACTGCCACAAAGAGCAGCGGATCGGCGGAACCCATCCCTTGCATCCGATCAGCCAGCATGCGGCTAGCGAATATGCTCAACGCCAGTCCGACGCACAGCCCGACGAACAGCACGCGGCCCGTCGCGAACAGCACGAGCTTCAACACGTCGCCGGATCTCGCCCCGAGCGCCATGCGTATGCCAAACTCGCGCGTCCGGTGCGACACCGCGTAGGAAACGACGCTGAACACTCCTGCTGCGGCCAACAACATGCCGATGGTGCCAAAAACCGTAAAGAGGAACGCCGCGAAACTCTGATACGCGGTGGCGGTATCGAGCCAAGCTTCCAGCGTTCTGGTGAGCGTAATGGGTTGGTTTCGATCCACCCCCCGCACGACGTCACGCGCTGAACCGATTAGCGCATTCGGATCGCCCTTGGTGCGCGCAATGACAAATGCATCCGGCGGAACCAGCATCGAATAGGGAATGAAGACGGCCGGCACCGCCGGGTTATTCAATCCTTGATTGCGCGCCGTCGCCGCCACGCCGACTATCTCGAAGGAGTTACGAAAGGTCGGCGGCTTCAGGAACTGCGGTGGAAGGGGCTGATTAAAAATATCCACCTGGAAATGATGGCCCAACGGATCCTTTCCTGGGCCGAAATCCCGTTTCACCATGTCTTCCGTAATCACAGCCACGGGTCGAGCCTGCAATATATCCGCCTGGCTTATATCACGGCCACGCAGCAGCTTCGTTCCCACTGCTCCCAAGTATTCGTCCTCGACCAGATTCACGCGCACCTCCGGCGCCTGCGACGCGGGGCGGTCGTCCAATATCGCTTTGGTGCCGATGCCGTTATATGGCGGCGTACCCGTGCCGCTAAGCGCCGCGGCTTCTACTTGCGGCGACCGCCGCAGCCGGTTTACAACGTTTTGGTAGAACTGCAACCGGCTCGCCCATTGCGTATAGTGGCCCTCGCTCAGTGGCATCAAAAAAGTCAATGCATGCCGCGGATCGTAACCCAAACGTTGGCCCTGCATAGCGAGAAACCCGCGAATCGCCAACCCGGCTCCAGTCAGCAGCACCAGTGAAAGCGTGATCTCCGCCACCATCAGCGAATCATGCAGACGTCTCCTGCTTGCTCCCACACTCGTGCCCCGCCCGGAGCCACGCAATGTATCCGCCTGCGTGGCGCTTGAAGACTGTATCGCGGGGGCAAGTCCAAACACGATGCCCGTCAGCACGGATGCGCCAACCGCGAACCACAACACAGGCCAATTGAGCGCGATCACCGCTTCGTGCGGAATCGAATACTCCGGCATCAGCGCAATCACCGCGCGTATCCCGCCATACGCCAGACCGATCCCGAACAGACCGCCCGTTAAACCCAGCAAAACGCTTTCCGTCAGTAATTGTCGCGTCAGCCTCCGTCTGGTCGCGCCAATCGCTACCCGTATCGCCATTTCGCCTTCGCGTGTGGCAGCCCGCGCCAGCAACAGATTCGCAACATTCGCGCACGCAATCAGCAGCAGCAGCGTCACCGCTCCAAAGAGAACAAGCAACGTGTTTTGGAATTTTCCGAGAATCCCTTCGTTCACGCTCAGGAATTTCACTTTGAAGCGGCCCTCCGGGTACATGTAGCGCGGCACTTGCCTGCGGAACTCCTCGAATATGGGCCGGAACTCGGCATTAATCTGGTCCTCGCTCACACCCGGCCGCACCCGATAAAAGACGTTCACATATTGGTGTGTATCGGGCCGCACGTCCATGGGCACGTACACGTCCACATCATTCCAGGTGAAGCGCACCGGCAGGACTCCAATAATCGTGTAAACCGTATCGTTCAGCCGTATCTTCTCGCCGAGTACGTCTCGGCGGCCCTCATATAATCGCTGCCAAAACTTGTAGCTCACGACAGCTACGGGTTCCGGCGCCGCGCCGGTCGGCGTAGTCTTTGCCGTGAATACGGTTCCAAACAGCGGCGGTACACCGAAGAAATCGAAAAAATTGCCTGAGCAATACTCGCGCTGCACTACTTCCGCCAAGCCCGTTCCCGTCATCACAGCTTGGCCCTCGTCGACCGCCACCGCGTCCTCCATCGATCGCAAGCGCTGCTTCAGGTCGATGTATTGTGCCTTCGAGTAACCGACGCCCCGAAAAGTGTCTTTCTTCCCGGTAAGCACCAGTTGCCCAATGCGATCGGCCGCCCGGTAAGGGTAGGGATCAATCAATACCGCGTACACAACGCTGAAGATGGCCGTTGTAGCGCCAATGCCCAAAGCCAGCGACAGGACCGCCACGGCCGTAAACCCAGGTCTCGACAGCAGCATCCGGCTGCCGTAATGCAAGTCTTGCTTCAGCCGGTCCCAAAACTCAGTCCAGAACGACATGGTTGTCCTTTACGCCTTGGCTGTTGACCCACAGCTTAGATCCTTCGACGGACCAAGTGCCCCGTTTGTTCCCCTCTTGCAAACAAATGCGCCGAACTTCGCTAGCATGAATTCAGAATGGATCAATTCCCCCGCGTTTACGTACCGCTCAGCGATCTGAAGTGGCGCTGGGTGCTGTGCGGCTTCGCGGTCATATTGATCTGCCTCTTCTTTTATCGCCAGCTCGACTACGTCGCGAACGGCCAGCATCGTCCGCCGCTGCTTACGCTTGCCGAAGAAGGCGCCGGCGCATTAGCTGGGCTCGCCGTCTTTCCACTGGTTTATCTGGTCGCCATCCGTTTCCCACTCATCTCGGAGAACTGGCGCCGTAACCTGCTAGTCCACCTGGTAGCGGTCTGTCTGATCTCGGTCGTACACACATCCATCATCGTCGTGATACGCACCACCGCATTTCCCTTCCTCGGTTTCGTTAGAGAGAGCTATGGCTACATACCCGTCCGCTACCCGATGGAGTTCGCTCACCTCTTCATCTTTTATTGGGTGGGTGTAAGCATCATTTCTCTTTTTCACGAAGTTCGCTTTGCACGCGAACGCGAGTTACAGCAAGCCAAACTCGAAACCAGCCTCGCGGAAGCGCAACTGCAAAATCTCCGGTTGCAGCTGGAGCCGCATTTTCTCTTCAACACCCTGAACGCCATCTCTGCCGCCATCTACGAGGATCCACGTTCCGCCGATGAAATGGTCTGCCACCTTGCCGATTTACTGCGCCAACTCTTGAAGAACGATCGGTCTCAGCAGATTGCACTGAATCGAGAAATCGAACTTCTGCAGCTCTACACGCGCATCATGCATGCGCGTCTCGAAGATCGCCTCACACTTGACATCGATGTAGAACCGGCCGCAGCGGAAGCGCTGGTCCCGCAATTACTCCTCCAGCCGCTCGTCGAGAACGCCATCCGCCACGGCATGGAGCCCCTCACTTTCCGAGTCCATATTGCAGTCTCTGTTTCCCTGCGTAACGAGCAACTTGAAATTACGATTCGCGACCACGGTCCCGGGTTTGCAGACCCGCAGCCGGCAACTGACTGGCATCGGTCTGCGCAACACTTCCGAGCGGCTCGAGAAGCTCTACGGAACTCGCCAAAGTTTCCGCCTTCGCAACGCGAGTGACGGCGGTGCAATCGTCGAAATCCGCATGCCCTTCCAAACGGCTCCGAACGCGGCACAATCGTCCATCCTGGAGCACTCTCCAGGCATGATTCGGACAGTCGTCGTGGACGACGAGCCTCCTGCTCGCCGCAAGCTTCGTCACATGCTCAAGAGCGAAGCCGATATCTCCATCGTGGGCGAAGCCGGTTCGGGCGCCGAAGCAGTCGAAACTCTCAACAATCTTCAACCCGACCTGGCCTTTCTTGACGTACAACTCCCGGACTGCACCGGCTTCGACGTTATCGAGTCGCTCCATGCCCGCGATCGCACTCACATCATCTTTGTCACTGCCCACGATGAGTTCGCTCTGAAGGCCTTCGAAGTCCATGCTCTCGATTACCTTCTGAAACCGGTTGAACCCGGCCGCTTCGCCCAGGCAGTCAGCCGTGCTCGACGCGCGCTGGAAACGGGCAGCACTGGTCACCTCGCCAGCCGCCTCGATGAATTAGTTGCGAACCTTCGTCCCGCCAATACTTACATTCGCCGCCTTCTTATTCAGGAGAATGAGCGTTCGTTGTTCCTGGATGTCGATCGCATCGATCGGGTCGAAGCCGCTCGCAATTATGTGTGCGTTCACTCCGGAGCTCACGCCTACATCACGCGTAGCAGCCTTGACTCGCTTGCTCAAAAACTCGATCCTGCCCTCTTCCGCCGTATCAACCGTTCGGAGATCGTCAACATCGATCGCATCGCGGAGGTGCGTCCCTGGTTCCACGGCGATCAAAAGCTTCTACTCAAAGACGGCACCGAGCTGAACTGGAGCCGCCGTTTCCGCACGGGCTCGCTCGAGGAGTTGGAGCGAGCTTAGCCGCTTGTCCCCGCACCAGTCCCTCTCGTCCGTTTTATATTTGTCGCCGCCGGAAAACGTCGCAAACTGATGCTATGAGTATCCTGCGCTGCCTCTTCGCACTCCTCTCGCTCGCTGCATTCGCAGCCGAACCGGGCGACTGGCCAACCTACGGCCACGATCCCGGCGGTCAGCGTTTCTCTCCCTTGAACGCTATCAATCGCTCGAACGTGAAAACGCTGAAGGTCGCCTGGACATATCGCACGGGCGATGCCTATCAACCGGAGCGCGGTTCCGGCACGTGGTTCGAAGCCACTCCGCTGTATATCGACGGCGCCTTGTATCTTTCAACTCCCCTCGGCAGTGTCATCGCTCTCGACCCTCTCACTGGAAAAGAGCGCTGGCGATTCCATTTCGATATTCATAAGAACGCCGGGTTTGGAGACTTCGCGAGTCGCGGTGTTTCCACTTGGAAGTCGCCCGAGGGTCAGCGCCGCATCTTCGTCGCGACCATGGACGCGCATCTAATCGCTCTGGATGCTGCCACCGGTAAACCCTGTCTCACGTTCGGCGATAACGGAATAGTCGACCTGCGCCAAGGCTTGCGCATTCCACCGCGCGGCTATGCCGATTACGAAGAAACATCGCCGCCCGCCATCGTCAACAATACGCTCGTGCTCGGTTCGGGCATCGCCGATAACGGCTCGACGAACCAGCCAAGTGGCGAAGTTCGCGGCTTCGACGTAGTGACGGGAAAAATGAAATGGTCTTGGGATCCCATCCCCCAAGATCCGCATGCCCTCGGCGCCGATACCTGGAAAAACGGCAGCGCCGCCCGAACCGGAGCGGCAAACGCCTGGTCCATCATCTCGGCTGATCCCGCTCGCAATCTCGTCTTCGTCCCCACCGGCAGCGCGAGCCCGGACTACTATGGCGGCGAGCGTCTCGGCGATAATCTTTTCGCCAACTCAGTAGTCGCACTGCGCGCCGACACCGGCCAGATGGTCTGGCACTTTCAAACAGTCCATCACGATCTGTGGGATTTCGACGTCGCCACTTCCCCGCTCTTGTTCGATATGCATCGCGATGGAAAGACCATTCCCGCAATTGCGATAGGCTCTAAAACCGCCAACCTCTTTATCCTCAACCGCGAAACCGGCGAACCCATCTTCGGCGTAGAAGAGCGGCCCGTACCAAAAAGCGATGTGCCGGGGGAAATCGCGTCGCCGACTCAACCGTTCCCGTTGAAACCAGCTCCCGTCTCATCGCAACACATGACGGCTGACGATGCCTTCGGCATTGACGATGCAGACCGCAACTGGTGCCGCGCCGAAATCAGCAAACTCCGAACTGGATCGATTTTTACACCGCCTTCAGTGCAAGGCACTCTCTCGATGCCGGGCAATATCGGCGGCATGAACTGGGGCGGTCTCGCTTACGATCCAACGCACGATCTGCTGATCCTTCCCACGAATCATCTGGCCGCCGAAGTCCGCCTCATTCCACGCGCCGATTTCGAAAGTCTTCGTAACGACAGAGATAAGCGAAAGATCGACGGCGATTGGGAGTTCGCTCCCCAACGCGGCACTCCCTACGGCATGATGCGGCGCTTCCTCCTCAGCCCTAAGCGCATTCCCTGCACTGCGCCGCCATGGGGCACTCTTCTTGCCATTACGGCCAGCACCGGCGAGAAGAAGTGGGAGGTGCCGCTCGGTCAATTCAATCCAAAGCTCCCGGCGAAATGGGGTTCCATCTCGCTTGGTGGTCCCATAGTTACCGCTGGCGGATTGGTCTTCACTGCCGGAACGCTCGCGCCCGCGCTCTACGCTTTCGATGTCGAGACAGGCGAAGAACTTTGGAGAGGTGACTTGCCCACCAGCGCCCGCTCCACACCGATGACATTTCAAGGTCCCGACGGCAAACAGTACGTCCTCGTCAGCGCCGGCGGCCACGCTACGCCCGTAGGACCGCCTTTAGGAGATTATGTAATTGCATTCTCGTTGTGAATCGATTAACTATAGGCGTCCATCCCGTCCGTGAGGCTCTCCGCGCCCGCCGTCCGCTCGAAAAGATTGTGGTTGCGAAAGGCACGTCCGGGCCTCGCATTCAGGAAATCGTCGAGCTTTCGCGCAACAACTCGATTCCTCTACGCTTCGAGCCGCGCGAAACGTTAGATCGTGCCGCGAAAGGCCTTCCGCATCAAGGCGTGATTGCTTTCGGAGCCGCGCACGAATATCGTGAGCTAAAAGACGTCACTCCGGGAGCAACGCTGCTGGTTGTCCTCGATGGCATCGAAGACCCGCATAACCTCGGCGCCATCATCCGCACCGCGCACGCAGCAGGCGCTAACGCGGTAATCGTTCCCGAACGCCGCGCCGCGCCGCTCACCGAAACAGTAGATCGAGCGGCAGCCGGCGCGCTCGAATATCTGCCGATCGCGCGAGTCACCAACATCACGCAAGCTCTAGAACGGCTCAAGCGGGAAGGCTTCTGGATCTACGGCTTCGATGAAGCCGGCTCGGAAGTCTACGATCGAGTGGAATACACCGCACCAACAGTAATGGTCCTCGGCGGCGAAGGCAAAGGGCTGCATCAAGCTGTGCAGAAGCATTGCGACGTTCTAGTGCGCATTCCGATGGCAGGCGCGGTCTCCTCGCTGAACGTCTCCGTCGCCGCCGGAGTCGTACTCTTCGAATGGCGCCGCCGTGCAGCCAATAAGTAGCAGCCGACGATCACAGGGTCCGCACGCGCATCCAATTTCGTGATAACTTCTCCAATGGAGTTCAGGAGGAAAATCAAATGTCTGAGAATGTTAAGCCGGTCCCGCCCGGCTATCACACGGTGACGCCTTACCTCGTGGTCCGGGATGCAGCGAAGTCCATTGACTTCTACAACCGGGCATTCGGCGCAAAAGAAATAGGCCGAATGGATGGACCCGACGGAAAAGTTGCGCACGCAGAACTGCAGATCGGCGACTCAAGAATTATGCTCTCGGAGGAGATGATGGCCAATAAATCACCTCAAACGCTGGGCGGTTCCGCGGTTGCGATCTTTTTGTACGTACAGGATGTCGACTCGGTCTTCAACCAGGCGGTTGCGGCCGGTGCGAAATCCGATATGCCACCTACCGACATGTTCTGGGGCGATCGTTACGGAAAGCTGACCGACCCGTTCGGCCACCTATGGGCTGTTGCCACTCACATCGAAGATGTTGCTCCGGAGGAGATGGGCAAACGAGCAGAAGCAGCTATGAGTCAAATGTCCTCATCCGCCGCGGCCGGCTGATTCTGCCGCCGTCAGCACCAGAACCAGGGTCTCCATGATCACGCGATCGTCCCGATAGCCTTCGCGAAACTTCTTATCGGTCTCGTAGATCGCGTGCACAGCCTTGGCCAAATGCTCTTTTGTAAACGCACCGGCTGTGGTCATCACCTGCTCCGCCCGGTCGCGCCACATCCGCACGCCCAGCTTCGCGAAAAAAGGGAGCGCCTGTTGAACAGAACTCACTCGCGCTTCCTTTGCCGCGAGCGCTAACCGGAACTGGGTGCTTAGAAATGTCAGCGCCAGCGGCAGGTATTCGCCTTCTCGCACTAGAATGTCGAGCGAACGCAGCGCTCCCGGCCGGTCTCGTTTGCCGAGCGCATTCACCAGAGCAAAAATTGTGCTCTGGGCCGCGTTTGGCACTAAGGCGCGCAAGTCATCGATTGTGACCGCACGCTCGCTGCCTACATAGAGCGACAATTTTTCTATTTCTGCGGCCAAGCGATTCGCGTCTCCGGCCACTGCGTCCAGCAAAGCCGCCAGTTCCGCTCCGCCCAGCTTCAGCCGATGCCCCTTTGCCAATTCCTGGGCCAGAAACCGGCTGGATTCAGGAGTAAATTGCCGGAACTCCACCACCATCGGAATCGCCGAATAAAACTTCTGGACGCGCTCCAGCTTCGCTCTGTCCTCACCCACAAAGTCGTACCGGCTGCACTCGAACACCAACACGGTTCCTGGAGTCGGCGCCTGCAGGTAGGCGGCGAGTTGAGCACCTTCGCCCTTCTCCGATTCGTCCCCCTCTTCCCCACTGCTGCTCAACCGCCGCGGCAACGCCAGTTCCGCACTGCCAACCCAAATCACCCGGTCCGAGGTAAACAATGAAAGTGACTTCGCATCGTCGAGCACCGCCGGTAACGTCGTATTTTCGAGGTCGATCTGCGTTAGTCCGCCGCCACTCGCCTGCGCGCCAAGAACCCTTGAAACTAGCGCCTGCTTACAAACGCGGCGCTGATATCCTTCCTGTCCAACGAAAAGGTAGACGGGCGCCGGATTCTGTTTCGCGATGCGTGCGAGAAACTGTTCCGGGGTCATAGCCAGCGCAATTACTCCTAAAAATTCTCTACAATCGCACTGACCACGTCATGTGCAATATCGCGGCTCATTCGGTCCAGCGCCGGGCCGCTTTCGTCAAAGACTTGATGCGGATCGAGAGCCACCTGATAGGTCTCGCGGAACCCGAAGCTCGGACGTTCGTAAATTACCCGGCCTGTTGCGCGTTCAATCAGTTGCACAGCGATGTTTGCGCTGATGTTGATACTCGTCGCCTTTCCGGACGTGGGATCGGAAACAGCGGGACTGATTTGAACCAGATTGATTCGGCCATTCAGTACCGCGTCGGCTTCGCTGGGATCATTCACGATGCGGAAACGCGTTCGCGCCTGAAATTCTCGTCCGATCTGCTCGGGGAGCGAATCGACGAGGCGGTATCGCGTCGTAGCGGTGAAAAACGCCGGAATCGCAATCGTCTGGATACCCTTCGGCACCATGTCGGCCTTTCCGCCCGTGTGATATCCGCAGGAGACGAGCGATAGAATTGCCGCGGCCGTAATGACCGTTCTGCTCACTTGCTGTCGCTTCCCATGGCACTGACCAGATCAGCCGCGCCGTCGGCCATCAGGCGCAGATTGTCGGCCACTACCCAAAGCCAAGCTGCCCGGGAATTGTTTGGATCAAGCCGGATATCGCCAGCCGCCACCCCGCTCTGCCCGGCCGCGCCCACGCCGTTCGGGGGCTCTTCATCAGGCCCGCGCACTTCAATCTGAGCCGATGCGAGCGCTTCCCCGACTTCTTGCGCATTGATGTCTCCGTCGAATTTTAGCCACAACGACAGGCTGTACGCATGAAAAACCGGCGCCTGAATTACGCGAATCGATGGAATCGGCAGGGCCACGCCGTTCGCTCGCCGGCTCAATATGGTTGCCAGATGACGCTCAATTCTCTGCTCGACATGCAAGAGCTTGCTCGGGGCTTCTTCTCCGTACTGCGCGAGCAAATTGAAGCTCAATTGCGCATCGAAGATCTTTTTCTCGAGCGGTTTGAAGGCCAGCAAGCTCGTCGTCTGTTGATGCAGTTCTGTGAGACCTCGCTTGCCGCGCTCGCTCGCCGGTTCGAAAACGTGCACCACCGCTTCTGCGATGGGCCGGTACTTCGCGAGCCGGGTGAGCACCAGAGCCAATGCACTGGCGGCAGGATGAGCCACCACCAGCAGCCAACCCATATCGTGCTTTGGCCCGTCCAGCAAAGGCGCGACGAGCCGAGCCTCAGGCTGCTCCTCCAGAAGTCCCGTACAATCGATCAAAAGCGGCTTACCACCACCGTTTTTCGCAATTTCATAGGCCTTCGAAGCACCTTCTTTGGAGCCCGCGAGCAGAATCGCGCGATCACCTCGAACGGCTTCGCCCTCGAGCGGTTCGATATAAACCCCCTCACCCTCTTCCTCAGTAAAATTGCCTTCCCCAGTGGCGGAGAAGTTCGCAACCGTAGCGCCCATATCGCGCCGCTGGATCACTTCTTTCAGCTCGTGACCTAGAAGCGTCTCGCCGCCGATGACCGCAATTTTGAATGTTTTTAAATGAATTTTAGCCAATTTGACGCTCCGCGAGCGGATCCGCTGGACGTGATCGCCTGCGTCTCCGGATGATGCCGCCGACGCGAATCACGATACCGCTCGCCACGTACGCGCACGCGATGATCAACAGCACCGGTTGCGACCACTCCCAAATCAGGAACGCCGCGCCGCCCACAACTAGGACGATCAGCGGCGTCCGGGGTTTCGATGCGTTGATCTGTTTGAAACTCGGGTAGCGCCACGCGCTCACCATCAGGAACGAGACGATCGCAACAACGATGAGCCAGAGAATGGCGAACGCTACGGAACGCACCGGAGCCTCAGCCATGTACACGACCGCCGCGATGAATCCTGCCCCCGCCGGAATGGGCATACCGACGAAATACTTCCGATCGGGACGCCCAGGGTTTCTAGGCATTGGGTTCGTCTGTACGTTGAAGCGCGCCAGCCGCACCGCGCCGCACAGCAAATAGAAGAAAGAAATGAAATAAGCCGCTCGGTTCAGATGGCTGATCGTTAACGGGTCGCCAGTATTCGCGACGAACATCACGCCCCAAACGAACGCCAGCACGGCCGGCGCAATCCCAAACGTGATCACATCGGCTAGAGAATCGAGTTCGCGCCCAAAGTCGCTTGTGGTGTTGGTCATGCGTGCGATGCGTCCGTCCAGGCCATCGAAGAACACCGCAAATCCCAGCGCCTTGGCGGCAATCATGAAATGGGGATTGGGACCGTAATCTCCGCCGCGGGCCAGCATCGCGCCCTGGAACGCCTGCACAATGGCGAGGAATCCGAGGAAGATATTTCCACTAGTAAACAAAGTGGGAAGCGCATAGGCCGCTCTCCGAGGCCGCTTCCCCGCCGCTGGCGGCCCTAATACCTGATCGCGGAAGTTCAGAGCACCCCCTGCCCCACCCGTTTCGCTAGCACGGAAGTTCCTGCCGAAACTCTGTCACCTACTTTGACTGCGGTTTGCCATTCCGGGCCATACACCACATCCACGCGCGATCCGAATTTGATGTAGCCGATTCGCTCGGCCGGAACCACCGAGTCTCCCGCACGCTTGTAGCAAACAATGCGGCGCGCGATCAGGCCCGCAATCTGGCGGCAGATGACACGTGTTCCTTCGCCCTCGACGATTAAGGTGTTTTGCTCGTTGTCGGAAGACGCCAATTCATGGCTCGCGACCATGAATTTCCCCTTCTGATACACCACGCCGGCGATCTTGCCCGGTATCGGAGTTCTGTTCACGTGCACGTTGAAAATATTCAAGAAAATACTGACGCGCGTCTCCGTTGGACTCAACTGACGCACGGCCACGACTCGTCCATCGGCCGGCGCCACCATCAGTGGCCCAGCCGGAGGCACACGCTCCGGATCGCGAAAAAAGTAGAGGCAAAACGCCGCCAGTATATAGAAAGGAACGCCGCCCCACGGACTCAGAAAATATGAGACCGCGAACGCCACCAGCAGCAAACCGCAGGCGTAATAAATGCCATCAGGGATAATTCGCAAAGAATATTTTCTCACGCACAAGAGTTCGGGCGCACAGCACAGTCAATATTGTCTTAAACTGTTACTCGGATCCAAAGAGATCGATCCGTCATCAGATGACGATCAGGCAGGTGCGCGGTTGACAATCCGAAGAATATGGTTCCTGTTCCTGGCATTGAGTGTTTTCGGATGGCCTTTCCGCGCGTCTGCTGACAATCCCGCACTGGCGGCGGGAACTGCTTCCAGCGCTCCCGGCTCAACGGTGACGGTTCCTATCAGCTTCACATCCGCTACCGTAGCGATTGCCGCCTTTCAGTTTTCGATTTCTGTTCCTGCGGGTTGGAGCATTGTTAGCGCTTCCGCTGGGGCTGCAGCGACAGCGGCATCCAAATCAGTTAGCGCCAACACTGCCAGCCGCATGCTCATAATGTTCGGTGTAGACCAACGGACCGTCGCAACCGGCGTTGTGGCGTATATTCAGATAGCCGTTCCAGCTTCAGCGGAGTCAGGCATTTATCCGGTAACAATCGCAGGCCCAATTTTCAGTGCCTCTGATGGATCATCCGTGCAACCTGCCGCGTCTACTGCCGGTTCCGTAACTGTTCAATCGAACACTAAAACAGTCCCGACGATCAATAGCTTCACCGCAGATCCCGCTTCCATTTCGGCCGGCAACTCAACTACGCTCTCATGGAGTGTAAGTGGAGCTACCAGCCTGAGTATTAGCACCCTCGGAACTGTAACCGGTTCCTCAGTCGTCGTCAGTCCGGCAGCTACCACCACGTACACGCTCACGGCAAACAACTCTGCAGGTTCAGCGGCCGCCATCACCACAGTTACCGTCGACTACGGCGCGTTGCGGTTCATACCCACGGCGCCCTGTCGGCTTGTAGATACTCGCAACCCTAATGGCGCGTTTGGCGGTCCGGAATTGGCTGCGAACAGCGTGCGTAACTTCGACGTCCCGAACAGCTCATGTAACATCCCAACAGCAGCGCTGGCATATTCGCTAAATGTGACAGTCGTGCCGCGGTCGCGTCTCAGCTATCTCACGCTTTGGCCGACGGGACAAGTCCAACCATATGTTTCGACGCTGAACTCAGACGGGCGAATCAAGGCGAACGCAGCCATCGTACCGGCTGGCACAAACGGCGCGGTCAGCGTATACGCGACGGACACGACTCAGCTTATCCTTGACATTGACGGGTATTTCGTACCGACCGAGAACTCCGCATCCCTCGCCTTTTATCCTATAGCGCCCTGCCGCATCGCCGATACTCGACAGGGGAACGGCCCATTGACGGGACCATTTCTAAGCGGTGGCGCCGCAGGCCGATCATTCCCCATACTGTCCAGCTCTTGCAACTTGCCTGCGGCAGCTCAGGCTTATTCCATGAATATCACCGCAGTGCCGCATGAGCCACTTAGATACATCACGGTTTGGCCCACGGGAAAGGCTCAACCGCTTGCCTCCACGTTGAATGCGAACACAGGCGCAGTAACTGCGAACGCCGATTTGGTCTCAGCGGGCACGAACGGAAACATTTCGGTTTATGCGAGCGAGGATACTGACTTACTGATCGACGTCAACGGCTATTTCGCGGCACCCGGCTCAGGAGGATTATCGCTGTACACAGTCGTACCCTGTCGCGTCCTCGACACCCGCAATCCACAAGGCGCCTCTCCGCTCGATGGAACGCTGCCAGTGAACGTCGGGGCCAGCCCCTGTGCGATATCTACGACAGCGCAGGCGTTCATATTAAATGCTACTGCGGTACCGACAGTTCCGCTTCAATATCTGACAGTCTTTCCATATGGGCAGACCGAACCCGTCGTCTCGACGCTGAATGCCTCAGACGGCGCCATCACTTCGAATATGGCGGTTGTCCCGTCCACTGGTGGTTGGGTAGACGTATTCGGATCAAATCCCACCTACCTCGTCGTCGATATCTCCAGCTACTTCGCGCCGTAATATCCCGCGTTAGCCTTGCTAGAACACCGTCTGGGGAGCCATTGGCTAACTGCAATCGGGGACTTTACTGTAATCAATGCACGGCGTCGTGATGTTCCCCACGGTCCAAACAGCCGAGGTGCCAGGCTGATCCCAGAAATGCCTCATCCAATACAGCGAGGTTGCGTTCCCGTAAAACGGATACGGTTCGCCGAAAAACACTTGATCGACCCAGTTGTTCGGATTGCAAGCTGCTCCCTCGTATAGATTCAAGTTCAAAGCTTGCTCGCCAGAGACACCAGTAACCTCAATGGCTTGAAATCGCACCCCATCACGGACATACATACAAGGATGAATCGGCCCGTCATCCTGCGTGGTTGAATTCGGAGGGTTCGGATTCGGTGGGAGCGTTGGAGGACAAGCGGGCGCAACCGTGGGATTTGGCAATGTGCTGGGATACGTTAAAGGGGACGCGCAGTTAGGCACCAGACAAGTACCCGTCGCAATATCTGCTGCGATCACCTGCACATCCAGCACAGTGCAAGTGTTGTTTAGATGCAAATCTGCGTCGGTACAAGTTCCCGGATTCAGAACCTGATTTACTGCCATTTCGACGTCCGCGGAATCCACGGTTCCATTCGCATTCAGATCGCACGCGTCAATCGCCCCCAATCCAGGAGTGCTGTATTGGGGAGTCGTTACTGCCTTTGTGGTTGCAGTTGTTGCAAGATCCGCGAACCAGAAACTGGGCGCATCTGTGGTTCGCGCCAAAGCGCTGGGACCGGAATCGCCATCACGGGACAACTGCGGGGCTGAAAGACCTTCCGCCCGCCGTAATTGGCTCGCCAGTGAAGGTTGTGTAGATGATGTTGTCTGACACAAGGCAGAACAGACGCAGGCGCATAAGAGAGTAACTAAGCTCGACAAAATCCCTGGCAGACGGTGCAAAACTTGTTCTCCTTTAGCAATTGTGCCGAAAATAAGGGTCCTCGTGCTAGGAGATTTCGAAATTCTTTCGGTCTTGGGCCTCGCAAGCGGCCGTGAACCCATACGGCAACCGCAGCTCACAATTTCGCCACTAAACCGGCCAGCAATGCCACGCGATCGGCAATTCGGTCTACCAGAATGCTCTCGTTCACGGCGTGGGCTCCTTCGCCTACTCCGCCCAGCCCGTCCAGGGTCGGCACACCGAGCGCCGCGGTGAAGTTTCCGTCCGAACCACCGCCGGTCGAAGATTCTTCGACTGTGAAGCCCATATAAGCGCCAATCTTCCTGGCGCGCTCGAATAGTTTGCGGATCGTGCGTGTCCGTTCCATGGGGGGCCGATTCAATCCTCCTTCTACTCGGATGGTGCAGCGCTTGTCCATCGGCTTCAGGCCGCGAAGCTTTTCCTCTATTCGTTTCGAGTCTTTTAATCGGACCGCGCGCACGTCGACATCTATGCTCGCGTCCGCCGCGATCACGTTACTGCGCGTACCGCCGCTGATCACTCCAGGATTCAACGTGATCCCGCGGCGCAAATTCGTGAAGCCGGCCATCTTCTCGATCTGCCGCGCCGCTTCCACAATGGCGCTCGCTCCCTTGGCGAAATCCACGCCGGCATGCGAAGCCTTGCCTTCGACAATGACTGTGTAATTGCCAATACCCTTCCGGGCCGTCTTGAGCTTTCCTGCCAAGCCCGGTCCCAGGTTCCAGCACCAGCACGCACTCGCTTTGTTTTGCCTCCGCTTCGGTATAGGGGCGCGAGGTCCGGCTCCCGATTTCTTCATCGGAAACAACCAGCAACACGACCTTTCGTTCCACCGCGACGTCCAGTTCCCGCAGCGCACGCATGGCATACAAGAAGAACGCCAAACCGGACTTCATGTCCAGCACACCCGGCCCCCACAAACGGCCCTCCGCTTGCCGAACCGGCATGATCTTCAGCGTTCCTAATGGCCAGACGGTATCGGAGTGCCCCAAAGCCAAAATCTGTCCTTGCGGTTTGCGCCGCCCGGTCTTAAATTCCAGGCGTAAGTGCCTGCCGTACTTGTCCGCCTTGATGGTCTCGGCGCCCGCGATGTCCTTACTGCGCTCAATCAGCAGATCGACGAACCGGTCGACATGGGAAGGGGAATCGCTGGGTGATTCGCACTCCGCCATCTGACGAATCAGAGCGATAATTTCCGCTTGTTTGTCAATCGCATAGCGAAGAAAAGGATGCATCCGGCTGTTATAATAGCCCCTTCCTTACACATCGCCAATGAGATCGATGGACCTTCAAGAAATCATGTCAATCTTGCCGCATCGTTATCCGATGCTCATGGTTGACCGTATCGTCGAGATCCAAGAAGAACAGCAATCGATCGTCGGCATCAAAAACGTCACGGCAAACGAACCTCATTTCACCGGCCACTTCCCCAATTATGCGGTGATGCCTGGCGTCCTCATTGTCGAAGCGATGGCGCAGGTCGGCGGGGTCCTGGTTACCGTGCTCGCGCCGCACACCCGCGGCAAGCTGATGCTCCTGGCGTCGGTTGAAAACGCGAAGTTCCGCAAGCCCGTCGTGCCCGGCGATCAGCTCCGTCTCCAGATGAGGCTTGAACGCCTGAAAAGGAACGTCGCCAAGATGCAAGGCATCGCCACTGTGGACGGCCAAGTAGTCGCCGAAGCCGCGCTGCTCTGCGTTTTAAGCGAACCCTCATCGGCTCCCAAGTCCGAATCAGCCAGGGAGGTTCCTGAGCCCCAACTGGCTTAGGAGACGTGACGGCTTACTAAGCGCACGTCGCGCAAGATGGCGATTCATCCCACCGCAATCATAGATCCAGACGCCGACATCTCCCGCGAGGCGGAAATTGGCCCCTACTGCATTATCGGCAGCGGCGTCACTATCGGCGCTCGCACGCGCCTTATGGCGCATATCTATCTCGAAGGCAAACTGACCATCGGCAAAGATAACGTCTTTTACCCTTACTGTTCCTGCGGCGTGACTCCGCAGGACAAAAAGTACAAAGGTGAGCCTTCGGAAACGCGCATCGGCGATCGCAACACATTTCGCGAGTTCGTCACTATCAATCGCGGCACTGAAGGTGGCGGTATGATCACCTCGATTGGCGACGGCAACCTGATCATGGCGTATGCTCACATCGCGCACGACGTCATCATTCACAACCACACGATCATCGTGAACGGCGTCACTTTCGCCGGTCATGTCATTGTCAACGACTACGCCAATATCGGCGGCCTGAGCGCAATCCATCAGTTCTGCCGCATCGGCCGCCACGCTATCGTCGGCAGCCGCAGCGTGATCAAGCAAGACGTGCTGCCGTACTCGGTAACCGCCTCCAGCCATCAAGCCGAGGTGTACGGGGCCAATCGAATCGGTCTCGAACGCAGCGGCTTTGCTTCAGAGGCCATTGAACCGCTGCAAAACGCGTTCCGCATTCTTACTCGCGCGGGTCTTAATACGACGCAAGCTCTGGCGCGTATCGAAGAAGAGATTCCCCAAACGGAAGAAGTGAAGGATCTCGTCGAATTCATCCGCTCTTCCCCACACGGTGTCACAAAATAGGCACGCACGTTACGGCCACGCGGAACGCGTGCGTTATGGAATGATTGCGGGCAACGGCCGGTTTCCGCTGCTGGCGCTCGAAACGGCGCGCCGTGAAGGACACGAAGTAGTGGTCATCGCTATCGAAAACGAGGCCACGCCTGATCTCGCTCCACTCGCTTCCTCGCTGCACTGGGTCAATATTGGACAGCTTGGCAAGCTGATCGACATTCTGAAGGCGGAAAACGTCACCGAAGTAATGATGACTGGCCAGGTGAAACACGTCAGCCTCTTTTCTTCTGTCAAACCAGATTGGCGCCTGGTCAAGCTGCTTGCTTCGCTGCGCGAGAAGAACACGGCGGCGCTGATTGGTGGCATACAAAAGGTGCTGCGTGAAGAGGGTATCGAACTGGTCGACTCAACCCGCTTACTGAAAGCTCTGCTTGCCCCGGCCGGTGTTCTCACTCGCCGTAAACCTGACAAAGAAGAAGACGCGGACATCAGTTACGGCCGCCGGATCGCTTCCATTCTTGCGACTGCCGACATCGGGCAAAGTGTCGCGATCAGCGAAAAAGCCTGCGTGGCCGCTGAGGCTATGGAGGGGACCGACGCCATGCTGCGGCGCGCCGCCACGCTGACGAACGGCAAGCCGCTGCGCCTGATCAAAGCCTCCCGCGGACGCGCTCATCTGCTGTTTGACGTACCTGTCGCCGGTCTCACTACCATCGAGACTATGATTGAGACCGGCACGACCGCACTCGCCGTCGATGCCGGACGAACGCTCCTCCTCGACAAACAAGAGATGCTCGAACGAGCTGACGCCGCCAATATCACGGTCGCCGGCTATCCGCCCTGGGAGCACGCGGGCTCATGAAGGCGATTCGCGCCGCCGTCATCGGAGCAGGTTCGTTTGGCCGCAATCATGCCCGCGTTATCCATCAACTGGAAGGCGTGGAGTTAGCCGCCATTGTCGATTCAGATTCGATAAAGGCGCAGCACCTGGCTTCCGAGTTTCAATCGCGCGCGTTTGCCAGCACCGATGACATCATCGATTCCGTCGATGCCGCCATCGTGGCCACGCCGACGATCACGCATGAACAAGTTGCGGGCCGTCTGATCGAGGCCGGGATCGATGTTCTCGTCGAAAAGCCAATCGCTGCCTCCGCCGCGGCCGGTGAGCGGCTCGCCGGTTTGGCGCAAAATCGCGGCCGCATTCTTCAAGTGGGACACCTTGAACGATTCAACCCGGCTGTTACGGCGCTACAGAGCGCGCTGACAGTTCCTCTCTTTTTCGAGGTTCACCGCCTCAGCGTCTTTTCACGCCGCAGCCTCGATGTGGACGTCGTGCTCGATCTGATGATTCACGACCTGGATATCGTGCTTAGCTTCACGGGCGAAGAACCTGTTGAGATCCGGGCGGCCGGAATCTCGGTACTGTCCAACCGTGTTGACATCGCCAACGTTCGTCTCTCTTTTGCCAGCGGCTGCATTGCCAACCTCACCGCCAGCCGAGTATCTACGGAACAGGTACGTAAGCTGCGTCTGTTTCAGCCAGGCGAATACATCTCGCTCGATTACCAACGGCAGGAGGCAGTCCGCTTAGCGATTCGAAAAAACGAACCCAATGCGGCAATTGGCTTTGAACCGCTGCCGGTCACGCGAAGCGAACCGCTCCGTTTGGAACTGGAGGCCTTCTTCGCCAGCGTTCGAACTCGAAGTAAGCCGCAAGTCGACGGATCGGACGCTGTCCGGGCGCTTCGCCTAGCGGAATCGATTCTCAGCAAGATCAGCGAACACGCGGAGATCGTCGCTAACACAATCCGGAGCCGAAGCTAATACACTGTTTCTGACGTTGCTTACGCAGTGGTCCCTGCGTGGCAGCCGTACGAAAGCCGTCCGGCGCGCCTCACTAGAAGCTGTCTAGTCGAACAGCAAGGATCGGCCGGTTTCTGAAGCTCCGGTTGCCGGTGCACGAAGACGCCACTATCCGATAGAGCGCACCACGCCGCCGTCAACACGCAATGCGGCGCCATTAATGCCGGAAGAGAGCGGACTCGCCACAAAAGCTACAAGTGCAGCTACTTCTTCAGGTTTTTCGAAGCGCTTGATGATCGATGTGGGGCGCGCGTTTCGAAGAAGTTCTTCTCGAACTCCTGGCCGGTCACTTGCTTACTGGCCGCAAGATTTTCCACGAATTGACTGACACCTTCTGAAGCTGTCGGGCCGGGCAGGACGGCGTTGACCGTGACGTTTGTGCCGGTAGTCGTTTCGGCCATGCCGCGGGCGATGGCTAACTGCGCCGTCTTAGTCATGCCATAGTGGATCATTTCCGCGGGAATCTGCAGAGCGGATTCGCTGGAGATGAAGATAATGCGGCCCCAGTTCTTTTGCTTCATGCGGGGCAGGTAATGACGGCTGAGGCGGACGCCGCTGAGTACATTCACTTCGAAGAAATGAAACCAGTCCTGGTCAGAGATCTGCTCGAACGCCTTGGGTTCGAAGATGCCCAGGTTGTTGACCAGAATGTCCACCTCGCCAAACCGGGTGGTGGCTTCGCGGGTACCGTCGGCAGTGCTTAGATCGACGGCCAGATTCTGAATGTCGCTGGAGGGAAAGGCTGAACGAAGCTTCTCGACCGCTTCATCGACGCGCTGTTTGGTGCGGCCGTTCACGATAACGCCAGCGCCTTCCTTCGCCAGGGCTTCTGCAATAGCGAAACCGATTCCGGCGGTTGATCCGGTGACAAGCGCCCGCTTGCCTCTAAGTTGGAGGTCCATATATGGGAGATGAGGCCTGTTAGTGTCATGATTCTATCGAGAAGGCGGATCGACTTATGAATAGAAGAGAGTTCAACCGGCTGGGCACGCTGGCCGTGCTTGGTCTTGCGACGCGCGCGAGCTACGCGGAGAGCTTCGATTATCCCTGGAAGCTCGGCATCATCACCGATGAGGTGGATGCCGACCTGGGGCGTGTACTCAGCAGCTTCTATCCGAAGTATCAATTGCGCTGGGCGGAAATCCGCAACGTGAAACTGGGCGGCAAGAGCCGGTATGTCTATATGACGGCCACGCCGGAGCAACTGAAGGACATTCGGAAACAGTTGGACGATGCCGGTGTGAAAATGTCCGTTCTGGATACAGGCGTTTATAAGGTTGCGCTGCCGGGGACGACGCCGATAGGAGAGAATGCACAGGAGTTGAATCCGGAGAACGGCGAATACAACCGGCAGTTGGACGATTTGCGCCGCGCGGCGGACGCAGCTCATACATTAGGTACGGATCGCGTGCGCATCTTCGCGTTTAAGCGTGTGGCCGATCCGAACGCCATATTCGACCGCATTGTGGATGAGCTGGGGAAGGCGCTTCGAGTAGCGAAAGAAAAAGACGTCACGCTGCTGATGGAAAACGAGTTCAGTTGCAACGTCGCTACCGGAGCCGAAAGCGCTCGGCTTTTCAAAGCGATTTCAGACCGGCGGCTGATGCATAACTGGGATCCGGGAAATTGTTTTTTGGCGGGCGAAGAGCCATTTCCGAAGGCTTGGGACGAGTTAGATCATAGCCGGATCAGCCACATCCACCTGAAAGACGCAGCCGGTAAGAAGTGGATGCCGGTGGGTGGGGGAGAGATCGATTTCGTCGGCCAGTTCAAGGCATTGAAGAAGATGAAGTATGCGGGTACAATGTCGCTCGAGACACATTATAGGAACGCTCAGAGAGATCCCTACAGTTCAAGCGTGGAGTCGATGGATGGGCTGGTTCGGGTACTCAAAGAAGTTTGATTTGCTGACATGAACGGGTCTATGATCAAGGCAGGCCCGAAGTAGTTCATATCGGAACAGGCGAGGAGACGGCAATCCTATGCAACAGAAGCTGGAGAAGCCAGAGCGGCGGACCTTTTTGAAGGCAGGCGTGGCGGCGGCAAGTCTGGCGACCGCAGCGTCGGCGAAGAGGATCCCTGGCGCAAACGACCGCATCCGCATCGCGGTAGTGGGTATACGTGGGCGCGGATGGGATCACGTCAAAGGCTATAAACCCATTCCGGGCGTGGAGATTGCCTACTTCTGCGATGTCGATGAGAACGTCTGCGCAAGCGCCTCGCGGATGCCGAGAAGATGGACATTCCGAAGCCGCAGACGTATGTGGACGTCCGCAAGCTGCTCGAGAACAAGGATGTGGACGCGGTGTCGATCGCGACGCCGAACCACTGGCATTCGCTGATTGGCATCTGGGCGGCGCAGGCCGGCAAGGATATTTACATTGAGAAGCCGTGCTCGCACAACTGGTGGGAAGGACACCAGTTCGTGCAAGCGGTGAATAAGTACAAAGTCATTTGCCAGCACGGAAGCCAATGCCGCTCGAGCGCCGCAATCCGAGAAGCCATGGACCAGATGCGTTCCGGTCTGCTAGGGAACGTCTATATGTCGCGCGGACTTTGTTACAAGTGGCGGCCGACGATTGGGCACGCGCCGGCAGGAGCCGGTACCGGAAGGCGTACATTACGATCTTTGGACTGGGCCTGCGCCGATGAAGCCGTTCACGAAGAACCGTTTCCATTACAACTGGCACTGGATTTGGGACACCGGCAATGGCGACCTGGGCAACCAGGGCATTCATGAAGTGGATTTGGCGCGCTGGGGTTTGGGCGTTACGCTGCCCACCAAAGTGACTGCCTTGGGCGGCCATTTCCTTTTCGATGACGATCAGCAGACGCCGAATGTGATCACGGTGGCGTACGAGTTCAAGTCGCCGGGCGAACGAGCGAAATTGATGACGTTCGAAGTGCGTGGCTGGATGACCAATCACGAAGCCGGCATCGGCACTCCGGAATTCGGCGGCGGCGGCGTGCCGGATGCGGGACTGAAACCTGTGGCGGCGTCGCGGCGGATCAGGCGAAGAAAGATCGCTGGGGCCGGCAAGCGGCAAGCCTTCGACGATCGGGAACTTGTATTACGGATCGAAAGGGTATCTGGCGATCTCCGACTACAACTCGTACAAATCGTTTCTCGGTCCGAAGCGATGAACCGGGGCCGGAGAAGCGCGAACCGGTCAAGAATGAACATTTCGTGAACTTCATCGATTGCATGCGCAGCCGGAAGGCGGAAGATCTGCATGCGCCGATTTTCGAAGGGCATCTGTCGGCGACGCTGGTGCATTTGGCGAATGCGTCGTACCGGCTGGGCCGGACGATCAATTTCGATCCGGCAACGGAATCGGTGAGTCAACGATTCGGAAGCGACGGCACTGCTGAAGGGCACATACCGGGCGCCGTACATTGTGCCGGAGCAGGTGTAAGGGCGGGTTCTCACGGGTAAGAACCGCGAAAAAGACCAGACATAGCTTCCCCGATTGGGCGATTGACTGGGAGGGCGAAGCGCTACTGGGCCCGAGCGAGAGCCGCCAAAAGAGGCCAGTAAACCGGCGAGCGGTAAGTCCTGGGGTTTCGATTCGCGGCTCTGGATCTGCCTGGGGCTGCTGCTGGCTACATTCGCTGCCTATGCGCAAGTGGCGCACTTCGATTTCGTCAACTTCGACGATCCGGAGTACGTCACGCAAAATCCGCACGTCCGTGGTGGGTTGACCGTCGCCGGATATCGCGTGGGCCTTCACTTCCGGCGAAGCCGCAAACTGGTTTCCGGTCACCTGGTTGTCGCACATGCTCGATTGCCAGCTGTTTGGGGTGCGCAGCGGCTGGCATCATCTGACAAATGTGTCTTTTCATGCGCTCGCGACGCTGCTGCTGTTCGCGTTTCTCGAGCGCGCGACGCAAGGCGCGCTGGCGTAGCGCGGTGGTGGCGTTTCTTTTTGCTCTGCATCCGCTGCATGTGGAATCCGTGGCATGGATCGCGGAACGAAAAGACGTGCTGAGCGCGTTGTTCTGGTTTCTCACGTTGTGGTTTGTACGTGCGCTATACGGAGCGTCCGGACGGAATCGCTATGCGCTGGCGCTGGGCGCATTCTGTCTCGGCTTGTTGGCGAAGCCGATGGCGGTGACGCTGCCATTTGTGCTGCTGCTGCTGGATTTTTGGCCGCTGCGGCGAGGAAGCAAAGCAGCGGCGGAAGTGGTTTGGGAGAAAGCGCCCTTCTTCGCTGTTGCCGCGGTCGTTGCGGTGATCACCTATCTCGTGCAAAGGGCAAGCGGCGCCGTGCAAGCGGTTTCGGCTTTCCGATTGCTTGCGTGTGGAGAACGCGCTGGTCAGCTACGTCGTGTATATCGTCAAGACGTTTTGGCCAGCGGATCTGGCGGTGTTTTATCCATATCCGCTGGACGTGCCTGTGTGGCAGGCGGTCTGGGCGCGGCAATTGCGATCGCCGGCATCTACGGCTCTCGTTTTACGGCTCGTTTCGCAATTACCCCTATTTGGCTGTGGGATGGCTTTGGTATCTGGGGACGCTGGTACCGGTGATCGGCTTGTGCAAGTGGGAGCGCAGGCGCGAGCAGACCGATACACGTACATCCCGTTGACTGGCGTGTTCATCATGCTGGTTTGGGGTGCGCGGATATTGCGCGGAGGTGGCCGCGAACGAAGAGAGCCGGGCATGCGGTATTGGCGGGCGCAGGCTGCTCGTCCTGTTTCGCGCTGACAGCAGTGCAAATCGAGCACTGGCGCGATAGCGAGATCGCTGTTCAGGCATGCGCTGCGATGTGACGGATGGGAACTATGTTGCGGAGCACAATCTGGGAGTCGCATTAGCCGAGACGGCCGGGAAAATTAGCCGGAGGCGATTCGAGCACCTGAAAGCGGCGGTGCGGCTACAACCAGCTTCCGCGCAGGGCGCGCACGGATTTGGGCAATGCGCTGGCGAACACGCCCGGACGATTAGAGGACGCGGTGGCAGAGTATCGAGCTGCGCTGCGTATTGCGCCCGATGCGGCGATCACGCATAACGATCTGGGCAACACGCTTTTGAAGATGCCGGGGCACGCGGAGGAGGCGATCACCGAATACCAGACGGCCTTGCGCCTGAATCCGGATTACGCGGAGGCGCACAACAATTTGGGCAGTGCGCTGTCGCAAATTCCGGGCCGCTTGCCGGAAGCCATTTCCGAGTTTCAGGCGGCGCTGCGCATTAAGCCGGATTATTTGGAAGCGCGCAGGAACCTGGACGCCGCGCTAGCAAACGATCCGAAGCGCTTGCCGGAATCCGATCGCGCACCGGCAAGCCGCGGTGCAGGCCGATCCGAATTCAGCGGAGGCGCATTCGAATCTGGGCAACGCGCTGGAGAAGATGCCGGGCCGTTTGGCCGACGCGATCGCCGAATATCAAGCGGCGGTGCGATTCAATCCGAATTCGGCGGAAGCTCATTACAACCTGGGCGTGGCGCTGGCGAAAACGGAAGATCGGATTACCCGAAGCGATCGCACAGTACGAAGAGGCGCTGCGGCTGAATCCCGATTACGCCGGAGGCGCAGAACAATCTTGGGGTGGCGTATTCGTTCATACCGTGGGCGGCTGCCGGACGCGATCGAACATTTCGAAGCAGCGCTGCGCATCCGGCCGGATTTCGCCGATGCGCACTACAACTTGGGAATTGCACTATCGAATACACCGGGCGGATGCCCGATGCGATTCGACGAATTTGAAGAGTCGCTGCGAATCAAGCCGGATCCAGAGGTACAGCAGGCGCTCGACCGGCTGCGAGTGGCGCAGCAGCGCCGATAAGGCTGCTCGAACGGCGACTATGTGCATAGCCGTTCTAAATCTTTCGCGTTAGTTAGCCGATAGCAGAATTTGGGAATACGCGAAAAGCGCGTTATCGCACGTACTTGATGGGCGGCTCAGGGGCAGTAGGATGCCCGGATTCTGCCGATAAGAGCACAGAAGGGAACGTCGTGAAGAACTGGCCTATTGGGAAGAGAGTGACGGTGACCTGCGCGGTGTTGGTCGCGTTTGTTTTAGTGATGAGCGTGGTGAGCATTTATGCGTTGAAGAAACTCGGCACCAGCTTAAATAGCGTAGCCAAAGACTCCATGCCGAGCGTGGAGAGCCTCTCCGAAATACAGGCCGCGATCCTGGAGGCACGTGGCTCGACACTGATGATGGCGATCCCGGGAGCGGATTCAGTAAAAGCTCTGCAGGCGGCGCGTATCACTGGCCTGAAAAAGCAGATTGCGGAAGCGATAGAGAAGTATCGCACCACGATTACCACGCCCGAGGATCGCGCGCTGTTTGAGGATGTGACGGTTGGAATCGATGGGTATTTAGGCATGTGCGACCATTTTCGGCAACTCGCGCTCGCCAACAAAATCAACGAAGCAACGGATCTTTATCAAGGCGAAGGTCACACCTGGTACCAGAAATTGAAAAAGGCGATGAACGCGGAAGTTGCATATAACAACGCAAACGCCGCCAGGTATTCCGACACTGGCCTGGCGACTTCGAAAATGGCGACCGCCACTGCCTGGATCATGATGTTTTTGGCATTGGGATGCGGTTCGGGTTTAGCCTTCTATGTCGTTGTAAATATCAATAGCGCCCTGAAGCAAGCTGCAAATGAGATTCGGCAGAGCGCGGATCAAGTGACGGATGCCTCCGGCGAAGTAGCCCAATCCAGCCAGAATCTGGCGCAAGGCGCGAGCGAGCAGGCGGCGTCACTCGAAGAGACATCGGCTTCCGGTCACGAGATCAGTTCCATGACGCAGCGGAATGCGGAGAATGCACGCACGGCAGCAAATCTGATGGCCCACGTGGACAACAAGGTTTCTGAAGCGAACAAGAAGCTGGAAGAGATGGTTTCAAGCATGGGCGAAATCAGCAGTTCCAGCGAGCGGATCGGAAAGATCATCAAGGTCATTGACGAGATTGCTTTCCAGACAAACATTTTGGCGCTGAACGCGGCCGTTGAAGCGGCACGGGCCGGCGAAGCGGGTATGGGCTTTGCGGTAGTCGCCGATGAAGTTCGTAATCTGGCCCAGCGTTGCGCGCAAGCGGCACGCGATACCACGGCGCTGATTGAGGATTCGGTATCGAGCGCCAAGAACGGCCAATCGCGTTTAACGGAAGTAAGTGAAGTCATCCGGCAGATTACGGAGAATGCGACGCCAAGTGAAGACGCTAGTGGATGAGGTCAGCTTGGGCGGGCAGGAGCAGTCGCGCGGCAATGAACAGATTGCACGGGCACTGGTGCAGATGGAGCAGGTTACGCAACAGACGGCAGCGAGCGCCGAAGAGAGCGCAGCCGCGAGCCAGCAACTGAAAGCGCAAGCGGATTCAATGAAAGACATCGTTGCGACGCTCGACATGCTAGTAAGCGGCGGTCGTTAGAAGCACATCGAGAACTTATCGCGGCGGCTGATATTCGCACCGCTGCGGGACAATGAGCGTAGGTTAGGAAACCTACTCGATGAAAAAACCACCCGGACCTCGCGGGCGGAACGCATTACGATTCTTCAGTCTCAAATCCGGATCGCAACGGCTCGGCTTCTTGCAAGAGACTGCCCGGCAGCATGGGCCGCTCTCCTATTTCCGGCTTTTGCATCAGCATACGTTATCTCGTCGATGACGCAGATCTTATAAAAGAAGTGCTCGTCGTCCAGCAACATCGAGTCGGTCGTGATGCCGGAGCAACCATCCTGCGAGAGCTCATCGGAGACGGACTGATCACTCGCGAAGAGCCTTTACACCGCGAGCGCCGTAGAATCCTCCAACCGGCATTTCATCGCGAACAGATCGCTTCCTACATGGACATTATCGTGCAGGAATCTTCCCGCGCCTTTAACAACTGGACGGACAGCGCTTCAGTTGATATCGGCGAGCAGATGCGTCAACTAACGCTCTCAATTATCGGTATGTCCCTGTTCGGGCCGGAATTTCGCGATTCGGCTCGCGAGATCTCGGCCGTGCTGGATCGGGTGATGAAGCGTGCTGGCCGTATCGCGCCCGCTGTCACCTTCCTCAAGAGCCTTACGCGCCGTTATCGCCGCATATTTCCGAACGGGCGCAGTTTGTTCTTTCAAGCGGAACGCAAGGAGCTCGATCTGATTCTTCGCCCGCTGATCGCAAGAAGAAGAAACTCGAACGGACGGGATGTTCTCTCGCTGCTCCTAAATCTGCATGATGAGACAAGCGGCTCGTTAAGCGACGAAGACATTCTGAATGAGATCGTTACTTTTGTGCTTGCCGGCCATGAGACAACAGCAACGGCCCTAACCTGGGCTTGCTACCTTTTGGCCACTCACAGCGCTGAGCAAACTAGGCTTGCCGCCGAAGCGCAGAATGTGCTGAGCGAAACAAGTAGTGCCACCGAGATTGTCTCTCGTCTTCCCTACACCTCAATGGTCTTCAATGAAACGTTACGGCTGTTTCCGCCCGTTCCTCTTTTCGGAAGGAGAGTGGTGCAGCCGATGGCGCTGGCGGGATACAACTTACCAGTAGGAGCAACGGTCCTTCTCAGCCCCTACATTACCCAGCGAAATCCACGTTATTACCAGGAACCCGATTCATTCCAGCCGGAACGTTGGAACGCCGGCCCGGCAGCCAAATTTGCCTGGTTTCCCTTTGGCGGCGGCGCTAAGATGTGCATCGGCGAACCGCTGGCGCGAGCGGAAGGGGTTTTGATTCTTGCCGAGATGATGCGCCGCTTTGAATTCTCTCAGCCGGATCATCAGACCGTCTCGATAAACCCATCCGTCACCTTGCGGCCGGATCAGCCGGTGATCTTATTGGTTCGCGCACGCCCGAACCATTTGAGGCAAAGCTCATCCAAGATGGCAGAGGCTAGAGCGTAGCGAGAAACGCCTGCGTCCAGCGGATACTCGCTTCCACATCTTCCAGTTCCCGCGCTGCTACCTCCTCCTTAGGTGCAGGGGCGGGCGTAGGACGGGGAAGGCCCTTATCCACCAGCGACACGAACTGGGCGAATTCCCAAGCGGGCGTCTGCCGGTACAGATCCCAAAAGGAAGGATCGAAATAATCGAACATGCGGGGGCCCATTACGATCACCTCGAGAGACACCGCCCGTCCAGGACATTGCTGGATGTACTTGCGGATGTAATCGGCTATCCCAACGTTTCCTTCTCCCATCCGGGTCCAGGAAACCGCGGCTCCGTGTTCGGTGCGCCAGACGGCACTATCGCGCATGTGGCTGGTCAAAACATACGGCGCTAATGTTTCGAGCGTCAGGTGAGGATTTTCTATTGTCCAGAGCGGATTGCCCGAATCAAGACACACGCCAACGTAGTCGGGTCCCGCGCCCTCCACCAGAGATTTCAGCTCGCCCGCCTGCATGTCCCCTGCGTGGTTCTCAATAGCGATTTTGATTCCTGCATCCACAATGCGCGAGCGCGAGTTTTTCAGCACCTTAATGGTGTCTTGGATGTGACTTTCAATGCCGCCCGGTCCGCGCCGGTCGGCGGAACTTCCCAGCACGCAACGCACGATGGGGGAACGCACGATGCGCGCGGCCTCGATCATTCTGGCAAGTTGTTCCTCGGCTGTTCCCTCGCTCTTGTCGAACATGGTCGAAGTGGGACAGATAGATCGCATGCCGATTTCAAGATCGATGCCGAGTTCATCGGCATGCGCCCGAACCCTTTTGAGATTCTGCGGATCGAGTCCGCCGATAAAACGGATTTCGCTGAAGTGAACCACCTTCACATGCCTTTGCGCGCACCAGTCCAATTGCGCAAAAGGCGTCCAGCCCTGCGAACGCAAACTGAACATGTCCAGCCCGAAGCGAACGTTGCCGGCGGCCTCGCTGCGGGAAGCGGTGTTAGCTAACGCCAACGTTGCTCCAACGGTTCGAAGGACGTCCCTTCTTGTGGCGAGCACGGGAAGCGGGTTCGGTTGCGCGCATACCGGTGATTGAGAAACAGAATCACAAACCATTCAGACCATCATCACAGTTGTCACTCCATACAGCATTGACGATGGTTCCGTATATCCACGCGGCCAAGCATGATTTGAAATCGCTCATGATCGCGAAGCGTGTCAAATCGTGCGTCCGCATTCAACCAGAGCAGGGCCGGATCACGCAGTTGAACGCACGGTTCCAGGAACGAGAGCGCTTCACAGTTTTGCTTTCGGCCAGCGCAAATGACGGCGGAGTAATACCCGGAGACGTATCTATTTCGAGCTTGCGCGGACAACTCGAGAAACGCCTCTTCCGCCTCTGTGTGGAAACCCGCGATGGCAGATAAATGTCCGAGACCGCTTATCGCTGCCGGTTGAAAGGCAGTACAACGCTTCGCATTCTGAAATTCAACGACCGCTTCTTCAAACATCCCGAGTTGCTGATACGAAAGCGCCAGGAGAATCTGGGCTGGCGCGAAAGGCGTTGTAAGAGTCAGTAGCTTCCAACAATGGTCGATTGCGCTGCTGAAATCGCGAGCGGCATAAAGGCAAGCGGCAAGCTGCAGATTCGCCGAAAAAGAGAGCGGATTCACACTGAGCGCCAAGCCACAAGCTTGCATTGCTTCTTCATAGCAGCCTAGAGTGCACAGGAGCGAAGCATGAAGCGTGTGTGCTGGGACCGAGTTGCTGTTGAGTGCAAGCGCACGGTCGACTGCGGCCCGAGTGCCGCCCCAATCCCAGTCGAAGAGCATCTTTACGCGACCACCCGAAACGTGAGCTTCCGGCAACTCAGGATCATTCCTGAGAGCGGATTCGGCGGAAGATCGGGCCAAACACACGACTTGAGAAGAGCAAACCGTGCCAACTGACGCTAGTTGGCAGTATGCGTCGGCTATGCCGGCATGGGCAAGCGAACGATATGTTTCATCTCGCGCAGCGCACTTGAAGCAAGCGATCGCTTTGTAAATTTCTTCGGGCGCCATTCTGTCGAGAAAATAGCGGCCCTTCAAACAATCTTCATATCCATCGACCCTGCTGCCCGAAAGCGCGCAAGGGCTCAGACTTTCCGTTGAGTTCCGGCAGTTGTTTCACGGGTGCGATAAAGCGGTAGCCGAGGCCTGGACGAGTTTCAATGAAGTGACATCTTCGAGAAGTTTCTTCGAATGCCTGCCGTAACGAATTCACTGCTGTGTTCAGGGCATGAGCGAAACTCACGTGCGAATCAGGCCAAAGAAACCGGATCAATTCTTCCCTGCTTACCAGTTCGCCAGGACGGCGAAGCAACAGCTCAAGAACGCAGAACGGCTTGCGCTGCAACGGTATCCTCACTCCGCCCTTGCGTAACTCACGCCGAGCAAAGTCAGCTTCATAGTCCTCAAAGCAAACTTTCTTACCTGGCATCTCTACACGACGGCGACCGTTGCTTCTTGACCTTTTCTTGAGGTACCCGCAGCCAACAAGATCCGTCTTTCGCTTGTACGGATGATGAACCCGAGTGGTTCCTCAACAAAATCCGCGCAAAGGAGAACATCGATGGGTATTTCAATAGCTCGCATAATTCAATCAGCCGGTATCGTGGCGTTCGCCAGCACAGGGCTGATGCAAGCTGCGCAGCAAGCCACGTTCCATTTGCCGGTGGCGGCACATTGGGGATCGGTATTGCTGAAGCCGGGAGATTACCATGTGTCTTTGCCTGAGATCTCACAAGGCGAAAGGGCATTCCGCGTTACAGGTAACGGCAAAAGCATGTTTGAGCTGGCACTAACAACGGATGTTCGAAACGCCTCCAAGCACAGCCAGCTTGAACTGCTGCCGGTCAACGGCAACTACTTCGTACGCGAGTTTTCATATGGACCCATAGGCAGAACGTTTACATTCGCCGTACCGAAGGCGAGCCGTCGCGAGGAAGTTGCATTGCTCATAAGCAATAGACCGGCTAATACGGGCAAGTGACGCCCACACATGCCCGGTCTCGGAATCGGGCATCCCGGAACTGGGATGAAACGGGAACTCGCTACATCAGTACACGCTTGACCGGAGTTAGCGTAAACTGGCCTTCATCCGGGGAGGGCCCGCCGATTCGATGAACAGGGTACGGCTTGTGGAGATGATCTGGCAGGATACTCTCTACGCGCTGCGGTCCATGCGCAAGCAACCGGCGTTCACCCTCACAACCGTTCTCACCCTGGCGCTCGCCATCGGCGGAAACACGGCCATGTTCACCGTGCTCCACGCTGTGCTGCTGAAGCCTCTTCCCTACCCCGACTCCGATCGGCTGGTAGACATGTCGGGAGGTGCAACGCCGTCGCGATTTGCGGAAATGAAAGCCGGCGCGCAGTCGTTCACGGGCATCGCAGCGTTTACGCCGGAAGAGAATTCGACTCTTTCCGGCCGAGGCGATCCGGAGGTTCTGAAAGGCGTTCGCGTTTCCGCCAACTTTCTGCAGATTCTGGGAGTCGATCCGTTGCTTGGGCGTGCTTTTCGTGCGGAAGAAGATTCGCGCGCCGGCTCGCCCGTGGTGATGATCAGCGCAAGATTATGGCAGCGTCGATTCGCCGGCGATCCGGAGATCCTCGGAAAGACGGCGGCGCTCGAAGACAGGCCGTACACGATCATCGGCATTCTTCCGCCCCACTTCTCGTTTCCTTTTCCCGATGTGGACGTGTGGATGACAGCGCCCTCCGAGTGGCCGCTCATGCCCGTGAAATCAAGAATTCTGAGTCCCTTTCTGACTCTGTTCGGCCGTCTGAAGCCAGGGGTCACCGTGGCACAAGCGACGGCGGAGGCGAAGGTGATGCGCCGTCAATACGCCATCGCGCATCCCACCATGCTGGACGCCAAGCCGAAACGAGCCGAGAAAGTGACCGAAATGAGAGACAGCCTGGTGGCCGATGTTCGCTCCATGCTTTGGATGCTCGTCGGCGCAGTCGGTTTTGTTTTGTTGATCGCCTGCGCGAATGTGGCGAGCCTGCTGCTGGCGCGAGCGATCTCCCGTTCACGCGAAACTGCCGTCCGCTCCGCGCTCGGCGCCGCTCGCATGCGGCTTATCGGACAGCTCATCGTTGAGAGCGTTGTCTTGTCGCTTTCAGGTGGAATGCTCGGTGTCCTTTTCGCCGCATGGAGTCTGCGTGCAATTCCCGGCATGACTGCTTTCAATCTGCCGCGGGCGCAAGAGATTCATCTCGATTGGGCAGTGCTCGGATTCGCCGCTGCCATCTCGATCGCGACCGGAGTGCTTTTCGGATTGGCGCCAGCGCTGGGCGCGTCCCGGCCCGATCTCGTTCGTATGCTGCGAATGAGCGGGACGGCTGGGAATCAAGGCTCGTCGAGACGTGTTCTGGCCGGAGTGAATGTACGTGGGCTGTTGCTGGTGCTACAAGTTTCGCTTTCGATTGTCTTGCTGATCGGCACGGCGCTGCTGATTGAAAGCGTAAGCCGCTTACGTGGTGTCGCTCTCGGCTTCAATCCGTCAAATGTCTTGACCGCGAGTATTTCGCTGGCGTCCTCGCGCTATGACACGGACCAAAAGCGGACATCGTTTTTCGAACAACTAGTACAGCGACTGCGATCTTCACCGGGCATCCGCAGCGCTGCTGCCGCGATGTTCCTCCCCATGATGGGTTATGCGGGAACTCCCGTTCAGGATGCCGCCCAACCGATGCTCAAATTGAATGAACGCCCGCTGGCGACGATCTCCATGATCACGCCGGGTTACTTTCGAACTCTCAACATTCCGCTGCAGCGTGGAAGGGATTTTAGCGAGCGCGATAAGGCAGACGCGCAGCGCGTCGCAATCATCGATGAAGCTCTGGCGCGACGTTTTTGGCCGGCGTATCCCAGCGGGAAGAATCCCATCGGCCAACATCTTTGGGTCGGCGGCGTGAATCCCCATCCCGCCGAAATCGTGGGAATCGTCGCCGATATTCATCAAAATCTTGAGAACAGCGCCTGGCCCGAAACGGTCTACGTCTCTTTCGCGCAGAACCCTCAGCCGTTCGCGATGCTCGCCGCACGGACCGAGGCTAGCCCGCTCGGCTTCAGCGGCCTCATTCGCGAACAGGTGCGGGCGCTGGATACGGACCAATCTATTTCCGCCGTTCGAACCATGGACGATTTGGTGGACGAGCAGTTAGGACAACGGCGTTTGCTGGCTCTCCTCCTGGGGTCTTTCGCGACCATGGCGCTGCTGCTCGTCTTAATGGGAATCTACGGCATTATTGCCTACTCGGTGGCGGAACGCACGCAAGAGATGGGCATTCGCCGCGCACTAGGCGCGCAGGAGATCGATATTCTCCGGCTGGTGGTCGGGCAAAGCTTTCGCCTGGCTATGCTCGGAATGGCAATCGGCATCGCAGGAGCTATCGGCTTAACGCGCGTGATGGGCAATTTGCTGTTTCACGTCAGCGCCACCGATCCAGCTACGTTCGTTACGGTAGCGTCGCTCTTCCTGTGCGTTGCTTTCGTAGCCAGTTACATTCCTGCGCGGCGCGCCACCCGAATCGATCCCATCACAGCGCTCCGAATTTGAACTTTAATCGCCGTTCACTTCGCGCCAACGATGCACCAGATCCTGACACGCCCCGCGCCAGTTCGGGAAATGGAACTCGAACCCGGCATCCTGCAAACGCCGCGGAACGACGCGCCGGCTTTTGAGCACCAGTTCCGTTTCCGTTCTCAGGAAAACAGCTCCCATTGAAAGCATCCACGTGGGCGCCGGTAGTCCGATGTAGCTGGTACACCATGCGCGGCGCAGACAGCACATGAACTCACGGTTCGGTACCGGGCAGGGCGAACAAACATTGACTACGCCGCTGATTTCCTCGTGCGCGATCAGAAATTCGATAGCCCGGATGAAATCCACATCGTGAATCCAGGAAATGTATTGCGTACCGGCGCCGGACGGGCCGCCTAGGCCCCAGCGCACCAGCCGCAATAGGTGATCGAAAACCCCACCCGGATCGGGGCTCATGGTCATCGCGCTGCGCAGGGCCACTCTGCGCGTCGCGGGCGTCTCTGCTGCGAAGAACGCTCGTTCCCAGCTTGTCGCGACATCGATGCTGAACACCCACTTCTCGGGTGCACCGGGTTCGCGGCCGCCCAATTCGCCGGTTACCTCATCCATCGGCCGGTCCAAGGCGTGGCGGTAAATCGTCGCCGTACTCGCGTTCAACCATAGCCGCGGCGGCTTGGCAGCTCGGGCAATGGCTCTGCCCACGACGCCGGTCGAGATGGTCCGCGAGTTTTTGATCTCCCGGCGATTCGCGGCGTTATACCGGCAGTTCACGCTGCGGCCAGCAAGGTTTATCACCACGTCGGCCCCTTCCAGCGCCTCCGTCCACTCACCTAATTCCTGCGCATCCCACAGGAGGGTCTTCCACTCGGCAGGCCGGGGGTGACGCGCAATCACGGTGACCGAATGGCCCTGCTCATGAAAGTGACGTGCCAGGATCTGACCGATCTGGCCAGTGCCGCCGGGTATGACAATTCGGAGCGGGCCGTTTGGCGGCATTCAAAGCATTGTAGCCGACATTAAGCCAATGGTGGCCTTGCGCGAGCTACTCCGCTGCCATACTAGCAAGCGTAAACACCAGCGGCGCGTTCCAGTTAATGGCTACTTCGTTACAGGCGTACGCACCCGTCTCGTCTATGTAGTTCTTCGCGGGCGGCAGGCCAGCCGGAAGCAAGCGCTTCATGTAGGCGTCCTGCCGCCCGGGATTCGGGCCTCCCGCCAGCAGCCCGGGATAGGGCGCCGCTATTCCGTCGGCCTCGCTTGGCCGGTGATGCGGATGTTTGACGGAATTCTCGCCCACCTGTGTCAGCCATGACAGCGAAAACGTGTTCCGCCCGAGCAAGTAATGCACGTTCTCCATCGCCGCTTCCAGATATCGCGGGTTGGGGCTGATGCGGTTCGCAATCAGCAGTTGCATGCTGTAGTTTGCGGCAACCCCGTTCGAGCCCCAGATATAGTCCTTCGTTGTCAGCGCGATGCGATACGGATTGTGAGCCGTGCGTTCCACAATCGCGTCGGCGGCGGCCAACGACCGCTGTCGTATTGCCTGCTGTGCCGCGGCGTTCCCGCCGTGCCCCAAGGCGTAACTCCACAATGCCAGCGGCCCGACCGAAGACCATGATGGCGGCCCCACCGGTCGTATGATGTCGAGATACTCAGCGTAGTGCGCCAGGAAATAATCGACATATTCGGCCTGCCCGGTGGTCCGCGCCAACTCTGCCGCCGCCCACAGATGTTCGTCACCGCAGTTCGGGTCTCCATAATCGCCGGTCGTTACGCCCGGCGGATTATGAAACACGACGTTGGGATGCCGGTTTACCCACGCCCAGGCGAGTTTCGCCGCCATCAAGCATTTCTCTGCGTAGGCACGCTCGAAAGGCTTATAAACGCGTGCCGCAATGGCCATCACAGCCGCAAAATCCGCCGTGGCGCACGAACTCTTATAAGGTGTCTTACCCGTGCCAATGACGTCGCTTACCAGCGTGTCCTGCTCCGGCATGATGAATGCGCAGAAATGATCGCTGGTTTGCTTGTGCCACACTCCGCCATCCGTATCCTGCATCGTAAGCATCCAGTCCAGATTCCAGCGGATCTCATTAAGAATGTCCGGCAACCGATTGCCCGATTCCGGCAGTCGCAGCCCGATCTTCCCCACCCGGTCTCCGAACAGTTCCCAGGTCCACAGCAGCGTGCCGGTCGAGATTCCCGAATTCACTACATAGCGCCCGTAATCGCCCGCATCGTGCCACCCCTTCGAAGAAACGTGCGGACCTTCTTTGCCGGAGGACGGATGGTATGCGCCAACCAAATGACACGGGCCGTGCTTGAGCCCTGGAAATTCGGGCCCCAGATCTACAGCCGTTCCGCAGCGCTGCCCGTAGTAGGCTCGCATCGCCAAATAGTAAATCCGGTTGAATACATTGGGCGCAATTGTGAACTTCCAGCTTTGCCCCACGCCGGCGATATCGATGTAAAAGCGCCCGCTCTCCGTAAGCTTGCTGAAATCCGCAATCTGTACCGCGTCGCCGGAGTCGCGGTCTTGCACCGGGCGCGTCAACTCACCTGTAAAAGCGACTGAATCATCCTTTACACGCCGGATGGAGAATGTTGCCGGAGGCTGAGGGATCTGCGGGTCCGGAACCACCATCGCGAGCTTCGGGGCATTGGGAAGATATCCTACCTGGTCCACCTTGATGGCTGTCTTGCTTTGTGGCGTCTCTCCACAGACAGAAACACATGCACCCGTAATGGAAATTATGCCCGCAACCGCCGCCAACGAGCCGATTCGCGCAAGCTTCATATATCGGTTATACGCAATCTGGGCAACTACAACAAAAAGCCCCGGAAGAAAAACTTCCGGGGCTGTGCTGCCCAAGCGGCAGGTCACTAGTGTGAGTGTTGGGTGTTGCTGTAAGTTTTAATGTTCGCCGAAGCTCCAGCCGAGCGAGGCGCCATATTCAGGCACCCAGTTCTGGCCGAACTGGAAGAAATTATTTACGTAGTGTGCATCGACCTGCGGCCGGAAGAAAATATGCGAGGTCGCATATAGCCTCAACCCGGCTGACAGGTGCACCTGAAAGTGGTTGGATCCCTCGACGTAGTAATTGGAGCTGGAGCAACCTACTAGTGCATCGCAATAAGTACTGGGTTCATAGAATCCCAAGTGCGCGACTCCAAGGCCGGCTTCAAACTCCGGCACTACACGTTTGAAGTGGCGCAAAGTCGGAGCCCAAATACCATTGAAATCATAAAAAGTAGGTCGATAGTTTGCTTGGGTGTAAGCACCCTGCGCAAACCGGAAATCAGTTTCCGCTCCAATCCCAAAAGACGGCCTAAACATGTAGTCCGCGCCGGCCTTACCGAAAATACCGGCGAGGCTGGGAGTGGTGAAGGGCGTTCCATTTCCAAAAATGTCGAGTGATTGGCCGCTTGATGGAGCGCTCATGGTTCCTACACCAAAGTACACATCAAGTCCGCTCTGCGCGTGAGCGAAGCTCGGCGCTAGACAGAGCGCAAGAATTAGCGGAATCGTGTTGCGTAAGTATCTCAAGACAACTTCTCCTCTTATTTGTAGAGCGCATCCGGTTTTTCTACCATTTTCGGGAGCCGGTATTCCTTCTCTCCAGAGCCCGCGCTTAAGTCTCGTGCACAGTGCTCTTCAACCGGTGCGCGTCTTACAGAGTTACGACGCAGCTACCCGCCAAACAGGTTGCAGTTACTCGCCTAGGGAAAATTGACTAATGTGTTGATGTAGCTGGGATACCTTCGAGTTACAGGTGCCACGAGTCTATATGCGAGCGGGATCCATACTCTCAGGATTCAGCCCAAGTTCGATGATGGCCTGCTTAGCGCGTGTCACATCGTACCGACCCCATTGCGCGAGTCGCGCCAGAGCGGCCGCCGCAATACTCGCTGCATCCACTTCAAAGAAGCGCCGCAGATGTTCGCGATTATCGCTGCGCCCGAAACCGTCCGTCCCGAGTGCTGTTAAGCGTCCAGGCAGCCAGGGCGAAATCTGATCGGCCACGATTTTCATGTAATCCGTCGCGGCGACGATAGGAGTATCGATCGTGCCTAACGCTTCCTGCACGTAGGGCTTGCGCGCCGGCTGGTCGGGGTGCAAACGGTTCCAGCGGTCCACCGTCAGTGCATCCCGCCGCAGTTCGGTATAGCTCGTCACGCTCCAAACATCTGCTGCGACGCCGTAGCTTTCCGCCAACAGCGTCTGAGCTTTGACGGCCTCATTCAGGATGGGACCGCTGCCGAAGAGAGTTACATTCGGCGCTCCACCTTCCGCGCCTTTATAGAGGTACATGCCACGCAGAATGCCGTCGTGCAGACCTTCTATATCCGGCGCTGCAGGCTGCACGTAGTTCTCGTTGCAAACCGCTAAATAATAGAAATGGTCTTCGTTGTTCTCGTACATGCGGCGGATGCCGTCTTGCACAATCACCGCAATTTCATACGAGAACGCCGGATCGTAGCTCTTGCACGTCGGTACAACGCTCGACAGCACCAGGCTGTGTCCGTCGTCATGCTGCAAGCCCTCGCCGAGGAGTGTGGTTCGCCCCGCGGTGCCGCCCACCAGGAAGCCCTTGCCGCGTGAATCGGCGAAGGCCCAAATCAAATCGCCGACACGCTGGAACCCGAACATCGAGTAATAGATGAAGAACGGAATCATCGGCACGCCCAAATTCGCGTAAGCCGTTCCCGCCGCCGTAAAGGACGCAAGCCCTCCCGCCTCGGTGATCCCTTCTTCCAGAATCTGCCCGTTCTGAGATTCCTTGTAGTACATCAGAACGTCACTATCCACGGGCTTATAGAGTTGGCCGCCCGCGGCATAAATGCCGCGCTCGCGGAACATCGATTCCATACCGAACGTCCGCGCCTCATCGGGGATAATCGGCACAACATATTTGCCGATGTCCGGCAGCTTCAGCAACGCCTTCAACACGGCCACGAATGCGCTCGTGGTGGAAGCCTCGCGCCCGCGCGATCCACCCATCGATTCGTGGAAGATCTCCATTGAGGGCGACTTGATCTCAATCTTCTTGGGAGCCCGGTTCGGAAGATATCCGCCGAGCGCCTCGCGCCGCTCCCGCATATATTTCATCTCAGCGTCGTCATCCGCTGGACGAATGAATGCGATCGAGTGAATCGTCTCTTTCGGAAGGTTCAGATCGAAACGGTTGGAGAGATAGAACAATTCCTCTTCATTCAGCTTTTTCTGCTGGTGAGTAATGTTCTTGCCTTCGCCCGCTTCGCCTAATCCGTAGCCTTTCACCGTCTTCGCAAGAATCACGGTCGGCTGCCCGGTGTGCTCCACTGCGCGCTTGAACGCGTTATAAACCTTTACCGGGTCGTGCCCGCCGCGCCGTAAGCGCGCCAACTCTTCGTCGCTCTTATCCTCTACCAGTTTCAACAGCTCGGGGTACTTACCGAAAAATTCCTTGCGAACGTAGGCGCCGCCGCGAGCCTTGAAATTCTGATACTCGCCATCCACGCACTCTTCCATGCGCTTCAGCAACAGGCCGCTCGTGTCGCGCGCGAACAGTTCGTCCCAATCCCCGCCCCACAGCACCTTGATGACGTTCCAGCCAGCGCCCCGGAAGATGCCTTCCAGCTCGCGAATCACGCTGCCGTTCCCGCGCACCGGACCATCCAGCCGCTGCAGGTTGCAGTTGACGATGAATGTCAGGTTGTCCAGCTTTTCGCGCGACGCGATATGCAGCGCGCCGGTCGACTCGGGCTCGTCCATCTCGCCATCGCCCAAAAATGCAAATACACGCCGGCCGGTCCGCGGGATAATCTCCCGATTTTCGAGATAGCGCAGGAAGCGCGCGTTGTAAATCGAGTTGATCGGCCCCAGACCCATGGACACCGTGGGGAACTGCCAGAAATGCGGCATCAGCCACGGATGCGGATATGAAGACAGCCCCGGATGATCGCGCAGTTCATGCCGGAAATTCAGCAAATGCTGTTCGCTTAACCGGCCTTCCAGATAAGCACGCGAATACACACCCGGCGAAGCGTGGCCCTGGTAATACACCAAGTCGCCCGCGTGTCCATCAATGCTGCCGCGGAAAAAATGGTTGAACCCCACCTCGCTCAGCGTTGCGAGCGAGGCGTAGGTTGAGATATGTCCGCCAATATTCGGATCATATTTATTGGCTCGCACTACCATCGCGGCGGCGTTCCATCGAATGAGGCTCTTCAGACGCCGTTCCAGAGCGCGGTCGCCGGGATACGGCACCTCTTCCTCTACCGGGATCGTGTTCACGTAAGGCGTCGTGATCCTCGAGGGCGTCGAAACCCCGAATCCGGAGGCGCGGTCCAGCAATTGTCCCAGCAGATAGGCGGCCCGGTCGGGTCCAGCCTCGTCCACCACCTGCTCCAAGGCTTCCAGCCATTCGGAAGTTTCCTGCGGGTTCAGGTCCGTCTGGCGCTCTTCTTTAGTTTTCAGCATCGTTCGTGCGTAAATCTAACAATAACGTCTCTGCCGTCTGCAGGCGCAATCTCTCTCGCCAACGGCGGCGGCGCTGTTACTGGCGGTCTGGGTAAGGAAACGTGCCTTACTCCAGATAATTATCGCCTATCGCTTGCTTTTCCTCGTTTCCTAGTGCAATCTAAAAGGTTTTCGGAGAACAACTCTTATTGATGAAGGTGCGCGTCCTCTATCATGACCACTGCTTCGATGGCGCGGCATCAGCGGCATTTGTCACCCGTTTTTTACAGAACCGTTTCTATCCAGAGGCGGAGTTCCATTACACCGGCCTCGCGCATCGCGCCGATCAGCTGTTTGAAGACAGCCTTTTCGATGGCAGCGCCAACGTCATCGTAGATTTCAAATACGCCCCCACGCCCAAGTTGACGTGGTATTTCGATCACCACCAGAGCGCCTTCTTGAGCCCGGAAGACGCCGAGCATTTCCGCCACGATACCTCCGGCCGCAAGCTCCTCGATCCGAGTTACCGCTCATGCACGAAGTTCATCTCCACCGTCGTCAAAAATCAATACGGCTTTGAAGCGCCTGATCTCGAAGAACTGGTCACCTGGGCCGATATCGTCGACGGCGCCCTATACGAAAGCGCCCAGGCGGCGGTGGAAATGGAAGCTCCGGCCATGAAGCTGACGCTTGTTATCGAAGGCAGTAAGGGGCCAGAGATGGTGAAGCAAATCATCCGCGCTATGCAGCACCAATCGCTCACCGAAATCCTGGCCGAGCCCGGCATCCAAGCCGAATACGAGCGTCTCCATCGCAATCACGTCCGCAACATCGAGATCATCCGCGAAGCCGGCTCCTGCGATCGCGGCGTCATCTATTTCGATCTGGTCGATTACGGCATCGAAGGCTACAACAAATTCATTCCGTACTACCTGTTTCCCGACTCCGCGTATACCGTCTCGGTCTCGACTTCCAGTTTCCGAACGAAGGTCTCCGTCGGCTCAAATCCCTGGGTACGCGAACCATTGCGCCACAACCTGGCGACCATCTGCGAGCGCTATGGAGGCGGCGGACACCCGAAGGTAGGCGCCATCAGCTTCCCGACCGGAGCAGTAGCCGAAGCCCGCAAAGCCGCCGCCGAAATCCGGGAAGAACTAAAAAGTTAACGGGGTTCATCCACCACTTGATCTGTCCGCCCGGTCGTTCTCTCGAACGGGACGATCCCCGTACCATGGTTCTTTCATGCGCGCTCGCGTCCTACTTCTGATTTCCGCCGCCGCTCTTGTGGTCATCGTCCTCGTCTGGGCGATTCACTCCAAACCGTCTGCCGCACCCAACCCTTCTCCTGCTTTATCATCCGCCAGCGTTCCACCCAGCCCTCCGGCTACAACTCCGGAGACGGCTCCGACCGATGTCTACGCCCATAACCTGATGTTGCGCAAGGGTCCCAGCTTCCGCGTCTACGTACGCTGGTTACGCGGTCAAATCGCCCGTGCCAAGCGCAATGTCAACCCCTCCTTCGACGATCCCGATTCGTTCTTCCTCGATATCAAAACCGGTGTGCTACGCGCCAACATCGGCGACCTCAACAATTTCTTAAACTCCGGCGCGCTACCCAACTCTCCGCTCAAGAACATCAAATTCTCGGGCGACGGAAATCAGATCAAACTGAACGCCACTCTGCACAAAATACTTCCGCTCCCCATCCAGATGATGGGCACCCTCTCGTCCGATGCGGCTGGTCGCGTTCAAATCCACGTGACGAAACTGGATGTCCTGCATATTCCGTTCAAAGGCCTGCTAGGCACCTTCCATATCACGGTTGCCGACCTCTTCCGCCCCAACATCCCGGGCGTTCAAGTCTCAGGCAGCGACATCTATTTCGAAACCAGCAAGCTCTTGCCGCCGCCCCACATCCGCGGACAACTCACTACCATTCATGTCGTCAACCCCGATCTCGAACTGATCTACGGCAACGCCGCCAAGGACGTTACGCGCGTCGAACAATGGCGCAACTTTCTACGTCTCAGTGACGGTACCATCGATTTCGGCAAGCTCACCATGCATCACGTCGATATCATCATGATCGATATATCGAAGGACCCCTGGTTCGACCTCGATCTCGCCAATTATCAAACGCAGCTTGTCAATGGCTACACCCACATGACGCCTCAGGCGGGCCTGCAAATATTTATGCCCGACGTGCGCGACATCCCGGCGAATAAGAGCAACCAAAACATCGGCATCGAGTGGATGAAGAACCGCAACTTGCCTCCTCCCGCGGATGTCACCTCAGGACATTGATGCCGAGGCTCAGCGCCTGAGGCAAACTGAACAAAGGGTCCTTTCTTGAACCAGAAACGTCTTTTCAACAAGATCCTTCTTCTCCTCGCCGCAGTCTCGTACGCCGCCGCCTCGCAAACTACTGATCTCGCTCGCTGGCAGCAGCAAGCGCGCAACGTTACTATCCTTCGCGACGATTGGGGCATCGCCCACGTTTATGGCAAAACCGATGCCGACGCGGTTTTCGGTATGATCTACGCCCAGGCCGAAGACGACTTTAATCGCGTTGAGACAAACTATCTCAACTCGCTGGGCCGTCTCGCCGAAGCCGAAGGCGAGTCCAAGATCTATCAGGACCTTCGCCAGAAGCTCTTCGTCGATCCCAACACGCTCAAGACGCAATACGCTGTGAGTCCCGCCTGGCTGAAAACCCTCATGAACGCTTTCGCCGACGGCCTGAATTTCTATCTCGCCACTCACCCGGAAGTGAAGCCGCGCGTGATCACTCATTTCGAGCCCTGGATGGCTCTCAGCTTCACCGAAGGCAGCATCGGCGGAGACATCGAACGCGTCAAGCTCGATCGGCTCCAAGCGTTTTACGGCAAGGACCCTGTCGCACAAGCCGCCTCCATCGACGACACCGATCCCCCCGAGCCAAGCGGGTCGAACGGCATCGCCATTGCGCCCTCCAACACGGCCGATCATCACGCCTTGTTGCTCATCAATCCGCACACCTCGTTCTTCTTCCGCTCCGAACTGCAAATGGTCAGCGACGAAGGTCTGGACGCTTACGGCGCCGTCACCTGGGGCCAGTTCTTCGTCTATCAAGGCTTCAATGACCGGGCCGGCTGGATGCATACCTCCAGCGGCGTCGATGCAGTCGATGAATATCTGGAAACCGTCACGAAAAAGGGCGACCGCTTTTTCTATAAATACGGCAATCAGGAGCGGCCCATGCGCGCGACCGAAATCACCGTTTCCTACAAAGCGGGCACCCGCATGGCGGAAAAGAAGTTCACTGCCTATTACACCCAGCACGGGCCCATCGTGCGCGAGGAGAATGGCAAATGGGTCAGCATCCAGTTGATGAATGTGCCCGTCAAAGCGCTCATGCAGTCCTACCTGCGTACTAAAGCGCGCGACTACAAGTCTTACCGGCAAACCATGGAATTCGAGGCGAATTCATCGAACAACACGATCTTTGCCGACGCAGATGGCGATATCGCCTATTGGCACGGTAACTTCATCCCCCGCCGGGATACTCGGTTCGACTACACCGAACCGGTCGACGGCAGCAACCCGGCGACAGATTGGCACGGTCTTCTCTCGCTCGATGAAACGCCTCACTTACTCAACCCGGCGAGCGGTTGGCTCTATAACTCGAACAACTGGCCGTGGTCCGGCGCCGGCGCGAGCAGCCTCAGACGGCAAGATTATCCCGCCTATGTAGAAAGCGGCATAGAATCCGCGCGCGGTCTTCACGCCATCCGCCTCCTGCACGACAAGAAGGACTTCACGCTGGACTCCCTGATGACCGCCGCCTATGACAGCTATCTCCCCTGGTTCGCGAAAACCATTCCCGTTCTGGTCAAGGCCTGGGATAATGCACCGTCGGAGAAGCTCAAAGACCAGATCGCCGTCTTGCGCAACTGGGACCTACGCTGGTCCGTCGATTCCGTCCCCACATCGCTCGCGGTCTTCTGGGGTGAAGAGGTCCTGAAGCAGGTAGGCAACGAAGCCAGAAAACTGCACGTCCCGACCGAGGACTACGTCAGCACCCAAGTCCCAGCGCGGCAGCTGTTGGATGCGTTAGCAGCCGCATCTGACCGGCTCACCAGCGACTTCGGAACCTGGAAAACGCCATGGGGCAACATCAACCGTTTCCAGCGCCTCACCGGGGACATCGTGCAACCCTTCAATGACAGCGCGCCAAGCATCCCGGTAGGCTTCACGTCTTCGCTGTGGGGATCCTTGGCTTCCTTCGGAGCCCGCCCGTACCCCGGCACGAAGAAATGGTACGGAACCAGCGGCAACAGCTTCGTTGCGGTAGTAGAGTTCGGCAAAACCGTCAGGGCGAAAGCCGTAACCGCGGGAGGAGAAAGCGGCCACCCGAGTTCGCCCCACTTCAACGACGAAGCCCAGCGGTACGCGACCGGCAATCTACGCGAAGTCTACTTCTACCGCTCTCAATTGCAAGGCCACACCGAACGCGAATATCACCCTGGAAGCTGAGGGCATTTGCCGTTAAACTTCTAAGGAAACGCCCGGCAACGCACGCGCGACTGCTTGGCGATTTCCTCTCTGTATTGACCAAGCATCGCTTGGCTGCCGGGCTTTTAAGGAAACGCCCGGCAACGCACGCGCGACTGCTTGGCGATTTCCTCTCTGTATTGACCAAGCATCGCTTGGCTGCCGGGCTAGCAAGTTCTTGGAATTGGCGTTCGCTGGAACATCAAAGTCTCCCCAGTCCAGCGCCCTTTCTTCGCAACACTGTCGCGTTTGCCGCAACGGCTTCCACACTGTAGACTTAGAGTGTCTTGCCTTCTGAACGCCTTAATCGCATAACGTTCGACGATGCCCAGTGCGGCGGTCGACCATGCATTCGAGGTATGCGCATTCGCGTGACCGACGTTCTTGATCTTCTAAGCTCCGGCGCGAGCTTTGAAGAGATTTTGGACGACTACCCATATCTGGAGCGCGAAGACATTCTTGCGGCGATCGAGTACGCCGCGCGCCAAACCGACCATACGGTTCTGCAATCAGCTTGAAGTTCGTTGTTGATAACCAGCTTCCACCTGCACTCGCTCGTTTTATCCAGAGTGAATTCAACTCACATGCAGAGCACGTCGCTGATATCGGATTGCGAGATGCCGCTGACGCCGACATTTGGAACTATGTCACGACGACGAATTCGATTCTAATCTCCAAAGATGAAGACTTCGCAAACACGGTTATGCGAAAGCCATCAGCGACACTGATTTGGGTGCGCGTCGGAAATTGCCGTCGAGCGTTTCTGCTTGAGCTTTTTCGACGAATGTGGCCGCGCATCCTTCAACGCCTGGGAACCGGTGATTCGTTCATCGAAATTCGCTGATCAGCGGCGTTGAGACTGATCTTCTACTCATTCGCAATCACGTCCGCAAACACAAATCCATCGCGCTCCACGATCTCGCCCGTTTTCACCTCTATCGGACGGCTGAACACCGGCGAGTCATAAACGAACGTGTGAAATTCGCCATTCTCTCCGCAAGCATCCACCGTCGCAGGTAGGTCGCCGATAAACGATTCGTTGTAATCGCGGCCCGCAAAGGATCGATCGAGCTTTGACGGATCGACACAAGTAACCTTTGCCTTCACCCCGGCGGCAATCATCTCCGTCGCCAGACGCGGAGTCGGTATATGCCACACAGGAAACAAAGGCTTCAGCCCTGTACCTGATAATTGCTTCTCGCGGTAATCGCGAATGTCCTGCAGAAACAGATCACCGAACGCAATGCCTGTAATTCCTTCCGCAGCCGCTCGCGCCCATACAGGCCGCAGTAACTCTTCATACTCAGCGTTCGAGCAGGGCGCAGGCAGTTCTATTTGCCACAACGGCAGCCCGATGCGCTCAGCTTGCGCACATACTAAAGAGCGCCGCACCGCATGCATAGCCACACGATCGGCTGCCTTGTTGAAGGTTGTCACAAGCGCTGCAACGTGGACCTCTGGTTGTTCTAAAAGCAGATGGAGCGCCCAGGCGCTGTCCTTGCCACTGCTCCAAGATAGAAGAACTGTTTCCAATATCCGTGATCTTACTGAAGCGGAAGGGATGAACACCTTGTCATCCCTTCACACTCGGGGGTTGGACGGCTTCTGCTTCTTTGCCGAGCGCTTCAAGGTCCCGATAACCTCGACAAATTCCGCCCTGATCTGCGCCAGCCCTCGCCAGAACAGTAAACGCTTCGACGGGGTCAGCACAGTGTTCAGGCCGCCATCAACATACACCAGCGCCAACTGCGTCTCATTCGTTTCGACACGATAGAAGTGGCGCTCCATAAGTTCCGGATGGAACCGGGCGATCGAGTCGGCCCAAATGCTTTGGAACACCAGTTCACTAACACTGTGCCTCTCTACGGAAAGAGACGCGCTCTTCCTGGCGACGACTCGATGATCACCAGGCGTAAGTATAGTGAGTACGCGGCCATCCTGCGCCACGAGAGCACGCTCCCTTTCCTCCACGGTGATTTTCGTCCAAAACATACATAACTCCTGAATGGTTCTTTTCTTTACATGGTTGTTTTTTGATTCCACTGCGGCAGTAACTCTCGTGAACTCCGAGGCACCATCCTGGGCGCAGAGTGGCCCAGAACGGGCGCGCAAAACACGCATTCCCGCTGGAGAACAGTTACTCCACAGTCACACTGAGGAACGAGTTGCGAGAGGTTAGAACCGGAGCTAACCGATAACGGTCTTCGAGACCGGTATAACGAGGAAGTGGGCCCGTAGCACTACGATTTGCACGTAAGTCGAGCCAACTCACGACGCCCCGCATGCCCGCAAGCGGCGCATCAGTGCGGCCGTTTTGTTGAGACTTTGCAAGCCTCGATGTGGAGCATGTGGTAAGCATCGCTAAGATCCTTGCTATTTGATAAATCTTAAGTGAAGTGGCGGTCCAAGTCAATAGCTGGTTGCTAATTCGTTTTGGTTCGTGAAGTGTACGCCGGATCTGTGTGGCAGCGACCGTGTCCGGCGCACACGTTTCCCTGTAAGTGAGTGGAAGGCATTTATTCGGTTGTGAAAGATCGTTTGCGATGAGCAGCCTGTGTCTTAGGCGGCTTGTGCGGCTTTGAGTTCGCGGTTGACCTCGGCGACCGCGCTCGAAAAGACCTTCTTCAGCGTGTCGAAGGGCATGCGCATGTTGCCGGGCAGCGGCGCTTCGATGGTTTGACGGATGTCACTGTCGATTTCGAGGTGCATCGCCTTGGCATTAGCGAGGCGAACCTGAGCTTCGTGCTTCTCCTGGCGGCGGATTTCCGATGCGATCTCGCGTTCTTCAGCGTCGTGTTGGCGCTTCTGCGATTCGAACCCAATTTCGGCCTTCCGCTTTTCATTTCTGAGCTTTCGCAGTTCGTCGGCGGCCTGGCGGAAGGCGCGCTCGTGGGTGGTTTGGTAGCGGAGGTACAAACCAAGAGTCTTTTCGTGATCTTGCACAACGGGCACCGAACGCCCTGTGCACTCGTGATCGGCGTCTTTCATGGCCAGATCGGGGCGGAAGCACTGCTCCTGGAGGTTGAGAGAACGCTGGGAAAGCCAAAAGTGCTGGGCCATTTTTTCGACTAGGACGAATTCGTATGGGCTGGAAGGTGCGTGCTCAGCTCCGAAGGTCGAGAGGAGAAGGTCGAATTCGCTCTGGTCTTCCCAATCGAGGACTTTGAATTTGCCCGCGAAGCCGTGGCGCAGATTGTTTTGCGAAGAAGTTTGTTTACCCGTTTCGGTTTTGGGTCCGGTACTGTGCTGTGCGTTGCCTTGGTTGGCAGTGATTTGGGCGGGCGTTGACATGGTTCGTGATTCCTTTCGCGGGTGAAAATTTAGAGCTGGAAATGAAAAACGCCGGCGGGGCACAGCGGCCTGCCGGCGTTGATCGAAATAGTTGCGGGCGTAGCTACCCGCAGATGCGTTCAGCATAACATAGCGAAAAAAGCGTTTTGGTGGATGTTGTTGAAAGGATTAGAGAAGTGATTTGTCACTGAGTTTTTGGGGTGCGCGGTTTTGGCTGTATGGGGTCATGCGGGAGCTTTACGTATCGATGGACGTGGGGCAGCGAATCTTCGGAATTGCATTGGCGGGATACACACGCGTTTAGGGGACCTATCCGCGGCAGCGTACGAGGAGATCGCCGATTCAGCGTCTTGTGACGGCACAAGGAAGAGTAGCGCGTTGTTCGTCAACTTGACAGCAAAGCAACGCAGTTTCCGGTATCCATGTAAGTCGATTGTCAAGAGAAAACATACGTCTCCTAACGCGCGCTTCGGAGGAGCGCGCAAAAACGTATGGGAACCAAGGGACGGGGAACCAAGGACGGAACCAAGGGCCAGTCCGCTTGTTCCGGACTGTTGAGAGCAATCGACCGCTGGCCAACTTCTACTCTGAATGTCTCGAATGGCTCGGGTGGTGGCGATAGGTGTGGCACATCACATCAGAGAGCGCGGCGTAGCGCGCCGGGCGGTCTTCACGTCTGATCAGTCGCGCCAGGTCTATCTCGCCCTGTTGAAAGAACACGCTCAACGGCAGCGCCTCTCGATCTTGGGCTAGTGCCTCATGACGAACCATGTACATGTCTTGGCCGTGCCGGAAGGGCCAGAAGCGTTCGCCGCCACCTTTCGGTACGCGCACGCGGGCGGGTCTCGCCACTTCGGCCGGCGCGTTCGCATGGTCGAGCGCCGCAGTGCATTTGGGACAGCGCCGGGACGCGCTCGGCATTTTGGATCTTGCTTGGTGGAATAACCGCTGGACCGACGCAGAATGGGCGGCCGTCTTGCAAAGCAATCACGACGACCAATCGCTACGGCAAGCGACTTATACCGGCAGGCCGCTTGGTTCCGCGGAATTCATCGGCGATCTGGAGAGGCGGCTTAACAGGAAATTGCAGCGGGGAAAGGGTGGGCGGCCGAAGAAGGATAGGTCAGCGGTTTTGCCGGGCAACTGGCGCTGCCTGCTTGCGAACCGTGGTGAACATGTGGACGTTCCCGACGTTCCCCCGTGGTGAACATGTGGACTGTCCCGACGTTCTCGTGTACCGCGCCGTCGGCATCGATTAGCTCAACGTAAGACTCTTGGCCGATTTGAAACAGCTTCGGTTCAATGCCGACACAGTTTGCGGCGAGAATACAAGCGGACGGGTCGATTTGCACGCTAACCTTCGGCATAGGTGCTATTTATCTTGCCACGAGGTCCAATACTTCATACAGCTTCTACCGTGTTGGTTAAAGGCTCCTTGAATGGACGGATGCCCACGTCCCGTCGCTCACGAAACGCAACAAGGCATTTGTCGGTCGAACGCGCTTCTCGCGGATTTGACTTGCGCCCGTTCCAGAAGCCGACCTCGCGACGTATCGGGTAGTAGGCCGCATTCGCTTATCCTTGAACGTCAGATGTCTTCTTGTCTTTTGCACCTTATTTTTGGCTGGACGCCCACTTGGCGTGCTCTTGAGGAATCAATGACTCGATCGGTTCCGCTGACACTGGGTGCCCGTCGTGCGCGGATTCGTAGATTCCGGCCTTAGCCAGATACAAGAACTTTTCACGCCAGCCGCAGCAGGAAGCACGGCTGCCGCTGCTTTTGTGGACAATCTCAGCAATCCGACTTCCGCTCAGCGGAGGGTAGCATTGTATGCTCACGCATTTTCGTAGTAGCGCGAGCATACAGCCGAGAATTCATCACTCGAGTGGCCTACGCTCGGCACTCCTACGGCCGGGGGTTAGCTGACGGAACAAATTCCGTCAGCTAAGCAAGCGCCCGCTGACCTCTACTTCTGCGACACTGCTCCCGTCGCGATACCGCCGAGGCTGCTCGTGATGCGGGCCGATAGTACAAAACCCGAGAGGTTGAACGTCCCTGTGTACTTGCCGCCACCGCCCGGTGTCAAGGTACCGATCTGGGCGCCCGTTGCTGCGTTCCAAACCGTCAGAGTGGCAGTCGTGTTCGTGCTGGTCGCTTCGATTCGCAATTGAGCTGAGCGGAGCGTGTATTCCGCCCTGGTGAGTTTCACGGTGTCGAGAGCACGGCGGACGGTCACGCTTGCGTTGAAGGTGATGCCACCAAGCGAAGCGGACACGACCACAGGGGTATCAGCTGTTACCGGCTGAGAGGCAATCGGGAACGATACGGTTGTTGCACCGGCGGGAACCTGCACGCTGGCGGGGACGGAGGCCACGGCGGCGTTCGATGAGGACAGGTACACCGTTGCGTTCGAGTCTGCGGGCCCGCTCAGAGTCAGAGTGCCCTGTGTGGTCAAGCCGCCGAACTGACTGGCCGGGTTGATGGTTATGCCGGTTAACGCGTACGGCGCGACGAGAGTCAGCGTTACACCCTGGACGGTGCCGTTGTACGTGCCGGTCATGGTGACAGGCGAAGAGTTAGAGACCGAGGTAGTGGACACCGAAAAGCTCGCGCTCGAGGCGCCAGCGGGAATTGTGACGGTGGGGTCAATGGGGAACGCCAATGCCGGATTGCTGCTGGCGAGCGCAACTGTGGCGCCGCCGGTGGGCGCGGGGCCGCCGAGAGTTACCGTGCCTTGCGCCTGGGCGCCGCCGGTCAGCGATGTATGATCGAGCGCAGCCAGCGCGAGTAGGGGCGGATTGCCGTGCGTGTTGCGCAGCACCGTAACGGCAGACTTGTTCAGCAGCAGCAGGTCCTTCGACCCATTGCCATCTACGTCCGCAGCGGCCAGCGTCGCGCCCGCGGCTGCACTCAGATCGCCCGGCAGACCCCCAAGAATCCCGTTGTTCATGCTCGTGAAATGCAGCTGGCCGGCGGAGGCGAGCCATATCGCAAGGTCCGTGTGGCCGTCCCCGTCGAAGTCCCCCGCTGCGACCTGGCCGGAGCCGGACCCGGGGAAGAAGGTGTGGAGCGCATCTAGGTACGAACCGTCCGTCAGGGCGATCACGATCGAAACCTGTTGGCCCGAGACGCGCTCTTGGTTGAACGTAGTCTGGATGAATGCGATATCGACCCTCCCGTCTCCATTGAAGTCGCCGACAGCGGCGCTAGAGCCGATTGCGGGGAGCGAAATCGGGGCAGCGAAGGTCCCATCGCCATTTCCCGGATAGAGCGCGCCCGGCGAGCCATCGGTCACCAGATCAAGCTTTCCGTCGCCATTGAAGTCCGCAACGCCTACCCAGAAGTGAGAGAGCACGGTGGGAAGAACGAGAGGCTTGCCGAAGGTCCCGTCACCGTTTCCGCGAAGCACCGCCAACCCACCGTCGCCGGCGACCACGAGATCGATTGCTCCGTCCGCGTTCAAGTCGCTCGTGGCAAAGTAGTTCGCGGACAGACTGGCTGAGTAGAATGCCGGTGATGGGAATGATCCGCTACCGTCGTTCAAAAGAACGGCAATGCCGCCGCCGGTGAGCGCAATCAGATCCGGGGCTCCGTCGCCATTGAGGTCCGCAGTGGCAAGCTTCGTCACATCAAAGCCCAGCGCGCTAGACACGGGGGGCCGAAATGTATGATCGGGCGTGCCGAACAGAATCGACAGGCTCTGGGTTGCGGCCTCGTACGTCACGACGTCCGGATTGCCGTCGCGGTTGAAATCGGCCGCCACTACGTATCTTGAATCGCCACCCGTCGGGTAGGCGGCCGGCGGTATAAAATTCGGCGTCTGCCCGAGGCATATCGCGGCGACGCCCGCCATCAAACTGCACGCTCTTACTAGTTCTAGTTTCATAAATCCTTTCAGATTGGACCCGTACCTACAGTCGGAGCACACGGGGGCTCTAACCCCGACGAGGGGGGCTGATTTTCACTCCACGAACGTTTTTAATGCTGAGCTGCGGACCGCATCTCGACGTCCGGTGGGGCGTCGTTTCGTCCGGGCACGTGAGTCAGCATCCCACGTAATGGCAAGCGGAAGCTAGCAAACAGTGTAAAGGTTTTGTAAATTACGGAAGCCGCACCGAAGAGTAAAACAAGTAACGATTACCTAGCAACGGGCGGGCCGTTCTCCGCTCGAGCCGGATTTCAAGATCTTGTAAAAGCTATTCCACTTCGACGGAGAACGCGCTTGTCGCGGATTAACCGCTTGCTGACGCGCGCGGCTCGGTTACGGGGGGTGGTTCGTTTGGGGGACTCTGGGTTCGCTGACTCGGCTACGGGCGCCGCTGGGGAGCGGGACAACAATCCACCGGACATACGTCGTGATTTGGACCGAACGAACCCACCGCGAGTTTGGGTTCGTTTAGTGAAAGGCGCTCGGCAATCAGTTGCCGGACCATACGAACGAATGCCGGATGCGTTCCGACGGTCGCCGCTCGCACCATCTTTATTCCAAGCTCGGCGGCCAGTTCCTGCGCTTCGGTGTCCAGATCGTACAAGATTTCCATATGGTCAGAAACGAAGCCAAGGGGCGCCACGATTACGTTTTTGACGCCGTCTTCGTGTGCCTGCCGTAGCGCATCCAGAATGTCCGGACCGAGCCAGGGCTGTGAGGGCGATCCGCTGCGGCTCTGGTAGACCAACTCCCAGCGCGTCAGTCCCACGGCTTCGGCAACTAAGCGCGACGTCTCGCGAAGCTGCGCCTCATACGCGCTAGTCTCCGCCATGGAACACGGGATGCTATGCGCCGTAATGAGAAAACGAATCTGCGGCAGTTCGTTTGGTGAGAACGCCCCCATGGCGTCTCGAACACGGTCTGCTGAGGCTTCGATAAATCCCGGATGGTTGTAGAACACCCGCAGCTTATCCACTTTCGGCGCGCCCTCGCCGATGGCCGCCTGTGCTGCCGCGATGTTCTCGCGATATTGCCGGCAACCCGAATAGGAACTGTACGCGGAGGTCACAAACGCCAAAGCGTTCCGCACCCCGTCATCTCGCATTTGCCGCAATGTGTCGGCTAGGAACGGATGCCAATTCCGGTTTCCCCAATAGATTGGCAGCTTGATTCCGTACTGGTCCAGTTCGTTTCGTAATTTCGCCATCAGCGCACGGCATTGATCGTTGATGGGGCTCTTGCCGCCGAAGTGGTAGTAGTGCTCGGCAACTTCGAGGAGCCGCTCGCGCGGGATGTTCCGGCCCCGCGTCACGTTCTCCAAAAACGGCAGAACGTCTTTGCTTTCTTCGGGCCCGCCGAAAGAGACGATTAGAACCGCATCGTACATGTCAGGACTGAATGCCGGAGACGCGATGCAGCTTCAACATATTTGTCGAGCCGCGCAAGCCAACCGGCTGTCCGGCGACGAACACGATGTTGTCGCCCGGTTGTACGCGCGCCGTATCCACAAGCACGTGCTCCATTGAATGCAGCATCTCGTCGGTAGACTGCGGCGCGGGCGAAACAATCGGCGTTCACGCCGTAAACAACAGTAAGCTGCTGTGCAACTGCTTCGCTCGAAGTAAAGGCATAGATAGGAACAGGGGGTCTGTAGCGCGCTAACAGTCGAGCCGAGGCGCCGGACGTAGTGCCCACCGCGAGCGCCACCACGCCCGCGCAGCGAGCGGAATGATACGCGGCATCGGCAATAATTTCCGGAATCGACTGATCCTCGGCGCTCCAAACGTCCGCAAAACCTTTCTTATGAATGGCAGCTTCCGTTTCGCCCGCAATCCGCGCCATCACTTGGACGGAATCGACGGGATACTTACCCGCAGATGTTTCCGCCGAAAGCATCACCGCGCTCGTCCCGTCATAGATCGCGTTGGCGACGTCGCTCACTTCGGCTCTGGTAGGCAGCGGACTATGAATCATCGATTCGAGCATTTGCGTAGCGGTGATGACGAATTTGCCGCACTTGCGCGCCCGCTCGATAATCGATTTCTGAATGGCTGGCACCTTTTCAGGCGCCATCTCGACGCCCAGATCGCCGCGCGCCACCATCACGCCTTCGCACTCTTCCAGAATGGAATCCAGGTTCACCCAACCTTCCGGCTTTTCGATTTTGGCGACGATCGGCTGCTTGGCGTCTTTCTCGTCGAGCAAATGCCGCAGCCGAAGCACGTCGCGCGAGCTCCGCACGAACGACAAAGCAAAGAAATCGACACCTTGTTCAACGCCCACGTAAGCGTCCGAGATGTCTTTCTTCGACAGCGAGGGTGTACTGATATTGTACGCCGGGCAGATTGATTCCCTTGCGATCGCTAATCACCCCTCCTGTCACAACGACACAGCGCGCCGCCACGCCATCGGTCGTCAGAACGCGCAACTGAATGGAACCGTCGGCCAACAACACGGGGTCGCCGGGCTTTCACATCGCGGGCAAATTCGGCATATGTCGTCGAAACTATCTCGGCGCGTTCCCTCCACCGGTTGCGTCGTGATGGTGAACGTCGCGCCCTCGCGAAGCTCGCAAGGGCCATTCGGAAACGTTCCCACCCGAATTTTTGGCCCCTGCAAGTCCAGCAGTATGCCCTTGTGACTCCGTATTCCGCCGAGAGTTCGCCGGACTCGCGGATCCGCCGCACGATGTCCTCCTGCGTGCCATGCGAAGCGTTCAAACGGAAAACGTCCACTCCCGGCCTCGAACAGCTTTCGTGAGCACTCCTTCCGCGTCGGTAGAAGGGCCCAAAGTCGCTACTATCTTTGTGGCGCGCATGTATTTGTTTGGATTGAGCCGGTACGCTACGATAGCGAAGGCTTTACACTAAAGGAAGGTTCACTCAACCCTCATTATGCCGCTTTACCAGGCGATCATCCTCGCGATCGTTCAAGGATTGACGGAGTTTTTACCTGTCAGTAGCACTGCGCATCTGGTGGCTGTGCCAAGAATCTTCGGTTGGGAAGATCGCGGGTTGGATTTCGATGTCGCCTTGCACGTAGGCACGCTGGCGGCGGTGCTCATTTACTTTTTCCGCGACTGGATTCAGGTCATTGCGAACGGTATCGGCATTCCATACCGTGGCTCGAAGCCGGATGAAAACAGCCGCACTCTGTTGTGGTTTTTGGTGATCGCTACCATTCCCGCCGCAATCGCGGGCAAACTTCTGAAGCATTACGCCGAAGGCCCGTGGAGAAATCTCTACGTCATCGGCTTAGCGATGATTTTCGTTGGAATCCTGCTTGGGGTTGCCGACCGCATCGGCCAGGAAAAGAACGGCATTGACCAGATGAGTTGGCTGGACACCATCTTCATAGGCATCGCGCAGGCATTCGCCGTGATTCCGGGAGTTTCACGCAGCGGCATCACCATTACTGCCGCGCGTCTGCGTCATCTGGACCGCGAAGCTGCCGCACGATTCTCTTTTCTCTTATCTACTCCCATCATTGCCGGCGCTGCGCTATCCGACATCTTTGACATGCGCAAGACCGGCATACCGGCCGATATGCGCACCGCCTATCCAGTAGGAATCATCGTCAGTGGAATCGTCGGAATCGTCTGCATTGCGGTGTTCCTCCGCTACCTGCGGCGCAACAGCCTGATGCCGTTCGTTTGGTACCGGATCGTTTTTGGCATAATAGTAATCGCTCTGGCATTTTTCCGCGACCGCGGATGACGTTACTCTCACCGTCTCGACATACCCGGCTGAATGAAGCCGTCGGTATTTTATTGCTTCTTCTCGGGTTGGCCGTTTCGCTCAGCCTCGTGTCTTATTCGTCGGCGGATCCGTCCTGGAACACGGCCACGGGTGCGACCCATACTCACAACCTTCTGGGCCTGTTTGGCGCCAGGTGGGCCGACTTCCTGCTTCAGGTGTTTGGCATCAGCGTCTTTCTGCTTCCTATTCAGATATGGGCGCTGGGCTGGAAATGGGTTCGCTCCTCTCCGATTGAAAGCACCTGGTTTCGGGCTTTTGGGACGGTGGCGCTCTGGTTTTGCGTCTCGGCGGCGTGCGGTCTCATTCCGCGGCCGTGGCTTATCGGCGGCGCCATTCATCCCAGCGGTATCGTGGGCATGGTCATTGCCGACTTCCTGCTGGCGCGCTTCGATGTAGCCGGTTCGGCCATCATTACCGTCGCGGCCGGCGTGGTGGCGCTCTACTTTGCCACAACGTTCGAAGTGTCCACGCTCATGCGCTGGATGCGCGGCCCCGTTGCGAAGTGGCGAGCGATCGCAGCACGTTGGCGAGCGTCGCGCGAGGCGCGCCGCGAGCGCGCGATTGAGAAAGGCCAAGGCCAGAGCAGCTGAGCGCATCGCTCGACGCAACAGCCGGCCACCTGCGGCGACACCCGATACCACTGGACCAGTTCGTGTAAGACGAACTGCTGCGGAGCCTGCGGTCGCAACTCCGCAACCGGAGCCCTCTCCGGTCAATCAGGCGCCCGCAACCGGCATCGCAACAAGAACCCGAAGACATCCCCATTCGCGCGCTCGATTACCAACCGAATATACGCGGACCGCTCACGGACGAAAAAGAAGACGACGACACACCGCCCTGGGATGAACCGGCTCACTTTGACGAACCTTTCAGCGGCACCTCTCATCCGGCAGCTAAACGCAAACGCGCTTATAAACTGCCCTCAACGGAACTGCTGAATGAGGTGCCTGCCGGCTCCGGTTTCGACGGCCAGGAACTAAAGGAAGTCGCCAGCGGGATCAAATCGAAACTCGAAGAGTTCAACGTTCGCGGCTCTGTCGTGCAAATCAATCCGGGGCCGGTGGTCACCACGTTTGAATACAAGCCGGAAGCGGGCATCAAATACAGCCGCATTACCACCCTTACGGAAGATTTGTGCCTCGGCTTGCAAGCCGAATCTATCCTTATTGAGCGGCTGCCGGGGAAACCGACTGTCGGCATAGAGGTACCGAATACCCGCCGCGAGGTCATCAGCCTGCGCGAGATTCTCGAGTCCGACGGTTTTCACGATTCGCCGTCCAAGATGACCATCGCGCTCGGCAAAGACATTAACGGCCGCATCAAAGTGGCGTCACTCGAAACCATGCCGCACCTGCTGATTGCCGGCTCCACCGGTTCGGGCAAGAGCGTGATGCTGAATGCCATGATCATGTCCTTCCTCTACAAGGCGACCCCCGATGAGGTTCGCATGATCATGGTCGATCCGAAGCGCGTTGAACTTGGCATTTACGAGGGCATCCCGCACCTGCTGACGCCGGTCATCACGGAGCCAAAGAAGGCAACCAACGCCTTACGTAATGCCGTCCTCGAGATGGAGCGCCGGCTGAAGCTACTGGCCTCGCAGGGTGTTCGCAATATCGATCAATACAACCGCAAGATGATCCAGTTGCGAAAGGAGCCTCGCAGCCTTTTCGAAGAGCCGGAAGAAGAGAACGAAGATCTGAAACCGCTGCCCTACGTGCTGATTCTGATCGATGAATTGGCGGACTTGATGATGCTCGAGCGCGCCAACGTGGAAGAATGCATTACGCGTCTGGCGCAGATGGCGCGTGCCGTCGGTATGCATCTTGTGCTCGCCACGCAGCGGCCCAGCGTGGACGTCATTACCGGTCTCATCAAGGCCAACTTCCCTTCCCGCATCAGCTTCCGCGTGGCCACGCGCGTAGATTCCCGAACCGTTCTCGATTCCATGGGCGCCGAACACCTGCTCGGCAAAGGCGACATGCTGTACCTGCCGCCCGGCTCGTCGCGCCTGACGCGTGTGCATGGCGCCTTCGTCACCGAAACCGAGACCAGCCGCGTGGTCGATTTCTGGAAAGAACAAGCTACGCCTGAATACGACGAAAGCTTCCTGTTGACGCCGCCTTCAGAAGAAGATGAGGAAGACGCCGAAGTCTTCGAGGGCGAACAGGATCCCATGTACGAGGACGCCGTGCGCATTGTACTGGAGATGGGGAAAGCCTCTACGTCCACTCTGCAAAGACGCTTGCGGCTGGGCTATGGGCGCGCGGCGCGCATTCTGGACGTGATGCAGCGTGACGGCATCATCGGACCGCCTGATGGCAGTAAGCCCAGAGAAGTCCTGAAACGTCCGGAGTGGCTGAAAGAGACCGAAGGGCAGTTTCGCTAATCCGAGTGCGCGTAGGGTTTATAACTCTCGTTTGCTTCGCAACGCTTGCCGGAGCGGCTGAGAAAGCCGGGGTGAATGGCAAAAAGGACTGGCAGGATCTTCGGCAGCAAATCGAGAAGACGCTACACATACCGCAGCAGCTCAATAAGCCGGCTGAGAAATTCTACGGCAAGTTCACTCCTGCGGCAGGTGTAGCGGCCGATCGCGTCTCCTACGCGACCGATTACGGCCTGCGCGTGCCGGCGATCGTGTACCACCCTGCGGGCGCGACGATCGTCAAACATCCCGCCTTGATCGTGGTCAACGGGCATGGCGGAGATAAATCCTCCTGGTACGCCTCATGGGCCGGCATTTTGTACGCCCGTGCCGGGGCCGTTGTGCTGACCTACGATCCCATTGGTGAATACGAACGGAACAAAGATCGCGAATCGAATACCGGGCAACATGACACCTATATCGCGCCTGACGATATGGCCCGCCGCATGGGCGGCTTGATGGTGACGGACATCATGCAAGCCGTCAGCTATCTGGATACGCGCAAAGACGTCGATCCCAAACGCGTCGCCGTCCTGGGCTACTCCATGGGTTCGTTCATCAGCTCTCTCGCTTGCGCCGTTGACACTCGCATTCATGCCTGCGTCCTGGTGGGCGGCGGCGATCTCGACGGACCGAATGGGTATTGGGACAGCAGCAATAAAAAGATGTGCCAATCGATTCCCTACAGATCCCTCAGCTTCTTGGGCGATCGGGGCGCTGTTCTTTTTGCTCTGAATGCAAAGCGCGGCCCCACGCTCATCTGGAATGGATCGGCCGACAAGGTCGTGGATATTCCAGGTCACGGAGAAGAGTTCTTCGAAGATCTTGCGCAAGCGAACGATAGCTACGTTAGGAAGCTCAAAAGACGTCTTCGACTTCGGATTTACACCGCAGGGCGGCCATTGGCCTTACTTCCTTACCAAGCCTGTAGCGGTGTGGCTTCAGGACAAACTCAAATTCCCAAACTGGAGTAAGAAAGACATAGAAGCGATGCCGGAGAGCCGCCAAAAGGACGGCGTGATGGCGCTGGGCAACGATATCCCGGCTATAAAACGAGACGATCTGCACGCAATTCCGGACGCGGTTTGGGATTCGGAACGCCAGAGCTATGTCTACGAAACCTGGGTAGACCGCGCTCAAGCTGCCGTGCGTTCCAACGCGCCGTAAATCGCCGTCTCGCGTGCTACCCTTTAGCTTCCTTGCCTTCCCGCGCGTGGGGTACGGGAAGACCTACATATGCCTGATCAGAAGCTGCAAATAGTGCCAATAGGAGGCCTCGGCGAGTTCGGAATGAACTCGATGGCACTGCGTTACGGCGACGATATTATCGTGATCGACGCGGGAATGATGTTCCCCGAAAGTGAGCTTCTCGGCGTCGATATCGTCACTCCCGATTTCACCTATCTCGAGCAGCACGCGAGCATGGTTCGCGGATTGGTCCTTACGCATGGGCATGAGGATCACATCGGCGGCATTCCTTTTCTGCTGTCGCAGTTGAATCTTCCTATTTACGGCACGGAGTTCACGCTGGCCCTGGTTGAGCGGCGCCTCGATGAGCATGAGTTGCTCGATGAAGCCAAGCTGAACATCGTGAAACCGGGTGAAAAGATCACCCTGGGCGTATTTCAAATCGAGTTCATCCGCGTCACTCACTCGATCGTCAGCGCCGTTGCGCTGGCCGTCACCACTCCGCTTGGTGTCGTCATCCACACGGGCGACTTCAAGGTTGATCCGACCCCGACGGATAACGAACCATTCGACCTGCATACGTTCGCCGAGTACGGGAAACGCGGCGTTCTGCTGCTGATGTCCGATTCGACCAACGTGGACCGGCCCGGATACACGGAAAGCGAGCGCGCTGTTCGGCCGCGCTTGGAAGACCTGTTCACGCGCTCCGAACGGCGCCTCATCATCTCCTGTTTCAGTAGTTCCATTCCGCGGCTGCAACAGGTGCTTGACTTGGCGGACGAGTACGGACGAAAGGTCGCCTTCCTCGGGCGCAGCATGTTGAATGTGACTGAGATTGCCCACAATCTCGGTTTGCTGTCAGTCCCCGATTCCGTGCTGCTGCGCCCGCAGGACATCATGCAGATGGCTCCCGAACGAGTGGCCGTGGTCGTTTCCGGCACCCAAGGGGAGCCGATGTCGGCGCTGTCCCGCGTCGCGGTTGACAATCACAAGCACCTCTATCTTCAGCCGGGCGACAAAGTCGTTCTTAGCTCGCGCATCATTCCGGGCAACGAAAAAGCCATTTACCGGATGATGAATCACATCGCGCGCCGCGGCGCCGATTTGGTCTACGGGACCATGAGTCCTCCGGTTCATGTTTCAGGCCACGCCAGTGAAGAGGAGCTGAAGCTGATCCTGAATCTGGTTCGTCCCAAATATTTCGTTCCCATTCACGGCGAGTACCGGCAGCTCTCGAAGCACGCCGCCCTCGCCCAGCACCTGCGATTTTCAGGACTCGAAGACGTGTTCGTCATGGAAACGGGCGACACGCTGGAAATCGATAAACAAGGCGCGCAGGCGAGGCGAAAAGATCACCGTCGGGCGCGTTTGCATCGATTCCGGCTCTCTGGATGACGTCGTCGAAGATATCGTGATCCGCGACCGCCGCCATTTATCCGAAGACGGCTTCGTGCTGCCGATTATCGCGATCAACAAGCACAGCGGCAAAAGCGAAGGATTGCCTGAGATTGTGAGCCGCGGCTTCGTAACCGGCGACGGGGCCGGAATTCTGCAGGACGCCAGAGGCGTTGTGGCCCGAACACTGGAAAGCTCCAGTCCCGAGGAGCGCGGCGACTGGGGTGTAATGCAGGAAAAGATTCGTCAGGATTTGAAGCGGTTTCTGAGCAAACAGACCCAGCGCCGACCGCTGATCATGCCGGTAATTTTAGAAGTCTAGGCCGTATTATGCAGGCGCGAGCAGCATGGAGCGGACGCTCTATAGCGTACTCGATCCCCGGTTCACCGGCTTGTCCGACTTTGCAAAATCGGCGGCCGCTTCGTCCGCCGACGAAATATCCTCCGCGCCGGTCTCGCGCAGCAGTGTTTTGGCCTTGGAAACCCATTCGCTGCTGTCGCAGTGCGTGGAGAGCAGAATGCCGCCTTCCTTGATTCGGCCCTCATAGCGCTTCGCCTCGTATTCGGGGATACCCATTCCGACCAGCGCGCCGATAACGCCCCCCACAATACCGCCCGAACCGACTCCGGTAAGCGCGGCAATGATGGGTCCCGCCGCAATCAGCGGCCCCAATCCGGGAATAGCAAGAGTTCCAATCCCGGCCAGCAAACCGATCGTGCCGCCAATCAGGCCGCCTGCTACGACGCCGGTTGCGGTCCCCTCAGGAGCTTTCGTGTGCTTCTCATGAGCGAAGTCTTTCGTCCCTACGTTGTCTTGCAATAGAACCGAGATGTCCTCGTTCCGAAAGCCGGCCGCGATCAGACGATCTACCGCGTTCTCGGCCATCTCACGGCTGGCGTAAATGCCGAAAACCGCTGTATTCTTACCTGCCATTCGTTTCCTCCGTGTTTATCTCTAGTGAGACTACCCGATGGTATCGCCGTTTCCTACCGTTTTAGGAAACGCAATCCGTGTTGCAGTGTTACCCCAAGTTAAGACTGGGCTACATTGAAAGCTTCATGTCTCGGAGTACGCGCTTCGCCTTGATCTGTTTGCTATTGTGTTCCATCGCCGGCGCACAAGATATCAGTGCACTGAAGACACTGAAGTGGCGTTCCATCGGTCCGTTTCGGGGCGGGCGCGTAGCGACTGTGGCCGGAGTAGACTCGCAACCGAACGTCTACTACTTCGGCGCCGTGGGCGGCGGTGTTTGGAAAACAGTGAACGGCGGCAATAGCTGGCAACCTGTTTCGGACGGCCAGCCGTTCGGCACCTCATCGGTGGGCGCAGTTGCCGTCGCGCCGTCTGACCCCAATGTTGTGTACGCCGGCATGGGCGAATACGACATACGCGGCAATGTCTCGCACGGCGACGGCGTATATAAATCCACGGATGCAGGCAAAACATGGAAGCACATTGGCCTGGAAAATACGCGCCAGATTGCCCGCATCATTATCAATCCGCACAATCCTGACCTCGTCTATGTCGCGGCTCTCGGTCACGTCTGGGCTCCGAATGAAGAACGCGGTATCTACCGCTCTAAAGACGGTGGCAAGACATGGGAGAAAATTTACAGCCGCGGCCCCAAAGCGGGAGCGATAGAACTTGTTTTCGACCCCACGAATGCCAACATCTTGTATGCCGGATTTTGGGAAGTCTACCGCAAGCCGTGGGATCTAGAAAGCGGCGGGCCCGGCAGCGGACTGTTCAAAAGCACCGATGGCGGCGATACCTGGACCGACCTGACCGGCAATCCGGGCTTACCGAAAGGCACCATCGGAAACATCGGTATCACTGTTTCTGCAGCCAATCCGGATCGGATCTATGCCTTGATCGAAGCGGAAGAAGGCGGCGTCTTTCGTTCCGACGACGCAGGCAAGACCTGGACAAAAGTGAATAGCGAACGCAAGCTATTGCAGCGGGCCTGGTATTACGGCCGCATCTTCGCGGACCCCAAAGACCCGAACAAAGTCTACGCCACGAACGTGGAGTTTTTCCGCTCTGATGACGCAGGCAAAACCTGGAACGAAATCCATACGCCGCACGGCGATAATCATGCGCTGTGGATCTCGCCCAGCAACCCCGATCGCATGATCGAAGGAAACGATGGCGGCGCGATTGTCACCACCAACGCCGGAGGAAACTGGACCAGCCTGGACAATCAGCCGACGGCGCAGTTCTACCGCGTGGCGCTCGACGACGATTTCCCGTACCACGCCTATGGAGCGCAGCAGGATAACACGACCGTCAAGATCCTCACGCGTTCGGCAAGCCGGCGGCATCGGCGACAGCGATTGGTACGACGTGGGCGGTGGCGAAAGCGGCTGGATTGCGCCCTGGCCGAAAGATACCGAGGTGGTTTTCGCAGGCTCTTATGACGGACTCATCACGCGTTACGATCACCACAACGGCCAGACCCGCAACGTGACCGTCTGGCCCGATAACGAAATGGGCTGGGCGCCTGACAAGCTGAAATATCGTTTTCAGTGGGATTTCCCGCTGCTGTTTTCAGCGCACGATCCGAACCTCTTGTTTGCGGCTGGAAACGTACTCTTCGCTTCAACGGATCAGGCGCAAAGCTGGAAGCCGATCAGCGGCGATCTCACTCGCAACGACAAATCGAAACAGATCTCCTCTGGCGGTCCTATCACGAAGGACAACACCAGCATCGAGTATTACGACACAATCTTCACCGTCATCGAATCGCCCGTCGAAAAAGGCCTGATCTGGGCCGGTAGTGACGATGGTTTGGTGCATCTCACGCGCGATGGCGGCGCGCATTGGCAGAACGTCACGCCCAAGAACATGCCGGAATGGATTCAGATCAACTCCATCGAAGCATCGCCGTTCGAAGCCGGTACAGCGTATTTCGCCGCCACGCTGTACAAATTCGATGACAACCGTCCGTTCCTCTACAAAACGACCGACTTCGGCAAGACATGGCGGCAAATCAATGACGGTATCCCTCAAAACACCTTCACGCGCTGCATTCGCGAAGATCCAAACAAGAAAGACCTGCTCTATGCAGGTACGGAAACCGGCATCTATGTGTCCTTTAATGGCGGGGGCAAATGGCAGTCGCTACAACTGAATCTGCCTGTCACGCCCATCGCGGATCTGGCCATTCAGAAGCGCGAACACGAGCTGGTGGCCGCCACGCAAGGCCGCGCCTTCTGGATTCTCGATGACACGCAATTGCTCGCACAGCTCACTAGTTCGACGACCAACGAAGATGTGCATCTTTTCGCGCCGAAGCACGCGTACCGTGGTGCATTCGGGCACTCGGTACCAGGGATCGCAGGGCCGGCGAACGAAGGGGAGAATCCTCCCAATGGCGCGGTGATTTATTACTGGCTCAAGGACAAGCCGAAGGGGGAAGCAACCCTTGAAATCCTCGATGCAGAAGGAAAGCTCGTCAAGAAGTTCTCGAGCAAGCCGCCCGAAAAGGACAAGAGCGCCCTCGAAGCCGCCTCTTCCGAACAGGCCGAGATGCAGGAAGAAGAAGGCGGCCCGCGACGAAACCACACGCCGCGCGTGCCGCTCGAAAAAGGTCTGAATCAATTCGTATGGGATCTGCGCCTACCGGATGCCACGACTTTCCCCGGCATCATTCTGTGGGCGGGGAACGTGCGCGGTCCCGTTGTCGCGCCTGGCACATACCAGGTGAGGCTCAGCGTCGACGGCAAATCGCAAACTCAGAAGTTCGAGATCAGAAAGGATCCGCGCGTCACCACTACCCCGCAGCAGTTCGCCGCGCAGCTTGAACTTGAGCTGCAGGTGCGCGACAAGCTCAGTCAAACCAACGCCGCGGTGATCCAAATTCGCGACGTTCGCAAACAGATCGATGAATTGACCGCACGGCTCGGCGCCGCCGGTGACACAACGAAATCCAAGATAGTCATCGAACGCGCCAAATCTCTCTCAGACGATCTGACGGCGATTGAAGAAGCGCTGTATCAGACGAAGAGCAAAGCGAGCGAAGATCCGCTGAATTACCCCGTTCGCCTGAACAACAAACTGGCTGCTCTTCTGGTGGCCATCGGTTCAGCGGACACGGGACCGACCGCTGCCGAACGTCAGGTCTACGAAGATCTGGCGACTACTAGCAACGCGCAGGTGAGCAAGCTAAAGCAAGTCCTGGATTCCGGCATCCCGGCCCTGAACAAGCTCGTTCGCGATCAGGACATACCGGCAGTTGCCATCAAGCAGCCATCGCAACCTTGAGCGCGCAACCTTGAGCGGCGCTGAGAAGCGCCTGCGTCACATGCGACCTTTGCCGTTGCGTTCTTTTGTAGGCAGTCGCACGACGCTCAACCAAAAATCTTCCACCGATCGGATGGTTTTCAGAAAGTCGTCCATCTGAATCGGCTTCGTCAAATAGCAATTGGCATGCAGCTTGTAGGCTCGGGCAATATCCTGCTCGGCTCCAGACGTGGTCAGAACGATAATCGGGATCTGCTGTAGATCGGGGTCGTTCTTTACCTCGCCCAAGAGTTCGCGCCCATCCTTTTTGGGAAGATTCAGATCCAACAGGATCAGGTCCGGTTGCGGAGCGTTGCTGTGCTTGCCTTCACGCCGTAGGAATCGCATCGCCTCTTCACCGTCTTCCACCACCGAAAGCCGATGCGCCAGCCGCCCTTCCCGGAACGCCTCCTGAGTGAGGAACACGTCTCCGGGATTGTCCTCCACCAACAAAATTTCAAAGGGTTGCATCAAGTCACACGTGAGCCAGGGGACGCGAAGCGTCCGTTCCCGCTCCCCTTCCTCGTTGGACCGGCTCGCGGCAGCTCCGGTTACTAGCGGCAGGGTAAAAAAGAACGTCGATCCGACGCCCGGTTCCGATTCCGCCCATAACTTTCCGCCATGATGCTCAACGATACGTCTGCAGATGGCGAGTCCGATCCCGTTTCCGGGATATCTGCCCACCCCGTGAAGCCGCTGAAAGACCTGAAAGATCCGATCGGAATATTTCGGATCGAAGCCGATTCCGTTATCAGCCACACTAATCAGCCAGGCGCCGTCAGTGAGCCGGGCGCGGATATCGACCTCCGGCAATATATCCGGCTTTCGGAACTTCATCGCATTCGCTATCAAGTTCTGCATCACCTGCGTGAGTTTGCTCTCATCCGCTCGCACTTCGGGCAGATCCTGGTAGCGAACGATGGCTGAACTCTCCCGTACGGCCACGTCCAAGTTCGTCAGCGCCGTCCGCACCACATGCTCCAGCGACACTGGCCTTGTCACCAGCGCCTGCGTTCCCGCGCGCGAATAGAGAAGCAAATCCTGAATCAGCGCCTGCATCCGGTTTGCGCCGTCCACTGCGAAATCGATGTATCGGTCCGCGGTTTCGTCTAGCTGGCCCCCGTAGCGCCGCGCCAGCAAACCCATATAGCTGCCCACCATGCGTAGCGGCTCCTGTAAATCATGGCTTGCGATGTAGGCAAAGTGCGTCAGGTCCGCATTCGATCTCTGCAACTCCGCCCTGCGCTGCTCCAGTTCCGTGGTGCGCGCTTCCAGCTCCGCGGTTCGCTCCTTTACGCGCGATTCCAGACTGTTGTTCAGTCTACGGATCTCTCTTTCTATCTGATCCCGTTCCCGCGCATACAGCAGATTGAACCGGTACGCCAATACCAGCAGAAGGATTCCACCCGCGACGCCTATCGCCAGTACCACTCGCAGCTCATTCTCTTCGCGGTGCTGCTTCTCCCAGCGATCTTCGAAAGTGTCTACCTGCTCATCTTCCCAGCGCCCGATTAAGCGACCGGATCTCCGCCATATACTGCTCGCCTCGCCCGGTTGCCACTTCGTCGAGTGCAGCCGCAAGCCCGCGCGTGCGGCGTAGATCGATGGTTGTGCGAAGCTCCGACATCTTTCGATTCACTAGCCCGTGCAGTTCAGTGGTTTCCTGTCTGGAGACGCCATTGCGCGCGGCCAATACCTCCATCTGCGCTAAACGGGAAGGAAGATCCGTCTCCGCGTCCAGAAATGGGTCAAGATAGCGCTGTTGACCCGTCAGGAGATAGCCGCGCTGACCCGTTTCGGCGTCTTGCAGCGTCGATAACAGTTCATCCAGGCGCCGGATGAAATCATCGGTCGCAAGTGTCGCCTTAACGCTGGCGATGTGCTCTGAACTCGTCCGGTATGAGACAAACGCCAGCACCAGAGGAAGTATTCCCAACCAGATCAAATAGCGCTGGGATCTTTGGAACAGTGCTTTCATCCCTTAGCTGGCGAAAGCCCGAGGCGCGGCGCAACTTTGCAACGGCACTAATTACCGATTATAGGACCG
>CAWKHS010000002.1:0-90972 GCA_963849445.1 uncultured Acidobacteriaceae bacterium | reverse complement strand
GCTTCAGGATTTCGGCGCGAACAAGCCCATCTTCGGAACCTGCGCCGGAGCGATTTTACTTGCCTCCGAGGTCCTCAATTCGCCGCAACCCTCACTCGCTTTGCTAGACCTGACGGTGGAACGGAACGCCTACGGGCGCCAGATCGACAGCCGCATCGCCCGCATCGACATTGACGGCCACCCCACCGAAGCCGTCTTCATCAGTGGCCCGTCATTCGGCGCGTCGGGCCGGACGCCACCATTTTGGCAACCTACCTGGACACGCCAGTTTTAATCGAGCAGGGTCGGCACATGGTGGCGCATTCCATCCTGAATTAGGCGCCGATAATCATATTCACAAGCACTTTATTGACAAAATCACGGCGGAAAGGACGGATAGTCCCGTCCGCTAAACTGAGGGGAGTGAAACGGGTTCTTTTCCTCTGCATCGGAAATCGTTCCGCAGTCAGATGGCGGAAGGATTTGCCCGGAGATACGGATCGGATGTTCTTGAGCCGCAGAGCGCCGGCTTCGCGCCTGCTGCCATCGTTCAGCCTCTTACCAAAAAGGTGATGGAGGCTAAGAATATCAATATCGACGCTCAGTACCCAAAGGATCTGGGATCCATTGATGTGCCTATGCTGGATATGATCGTGAATATCAGCGGCCAGAAGCTTCCCGCGCGGATGCCGATCGAGGTCCGTGAGTGGAAAATCGAAGATCCGATCGGGCGCAGCGAGGAGGTTTACGAGAAGGTGCGTGACGAGCTCGAGCACCTGGTCATGCGTTTGATCCTGGATTTGCGCCGCGACGCCAAAAAAACCGAGAAGGCCGAAGCGGCTGCTGCCAATGCGTGCGCTCAGTCCCATAACCGAGACCTTTCTACTCGGTGGGCGGTTGGCCTCCTCCGGCTGCCTCTCAGGCCACCACTGCTCAAGGGATTTCAGAAACAGCACACTAACTGTCGACATGTTCCAGATTTTTGCCAAGTGATGGTCGTCGTGCTCCGCAACAAAGTACAAGTGATCCACGAGCCGCATGGACTGCTTCCAGGCGCGGATGCAGCCTGCAGCGGGCGAAAAGGGCAGGTTGAAACTTCCACACGCGATCCACCAGACGAAGTCGCCACGCGCGGAACTCGGCTATCAGCTCCATTAATGACCGGTTGTTGTGGTCGGCTTCATGAGTTTTGCTATCGCTGAGGTCGCGACCGTAGGGTGTCTCCGTCCGACAGAAAGTCGTCAACGCGCGCCGCCCATAACGATTCCATATCGAGCAGATGGCCGACGTGCTCCTGGGCCGACCACTTCTCTCCCGGTTTATGGACCAGAACATCGCGCGATGCCCCGCGTAACATTTGTTCCAGCCGTGCCGGAGTGCCCCGAAGGCGGGTGCAGATGTTGGGGTACTGCTCCGCGGGGAATGTAAAGTCGAATTTCCGTTCAAACCAGTTCGGGTACTTGTTTCAACATGCCCGGGCAAACAGGCTCCCAAAAATCAAAACGCGGCTCCGAACCCGAAGGTCCAAAGCCGCGTCAAATGAGTACCGGTAAATTGCCGGCCAGTTTACTTGCTGGAGGTGCTGGTCGAGCTCATCGTCGATGTGCCCTTCTTGCTCTTCTTGTGCTTCTTGCTGCTCTTCATGGTACCCGTGTCCGTGCTGCCGGTGCTGCTGGTGGACGTGTTCTGTGCGAAAAGGGAAGTCATGGGGAGGAGCGAGAGGCCCAGGGCGGCGATCATAAGTTTCTTCATTTGGGGATATCTCCTTTTATCTACTTGAGTTGTAGCACTTTGTGCTCTCACTGAGTATATTCGCAGATCTAGGGTGAAGGAGTCCTGAACTTCACATTAAACTTCCTTTAATGTGACGCTTAACTTACCAGGACTAGTACCTACAACCGGCAGATCAACAGCTCTCGCTCGTAGATCATCTCGGGCGGAAGATGATCGTGCAGATCGATAAACAGTTCCTCGTGCCCGATCACCTCCGACCGCCACGCAGCCGTATCGAATGCTTGCAGCTGGTCGAATTTCTCCTTCGGAAAATCGAGTCCCTTCCACTCGAAATCCTCGTACAGCGGCATCCAGCCGATCGGCGTCTCTCGTCCGGCCGTACGGCTGTGCGCCCGGTCCACAATCCATTTCAGAACGCGCATGTTCTGGCTGAAGCCCGGCCAAATGAAGTTCCCATCACTATCCTTGCGGAACCAGTTCACGTGAAAAATGCGCGGCGTGGTGCGCAATGATCGCTGCATCCTCAGCCAATGCCGGAAATAGTCTCCCATGTGATAGCCGCAAAACGGCAGCATCGCCATCGGATCGCGCCGCACTTTACCCACCGCGCCGGCCGCCGCTGCGGTCGTTTCTGAGCCCATGGTCGCCCCAACGTATACTCCGGCGCTCCAATTGAACGCTTGATACACCAACGGCATGGTTGTGGCGCGCCGTCCGCCAAAAATGAATGCGCTGATCGGAACGCCGTTCGGATCTTCCCAAGCCGGATCGATCGAAGGGCACTGCGACGCCGGAGCCGTAAAGCGCGCGTTCGGATGCGATGCTTTCTTGCCCGTCTCCCGCCCGATCTCCGGTGTCCACCGGTTCCCCTGCCAATCCAGGCACTCTTCCGGCGGCTTCTCCGTCAGACCTTCCCACCAGACTCCCCCTTCTGGCGTCAGCGCCACATTGGTAAAAATCGTGTTCTTCTACAGTGTCGCGATCGCATTCGGATTCGTTTTCGGCGATGTGCCCGGCGCAACTCCGAAAAAACCCGCTTCCGGATTGATCGCCCGCAATCCGCCGTTTTCATCCGGCTTGATCCAGGCGATGTCGTCCCCCACCGTCCAGACTTTCCAGCCCTCGAAGCCCTCCGGTGGAATCATCATGGCGAAGTTCGTCTTGCCGCAGGCGCTGGGAAACGCCGCCGCGACGTACGTCTTCTCGCCTTGCGGATCCTCCACGCCCAAAATCAGCATGTGCTCCGCCATCCAGCCTTCGTCGCGCGCGATATTCGAAGCGATGCGCAGCGCGAAACACTTCTTCCCCAGCAGCGCATTGCCGCCATACCCGGATCCATACGACCAGATCTCGCGCGTCTCGGGGAAATGCACGATGTATTTCTCCGGATTACACGGCCAGGGAACATCCGCCTCGCCTTTGGCAAGCGGCGCTCCCACGCTGTGCATGCATGGCACAACGCGCTTCACATCTTTATCGATCTCGCGGAAAACCGGCAGCCCGATACGCGCCATAATGCGCATATTGACCACCACATAAGGCGAGTCCGTCAATTCAACGCCGATCTGCGACATCGGCGAATCGATCGGGCCCATGCTGAACGGCAGAACGTACATCGTCCGGCCCCGCATGCAACCTTTGAAAAGCGTCTTCAACTTCCGGCGCATCTCATACGGATTCACCCAGTTGTTCGTCGGGCCCGCGCTGTCCTTTGAAAGCGAACAGATAAACGTCCGGTCTTCTACGCGCGCCACGTCGCTCGCGTCCGAGCGAGCGTAATAACAACCCGGCCAAAGCTCCTGGTTCAGCTTGATGAACGTACCGCTCGCGACCATCTGCGCGCACAGCGCGTCGTACTCTTTTTGCGAGCCGTCTACCCAATGAATCGCCTCGGGCTTAGTCAGCTCGGCCATCTTCTCAACCCAGCGGATCAAGTGCTTATTTGTACTTAAGGGAACCGCGGAGGTGTAGGGCTTCATAGAGACGCAACCAGCAAATCACTACTCTACCCGGCAGTCTATCGGCTATTCGATAGTCGGAACGAGTCCGGAAGCGATGATGCGCTGATCGGACGTGACCAGACGAAGCCGATGAACACGAGCGGTTGCGACGATTGTTCGGTCCACAGGATCACGCAGACTAGAGCCCACCGACGCAACCTCCGCGGCGATCTGAAACGTCAGTGGGAGAATCAGGAACTCAGGCGCTATTTCAAGGCTAAACAGGATCTCATTGGGCTTGCCTTTGAACCCCGAGCCTTCGAACAGTGCGATTTCGATCAGCGTGACCGCGCTTACCGCAAATTGTTCTTGACGGGTGGCCGACGAGTCCAGAGCTCTTCTCTGCTGCTTCGACAGCTTCTTAGGATCAGCTAACCAACGTATAGCGATATGAGTGTCGAGCAACAGACGAGACTGCAACTAGGGTTCCCATTCTCCTTTGGCGCAGTCCCATTCGAAGTTTGTGTTTACGATATCGCCCACAATCTCGATTTTGCCTTCCAAGGTGCCTTTGGACGATTTCCAAGGCCGCTTCTTGGCCGGTCCGACCGTCGCCACCGCACGGCCCCGTTTGGTAACGGTAATCGTCTCGCCGCTCTCTTCTACTTCATCCAAGAGCGCTAGGCATTTCGCTTTAAACTCGGTCGCGCTTACTACGAGTTGCTTCACATCCATAGCATACTAGGGAACTGGTCATATGACCACTTTCGTGGTCAACGAAGTGGCTCCGCCGATAGTTCCACCCGAATCGAAGCGGGCATCACTGGGCCCAATGCGGCATAACGTAGGCGTAAAGCAACGTGATCAGGCCGGCAAGCAACACGAGAAAGACGCTGTGCCGCAGAGTGAAGCGAAACAGTTTTGGTTCTTCGCTCGCGGGCATGCCGGTCGCGGCAGCGGCTACAGCGATGCTCTGCAGACTGATCATTTTGCCGACTACGCCACCGCTCGAATTCGCCGCCGCCATCAGAACCGGATTGAGATGCAGAGCGTTGGCCGTAACCACCTGAAGATTGCCGAATAGAGCGTTGGCAGACGTATCGCTGCCCGTCAAAAACACGCCGAGCCAACCGAGAAGCGGACTGAAGAAGGGAAACAGAACGCCGCTGGCGGCGAAGGCCAATCCAAGAGATGTAGTCGCACCCGAATAATTCATGACAAACGCCAACGCCAGCACGGAAGCGATGGTCAGCATCGGAAAGGCCAATTGACGCGCCGTTGCGATGAACATCGAGGCGAAGTTGCGCACAGAGATGCGCAACGCGATGGCCGATGCAAAGACCGCGAACATGCAGGCGCTTCCGGACGCAGTTAGGAAATTGAATGTGTAGACCGCCGGGTAAGGCGAGTTTCGAACCACCACGGGAGCGGTGCGGATCACCAGGTTGTGAAGGCCTGGCCAGGGAAATTTCACGGTTGCGTGGTCGAGGAACGCTTTTATCCCGTTGACTCCCCAAAGCAGCACGAACAGCACGAGAAGGGCATAAGGCATCCAGGCGCCGACGATGTCCGAGGCCGCATGGCGCCGGAAGGCATGAGCTGCGGGGTGACCTTCTACCAGGAAATGTTCTTTCGGATGCCAGACGCGTAACAGAACCACCAGCGCAAGAATGGCGCAGAGCGAGCCAATGATGTCAGTGAGATAGGGCCCGATAAAGTTCGAGATGAGAAGTTGGCAGCCGGCGAATACAAGCCCGCAAGTCGCGGCTGCCGGCCACACTCCGGCGAGCCCGCGCAGCCCCGACATAACGGCTACCAGGTAAGCCGGAATCAGGAATGAGATGGGCGCGCAGATGCGTCCGATGTTGGAACTCAGTGCTGCGAGCGGCAGCCCTGTTGCGCCCTGGAGGGTGACGATCGGTATGCCGATCGATCCGAACGCCACTGGCGCCGTATTGGCTAGCAGGCAAATGCCGGCAGCGTAGAACGGCGAAAAGCCCAGGCCTGCAAGCATCGCCGCCGCAACCGCCACTGGAGTGCCGAAACCCGCTGCGCCTTCGATGAACGCACCGAAAGCGAACGCGATTAGCAGAGCTTGCAGGCGATGATCGGGCGTAAGTCCGCCCATGTAATCTTTGATGATTTCGAATTTGCCGCTTTCGACGGTCATCCGATATAACAAGATGGCCCAGAAGACGATCCAACCGATAGGAAAGAGTCCGAACGCCGCGCCGTATTCGGCGGAACTGAATGCCAGGCCAGGAGGCATGCCGTACCAACCCGTCGCCACAATTAAAGCCGCGCCCAGCCCGACAAGCGATGCAAGCCAGGCCGGTTTTCTTCCGACAGCTAGCAGGAGAAGTACGGCCAGTAGCGGAATTGCCGCAATTAGAGCGGCGGCCGCGGTGCTCTCGCCATGCGGATGATAGGTCTGTGGCCACATAGTCTGGATAGATGCGCGAAGTCTAAATGTCGCACGCCGTTCTTAGCTCAGGCAGTCCCGTTTAGAGCCGCATACTCCCGGGAACGCCGGCTTCCCGAACCACGTACTCCTTTGTGTTAGATTTGGCGCTAATCCTTGCTGGGGCAGAACGATCGCTGAGGCAGAACGATCGACGCCGCAGGAAAAACGTGGAGGTAATGTTCTGGCACTCACGATTACCGGTCTTTCGAAAACCTATCCGAACGGTGTGAAAGCCCTGAAGAATGTTTCACTCACGATCGGCAACAACATGTTCGGGCTGCTCGGCCCGAACGGCGCCGGCAAGAGTACCCTCATGCGCATCGTCGCCACGCTGCAGGACCCCGACTCCGGCACGATCACCTTCGATGGCATCGACGTGCTCCGGCAAAAAGACACAGTGCGCCGCCTTCTCGGCTATCTTCCCCAGGAGTTTGGCGTTTATCCAAAGATCTCCGCCCTCGATCTGCTTCACCATCTCGCGGTCATGAAAGGCATCACTTCGTCATCCGAGCGCAAAGAGATAATCGATGCTCTGCTCCAGCAAACGAACCTATGGGAGGCGCGCAAAAAAGCTCTGTCTAGCTTTTCCGGAGGCATGAAACAACGGTTCGGTATTGCCCAGGCGCTGCTTGCCAATCCCCGGCTCCTCATCGTTGACGAACCCACCGCCGGTCTCGACCCCGCCGAGCGCAATCGATTTCTGAATCTCCTCTCTTCCATCGGCCGCGATCGCACCGTTATTCTCTCCACGCATATCGTGGACGATGTTCGTGAGCTGTGCCCGCGCATGGCCATTCTCGCTGCCGGTGAACTCCTCATCGAAGGCTCCCCGGCCGAAGCGCTGGCCCAACTCAACGGGCGCATCTGGAGCAAAATCGTTGCCACCGACGACGAACTTCGCTCGCTAGAAACCGAGCTTCACGTCATCAGCACTCACTTGATCGGCGGCCAGCATGAGGTGCGCGTCTATTCCGAAAGCGGTCCCGGCGACGGCTTCCGCTCCGTAGACTCCGGTCTCGAAGACGTCTACTTCCTGCAACTCTCAGAACAGGGCAGGCGCGCACCGGTCAATTAGTTCGCCGAAACACTTGCAATAACACGCCATGACTGCCTTCTGGAATTTCTTCTCCTTCGAACTCAAGCTGCGCGCCAAAAGCATCTCAACCTACGTCTATTTCGTCATCTGGTTCGCCTTCTCGTTCCTGAGCGTCGCATCCGAGAACTTCGGCCCGCTGGGCAACGGCAATGGAAAAGTTCTTCTCAACACGGCCTATGCCAACGCATTGAACGATTTCGGCACCACCCTGTTCGGCATCATCATCATCGCCGCCATTTTCGGCACTTCTATTCTCCGGGACTTTCAGCGCGACACATTTCAAATTATCTTCACGAAACCGATCTCGAAATTCTCCTATCTGGGCGGCAGATGGGCCGGTTCCTTCGTCACCACCGTCCTGGTCTTCTCGGCCGAAATGCTCGGCACATTCGTCGGTACCTTCGCGCCCTGGGCCGACCACACCCGCATCGGGCCCAATCACCTCTGGGCTTACCTGCAGCCTTTTCTCTCCATCACCGTCGTTCAAATCTTTTTTCTGGGATCGCTGTTCTTTGCGGTCGCCGCTCTTACACGCAAAATCTTCATCGTCTATCTCCAGGGCGTCGCGCTCTTCATGCTTTACGTCATCGGCATCACGGTATTCTCCGCAACACGATCGCTCGAGCGCTTCTGGTCCGGCATCCTCGACCCCGTAGGCCTGCTGCTCTTCGATGACATTACGCGCTACTGGACGGTCGTCGAAAAAAATTCGCTTTTCGTCACCTGGTCGCCGTCACTCGTCAACGGCATTTTCCTTTACAACCGCTTGCTCTGGATCGGCGTCGGCATCATTGCGCTTGCGGCCGTGTGGACGCTCTTTCCGATGTCCGTTGAAGCCCTCACGGCCCGCTCTCAAGGCCGCCGCGCCGCCAAGGCCCGCCAGCAGGATGCGAGCGACGAGCGTCCTGTCCGGTCGCTCGTCACCGCCCGGCTGCCGGTTGTGCATCAAGTCTTCGTTCCGGGCTCCACGTTTGCGCAATACCTCTCGCTCTCGAGGCTCCGCCTGCGCCATATTCTCCGCGATTTTCCGTTCTGGGGCATCGTCGCCCTGCTCGTCGTGTTCAGCATCAATAACGGCTATTTCGCAGGCCATTTAGCCGACAGGAACGTCTGGCCCGTCACCTACCTCATGCTGCAAGCCGTCGAAGGCAACGCGCTTCTTTTCCTCTACATCGTCTCGACTCTTTACGCGGCCGAGCTTCTTTGGCGCGAGCAAGATGTTCGCTTCAGCGGTATCCATGACGCCCTGCCTGTGGGCGAGTCCACCGATTGGCTCTCTCGCCTCACCGCCATCGCCATCGTCGAACTCATCCTTCTCACCGTCGCCATGCTGATGGGTATCCTCATGCAGAGCTTCGCCGGATATCACCACTACGAACTCCTTCAATACTTCAAGGAACTGTACATCGTCACGTTCCCGCAGGTCCTAATGTTCACGCTTCTCGCCCTGTTCGTTCAGACGATGGTTAGCAATAAGTTCGTAGGCCACGGGATCATCATCGGCATCTTCGTGCTTATCCCTATCCTCTTTAACTTCGGCTGGGAGAACACGCTTTACCTGATCGGGCAGGTTCCTCCTTACACTTACTCGGATATGAATGGGTACGGACACTTTGTCCCCGCCTTGTTCTGGTCGATCGCGTATTGGTTCTCCATATCCGCTGTCCTCGCCGTCGTCTCGGTTGCGTTCGCCCGACGCGGCGCCGACGAGTCGCTCCGCAGCCGCACCGGTCTCGCCTTGCAGCGCGCGCCCAGGCTCATTCCGCTCGCGCTCTTTTTCGTGCTGCTGGCCGCTTGCTCCGGCTCCTGGTATTTCTATAACGCTCACGTGCTCAATCCTTACCGCAACGCGCAAACCCGCCGCGACATGCAGGCCGATTACGAACGGCGATTCAAGCGCTATGAGAACTTACTCCAGCCCAAGGTCACCGCCGTTGACGCTAACGTCAACATCTACCCCGAACGGCGATCCTTCGACGGCTCCGTGCGCATGACTCTGCAAAACAAGAACGCTCAGCCCGTTTCTCAGATTCATATTACGGATCAGCAGCAGTCAGTTAGCAATGTCCACTTCGATCGTCCCTTTCATCTCATCAGCTCCGCGCCTTTAAATATCTACTCCATCTACTCTCTCGATCAACCTCTTGCGCCTGGCGAAACCATAACCCTCACCTGCAACGTCGGCCACCAAACCCAAGGCTTCCGTGACGGCAATGAGCTGGCGCAGTTGGCCTACAACGGCACCTTTTTTGATTCCGACTTCTTTCCGTACATCGGCTACAACAACAACATCGAACTGGACGATCCACGCCGCCGTCGGGAAGAGCACCTGCCACCCCTCGAACAGATGGCCCATCGCGGCGACCCTGCTCACTCCCTCAACAATGTCTTCTTCAACCAATCGGATTGGATCACCTATCACACGACCGTCAGCACCTCACCGGATCAAATCGTGCTCTCTCCCGGATACCTGCAGCGCGAATGGCGGCAAAACGGTCGCCGTTACTTCGAATACAGCATGGGTTCCACCCACATTCTCGATTTCTTCTCTTACATCTCAGGCCGCTACAAAGTCCGCCAGGAGACCTATCGCGGCCCCAACGGCGACGTCGCTCTCGATGTGTACTACGATCCGGCGCACACCTACGACATTGACGACATGCTCGCGGGGTCCCGCGCCGGCCTCGATTACTATCAGCGCGTCTACAGTCCCTACCAATTCGCGCAATATCGCATTATCGAGTTTCCGCGTTACCGCGGCTTTGCGCAGTCTTTCCCCAACACGGTCCCTTACTCGGAAGGCCTCGGCTTCATCGGCCGGGTCATGAAACCAACTGACATCGACTTCACCTATTTCGTCACCGCTCACGAACTCGGTCATCAGTGGTGGGGTCATCAACTGATTGGCGCCAACGTAGAAGGCTCTAACATGATGTCGGAAAGCCTGGCTGAGTATTCCGCGCTGCAGATCATGGCGCACAAGTACGGCCGCGACCTCATGCACCGCTACCTTCGTAACGAGCTCGATACCTACCTTCGCGGCCGCGCTGGCGAGACCCGCCATGAGCCACCCCTCGCCCTGGTGCAGCGCGAGCCCTATGTCTGGTATCAAAAAGGGGGCCAGATCCTCTACACGCTCGCCGACTACATCGGGGAGGACAAGCTCAACCTGGCCCTGCACAACTTCTTGATGCAATACCGCTACGCCAACGCCAACAACCAGGTCGATGCGGACGACAATGCGCGAGCCTCCGCCGCCCTCGACAAGCCCTATCCCGACACCCGCATGCTAGTTGACGCCATTCGCGCGCAAACTCCACCGGAGCTTCAATACCTAGTGGAGGATGGCTTCAACCGCATCGTCCTGTACGACAACAAAGCGCTTTCGGCCACCGCCGAAAAAACCAGCGACGGCAAATATAAGGTCACGCTCAACGTGCAGGCTCGCAAAGTGCAAGCCGACGGAAACGGCGCTGAGACTCCGATGAAGCTCGCCGACTACGTCGAGATCGGCGTCTTTAGCGGTAAGAAGGACGAAGAGAAGCCTCTTTATCTTGAGAAGAAGAAACTCACCGCCGAACACGAAACCTTCACAGCCACTGTCAACGAGCGCCCCACCCTGGCGGGTATCGATCCGTATAACAAGCTCATCGATCGTATCGCCGACGACAACATGATCGACGTAACGATGAAATGAGTGCTGACTCTCGAGTCATCTAGCCGAAATGTAAGAACCCTTCCCCAACCTGAGATAACCTCGGCAGAGTTCAAAGGACAGCCGTCTGTTTCCCTGGCATTACCGGATCTTCTTCTCTTCGACTTCGCCGAATTCGTCAATTTCGTGCCAGAGTTTGCGCCGTTGCCGTAGCCAGAGCGCGAGATACGCCGCTATCCATATGGCTGCGAGCGTTATGACGGGCATCGCCTTCATCAACATTTGCGCGCCAACAACGAGTGCAAGTGCCAGGATCAGCGCGCCGAGGGCCAGAACTATCGGCGCGAAAGACCACAGCAGCACGCGACGAAAATATTCGCGCTGCCGGCCAAACTCTCGCCTGCAAAACTCAAGACCGGTACTGAAGCCTGCGTCTTGTGTTATTGCCCCAGGCCGGTTTCCCCGGTTTAGGAAATACACTCCGGCTAAGCTCCAGACCAGTGCGACCGCGAATAGCGGGTGCAGCACTTCTCGTATTGCAGGAACTGTTTTATGCAGAAAGCATAGAAAAAGGCAACGATGAAGGGGGCAACAAGGGTTCCCAACGTATTCCGGCGCGTCTGTGCCCTAAGTTGGCGAGCCTTTTGTCGAATTAACAACAAGCTCATGTTCGATGCCTCCGTTGGTTGGCTTTGCCAAACTGCTCTTGGATCGTCGTTGGGGAAATTACTCTGCATAGCTGCCTCCCCGACTGAATTCCCGCGTAAGAATGTTCTTGATGCGGTGTATCCGTATGGCTACACTTCCCGCCGCCAGCCCGGTGATTTCTCCGTAGACGCAGCGTCGAGGCCTTCAAGCCAGCAGATAATCACTTGACGGTCAAGCGGTTTGAGTCGCTGAATCAGGGTCGAAATGCGATTCAGATTCATGCGTGTTTCTGCGGCGAGCTGACTCTGGCGTTCGACAGGAACCGTCTCAAGTTCCTCCAGACTCACGAGAGTCGCAAAGATACGCCTTTCGCGAATGACATAAGACGCGGCGACATGGTGAGCAACGCGGTAGATCCAGGCCCGCAGCGAGCAGCGGGAATCGTACCGCTGAAAGCTTCGCCACAACTGAAAATGAATGTCCTGGGTGAGGTCGCGCCGCTTTTCCGGATCAGCTTCGTAGGCGCTCACCAGCCTTTGGAGCGAAGAACCGTACTTCTCCGCCGCCTCCTTGTACAAGTCATCCTGACTCGCTTGTCCAGCCGAGATGGACTTTATTCCTTCCACGCTTAAGGTAGTCACTGGGAAGACAACTTTCTAACATGGTTTGGGTGGAAATGCTCCAGTTAACAGTACGGGAGAAGACTGAGCCGGATACGTTCTCCCCTGTCCCCAAGATTTGCGACGAGCAGACCACCACCTTCGCGGCAAAACAGTACGCCAGACCTCTTGCGCCAACGCGGGTTTCGGATTAACATCGATCCACCGTGATCCCGGTTACCCACATTTCGCGCCGCCAAGCTGTCGGCTATCTTCTCTTTTGCATCGGTTCAGGCAGACTCGCCGCTGTCGACCTCAACCAGCCCGCACCTCACTTCGTCGCCAAAACTCTCGACGGCGAGAGGCTGACTAACGAATCCCTGAAAGGGAAAGTAGTTCTGCTCGACTTTTGGGCAACGTGGTGCCCACCCTGCAAGCACGACGAACCCGCAGTCGAAAACATTATCAAGGAATTCCAGAAGGATGGCCTGGTCGTTGTTTCCGTCAACATGGGCGAACCCCGCCGCAAGGTGAAGAAGTATCTCGCACAGTCTCCTCGCTCCTCGAAAATCGTTTTGGCCGAAGATACAACTCTTGCTGCCATCTGCGAAGCGAACGTTTACCCCTACTACGTCGTAATCGATCGCGAGGGCAATATTGCTGGCATCCAACGCGGGGCTGCCGGTGAAAACGCTCTGCTCCGTCTACTCGCAAAAGCCGGCCTCGAACTTCAGTAATTCCGGGCGCCCTGGCAAGCCTCTTTGCCAAAATCGGACCATATGCTGAACGTCCAGATCTTCGGCGTAAAGAACTCTCAGTCCACCCGGGCCGCCGAGCGTTTTTTTAAGGAGCGCAGCATCCCCATCCATCTGGTTGACATAAAGCAAAAGCCCATGTCTCCCGGCGAAATCAAACGGTTCGTCGATCGCTTCGGCCTGAAGGCTTTGATCGATACCGAAAGCAAAGCCTATGAAGACGCCGGCCTCAAATACCTGAAAGTCTCCGACTCCGAACTCCTCACTCGCATCGAACGCGACCCGAAGCTACTCCGACTCCCGCTTGTCCGCGCCGCCAACAAGCTCAGCATCGGACACGATGAAGCATCGTGGAAAGCCATGCTCCCTGCACCCCTGCGCAACGGGCCGCAGTGAAACAGGACATCTGCGTCAGATGAAAACAGCGCTACTGCAAAGCCAATCCCGCTGGATGCCCTGGTGACAAGCACAGTTTTGTTCTCAAGTGTTATCGCCGTCCCGCTATGAGTTCTTCCGCGAACAGATAGGACTGTCTCGATGAACCCGGTACGTGGGCTAGTCAGGCATTTGTCCCGCCATCAACGGTCAAATCGGCGCCAGTGACTGGCGTTGCGGAGCGCGAATACTGTCACAACGTGCTGCGCAGTGACAGCCGGAAGATAAGTGCGTGGCTCACCAGTAAGAGCGGCACGATGGCAGTCACGAGGTAATACCCAGCGCCGAGCGAACCAGGGTCGAGACCGACCCGGGCACCTTCATAGAAGGCGAATAACAAATCCGCCGCGCCACAAACATTGAACACCCATACCGCCCCAGCGGCCCACGAACTTGTGTACGCCAGTGCGAGCGTAGCGACGATGGCAAGAACTCCCGCTAGGAAGTCTCCGTAGGCTGCTGCTGCTGCCCACGTTCTCGGCAAAGCTGTGGAAACCACCCCAGGCACCAAGAAGCTGAGGCCAAGAAAGCGGAGAAACATATGCGGCGCGACGAGCCAGACTAGCGCTTTCCCCCGATTCACGCTTTTCAGCCAGGGCCACGCAAACAGCGCGGCAATGACGATGGAAGTGAGCGAGCTCATCAGAATGCTAAGCCCGAAGACAGCACGCGGGTTCATATAGTCGCCCCCGCCAATGCTGCTGCGTTGCTTCTGAAGAACTGTTCCAGGCTCAACGGATCCTTGCCCGTTACGGCACGCACGGTCTCCGTGACACGATAGCCTTGTTGGTCTTTGCGGATTCCAGAAGAGCGAAAGTATCGCCATAGATGCGACAGGTGGTCCAGGGCGTGCGGATTGAGACCATTCTTCACGGCTTCGATCCACTGCTCGTCCGTGATCTCGACATACCGTATCGGTCTTTCCAGTGCACGGCTGAGCGTTTCGACGATCTCGTTCACCGTCGGTGTCTCGCTGATCACCTCATAAGCCTTTCTGGAGGGAACGCCGGCATTGGCGAGAAGGGTGGCCGCGACGTTCGACAGGTCTTGCGCGCTCGCCAATGGGAACACAGCATCCCCATTGCCCCACGGGAGGAACACGGTATTGCTTTCGGCGACGCTCTTCGATACGAGAGCGCGTAAATTCTCGTAATACGGTGGCGCCTGGATGTGAACGGCCCCAACCTGCGCCCAGTCGAATATGCAGTCGGCAAGCCTATGTTGCAAATTGCGAAAGCTCGGTGCGTCGGGCGTACTCTGAAGCTGCGAATTGTTAAGTATGAGCTCCGCGCCGGCATCGCGCGCTGCCGCGGCGAAGATCGACGCCGCCTCAAGCAGGCCGTGGGTCACTGGGTAGGTGAAATAGGCGCGCTTGATGCCATTGAAAGCCGAGCGGACGGATGCCGGATCCAACAGATCGGCTTCTACGACTTCGGCGCCACGCCCACGCAAAGAACTGGACCTCGCATCGAGTTTATGGACGAGGGCTCGAATTCCGATGCCTTGGTCCATCAAAAGATTTGCAACCTGGCGGCCGGTGGACCCTTGAGAGCCTCCGGCAGCGCCGGTGACCAAAATCGAATGTGACATTCCATTCTCCTTCCCACGGTGCTGCACTTGCCGTGCAGCCTGTGTGTGTATGGGATGATGAGTGACATCCTATCGATTCAACTGATGTGGGTGCGAATACCGCAAAACGGAGCAACTTGTGTCTGTGGGATGATCTGCGTCATCCTACAGACACTGTGCGTTACTCACCGGAACATAAGCCGGAAACCCGCAAGAAAATTGTCGAGGATGCCTCGCGGCGCTTTCGCGCGGAGGGTCTCCACGGTGCCGGAGTCGCCGACGTGATGCGTGATACCGGCTTGACTCACGGAGGATTTTACAAGCATTTCTCCAGCAAGGATGATTTGCTTGCGGAGTCCGTCACAGAGGGCTTCGAGCAGATGAGCGCTCGCCTGCTAAAGGCTGCGGAGCGGGTTCCATCGACTAGTGCGTGGAAGGCAATTGTCCGCGAATATCTCAGCCCGGATCACTGTCACCATCCGGAAACCGGCTGCCCCTTGGCGGCCCTTGCTCCCGAATTGGCACGAGGCGATGCCGGGACCAAGAAGCGAATCACGACTGCGATGGTGGAATATAAAAGTCGACTTCTTCCATTCATGCCTGGAAGGAGAGCCGTGGACAAGGAGCGGGCATTTTTTGCGATTTTTTCCACCATGATAGGGGCGGTCGAGATGGCCCGGATGATCTCTGATCGAAATGCGAGCGAGAGAATATTGGCGAGCACAAAAAATTTCTTGCTCAGGAGCTTCTGACTGTCCGACGGCCGGACTGACGAAGGGCAGATTTCGGAATAACTCCACGATCGATGCGGGTCCCAGGACGCAACCCCAATCGGAAGTCTTCTCGACCTGGAAGTTCTACCCGGAGGGATTATCGGTGACGTGCGCACGAACGAATACGTCTCTCGGCGCGGTCAGTTGATCCAGGAAGGTTCGCGATTTACTCATACCTCAAAGCGCTCATTGGATCCACGCGCAGAGCTCGTAATGCGGGAACGAGAATTGCCGGCACCGCAACCGCCGCCAGCACGCCGATCACCGCCAGAAACGCCGCCGAATCCAGAGCATTCATTCCGGGAACCAAAAATTGAGCAAGCGGCTGCACCGCAAAGAAGGAAAGAACCAGACCCGCCAGCATGCCGCTTCCGACCAGCGCGAAGCTATGCCGGGTTATGAGTTGCAACACGTCTGACCGATTTGCACCCAGCGCTACGCGAACACCGATTTCCCGTGTTCGCCCGGAAACGGAATACAGCAGCACGCCATACAGTCCAATGGCGGCAAGCAACAGACCAAGCAGTCCCATGACGCCCAGCATCGCGGCTCCCACTCGACTCGGCAGCAAGGCCAACCCGAGCGCTCGGCTCATCGGCTTCGTTTCTATCGCGGAGGTCCAATCGAGGCCAGCCAGCGCATCTGTGATGGGCTTGACGAAGCTCGCAGGCGGACCCGCAGTGCGAATCAAAAACTGCAGATTGACTGGCTCCTCAGAGGCAAAATACGGCTCATACACGGCGAGCCGCTGTTTCTCGCTCAGCGTGAAGTATTTGCTGTCTTTGGCGACGCCGACCACGAGCTTGCTTTTCTCATTCGGAAGTTCCGCGGTAATCGTATGCCCGACTGGGTCGATATCGCCGAAAACGGTATGGGCAAAATTCTGGCTTACGATCACGACGGGCTGCGAGTCTTTTCGATCTCGCCCAGTAAACTCACGGCCGCGCAGAATGGCAATGCCAAGAGTCCGGAAGTAATCGGGGCCGACATTGTTGCATTGATATTCCACCGGGACTGCGGTTCGCGAGATATCCGTGCGAACAGGGGCGCCAACAACGCAATTGTCGTTCAACGGAACACCCCGCGCAATGGCAGCGGACTCCACGCCGGGCAAAGCGCGCAACCGCTCTAGCCCTGAACGCACCAGGACCATTTGCTTGGTCTGATTGGGATCTCTATAATTGTCCGGCACCAGCCGCATATAGGCCCAGACCGTCTTTTGTACATCGAAGCCCGGGTTTGTGGAGGTGGCCCGAAGCAGGTTGTGCACGAACAGCAACGCCGCCGCGAGCAACACGATCGATACCGCGAGTTGCGCGGCAACCATACCGCTGCGCAAATTCCACGCGCCGCTAGTCTGGTGCTCTTCTTGTTTCAATGCGTGGTTCACATCCCGTCGGGCTGCTTTGAGCGCGGGCAGAAAGCCGCTGAGGAGCATGCTCGCGAGCACTAAACACAGTGAGTACCCGAGGAGCCGCCAGTCAGGCAAAATGACGAAGTGCAGCGGAACCGGTACAGGCAGATCGATTTTGCCAATCCAATACGCGCAAGAGAGATCGACCATCACACCCGCGAACGATCCCAAAACGGCCAGCAACAGGCTTTCAGCCAGTAGATGCCGGACGATCCGCTGCCGGCCGGCTCCGAGCGACAGCCGAATCGCGAGTTCATGGGAGCGGCTGGAACCGCGCGCCAATAAGAGGCTGGCTACATTTGTGCAAGCGATCAGCAACACCAGCCCGGCGACAATCATCAGCATGGCGAAAAAGGCCGTGACTGCACCGGGTATCTCCTGGTTGAGCACGTCAAACCCTGTTATGCCCGTCACTCGGAGTCGCCTGGTTCGCGGCCAGCCTTCTATTGGGCGAATGCGATCAAGCTGGTGAAGCACACTTTCGATACGGGCCCGCGCGATCGGAATCGTCATGCCTTTCGGTAAGCGCGCGTAAAACTGCGCGGGTTCATCGTCATGGAGGGCGCGCAGGTAGACGTGGGGCGAAATGCTGAAGCCGACAATGGAGCGATGATTTGCTGGAAGCACGCCGACGATGTTGTACGCTCTGCCATCCAAAATCATTTTTCTGCCGAGAATCGCTGGATCGCCGCCGAACTCGCCGCGCCAAACCCGCTCTGAGATGACAACCGCATCGGTCTCGTGAAGTGCTATTCCGCGTCCCATCAGAAAAGGAATGCCCAACGTGGTGAAGAAATCGTTGCTCACCGTGCCGGCATAAAACCGGCGGGTGTGTTCGGCGTCGCGCCAGTTCACCTCACGCTCGACATTGATGCCCGCCATGCCGTCGAAAATATTCGCTGCCCGAAGAAATTCATAGTCGCGGAGTGAAGACGCGCTATTTCCCCCTTGCCAGATGGCAATCAGCGAAGCGCTGTCACGGCAGGACGGTTGGCTGAACAGAAAGCTGGTCGTGATACTGAAAATCGTTGTATTTGCGCCGATTCCCAGGGCCAGACAAAAAATTGCCGTCAACGCAAACCCTGGATTGCGCCGAAATGCGCGGCACGCATAGAGTAGATCGGAACATAGGTCCTCCAGCCATCGCATTTGCCAAGCGCCGGAGGTGTCTTCGATGGCTTTCACGCGTGAACCAAATTCCCGGCGCGCGAGCGTGAAGGCTTCAGTCCGCGCCATGCCGGACCGTGCGAGTTCTTCTGCCCGGCTTTCTATATGAAACTCCATCTCATCGGAAAGCTCGGAACGAAAGCGCGCCCGGCGGGCCAACCAGCGTAATCGAAGCCAAAGTTCCCTCATCATCTGAATACTGCCTCCCTACGCCGTCTTCATCACAAGCTGAATCGCCGTCACCAGCTTGCTGAATTCAGTTGCCTCGGCGGCAAGCTGTTTCTGGCCCGCCTTCGTAAGCTCATAAAAGCGTGCCTTGCGGTTCGTATCCGAAGTCCCCCACTCGGCGCGCAGCCAACCTTTTAGCAGCATGCGGTTCAAGGCCGGGTACAACGAACCTTCCTCTACCGCAAGCACGTCGGCGGAGCATTCCTTGATCCGTTTGGCAATGGCGTATCCGTGCAGTGGGCCACGCGCCAGAGTCCGCATGATCAGCATGTAGAGCGTGCCGGGTAATAGTTGAGGCGATTCTTCAGGCAACTTGTTCCCTGTCCAGCCTATATATAGCCTGGAATAGGGAAGAAGTCAACGGTCGCTTTTCGGGAAGGTTGTGGAAACCGTTGAGGCGCGGCCTCGGTTACCCATTTTTTCGCGGGCATCGACCCCGAACATAATCTGAGTTCGTCAACAATGCTGAATTCATCAAGTTGTCGAGCGGGTACAACGTACTTGAGCAGGATTTTAGCGATTCCGTGATGATGTTTCCGGATTGTTGTCGGATACCGCGCAAAGCGGAAGTATGCCGTAAACGAGCTCAGTGCAAGCGCCCTAAGGAATAGATGTGATCGGTTGTAGGTCAAGGGGCCTCTAAGTTTACTTGCGGTCGCATCTTTGTTCCTGTATCTCTGCTCCGTTCGAGGAATCCAGAAGAGTGGCGTTGGTGCGGCCCGGAGCGACCTATAATTGTCGAGTGTCGACGGTTTCGATGAAAGGAAACATCATGCGTCTGATTTCCGGTTGCGTTTTTGCAGTTGCTCTCACCATGCTCGTTCCTGCAGCAATGACTGCCCAGGAGGAAGGAGCCTCGCGGACGGTGGCGGGCGGCGGTATCTCTGTCCCAGGCTGGAGTGGAATGATCGACCCGAATGAGAAGAAAGCGGGGCAGTCCCTGGATGGCGCGAAGCTGAGTCAGGGTGGCGATGCGGATGTTCTGCACGTCACGACGGGCCCGGCAGTGACTTATTGGAAGCCGGCCGATCAAGCAAGCGGCAATTATACGGTGAAGGCAACGTTTAATGAGCCGAAGTACATGAACCTGAATACTCATCCGCATCCCTACGGCATCGTCATCGCGGGGAATGACATGGGAACCGATCAGGCAAGCTATCTTTACTGCGCGGCCTACGGCAACGGAACGTTCATCGTGCGCGGATTCGGTCCCGAGCCGTTTCAAATGAATGGCCGGCGCGAGGCGAACGACGCCGTACACAAAGCGGCGGGTCCCGGGCAACCCGTGACGCAGGAGATTGCGATGTCGGTAAAAGGCGATAAGGTGGATTGCGCCATCAACGGCACCGTTGTTGCAACCTACGATAAGGCCGCCCTTGTCACGCCTGGAAAACTGAAGTCAACCGACGGCGTATACGGCATTCGCTTCGCGCATAACACGGACGCCACGGTCACTGGTCTGAGCATGACCAAGAACTAGGGCCCGGCTCTACTCTTCCGTTTTCGCTGGCCGGGGCTGAACGACACGCACTATCTCACCGTCTACCAGCGAATCGGGTGGATCGGCGATCAGCAGGGCATTGTCCGACAGGCCGGCCAGTACTTCCACCGTCGTGCCAAAGTCCCGGCCTAACGTAACAGGAAGAAGAGCCGCGCGATTGCCGTTTACCACGGTTGGGATTCGAACGCCGTCCGATCGGAATATCAATGATGTGGACGGAACGATCAGCGTGGCGACATTCGATTTCATGGCAAAGTGAACTTCCGTGTAGGCGTTTGGAAACAACAGGCCGGTGGAATTGACGACATCCACTTCAACCAGCAGCGTTCGGGTGGCAGGATCCATCGAATCGGCGGTTCGGACGAGGGTGCCTGGAAAGCGACGGCCGGGAAGTTCGGGAAGTGTCAGGTCGGCCTTTATGCCCGGAACAGTGGCGTGCGAATAAGTCTGAGGCACGTTTACAAACACGCGCAGCTTATTGACCGCCGCGATGTGGAACAACTCATGCGCCGTTCCCGTGGCTGAACCCGAATCGATAAGCTGTCCAATATCCGTGTCACGCGCGGTGATCACGCCATCGAAGGGCGCATAAATTTTTTCAAACGCAACCATCTGCTCCAGACGGCCCACATTGGCTTGTGCGGATTTCACCGTGGCTGCTTTGGCCGCGGCGTCCTGTACGGCGTTATCGACATCTTGTTTGGCAACCGAATCTGTCTTAAAGAGCGTTGTGTACCGGCTGGCCGTAATCTGCGCGAGCTTCAGATTGGCTTGCGCGGTGGTCAGATCGGCACGCGCTTGCTGCAACTGCTGATCTACTTCTGGACTCTCTATTTCAGCGAGGAGTTGTCCTTGCTTGACATGCGCTCCAATATCGAAATACCAACGCTTGAGGTATCCGCTAGTACGCGCGTAAAGAGGAGCGTCGATAAAAGCCTGGATATTGCCCGGCAGGACAACCTCTTCGGACGGCGCGCCGCGCTGTGGGCGCACTACGCTAACCGTTGGCTCGGCCGCGAGATCGGTCTGCTGCCGGAGCATTTTTTGCGCCCGCAGTCTTGGAAGAATGCCCGAGACCACTATGCCCGCAATCACCAGCAGAACGATAAACAGGCCGACCAAAGTACGTAAGCGAGGCATTCTTAATCGCTCTTCCGGCGGCCGTGCAGGAGACTGAAGAACACCGGAACGAAGAACAGGGTCGCTACCGTAGCAAAGAGCAGGCCGCCGATAACGGCTCGTCCCAGCGGAGCATTTTGTTCACTGCCTTCTCCTATTCCGAGGGCCATCGGAAGCATTCCGATTATCATGGCGAGCGCAGTCATCAAGACCGGTCGGAAACGCGTGAAACCGGCCAGGATGGCAGCTTCGGCCGCGCTGGACACGTCAGGCAACTGCTCCTTCGCGAAGCTCACGACCAAAATGCTGTTGGCGGTCGCCACGCCCATGCACATGATGGACCCGGTAAGCGCCGGAACGCTGACGGTTGTGTGCGTCACGAACAGGAACCACACGATGCCCGCCAGCGCCGCGGGAAGCGCAGAGACAATCACGAACGGATCCAGCCAAGATTGAAAATTGATGACGATCAACATGTAGACGAGCACAATGGAGAACGCCAGGCCGCCGATGAGGCCCCTGAACGAAGAGCGCATCGTCTGAATCTGACCTCTCACAATTACGCGCGAGCCACGCACCAACTCCTTTTGACTTTTCCCGACGATCTCATCGATGCGCTGCGAAACGCCCCCCAGATCTGTGCCTTGCACCGAGCCATAAATGTCGATGACGGGCGCGATGTTGTAGTGCGAAACCGTGGCGAGCCCCGTGCCGCGCCGAATCCGGGCCAGACTCTCAAGAATTTGCGGCTGGCCAGACGTTGCGGTCATTGGTATGTTTCGAAGGTCCTGCAAAGAATCCATTTCGTACTGCGGAGATTGGACGGCAATGTTGTAGGTGACGCCGTTCCGGGGATTCAGCCAGAAAGTCGGCGACGTTTGGAAGCTTCCGCTCAGCGATACGAGGACATCGCTGGCCACCTCGCGAGCGCTATATCCCACCTGCTGCGCTTTGGTCCGGTCAACATCTACCAACAGTTCCGGTTGATTGAAAGGCTGTTGAATGCGCAGATCGGTTACCCCGGGGATGAATTTTACCCGCTCCATCAGCCGGTCGGCGAACTGACGATTCGCTTCCACATTGCTGCCCATCACTTGAATGTCGATAGGCGCCGGCAGGCCGAAGTTCAAAATTTGACTAACCAGATCAGCCGGCAGAAAGTAAAACGTTACGCTCGGGAAATCGCGCGGCAGTCGGGCGCGCAGTGCGGATATATACTCCGAACTCGGCCTATGGTCCTGCGCTAAAGAGATCAGGATGTCGGCGTCGGCTGGTCCGATCGTTCCGTTATTGCTGTAGGACGTGTTGATCCCGCTGTAGGGCAGGCCAATGTTGTCCAGAATGTTGACCAACTGATGCGCTGGAATCGCGTCCCGGATGTTGTTCTCGATCTGGTCGCAGAGCTTTGCGGTCTCCTCGATGCGGGTACCCGTGCGCGCGCGAATGTGCAGCCGGATCTGCCCGCTGTCCGATGCCGGGAAAAAGTCCTGCCCCAGCCAGGGAATGAGCGCGCCGGAGCCGATGCACAGCAGGAAAAACATCACCGTGAACGGACCGCGGTGCTGGATACAGCGTTCAAGCACGGTGCGATAGCCCGAGCGAAGCCTCTCAAACTGGCGTTCGAACGCGAGTTGCAGCCGGAGAAACGGGTTTCTCGGGTCGGCATGCGCCACGGCATCGTGGTGCGAATGTCCGCGCAACAGATACTTCGCGAGAGTAGGAACAATGGTTCGCGAGAGGATGTAGGACGCGATCATCGCAAACGAAACGGCTTCGGCCAGCGGCACGAACAGATATCTCGCCACGCCCGTCAGGAAGAACATCGGCACGAATACGATGCAGATGCTGAGGGTAGAAACAAGGGCGGGTACCGCAATTTGAGCGGCGCCGTCTAGAATCGCCTGCTCAATCTCCTTACCCATTTCGAAGTTTCGGTTGATATTCTCAATTTCGACGGTGGCGTCGTCAACGAGGATGCCGACCGCAAGCGCGAACCCTCCCAGTGTCATGATGTTGATCGTTTCGCCGAGTGCGCTTAATGCGAAAAGCGAGCACAGGATCGAGAGCGGGATAGAGATCGCAATAATCAGCGTGCTCCGCCAGCTTCCCAGGAACACCAAAATCATGACCGCGGTGAGGCACGCGGCGATGAGACCCTCACGCACCACCGCGCTAATGGAAGCGCGCACGAAGACGGATTGGTCCGCAATGGGTGTGATTCTAAGCTGCGGCGGCAGGGTGGCTGCCATGACCGGCAACATCCTGCGAATACCCGAGATGATGTCCAGTGTGGAAACATCGCCGGACTTCAGAATTGTTATGAGCGAACCGCGCTGCCCGTCTGATCGAACGACATTAGTCTGCGGCGGATATCCATCGCGCACATGCGCTACATCGCGAATGTAAATGGTCGCGCCATTCTGGGTTTTGATGGGAAGATTGTTCAGATCGGCCACCCTTTGAGGGCTGCCCTGAATCTCAACGCTGTATTCGAGCGTGCCGATTTTCGAAGTTCCTCCCGGCAGAATTAGATTCTGATCTCCCAGCGCATTTACCACATCCGAAGCACTCAGGCGTTTCGATTGCAGCGCTTGCGTATTCAGATCCACTTGCACCTGGCGCTGTTTTCCGCCATAGGAATTGGGAATCGCCGTACCCGGGATCGTCACCAATTGAGTGCGAATGAAATTGGAGCCAAGATCGTAAAGCTGCTGTTCGCTTAGACCTTTGCCCGAAAGCGCAAGCTGAATAATCGGTACAGTAGAGGCGCTGTACGTGATGATCAATGGAGGCGTGGTCCCAGGCGGTAACTGCTTGAGCTGGGTCTGGGAAATAGCGGTGACTTGTGCAATAGCCGTGGCGATATTTGCATGCGGTTGGAAAAAGATCTTTACGACCCCAATTCCAAACATCGATTGCGATTCAACGTGCTCGATGTTATTCACGGTCGTAGTGAGGGCCCGCTCAGTGATATAGATGATACGGGTCGACATATCCTGCGCCGACAACCCTGCGTATTGCCAGACGACACTCACCACCGGGATGTCAATGTTGGGGAAGATATCCGTCGGCGTCCGGGAAATCACCACCGGCGCGAGGATAAACAACATCAACGACAGAACAACAAACGTGTACGGTCGCCGCAGTGCAAGGCGAACGATCCACATACTTCTCTCCTAAGGGTGGCGTCCGCGAAGCGTCGGGCGGTCTTCCGCCATCGCATTCATTGACAGAATGCTGTGCATGGACGCGATCTTTTGCGAACCAAACTATGATTATGGAACATTGCTATGTGTGTTCCTCAGAAGCGCCCACAGATCCTGTTCGTAACGCTTCTCTACGCGCGGAATCCAATGGTCGGCAACATCACTGCGCGGAAGGAGATAGAGCGTGAAAGGCATCTTTTTGATGGGCCGGATCATCTTCGGCGGATTCTTTCTGTACAACGGCATTAATCACATCAAGGAGCGGGAAGCAATGCAGCAGTACGCCGGCGCCAAAGGCGTGCCGAGTCCGGAGGTTGCGATTCCCGTTTCTGCCGCTTTTCTGGTCCTGGGCGGCGCCAGTATTATTTTGGGTCTGCAGCCGAAGCTGGGAACCCTCGCGATTATGGCGTTCCTCGCGACCGTTAGCCCAACCATGCACGATTTCTGGAATGCTGAAGATCCCGGGGAAAAGCAGAACAATATGATCCACTTCTCAAAGAACATGGCGCTCCTCGGCGCCGCGCTTGCGCTGACCGGAGTGAAAGAACCGTGGCCCGCTGGCATCGGCCCGTGCTGCCGTTCGTAACGCCGCGTTCTGATCCATCCAGCCAGTTTCGATTTGGAATAAAATAGCTGTCCGTGGGGGCCGGTGTGATCAAAGTCATCAGCATCGAACGCGAGTACGGGTCAGGGGCCGGCACGATCGCGGCGAAACTCGCCGGACGCCTCGGGATGGAAATTGTGGGATGCCGAGATCACCAAGGAGATAGCACGCCGCCTTAAGTGCAAGGTCAGTTTGGTGGAAGAGCGCGAGGAGCGGCTGGACCCGACGTTTTACCGGCTCATCAAGGCGTTCATGCGCGGCAGCTACGAAGAGAGTTTCGAGGGCCACAACGCGGACTTATTGGACGCAGAGCATCTGGCGCGTCTCTTTGAAGCCGTTGTGACGGACGCGGCCTCTCAGGGTAATTGTGTCGTTGTGGGGCGCGGTTGTCCCTGGTATCTGCGGGAGCGCCCCGATACGTTCCACGCGTTCATCTATGCGCCGCCGGATGAAAAAATTCGGCGGTTGACCGCGCTGGGAAAGAGCCGCGGTGAAGCCGAAGCGCTGATTCGCACGGTGGATGCCGAACGCGGAGCCTTCGTGAAAAAGTTCCATGGAAAAACTTTTCCACAGCGAGATCTATATCACCTGATGCTGAACTCAAAAGTTGGCGATGAGGCGGTGATCGAGACGATCTTGAACAGCATTGCCCGTATAAATGAGCGAGCCGCCCCCGTGGCCAGCGCGTAACGCTATTTCTTGCGCCGTTCTTCTTCCTTGTCCTTATCTTCCAGATCTTCTTTGACGGTCTCCAAGTCACCTTCAGCCTGGGAAGGAACCGGCCGCTCTTCAGCCGCCAGGTTCTTGTCGGGCTGTGTCTTGCTTTTTTCTTCGCTCATATTGAGTAGAAGGAGTCACCAGGTAGGACGTTTCAGGCCCGCAGCCCCTGCGTCATTCAACAGAAAACTTGAACACAGTAGTCCCCTGGTATTTCTGTCCCGCCTTAAGTACCGCCGAAGGAAAGTTGGGCTGGTTCGGCGAGTCCGGGAAGTGCTGCGTCTCCAGGCAAAATCCAAAGCGAAAACCGTACAGAACGCCGCCCTTACCGCGCACCTGTCCGTCGAGATGATTACCCGTGTAAAACTGCACGCCTGGCTGGGTAGTCGAGACCTCCAGCACGCGGCCTGATTTGGGATCCTTTACTCGCGCCGCGAGCGCTAGGCCGTTGCCGTTTCGGTTCAGCACGAAATTGTGATCGTAGCCGACGCCGTATTGCAGTTGCGGGTCTTTTTCATCGATGCGGGCGCCAATCCGCGTTGGCTTCGTAAAGTCGAACGGAGTACCCTTCACGTCCTTCAATTCGCCTGTCGGAATCAGGTTCGAATTCACAGGAGTGAACTTGCCGGCGTTGATCGTGACTTCATGATCCAAGATCTTCCCTGAGCCTTGTCCGCTCAAATCGAAATACGAGTGATTCGTGAGATTAATCACCGTATCTTTATCAGTCGTTGCTTCGTAGTCAATCTTAAGTTCGTCGGCATCGGTCAAGGTGTAAGTGACTGTCGTCGTCAAATTGCCTGGATAACCGTCTTCACCGTCCTTGCTCAAATAAGTCAACTGCAAAGCGGAATTGTCCTTTCCTGAGGACTCCCTCGCCGTCCAGACCACCTTGTCGAAGCCTTTCGTTCCGCCATGCAGCGAATTCGGGCCATCATTTTGCGCCAGCTTATAGGTCTTTCCGTGGAGTGAAAATTCAGCGTTGGCGATTCGGTTCGCATAGCGCCCTACCAGCGCGCCGAAATAAGGATTCTTTTGCAGATAGCCGTCGAGACTATCGAAACCCAGCACGATATCGTCGAACTTACCGTTGCGGTCCGGCGTGCAGAGCGTCACCAGCCGTCCCCCGTAATTCGTAACGGTAGCTTCGGTCCCCGGAGAGTTTCGCAGCTTATATAAATCGATCTCCTCACCTGTGGTGAGCGTGCTCCAGTGCTTTTTTGTGATTCCGGCCATTCGTTGTGTGGATTGCTTGCCGCTGATAAAAGTATCACAGCCGCAGGGTCAAGAGATCGTTTGCGCGACAATTGTTTGCGCAGCATGACTATCGCCCCCAAATGGGTTTCGGATTAGACTTCGGGACGACGAACAGCTCGCTCGCGGTCGCTTCCGCGAACGGGACCGGCGTCGAGCTAGCGCGTTTTGCCTCGCCGGGCGGTCTGAGTGAATCGTTTCGTTCACTTCTTTACCTGGAACGGTTGCGCGAAGCCGGCCGAAGCACCATCAAATCCTGGAGCGGTCCTGAGGGTATTGACCGCTATCTCAATGCGGACGACAAAGGCCGCCTGATCCAATCTTTGAAATCGTTTCTGTCGAGCCGCAGCCTGCTGACAACGGAGATCTTTGGACGGCGCTTCCGGCTGGAAGAACTCGTTGCCAATCTCTTACGCGACATTCGCGCGAAAGCGGAGGCGCAATTCGGTCGGCCGGTTCGCGACGTGGTGGTTGGCCGTCCTGTGCGTTTCGTCGGCTCGGAATCGCAGGAAGACGATGAGTACGCGCTGGAACGCTTACAGACCGCCCTCCACAAAGCGGGCTTTGAGAAAGTGATCTTTGAGTACGAGCCGGTTGCCGCTGCTTACTACTACGAGTCCACTCTCGATCATGACGAGCTGATTCTGATCGGCGATTTTGGCGGCGGCACTAGCGATTTTTCACTACTGCGCGTCGGCCCATCCAGCCGGGTGGATCACGCTGGGGCGCGACGCGTACTCGGAAATGAAGGGCTGCCTCTAGCGGGCGATGCTTTCGACGCGAAAATTATTCGGCATCTGGTCTCTCCCGCTCTCGGCGCGGGCTCTTCTCTTGATTCCCATGGAAAGCTGCTGCCAGTACCGAATTGGGTGTATTTCAAACTGGAGCGCTGGCATCATCTTTCCTTCTTGAAATCGCGCGAGACACTTGCCATGCTGCAGAACGTCGCCGTACAAGCTCTGGAACCGGAGAAGCTGAAAGCTCTCCTCTATCTGGTACAGCACGATCTTGGTTATCAACTCCACCGCGCAGTGCAGAGGACCAAGGTCACCCTCTCGCACGCGGAAAGGACGGCCTTCCGGTTTGTCGACGGCGAGGTGGAACTAGACGCCGAGGTGAGCCGGTCTGAATTCGAAGAGTGGATAGCAGACGAACTGGCCGGTATTGAACAGCGTGTTCACGCATTGGTTTCAAAGACGGGCGTGCAGGCGGCCGACATAGATATGGTGTTCCTCACCGGTGGTTCGTCTTTCGTGCCCGCCGTCCGCCGCATCTTTGAATCTCGCTTTGGGCCTCATAAAATCCGCACCGGCGACGAGTTCACCTCAGTAGCGCGCGGTCTGGCGCTCAGATCTTTACATGAATGACGGTCGGCAAGGAATAAGACGCGAACAGGGTGGGCTAGCGCCGGCGACCCAACCCACGTAGATCCTGCAGAAACACAAAGCACGCTCCGCCTTCCCAATGTACCTTCACGGTCGACGGATTGAAGCCTTCCCCGCACAGTTGGACCTCCACGCCGGCTGGAAGTTTAGAGATCGCCCCAAGTGCAATATGGCCAGACGTATCGGGCAGAAGAGGAATGGCGGGGATGCTTCGGGACAGAACGTAGACCTCCGGCTTTGCTGATGCGGGTATATCAGGTAGCGCCTCGCTCCCGCTTAGGTGTTGAATCACGGGCATCTGAGGATAAGACGCGAACGTTCGTTTAGAGATAGACCCGCTGCGGCAGAAATCTGCGCCTGAAGTCCTCAAATCTGAATTCCCTCGCACAACGGTAGCCTCCATTCACTAACGCGAGGCGTATCGCGATGATTTAAGATTGAAAACAACCTGCTCGCAGGCAGAGGGCTAATTGAAACGTTTTGCTTGTCAGAAGGGTTGCACAAAGTGCTGCACGCGTCGCGGCTCGGTCTACATGACCGAGTCCGACCTGCAACGCGCCGCCGCATATCTGGGCATGACCTCCGCCGAATTCGAATCTCGTTACGTGATTCGGTATCGGCACGTCCTTCGTCTCCGCAAAGCACCTCGCGGCCAAGATCATTGTCCGTTTCTAAACGCCGAAGGATGCTCAATCCATGCGGTGAAACCGGCGCAATGCCGCACTTACCCGTTCTGGCCCAGCTTGGTGGAAAACCGGGCCGCGTGGACTATAGAGGCGACCTTCTGTCCGGGCATTGGCAAAGGAGAGCTGGTCCAACTCAATACAGCCCGGAAGATCGCAAATGAGCTTTCGAGCGCCTTCCCGACTCTGAAGACGTTTTAGAGATCGATCGGCCACTAGCAGCGCCGCTGACACGTACGCCTGCTTGCCGGTCAACCGGAGATGGTGCGGCAAGCAGGTCGTAAAAAGTAAGCGGAAGCGGATCGGGCGACGAGCGTCTCGGCGTTCGGTCTGCGGGGCTTACTTCGCCTTTTCCAGCTTCTCCGCGCCTGCCTTGTGTTTCTCGAGCGTGGCGATATCCTCTTGAGCGTACGCTTTTACGTCGGCGTTTTGACCGTCGCGCGCCTCTTTATTGAAGGCAGCAATGGCCGTTTCATGTCCCGCGACCATCTCGTGGATGTAGCGGTGATCGAACGCTTTTGCCTTCAGCTTTTCGAACGGGGCGATCATCTTATTGTGCTGCGCATCGATTCCCGTCGGGACTGTTAGACCGGCCTTTTGCGCAAGCGCAGTCAGTTTGTTGTAGTCGTTCGTATGATCTGATACCAGCATCTGCGCGTAATCCTTGACGTCTTGTGAGGCGGCTTGGTCCGCCGCCATTTGACCCAGGTGGGCCTCAGTCATATCCGTTTGTGCAGCCAGATTGACGAACGCCTGGTCAGTTGTTGCGGCAGACCCGGTGTTTTGTGCGAATGCTGGCGCGGTAACCATCGCGCAGCAAAATAAACCCGAGACAAGCAGTTTCATTTATAGTGTTCTCCTATTGGTAGGCGAGCAGAAAATTACAGCTTCGCATACGCTACCAGCACCGATGTTATCTAATCGCGCAGCAGAGATTAACCGGCTTGTTCCATAAACGCATGGCGCTGGCGGCGAAGTTGTTGAAAACGTGTGAACGCGGCCGATGGCTGCACAAGCGCTCTGAGAATGGCATCACCCAACGGAAACGCTGGAGAGATCGGAAATCCGGAACGATTTCTGAATGTTCAATTAAGGAGACTCAGTATGAAGCGCCACTTCACATATCTCGTTCTGACGGCTGGCCTCTCCGCTATGTTGGGGAGCCCGACGCTCAGCGCGCAGCAAGACCGAACCGAGATCGCGAATGTCCCATTCGCATTTCAAGCCAACGACACACACTTACCCGCAGGTCAATACACAGTTACGCGCAGTGTGACCGGCGGTATAGTTACAATCCGTGAAAACAGCACGGGTCACGGCATCTTTGTCAAGACGAGTCCGGGGGATGAAAGTAAGGTGAATAATCCGCGGCTTACTTTCACTTGTTACGGTGACGATTGTGTTCTTTCTACAATCTGGATGCCGGACAAAGCGGCATACGCGGTATACGCGCCGGCCCATGACAACCTGACTCGCAAAATGGGACTGTCGACACAAATCCGCTCTGTCCGCCTGACAGCACGGTAACAGTTCGCGGCAGCACCGCTCCGCAACGCCGGTGATCTACAGAGATCACCGGCGTTTCTTGTTTGCCGGTACTCTAACCGGTACCGCGTACACTTAGGCACAAATTCCTTCTCTCCTCTTCTTTGCGCGGACTACAATCGAAGCCGTATGGATGACATCAGCCGATTGCCGCATAAGCTAGACAAGCGCGAGAAGACCTGCAGGGCGATCATTGAGACGCCGAAAGGGCGCAGGAATAAGTTCAAATATGAGCACGACGAGGGATTATTCTCTTTATCGCGTGTCCTTCCGCAAGGATTTATCTTTCCGTTCGACTTTGGCTTCATTCCTTCGACCGTAGCCGATGACGGCGATCCGCTGGACATGATTGTGCTGATGGATGAACCGGCGCACGTGGGATGCCTCCTGACAGTGCGAATTATCGGCGTCATCAAGCTGGTCCAGACGGAGAACGGCAAGAAGTCCGAGAATGACCGGCTGATTGGCGTGACAGTGCAGTCGGATCAGTACAAAGGTGTGAAGTCGATCGAGGAAGTGAACCAAGACTTCCTTCAGCAGATCACCGAATTCATGGGTCTGTATAACAAGAACTCAGAAAAGCAGGATGAAGTGAAGGGCGTGGAAGGCCCGGAGAAGGCGCTGGAGCTGCTGCAGAACGCAATCGCTAAGTTCAAAGGCAAGGAAAACTGATTACACGAGTTCGATGTTGCGTAACCGCAGAGCATTCGTGATGACGGATACGGAGCTGAACGTCATGGCCGCGCTGGCGATCATCGGGCTGAGAAGAATTCCGAAGAACGGATAGAGAATGCCCGCCGCAATCGGCACGCCGAGGATGTTGTAGACGAACGCAAAGAAGAGGTTTTGCCGAATGTTGCGGACCGTGGCTCGGCTGAGACGCAAAGCGCGGACGATGCCAAGCAGGTCGCCGCGCACTAGCGTGATGCCGGCGCTTTCAATGGCGATGTCGGTCCCAGTACCCATGGCAATGCCGACCTGAGCGGCCGCAAGCGCGGGCGCGTCGTTGATGCCGTCGCCTGCCATAGCGACCATGTGATTGTTTGCTTGGTGTTTCCTGATAACGGCGGCTTTGTCGTGTGGAAGAACTTCAGCTTCGACTTCGTCGATTCCGAGCTGTTTGGCGATGGCGAGCGCGGTGGATCGATGATCGCCGGTGAGCATCGCGATGCGCAATCCTTCGCCGTGTAGAAGCTGGATAGCTTTGGCAGTGGAACGCTTGACGGGATCCGCAACCGCTAGCACGCCCGCAGGTTGATCGCCGATGGCGACGAAGATGACAGAGGCGCCTTCGCCACGCAGCTTTTCCGCGTGCGCGGTAAGATCTTCTACCGCAATCTTGGAATCGCGTAACAGCGCCATGTTGCCCACACGCACCTCATGGCCGTTGACAAAGCCCGTAATGCCTTTGCCAGTGATGGATTGAAAGTTCGTGACGCTTTCGAGTGTTAGGTTGCGCTCGGCCGCGGCGCTCAGGACGGCCGCGGCCAGTGGATGCTCGCTCGACCGTTCTAGACTGGCGGCGAACTGCAGGACTTGATTTTCTTCGAACCCGTTCAGCGCGAACGATGGCCGTTACCTTCGGTTTACCTTCTGTCAGCGTCCCGGTCTTATCGATAATGAGCGTGTCCACTTTGCTCAGAACCTCGAGCGCTTCGGCGTTGCGGATTAAAACACCTGAGGTCGCGCCGCGACCGGTGCCGACCATGATGGACATCGGCGTCGCGAGGCCTAGTGCGCAGGGACAAGCAATGATGAGCACGGCCACGGCATTCACCAGCGCATGGCTCAGTCTCGGTTCCGGGCCATAGATCCCCCAAACAGCGAATGTGATGGCGGCCGCAAGAATGACGGCAGGAACGAAGTACGAGGCGACCAGGTCCGCGAGCCGCTGAATCGGTGCGCGGGTGCGTTGAGCCTCGCTGACCAGGCGCACGATCTGACTGAGGAGCGTATCGCGGCCGATGCGGTCGGCTTCGAACACAAAGCTTCCGGTGCCGTTCAGTGTACCGCCGGTAACGCGATCGCCGGGCGATTTCCTCACAGCGAGGGGTTCGCCCGTGACCATAGATTCGTCCACCGCGCTAGAGCCGTCTCGAACGATGCCGTCGATAGGAATCTTCTCGCCGGGGCGAACACGGAGGCGATCGCCTATTTTGATTTCGGCAACGGCGACGTCGCGCTCTGAGCCATTTTGAACGAGGCGCGCGGTCTTGGGGGCCAGGTTGAGAAGTGCTTTAAGGGCGGTACCGGTTTGAGCGCGCGCGCGCAACTCGAGCACCTGGCCCAGCAGCACCAGCGTTGTGATCACGGCCGCAGGCTCAAAGTAGAGGGGCAGATTTCCCATGGCATTGCGGAAGGAAGCGGGAATGGATTGCGGCAACAGTACCGCGACGACGCTAAAGACATACGACGCACCCGTTCCCAAGGCGATGAGCGTGAACATGTTGAAGTGACGACTGACGAGTGAGGCCCAGCCGCGTTCAAAGAATGGCCAGCCGCCCCACAGAACGACGGGTGTGGCGAGCGCCAATTGGAACCAAGCTGCGACAGGCGTCGACGTCCACTGCTGCGCCGAGTGACTTGCCAGCATCTCGAGGAGCATCAAGACGAGAAACGGAACCGTAAGCGCGAGCGACACATTGAACCGGCGCTGCATGTCTTCAAGCTCAGGATTCGCTTCATCCTCGCCACTAATTTCGAGAGGTTCGAGCGCCATGCCGCATTTAGGACAGGAGCCAGGGCCGCGCTGGCGCACTTCCGGATGCATGGGGCAGGTGTATTCAGCGGTTGACGATTGAGAGTTCGCAGGCGGGGCCGCTGGTGCGGGTGCAATGCCCCCGAGTTGCACGAGATTTGGCTGCCGGCTTCGGAGTCAAGATATTGCGCGGGGTTTGCTTCGAATTTCGTTTTGCAGCCCGGCATGCAGAAGTAGTACGTTTTGCCCTGATATTCCGTCTGCGCCGGCGCCTTTTCCGGGTCCACCTTCATACCGCAAACAGGGTCAATCGCTAGCGCGCTCATTTCTCTTTGATTATCGAGAACTGCTGCTCGATGCGACCGCGTTCAACGGATCTGAAACCGTGTAGTTCTGGAGAGCAACCGAAGCCGTCCAGAGATTTTTCAGCACCTCTATATACGAGACCTGGAGCTGGAACAGCGTGCGTTGCGCGATAAGCACCTGTGGGTAAGCGGCGGCCATGTGGTTGTATTTATTGAGGTAGAGTTCGTAAGCTCGCTTGGCTCTCGGGATCATTCGATCGCGATAGAGAGCCGCTTCGTCGCGACGGGCGAGGTACTGTTCGAGAAACTTGTTGGCGGTTTGGCGTAGCGAGAGTTCGACCCGTGTCACTTCGGCGCGGGCGCGTTCTATCGCGGCTTGGGCGGCGGCTATGTTTCCTTGATTGCGATTGAAGAGGGGCAAGGTGACGCCTGCCGTGGCAAACCCCTCCAGGCCGACCACTCGATTTGGCTGACCCGCCACGAGCAATTCGTTGGCTTGCTCTAAGCCGCCGCGAAGCTGGAGATCCGGAACGCTTTCCCGTTTGGCGGCTTTCCATTCCGCTTCGGCGCTCAGTACGTCTTGTTGCGCGCGCTTCAGGGAAGGACTGTCGCGCAGGATGGTGTCGATGATGTGGTCCGTATCGATTGTGGGAACCGTCTCCAGGCTGCCGGCCAATGCGGCAAGTGGCAGGTCGGGTTTACCGGAAGCGGCTGCCAAGCCATCAAACTCTGCTATGTACTGGCGCTGGGCGGTTGTGTAATCGATGGAGGTTTGGTCGGCTTCGACTTCCGCTTGCAGAATATCGGGCTCATCGGCTTGCCCGATGTTCGCGAGTTGATGAGCGGTTTCGACGGTCTTGCCCGCGATATCGAGAAGGTCCCGGCGCAGTGTCACCGCTTCCTGCGCGGCCAGTGCGGAATAGAACTGTTGCCCGATACCGCTGAGGACGCGCGAACGCTGTTCCCTCGCCCCGATTTCGTCAGAACGGCCTTGTTGCCGATACACGTTCTTGCGTAATCCGGGTTTACCGCCCAGAACGATGTCTTGCTGGAGAAAAGCGCCCTGTTCGCCGCCGCCAAACGAGCCGCCGCGGATGTGTTCTCCCTGATAGCCGATGGTTGGATTCGGCAGCAGGGCGGCTTGCGCGGCTCGCGCCGCGGATTCACGTGTAAGTGCAGCGGCTTGCTGCAGAGTGGGATTTGACGCGAGCGCAAATGTCTCGAAATCTGACAGCGAAAGGCGCGGACGTTCGGAGGCTTCTTTCAACAGATCGAGCGGCGTTTGCGCGCAGGCGGCGGTCGCGGCAACGAGTAAAAGGCAGAAAATGCGGTTCTTCATGGCTCCATCCGCATGCCCGGCATCGACATATCGCCTTTATGAATTTGCTGCATGATCCGGTCATACTTGTCGGGAGGCAAGACACGCACGAAGGTCATCATGCCTTGCGCAAATCCGCTCCAACCCGCGGGCAAGCCGGAGTTTTCAGGCTTCTTCACCATGTCGTCCATGGCCATCATCGGGCCTTCCATGTAGGCGTCTTGCGGAAAACCGGGAACCTTGTTTGCACCGGGAGCTACACCGTGCATGTTCATACCAGGCATCGCTGTGTGAGACAGCGGCGCGTTGGAAATTGGCTGGCCGGCCGGCCCGTTCGACGACATCTGGTTCATCATGTGGTGCGGCAGGTGGCAATGGAACATCCAGTCGCCGGGATATTTGGCGTGGAACTCGATATCGCGCGCCTGTGCGACTCCCACCAGCACTGTGTTGCCAGGAAACCAGGCGGTTTCAGGGATGCGGCCGCCTTCGGTTCCTGTGACCTGAAACGTGTTGCCGTGGAGGTGCATGGGATGGTGATCCATCCCGAGATTGATGATGCGAATCCGAACGCGATCTCCCAGGCGCACAATCATCGGCGTGACCGCGGGTCCCGCTTTCCCGTTGATGACGAGCCAGTTGAATTCCATGTTCATCGTGTTCGGAACCGTATTGTTGGGGAGAATGGCGTATTCCTGCAGCATGACGACGAAGTCTTTATCGACCTGAGGTGAGTAAGAAGTTTTCGGATGCATGATGAACGCGCCCAAGCTGCCGATCATCTCTTGCATGGCCATGTGGGAGTGATAAAAATACGTGCCCTGCTGATGCAGCGTGAATTCGTAGATGAAGCGGCCCCCTGGTGGAATCGGCTGCTGGCTGATGCTGGGTGAGCCGTCCATGTCGATCGGGATCTCAAACCCGTGCCAGTGCATGGATGTTGCTTCGGGCAGGTGATTCTCGACAATGATCCGGACGCGATCGCCTTCCGTCACCTGAATAGTAGGTCCTGGGCTGCTGCCATTGAACCCCCACAGACTCGCGGTTTTGCCGGGCGCGATCTGTTGCCGAACCGGCTCGGCGATCAGATGAAAGACCTTGGTGCCGTTCTCCAAAGTAAATGGCAGGTCCGGTAAGTTGGGCGTTTGCACGCGCACTGGATGTGTAGTCGCAGGGACAGCGCGAAGCTTGGAAGCGGACAGCAGTCCGGCTCCGATATTTAGGGCGTTTTGAACAAAAGATCGACGGTCGTTCATCTGCTTTCTCCTGAAGCTGAAATAAAATAGGCCGGCACGCATGCGATTGGGCGCGTGCCGAGGTCAAGGATTTAGCTCAGCGGAGAAATCAGATACGGAGAACGGAGGAAGCCAGCGGAGGTGCCGTGCCGGGCGGCGCGGCTTCGGACACTGACACGGCGTGGATCAAGCCAACGCTCGATATGGGCGTGAAAACCAACGGCAGATCGGAGCTACCGGCAGGCGTGAAACGCAATCCTTGTTCGGGGCTCGAAAACTCTGAGGTTTGGTGATGATGACAGCTCCGTTCGGGCCGGGCCGGAGTTTGCGTGTGATGCGGACAATGACCGTCAGCGCGAATGCAATGCGGCGCGCCGCTCAAGTTGGCGCAGTTGATGTAGCATTGACCGCTTAACAGTAGCCCGGGAACCAGCAGCAGTAGAACGAATCTAAGCCGGAACGGGATCATTCCTATGTGTTGACAGTAACACGCGCGTTAGGCCCCTCTATGACCTACGATCCAGCGAACGCCCGCTCCGAAATAAGCGCTGACTGCGGCAGGAACCGCAAGGATCATCAGCGACAGAGGGTTGCCGATATGGTCCCCATCACGTGGCAGGATACCGAAATGCGGAGCGAGGAGGTGTGCGCCGGTCAAGCAGCCCGCCACGATGAGAGCCCATAGCCAGCCGAGTCGGCCATAGAGGATTCCCAGCAGGAAGGTGCTTGCGAGAATCACGAGGAGGGGCGCTTGGACCTGAGTGGCGTTGAAATCGATATAGGCGGTGTAGAGGCCAGCGGCCAGGGCACCGAAGCATGAGAAGACAGCGAGCTTGTTCATAGCAGGAACTCTTTTGTTTGAGTAAGTCCGAGTACTTTGAATTATAAAGTTGCAAGTTCGCCACGTCAAGACCAGATTCGAAACAAGGCCAGGCGAAAGCATCGACCCAAGTAGAGGACGGAAGCGATGGCACTTTTTCGCAGCGATAAAGGCGGCGGGAAGAAGATCCGTACGCGGTTGTCGGACTTGGATCGATTGCGCAGGAAGTAGCTTTGCCCGGTTTCAACGGCGCGAAGCATTCTGAGCTGGCCGCATTGGTTACGGACGATCCCGAAAAAGCCCAGGAGCTTGGCAAGAAGTACGACATTTCTGAAATTACGGATTATGACGGATACGAAGGCCTGCTGCGGCACGGCAACATCGACGCTGTTATCTCGCGTTGCCCAACAATCTGCACAAAGAGCTTTCCGCGAAGTGCATGAGATGGCGACCGCTGTCCTGCGCTTTCCGGGAGATCGGTTGTCCACCTTCACCTGCAGCATGGGCGCGGCGGTTGCCGATTCTTATCAAGTGGTGGGTACTAAAGGCGCGCTCCAATTGAAACGGGGCTTCGACTACCACGAAAAGAAAACGCTCACAATCACCATAGACGAAAGGAGAAGGAGACAACCTTCGGTAAAGTCGATCAGTTCGGTGGCGAAACGGACTACTTTTCGCTTTGCATCCAAGAAAATCGCAATCCCGAGCCGTCGGGCTATTAGGGTATGGCGGACATTCGTATTGTCGAGGCGTTGCTGAAGTCCACGCGCGCTGGACAGCCGGTGAAGTTAGAGGCTTTCGACGAAAACGACCTTGGCCGGGCGAGCAGCAAAAGATGGAGAATCCGCGGTGAAGCCGGAGAAAGATCCGGCCGCACCGTCCTTCTGCCCGCCGATGATGCCGCCGAATACGAACGCCACATCCAGGCCTTTGCAGCCGAATACGCCCCCGTCGGCCTCCGTGAATCCGACCTCGTCCAATCCATTGCCGATACCTGGTGGCGCTTAAAGCGCATCCCCTGTCTCGAATCCGCCCTTCTCGCCCAAGGCTATCTCGAATTTGCCGATTCCTTTGACGAATACGATCCGTCCCTCCGCCCCAGCCTCATCCAGGCGCAAGCGTTCCTCAAATACGAAAAACAACTCCGCAATCTGCAGCTCCAGGAAGCCCGCCTGTTCCGCCGCTACGAAAAAGACCGCGCCGAACTCCGCGAACTGCAGCAAGCCCGCAAACAAAAGGAAGCGGAAGCGCTCTCACGGCAGCGGCTAACGAAACGAACCGGCCAGTCCGTCCCACCGAGTTTGGCTTCGAATTTTCAACCGCCCAATTCGAGCAAGATCTGGACCGCGTCGAAACCCATCCGGCGCCAACCAGAGCCCAAGCCGCCTGACGCAGCAGCGGAGCCGCGACAGAATTGGAGCGGTTGCTGTAGCAATCACTCAGCGCGAGAAACTAAGACGTGACTTCCGCTCTGCGTTTCGAAATTCAGGCCACCTGCCCGGAAACCGGCGCTCGTGCCGGCTTGCTCCATACCGCGCACGGAACCGTCGAAACGCCCGTTTTTATGCCCGTCGGGACGCAAGCCACGGTCAAAGCTCTCACTCCGCGCGACCTCCAGAACGAGCTCGACGCCCGCATCATCTTGGCGAATACCTATCATCTGTTTCTTCGTCCGGGTCACCAGCGCATCGAGCGCCTGGGCGGCCTGCACCAATTCATGGCATGGCCGCGCGCCATTCTCACCGATTCAGGCGGTTTTCAAGTGTTCAGTCTCGACAGTTTACGCAAAGTCACGGAGGAAGGCGTGCTGTTCCGCTCCCATTTGAACGGGGATCCGCACCTGTTTACGCCGGAAAGCACGGTAGATATCCAACTCGCCCTGGGAAGTGACGTCATGATGGTTCTCGACGAGTGTCTGGCCTACCCGGCGTCCCACCAGGATGCTCTCGAGTCTATGCAGCGCACCGTCCGCTGGGCCCAATCCGGCTACGCCCACTATCTGCGCCGGGAAAAAGGACTGCATTGCGCCCTTTTTCCCATCGTGCAGGGCTCCATGTATCCCGATCTTCGAACCGCCTGCGCCGAGAGCCTTCTGGAACTCGACGCACCCGGCTATGCCATCGGCGGCCTCTCTGTCGGTGAACCCCGCCCTCTCAGCCAGGAAATGGTCGCTGTCACCGCCCCGCTGCTCCCGCGCGACCGCCCCCGCTACGTCATGGGCGTCGGCATGCCCGAAGAGTTGCCCCACTATGTCGCCCAAGGCATCGACATGATGGATTGCGTATTGCCTACCCGCAATGCCCGCAACGGGTATCTGTTCACGTCGCTCGGCAAAGTGATGATCAAGCAGGCCCAATATATAGAGGATGAGAGGCCCCTCGATCCCGTCTGTAACTGCTACACCTGCCGAACCTTCACGCGCGCTTACCTGCGTCATCTCTTCCAATCCGGCGAGATTTTGTTCTCGATATTGGCCACGCTCCACAACGTGCACTACTTCCTGGAGACAATGCGCAGGATCAGACACGCTATCCTAATTGGAAACTTTCCAGAAATGCTGAAATCCATTGCCGATTAGCACGCTCACCCTTGCCTGTGCCCGCCCGCGGACGCAACCGAACCGTGCGCGTGAGCACAGCGGATTCTCCCGTGCTAACGTGTCCCCCTTTGCATAGTTAAGCTGAGACAGGATTCTATCGTGCTTTCGTTACTTCTTTTCCAAACCGCCGCGCCCGCGCCCGGCGCTTCCTTACTCACCGGCGTTCTTCCCATCGTCCTGATGATCGCCATCTTCTACTTTCTGGTGTTCATGCCCATGCGCCGCCAGCAGAGTAATCAGAAGAAGATGATCGCCTCCCTCGAGAACGGCCAAACGGTCCTCACCAGCGGCGGCATCGTCGGCACTATCATTGCGGTGAACGATGATACGCTAATACTGCGAATTAAGCCCGACAACGTCAAGATTCAGGTGGCCCGCAGTGCTGTCACCAGCCTCTTTTCAGCCGACGCCGTTGCCAAAAAGTAATGCCGCCGGAAACGAACTGCTCTTTCGCTATCAGTTTTTAGGGTAAAGATGAAACGCCATTTACGCTTCAAGTTCTTCGTCATCGTCGCCGTGATCCTCGTCTGCATCTTCGGCATCATTGGCCTGCCGAAAAGCAAAGCCGAGTTGGTCGCCAATTGGCACAACAACATACACCTCGGCCTCGACCTGAAAGGCGGCACGTACCTCGTCGTCCAGGTCAAACAGCAGGACGCCTTCAACGCTCAGGCCAGTTCAGCCGCCGATCGCCTCAAAGATGCCGCGCAGAAAGCCGGAATCCAGTTTTCCGACATAGGCGTAGACGACGCCAAAACCCTGGCCGATGCCGTCAAGGCCGCCATCGTTGTGAAAGGAGTGCCGGCGACGCAAGCCGGTACTTTCCGCAGCCTGATCAACGACCAGTTCGGCGAGTGGCTGCTCACTCCGCAAGGACCCACCGACTATCGCCTCACGATGAAACCCTCCGACGCGCTCAAAATGTGGCAGCAGGTTCTGGCGCAGTCGAAAAATACCATCGATAAAAAGATCAATGCGCTTGGCTTGAGTGAAGCGACGGTCCAGCAGCGCCGCGAAGATGCCGATTCCGAACTCCTGGTCCAGTTACCCGGCGTCGACGACCCCGCCCGCGTGAAGCAGATTCTTGCAAACCGCCGCAGTCCTGGAGCTGTATGACGTTAAAGGCGGGCCGTATCAAAGCCGCGAAGAAGCGCTCGCTCAGAATAACGGTATTCTGCCGCCCGGTACCAAACTGATCGGCAGCACTGGCAGCGATCAATCCGGGCGCAGTAGCGGAGTCTATCTGGTCGCCCGCACTCCCGTCGTCCGAGGCCCCGATATCCGGGATGCCCGCGCCCAACAGGGCCAGATGCCCGGCAGCTGGGAGACCAATTTCGTTCTGAGCCAGGATGCCGCCAAGCGCTTCGGCGCCTATACGGGCGCCAATATTGGAAACCGTCTCGCCATCGTACTGGACGGCAAAGTTTTGGAAGCGCCCTCTATTAAGAGCCAGATCAACGATCAAGGCGTGATTGAAGGCGCGCCATCCCAGCAGGACGCCTCCGATCTGGCGCTCAATCTGAAGGCGGGTTCGCTGCCGGCGGGCGTCGTCTACGAACAGGAAAATACCGTAGGAGCCTCGTTGGGCGCCGATTCCATTCGAAATGGCTTTATCGCGGGTATCGCCGGCGTCCTGGCGGTCATCGTCGCCATGCTCATCTATTACAAAAAGAGTGGTATCAACGCCACCCTGGCGCTGGTCCTAAACGCTCTGATTCTGATTGCTTGCCTCAGCTATTTCGACGCTGTCCTGACTCTTCCTGGAATAGCCGGGATTATTCTAACCATCGGTATGGCGGTGGACAGTAACGTCCTCATTTTCGAGAGAATTCGCGAGGAATTGAGGGCGGGGAAGGCCATTGTCCCCGCCGTCGATACCGGCTTCGCCAAGGCCTTTCTTACTATTGTTGATACCCACGTCACTACCATCGTCTCCTGCGCCATCCTGTTCCTGTTCGGTTCCGGGCCGGTGAAGGGGTTTGCAGTCACGCTGGTCATTGGCTTGGCGGCCAACGTCTTTACCGCCGTTTTCGTGTCCAAAGTGATCTTTGATTGGGAACTGTCCCGGCCAAAACCGGTGACCGCGCTCAGTATTTAGCAGTTGATTTTGCCCGTCGAGAGGCTATGTAGCACTTTCGGCGGCTCGTTTTAGGTGATTGGGAACATTTGTTAATTGCCGGTGTCTATCTGTAGTGGATGCCGGCCTCTAGAGCTCGATGGAAATCTTCAAGCGAACGAATTTTGACTTTCTCGGCAAGAAGTGGCCGTTCATCTGGCTGTCTTTGGCGCTTACGCTTATTGGGGTGATTAGCCTCATCGTGAAGGGCGGGCCGAAATACGGGATCGATTTTACTGGCGGGGCGCAGATGGAAATAAACTTCAAACAACGCCCATCCGCTGAGGCGGTGCGTTCCGCTCTCCGGAAAAGTATTCCCGGTGAGATTGAGGTGCAAGAAACCACCAACTCCCAGGCCGCTGGTGCTTCCCGGGAGATGCTGATCACCACCGGAGTAGCGCAACGAGAATCTGCAGTCTGTCACAAGTGATATTGTTGCTGCGTTGAATAGAGCCTTCAACCCGAATCACCGGCGGAAAGCTGGATCTGAACTTGGTTGCCGAGGTAGACCTCACGAACCATTTGCGCGATTCGCTTCCCAAAGCGGGCGTCAACCTCTCAGACGATCAACTCCATTCGCTCGTCACCGGGATTCTCGCTTACCGCACTTCGCACTCCGGCTTAATTGGCAGCGTTGATGATTTGTCTTCTGTTCCTGGAGTAACGCCTCAGGTGGTCTCGGCTCTGAAGGCGGATTGCGTCGCCGGTAATTTGGCCGTCCGCGGGGATGAGGTGGTCGGCCCCAAGATCGGAGCCGACTTGCGCCAGCAGGCCATCAACGTCGTCCTCATCGCCCTGGCCGCCATGTTGGTCTATATCGCCTTCCGCTTTGAATGGATCTATGGCGTAGCCGCTGTGATCGCGGTCTTTCACGACACCATCATCACCATTGGATTGTTTTCGCTGTTTAATATTCCCATTGACTTAACTGTCATTGCCGCACTGCTTACCCTCGTCGGTTATTCGATGAACGACACCATCGTGACCTTTGATCGCATCCGCGAGAACCTCAGGCTTCAGATGCGCGGTTCCTTCACTCAGATTGTGAACACCAGCATCAACCAAACCTTGAGCCGAACCATACTGACCTCGGGTTTAACGTTCTTGACGGCTATTTCCCTGTTCTTATTCGGCGGACAAGTACTTCATGGGTTCTCATTCGCATTAGTTGTAGGTATCATCATTGGCACATACTCGTCTATCTTCATTGCGAGCCCAATCCTGATCTTCTGGCAGGATCTGGCCGAGGGCCGCCGTAACCGGCGCAGTCCATCGAGACCTCCGGCTGTCGATAGCCGTGTCAAGTCAGTATCTGGTAACGTGAAGGGCGCTAATAAGCCTGTAAAGGTAGTAAAGTGAGCTGGTCCAACGAGCATGGCAGTCAAGCGGTGCTTGGTAAACAAGAGCGGCAATCGCCAAGCCTCCGCGCCGTGCGTTGCCATGCGATTAGGCAAAGATGAATAGCTAAGACATAGCCCGTGCCGTCGGGCTAAGTGAGGGGACTATGTTTGATCAAACATTCGTTGACGGGACACAAAAGACAAAAAAGCCGTATACCATCTTGTTGTCCCTCCTGCTACAAATTAGCTTAATCGGGGTTCTGATCCTGATTCCGCTGATCTATACTGAGGTCCTGCCGAGCGCCCAGCTCAGGAGTATGCTGGTCGCGCCGCCGCCACCACCTCCTCCTCCACCGCCTCCACCTCCTGCCGCCCCCAAAGTAGCGCCTAAGCCAGTGGTGAGGCAATTCATTGCCAATCAATTGATGGCGCCGAAGGTGATCCCAAAAACCATTCAGCACATCGAAGAAGCGGCTCCCCCGCCTGATGCCGGCCTAGGCGTCGTCGGTGGTACTGGCGAAGCTGGCGGCGTCGCGGGCGGTGTGATCGGCGGTGTTCTCGGCGGTGTGCCCGGTGCGCCTCCACCCCCTCCTCCTCCCAAGGCCAAGGCCCCCGTCGGACCTCAGAGGATCGGCGGTCAGGTCATGGCTGCGAACCTGATTCATCAGGTTCAACCGGTCTATCCTCCGCTCGCCAAGTCGGCCCGCGTCCAAGGTACCGTGGAGTTCACCGCGGTTATCAGCAAAGAGGGTAATATTGAGGATCTCAAGCTGGTGCGCGGGCACCCGCTTCTGGTGAATGCAGCAAAGGAAGCTGTACTGCAGTGGAGGTACAAACCCACTCTGCTGAACGGCCAGCCGGTACAAGTGATCACGAATATCATCGTGAACTTCACGTTGAGCCAGTAGTCAGTCCAGATATGTCAGATAGCTAGTTACATTTCGATTCAACTTAGGAGAAAAACATGCTAATACAACTTCAAGTATGGGCCTTCTGGCTCTTCCAGGAAGCCGAAGGAATTCAATTCGACGTCCGATCGGTCTGGGGCAACATGGGCACCATGGCCAAGTGCGTTGTGGCCTGTCTGTTCATCATGTCCGCTTGGTCCATCGGTGTCATGATCGATCGTTTGATCGCCTATAACGCCGCCCGTAAACAATCTCGTGCGTTTGCGCCGGCTGTGGCTGGTGCGTTGCGCGAAGGCAAGCTCGATGAAGCAATCAAGATCGCCGACCGCTTCAACAAGAGCCATCTCGCCAAGGTCGTCGTCGCGGGACTCCAGGAATTCAAAGCTCATCAGATGAGCACCGAAATTCCCGGTGAGGACATCGAAGCCTCGCGCCGCGCCCTCGAAAGAGCGGAAGCCATCGTGCACGCCGAACTGAAGCGCGGCGTCAGCAGCTTGGCCACCATCGGTTCCACCGCGCCCTTCGTCGGCCTGTTCGGAACCGTCGTCGGGATCATGCACGCGTTCCAACAAATTTCAACCTCCAAATCCACTGGTCTAGGCGCCGTCGCCGGCGGTATCTCGGAAGCTCTCATCACCACCGCCATCGGCTTGTTCGTCGCTATCCCGGCCGTTTGGATGTTCAACTACTTCACGAACCGTATTGAAGCCTTCGATGTCGAGATGGGTAACTCCAGCTCTGAGCTCATCGATTACTTCTTGAAGCGCACCCAGAAAACTGCCGGCGCTGTGCGCTAACTGAGCTGAGTTGAATCGACAGCAGAGGGCCGCTCCCGCGACCGCGAGCGAGCGGTCCCTCTCAGATGAAAAAGATTTGATTAGGAGTCGAAATGAAACTAGCCAAAGCACCTCCCGTAGTCTCTGATATCAACGTCACCCCCATGGTTGATGTGATGCTTGTGCTGCTCATCATCTTCATGGTTATCACCCCCATGCTGTCCAAAGGCCAGCAGGTCACCATGGTGAAAGCCAGGAATCCCATCAAGATGCAGGAAGCCGACAAAGAAGACGCTGTCCTCATTGCCATCACGCGCGATGGCAAAGTGTTCCTCAGTCCCGGCAACCAACTCGTCCAACCTGATCAGTTGGGCAGCAAAGTGAAGGATCTCCAGACGAGCCGTACCGACAAGACCGTCTATATCAGAGCGGATGCCCGTGCCCGGTTCGCCAGTATTACGGACGTGATCGATAACCTGCGTACTGCCGGTGTGGACACCCTCGGTCTTCTCACCGAAGAGATTCAAGATAAAAACAAGAAGAGCGCAAATCTTTAGCGTCACTGAAAGGGTTCAATTTCTATGTCAATGGCAGTTGGCGGCTCCGGTGGAGCCAAGGCGGACATTAACGTCACGCCGCTGATCGATGTTTTGCTTGTGCTGCTGATCATTTTCATGGTCATCACGCCTCTTACCCCGCACGGACTGGATGCGCTCGTGCCGCAACCGCCCCCGCCCAATATGCCGCCTCCGCCGCCCAGTCAGGATCCTACGGTGGTCATCGAGGTGGCTAAGGACGCCAGCATGCAGATCAATGGGCAGCCCATCAAAGAAACCGATCTCGAGGCGCGCCTCGAAGATATCTTCAAGACTCGCGCCAGCAAGGTGGTCTTTGTCAAGGGGGACCCGGATGTCGACTATCGTTATGTCGCTCGTGCCATCGATGACGCCACGGGCGCCGGACTCGATAAGGTCGGCATCATGACTCCTAAGGTTGAGGCTGGCCAATAGCGCTCTAAGGAGAACTCAACGATGGCAAACTCTAGAGTCTTAACACTGGGCCTCTGTGCTGGTCTCGCCCTGCTCACGAGTTGCACCAAACTCGAATCCCGCGACCAGATGAACCAGGGCGTCAAGGCATACAAGAACAACAAGTACGCCGATGCCGTCAAGCACTTCAAACAGGCTGTCGAACTCGATCCCACCAATCAGAACGCTCAGCTCTATCTGGCGACCTCTTACATGATTCAGTGGGTTCCCGGCGCCGACAGTCCGGATAACCAGAAGAACTACAACGCCGCCAAGCAGGAATTCAACGACGTCTTGCACAAGGATCCATCGAACTCGCTCGCGCTCGCGTCCATGGCTTCCATGGCCTATGAAAACGCCAGTGCCGGCACTCCTGAGCAGAAGGCAGCGGCCATGCAAGAGGCGCGCAAATGGAATGATCGCCGTATCGAAGTCGATCCCAAGGACTCCGAAGCTTATTACTACTTGGGCGTAATCGATTGGGCCGAAGCGTTCACGCCCATCCAAACCGAGCGTGTCAACGAGAAGATGAAGGCCGACGATCCTGGCCCGCTGAAAGACCAGAAGGCCAAGGAAGAGCTCAAGGCAAAGTATCAGAAGGACATCAATGACGGCATCGAGGACCTGAAGAAATGCCTCGCCATTGACAAGGAAAACGAAGATGCCATGTCCTACATGAACCTTCTCCTTCGCAAGAAAGCGGACCTGGAGGATACACCGGACCAATCGAAGGCCGACATCGCGCAAGCTGAAGACTGGTCGAACAAGTCCATTGACATGAAGCGCATCAAGGCCAGCCGTCCGGCGAAGAAAACCGAAGCAACTTAGTCCAGATAATATGTCTGAAACAGCGCATCCCGCTGCTTCGGAACAAAGCCGGCGTCCCGTATAATGCGCCGGATGTCTTCTTCAGTGGCGCGGAGGCTACCAGCTTCCGCGCCATTTATGTCATTAGCCCCAAACCGCAACGCAACTTGCCCAATCTTCAGACCACTCTGCAACGATGCCTGTATGTGCGGTACGTTGTCCAGATATATGCGCGTGAGCGCCACAATTTTTAGGTGCTCCACCCCCGTACCTTCTGAACGCGGCATCACTGCTAATCGTCCGCCGTCCTTCCGAATCGTTTCAAGTCGGCTCACAATCTGCTCTACCGGTTCTTGCGCCCCGAACTCCACCACCTGCGCCGCGGCCTCGCGCGGTTCCATGCAGTAGCTCACGAGTCCTTCTGGATGCAACTCCTTTCGGATTTGATCGGCCGCCATACCGAGCGCGATCAGGTCGTCGCTCTCAAAAAGCTCAAGCGCTTGTCGTTGAGTAATCATGCACCAGTCCTGCCAATCGCAAGAACCTTTCTAGTCCCTCGAGTTCCTTCGCTCCTAGCTCAAACCGGATGTACTGGGTAAGATACTTCTTCGCGAGCTCTCGCGTGATGCCACGCACAGCGTACTGCTCTTCTACGATCTCGTCCAACCGCTCGCGTCCGAACTGATAGGAACCGCGCGCGATCTCTGAGAATTCTTCAATAGGCAATCCCGGTTTGCCGGCCCATGCCGCGAACACCATCGGCAGGCGCGTGAGCTTGAACCACTCCGCGCCCAGATCGAGCGATGCAAACGGCAACGTTTCAGGATGCATCCGTAGCGCCGGGTCGCCGATGACCAGCGCCGCGTCCGCCTGCGCCAGCATCGCTTCGAGAACCGGCGCTTGCGGCGTGACTTCCGGCTCTACGCCGAAGCGCTCGCGCAGAATCACTCGAGCGAGTTGCACCGACGTTCGCGAACTGAGGTCCGCCGCCACCGTCCGGACTTGCCGCCACGGCGCCTTCGAGAACAACAGAATGCTGCGTACCGCGCCGAGGCACGCAATTCCCACGCCCGGTACGATCTCAAGACCCTGCCGCGCAATCTCCGCCACCGGCACAAGGCCGACATCGATATCGCCGCGCTCCACTTCAGTGGCGCAAATCGAGGGAATCGAAAACGAAAGCTGAACCCGTTCCTTTTGCGGCCCGCGCAGCATCCCCCACGCTAGCGGAACAGTGTTCAAATAACTCACCGCCCCAACGCGGAATCTGGAAGAACCTGGTTGCAAGTTCTATTTTCTCAAACGCCCCGTTTGTCACCCCACAAATCCACATGCAGCCGCGGACTGTATCGATAGCCGCGCTCCTTGCAGATCTCCGCCAGCCACCCCCCTCGCTCTCTCAGCACCTCGCTGTTCACCCCTTCCGGCATCAACAGCACCTTCTCCTTCGGGGCGCCCAGTTCCGCTTGCATCCGACCGATCTCGACCAAATCTTCCGCCGCCGCCACCACGAACTTCAACTGATATTCGTAGTCCGTCATCAGCCGCTTCAGAACGTCCGGCTGGTATCGCAAGCGCTCATGTTGCGCAGCCCAGCGCCCATTCTCACGTTCTCGAGGCGTCGAATTCGCAAGCTTCGGGCTGATGCTCATCAGGTCACAGGCCACCGGCATAAAAGAAGTCCCTGCTGTCTCAACAGTTATGTGTAATCCGGCCTGCCGCAGCTTGCTCGTCAGTTCGACAATCTCAGGCGAGATCATCGGTTCGCCGCCCGTCACCACCACGTGCGACGCGGGGAAGCGCGACACTTCGCCCGCAACCTCTTCGATCGACATGTTCTGCCCTTCCGGCTGCCACGACGTGTACGGCGTATCGCACCAGGTACAGCGCAAATTGCAGCCGGATGTTCGTACGAATACCGAGGGCATGCCCAGGAGGATGCCTTCGCCTTGAATGGAGTAAAAGATTTCGGCGATCTTCACAGCAATACCGGATCGGGGATTCCAGCTTCTTCGAATCCCTTCCGTCGCAATAAGCACGAATCACAGCGCCCGCACGGCGCCCCGTTCGCTCCGGGATCGTAACAACTGTGCGTCAGGCCCAGATCTACGCCCAGTTCCGCCGCTTTGCGCACAATCTCCGCCTTCGTCATCGCCATCAACGGCGTGTGAATCACCAGCTTCGTCTGCCCTTCCACACCGGCTTTGGTCGCCAGATTCGCCATCCGCTCAAAGGCATGAATAAACTCCGGCCGGCAGTCGGGATACCCCGAATAGTCGAGCGCGTTGACGCCGATGAAAACGTCCGAAGCGCCCAGCACCTCCGCATACGCCAGCGCAAACGAAAGAAAAATCGTATTGCGCGCCGGCACATAGGTGACAGGAATGCCGCTCGCCATTGCCTCGTCCGCCCTGTCCTTCGGCACTTCCATCTCGCTGGTCAGAGCCGATCCCCCAAAGATGCGCAGGTCGATTTTCGCGGTGCGATGCTCCTTCGCACCCAAGTGCTTGGCCACGCGGCTTGCGGCCTCGAGTTCAATCCTGTGCCGCTGCCCATAGTCGAACGAAAGGCAGCAACATTCAAATCCGTCCCGCAGCGCGACTGCCAGACACGTTGTCGAATCCAGCCCTCCGCTCAACAGGCAAACGGCGCGCTTCATGCTGTGCCCTGTTGCCGTACTGTCGATACCACCGCCTCCAACTCGCCGCTGTGCAGCCGTACTCTCACCTGCTCGCCTACCTTGGTTTCCGCGGCCGACCGCACGATGTGTTTGTCGCCGTCTTCCACAATCGCGTATCCTCTCGCCAAAACCGCCAAGGGGCTGAGCTGTGTCAAATGAGCTTGCATCCGGTCATATCTCTGCTTCCCCTTCCACAGGCTGCTGCGTACGCACTTGTTGAGCGTCTCTTGCAACAACGCCTGCCGGTGCCGGATACGTGCGAATCGGAGTCTCAGGTCTGTCGCGGCCAGTCGCCGGCTCAACTCCTCCAGGCGTCGGCATCGTGCGTCCAAGATGCGCTTCTCCAGACGTCGCAATTGCAGATCCAGCTCATCCAATCTCTGCGCCCGTCGCGTCAAGCTCCGCTGCACCAAACTCACCGCCCGCTGCGCCCCGCGTTGCTGCAGGTCGCGCGAGCACACCAGGATTCGATACCGCAGTCCCTGCGTCGCTTTGGCCCTGTAAGCGGCGATCTGTTCCAGCAGGCTGTCACGCGTGCAGATAGCGATCTCGGCTGCCGCCGAAGGCGTCGGTGCACGGCAATCCGCCACAAAATCCGCAATGGTGAAATCCGTCTCGTGTCCGATCGCCGAGATCACCGGGATGCTCGAAGCCGCGATCGCCCGCGCGACCGCTTCTTCGTTAAACGTCCACAGATCCTCGAGCGACCCGCCCCCACGCGCCACAATCAAAATGTCTGCCCAGGACGCCCGGCTGAAGTAGGCAATGCCTTGGCACATCTGCGCCACCGAGCCCTCCCCTTGCACCTGCGCCGGAAACAGCCGGATATGCAGGCCCGGAAAACGCCGCTCGAACACGTGCAGCATATCGCTGATCACGGCGCCCCCAGGCGAAGTCACAATCCCAATCCGTCGCGGCAGCTTGGGCAGGGGCCGCTTTCGTCCCGATTCGAACAGCCCTTCGGCCGCCAGCTTCTTCTTCAACTGCTCAAACGCCAGTTGCAGCGCGCCGGCCCCCTGAGGTTCCAGCAGCTCCACGATCAACTGGTATTCGCCGCGCGCTTCATACACTTCCAGATTCCCGCGCGCGATCACCGCCAGCCCGTCTTGCGGCTTGAACTTCGCGAAGCGCGCGCTGCCTTTGAACAGCGCACACTTGACCTGGCTCTGCTGGTCCTTCAACGAGAAGTAGTAATGCCCGCTCGGAGCGGCCCGGCACCCCGAGATCTCGCCCGCCACCCAGATACTGCGAAACTGCCCTTCGAACACGCTCTGCACTTCCGCGTTCAACTCGCTCACGCGAAACACGTGCCGCTCGCTTGTGAGCGAGAGGCTCATCTGTCCGGAGTTATTTACCGCTCTGCTCGACATCTGCTCCTACCAGTTTCGCGCGCGCGTCCCTTGCCTCCACCGGGTGATATAGATAGTTGTTTCCCTGGAGATCTATGACCCCACAGCAAGCTCTTGAGTTCGCCAAGAAGAACGATGCCAGGCAAGTCGACTTGCGCTTTACCGACTTGCCCGGATTGAACCAACACATCTCCTATCCCATCAGCATGCTCGATGAGGGCTCGTTTGAAGATGGCTTCGGAATCGACGGCTCCAGTATCCGCGGCTGGGCGGCGATTAATGAGAGCGACATGCTCATCATTCCCGATCCTTCCACTGCCTTCATGGATCCTTTCGCGGAGACCAGGACATTGATCATGCTGGGCGACATCATCGACCCTATCACGCGCCAGCACTATGACCGTGATCCTCGCTGGATCGCGCAGAAAGCGGAACTTCAGCTCAAAAGCAGCGGTGTAGCCGATACCGCCTACTTTGGAGCTGAGGCCGAGTTCTTCATCTTCGACAACATCCGCTTCGATCAAAACCAGCACAGCGGCTTTTATTTCATCGATGCCGAAGAAGGCCGCTGGAACTCCGGCCGCGAACACAATAACTTGGGTTACCGGCCACGATACAAGGAAGGCTATTTTCCGGTTCCCCCGACCGACCATTACCAGGACCTGCGTAGCGAAATGGTCCAAACCATGCTCGAATGCGGCCTCAACATCGAATGCCACCACCACGAAGTGGCGACAGGCGGCCAGTGCGAAATCGACCAAAGATTCGACACTCTGGTCAAGTCCGCCGACAACATGATGCTGTACAAGTACATCGTGCGGAACGTCGCCTATCAATACGGCAAGACGGTCACCTTCATGCCCAAGCCCTTGTTCGGCGATAACGGCAGCGGCATGCATACCCATCAAAGCTTGTGGGCTGAAGGCAAGCCCCTTTTCGCCGGCGATAACTACGCCGGTCTGAGTCAAACCGCTCTCTGGTACATCGGCGGCCTGCTGCGTCACGCGCGCGCTTTGTCGGCGATTATCGCTCCCACAACCAACAGCTATAAACGTCTGGTCCCCGGCTATGAAGCCCCGGTCAACTTAGCCTACTCGCGTCGCAATCGCTCCGCTGCCGTTCGCATCCCCATGTACTCGAACAGTCCCAAAGCGAAACGCGTCGAGTTCCGCCCGCCTGATCCTGCTTCGAATCCTTATTTGGCCTTTGCGGCCATGATGATGGCCGGGTTGGACGGCGTTGTCAATAAGATCGACCCAGGCGAGCCGCTCGATAAGGACATCTACGATCTCTCTCCCGAAGAGATGAAGAAGGTCCCCTCGATGCCTGGCTCACTTGACGAAGCTCTTTCCTGCCTGGAAGAGGACCACGGCTTTCTTACCAAGGGCGACGTGTTCTCGGAGGAATTGATTGAGACGTTTGTTTCTTACAAGCGCAAATCCGAAGCCGAGGCTGTTCGTCTGCGCCCGCACCCCTATGAATTTGCCCTCTATTACGACATTTGACGCATTCAAGGCGTCGGCTGGTAACTGCCTAGCACCTTAAAAAAGCTACTAGTCTCTTGTAAGTTCTCAAGGGCCCGGCTAAGCGCTTCCTCCTGCTCGCTTCCTAGGATATCTACGTAGAAAAGATACTCCCAGGGACGCGACCGCAGCGGCCGGGACTCGATCTTAGTAAGATTAAGGTCCCGCAGCGAGAAGCACGCCAGAGCCCTGAACAGTGCGCCCGGTGCGTTTACCGTGGCAAAGACGATCGAAGTCTTCCACGTCCCGGTTTTCCTCTCCTTCCTTCTCCTTTGCCCTGAGAGCAGGAAGAAGCGCGTGAAGTTCTGCCGGTTATCTTCTATGTTGCGTTTTAGTATATTCCCGCCGTAAATTACGGCGGCATCTTCGGAGGCGATCGCTGCGGCGTTTTCCGGGCCTTGTTCTTTCAACATCTTCACGCTTCCAGCTGTATCGTAAAACGAAGCCGGTGTAATTCGCTTATACCTTTCGAAAAACTGCCGGCACTGGTTCAAAGCGACTGGATGTGAAAAGGCGCGTGTTACGTCCTGGAAGCGTTGTCCAGGCATGCCGATCAACTGATGCGAGATGCGCAGGCTGGTCTCTCCTGTGATCCGAAGTTCGTAATTCAGCAGAAGATCGTAATTCTCATGAACACTTCCATGCAAGGTATTTTCAATGGGAATTACGCCGTAATTTACAGCGGATTTGTTGACTGCTTCAAAAACGTCTTTGAAGGATTCGCACGGATAAAGCGCCACACTTTCACCCAGTAACTTGCGGGCCGCAGTGAAACTGAATGCACCTCGCTCGCCTTGAAAGGCAACTGACAAACGGGACTTACCGGGCAATTACGTGCTCTCCCTCGGTGCGGCTGGCAGTTCTTCGGTACTGAAGGTAGTATCGCGATTTGCCGGCATCGTGCTCAATTCCTTCTCGCTTTCTATGACATACATCCTCCGGCACGTCTTTCGGGTGCCGCCTGTGATGCGCAGAACCGCCTCGGGTTTACACTGGACTGTTAGATCCACCGTAGTAACATTTGTTCCGAAAACAGAACAAGGCGCAATCAGTCGCATTACTGCCGGCTATTTATTGTCCGTGTTCAGTAAGTTAATCATAAATGCACTCGAAAATCGAAGATCCCGGGCAAAAGCTGAGGGCCGCCCGCGAGCGCCTTCAATTGCGCTATCGGGACGTGGAAGAAGCGAGCCAGATAATAGCCGACCAACGCGGCAATCATGAGTTCTCTATTGGACTCAGTCGCCTGGCCGACATCGAAAACAAAGGTACGGTTCCTTCGATGTTTCGCCTGTATTCCCTGTGTGCGATCTATAGACTAGATTTCAGCACAGTGTTGCATTGGTATGGCATCGATCTCGAAAATTTCATAATCGACGCCGCTGCGCTTTCCCTCGGGAAAACTCATTTGGCTAACATGCAAGTCCCCGATACAGTACAAATCGATTTCCCCGCCGAACTCGATGAAGAGGTCGATCTGCGGCAGACTTCTTATCTCGCGCGGCAGGTACGCCGCTGGGGCAAATTGCCCGTCGCTCTCCTGAACCGTGTCGACGTGAGCCGGCAGCGGTATGCTTTTATCGGGACTGACGATTGGTCGATGTATCCTGTCCTGTGGCCCGGCTCGTTCATTGAGATCGACGAAACTAAACGCCGTGTGGCAAAGGAAGGTTGGACCCACGAACATGACCGCCCCATTTACTTTATAGAGCATCGCAGTGGCTTTCGTTGCGGCTGGTGTACGGAGCAGAACGGGTTACTTATCGTGATGGCTCACTCGGCATCTCAACTGGCGCCCGACGTCTTTCGCTTCCCAGGGGAAGCGGACGTTATCGGACAAGTCGTCGCCGTCGCTATGCGCCTCGATCCGGCGAAGCGACGCCATACACGTTCTTGAGGAGCCCCAGGATTGCTTCAAAGTCCGAGATATGCCTTTGTCTCTCAGGGCCTTGGATCGAAGCAGGCACCAAATTTTTGTAAGGTGTAAGACGTAACCAGGCATCGATGAGTTCAGCGCGGCCCACCTGATCGATTCCCGTGATGTAGAGGTCGATATCGGTCTTTTTCCGCTCGAGGGGGTGGCTTACCCACTCGTTAAAAAGTTCTTCGTGGATGCGCTTCAAAGTCCGGCTGGAGTGCGCTCGCGCTGCGCCGGTCGTTCCGTAGTGCTCGTATCTTCCCGTATCCGGATTTCGTAACGCAGCTAAGTAAACGAGACGTCCGTAAGAAGTGCGGATATGGGCCAAGTCTCTGGTCCATACTTCTTCCGAATTCTCAAGCTCGCCGGGAGCCGTCTTGGGGTGGCCCATCTCGCAGTATAAATTTTTACATTGTGACGGGTCCCACACAAGTCCTTTGCAGTACCGCTAGGACTAAGAGCGTTCCGATGTCGGAAAAGCTGTTGATAATGGAACCTTAGTACTAACAGCTTCAGCTATCGTACGGTCGGGAGTATTTAAGAAAACAATTACCATACTCTGGAAATCGACCTATGAAAAAACAATTAATCACGTCATTAATGACAATTGGTCTCGCAACAGCCTTCCAATTGTATGCGTCTGCGGCAACGGGGCTTTACGATCTGCGGTCAATCACTTCATTTGATCCACCCTCGCCACATCCGGACTCGGGACAGGCACCGCTCGTTAGCTTCGATCCACCCTCGCCGCATCCGGACTCGGGACAGGCACCACTCGTTAGCTTCGATCCTCCCTCGCCGCATCCGGACTCGGGACAGGCTCCGCTCGTTAGCTTCGATCCTCCCTCGCCGCATCCGGACTCGGGACAAGCTCCGCTCGTTAGCTTCGATCCACCTTCGCCGCATCCGGACTCGGGACAGGCACCGCTCGTTAGCTTCGATCCTCCCTCGCCGCATCCGGACTCGGGACAGGCACCGCTCGTTAGCTTCGATCCTCCCTCGCCGCATCCGGACTCGGGACAGGCACCGCTCGTTAGCTTCGATCCTCCCTCGCCGCATCCGGACTCGGGACAGGCTCCGCTCGTTAGCTTCGATCCTCCCTCGCCGCATCCCGATTCGGGACAGGCGCCGCTGGCGGCTTAATTCTTTTGTTGACTACACGGAATTGCGATGAGGCTGCGACTCTTGCCGTTCCGGATTATTTCGATTACCATCCAGTTATCGAGCCGCAGAGCGCTAGATGAACTGGAATCATATCGGGCAGGGCGTCAATGACGTTCTCTGTATCGCACTTGTCGTGCGCCTGTCGGCTTTTCGGCTGCACCGGGTGTACTCGGCCTTCTGTGCCTTCCTTTGTGTACAGCTGGTTGCCTCCCTCATTGATTTGATCGAAGCAAATCTGGCGCAGGGTCAATATCCAGATTACCGAATCACTTGGATACCGCTTCAGCTAGCTCTATGGGCGCTTTCGTTAGGAATGGTCTACGGCCTGCTACGGGGTGTTCTGAGCGGTTTACCGGGGATTTTGAAGTTCTCGCGCAAGTTGTTAAACGCGATTTTCATTGTTGCTCTTTGCATTGCTCTGTGGAGCGCCCGAGCTGAGTACTCGGTATCCAAGGCTCTTTCGTTTGTAACTCCGCTCGGCCGAACAGTGGGGCTGATGTTCGTGCTAAATCGAGCTATATGCACAGCCGCCCTCATCGCTCTATTTGCGATTCTCTGTTTTATTCTTTGGTTTCCCGTCGTTATGCCTAAGAATCTCGCAGTATTCAGCGTCGGATTTTCCGTTTATTTCAGCGCGACTGCGACTTCATGGCTGACGTGGAGCTTAGGCGCCAATACCAGCTTGGATGTCGTAGACGACATCGTTATGGTGATACTCAGCCTTTGCTACATCTACTGGTTGATTTTCATTACCCCGGAAGGGGAAACTCAGCCCGTCCGCATGGGACACAGTTGGCACCTGGCTGAGCAACAAAAACTCATGGGACAGCTCGAATCTCTCAACGCCAGTTTATTGCGGGTCTCCCGCCACGACCCTAGCCCTCTAATTCCTTCCACTCCGCCGCGATAACAATTGGGGTGCCAATTCCAGCCGATCTGCCCTGATAAACGCTTTGTTCTCCTTTTCTTTTCCGGGAATGTTGGGAAAAAGGACCATTCAGCCAAGAAGATTGCGCTTAGGGCTTGAAATCGCATGCGGTATTACTGTATTTTATATTCACGGTTATGATGTCTCCTACCGTCGTGCTCGTTATTCCGTTCACCGCCGCCGTGCTGAGCTTGGTCTTCGTGCTGCCGATTTTGATGAAGCTTTACCGGCGCTGCAGTGCCGAAGACATCACTTCGGAGTGGCTTGAGAGCTTCTCGGCTTCTTCCTACTACCCGATGCAGAGACTTCTGGCAGAAGAGGACTTTCGCTTTCTCTCGCGCCAACCCGGTTTTGATCTGTCCCTCTATAAGAAGCTGCGTCGTGACCGGCTGCACATTTTCCGGCAATACCTGAGCCGATTGATTGTTGATTTCAATCGGCTGCATACTGCGGCGCGTATTCTTCTGGCTCATGGACACGAAGATCAATCGCATCTGGTATCACAGCTCATCTGGCTGAAAGTAAGGTTCTCCCTAGCGGTGATTCAGGCCGAGTGTAGCTACGTTCTCTGCTGCATCGGTTTCCGTTCACTGGCCGCTCGAGCCATGATTATGCACCTGGAGGAGATGAGCGCTCGGCTCAGCTCTATTTCGGCAGCGCAATTCGCCTAGGGTCCTAACGAAGGCTGCCGTTAGCGCCCGAGTTGGGCAAATTCCTTCAAGTGCCGTTTCGCCTGCTGGTACTCTTGGAACTTCTTTTCTGCTTTTTTGAAGTCCGGCGTGTGCACGCAACGGCGGCTGCCGCGGTGCTGCGTCGGAAAACGTAAATGCAGCATTTCGTGATACATCACAAACCTGACAGCTAGTTCTGGAATGTCTTCAGAATCCAGAAGGCTGGTGAGGACGATCATATGGTGCGCCGGGTCATAATGCCCCAACGTGGTGCGCGATGGCCTCAGGCTCCAGCCCAGCTCCGGCCGCGCCATCAGGCCATCAAAATATTGCAGATTGAGCTGTTCAAAAATGGCGCAGAGATCGTAAACCCTGCCTTTCGGTTCGCGATACAGTTTCCGCCCGCGTTGCTGCTTCGCTAAATGCATCGTCCGAAGGACATCGGCACGGTTGAGATAGCGGCGATAGCGCGCTATTACACCGGTTTCTGGCGATCTGCGGTAGAGCTTCGAAATCAGAATGACTGCTAGGGCTTCCTGAATGGGAGCCGGGGCGCTTTCAAGCAGATCGCTTATATCGATCTGCAACCGGCCGGCAGCAAGCGTGATGCGGCTATTTGCGTTGGCATATTTGCGGAATCGAACCGTGATATGCGGCAAAGGCGTGCGCGGTTTGAGCGTTCGGAAAACGCGTGCGTAGATCTGCTCCACTGTCTCGAAAAACAGGGCAGTCTCGACTTGCATTTCCCCCAACTGTAACATGGTGTTCGGAGTAGATCGACCCCAACAAAATGGCGCTTAGAATCCGAAAGTTCTCCTGGGGAGGCACCGTTGCCAGCTGCGAAAATTAATTCGCTAGGTTGCTTTGTACCGCCCCGCGCATTGACCAACAACGATCTGTCGCAAATAGTGGAGACGAACGATACCTGGATCGTGGACCGAACGGGAATTCGCGAGCGGCGCATTGCGGGACCGGAAATGGCGACATCGGATATGGCCGTCGCAGCCGCTCGCGAGGCGCTCGCCCGGAGGGGCATTTCGGCCACTGAGCTGGATGCGATCATCGTTTGCACCGTCACTCCAGACATGATGTTCCCGGCAACAGCTTGCCTGGTTCAGGATCAGTTGGGAGCCGCCGGCGCTTGGGGCTTCGACCTCTTGGCGGCTTGCTCCGGATTTCTGTATGGGCTTACGGTAGGCGCTCATCTGATTGCCGCCGGAACCCATAGCAAAGTACTTGTCATTGGCGCGGACACCATGTCGCGCATTCTCGACTATACGGATCGCGCCACCTGCATTCTGTTTGGCGACGGCGCTGGCGCCTTCCTGCTCGAGCCTTCCGAAAGCGCGGAGCTTGGCTTCATCGGGCACCTGAACGAGATCGACGGTTCAGGCGGACAGTTTCTGAAAATGCCTGCCGGAGGAAGCAGGCAGCCGGCCAGCGCGGAAACAGTCTCGCAGAGGCTCCATTACGTAAAGCAGGAGGGGCAGCAGGTCTTTAAATTCGCGGTCCGCAAGATGTATGAATTGTGCGACAACTTGCTCAAGCGGCATGGGCTCTCGCCTGCGGACGTAAAGCTGCTGATTCCTCACCAGGCGAACAAGCGCATCATCGCGGCAACGGCGGAACGGCTGGGTCTGCCGTCGGAGCGTGTGGTTCTGAATCTGGATCGCTACGGCAACACTACAGCCGCTACGATTCCTCTAGCGACGTGCGATGCACTGGCGGCAGGGCGACTGAAAAAAGGCGATTTGGTGTTATTCGCAGCGGTTGGGGCCGGCTACACGGCGGGCGCTAGTTTGTGGAGGTGGGCTTACTAGGCGCAGTCTGGCGTGCCAGAGTTGTTTTTCTGGCCTGCACGCGTCGGCTGTATTCACGAAGCACCAGCGCCACATAGCGGCGGGTTTCTTGGTATGGGGGCACTCCGCCGAATTTGGCGACTGCGCCTGGACCGGCGTTATAGGCGGCCAGCGCCAGCGCCGAGTTCCCGTGATAGCGAATCAGCAGGTCGCGTAAATACATGGCGCCGCCTTGTGCGTTTTCGGGCGCTTGGGTGGGATCTACGCGCAGCTGGGCGGCGGTAGAGGGCATCAGTTGCATCAAGCCGATCGCACCTTTTTTGGAAACAGCAGTCTGGCGCAAGCCGGATTCTACTTTGGCTACGCTGCCGACGAAATCCTCATCGAGTCCTTGCATATAGGCCGCCTCGCCGAGAATGGACTCGGGTTCCTGCGGACGAAAAGCGAGAGAGGTCTTTGGCGCCGTGGGCGAATCAGGGAGCAGATCGATACGAGCCACCTGATTGGCCGGGAACTCGAGCGTGCCCTCACCAATATGTAAAACCAGCGTCTGGTCGTGTTGGGTGTAGGAGTCGACTTCCAGCGAGAAGCCGCTGCTGAAGTAGACCGCCTGCTTAGCAAACGCGGGGTAAGCGGAGAGGAAGCACAAAGCAACGGTAAAGTGCGTTGCTGCGCGTCTCTTAATGCGCGGCTCCAATCGCCTCCAGCTCCGAATACGCGTGAGACTCGGACCCATGTTCGAGCAGCATGAGCTCATGCTCGAGCAGAGTAGACGAAACTAACGTCTTCACCGCGGTCTCGGCAATGCCGCTGTCTTGTCCATAGCGCGAGGAAAACAGATCAGATACATCCTGCAACTGTTTCCTGATACCGGACAGGCATCGCGCCATGGCCGTATGTTCTTCGCGGCTCAACGGGTACTGCACCTGCGCTCCTTTATGCACCTATTAGCTTTAGCCACATTGTGCCACAGGTTTTTGTGGTTTTCCATATAGAAATTCCACAATTTGGTAATTTTGACCATAAAGACAAGTTAAACTTTCAGACCTACTGAACGCATTAGCTCCAAGGCGTTACTGCGGGTAACGATCCCAGGGCGTAGTAGGTAATCGAATTCGATTCGACCGTCCTCGATCCGATCTTCAAAATGCACGTTGGCGGCTGCAGGACCGATATCCTGCTCAATTTGCGCGAGGGCTAAATCGTGCGTGGTGATGAGCCCGATGGCGCCTGATTCCACCAATTTGCGAACGATACCTGCAGCACCGATACGGCGATCGTGAGAATTGGTACCGCTCAAGAGCTCGTCGAGCAGAAATAACACCGGTCGATCTCTGCTGGATAGATCGACAATTTGCCGCAAGCGCATTATCTCGGCGAGGAAGCGGGACTTGTTGTCTTGGAGCGAATCGGTGACACGAATGGAAGCGCCCGGCTGAAGCTTGGAGATCCGCAAGTGTTTTGCGGCAACGGGCGCGCCTGCCCAGGCAAGAACAGAGTTCAGCCCTACTGCACGTAACAGCGTACTCTTTCCCGACATATTGGAGCCGCTGACAATGAGGAGCCGACGTTCGCTGTTGAGCACGAGGTCATTCGGGACACAAACGAGCGGCGCAAGCAGCGGATGCTGCAAGCCCTGTGCTTCGAAGTGCGGAACTTCATCGATAACAAATTCGGGGAAAGACCAGTTGGGGTGTTCAAAGTGTAGAGCGGCGAGGGAAGACAAGGCTTCGAATTCAGCGACCGCTTGTACCCAGCCTCCAATGTGCGGTCCCGCGTCGCGTCTCCAAGTTTCGACTGCCATCGATAGTTGCTCGCGCCATAGAAGAATGGGGGCGATGATTCGGACCAGTAGGTGATCGCTCGAATCGAGCCAATCCAGCCAGCGCTCCAGGCGCGCAATTCGCTGAGAAGCCGGCAGCCCGGCGATCACGAGGGTGCCGTGCACTTGCTGGAGATAGGGAGAGGCAAACTGCTGGCGCTCAAGATGGGCCAGCAGCAACGAGAGAAGCCGAAGCGCTTGGGCGGGATCTTCGATCGTGCTGGTTACCTGCCTCACCTGGTTGCGGCAAGCCCATCCAAAGAGCAGATCGCAGGCGAGAATCGCGACAAAGGGCCACAACGGCCATTTACCAGCGAAGGCTGCGACAAGGGCCACGACGCCTGCAATCGCCAGGACCGGCGCGAGAAGGCGCGCACCGGCGGGAAATACGACCGGCGGCATGGAGCCCCACCTTGCCAGCGGCTGGACGTGAAGGTCGGCGCGAACGTCTTCGCCGAGCAAGGCAATCTCTTCGCGCAGATCGAGACGCCCGCTCAGTTCCTGGACCGCATGTTGGCGCGATGCAACCTGTTCGTTTGAAGCCGGTGCGAGGAGCCAATTAGCGAGAGTCTGTTCACCTGCGGCGATGCGGCACGTTGACGCAAGCTCGAAGAGCGATCCCTTTCCGAAGAGGTCCAGGTCATCGGCATAGACGTGTTCGGGAGAGCGAAACTGTTCGCCTGTTGGGCCGGTCCCCATCCAACTGCCATTCACACGCGCGAGTCTGCTTTCGTAGAACTTGATGGCGCGGTCGGCGGCAGCGCGGCGGCGTATCACTCGCTGATGCCAGACCACCAGGGCAACAAAGGCGAGCAACGGACCCAAAAGAATCCAGCCACTGATCACGCTCCTCCCGAAGGCTAGCCAGGCGAGCAATGCTTCAAGTACACCGAGGACAAGACGCCAGTTGCCGATGCGAACGAACAGCCGCTCAAGAGACTGGCGTTCCCCGCGCCAACGGTTGCGCTGGGTCTCGTACTCGGTGAGCGGATTCATGCAGTCACAGGATAGCTACCATCTAGATAGCGATGAAACGTTCGGGCTTTGCCGATCTTCCGCTGCATGGCGGCCGTGTGCCGCCGTGGCTGGCCGAACGGATGGAAAAGTTGGGAACGGCGATCGTTGAGAGTATCGTTCTTCACTACGGCGCGGCGGAGTTTCTTTCGCGATTGAGCGATCCATTCTGGTTTCAGGCGCTCGGCAGCGTGATGGGGATGGACTGGCATTCCTCCGGGATCACGACGTCGGTGTTGGCCGCGCTGAAGCGCGGGTTAAATCCTCGCGCGCATGAGTTAGGCATTTACGTTTGCGGCGGGCGGGGGAAGCAATCGCGTAAGACACCGAGTGAGTTGCTGGCCGTGGCGGATCGCCGCAGCTTGGACGGAGCCGCGCTGGTTCGGACCAGCCGTTTGACAGCGAAGATCGACAACAACGCCATTGCCGATGGCTTCCAGATCTATCTGCACTCGTTTGTCGTGACCGCAGCGGGCGATTGGGCCGTTGTTCAGCAAGGCCTGAACGACGCAACGGGTTTGGCGCGGCGCTATCACTGGCATTCGGCATCGGTGCGCGACTTCACGAGCGAACCGCACACGGGAATCGTGGGCCAGAACGAGGGCGTGATTCTCAATTTGGTTGACCGGCGGGCGAAAGCCGCGCAAGAAGCAATACTGACGATTGCCCGCGAGCGCCCGGAGAAGACTTTGAGCATGCCGCTGCATCACGATGTGCGGGCGGAGAACGTGGATCTGAAGCGGTTGGGCGCTGTGCTGGCGGTCAGTTATGAGCGGCAGTTGCGCGATTTCGCTTCGCTGCTGCTGGTCGAGAATCTGGGTCCGCGCACTTTGCAGACGTTGGCCTTGGTTGCTGAAGTGGTACATGGAGCGCCTAGCCGGTTTTCCGATCCGGCGCGCTTTTCTTTTGCGTTAGGCGGGAAAGATCGTCATCCGTTTCCCGTTCCGTTGAAGACCTATGATGAATCACTGGCCGTGCTGCGGCGCTCTCTGGATGCCGCCAAGTTGGGGCAAACAGAGAAAATAGAAGGATTCAAACGGCTGGACCGCCTGGTGCGGGCCGTTGAAGAGCGAAGCCAACCGGTCGCGGACTTTGAGCGTTTGGTTGAGCATGAGCATGCCATTTCGCCTAGCCTGGACGGGCGTTCGGTATTCGACGACAGAAAGAAGAAGAGCGGCGCAGCTTTCCCTGTTTGCGTGATATGGAACAAGCAATTATTGGATTTCATCAGGACGATGAAAAGCACTGGGTAGCGGATCTTGAATGCGGCCACACGCGACACGTGCGGCACGATCCGCCCTGGCAGAACAGGCTCTGGGTGACAACAGCGGAAGGGCGTGCGCAGTTTCTCGGCGCGAAGTTGAACTGCGTACTTTGTGAAGACGAATCAACCTTGGGGAACTCCGGCCTTGCGGAAGACAGCGAGTGAGCTGTCGAGACCGGCTTTGGCAGCTTGCTCGGGTGTCATGTCTTTCGTTCGTCCGAAGACTTCCACGCTCAGCGCATCGTTGTAGCGGATCTTTTGCAGGGCTCGCAGGAATCCTACGAGATTGATTACCCCTTCGCCGGGCAGCAGGCGCTGATTGTCGTGGATCTGCTCGGGCGGCAGGTTCGGTGAATCGTTGAAGTGCACGTGAACGATGCGGTCGCGTCCGGCCGCAACGATATCTTCGGTGGTAGCGCCCGCGTGATGCCAATGCCAGGAATCGAGCAACAGGCCGACGTTCGGGCCGCATTCTTTGGCGAAGGCGAGCATGTCGTTCATGCGCCAGATGAATTCGTACTTGTAAGCTTTGCGAAGTTCCAGAGGACCGAGGAACTCTAAACCGAGGCGGACGTTGGAGCGCGCCAGAATGCGCGCGCTCTCAGTAAAGCGCTGCTTATAGGTCTGGCGGAGTTCTTCTTTGGGAGTGTTACTCGAAGGCATGATGTAGGTGATCATGCGCGGGCAGTTTATGGCGGCGGCGAATTGCGCGGCTTCGTCGAGTTTGGCGAGCGAGGCTTTGAAGGTTTCGTCGTCTTTACGAAACTCGACCGGAAAGTCGATGACTGCGGGCTTGATTTTGAGGCCGGACAGCAGGTCGTTGGTAGCGCTGACACCGGCTTGCATCGCGGGTTGAAGCATGATGTCGGTCCCGGGAAACCCTACTTGCGCGGCTAGACGAGCGAAGTCGGGCCAGTGAACGCGCCCTTGCAACAGGACGCTGTTCAGAGAGAGGAACATATTGCGCTGGTCAGCGAAGGCGGTTGCGAGGGGAGCGGCGGCGAGCAGCTTACAAATAGATCGTCTGGTTAAGTAATTGGACACGCGCCATCGATGATATCCGAGTAGCATGGAGAAGAGGACGGGACAGACATGAACAGACGAGAGATGTTGACCAGTACAGGCGCGGCGACACTGGCGGCGCTTGGCGTTCCGAAGCTGATGAAGGCCGCAGCACCGGCGAGTTCGGTGGCAATTGTACGCTGCCGCGATTACGGCTCAGTACGGGCAACAACTCTCGAGCGCGTTCGACCAGATCGGCGGCCTCGACAAGCTGGTACGCGGGAAGACGGTTGGGCTGAAGCTGAACCTGACGGGTAATCCGAAGAACTGGCCGCTGACGCCTGAGCTTCCTTACAGGACGGACGCGGAGACGGTTGCCGCAACCGTGCATTTGTTTGCCAAAGCGGGCGCGAAGCGGGTGCGGATCATCGAGAGCTTCTTCCCAGCCGATCAGGATCCGGCGCTGTGGGCGCGCTATGGTTTGGACGTCAACGCGATCAACAACATGGGCGTGCCGGTGGTTTGGGAGAACGTACAGAACCTCGGCAATTACAAGCAGTATGTGCGCATGAAGGTGCCGTGGGGCGGCTATGTGTATCCGGCTTACCATCTGAACCCGGCGTTCTTCCAGTGCGATGTCTATGCCTCGCTCTCGAAGCTGAAGAACCATTGGATTGCCGGCGTGACGATGACGATGAAGAACAACTTCGGCAACACGCCGTGCTCGCTGTATGGCGGCGACTGCGGGCCGCACGGGAACGAGCGGCCGACGAAGGAGCGCGGACCTGTTTTGCATGAGGGAAAAATGCCGGCGCCTTCTGTGGTCGATGCCGAGTTGCATCCCGATTCGCCGCGCGATCCGGGCTATCGCGTTCCGCGCATCCTGGTGGACCAGAACGGCATCCGGCCGGTGGATATCGCGATCGTCGATGGCGTGGAGACGGTGCGAGGCGGCGAAGGCCCGTGGCTTCCGGGTCTCGAGAAGATGACGCCGGGAGTGATTATCGCCGGTACCAACGCAGTCTGTGTGGATGCTGTCGGGATGGCGGTGATGGGCTACGATACGCATGCGGTGCGCGGTGGTTCGCCCTTCATCCGGGGCGACAACTCGCTGCAACTGGCGGAAGAAGTGGGGATTGGCACGCGCGATCTGAAGCGTATTGAGGTAGTCGGGCTTTCGATTAAGGACGCGCAGATCAATTTCGGGCCCGGGGCGGTTGGGAAGAAGATGAGCGAGTTGAAAGCGTAGAGCGCGCTCGCGACCGCTCCATGCTGTCGCGGCTCTGTTTGCACGCGTGGCAAATGGAGGCGTACGTGAGCTGCGTGCCTGCCGACATATACTCAAGAGCATGTTCGGCGGCATTGAAGCGGGCGGCACCAAGTTTGTTTGCGGCATCGGCACCGGACCTGACGACCTCAAAACAGCGAGCTTTCCTACTTCCACGCCCGAGATAACGGTCGCGAGCGCAGTCAATTTTTTCAAGAGTGCCGGGCCGTTGGAAGGAATCGGGATCGGATCTTTCGGTCCGGTCGATCTCGACATTAGCTCAGCGACGTTCGGGCACATCACGTCAACTCCCAAGCCGGGCTGGGCGAATTTCGACCTGCTGGGCGCGATCCAACAAGGCTTAGGCATTTCGGCCGCGTTTGACACAGACACAAACGTCGCACTGCTGGGCGAACATCGATGGGGCGCGGCGCGAGGTTTGCGCGATGCCATATATCTGACGATCGGCACGGGCGTCGGGGGTGGCGTGATGGCGCATGGGCAGCTTGTTCACGGCTTCCTGCATCCGGAGATTGGACATCTGCGGATTCCGCATGACTGGACGAGCGATCCTTTCGCCGGGATTTGTCCTTTTCATGGCGATTGTCTGGAAGGATTGACGTGCGGTCCTGCGATGCAAGCGCGCTGGGGTGTTCCCGCGGCGACATTGCCGCCCGAGCATCCAGGGTGGGCGCTGGAAGCACGGTACCTCGCGCTGGCACTGATGAACCTGACGGTAACGCTGTGTCCGAGGCGCATTTTGCTGGGCGGCGGAGTGATGCAGCAGCCGCATTTGTTCCCCATGATCCGCAAGCAATTCCGAGATCTGATGAATAGCTACATTCGACGGAGGGAAGTGATGGAAGACGTGGACGACTACATACAGCCTCCGGGTTTGGGGAGCCGGTCGGGAATTCTTGGGGCGCTGGTGCTTGCTCAGGATGCACTGTCGAGCGCGCCAGCGGTGACGGCATGACGTTAACCGGCGCGCTGATTAAGAGTACTGTTGTTGCGGCACTGGGTGGCCTGCTGTTCGGGTTCGATACGGCGGTGATTGCGGGTACGACGGCGGGGCTGACAAGGACATTCGACCTGACGCCTACTAGCCTGGGCGTAACGGTGGCGGTGGCGCTGATCGGCACGGTCATTGGGGCGCTGGTGGCTGGAGTACCCGGGCGACAAGTACGGCCGCAGGGACAGCTTGCGCGTGATGGCGATCCTGTATCTGATCTCGGCGATCGGGTGCGCTCTGGCCTGGAATTGGGGATCGCTGGTGACGTTTCGCTTTGTCGGAGGCTTGGGGATTGGCGGATCGTCGGTGCTAGGTCCGATGTATATCGCCGAGGTGGCTCCGGCGAAATGGCGAGGGCGGCTGGTCGGCTTCTTCCAACTCAACGTCGTCGGGGGCATTCTGCTGGCCTATTTCTCGAATTACCTGATTGGACAGGCGGGCTTTGGAGCGGACGACTGGCGATGGATGCTGGGCGTGTCGGGGATTCCGGCGTTGTTGTTCTTCCTGATGCTGTATACGATTCCGCGCAGCCCGCGCTGGCTGGTGCAGAAAGGGCACGTGGCGGAAGCGCGAAACGTGCTGCAGATCATTGGAGAAGAAGACATCGAAGGCGAGATCGAGGATATGGTCACGTCGGTGGATGCCGAGCATGGACATGCGAAGGAATCGGTGTTCAACCCGAAGTACCGTACGCCCTTGTTTCTGGCCGTATCGATTGCGATGTTCAACCAGCTATCCGGCATCAACGCGATCCTCTACTACCTGAACGACATCTTTTCGAAGGCAGGTTTTAGCAAGGTGTCGGGCGATTTGCAATCGGTGCTGATCGGTTTCACGAACCTGGTGTTTTGCGCGATTGCCATGTCGGTGATCGACAAATTCGGGCGCAGAACGTTGATGCTGATTGGATCGGTGGGCTGCTCGGTATCGCTGGCAGGGGTGGCCGCAGTGTTTTTAAGCGGGAGCCATGAAGGGCTGTTGGTGTGGTTTCTAGTCGGTTTCATTGCCTTCTTCTCGTTCTCGCAAGGCGCAGTGATCTGGGTGTACATCAGCGAAGTGTTTCCGAACAGGGTGAGAGCGCAGGGACAGAGCCTGGGCAGCTTTACGCACTGGTTCATGAACGCGCTCATCTCCTTTACGTTTCCGATCATGGCCGCAAAGTCCCGCGGGGCTCCGTTCGTGTTCTTTGCCGCCATGATGGCGCTGCAGTTCTTCGTGGTGCTGTTTAAGTTTCCCGAAACGAAGGGCGTTACGCTCGAGCAGATGCAGAAGCAACTGGGCATTGCGTAACGACTATTTCAGGGTCTTACTTCCACCTCTTTTATTTAAGAGGTCGAACCTCGACCTCTTTGAAGAACACGACGTCGTGATCGCCGTGATTCTGAAGGCCGATGTAGCCGTAATTCGGACGCAGTCCGCGCTCTGGTTCATACGAGAGCTTTTTCGGCGGGGTGGGTTCGCCTTCCGTGTAATCGGTGACCTTGACTCCGTTGACGGTGACGATGGTGCGCGGTCCATCGAGTGTGATGTCCATGGTGTTCCATTCGGGGCCGGGTTTGCCGGGGCGGGCCAGCGGCTTTGTAAGTGAATAAAGCGTACCGGTGACGTGGTATTCGTCTTCACCCTGGCCGGTGTTATCGATTTGGACCTCATAGCCGTAATTGACGGGCATCCAGGGTTCGGTAGGGGCGACAGGAATGCGGATGAAGACACCTGAATTGTCGTTCTCGTCGCGCATTTTGTAGACGACGCGGAGGACGCAATCGCCCAGCTTGCTGCCGGTCCAATAGAGGAGGCCCATGCCGCCGTGGGTTTCGATCAGGCCGTTTGAGGTGACGGTCATTCCGCCGGCTCCGACATGTTTCCAGCCGCTGAGAGTTTTGCCATCGAATAGTTTTTTCCAGTGTTCGGAAGGTTCGCGAGCGGAGAGCAGGCTTGCAGTAACGAGAAAGAAAATTGCGTATCGGCGCATATTGGAAGACTACACGAACAGCTACGAGGCGGCTAGTTGTTGCCGTTTTCGCATGATTGTGTGCTCGGGTTACGATGTGTTGAGCGTAAAGGGAGAATTTTCAATGAAATGGCTGATGGCGATTGTTGTGACTGTGGCTTGCGCGGGGTTGACGGCGCCGCTGAGTAGAGCGGGGCAGGATGCAAAGGCGGCGACGACGGTCGCAGGGAAGTGGCACTTCGTGCTGAATACGGAGGGCGGCGATCGCGAGATCGATGCGAATTTCGAGCAGGACGGGACGAAGGTGACGGGGAAGTTCGCGAAAGACGATGTCAAGGGCACGTTTGACGACGGCAAGCTGAAGCTGGAGTTCCTGTTGAACTCCGAGGAAGCGGGTCCGGGGACGATGAAGATTACGGCGAAGCTTGCGAACGATACGCTTGCGGGCGATTGGGAATTTCAGAGTTATAGCGGGACGTTTAAGGCTACGCGGACGCCGTAGGGGAGCGCTTGCTGACGCGCGCGCCTCCGCCAGCGGGGTTGGAGCGCGGGAGAAGGGTTGTATGCGGCGCGGGCTAGAGCATGAGTTGGCCGCCGTTAACTTCCAGTGTTTCGCCCGTGATGTAGCTGGCGGCGTCGGAGGCGAGGAAGGCGATGCGTGTTGGCGACTTCTTCGGAGGTTCCGACTCGGCCCAGCGGGATGGCTTTGACGAAGTTGCTCATCATTTCCGGCGTGGAGAAGACCTCGTGGAAGGGCGTGTCGATGACACCGGGCGAAACGCCGTTGACGCGCACGCCGTGCGGAGCGAGTTCTTTGGCGAAGGCTTTGGTTAACGTGATGAGTCCGCCTTTGGCGGTGGCATAAGCGCCGGCTCCGAGACCGCCGCCGTTTCGGCCGGCGATGGAGACGATGTTGATAATCGAACCGCGTTTGCGCTCGATCATGGAAGGCGCGACGAGTTGCGAACAGAGCATGGCGCTTTTGAGATTGAGGTTGATGACCTCGTCCCAGCGCTCTTCCGTCATGTCGAGAAAGCTCTGCCGCTCGATGAGGGAACCGGCGTTGTTGACCAGAATGTCGATGGGGCCGAGTTGCGCGACGGTTTCTTTGACCAGCTTTTGAATTTCGGCAGTCTGGCGCATATCGGCTTGGATTGTGATCGCATTTCCGCCGGATTTGCGGATGGCTTCGGTGACTTGTTCGGCGCCTTTGGTATTGCGGCCATACGCCGACGGCGACACGAGCGCCGAGGTCCGCGAATAGGCGGGCCGTGGCGGCTCCGATGCCCGATGAGGCTCCGGTGATGAGGGCGATTTTGCCGGACAGATCTAGGGGATTCTGCATGAGGGGCTCTTACTCACGTTACCTTCTTGTTCGAGCACACTTCAGGTTTGAGTTTGGCCTTCGGTTAGAAATCAGAGCGCCTTAGGCGGCTTGTTGGCGCGCCAAAATGCGCTGGACCCGGTTGGGCATGCGCGTTTCGGGCGTTTCGAGCCTGGCGTTGAGCAATTCCTGGTGTTCGGCCTTCGCTTCGGCGAGCCAAATATCGCATTTATGCAGGTCCTGCTTGCGATTTTCGATCTGTTGCTTGCGTGCTTGTTCGGCATTTTTAAGCTGCTGCGATTCGAAGCCAATTTCGGCTTTGCGCTTTTCGTTTCTTAGCTTTCGGAGCTCGTCCGAGAGTTGGCGGAAGGCGCGCTCATGGGTGGTTTGGTAGCGGAGATAGAGCGCCAGCTTCGCATCCGCTTCTTTCATGGCCAGATCGGGGCGGAAGCACTGTTCCTGGAGGCGCAAGGCGCGGCCGGCAAGCCAGAAGTGCTGGGCGATTCTTTCGACGAGCACGATTTCGCATTCGTTCGACGGTTGATGCTCGACGCAGAAGCGGGCGAGCAGATCGGTGAAGTCTTCCTGGCGTTCCCAATCGAGAACTTTGAATGCGCCGGTGAAGCCGTGGCGGAAATTGTTTTGCGAAGAATTGGCTTTCCCCGTCTCGCTTGTGGGTCCGGTACTCTTTTGCGCGTTGCTTTGGTTGGCGCTGATTTGGGCTTCGGTTGCCATGGGATTGTGGTCCTTAAATGAAAAACGCCGGATCGGGCTTAGCGGCCCTGCCGGCGTTTTTTCGAGAGTGTGGAAGCGTGGACGGCTTCCTGGTTAGAGACTATAGCATACGCGCTGCAAGCGTTTTCCCCGTATGTTGTTGATTCTACGGAGACAATTGTTTGTGAATGAGCTTTTTGGCTAACCCGTTTTATAGTGTGTAGCGGTTTTCGACCCGGCGTGCCTGGTTGAGGGAAACGAGGAGTTTCAGCTATTTCTTCGCACGTCCTGGCGGCGGGCTCGGGTGAAGACGCGGGCGAGGGCTGGAGCGTCGAGCGGCTGCTGCTTTTCGGCGAGGACGGTGCGAATAGCGCGTACGCGCTCGGGAAGGGATGCGGGCCAAGGGCGGCGCGCGCTGACCGGGGTGGCGGATTCTTCCATTTCGATTCCGAGTCCGGCTTGCCCCATTTGAGAGGTTTGCTGGAACTCCGGGCGGAGCCAACGGATGATGCCGCGGCGCTCTTCGGCTTGCCGTTGTTCGTTCAAGGCGACGAGGCGATACAGGATTTCTTCGGTGCTTAGGTGGGGGCCAGCCGTAGGCATCGAGCACGGCGGCGTCGAGTTCGTCGTGAATGTCGACGCAGCACGGAGACGAGGCCTTGTTCGTGGATTGTGCGATCCTCTTCGTCGAGTTCCTGCCCGGCGCGCAGCTTTTCGAGGACGTTGTACATTCCGGTGAGCGTCAGTTCGCGGATGGAGTTGCTGCTGGCGTTTGCGGTGGGCGTCGAGAGCTTCGCCTAATTCGCGGATGCGCTGGCGTTGTGCTTCGGATGCGTCTGGGAAGGGGAACGGTTCGAAGCAGCGGGTCTTGTTATAGCGCGGATCGATCTTCGCAGCGTCCCGCCTGCGGCGAGTGCCCAGGCAACGTGGACGCGACTGGATAGGACGCCGAGGAAATAGGCGTCATCGAGCGCGATGTTCACGAGCATGTTGTCGGGGAGAATGGCGGCATCAAGAAAAACGAAAAAGCGATGTTTTGATGTTTCGACGGTGCTGATGTAGCGGCGAAGACCGACTAGTGCGGGACGGAAATCGCGGCGTGGTTCGCCGTGAATCCACCAGTTGTCGCGGTAGCTCGGCGCGGTTGTTCTGGTCGCGCTCCGGCTTCACGCGATCGTGCACCCACTGATAGACCTCCGGGAATCGCCTGCGCACCTGTTCGGCAGTCAAGTCCGAAGAGGTCGATGACCAGTACACCTCGTGGCCGCGAAGTGATGTCTCTCCCGTTGCGGTACTGGCGGATGTGGCGATCGAGTCCGGGAATGCGGCCGAGCCCAAGTTGCTTCGCTTCGGCTGGGGTGACGATGAAGCCGGAGCCGTGCAGCTTAACGCCCGGGCAGCTCAGGCGGTCGTTAGCTTTGAGCGGTTGAGCTGCCGCACGTTCGGACCGACGGTGAGATCGGCGTTGATGAAGCCGCGACGTTCGATCAGATCGACTTCGGCATGGTCCATGCCCGGGTATTTCCCGCGATGACGCGCATGCAGCACTCCTTCGCGGCGGCCCCGCTTCACCCACTGTCATGGAGATTCGAACATCTGCTCCATCGCTGGAATCGACCCAGGGGTGGTCTGGGATGGCGTAGACGAGCGAGAGTGGGGGATCGGCCTGAAGGTGGTGGGCGACTACGCGACGGCTGAAGGTTTGGCGCAGACTGTTGGTTGCGATGAAGCCGAAATGGCGGGTTCTGCCCGGAGCGTACGGCTTCGGCGGCGCGGTGCCACCAGTACATGACATACTCGGCGCTTTCGGGCACTTCCGTGATACGTTTCGCGCAGGGTTTCCGTGTAGCCGTCGCCTAGTTCCCTGCGCATCATCCAGTTTCCGATGAAAGGCGGGTTGCCGACGATGAAGTCGGCTTCGGGCCAAGGCGCGCGGCGAGGATTTATGTATTCGTAGACCGTTCGGCGGGCGGTTTCGTCCGGAACCTCTTCTCCGGTGACGGGATGTTTGCGCATCGTCCGCTGATCCCATTGGGTGCGGATGTTGCCGTGCTCGTCGCGCGCCGGCTGTTCGCGATCGTAGACGAGCAATGCGTCGCGGGCTTCGATGTTGTGGAAGCGCTTGATGACCGGTTCGGGCGGCATGGCGGATGCACCCCAGGTGCGGAAGTACCACTGCAGATAGCCGATCCAGAGGACGAGATCGGTGATGATGGCGGCGCGGGGATTCAGTTCGAGGCCGAGTAACTGGTGGGGATCGACAGTGAGACCGGTTTCATGCAGGACGAGTTGTGTTTCGCCAAGCGCTTCGAGGGTTTCGATGACCTCGCCTTCCAGACGTTTGAGGTGTTCGAGGGTGACGTAGAGGAAATTGCCGCTGCCGCAAGCGGGGTCGAGTACTCGAAGGCTGCAGAGCGAACGGCGGAAACCACGGACGGTTTCGAGGGCGGCCTTGCCGTCGCCATCGCGGGCGAGTTTGACAGCGGTGGCCTGTACGGTTTTCCAGTCGTCGCGCAGAGGCTGGATGACTGTGGGGACGACGAGGCGCTCCACGTACTCGCGGGGCGTGTAGTGGGCGCCGAGGCGATGGCGCTCGTTTTTGTCCAGAGCGCGTTCGAGCAGGGTTCCGAAGATGGAGGGTTCGACATCTTTCCAGTCGGCTTTGGAGGCGCGGATGAGAAGTTCGAGTTGAGACGGAGGTGACTGGAGAGCGCTTCCGTGCTTTCGAACAGGCCGCCGTTGAAGCGGAGCACGTGTTCGCGGAGAATGGGCGAGAAGCCGCCGCTGTTCATGGTCTGCCAGAGCGATTCGACCATGGGACAGAAGTTGGGGAGATTGCCGCGCAGGCTTTCGAGGAGCTTCGTCCAACTGTTTGCCGGAAGCAAGATGAACGTCTTCAGCGAAAGAGGTGAAGATGCAGCGCATGAGGAACCCGGCCACGGCGGCAGGTGGGTGGGTTTGTTCGAGATCCTTGGCGAGTTCGGCAAGTTTCGCTGCGACATCGCGCGTCACGCGGGCGCTGATGCGAGTGGGATCGAGGGAAAGGGGATCGAGCCAGACGGCGCGGAGGCGATCGCGGACGGTAGACGAGGTCAGCTCATCGAGAAGAATGCGATAGGTGTTGCGATCGGGGAATTGAGCGTAGTTCTTGCCGGTGAGGGAGAAGTCGGCAAAGAGTTCGATGCTGAAGCCGACGTCGACGATGACGAGGAACGGCGGCCAGCCGTCGGGCACCGCTTTGGCGTAACGTTCGGCTTGATTGCGGGCGGCGAGCATGGCTTCGTCCCAGCCGGGGCTTTGGCGGACGGCGGTACCGCGACGAGGACGGGCGAGAGTGTGAGGCTGCGGTCTGATCGCTGCCCTGCTTGGCTTCGAGGACGAAGCAGTCGCGCTTATAGAGATCGATGCGGCCGAAGCTGGTGGTGCCGTCTCCATTGTGGAAGTGGACGGCGCGTTCAAAGACGTAGGAGTTTTGGGAGTCGTCGGGGACTGTGGGATTGGGGCGGGGAACGCCGAACAGATCGCAGAGTTCGGACAGGAAGAGCTGATAATTGGCGCGTTCGGCGGCGCCGGAACTCTTCCAACGATGGATGAACTCCGCGGTTGGATCGGATGCGAGGTTCGAGGGCAAAACGCTAGTTTAGCGATCGGCGCCAGTGGCGCGAGGACCGGCTGGTAACTGCTGGTCTTCCACGGAATCGAAGCGTGGACAAAACGTTACTTCAATGCCTCGTTGATCTCGATGTCGCGTCTGAGAACCTCGGTCAAGAGTTCCGCAAGCTCTACGCCCTTTTGTTCGGCCTTTCCGGAAAACTATTCCCATACTCCGCGCTCAATGGGGGCGGGCAAGAAAACTTTGGTCCGCGGACGGACGTGATGAACACCCCGCATTCCATTGGAAAAGTCGATCTCAAGGGGCAGGTCCTCATCATGCAGTGGTAGATCGCTCATAAGCTCTCTTCATATTGACCGATTTCCGTCCGGGTTGCCTTGCGAGCCGAGATAATCCGCACCTTTGTGACAGGTTCAGGTTTAGACCACAGTAGGCTACCAAAGCATGGACCCGTTAGCTTCTTGTCCGATAGAGAACCATCTCTCTTCAGTCTCACCGTGCTCCAGATCCGAAACTGTAACAGGATCGAATCATTGAATACGGTATGTGCAAGGTCAAATGACACGCGGTGCTTGCGTGCATTCGCAACGGCCTTGGCCTCGTCCCATTCGAACCGAAATTCGCGATCACGCAAGCCTCATTGTCGCGCAGAGAACTAGCTAGTCGACGAGATCGGTCGTTGGGCAATTTTGGGCAATGCCAGACGACGGCGCTGGGCATATGTGGCACTCACGGGATGGGAGAGGTCCCGCTCCGCTTTGTACAGTTCGCTTGCGACCTACAATCTGGAGAATGAACTTCGAAGGCAAGAACGCGGTGGTGACTGGAGGCGCGAACGGGATTGGGTTCGCGATTGCACGAGGTATCGCCGCAGCGGGGGGCTCCGTTTGGATATTCGATGTGGCGGCTCAGAATCCGGCTGAAGCGGCTGCGCGGATTGGGGCTCGGGCGTGCATAGCGGATGTTACAGATCGCTCGTCGTTAGAGCGCGCGTTCGATGGGGTTGGGGTTCCCGATGTTGTGGTGGTGAATGCGGGAATTGGGCCGGGCGCTTCACTCGCGGATACCACGAAGGAACTTTGGAGCCGGACGTTGGCGGTGAATCTGACCGGTGCTTTCGATACGGTGCAGATCGCGGCCGAGCGGATGAAGCAGGCGCGCAAGGGATCGATTGTGTTAACGGCTTCGACCAACTCCTTCGATGGCGAAGCGGACCTGATTGCCTACAATGCCAGCAAAGCGGGGCTGCTGGGGATTTTGCACACGGCGGCGAATGAACTGGGGCCGTATGGGATTCGGATTAACGCCGTCTGTCCGGGCCTGATTCGCACGCGATTGACGGCAGCCAGCTTTTCCAATCCTGATGTGCTTTCGGATTACTTTAAGCACATTGCGCTGGGGCGGGGCGGGGAACCGGAAGAGGTCGCGCAGGCTGTGATGTTCCTGGCGTCGGATTTGGCATCGTATATCACGGGAACCACGCTGGTCGTCGATGGCGGGCAGATGGCTTCGAAGTTCGGAACGTGGGGCAAGGAAACCGACCGCTTTGACGGCCAACGGTGGACGAGGAGCGGTTGATGCGGATCGCAAGTATTCAGGCGCATCCGGATGACGCAGAGATTCTTGCCGGGGGCACGCTGGCGCTGCTCTCCGGGTTAGGGCACGACATTACCATTGTGACGCTGAGCGCCGGCGATTGCGGGTCCACCGTTCATGAGGCCGAGGAGATTGCCGCAATCCGGAAGGGCGAGGCGGCGGAATCCGCGGCGCTGATTGGCGCGAACTACCGGTGGGGCGGTTTTCGCGATTTAGCGATCTTCAGCGATGACCGGTCGCGGCGCATGGTGACAGGACTGCTTCGTGATCTGCGTCCCGAGATTGTGATCACGGCCGCGCCAAGCGATTATCTCTCCGATCACGAAGCAACCAGCCAGCTTGTTCGCGATGCCTGTTTCGCCGCATCGGTTCCGAACTACGAGACACCGTCGCCAAGTCCGGCACTTGCAGCGATTCCTCATCTGTACTTTGTGGAGCCAATCGGGCAGCGGGGCCGGAACGGAAATCTGACAGTGCCGGATTTCACGATGAATGTGACGAGCACGTTTGAGACGAAGACGGCGATGCTCGCCAAGCACCGCAGCCAACGGCTATGGCTTCAGCAGCAGCACGGGATGGACGATTATCTGAAGCAGATGGAACAGTGGACGCGAGCTTGCGGCATGAGAGCAGGCGTCGAGTTCGGCGAAGGGTTTCGTCACTACACGGTTCATCCGTATCCGCACGAGCCGCTGCTGCAGCGGCTGCTTTCCGGGTATTTGTGCGGCTCTGTAGACGGTGAAGCGCACCCTGCAAACGTCGGGCGATGAAAAACTCTGAGCGGGATGACAATTCCCACTCGCAGGACTTGTTGTTTTCATCGGAAGGTTTGCCGAATTTTGAACACCGCTCCATGCTGTCGCGGCTCGGTTCATGCAACTCGTTTCACTCGCGGCTCTGTTCGGGGACATTCAAAGTGCCGAAGTCGCCCGAATGCGACGTTGCAGAACGCCATAAGGACGCGTAGAATCTACGCTGGAGGTTTTGACGCAGAGTATGCAAGAAATGTTCGATCTCTTAACCGAATTTTGGAACTCCGGTAGTCTTGAGCTCCTGCCGCAGTTATTCAGCGAAGATGTGGAGCGAAGCGATCCCGACCATCCACAGCCTATTCGCGGGAGGCAAGAGATTGCAAACTACATGGCTGAAGTGCGCACTGGCTTCCCCGATTTCAAAATTGAACTCAAGCAGCAAGTTGGGGAAGGGGATCAAGTGGCTGTAGAGTGGAGATGCACTGGGACACATAATGGCGTGTTTCAGGGTATTCCGGCGACCGGCAGACGCGCGAACGTTGCAGGAGTGTCGCTGTACCGGATTCAAGGGGGCAAAATCGTGGAGGAGCGAGCCTATTTTGACCGGCTTGCCTTATTGCAACAGCTCGGTGTGATCGCCGAGGCAGCGCAAAGCAAGACAACGTCTGCCGGGCATTAGTGAAAGTATTTCGCGCGCTACGGCGGATTCAAGGTGGCATCCGCAAGCGGCGTTCCTTGGTGAAACCTGATTTGCCAACCGATTTCGGTGGATACCCAAACAGAAGACCTGAGAGTATATCTGTCGAGATTTCCGGCACGATCTATATGGGCGGATCGGTACGTTAGCAAGGCAACCCCTTCGGCCAAAACAGCCGCGCGAAAATCTTCGGAATGGATCGCCGGGAGTGCGTCGTGCGCAGCGAATTCGTTCAGGATCTCCTCGCAAGTATATTGCTTGCCCGATCGCGCGAACTCGACGAACTCCGGATGCAGCAGGGTCTCCATGCGCTTCCTATCGCGGCGAGTTTCGTTCGTGTGCATTTCTGTTTCGAGCTTTGTAAGTTCCTCAAGCAACATAAACTCAGGTGAGTACTAAGAACGACGAATCGGCGGATAAATCAAAGGCCTGGACTTTCTCGCGTTCTTCTATGAGTAGAGTAGCGATGTGCTCCGTGGAGCAATTGCCGCGGCGGATCCAAATGACCTTCGGCGGATGACCGTATAGAAAGCTCCGGTGATGAAAGTCGGCGTCCTTGGTGACGATCGTATAACCCGCTCTCGCAGCGTGTGCCCATAGAATCAGGTCGGGAGCGGACTTGAGACCCAACTCTCCTCTACGTGCGAAACGCCTTCGTAGAGTTTTGACAAGATGGAAACCAGTGCAGGCGAGAGATTCTCGTCAAGCAACAACTTCACGCGGGAATCGACAGGAGGCGGCGTTCGCGGTCGGCTGCAAACGCAAGAGCTGCTCGAAGGTCTTCTGCTCGCAGGTCCGGGAAATCAGCCAGAATCTCCGTTTCCGTCATGCCGGAAGCCATGTAGTCGAGGACATCGTAGACGGTGAAGCGAAGTCCACGAATACAAGGCTTGCCGCCCATCTTGTCAGGCTCGATTGTGATGATGTGCCGGTAATCCACTCAGACCTCATTGTAAGGTTTTCGCGACGATCAGTCCATGACGAAGGCCCAGAGCATATCGCCGGAGGCGGCGATGATGTACTGGTGACCGTCAAGCATGTAGGTCTGCGGAGGATTGGTGACGTGGCCGATGCGGGTGTACCACAGCGGCTTGCCGGTTGCGGCGTCATGAGCGACCAAGCTTCCGGCTCCGTCGCCGGCGAAGATCAGGCCACCGGCGGTTGCCAAGACGCCTCCGCCACCGCCGCCCTCGCTGTAGTAGGGATGTCTCCAGGCGATTTTGCCTGTTTTGTAATCGATGGCAGTGAGATAAGTTCCGATCGAACCGATCTCGGCTTCTTCTTTACCGCCGAGGCCCATGGAGCCGCGCGGATCGAGATCCGTCAGGTAGAACTCGGAGAAGGTGTCGTGCTCGGAGACGTAGAGGAGTCCGGTATCCGGCGAGAAGGCGGACGGCTCCCAGTTGATGGTGCCATCGGAACCGGGAGAAACCAATGAGCCGCCTACGGTGGCATCTTTCTCGGCGTCTACTTTCGGTCCGCCGAATTTGTTCAGACCGTCCGCCCAGTTGGTGGTCTTGCCCCATCTGCTGGTGACCAGATGTTCGCCGGTAACACGATCGATGGTGAAGTAATATCCGTTGCGAGACGCCGTGAGTACCATCTTTCGCATCTTGCCGTGGTACATGGCATCGATCAACACGGGAGTTTGGGCCGAGTCATAGTCGTGCATGTCGTGAGGCGAGGTCTGGTAATACCAAGCCATCTTGCCGGTATCCACGTTCACGGCGATGAGCGAGCAAGTGAAGAGGTTGTCGCCCGAGCCGCGCGTACCGTTTGTGAAGGCGGGCGTGGGGTTGCCGGTGCCGAAAATGTAGAGTTTGGTTTCCGGATCGTAAGCGCCGGGAACCCATGTTTGGGCTCCGCCGTGTCGGGCGGCATCGAGACTTTGCCACGTGTCGAGACCCGGATCGCCCTTTTGCATGGGAACTGTGTAGTGCTTCCATTGCAATTCGCCGGTTTCGGGATCGAATGAATCGAGGAAGCCGGGAGCGTCGATGTCATCGCCGGTGCCGACCAGGACATGGTCGCCTACGACCACGGGCGCAGGCGTGGAGAAGTAACCGTCGTCTACGTCAGCGATTTGCTTGTGCCAGCGCTCCTTGCCGGTGGTGGCATCGAGCGAGACGAGATAGTCGTCGGGCGTCTCCATGAAGAGATAGTTGTGCCACATGCCGACGCCGCGGTTGCCGATGTGAGTACCGCCTTTGGTTTTCCAGAAGTAATGCCAGAGCTCGTGGCCGTCGCGGGCGTCGACTGCCCAGGCGTTGTCGGGCATGGTGAAGTAGAGCTTGCCATCGACCTCGAGCGCCGAGGCTTTGATGGTGCCGCCGCGAACACCGACGTTGCCCGGGCCCTCGCCGCCGACGATAACTGGCGCGGTGTGCTGATAGCGCCGCCTGCGGCCTTGTCCATTGCCTTCACCGTCACCGGGCGTGACCTGGGTCATCCAGGCGAGCGTGAGGTGCTGGACGTTGGAACGGTTCACGTCCTTGAGGGCGCTGTAACGCTTGCCCGAATAATCGCCATTGTAGGTCGGCCAGGAATTGGCGAGCGGTTTCAGGATATCGGCCGGGTTGAGGCCGCCTTGTTGCTGCGCAGGCCCGGCTTGTTGTTGCGCAGTAACGATGAGAGGCGCCAGAAATAGCGATGTGCCGAGAACGAATTGGGTGAGCTTCATTTCAGGGTAACCAGGTATGCGGTGACGTCGTGAATATCTTTGTCGCTGTAATTGGGCAACATGTCGCGATGGACCTTTAGAGGATCGTGGATGACGACTTTCGGCGTATCTCCGGTTCTGGTAAAGCTTCTTTCGGAGCCGTCGGGGAACGCTAGTGTGACTAAGAACTCGTCGATACGGACCAGATTGCCTTCCACGGTTTCTCCGGAGGGAAGCGAGACTGTGGCTGTTACGGTGCGAGGCGTTCGGGCAGCCCCTGGCGCCTGCTCCTGTTCTTCCTCTTCACGTGTGCCGCCGGAGAGCCAAGCGTCTTGCAGTCTTCTTTGGTCGGGCACGCGGGTGGCGAAATTACTGAGATCGCCGGTGGCGGAATGGCAGCCGCTGCACTTCGTCGCAAAGTAGGCTTTGCCTTCCGCGGCATTCCCGACGAGGATGCTCAGCACGGGCTGGCCCGCCGAAGGAGGAGCACCCTGGCCCTGGATGGTTTCGATGACGCTGCGCACGTAGGCGGCGACCGCATTGGCGTCGGCGTCATTCAAGTCGATGGCAGGCATACCCATTTTCTGACGGGCGCCGTGGATGATGGGAACAATCAACTCACCGTGTTGATCGGTGAGAGCGACCTGAGAGCGTAAGAGGTTGGGGCCTCCGAGATCGCCGCCGCGCAGATCAGCTCCATGACAGCCGCGGCAGTTGATGCCGAACAACAATTTTCCGCGCGCGACTTGCGCCGGATCTTCGGGCGCCCGCTTCTGACCGGGCACAAAGCCGCCGCGGTGCACAGGTTCGTTGGGCGGGGGAGCGTTTTGGACGCCGGGAGTCTTTCCGGTCGGCGGGGGCGTCGCGGCAGCAGGCGAAGGAGTTGCTGGAGTGGACTGAGGCGCCTGTGTTGCGGCCATCCCCGCGGAAGCAAGCGCTACGCCCAGCAGACACGTATATGCGAATCGTAATTTGGCCAGAATGTTTAACCTCAGTTCTCTTCAAAGGCCCGGCAACGCACTGCGCGATAGCTTGGCAAGGACAGCGGAGTTGCTTCGGTCTGTTGACGAACCATCGCTTGGCTGCCCGGGCCAGGTATAGAGCGTGCGAAGAGGCTCAAAAAATATTGTACGAGGGAGGAAAAGAAAAGAGCGGCGGCCGTGGCGCGGGGCTGGTCCGCTTGGCTGCCGGGCTTCTAAGGAAACGCCCGGCAACGCACGCGCGACTGCTTGGCGATTTCCTCTCTGTATTGACCAAGCATCGCTTGGCTGCCGGGCAAGCTAGAAGTGAAAATGCAGGCCGAACTGCATTTGGCGCATGGGCACTTCGATATTCGTGATTTGGCCCGCTCCGCTTTCGTCTATGACAGCGCTTGGGTTCTGGAGGTTGGCGTGATTGAAGACGTTGAATGCGTCCGCCCTGAGTTCCAGAGAGCGGCGCTCGCCGCGTAAGAGATTTTTGGCCAGCGAGAGATCCGACACAAACAGCGATGGACCACGCAATGAGTTCCGTCCGGCGGTTCCGTTCCTGTAGGGTTGTTCAGGCTCGGTATAGGCGGCCGGGTTAAACCAAAGACTTGCGCTTTGGTTCGGGACGTTGGGATTACCGATTACATCCGGCCTGACTTGGCCAAAGTTAAAATCAGTGTCGTTCAAGAGAGGAGCGTTGGCGACGGTGGGCGTGAACGGTTCGCCCGAGCCAAAGGTATGCACGCCACTGAGACGCCAGCCCCCCAGGATGGCATCGGCGACCGCATTGTTACCGAGCTTCCAATGACGGTTCGCGCCAAACGGGAGATCCCAATCGTGTTCGAAGGTGAGCATGTGCGTGCGATCGAAGGAGGCGGGGCCATAATCCGCGTTGACGTTGTAGCTATTGGCGGGCAGATTGCCACCCTCGGTAGCATCCAGGGCTTTCGACCAGGTGTAGGTCAAGAGAAAGTCCAGGCCATGCGAGAACTGCTTCGTCAGCTTGGTTTGCAGCGAATTGTAGTTAGAATTTCCGCAATTGCAGTATTGATAAATGCCCTGGGACAAACCATACAGAGCATAGAAGGGACGGCGCGAATCCAGCGATCCGGGGCCAGGAACCGCTTGATTGGCGTTCAACGTTTCGTAGAGATGGCGCGCAACATTGCCCACATAGCCGGCTTCGAGAGATAGGCCAGTGGCGAGTTCGTGCTGCACAGTGAAATTCCAGAAATCGGACAGAGGAATGCGGTAGGAGTTCAGCGGGTAAAGGAAGTAGTTAATCCCGATGCCGTTGGGCAGAGGATAGCGGCCGGAAGAACTAACAGCCGGACTTATGGGAGCGGGTGGGCCGCTGAGCAGGCTGAAGACCGGAACATACGAATTTGCCGGGTTGATGTTCTGGAAATTTAAGACGGGCGGATTGTAATCTGCGCCCTGGCCGAAGACTGCCCCGAGACCAGAAGGGTTGAAGCTTCTGCCATAGCCGGTGCGAATGACCGTCTTTGCGGTTGCCTGATAGGCGACGCCGATTCTGGGGGCGAAGCCGAGGTTGTAAGGCTTTACTCCTAAGTTGATCGGTACGCTTCCGATGCCAGCGGCCAGAACGTCTCCGGTAGTGGGGTCGAACATGCCGGCGCCCCCGGGTTTGGCAGCGACTTGCGGCAAATAGTCTTCCCAGCGTAGACCGTAGTTGAAGGTCAATTTAGAATTGATGCGCCAGGAATCCTGAGCGAACAGAAAGAGGCGGGTTTGCCGGAGTCCGGGATAGTAATTGGAGCCGGTGTAATAGCGATCGAAAGTGCTGGGCAGGCCGAGTAAGTAAGAGGCCAGCGCCGAGCCGGTTGATACGAAGCCGCCGGCGGCTGTATCGAGCGTTGGGTCGCCGGTGGCTTGGTCGGTAAAGGTGATTTCGCCCGGCCGATGGGCGTCGCTGGGGATTCGTTGCTGCTGGGCACGGCGAGCGTCTACACCGAATTTGATGGTGTGATTGCCGGCGATTTTCGTCCAGTTGTTAACCCATTGGAACTGATTTTCGGTTTCCTTGAGCGGGCAATTGCATTGGTTTACGCCGAGCCCGTAACCGAAATTGAAGCCGCCGTTGCCGTTGATGTAGAAGGCGGGCATGCCGCTGGTGTCGGCAGCGCCCGTATTGAGGCCGGGAAGGCCGGCGTCGGTGGCGGGCGTGGTGCCGTAATCGTTGGGTTGAACGCGAATGCGATAACGGTAGAAACCGAAGCGAGCGTCTGTCAGGAGCGTTGGATTGAAGGTGTGGTCGGCGCCTATGGCGAGACTTTGATTTCTGTCAATAGAATCGCCGGAGAAGTTGAAGGCGGAGGGACCGCCGCCGGCATTACCGAACGCCGCGGGTGAGTAATTGTTGTAATCCGCAATGGTGTAGCGGCCGAAGATGTGGGTGGTGCTACTGAGGTTGTAATCGACACGCCCGTCGTATTGCTGGGTATTGAACCTTTGCACGCCTGAGGCGATGTAATTGTTGTAAATGCCGGCTCCGTTGTTGGGCAGTGGCACGTTATTCAGTAGCGCCGCCATGGGCGCTGCTACCGGAATCATGTTGACTTGGCCGTTCTGGGAATAAACTTGACGTCCCACGCCGGTGGTCTGGTCGCCGGTTGCGGGATCGAACACCATTCCGGCCTCCGCGGGAACTGTTGTTCCTTCGGTCGTAGTAACTGTGGCGGGAGTGGCGCAGGGCGTGGGCGAGTTACTGCCGTCGGCGCAGATGTACTTGCCCAGCAGAGAACTTAAATTGCCGGAGCGTTCCGCGGCCGTGGGAACGGTTGTGATCAAAGAGCCGCCGGTTCTACGTTCCGTTCCCTGATAATCGAAGAAACCGAAGAGCTTATCTTTCAGAATGGGAAAGCCAACCGAACCGCCGAACTGGTTCCAATGGATAGGCGGATTCAACTGCGTAAAGGGATTGCTGGCGTCGGTCAGTGTGTTGCGGAGGTATTCGAATAACGAGCCGTGCCACTGATTCGTGCCCGACTTTGTAGTGGCTTGAATCAATGCACCGGAAGCTGCGCCAAACTCCGCTTCGTAGTTACTGGTACTTACTTTGAATTCCTGCAGGGAATCTATGTTGGGATTTACAACTGCGATGCCGAGGATGGCACTTTCGTTCTCCGTGCCATCGAGGATAAAGCCGTTGGAAGTGGAAAACTGGCCGTTGACGGTGACTTGGATTCCCGACTGGGGATTCTCCGCCGCCGACATTTGCTCGGTGCTGTATTGTACGCCCGGAACGAGGAGCAGCAGGTTAGTTACATTGCGGTCGAGGACCGGAAGCTGCTCTACTTGAGCGCCAGTGAGGGTCGTTGAGACCTCGGCGCGATCCGTTGTGAGCAGTGGAGTTACGTCTTTCACCTCGACGCTAGTGTTTACGCTGGCCGGTGACATAGTGGCGTCCAGGGGAGTGGTGGCGTCCACCTGGACGGTGGCATTGGCGGTGAAGGGCGCGAAACCGGCGCTTTCGATTTTCACCTGATAATGCCCGGCCAGCAAATGCGTTTGGGAATAATTGCCGTCGGAGTTGCTCTGAATGTGAAATACCGTTCCGCGGTCTAAATCGGTGATCGTGATTGCTGCGTTCGGCAGATTGGCGCCGGAGGGATCTTTAATGGTGCCGGCGATGTTGCCGGAAACGGCTTGCGCGAGAACGGATGACGAAAGCAGCACGGCCAGAGCCGCTGCAATAAAGGTACGGGCCAAGAATGTAAGCACTGAATCTCCCCTTTGTTTGGTGTGGTGCGAATGAATGCGGGCTGGGCCGGTGAGGGACTGCGGGGTCCGGTTGCGATTAACTGACCTATTTCAATCTAGTATTCGGGATTATACAAAATGAGTCATTGGTCAGGAGTGAATGTTGAATTGGCTATGATCGCCTGGAGATCTTGCATAAACCGATGAATACGATTTTCCGCACGATTGGCGCGTTTTTCAGCAACTCGCGCAAAACGGGCTCGGTATCGAGCGCCCCGCCCGAAGAGATAGCGAGTTCCTCTCCTGTTCGGCGGTGCGCAGCCGTGCCCTTTGCGCTTTTGATTTGTTTTGGCCTTGCAGGTCAGGTGCCTGTTCCATCCAATGCTCCGGACCCGCGGTTCAAGGCGGATTTGCTGGTGGTGGTGGCGCATCCGGATGATGAATCGGAAATTGGGGCGTTTCTGGCCCGAGCAGCTTTCGATGAACATAAACGAATTGCGGTGGTTTACGGGACACGGGGGAACAGCGGGGGCAATGCCGTTGGGCAGGAGCAAGCGGCGGCGCTAGGAGACATCCGCGAAATCGAGGGACGGCGTGCGGTCGGCTTTCTCGGGATTACGAATGTCTGGTTCCTGGACGCGCCGGATACGCCGGGGCAAGATGTGCTGCGAAGTCTCGAAACCTGGGATCACGGACGGTCGCTTGACCGGCTGGTGAGAATAGTGCGGCTGACGCGGCCGAGTGTGATTGCCACTTGGCTGCCGGCTTATTCGGCGGGAGAAAATCATGGCGATCATCAAGCCGCGGGCGTGCTGGCGACCGAAGCGTTCGATATGGCGGGAGATCCCACGCGCTTTCCGGAACAGGTGACTCCGCCGAGAGACGCGCGAGACATTTCCAATTTGACGGAAGGCCTGCATCCCTGGCAGGCTGAGAAGCTTTACTACTTCAGCGACGCCTCGCATTACGAGTTTATGAAGGGAAAAGGGCCGGAGTATTCGGCGACGGAGATTTCCCCTTCAAAAAATAAGAGTTATGCATGGTTAGCGGCAAAGGAGTGTTCGTTTCATTTAACGCAATCTGATTCGGGTTATCTGGCGGCGGTGTCGCTCGAAAAGAACGATCTTAGCCATACCTATTTCGTGCAGCCCTCGCGATTTGTTTTCGGTAAGTCGCATGTGGATGCGAGCGTCACGGGGGATGTATTCGAGGCTGTGAAGCCGCAGGCAGTACAGTATATGCCGGCGCCGGGTTACAAAGCGGTGCCCGTATCTGCGCCTGAATTGCAATTGGGAGGTCCGTGGCATTTCTATTCGCAGTTCTGGCCGGCGCACGGCCTGGAGCACCTTTCGACATTGCTTCCGCCCGAAGTGGAAGCGGGGGTCAAGACGAAAGTGAGCTTACCGGTTTTGATCGACAATCCTGGAAGCGAAACTTTGGCGGGAGAGATCAAGGTTACCGTGCCCGAGGGTTGGAGCCTGGCGTACGGCGCGGGCAATTTCAAGGTGAGCGGCGGAGAGACGGAGGCAAGACGAGTGATTGCCATTGCGCCGGCATCTCCCAACGACGATTGGAAGAACATCGTGATTCGCGCATCGGCGAACGGGAACTCCATTGGAGAAGTGAAAGTGCGCGTTCACGTCGTGCAGTTCAGCTTGCCGCAGTAGTGATGATGAAGCGTCGTCAGTTCCTGACTGCATCAGCAGCGGCAGTTTTGTCTAGTGCCAGTGCGGTTGCGCAGATTCCGGCCGGCAAGAAACTTAAGGTAGTGGTGACGGGCGGCCATCCGGGCGATCCGGAATACGGCTGCGGAGGCACTATCGCACGATACGCGGATCTGGGGCACGAGGTCGTATTGCTCTATCTCAATCGCGGCGAAAAGGGGTGTCCGGGCAAGTCCGCGCAAACGTGTGGCGACATTCGTACCAGCGAGGCACAGCGCGCCTGCCAAATTCTGGGAGCAAGGCCGAAGTTCGCACGGCAGATAGATGGCGAAGCCGATGTAAACGCGGCCAGCTATGACAGCTTCTACGCGCTGCTTCAGGATGAGAAGCCGGACGTGGTCTTTACTCAATGGCCGGTGGATAATCATCGCGATCATCGAGCAATTTCGAATCTTGTCTACGACGCGTGGAACCGGGCACGCAAGAGCTTCAGCCTGTACTTCTATGAAGTTTCGGACGGCGAAGATACGCTGATGTTCGCGCCGACCGAGTATGTGGATATCGGAAAGACCGAGCCGAGAAAACGTGCGGCCTGCTTTGCGCATGCATCACAATCGCCTGAACGGTTCTACGCTTTGCAGACGGAAGTGGCGCGCTTTCGGGGGATAGAAAGCGGATATGAGCAAGCGGAGGCTTTCATCCGGCAGAGAGAAAGCCCGGGTCATTTATTGCCGTGACGGAACTATAGAGGCGGTGCTAAGTTATTGAAGTAAATTTATGGCGTTTTTACCCGGTTCGCAATATCCGTGCCGAGCCGAGTGAAATGCTTGACATTCCACGTGTAGATAAGTTGCGCTTTAGCCTTGAGCGCGCAGCGGGCGGCAATAGCATCATAGATTCCGCCTCCCACTATGCCCTTGGATGCGGCATCCTTTAGCATTTGCACGTACTCTTGAGCATCGAGGCTGAAGACACTCAGTCGCGCGCCGACACCGTCCAAGAAGAGATGTGCCTCATCGGGGCTGGCGCGGTCTTTGCCCGGCATTCCGGTGACCACCGAGTAGAACTCTGCTAAGCAATGCGCAGCTGTGGAGCCCGTTTCTTTCTTCTGACGCAGGAAGACGTCAAAGCTGGGCTGGTGGTGCTCATGCTCGCTGTAGAAACTGGCGACAAGGACCGAGGTGTCGAGGAACGCTCTCATTAACGCGGACTGCGATTGTCGCGGTCGCGTTCATTGCGTAATTCGCGGGTTACTTTTTCCGTCATTGCGGCTGGGATCCTGTTACCACCGTGAAAGACCCATACACCGTGTTTCTTACGCAGTGGCGAGGTCGAACGAATAGGGCGCAACATGACGCCTTCGCCTTCGGATTGTAATTCCAATACGTCCCCGGGGCCAAGATGGAGTTCGTTGCGCACCGCTTTCGGGATTACCACCCGCCCGGCTCTATCGAGGGTGACCTTGGTAGTGCTCACAAGTCCAGCTTACAGTGATTACGTGCCTCACGGTTGCAACGCTAGCGTGGTGTTTCCTGCGCTGCCGGAGTAAATCAGCTCCAGCGAGTGGATGTTTTTAGTTTTGCTTCGATATTCGAAGAAGAGTAGGCCTGCGACGGGAAGAGCGCGGTCGCCTTGTGGCAGCGAGGCTTTGTCAATGTACTGCGCCATCGCGCGGCGCAGCTCGATGGGGACGTGGACCGGAGGCGGAGGTCCGTTGTCGGCCTGGCCTCCCGTGTTGAGGCCGGTTTTTGACGCTTTCTCCTTGGGCTGATCGGGTGGAATCCATTCGGGGTCTTTGACAGTCGCGGCAACGTACTCGAACGGCTTACTGGGCAAAAGCGACTTCTTGCCGTTGATGCGGAGAGAGAAATCGCCAGTGGAGAGCGTGATGTGCTGGCCCGGTGCGCCGAAGAATCCGGTTTCGATCACGACATAGTCCTCAGTAGAAAGTGGATCTTCAGGCCGGGGGATGGAGTGGCCCGCGAACTCGGCCGCAATCGTCACCGTGCCTACGTGAGCCTGAGATGGATAATCGGCCGGGCTGGACCTGGGAGGCATGCCCTTTGCTTCGTTGATCTGCGCTTCTCTAGTTGATGTATTGGGACTTGGTGTGTTTTGCGCATGCAAAGAGAACGCGGCGACGAAAATACCGGTCATCCATACGGGGGAAAGTCGCATTTCAGCTCACACGTTAGCATAGGCCGCCGGGTGGTGAAGCCGTGCCTGAATACAGGTGGCAACAACTATGACGAAGCGACGGGCGTGGTGGCGCATAATGCGGTTCATCATTCACAGCAATATCCACCCGAAATTACTGTGTCGGTTCTGAAAGGCGCTAAGTAACGAGCAGTTGTGAGCGGAACAGGCGGCCTGCAAGGACTTCACGGATGGCATCGCGCAGTTCGCCGATCAGCGCTCGCTTGAGCACATATGCGCGCGCGCCGGAGCTAAATGCCTCGTCCGCGTAGGCGCTTTCCGCATACTGGCTGACGAAGACGATGAGCAGCTCGGGCACTCGATCGCGCAGACGGCGTGCCACTTCGAAGCCGCTCATGACGGGCATGGATACGTCGAGCAGCAGGACGTCGGGACGGAGCCGCTCGGCGGCAGCAACTGCCTCGAGTCCATTGCTCGCCTCGCCGACGATCTCGGACTCGGCTCCGACGGTCTTCCTCAGCATCTCGCGCACGAGAGCATCGTCGTCGGCGATCAGCAGGCGTGGTTGCGTCACGCGCCCCCCGGCTCGAGCGGCACAACGACGATGAGCTCGGTTCCGGCATCAGGCGAGGATCGAACTTCAAGCGAGCCGCCGACGAGGCGAGCGCGCTCCTGCATGCTCATCAGTCCGAGTCCTCCTCCTGTGGCCCGTACTTCTTGCGGGTCAAAACCGGGACCAGTATCTCGAATGATGAGACGTATCTCGCGCGAGGTTGTTGACACCTCAATTTCCGCGCAGGCACCGCGGCTGTGTTTCGCGGTATTGCGCAAAGCCTCTTGCGAGATGCGATAAAGCGCGGTGGCGATGGGCAGCGGGATAGACGGCGCGCCAGGCAGCAAAGGTGTTAGATGTACAGGAACGCCGAAAGTACGCCCGAACTCATGACATAAGCTGCGAAGTGCCGGCACAAGGCCCAGGTCGTCCAGGAGCGACGGATGAAGCCGATGGCTGAATTGCCGGACCTCTTCCGAGATTGTGCCTGACAGGGCAATCAGCCGGTCTAATAATGCTTCGACCAAGGCCGGATCTCTATGCAGTTGTTGGCGCGATTCGGCGAGTTGCCATTCGAGGAGAGCAAGACGCTGGCCCAGATCGTCGTGCAGGTCACGAGCCATGCGCCGGTGCTCATCATCCTGGGCGCTGATGACGCGGGCCGCCAGGGCGCGTAATTCCTCGTGGGTGCGGTCGAGCTCCTGTCCGAACGCTTGAACCTGCTGCGTCAGCCCCAGTTCCGCGCGCTTGCGTTGGGTGATGTCGCGCGTCGACCCCGCGACGGCCTGAGCAGTGCCCTCGGCGGCGAGACCGGCACAAAGATTATTCGTAGTGCCGCGTCTCACCGGCCGCGCCGGTGTACGGGGTTTCATCGCGCACCGGTAGCCGAGTGTCGATGACTTGCTGGATTTGACGCTGCAATCTGTCGGCAAGCTCCGGCGGATAATCGAGCTCGAAAAAGTTTTTGCCTACAGCCTTGTCAAACGATTTCTGCCACAGTGTGAGTAGCGCCTGATTGATATAGGTGAAGCGGCCTTGGAGGTCGAACATATAAGTGAAGTCAGGTGTGTTGGAGAGTACCGTGTCCAGAGTCCGCCAGAACTGCTCCAGGTGTTTTTTTTTTTTTTTTTTTTTTTTTTTTTTTTTTTTTTTTTTTTTTTTTTTTTTTTTTTTTTTTTTTTTTTTTTTTTTTTTTTTTTTTTTTTTTTTTTTTTTTTTTTTTTTTTTTTTTTTTTTTTTTTTTTTTTTTTTTTTTTTTTTTTTTTTTTTTTTTTTTTTTTTTTTTTTTTTTTTTTTTTTTTTTTTTTTTTTTTTTTTTTTTTTTTTTTTTTTTTTTTTTTTTTTTTTTTTTTTTTTTTTTTTTTTTTTTTTTTTTTTTTTTTTTTTTTTTTTTTTTTTTTTTTTTTTTTTTTTTTTTTTTTCTTCGCGATGTTCGTGTTCGCGATGTTCACGCTCGGCGAATTGACGAAGTACGGCGGCAAAACCGATGAGCTGGCCTGCGTCATCTCGAAACGGGGTCACCACGCCTGCGCCTTCGAAGTGCGTGCCGTCGCTGTGCAGGTACCACCACGGTACTCGGCGTTTCCCTCGGCGGCGGCTCGTCGAAGCTCACGGTCCGGTAAGCCCGAGGCTTTTGTCTTCCTCATTGAAGAGGATGCCGATGTGCTTATCGGCGGCTTCGTGTTGGCTGTAGCAAAATTCACGCGAGGCTGCTTCGTTCCATTCGGTAATTCGTCCGTCGCGATCGAGAAGCAGAACAGTGTGATCGGTCAGCGTGGCGAGCAGCGCGTCATACAGGGCGCTTTTTTGCTGGAGGTCTGGCATTCGGTCGCTCTTGGCCACGCTAGGAATAATACATGTGTGCGATTCGACCCACGGCTAACAGGCGGTGCGGCGGTTCTGTTTCGTCCGCCGCGTCAGGCCCTAGCACGGCCTCTGACGTAGAGCAGGAACCCTGAGCCGATCATTCCCGCTGTTCCGGCGGTTAACTTCGCCGCGAACAGCCCCCAAACATTTTTGACTTCCCGCTGTGGGCATGGACGCTGCCAGACCAGGCAAGTAACGCTGTGACCCCGAGGCCGATAGCGCCCGCGAGTTCTGCGCTGGGCTTTCCAGGCACCGAGGAAGAAGATAGACGTAGGGGAGAAAGCCTCCTGATAAAGGTCAGGGAACACGACAACCTCCTCGTATAGTGCGACGCGCATCGTCTCTCCCAACTGGGTCAGGAGCAAAAGTCCGGAGGACACCAGGCCGAGTGTTCCGAGCCCGTCGCCGATGCCGACCCCGACGCCGCGGGGGCAGACGAGCTCGACGAGGACGAACAGCCCGCGGCCACCAGGGCAAGGGCCGCGGCCAGAGCCAGCCAGCCCAGTCTAGGGAAGCGTCGGAACTTGCCGTCGCTCCCCTCACTTCTGTTATTCTTATTCTTGCATTCCCCACACCCTTTCGCCCGAATCTACCCGAATAAGCCGACCGGGACACCGGTGCGGTATCCCTGACTGAGGGAGGTTAGTTCATTCGACATTAGACATCCAGGACCGAAAGTTCTCCCGTCAGCAGAACGTCCGTCCTCATGCGGCAATCCGCCCGGTGGTGATGTCGAATTGCGTCCAGCTCACGCCGGGCACCTTCTCGCCGCGGAAGCTCGACGGCGACTTGCTCCCCAGACGCTCATCCGCAGGATAGAACCCGACCAGCAGCCTCTACCCGGACACGGCCGCTGACGGACGGCCACTCGGATCATTACGTACCACCTCGCGTACGTAAAT
>CAWKHS010000001.1:0-77312 GCA_963849445.1 uncultured Acidobacteriaceae bacterium | reverse complement strand
CCGGCGCGTTCTGCGCCGGTTCGAGCGCGACTTCTGGATCTTCTTCCCTGTAGCGCTGCTGACGGGCATGCTGGTGAGTTGGATTTCGGCCGCCGCAGCATGGAGTCTCTGCAATCCGTTGAGAAAGCCGCCCAGGAGATTACGGATCTAGCCGGGCCTGCAAATCCCGAAGCGCGGAGCCGACTATGAGCTCGACCGTCTGGTCGACTCATTCAATGCAATGAGCGGCCGTCTCAAGGCGTCCTTCGAAGATATGCGCCAGTTTTCGACCCACGTGTCTCATGAGTTGCGAACACCGTTAACCGCCATTCAAGGCCAGTTAGAGGTAGCACTGTTTACCGCCACTCGCAAAGAACAGCTTCAGAAGCGATTGAAACGCCCTGCAGGATGTCGAGCGATTGTCGAACCTCGTGCGCGCTCTGCTGCTGCTCTCGCATCTGAGTCAGGACAGATACCGACACATAAGGCCGTCGTGATTTGACCGAAGTCGTCGAGGACCTGTGGATCAATTCCAGATCCCCGCGGAAGCGCAAAACGTTAAGCTGACCCAAACTCATCGCGAGCCCGTGCTCTGTGAAGTGGATCGTACGCAAATCGAGCGCTTAGTAACGAATCTGCTCTCGAACGCTATCAAGTACACACCGAAGGGCGGTTGGGTACGCGCCTGCGCCGAACCGGTGGGAAACAATGTGCGGCTGATCGTGGAGGATTTCGGAGTCGGCATTCCGCCAAGTCACATCCCCCACATCTTCGACCGCTTCTACCGCGTTCCCGACCCAAATCCGGAAAAAGGGCTGGGCCTCGGTCTCAGCTTTGTGTCCGCCATCGTGAAAGCACATGGAGGCGACATTCATGTAGCGAGCGAGGTGGGCAAAGGATCGCGTTTGAGGTGATCCTGCCCGCAGGCGCCGTACATACACCGGTGGAAACTCCCGTTCTGCACGCCTAGCCGGCGACCGCAGGAGATCCCGCCGATTAGTCGGACGCGGAAGTTTCGCGAGAATGTAAATGGGTAATCGACGCCATCGCTCCAGGCGACTGAACCCAAAGCCGCACCCATCGCTTTGGCGACGCTGATCATGGCCGGTTCGGATGAGTCATCAACGGCGGCCCGCCGGAATTGCTCTTCAGCTTGGAACCAGTCCACTTCCGGCGACCCTATAGGACAGCCGCGTTGCTCCCACAGATAATACGCAGCCAGTTCCACATCCCTGCGCTCCGATTCAGTTTGCAATACATCCACGTCAGTCAGCCCCTTGAACCATTATGCGGGAGATTATCCAGAGTTTGTCGCGTCCGGTTTCCCGTAATCTTAGCCATCGATGTTCACCTTGGGAACATAAGCCGCAAAGCGCTCCGCCAGTGGCTGTCTTCCTTGCGTTGGCCTAATCATATACAGTCGCGATTTCAGCGGCAGCCATGGCAGCGCATGAAACTTCACCGACCCCGGCGCGCAGCTTCGGGCACTGCTCCCGATGACACCCACTCCGAATCCGCTGTCGACCAAACCGAGGAGCGTGTTAGGTTCGGTCACCTCTTGCACAATCTGAGGCGTAAAACCAGCTTTCGCGCACTCGGCAAGAAACCGGGCGCGTCCCTCGGGCGAGATCGAATGCCCCAGCAAAATCCAGCGCGCACCATCCAGGTCGCAAGGCGCAATCGTGCGCTTGCGAGCCAGCGCATGCCCGCCCGGAACTACTAAAACGAGCGGTTCTTCTGAAACGAGGACGCTTTCAATAGCGCTGCTGGCCGCGGGCCTCCCCACAAAACCAAGATCGACGCGCCCGGACTCGACGGCCTCCACCTGGGCGGTCGATCTCATGCTGCGAAGTTCTAACGTAGCGTCCGGACACTCGGCTTGGAAACGTCGCGCTAGCTTGGGTAGGATACCGCTCCAGAGTGCGCCGCTGACAAACGCGACCGACAGCGTTCCTGCCTTGCCGACCGCCCGCTGCTCCGCTTCGTCACGAATTCTTTCCGCGTGCGCCAGCAATTTTTGTGCGTGACCCAGCAGCCATTTCCCCGATTCCGTCAACCGGATCCGTTGCCGTTCGCGCACGAATAGCTCCAACTGAAGTTCGCTCTCCAATTGACGGATCTGACGGCTCAGCGGCGATTGTGAGATATGCAGCCGCGCTGCCGCCTTGCCTATGTGTTCCAACTCGGCAACCGTTGCGAAGTACTGCAGGACGCGCAAATCCATCTTGATGGGATCCTTGACCAGATCGATGTTGAGACCTCTAACGTCTCAACTAGAGCAGATTTTATCCTGGACAGCAATAATCCGGAAATTGGATCATGCAACTGGAGCTAGTGAGTGAACAAGTATCTGATGAACATTGTTGTCCTCTTCACGATGGCTGGCTTGGCCGCCTATTCCGAGGAAGTCCCCATTTTCTCGGCCGGAGGACCGGACGCCGCCGCCTACGGTGCAGCCGAGCACTTTCCCGTGGGCTCGCCCGCCAACTTCTTCGAGCAGAAATACATGGTCGGCTCATTCAGCCATTTCGATCTGCTGTTTCCCAACCAGGCGCTTGCACCTGCTGCCCATCCGTGGGAATTTCAACGGCCCGCCACACCGCCGGAGATCACCTACTTCCACGCGGGCAGCCGCTTCTCGATCCAGGATTATCTTTCGCACCTTCCGGTCACGGGGCTGTTGATCGCCAAAGACGACCAGATCCTGTTCGAGGCCTACCAATACGCCCGCACGGATCGGGATCGCCTCACGTCGCAGTCCATGGTGAAGACCATCGTCGGCATGTTGATGGGAGTGGCAGTCTCCGATCACGCTGTTTCTTCCATAACCGATACTGCCGGGAAATACGTCCCCGAATTGACCAATTCTGGCTACGGCAAGATCACAATTCGAGATCTGCTGCATATGTCCTCGGGCATGTCGTGCCAAGGTCCGCAGTCGGAGCTCGAAACAATGAGCCTGGAAACACTGGCTCACGATTGCAAATCAGTCGCGCCTGAGGGCACCCAGTTCAAGTACTCCTCAGCCGACTCGCAGTTATTGGGCCTGATTATCGCGCGAGCCGTCAAAATGCCGCTTTCGCGCTATCTAGATGAAAAGCTTTGGCGCAATATCGGCGCCGAAGCAAGCGCCACCTGGACCATCGGTGCATCCGATCAGCCAACGGCGTTTTGCTGCTTCAATGCAGTGCTCCGCGATTATGCGCGTTTCGCTAGGCTGCTGGCGTTCGATGGCGCCTGGAACGGGAAACAACTGATCCCACGACAATGGCTGCTCGATGCTACTACCGTCAAAGATTCCGATCCTCAACTTGCGCCGGGGGTACCGATGCGCTTTTTTGGATACGGTTACCAACTCTGGATCTTCCCCGGCGCGAGACGGATGTTTGCCTTGCTGGGAGCAAACGGTCAACGCATTTTTGTAGATCCCGAATCCAAGCTGATCATGGTGCAGACCGCAGTGATGCCGAAGGCAATGGATCCCGCGAGAGACGCCGAAATGATCGGACTCTGGTTCTCGCTCATCCGCCATTTCGGCAGGACATGAGAGCAGGCGTTCCCAGCCGGAGCGGCACGAATTCACCGGACATTCCCGTTCTACTGGTACATTTCCACGGAATTCCCAAAGCGGTATTCAGGCCGGGGCGGCGCAGGATGGAATGCTCGAAGGTGCCTGATATCTACAGAACCGTCAATCTGCGAAAGAGCCCGATCTACGATGTCTCGCAATGCGGCGACATCTCCCAGCGCCCGCAGATTAATCGCAAGCTGATGTTCCGCCGCGGACTCCGCCATCAGGTCCCCTTGCGGTTCCGGCTCTTGACCATTTGCCCGAATGCTCGCCGTGATGTGGGCGTTTCGAGTTTGATCGAATAACTTCAAATGGGCGATTGTGATTGCTTCCGCGGAGAGCGCCCTATCCAGCTTCTCTAACAAGGGCCCGATCAGACCGGCGGGAGTGACCGGTTCTTTCAAGCAAATTGCCGCGTGCAGATTCAACCACGCGAGAGCGGCTTCCGCCTCCGCGTACTGCTGGTAATCCACATCTAATAAACGCGCGCCTACGACACGCTTTCCGCCCAAAACATCGTCTAACCACGAATCGACACCCAGGCCTGATCGTGCGCTGAGATGGAAGTCCAAACGGAACGGCAGTTCGGGCGTACGTGGATAAACGTCTGCCTTGGTCATGCAAACGATGTCGGCCTCGCGAATTTGCTGCTGGAACAGGTAAGCAATCTCGGGCGCGGCCGCGCCCTTCAAAACCTCCTCAGTCAAGTTCGGATCAAGCAAAACAGTAAGAGGCGCCGTCTCGAACAAATCGCGATGATAAGCGCGAAATGGTTGCAAAATCGTTGCGGAAAGATCGATGCAACTCCCCACCGGTTCCGCGAAAATTACATCGGGGTCTAGAGCACGCAGCTCTTTCGCGCGCTCGAGCAAATCGGAGAATCTGCAGCAGAAGCAACCGCCGGCCACTTCCATGGTGTCGAAGCGCTCCGCGCGGGCGTATTTCGTATCGACAAGCTCACTGTCCTGATCGTTGACGATGATCCCAACTCTGAGGCCGCCGGCTTTCAACGTGCGCGCGGCCGCCAGAATGAGCGTCGTCTTCCCCGCCCCTAAAAAGCCGCCGACCAAAACAAGCTTCGGAATATTTGCCATAGAGCGTTAACTTCTCGCCGTGAGCCGAAACTGCTCGCCGGATTCCAGAACCAGAGCGTTATCAAAACGAAACTGCACACCGTTCTCAGAAGGAGTGAGGTGATGTGCGATGTGGCGCGAACCGAGCAATGCGGTACTCACGCTACCCGTCCCATCAAATGCGCATGCTCGGAGAGGCAGACGTCCCGAATGTACGTGCAGAACCAACTCAGTCTCGTTTGCTCTGCGCGTTCCGCTCGAACACTCCCCAACCGGTCCCGCTGAACCAGATGCAGCGAAAATCGGGAGAGTCGCTCTTCGGGAACACGGAGAAGCTCTGAATTCCTCCGTTATAGCGGAATCCGCTCAGCGCGAGAATGCCCGACCAAGCGGCCATCGCCCGCGCATAATGATGGCCGCACTCCGCTTCATCCCAAGCATTCCGCCGCTCTCCGTCATAGCGCTTCCGGATGCTCGCGATACATTCCTCCCCTTCGCTGAGCATTCCTTCGAACAGCATGTGTGTTGCGGCTGTGTATTCGAATCCGGTCATGACTTCGGCGAAATACGGAAACGGAATGCGCGGCCTTGGCGATAGCGCATAATCGCAGATCACCGTCGCCGATTCATCGTTCAGAGCGAAAGTCCGCTCCACGCACTCATGCTCGTAAAGCGTCCGCTTGTAGTTGTATTTGTGAATCGATTCCAGCGTTTTACGGATATGCGCAGGGTTCAGCAACGGACCAAGTCCGCAGACCTCAGCCAAATATTGCCCCACCAATTGATCCACCAGACAGCCTTTTCCCAGCTGAAATTCCGGGTGTTCCGGATCGGCCGCACCCATATCGCTGCGTAGAGACGGCGCGATCTGATCGTTGCGATAGCTCCGCACGTCTTGCACATAAAACTCGCCATTGAATAGGTGTGCGTCAATCCATTGGCTACCGTTCTGAAATAGCCGCCGGCACTCTCTCGCGAATGCAGTCTCGCCCAGGACGGTGGCCATCTCCTCGCACGCGCGCAAGGCGGCCAGATAGTAAATTCCGCACTGCGGATTCGGACCGTAAAATTCAACGTCGTACGTGTTGTGCTGAACGCCTTCCATCACACCGTCGCGATTGGCGTCCCAACCTCCCGGTACCCACGCGAATTCAAGCGCCTTCTTGATACGCGGCCACAAGTTCTCGAGCCACTGCCGATCGCCCGAGAGCGTCCAGTCCAGATAGGCATGCACAATCTGTCCCATCTGCCCGTCGGCTGCCGCAAATCCGCTGCGCTCTTTGCCATCGGGTAATAGCTGGCGAAAATGCATCGCGCCCGCGTCATCCATTGAAAATCCGAATGCCGATTTTCGCAACGATCGCGCAAAACTCGGGAATAGATGCGGAGTGGTCGTTTCGTAGTTCCAGACGTGCGTGCAGTTTCCGAAACAGCAGCCGAGTTTATCGTCCACTCCTTCAAAGCCGTGGAACTCTCCATCGGCCGTGCGGAAACAAGTGGTTGTCGCCAGGGTCGATAAATTCGCCGAGGCGGCCTCCAGCACAGCCGGTGGCAAAGTGCTTTCACGGAATGCCGTCGAAAAGACCCGCGTCTTCCGCTCTAACTCCGTCAAGTGATCAGCAGCAAACTCAGCCGCCGTCCAGGCATCCGCGAACCGCGTGCAATACCAATTTCCGATCACCGTATCGCCTTCGCCCTTGGGAGCCGTCCATCCGCAGCGCGCCGGGGTTCGATTCGGAAAATGCCACGCCAGAAGAAACTCGAATACGCCGCTTGCGCCAGCCGGAATTGCTCTGGACAGGCAAAGCGCGCCGACAGAACTGGCATTAGGTGCTTGCGGACCAAGCTGGCCGTCGCTCGAAAAATCGTCCCAGAACAATAACGCCGAATTCCACCACCGCCCACCCGGCCAACCGGTCAGGTGCGTCAGCGTTCCTTCTCCCGCATTTCTCACCGCCAGAGTAAAGCTGCCGTGAAGAGGATCAGTTTCAGGCAATGACGGATTCGTCATGACAAGGCCGCTTAAAGAGCCGCTGGTCCGCAGTTCGTTTGCCGGGTGGTCCTGCCCCGCGGGCGATGCGTGCGAGGTACGGCTCGCTCGTACCGGGTTATCGATCGACCATGCGATCGACACGTGAGCCGTTCGCGAACTGTTGTTTCTGGCGGTATAACGCAGTACGGCAACCGGCAGACCCGAAGCATCCGGCTCATGAGGTATGAATGGAGTAAAGGCCTCCAGCGAGATATCGACCGGCAGCGAACGATCCTCGAAATCGATATGGGCGAAAGGATAATCGCCGGTAAAGCGCGCCCCTTCCAGTCTTGACAATCCGGGAGCGTTTTGCGACCCAAGACCGTCCTGCCCCTCATAGGGCGGCTGATATCGCGCCTCCAGAACTCGCGCCACAGGCGCATCGTCTCCAGATTTCACCCAAACAGAAGGCAAAGCGTACGCAGGGCTGTTTCCCTTGTCAGGCTTATTGAAGATCTCCCAATCGCGAAGATTTCCTCGACCGCCCAGACTGATGCTGCCCGCGCCCACACCGCCCAAAGGAAATGCCAACATGGCCAGGTGCTTGCCTGTGAAGATTCTTGGAAACGTAACGCTCTCGAGAGGATCGATCGATTCCGCTGTTTGCGGGCGCTCGATGGGATCTGTCTTGGTCTGCGTGCTGGGCGGCGAGGACTCAGCAGTCACGCTGGCCGCCGTACCCAACGCTACAGTGCCGAGAAAATTCCGGCGCGACTTCTTATCGTTTAACTTCACTCGGAAGAATCATATCCTTATCTCGTAGCCGTGAACATCACAAAGCTCGAAACCATACGCATTGCGGAATTCCCGCAGCTTCTTTGGGTGCATATCCATACCAACGAAGGTTTGGTCGGACTCGGGGAGACGTTCTTCAATGCAAGCGCGGTAGAAGCCTATCTGCATGACGACGTGGCGCCGCGAATCCTGGGGCGCGATCCGCTGGCGATCGATGCCATTTCGCGCGACCTGGTAAGTTATCTCGGCTTCCGCTCGACCGGGGTCGAGGTTCGTGCCGCATCGGCGGTAGATATTGCGCTTTGGGATCTATTCGGTAAAGCCGTAGGCCAGCCGATCGTGCAATTACTCGGCGGCTGGACCCGCGATCGTGTCCGTACCTACAACACCTGCGCGGGAGACCAGTATATGCGAAGAGCGGAAACCCAATCGACGCGAGAACTGGGGCATCGGCAACCAGACCGGCACGGGAGCGGTGACCGGTTTCGACGATCTGAACGACTTCCTCATTCGAGCCGACGATTTAGCTGAGTCTCTTCTCGCAGAAGGAATCACGGCCATGAAAATCTGGCCCTTCGATGTGGCAGCCGAAAATTACCATGGGCACTGCATCTCCAACGACGACCTCAGAAAAGCGCTAGCGCCTTTTGAAAAAATCCGCAAGCGAGTGGGCGACAAAATGGACATCATGGTGGAGTTCCACTCGATGTGGCAACTCATCCCGGCCATGAAGATCGCCAAAGCGCTGACTCCTTTCGGAACCTTCTGGCATGAGGACCCGATCAAGATGGACAGTCTCGGCAGTCTCAAAAGATACGCCGCAGTCTCACCGGCACCGATCTGTGCCTCCGAAACGCTCGGCACCCGCTGGGCTTTCCGCGACCTGCTTGAAACGGAAGCGGTGGGTGTCGTGATGCTCGATCTCGCCTGGTGCGGCGGGCTGTCGGAAGCGCGTAAGATTGCGTCCATGGCCGAGGCGTGGCATCTTTCGATCGCTCCCCACGACTGCACGGGACCCGTGGTGTTCGCAGCTTCCACCCATCTCTCCCTGAATGCGCCGAATGCGCTCGTGCAGGAATCCGTCCGCGCCTTCTACAGAGGTTGGTATCCGCAGGTCATGACCGCAGTTCCGAACGTAAAAGACGGTTTCGTCACCGTCCCCGATGGGCCGGGCCTCGGGTGCGAGTTGCTACCCGACATCGACAAGCGATTTTCAGTATCGCGGCGAATCTCACCCGCGAGCTGAATGAAGACTCTGATCCGGGGCTTCGGGGACCTGCTCTATTCTTCCAAGCAGAAAAATGTAAGCGGCGATCCCGAGCAGCAAAAGAATCGCTGCCACACCCAGCGCAGAAGAGAAAGAGTTGCTCGGCCCAACAAGATAGCCGGTCACGATGGACGCGAAAATTCCCGCGATTTGGTTTCCGAAGTTAAGAATGCCACCTACTTTGCCGACGCTATCGCGCGGAGCGATGAGGGACGGCAGGGACCAACCTACCGGTGCCGCCGTCGAAAGTCCTCCGAGCGCAATACTGATCCACACCGTGGCGATCACCGGATTGTGCGTGGACATCGCTCCCGCTAATGCGAGACCGAAGCTAGTCCCGGCTATCAGGACCGTCTGGCGCACCACCGTGTCTTTATAACCTCGCCGAACCAACGCATCCACCAGCCAGCCGCCGAAAACAAGATCGGCTGCTGTCGCAACGAGCCAAGGCACGCTTGTATAAAGGACGGAATGGAAGCCATCCAGGTGGAGCGTCGAAAAGTAACTGGGCATCCAATACAGCAGTAGATAAAAGCAGTAGTTATACCCAAAGAAACCAATCACGAGCCCCAGAACTTTCCGTTGCCGCAATAAGTAACCCAGGGGAGCGCTCTTATGTCCGCCGCCATCTGAATCGGGCTGTGCCCCGCCTTCCGTAATGTAGTTGCGTTCGGCTTCACTAAGGCGTCGATCATGCTTCGGATCGCGATAAAAAACGTAGAACGCGACGAAGTACAGAAAGCTGACCAGCCCCGTAGCCGCAAAGCTAACGCCGCCAGCCGAAGCGCAGGACGAGAACGCCGATGAAAAGGACACCTACCGCCGGTCCAAACTTCGCTGCTGCATCGAAGATGGCGGTCGCCAGACTCCGCTCCTGACGCGGGAACCAGTAACCGGTAGCTTTTGCATTCGCAGGAAACGTCGGGGCCTCGCCGATCCCTAGCAGCAACCGCATGGAAAAGAACGTACGCGTTCCAGGCGAAAGGGCTGCACCGAACGAAGCAACGCTCCAAAGAATTGCACCGATTCGGCCGAGCGTTGCCACCCCAAAACGGTCCAGCAGCACGCCCATCGGCAAGCTGCAGCCCGGCATAGGTCCAATTGAATGCGCTCGACAGATACCCGAATCCGACCGTGGACAGGCCGAACTCCGAATGCAGCGCCTCGCGCGCGACCGACAGATTGACACGATCGAAGTAGTTAACCAGAACGCCGATGCCGAGCAGTACCGCTATACCCCAGCGCCTGCGCGGAATCTGGAGGTGCACTGCGCTGCCATTCAGACATCGATAACGGTCATTTACTCGTCTGATCCAGCGAGTAATATGTGTAATCGTATTTCCAGGTAAATGTCTTGCCGGGTTCAATCGACATGTCGATAAAAGGTTCCATCGCCAGAACGGAGCGAATAGACCAAAGATTCGCGTTACTGAGTGGCCGGTCACCAATGACCTTCATGCCCGCCCCGGCTTTGTGATTGTCGATCGTGATGTTGTAGTCTGACGCCGTCTTGCCGAAACCAGCGAACTCAGCGGAGACCGTCTCAGTCCCTTGCAACTGTCTCCGGTACGTAAACTGATGTCCCTCTATCCGGGAAAGATCCCCGTTCTGGACGTGCTCCGGCTGAATGGCGAACGGTACGCTGAGCACGAAGTCTGGACCGATCGGCTGCTTGTCCAGGACCAGAAAATTGTGATCGTATACGCTTGTTTCGATTTTTTGCCGGCCCGTATTCTCCAGGCTGTGCTCTAAGGCGAGTTCCGGCTTGCCTTTGATCAGCCGCACCGTCTTCTTATATCGATAGCCGTACCCGGAAGCCTCATCGGTTAGCTCTTGCGTGAACTCGATGGAATCGTCGTGCGTGTGAACGCTCCATTTACCGGGATTAACGATGTCATACAGCCGGTAAGGAGTGTAAGGCTTGTCATCGGGCTTGCGCAGCATTCCCACCCCAATCTTAAGGAACGTGCCGCCGGGCTTCGCCTCTTCGAATCCCAAGGCCTGTCCCTGCCAGGAAAACTCCTCCACCGGACCGGTAATGGCGCTGCAAGGGCCCGCAACGATCTCGTCTTTATCGAAAATAAAGTCGATCACTTTCGGGTCCGTTTTCGTAAACCACGGCCCGTAATAGTTGTGGCCCTGGTACTCCAGGCTGCGGATCACTCCCGACCAATCGAACCTGGTACCGCGATAGAAGCCGTTATTCACATCGGGCAAATAAAGAGTGACATGCAGCACCCCATTTGAAATTTGAGCCTGTGGCGGCTCCTGAGTTTGTTCCATGGTGGCTGCACTCACTTGTACCGCAAGCAGCAGAAGAAAAGAACCTAGCAAGAGACTCATGGCTTGATTATCCAGCAGATCAAAACGTGACCACCGATACCTGCAACCCAGTCAATCGTATCGTCCGCGCATTCAATTGTCTTGTTTGCGGCGCCTGTTCCTTGGTTGTCTGATCTACGACTTCGATGGTCTTGGCTTGCTCGGGGAGGGTAAGTTGTATTTCACGGTCACGTTTATTCACCAGCAGCAATTTATGTTCACCACGGGCCGTAATCACAGCAAGCGCGTACACATAATCGCTTCCGCCGGAGCTTGACACGATTCTGTCTCCCGGACCAAAGTTGTTCTTGAGCAGTTCGAGCACACGAAAGCGCGCATTCGGAGCCCCGGTATTCCAATTCACCATCGAGACGCTTGGAAACTGAGTTGGATATCCGACCAACTGCGATTCCCCGGTTACATCGATGCCCAACTCACTGAGATTGCCGAAAACATACGCGTAAGTGGCGCCCGAGAGGTTCCAATAGGAATTGGGCAGCCGCTGTGCGGTACGCTCGGCCGACTCCACGTTGTTGTCATCGGCCGCAATCGACCCGATCTCGTCCACATCTGTTCTTGCCTGCGGCAACAGGCGCTGTCGAATCTCTTCGATATACCGCACTGTATTGATGAACCCATCTGCCTGATCGAAAAACGTATGCTGTTGAACGTCAGGCGATTCGTCGGCCGCCGGACTGGCATAGAAATGATAAGAAATGAAATCGATCGGAATGCCGGGCTTGTGATTCTTTGGATTTAAGAAGTACTCAAACATACGGGGGTTCTTCCCTGGCATCGCTAAAGCCAGTGCGACGAATTTTATGGAAGGAGCAACGCGCCTGATACCGGAAACGATGGCATCGTAAATCGTCGTGTACTGCTCGGGGGTCATCTTGTGCTCAAAATCGACCTCATTGAGCACTTCCCAATAATCGATCTTGTAATGATGGCCGGATTCGTGGCGCTTTCCGTACTCGTCTGTAAACCCGCCGTTGACATACCAGCTCACCAGCCGCGCATAATAGTCGCCCACTTCTTTTCCAGACGGATCGCGCAGTTCTGTGCCTTGCGTATAGTCCCAATCGACCTTATTGGGATCGCTGGGATATTCGATGCGCTTCGGCGTTACCCACATCCAAGCCGGAATCGTACTGAAATTCACGATCACGGAATGGCCGGCGGTGGCTTTCATGAAGTCTTCCATCATGGGATCGATCAGCGAGAAATCCCACGATGTATTCCCGTTGCTAGGAGGCTCCAACTCCGCAACCGCGAGCTTGGGATACGGTAGCCACGGCACGTAACGCACAAAATCCGCCCCAAGGTGTTGTAGCTCCGAGAATGTGCGGTCATGAATCCGCGAGCCTCGCCGCAGCGGAGGATTCACTACCACCTGCAACGTGGGCGTTGTCCGCGAGACCAGTTGAACTTTATCCCAATTGATCTCTAGTTTCTGCGCGAACGCTGGAAGGCTACTCGCGACGAGCAGCAGAACTATAAAAGGCAACTGACGTTTCAACAAACCTGAACGGCCTCCAATCCCAGCAATGAAGCCAACTTCTTTAACTTACTCGCAATGTGCCCGATTCCGATCGCACAATGGTGCGCAGGTGCCTGGGCGTTCCAGTCTGTTATGAATTTCCTGGCCCCAATGGAAAATCGATACCGGCTGTTTGTATTACCGATTTCAAGGATTGGTCCTGGAACCGACTCCGCCTCCGCGAAAAGAAGCTTCAGCCGTCCCTTGCCGGATTCGATTACGGAAAGCAGCGTCACCGGGCCATTCTTCACGGACATCTCGACAGAAAGCCCGCGGCCCACCTTCCCGTGATACACCGCCAAGTGGTTTCAACTTCGTCTTGCCTTCGGCGATCGCCAGATGCCCGCAGCCGTCGTGCCCCCAAAGTACGACATCATCGTTGAAATCAATCGCGTAGTACTCGGAGAAGGAACCGCCCGCTCCGAAGGCGTCCATGATCTTCATCGCCTGAGCGTTCTTCACTTCGTACTCGCCCGCGATGGGAATGCCGCGAGCCGTCAACAGGCTAGCGCCTGGAATGATTGACGCGATAGCCTCTTCATTGGCCGCATTGCCGCTGCCCTTGTAGTAATACGCCATCGAGCCCAGCCGATGATGCTCTACCAGCCGATCGAGCGCGATCGATGTCCTGGCGCACTGCTCTAATTCGTCCGGAGCGCAATCGGGCTGTATATCAAATTCTTCGCTGAACAGGCGAACCCGGTCCGCGATTTCAGGCGCAGTGACCTGCTCCCGCAAGGCCGCGAGTTCGTCCACCTCAACAAACTCCATATGGCCGCCAAACACGGCGCAGTGTTGCGTCAGGTCGGAATAAATGTCCAGCATGCCGCCGTAGTAATGCCCCATCAGGCCCAAGCGGTTGTGCTCCATGGCGTGCACGACTTTGGCCGCTTCGACCCATTCCTCTATTTCGCGATGCGCGATCGGGTCGTCCTCCATCGCTCCAGTGACTTGGAAAAACGGGATTCCCGACCGGCTAAAGACGTTGGCGATTTCCGGAACCGGACATGGTCCACACCAAGCCAGCCATTCGCCTGTCATCTGCTGCCGGTCACGCATTCGGTTGAACGCGCCATAGTCAATCGCCGCGCCCGGCGCGAGATTCAAAATGATGACCGGGACTTTTGCACGGCGCACCACCGGCAGCACCGTCGAGGATAGTGCGTACGTCGCGGCGTGGAGGAAAATCAAGTCCACGTCGGCCTGCCGGAATCGATGGCCGGCCGCAACCGCCTTCTCCGGCGTATCGATCAGGCCAAGGTTAATAACTCGCGCCCCGGCGCTCTCCAACCGGCCTGCAATCGTCTCGTTATAGCGGATCAGCCTTTCCGCCAAACCTTCAAATTGCGGCCAATAGACGTCGAGCCCAATGCTGAACAGCCCGACCTGCAACGCCTGTGAAAGCACCGGCAACCTAAGCGAGAATATCCTTCACCACGATCGCTCGCTTCTCTGTGCCGGTCAGTTTCTGGTCCAGTCCCTGATATTTGAACGTGAAGCGCGTATCTTCTATGCCGAACTGATGCAGTATCGTGGCATTCAGATCGCGAATGTGTACCGGATCCTTGACGATGTTGTAAGAGAACTCGTCGGTTTCGCCGTGTACTACGCCGCCCTTGATCCCGCCGCCCGCCATCCAGATAGAGAAGCACTTTGGATGGTGATCGCGGCCGTAATCCTGCGCGGTCAATTTACCTTGGCAGTAAATCGTTCGACCGAATTCCCCGCCCCAAATCACCAGCGTGTCATCCAGCAGCCCGCGCGATTTCAGATCCTGAATCAAAGCGTAGGCGCCTTGATCCACATCGCGGCATTGGCTCGGAAGCACATCGGGCAAGCTGCTGTGAACATCCCAGCCGCGATGATAAACCTGCACGAAGCGCACATCGCGCTCAGCCATTCGGCGCGCCATCAGGCAACAGTTCGCGAATGTGCCGCCTTTCCGTGCATCTTCGCCGTACAGCTTGAACGTACTCTCCGGCTCTTTCGAGATGTCCGTCAATTCCGGCACGGAGCTTTGCATCCGAAACGCCATTTCGTACTGCGCGATGCGAACTTGTGTCTCCGGATCCGCGATCTTCGCCATCTGCATCCGATTCAACTCATCGGTCGCGTCCAGCATGCGGCGGCGGATTTTCGCCGGAACTCCATCGGGATTGTTGATGAACAGCACCGGATCGCCGCCCGATCGCAACGCCACGCCTGAGTATTGTCCGGATAAAAATCCGGAACTCCACATACGCGCCGAAATCGCCTGCACGTTCGCCTTTGGGTTCGAGTGAGACGCATTCAAAACCACAAACGTCGGCAGATCCTGATTCATGCTGCCCAATCCGTAAGAGATCCACGATCCAACGCACGGCTTGCCCGCGATCATGAACCCCGTTTGCAAGAAAGTCACGGCAGGATCATGATTGATCGCGTCCGTATGCATCGAACGAATCACGGCGATGTCATCGGCCATCTTGGCCGTGTTCGGCAGCAGTTCGGAAACCCACGTTCCGCTCTGACCATGCTGGGCAAACTTGAAGATCGATGGCGCAACGGGAAAGCGCGTCTGCCCCGACGTCATCGTGGTTAAACGCTGGCCCTGGCGAATGCTTTCGGGAAGATCTTTATCGAACCAGCTCGCCATGGCCGGCTTGTAATCGAAGGTCTCCATCTGCGGAGGCGCGCCCAGCATGTGCAGATAAATGGCGCGCTTGGCTTTGGGCGCGAAGTGCGGCAAACCCGGCAACCCGCCGAATGTTTTTTTCTCCGCGGCCGCAGCCGCCTGCTTTTCGAGCAGCGTATACAACGCCAGCGCCCCCAAACCGCGCGCTCCGCGAGCTAGCAACTGACGGCGCGTCTCTACGACTACTCTCTCGTCATTCGGAGTCATTCCGTTCCCTTCACGCTACTTGACCAGCACTTCATCCAGATTCATCATTTCGTTCGCCACCATCGTCAGTGCCGCGAACTTCGGCTCTTTGAGCTTTGCATCGGCCTTCGCTTCTCCGACATTCAACAACTTGCTCGCATCCTCCGGAGAAGCGGAATAATACGCCAGAAAATCGTGGTACGACTTGTTCAACACGTCGATCTCTTTCGGTTCCAGCGGCCGCGCGAGCAGACGTTCGGCCATGTAATTCGCTTCCCCTTTGAATTGGCGATTCTTCTCGAGCGCATTCTGCGCCAGAACGCGCGCCGCTTCGACAAACTGTTTGTCGTTCATGGTGACCAACGCCTGCAGCGGTGTATTCGTCCGTTCACGGCGCACCGTGCAGTTCTCTCGCGACGGCGCATTGAAGATCTCCATCGAAGGCGGCGGCGCGGAGCGCTTCCAGAACGTATACAGACTGCGCCGGTAGAGACTATCGCCGCTGTCCTGCTGGTAATGGCGCGTATTGCTTTGCTCCATGGCCACGGTTTCCCAGATGTTCGAGGGCTGATACGGCTTCACGCTGGGACCTCCGATTTCGGGCCGCAGCAAGCCGCTGGCAAACAAGGCGTAATCGCGTACCATCTCGCCATCCATTCGGAAGCGCGGCCCGCGCGCCAGCAGGCGGTTATCCGGATCGCGCGCGATCTTCTCCGGCGTGGTTTCGGCCGATTGGCGGTAGGTTGCCGAGAGCACGATCATTTTAAAAAGCCGCTTTACATCCCAACCCGAATCGCGGAAATCCACCGCCAGCCAATCAAGAAGTTCCGGATGCGTCGGAGGCTCGCCTTGCGAGCCGAAATCTTCTGCCGTTTTCACGATGCCGGTCCCGAAAACCTCTTGCCAGAAACGATTCACCGTGACACGCGCCGTCAAAGGGTTCGAAGGATCCACAATCCACATCGCTAACCCGAGCCGGTTGCGCGGCATCGATTGCGTCATCGGCGGCAGAACGCTGGGCGTCTTCGGGAACACCTCGTCGCGCATCTGATCGTATTGACCGCGATACAGCACGTGCGCGACTGGCTGGGTGTCCGTGCGCTCCTGCATCACAAATGTTGTCGCCGATCGAGCACGGATCGCATACCAGGCTTTCTCCGCCTCATGCAACTGAGCAACTGTGTTGCGCGTAGCCGGATCGACAACGTACTCGTAATATGTTGCAAGCGCCTGGCGCTCTGTATCCGACAACGACTCGAACGGCTTCTTTTGTGCAGCTTCCAGCGTGTTGGACAGATAGAGCAGCTGCGCATCTTCGGCATCCACCATCCGATTCAAGATCTGGAAGCCGGAAATCCCGCCACCGTCCAAGGTCTTTTTCTCATAACTGCCGAGAACTAAGGACGCGTTCGACTTCGTGGACGACGTAAGCGAATCGCTGTCATCGACGGTTCCAATCACAGTCACCGGTGAGCCATTCACGTACATGCTGAGGCCCTTCAACCTTCGGCTGCCGTCGTAAGTGAAGACGACGTGATACCAGGCGTCCGGCTTGAAGTGAAAATCGGGCACGGGCCGGGCGCTGATCGACTTTCCGTCTTCTCCCATCAAATAAAGAGACGGCGTATGAGGGTACAGTCCCAAATTGCCCGAATCCACAGTCATTCGCCAGCCGCGACGCTTCTTCTCTCCTGGTTTATCGCCCTCCAAGGTGTCGTATTGACTCGCAACCGCGACAGCATCTTTCGTTTCAGGAATATAAATCCAGCTTGCAATCGTGAACGGTTTGCCGGCGTCGACCTCGGGAACGTTCGGAAGCGTCACTTTGGCACCCTTTGCGAAGCGCAGGGCTCTGCCTTCAGTAGCGGGCTCATCCGTCGCGGTCACGCCGTCGGGTAATGTCGCGGATTGAAGATCCATCACTCGGGACTCCGCGCCGTAAGGCTTCGCGGAGGCTAACCACTTCTGCACCTGATCGAGCGCTTTCTCCCGCCGCGCCGCCATTTCATTCCGCAGCGCTTCACGTCGCGCATTTAGTTCATCCCACTTCGCGCGGTCCGCCGCCGGCGGCACATATACGACTGGCGGCGTGTCCGAGATGTTCATGTCCATCGTCGGCTGCGTGGTGTTGCGGAAAAACGATGTCAGCGAATAATAATCCTTCTGCGAAATCGGATCGAACTTGTGGTCATGACAAGTTGCACAGCCAACCGTCAGGCCTAACCACACGGTCCCGGTTGTGTCTGCCCGATCTTTGGCATACATGGCGTCGATTTCAGCCGGAATCGATCCAGCCTCGTCTGTCGTCATGCTGCAGCGCTGAAATCCGGAGGCGATCTTTTGGTCCAACGTCGCATTCGGCAACAAGTCGCCGCCCAGTTGCTCGACCGTGAACCGGTCGAACGGCATGTTCTTGTTGAACGCCGCGATCACCCAATCGCGATAGGGCCAGATCTCGCGATAGTTATCGAAATGCAAGCCCTGCGTATCGGCGTATCGCGCGGCATCCAGCCAATAGCGGGCGCGATGCTCGCCATAACTCGGCGAAGCCAGTAATCGATCCACAACCTTCTCATAAGCGTTCGGTGATTTATCTTTAACAAACGCCTGCACCGCTTCCGGAGTAGGAGGCAAGCCGGTCAAATCAAGTGTGACTCGCCGGATCAGCGTGCGGCGGTCCGCTTCGGGCGCGGGCTGCAATCCGTTGCTCTCGAGCTTCGCCAGAATGAAACGGTCGATATCGTTGCGCGGCCACGACGTATTCTTGACGGCCGGAACGGCGATTTCACCGGCGGAATGAAGGCCCAATGCTGTTTCCAAGTGGCGCCTTGCTCAATCCAGCGCCGCAGAATGTCTTTTTGCTCCGCCGTTAGCGTCTTGTGCGCGAACGTGGGCGGCATCCGGAAATTCGGATTATCGGAATAGATTCGCTTGATGAGCAGGCTTTCGTCCGGCTTGCCCGGAACGATGGGAGTGCCGTTCTTGCGCTTCGCCATAGCGCCTTCCTGAGTGTCCAGGCGCAGGCCCACCATTCGCGTCCCTTTGTCGGGACCATGGCACAGGAAGCAATTGTCAGAAAGAATCGGCCGGACTTGGCGTTGAAAATCGACCGTCGGGTTGGTGGCAGCCGAAGTTCCAACGGCGAGTAAGGCAAACAGGGCCAAACTGCGAAGCACTGACAGAGCTACCTCCAGAAACTGTCGTAAGGATACTGGCTATTAGATCACGATTATCAGTGCATCACCCATCCGCCATCCACGTTTAGCGTCTGCCCGGTCATGCCGTCGCTCAGTTCTGACGCGAGGAACAGACAAACTCGCGCAATGTCAATGGGCAGGATACGGCGCTTGAGCGATTGCTGGTCGAGCCAACTCTTGATCTGTTCCTCTGAGACGAACTGCTTCTCGGCTTCCACCTCGATGGCGCCCGGCGTGACACAGTTCACGTGGACATTCTGCGGGCCGACTTCGCGAGCAAGAGCGCGCGTGAGGCCGATCACGCCGCCTTTTGACGCTACGTAATGCGTCAGATTTGCCATGCCGAGGTGGAACGTGACGGACGAGATGTTGATGATCTTGCCCGACCGGCGGCCAATCATATCCGGCACGGTAGCCTGGCTGGTGTGGAACATGGATTTGAGATTGATCGCTTGCATCTCGTCCCACTGCTGCTCGGACATTTCAAGGAAAGACTGTCTCGGGTAGACACCCGCGTTGTTGACCAGCACATCGACCGGGCCAAGCCGGTCGTGAGCTGATTTGATCGCGGCGTCGATCGCCGGACGGTCTCTCAGATCCACTGAGAAATCGAGCACTTGAGTGCTCGATTGCAACTCCGCCGCGGTACGTCGATTGCCTTCAACATCCCGGTCGAGGAGCAAGAGACTGGCGCCGTTTTCCGCAAACAGGCGTGCAACAGCTTGACCGATACCGTTCGCCGATCCGGTGATCACGGCAACTTTGTTGCGCAGCAGCATAGAACTATCGTGGACCCATTCTTCTACACTTGAGGGTAGAAAGGTGAATCATCATGGCTAATACCGAGCAAAAGAAATGCGCGCATCCGGCATGCAGGTGTACAGTGCCGGAAGGCAAGAAGTATTGCAGCCAGCGCTGCGAAGACGCGAAGGGTGAAGTAGAGATCTCCTGCCAGTGCGGGCACCCCGGTTGCTCGCTTTAAGTGTAGAAGCGGCAAGCCGGTAACGAGATGCCCGACTCCGCCTATCTTGTTATCGGCACTCCGTGTTACGGCAGGCAAGTGACGGACATGTACGCGGCGTCACTGCTGAAGCTGCAGCTTGCCTGCTATCAACGCGACATCCGGCTTGTGGTCCACATGCTGGGCGGGGACGCGCTGATTACGCGGGCGCGGCAGAACATCGTGGCGCGATTCCTGGGCAACGAAGCCGCGACTCATTTGCTGTTTATCGATGCAGACATCGGCTTTGAACCCGAACAGGTATTCCGGCTATTGGATTTCGATGCCGCGATATCCGCCGCAATCTATCCCATCAAACGGCTCGATTGGGACAAGGTCGCAGCCTGCGCGCAGACGGGCCGCAACCCCATTCAATCGGCTGCCCTGACCTACATGCTGGAATTTCAAGGCGGGGAGCAGATCGAGATACGCGACGGCTTCGCCCGCGTAACTTATGCGGGGACCGGCTTTCTGATGATCAAGCGCGAGGCGATGCTGGCGATGATCGAACGATATCCCGAACTGCATTACGAACGGGAACATGGGCCTACGCACGGGCCGGTGGATGTCCAATGGCGCTATGCGCTCTTCAATTGCATGATCGACGAAGCGACCGGATTCTACCTGAGCGAGGACTTCAGCTTCTGCCGCCGGTGGACGGATATGGGCGGCGAGATCTGGGCCGATCTCCAAAGCAAATTGCGGCATGTCGGCGCGGTCACTTTCGAAGGCGATGTGATGACGCAGTTCACATCGGCTCCGGAAGAGGTAGCATAGATCGTTATGGGAATGCCCGCTGCGCGCGCGACCGATATGCATGTCTGCCCGGAGGTCACGCCGGGAGTGCCGCCAATTCCGCACGTAGGCGGCCCCATTCTTCCGCCTTGCGCGGTGACGGTGTTGACCTGCAGCCTACCGCAGGCTCGTGTCACAGATATGGCCACTTGCGTCGGCCCGCCTGACCTGATTGTCAAGGGTTCAACCACTGTGCTGGTAAATGATCTTCCAGCGGCTCGTCTAGGCGACACGACGGCTCACGGCGGAACGATCATCCTCGGCGCCCCCACCGTGCTGATCGGCGGCTGAAGCTCACGGCTTCGCGATCTCAGACACGCAACTCATACCGGCGAAGTAGCCCTTCTGGAAGATCGCGTTGTCGATGCTGAACTTCACAACGACGGGCTGATTGGTAGGCGACAGTACGGGGCGATCCCGGCTTCCGGCCTTGAGCCGCCATTCCAGAGTCGATCCCTGTTGAGTATCAGCGTCACTGACCCACTCGAACACGGCCCACAAACCGTCGTACGTGGGGTATTGAAAATCGGTTCCACCCTTAAACTTTCCGGAGAGCTGGACGCCATGCGAACCGGAAACCTGCCAGGTAAAGGCCTTGGCGGGGGAACCGGGAGTGAAGTCCGCCGATTGGCCATCGATGGTCAGCTTCACACTCTGAATGTCTTCGGAGGAGACGGGCTTCACGTCGTATGTGAAGTGCGGATCGGCGGCACCGCTGGGGTACGCCATCTCTGAGAAAGCCGCAGCACGGTTGAAAAACGCGACAAATGCCCGGTTCAAAGGCATTGAAGCACTTGGATCGGGAGCATAAGTAGATCCCTGACGGACGAGCAATTTGGAAAGGTTCTGGTCGTAGAAGGTCCAGAGCAAGCCTTCCTTCGGCTTAAAGGCGGAGTTCACATCGGCGGGCGTGGCCTCCACCTTGGATTTGGGATTGAACGGCGCCTTGGATAAAACGGCGTATAGCTGGCCACAGAAGACTTTTCCTTTGCCGTTCAACTCCGCGGGGCCGAGCCCGCGCAGCAGCGCCTCGGTGGAGGTAATCGGCTCTTCCATCAGCTTTTCGACAGTCGCTTCGAGGTGCGCATCGGGATCGAGGCCGAAATTTTGGGCCATCTGACGGGTGACGAGTTTGGCGTTTTGGGCACTGGCGAGCGTTTGACTAGCAGCAGCATCACTCGGTCCGCCCGGTTGTTGAGCGACCTGATCCAACGAGATCTGGAGAGCAGCCAACGCCTTCATATAAGCGTCGTTCGCCGGGACGATATACTGCTGTGTCGCAGCCGGCGGCATGACGGCGTGAAGCGGCTTAAACGCAGCCGTGACGGTTGGATTGTCGACAGCCGTGTTTTGGGAAGCAAGCCAAAACATCTCCAGCAGAGGCGATTGAGGGCCGCTCAATGTGCTGAGTTTTTGCGACGCGTCCTTGAGATCGCTGTAAGGGACAACAGAGGCGCGCTTCAAATAAGTACGCCAGGCATTTAGAAACTCGGACGTGTAGCGTGCACTCAGGGCAGCTTGCAGTTTGCCTAAATCGAGATTTCCTGAGGCCTGATTTCCCAAAACCCATTGCTCGCCGTTGAAGAAGCGATCAATGTGTTTGAGGCCGTCGTTCATGGTCTTCCAACCGCCCTTCGTAAACGCGCCGGGAACTTCGTAGTTATCGACTACGAAAGCGGCGGAACCGGGGAACTTGGCGTTGAAGCTGATGGGTGGGTTGGCTTTGTTCGCCTCGGCCAACATGAACTGATAGACGCGCTCGGTTCCAGCGAACTGGGAGAGATAGTGCCTGGCGTGCTCGATGGCGGCGGAATCGTTTTCGGATGAGAACGGGTTCTCGTTCTTCAGCTCCTCGCCGTAGAAATCGAACTGCTTGCGGGCGAGATCGGTTCTTGCCGGATCGAGAGTGCGACCGGCCAGCCAGCGACTCATGAGTACGGGCGTTAAATAGCTGCTCGTACTCTTGTCGTGATTTGAGGTCGTGATCAGGTAAGACTTCAAAGTGTCGTAGGAAGTCTGATAGTCGTCCGATGGTGCGGGAGAGCCGGGCAAGTCTCTGAGCCGAGTCAACAGATTCTTTTGCGTTGCGGCCAGGAGGAGCTGATGAAATTTATCGAAATAGAGGCGGCGCGTGGGAAGAAGCAACGAGCTGCCGGTGTACAAGCCCCAGCGCAGCTTGAGCGGCGCGCCGTCGGCCTGGTATTCGGACAAGGTGGCGACAGATTGCCGCAAGTTATCGAGCCGCTGTAGGGAATCGAGCGAAGGTAAGTCATCGGTCGATGCCGAACGTTGCCGGCCGACTCGGCGGCTGAGATGCCGCGGACGGCATTAAGTACGCGATTTTCGAGCGCTCGATTGTTGAAGAAGGAAACGGCAAAGGCGATTGAGAGCAGGAGGCAAGCGGCTGCGGCCGCGCCAAGCGCGATGCGGCGGGCCAGGCTGGTTTTAGAGCTGGCACCGCTTGCCGCAAGGGCGTCGTGATCGGCTAACAAAACGTCCGTGAAGAGGTGGCTGAGAAAGACCCATTGAGGGACGCGCCGCTGGACGATTTCGGGCTGCGCTTCGGCTTGCGGCCTTTGCGGCTGGGCGGAAAAAATGGAAGTCGCGTCAGAGGCGGGATTGAGGCGCTGCTTCTCAGGCTCGCGACGTACCGAGGCAGCGACGCTCTGGTTGACAACGACAGGCCGGACACCCGTAAAGTAGAAGCCTCTTAGAAAAGGAGCGAAGCTCAGTTGGCTGGGGCGGCCCAGTTCGACGAGGAATTGAACGATGCCGTTGCGAAGCTTGTTGAACTCGCGCGGAAATTCATATGTTCCCGGCAGCTTCGATTGATCGTGCTCGCGCGAAAGGTGATCGGGCCTTCTGGCTGCGAGCGAGAAATAGAGATTGTCGAAGGCGTTGCCGAGCCGCGTAGACTCTTCTTCGGTATAGATGCGGCTTTGATCGCGCGGCATGGCGGCGACCGTGGTGCCGAAAACCTGCGCGGCTTCCTCATTCGTCAGGTTGGCGACGTAATCGAGGAAGAAGCTAATGCGATCGGCGCGGGTGAAGAGCACGTAGACGGGGAAACTGATGCCCAGCTTCTGAGAGATCTCATTCAGGCGGGCATGCAGTTTGCGTGCAAGGCCGACGGCAGTTTGCGCGCCATCGGGACGAAAAAAGGTCTCGGTGTCGAAACACACGAAGGCGGCGCGGGGCGCCTGTTGCGTGTCTTTCACCGTGGAAAGACGCCCGGGACGCAGCCGCGCGACTAATGAACTCCAACGCTTGTTGTCATCCAGAGTGGAACCGGCCGCTTCCACCAGGAGGTTCTTGCGAGCGAACCAGATGTTCGCGAGAGGGGTGGGGATGACGTTGTTGTCGCGATAAACCTGCCCACCGATCAGCTCCGGCTCGAGAGCGGAGTTCAGAACGACAGTAGTTTTCGTAGCACCGCGTTCGCCCAAGACGAAGAAGACGGGAAGCGTACTGAGTTTTGCGCTCGATCCGAGTTGGGATTTGGCGAGACGGGACTCGGCCTCGCGGAAAAGGATTTCGAGCTCATCCTTGTCGTCGACGGGAGCTGAGGCTATCGGTGGAGCTCGCAGTCTTTTTCGGTTTCGAGAACCACCAGAGTGCAAGCGCCGCGAGAATTCCCAAGAGAGCGAGCCCGCCCACTAGAATCCAAAGGTCGGTTCCATGCAGCTTCATCAGTTTGCCGAGAGCAACCGCGAGCCCGATCCAAACCAGAACGCCGGCGGCAATAGCAGGAGGTTTCATCGAATCACCGCCGCCGATTGCGAGGAGAGGTCACGGATGGAGGAAACTCCAGAACTCAAGGTGAACTTAAAAGCGACGAAGAGCAGTACGCAGAGCACGGCACAAGCGACGGCAGAGTATAAGAGCCAGCGCACGGCCGAATCGCTTTGGACGCGTGGAACAGTTCCGGCGGCAGGCGCCCAGCCGGGCGAAAACTCAACGGGCCCTCGGATTCGGCGTATCTTCTCCGCGATCGCCTGTTTGATCGTCTGAAGCTCGCCGCGATTGCCTAAGGTATATCGGCCCTGATAGCCGAGGAGCAGGCAAAGTTGATAGACCTCGAGGACATCGGCAACGGTGACCGCGTCATTGGCTTTGAGGAGTTGTTCGATGTTGACGAAGAACGTTTCTCCGGCAACGTGACCGCCGAACATTTCTTCCTGGAGCGGCTTGCGTGGCCAAGAGGAGAAGACAGGGCTGCGGGAATTGAGCACGGACTCATCGAGAAAGGCGACAACGGCGAAAATCGCCAAGCGCATGTCGTCGCCCGAATAGCCCTTTTGTCTTCCCTCCGCTTCCACATTGCGCAGGGCGCTGATCATTTGGGCGCGGAAGCTGTCGGCGTCAGAAACAGTTTGCGGGTTGGCACGAAGGCGCACGATGGCCGTGAGGACCTCTTGCAACACAAGCGCCAGATTACGGGTACTGCGGGATGTAGAGGGTTCCATTACTCAGGATTCAGAACAACAATTAATTCAGGTTCCGGCCCTGGGATGTCCTCGGGCACATAGATGCCGACGAAATTGCTTTGGCGTATGTGGTCCCAGCAGGGGCCGGCTTTCGCGATGCCAAAATATTGGGTTTCGACCGAGGGGGCGACTGCGGCGGGCGGCGAGGGAAGGTGCGTGAGGGTGAGACCGGGCAAGGCGCGCTCGACTAATTTCGGAACGAAATCCCGCGAACAGACTTTGACGAGACGCGGCGCGCGTTCGATCACTTCGGCCATGGTTGCCTGGGAATGTAGGGCGAGTAACCAGTCAGAGCGGTCGAAAGCGCGGCGGTCGCGAACTTCGCCCGTCCAAAAGGACTCGGAGCTACGCTCAAGGGGAATTCTAATGCTGTTCGTGGGGACCACCAGATCGAGATGCATGCGAATGACCTGATCCATGGCGGCAAAGCATTCATCGAGCCGGGAATGATCGTAAAGCGGCAGGGAACGCGGATGGGATTCGAGGGCGAAGGTAAACAAGGCGCCTGCCAACCTTGATAGTTCGAGCCAGACCTCTTCCGGATGGCTGTGCTTCGCAAAGCAGAGATGGCGAAGCGGCAGCAAAGTGGAATTGACGCAGTGAGTGAACCAGTAAGTGGCGAGTTCGCGGCTGGAGAAAGCTTGACGGCTGCCGGAAGCGCGGACTTCGAGCGAGGCGCTTTTGTCCTGCATCATCTCGATGAGACGGCGGAGGATGAGCATGAGGCGCTCGCTAGCGGTAATGCGCAGGCTTGGAGGAATGAACGTCGGGTCGAATTCAAAATGGCCCGACCCGGTGCGCATGACGCGAGCGATGTTCACACAGACCTGATTTTCCGCATTTTCCACGTCGAGCAAGAGTCGAATGTTTTTACGTCCTAAGCGGACGGGCTTTTCATCGCGACCGGTTGTCTCGTCGGTAAGAGGATGGCTTTCAGCGATGTAGCGATACCCGTTCATGTCACCCTCCGTCAGGCTGGTGTTGCGCGCGTCGGGCTTACGAGCGGGGACAGCGAGAGAGACGGTGAGTTTGTCGCGCGTGGGCGGGAAGAGATCGCCAATGGCACGGGGCGGAGGGAGTGCGTCGGACTCGGGCATGTTGAAGGCCAAGCCGTCCGGGAAGACGCCCCGGCAGTGCACGACAGAGACGGTGCCATTGCGCAACGCGGCGGCATCGATTTCACACCCGGCGAGTCCCCAGGCATTGGGCCACAGCGCCGTAACCGCGAAACGGATGGAATCCTCGAAGTAGTGGCTTTGGGCCTGGAAGTGGTGCGGCGAGAGGTGCATGCCCTCCGACCAGACCACTCGGGAAAGAGACTTCATAGTCGCTCGACTGAAATTTGTCCGAACCCGATTATCCTATGATAAGTTTTTCGCCGCAAACCAAAGATGGGATTAGCCGAACAGTACGAACTGTTGGAACTTGTTCACCGCGATGTGGCGACGACGTGGCTGGCGGTGGAGAAAGGCTCGAAACGCCAGCTTCTACTGCATAAGTTTAAAGAAGATACAGGACTGAGGGACCGGCTGATTTCCATGGGCCCGAACGACCTTATCATGCTGGTTAGCGCGGAGAAGGAAGGCGACGCCTATCTGGTTGTGACGCATGATGTTCCTGCGTTGCGGCGGTTTCGTGAATGGGTGGAGAGCCGGTCCGATCCGCCCGCGCCGAAAGAGGAACCGGCTGTAGGAGCGCGGGGTCGAGTGGAAGCGGCGTTCGATCCGGCGGCAACGCAAGTGATGCATCGAAAGGCGTTCGAGACGCCGCCCGCGCCGACGTCTCAGTCGGCGACACCTGGGCCGACATCTCAGCCGGCGGCACGTCAGCCGGTGGCGGACGAATTTACGCGCATGTTCGAGAGGCCAGGGGCGGGAGCACGATCTCCGTTCGATGAGGAGACAGTTTCCGGGGGGCCTGCGGCTGAGCCGCCCGGCGAGTTCACTCAGATGTTCGGGCCACGTGCTGCGCCCGTGAAACCGCCGCCGGTTTTGCGAAACGAACCCACTGCAGGCAGCGGGAGTGGGCGCATTTTACCGAACGAACCCACTGTACCGGCGGCGACCGCTGCGGAACCCGGTGACGTTACTCGCATTTTTCAGCCGCCGAGTGCGGCTCCGCTGCAGCCGGCTGTTTTGCGAAACGAACCCAATCCGGTGAGCGTTGACATGCCGGTTTTACCGAACGAACCCACTGGAACGCCGCCTACGGCGCCTCCGCCGACAGCTCCCGAACCGGGTGAGTTTACTCGCATGTTTCAAGCTTCGAGTGCAACTCCAGTGCAGCGGCCGCGCCGTTTTGCGAAACGAACCCAATCCGGCAACCGTTAGCAAGACGGTTTTACCGAACGAACCCACCACACAGCCGGCTGCCGCGCCTTCGCCGACAGGTCCCGAACCGGGCGAGTTTACTCGGATGTTTCAACCTTCGAGTGCAACTCCGGTGCAGCGGCCGCCTGTTTTGCGAAACGAACCGACGGCAGGCAGCGGGAGTGGGCGCATTTTACCGAACGAACCCACTGTACCGGCTGCAACCGCTGCGGAACCCGGTGACGTTACTCGCATTTTTCAGCCGCCGAGTGCGGCTCCGCTGCCGCCGGCTGTTTTGCGAAACGAACCCAATCCGGTACCCGTGAACAACACGGTTTTACCGAACGAACCCACCACAGACGCCGCCTGCCGCGCCTCCGCCGACGGGTCCCGAACCGGGCGAGTTTACTCGCATGTTTCAACCTTCGAGTGCAACTCCAGTGCAGCGGCCGCCCGTTTTGCGAAACGAACCCAACCCGGTGAGCGTTAACAAGACCGTTTTACCGAACGAACCCACTCCTCCGCCGGCGAGGGCTGAATCGGGTGAGTTTACTCGCATGTTTCGGCCTCCCAGTGCGGCTCCGGTGCAGCCGCCGCCCGTTTTGCGAAACGAACCCAATCCGGTAACCGTTGACAAGACGGTTTTACCAAACGAACCCACTGGACCGCCGCCCGCCGCGCCTCCGGCGACAGGTCCCGAACCGGGTGAGTTCACCCGGATGTTTCGGCCTCCGAGTGCGGCTCCGGTGCAGCCGCCGCCGGTTTTGCGAAACGAACCCAATCCGGTCACTGTTGACAAGCCGGTTTTACCGAGCCAACTCACTGTACCGCCGCCCACCGCGCCTCCCTCGGCAGGCCCCGAACCGGGTGAGTTCACTCGGATGTTTCGGCCTGCGAGTGCGGCTCCGGCGAATCCGCCGTCTGTTTTACGAAACGAACCCAATTTCGCTCCGCCCAGCGGTCCGGTTTCCCGAGCGCAACCGAGTGAGTTCACTCGCATGTTTCAGACGCCGGCTGCCGAAAACCCAGCACCGATCGCGCCTTCGGCTCCGAAGTCAAGTAGCGGCGGGGGTGAGTTTACCAAGATCTTCAGCAACCCGCTGCCGACTACGCCGCTCCCCGAAAAGCTGGATGGAACACAGGCTGTCAGTCGGGAGAGCGCGCCAAGGCGTCCGGCGAGTGATTTCACACAGATGTTCGGGCAAGCGCAAAATCCTGCAACGCCGGGGATGGCGCCTCCGATAAATGCGGGGGCGACGGGGATATTCACGGGACCGAAACTTCCGACGGGCGGTTCGGCGCCACCGCCCGCACCTACCGGACCCAGCGAGTATACCCGGATGTTCGGGACACCGGCAGCGGCATCCGGGTCCCACGAGACGGCCTCCGAAACGCCAAAGGCCGAGCAGAAGCCAGCAGCGGCACAAAAAGTTCAGGCGGACACTAAATTCTGGCCGCTTGTGATCGTGCTGGCGGTGCTGGTGATTGCGGCGATTTTGCTTCTGGTTTACGTTCTGAAGAAGCACTAGAGAGGTGCTGGGGCTTTCTGGCCCCTGGTGGCAGGTCAGGGTTCAAGCGACGCTGGCGTGTTCGACGTCACTCTGCAGCTGGAACGCGATGACAGCAAAGCGACGGGCAACGTGGAAGCCGTTAGTGAAGAGGCGATAGACCACGCGCGCGGGCGTGTCAACCTTCGATGACCATAAATCTGACGACGCCTGAAGCTGTAGCGTTCCTGCTGGGCGTGCCGCTGTGTCTGACTTTGGTTGCTCTCGTTGTCAGCTGGCGATACCGTCTGCAGGTCCAGACTGCGATGGCGGAAAATTCTGGCGCTGGTTTGGAGAGTACCGGTTCAGACCAGGCGGAGTCTGCGAACGGCAGCGTCGTCCCGCCGGGTTTGGCGATCCGCTGGATTCACGCCGAGAGCGACCCGGCAGAACCGTCCGGTCCACTTTACAAAGCGATCGCGCTGGGCCAGATCCGACAGCGCCGCAACTGGATTTTTCTGGCAGTCTGCGGCGCGGCCACTCTTCACCTGGTTCTTTCGAGCATCGCGGTGGTCTCGACGCTGGAGCATGTAAGCCTTTGGTTGCATCTGTTGTACGCGTACGCTCTTGCGCTGCCCACGCTGGTACTTTGCCTGTTCGCGATTTCCGGTTCTCTGCGGGTGTGGCTGGTCTCTTTCCTCCTCTATACAATCGTCGGACTGGCTTTTGTCCCGATGGTGCATCGCATCTCCCACTTGTCGGGGTTCCTGGAAGTCCTCAGCGAGATTGTCGGCATACAGATTCTTGCTCTGGTCTTCGTCGTTTCGAAAACGATGCGCCCGATCGCTGGTTTTGTTTCAGCTCTAGTGCTATTCGGCCTTCTAGAGAGTGGGATCCTATTCGCTTTTTACCGGAGCGCGATGATTTCAGGTTCGTTAAGGCCAGGCACTTACCCTTTTATGTCTTCGCTCGTTACAAACATACTGGGTATCTTTTGTTTCATCTCTGTGATTAGGGCCAGATCCATGTTCAGGCGTTACCTGGGTCTGGTGGCGGTCGCAGCCGGCGCGTTCGGGATGGAAAAGATCTGGCCCCCGCTCGCCCGTTATGCCGATGTGGTGGAGGCGCTACCGTTCCTGGTGCTGTGTTGCGCATTGGTCTGGCTCATTTTCCGCGGTCTCAAAGCCCTGCAATCTCGCCGCATCGTGACGAGTGACCTGCTGCACTTCTACCTGGGGTGGGGTCTGCTCACGTATTTCGATATCGGGCTGGCTAGTTCCGGGAACCATCGGGGTCTACCGTGGCGCGTAGCATTGGCCGCGGCAGCGTTTCCTATTCTCGTGATGGTTCTTCAGTTTTTGCTTTGGCACTACTCGCGGAAACTGGAACGCTCGCCGGTTAAGCGGCTTCTTCTGCTGAGGGTTTTCGGTCGTCCCCGCGCGGCCTTCACTTTGTTTGAATTGTTGAGGGACACGTGGCGGCTGTTTGGCTCGATCGATCTGATCACGGGGCCCGATCTCGCTGCTTGGATTGTGACTCCCGCGATGTTTGAGGCTTACCTGCGGGGCCGCGTGAAGGATCTTTTCCTGAAATGCTCGGAAGAAGCGGAGCGCGAGATAAGCCGTCTTGACCGCAGGATTCTAAGTGACGGCCGCTATCCGATCAATGAACTCCGCTGCTTCTCGAACGTTTGGCGGTTCGCGGTCCAGCGAGTGGCGGCGCACGCGGATGTCGTGCTCATGGACCTTCGCGGTTTCACAAACAGCCACCGCGGTTGCGTGTTCGAATTGACGCAGCTGCTGAACCTGCTTCCGCTGGCACGCATTCTTCTGCTGACCGATAAGCGAACCGATGTGGAAGCTCTGACGAACGTGATTCATCATGCCTGGGCAAACCTGTCCACGACAGCGCCCGACCGAAGCTGCGCCAGCCCGGAAATTCAGGTTCTCGTTTTGGAGAGCCTGAACCCCGCCGCTCAAAAACTGCTGGCAAGCCGCTTACTGATCGCAGCAGGCACTTAGGGAATTTAGGCGCTTTCTTGTGGTGCTACTTGGGTCCTTCCCAAACACCTGGCACACAGCTGCAAACTAGAAACCCGAACACATCCGTCACAGGGTTATTCGGGCGGTCCGCTATCGGAGATGGACCGCGGGAGTCCAGTACCTGCGAGAATGCTACTCTCTTCGAGAGTGCTACGGCTGTAATATTCGTAGCACGTTGAAGCTCTTTATGGCTCCTGGTCCGCTGGTCATCGCGTCCCTGCTCTTCGGTTCCATCATGTACCCTTCGAAAGCCGAGGCGCGTCTTGCAGATCCCCGTACCGATGCTCAACAGAACTCGGCAGCTGAGGCAATTGATCGGTTCAAGCTATCAGGCACCGTCCTTGACACGTCTGGGTCCCCAATCGCTGGTGCTACCGTTTTGGTCCGGAGCGCAGACGGTACTGCGCAAATGACGACACAGTCGGATACAAACGGCTCCTTCGTCATTTCTGGCCTCGCACCCGGTGAGTACCGACTTCTCGCATCGAACCCCCGTTTTGAAGCCAAGGAAATGCCCATCACGATCGGAACCACCGGGACACCGGCTCCGCTGACGATCGCCTTGGCTGTGGCGTCGGTGAGCACGACGATCGACGTGAATGGCCGGCAGGATAGCCTTCTCGGAATAGCCAGTTCCGCCACGCAAGGCACGGTGGGAGCTAACGAACTCCAGGAGCGCCCGATTCTTCGGTCGGGAGAAGTTTTGGAGACAATTCCCGGCGTGATCATCACTCAGCACGCCGGAGGTGGCAAAGCGAATCAATATTTCCTTCGCGGTTTCAATCTCGACCATGGCACCGACTTTGCCGTCTCTCTCGACGGTATGCCACTCAATCTGCCGTCGCACGCGCACGGCGAAGGCTACGCCGACATGAATACCGTAATCCCCGAGTTTGTGGAGCGCGTCGATTTTCAGAAAGGCCCGTATTACGCTGACGTCGGCAACTATGGATCGGCAGGATCGGCCAACCTGGTGTTCTTCAAAGAGCTACCAGAGAACTTCTTGGCTGTGGAAGGCGGCATGTTCGGCTATGGGCGGGTGGTCTTCGGCGTTTCACACAAGCTAAGTTCAGGGACTTTGCTATACGGCGGCGAGCTTTCTCACGACGATGGCCCATGGAAGTATCCGGACAACTACTACAAGTTCAACGGCCTGCTAACGTACAGCCACGGCGGAGACGCCGAGGGCTTCCGCATCACAGCACGTGGCTATCACGGAAAGTGGAACTCGAGCGATCAAATCGCGGAAAACGCTCTCCCGCTGGTCGGGTTATTCGGCACTCTGGACCCGACAGACGGTGGCACTTCTCAACGATACAGCTTACAGGCTGAATGGCATCACAAAACCGGGAACTCCGCGACAAAGATCGTAGCGTACGGGTTCTACTATGATCTGGACTTATTCTCTGATTTCACCTACTTCTTGACAGATCCGGTTCGCGGTGATCAGTTCGAACAGGGTGACCGGCGTTGGGTGGCGGGGCTGGACGCGCGCCACACGATGTTCAGTCGTTGGTTCAACCGCAACGTAGAAAATACGTTCGGCTTTCAATTGCGCAACGATTGGATCACAAACGGCCTTTACCAAACCGAAAATCGCGTGCGTGTGGATAAAGTGGATGCCGAGACCGGCACCACTCTTCCCGCAACGACTGAAGCGGATCGCTTCACAGATACGCAGGTAGGCTTTTATGTCGAAAACAAGATCCAGTGGGCGGAGACATTCCGCACGGTCGCGGCGCTGCGAGGCGACCTGGGGCACGTGGACGTCACAAGCCTGGTCACCCCGGCCAATTCCGGCACGGCCACGAAAGCGTTGACCAGTCCAAAATTGAGTTTGATCTTTGGGCCGTGGTCGAAGACTGAGTTGTATGTGCAGGGCGGCTTCGGTTTCCACAGCAACGACGCGCGTGGGGCAACGCAAGCAGTTGAACCGATCTCCGGGGAGAATCCTTATCCCAACACGCCGTCTGCAAGGATCCCTCTTCTGATCCCGACCAAAGGTGCAGAAATTGGCGTGCGAACTCTGGCGGCCCCACATCTCCAAAGCACCGTATCGCTGTGGTATCTGCACAGCGATTCGGAACTGCAACAGTCCGGCGACACGGGAGGCACAGTTGCTTCAAGACAGCCGAGCAACCGCTACGGCATCGAATGGGCGAACTACTACACGCCCTGGGAACATCTGGCTCTCGATTGCGACATCGCCGTATTCCCGTGCCCTCTTCACGTCAATTGACGAAGATGATGCGGCGCCGGACAGCCCAGGTGGCAAACGCGTGCCCGAAGCAGTGGGTTGGGTCATCGCGTCGGGCGCCACAGTCCACGATGTAAAAGGCTTTTGGGGGAGTTTGCGACTGCGCTACTTTGGGCCGCGCGATCTGACCTCCGATGGCATTTACCGGTCAAAGCAAACCGCATTACTTAACGCGGAGGTCGGTTACCGGATCAACAGGCAATGGGGCATAGTGGCGGAATTCTTGAATCTACTGAACCGTCGCGACCACGATATTGATTACGCATACACCTCCCAAATCACACCAACAGATTCGCCGGCCTTCACAGACGTTTTCCACCCCGTCGAGCCGTTTCAGGTGCGATTCGGATTGCGTAGAAGCTTTTGACCGAGCCGGGGCTCTCGGTCTGTAAGCGATCTTTGTCAGGCTGTTGCTGTTGAACGGGGATTGGGGCGGCTCATGACCAAACGGCCGTGTTGAACGCCTTTGGTTCCAATCAGTAAGTCTGCGAGTTTTTGCACGTGTCTTGATTCGCCTTTCAAGATGATTACTTCGAGGCAGTTATGGTGGTCCAAATGCGCGTGAGTGGTGCAGACAACCAGGTTGTGATACTCGTGCTGCAGGTTCATCAGCTTCTCCGGCAGAAGCCTTGAGTGATGATCATAGATCAGCGTCACCGTCCCTACAACTGGAGCTCGCGGATTGTGGACCGCGGCCGTTACCAACCGATCGCGGATTAAATCCCGGAACGCTTCCGACCGATTGGTATAACCCCGATCCGCGATGAAGGCATCGAAGTGCTCCAACAGATCCGAGTCAATTGCCACGCCGACGCGGTTCAGGATGCCCATACAGGATTTGTACTGACGGTCAGCGTAACACGATTCAGGAAAATCGTAGCACTCACGTTAGCGTCTGAATAGAAATGTTCGGCAGGTCGCCGACGGCTCGGACACGATCTGTCAACAGATGGCGGGGTAACAGGCGATCTAACTCGCCAGGAGTCTCCTCCCATTTCCGAGTGGCTGGCCTAGACGTCACTTTTAACGAGGCCCCGTTCGAGGTCGGGTATTGGCGCGGAAGTTGAGCCTCGCTTTCGGTTTAGGATTGCAATGAGACGGCGAATCGAAAGTGACAAGCCCGTGTATACGAGAAAACACGCGGCGAACGACGCGGTAGCGGCAATCAGTTGGCCGGCCCATCCGCCCCACTCGCCCGTGTGCCCGAATCGCACGAAGGATCGCAGTCTCTGGCCGGGGCTCGCGTCCTCAAATCTTGTCGTTCTTCAGGACTGCTCCCGAATTGCCATTCAGGAGGTACTGCGTGCGTTTTTGTGGCTGCCCGCCAGTGCCGGTATCCACACTGACCTGCACAGGTGAGTTCGCATCGCCTACCGTGTTCAACGTGATTGTCCGCCAATTAGGATCGATGGTCTTGGAGATCGCGAGCAATCGATCGTAGTTCGGTTCGCTCCCGATCACGCCGTGATGCGCATGCGGACGGGCGTCACCGCGACGACGGCCTTGAACCGGCGGATTCGAGCCGCTCAATCGAAACAGCAAGGTGTTCGCCCATGGAAATGACATCACTACGCCAGTCAACGCAATCACGAGCAATGGCGCCGCACACCAGATACCAAGCACGTTGTGCCAGTTCCAATCACGTGCCCTTCCGCGCAATCCACCTACGAAATGCAATGGAGGCGCGTATGGCCTTCCAACTCCATTTTCGCGGCAGCCACAAAACTATGCCGAGCACAATGAGTGCAGCGAACAACAAATTCGATATCGCGGTAAGCCAGTGGCCGATGCCTCTTGAACCGAGCGGCGCACCGAGTGTCCGATGCAGTCGTTCAACGGCGAAAAAGAATTCATGGGCCCTTGCCGAACTCGTTCCGAGAATCGCGCCGCTGTATTGATCGAGATAGATCGTCTTTTCACGTCCAATCGAGATCTGTGTTGAGGCTTCGGGAGCATTCCGTACCGTGATCGACGTCGGCTCACCCGCGCCGCGCGCGCCGGATGGCTGCGAGCAGATCGCTCATAGGCGCTGGATCTGCATTGTTAGGCACAGAGACCCATCTGATGTCCCGGTCTACGAAATCGGTAATCTGCTTTTCGAATGCGAGCACCACGCCTGTTGCGGACATGATGAAGATAAATACACCCGCAGAGACGCCAAGTGCCAGGTGTGTCCAGAAAAGAAATTTTCGAATCATGCTTCGTTCGTTGTCTCATGCGATCTTCAAGCGTCATCCTTAAAATCGTCTGAAATCGTTCACCGGCGCGACATTTCAGGTGATTTTAAGGAATCGCTCCTAGCTTAGAAACCATGAAGTACATACACACTCCGCTCGTAAATGCTCGCTATTGGGCCGCGATCACGCTCGCCAGCGTCTTCGGCACGAATCTAGGCGATTTCTACGCGCATGAGAGCGGCCTCGGGATCGTGAAAGGGCTAGCCGTACTGGCCTTCCTTGCAGCTCTTGTATTTGTAGCCGAGCATTTCGAAAGGCGCCGTCATGAAGCCTATTACTGGCTTGTCATCATACTCATCCGCACCGGGGCAACGAACATTGCCGACTATCTCGCTTTTCGCGTTCGCGTGCCGGCAGTCGTTCTCACGCTGAGCTTGGTCGCGCTGCTGTGTCTGTTCGGATTTTTTACACACCGCGCGTCCAGGGCTGCCGGTGAACGGTCACGAGCTTTACCGAAAACGGATGCGTCTTACTGGCTGGCAATGCTCACAGCTGGTGTCTTCGGTACGGTTGCCGGAGATATATGCGAGCACGCCATGGGCGAGGGAGTCGCCTCAGTGGTGCTTACTGCGCTTCTTCTTGGCGTGTTGCTCGCTGGATGGCAGCGTGCAGCTCAGATCATTGCGATCTATTGGACCACTGTGGCGGTGGCTCGCACGACGGGCACGGCGATCGGCGACTGGCTGGCAGAAAACAAGATTCTGCACATTGGGCTTTCTTCATCCACGCTCATTACAGGAGTAGCTTTTGTTGCAGTACTCGTCGTGTGGAGGAGTCGCTCGAAAGAAGCACCAGCTTTGTCGAATCCCCTTCGGCGTCGAATCGACTTCGGCTGCGGTGTAAGAAAAAGTTTGGGTGCAATGATGATCAGCAACGATGCGTGTCCTGCTGGTTGACGATGACCGAGAGGTAGCCGACTATGTGCGCCGGGAGTTGGAAGAGGAATCTTTCGACGTTGTGGTTGCGCATGACGGGGCGACCGGTTTGCGTCTGGCTGAGGCCTCCGCGTTCGACATCATTGTTTTAGACGTGATGATGCCGTTCATGGACGGCTTGCAAATGACGCGCAGCCTGCGACGCCAAAAGATTCTTACACCTATTCTTTTGCTTACCGGCCGGGATGCACCGGAAGAGATTGTGCGCGGTCTGGATGCCGGCGCAGACGACTATCTGACGAAGCCGTTTTCGTTCGACGTGCTTGTGGCGCGGATTCGCGCACGCACAAGGAGACCTGGCCAGAAAAGCGCACAATTGCGCTTTGCAGATCTGGTGCTCGACTTAGATGAACACAAAGCCTGGCGAGGCCAACGTGCGCTCACCCTGACCCGTACTGAATTCGCAATACTAGAGTGTCTTTTGCAGTCCGCCCCGCGAGTACTTACGCGGGACCGGCTCATCGATACAGTCTGGATTGACCGCGAAGTTAGTCCGAACAATCTCGATGTGTTCATGAAGTTCTTGCGCTCAAAAGTCGACGTGCCTGGCTCACCAAAGCTGATTCACACCGAGCGGGGAATCGGATACAGCTTGCGCGAGGGCACGTCTTGACGCGCGTCAATCCGCGCTCTCTGCGTTTCCGCCTCACGCTTTGGTACTCAGGTGCGCTGATGCTCGTGGCGTTCGTGCTCGTTGGCGCTAGCCAGTGGGCTTTGAACGTCAGCCTTGATCATGCGATCGATCAGAGGCTTCGATTTCGGCTGATTGGGCTTCATGCTTTCATCGATGAAAACAGCCAGGAGAGTTTGGACACGCTCGCGACGAAGCTGCGTGGTTTAAAACATCTCGGAGATCTCTTCCAGGTGGTCGGACCTGAGGGTGAGTTACTGGCGCAGTCTGACGGACTCGCGCGCCATCACGTACGAGTGGAGCCGCTATCCAACCTTGGCGGCCGAATGGTGTTTCGGAATGCCGGCCCGAGGCGGTTCCAGTTTCGCATGGCAGCGCAGCAGATTTACGTGAATGGTCAACCGGTGATCGTTGAGGTGGCAGACCCTCGAGGCAAGTTCCAGGGAATCCTAACGGAGTTCTACTCGGTACTCCTTTTTGCGGTTCCGATCGTACTTGTAGTCGCGGCCGCTGGAGGCTATTGGCTCAGCGGTCGAGCACTCGCACCCGTGGATCAAATCATTGATGAAGCTCAGGCTATCGATCCAACCAATTTTTCGGCGCGACTCTCCGTTCCGTCTTCTGGCGATGAGTTGCAGCGTCTGTCACAGACGCTAAATCAGATGCTCGACCGCATAGAGCAATCGGTTTTGCAAGTGCGCCGGTTTACAGCCGATGCATCTCATGAACTGCGTGCGCCGATGACCTTGATCTACACAGCCGCGCAGTTCGCGCTTCGACGTGACCGGAGTGCGGACGAGCTGAAGGATTCGTTGAAGAAGATTTTGCAGGCCGCTAAACGCTGTACGGATCTCATCAATCAGCTACTCTGGCTGGCGCGCTCGGATGCCGGCAGTAGTCGAACGGAATTGGTTTCAACCGATGTTGTGCCGGTGGTATCCGATGTTGTGAGTGAAGCGGCGACGCTCGCCGCAGATAAAGGGTTGACGATTGCCTCGAAATTGCCTGAAACGCCGGCTTATGTTGCGTTAGATGAGGCATCTTTCCGCCGGATGTTGCTCATCCTGCTGGACAACGCAGTCAAATACACGCCACCACGTGGCAGCATAAGTGTTGACGTGAGGGGAAGCACAGATGAAGTTGAAATCGCTGTGGCAGACACGGGTATTGGAATTCCAGCGGAGCAACTGCCGTTCGTGTTTGACCGATTCTGGCGCGCCGATCAAGTGCGCTCACGCGAGGCGGGCGGGACTGGCTTGGGCCTGGCGATTGCCCGCGAAATTGCAAACAGTCACGCAGCTGAATTAGGGGTAGAGAGTTCCGTAGGTAAAGGGTCTACGTTCAGCGTACGACTTCGGCGCTCCACCCACGCGCGCACGACGGACGCTCGCGGCGCGGCCAAGTTATCGAGTTGAATTTCTTTTTGCCGCACCCGTGGCCTGTGCCTTCTACTAAAGAAACGCCCGGCAACGCACGCGCGACTGCTTGGCGATTTCCTCTCTGTATTGACCAAGCGTCGCTTGGCTGCCGGGCTAGCCAGGAAGATCACATACGCCCTCAACGCAATCGCCAGACCACGGCGAGTCTGTGGAGAAAGGTTCTCGAATCTAAATCTTTAAGAGATTTTTAAGGTCAGAACTGGATGATTGTCGTTGAGAAATGTCAGTCATGAAGCTGCGCAAGTATTCGCAATGGGGATTCGGACTAGTGCTCGGAATCGGCGCCGTCATTGCCGTCGTGCTCTGCGTTCAGTGCGTGCGGACCTACTTATATATCGACTCTGTTCTGATACCCCGGCAGGCTGAACACGAAGCACAGCGCGAGGCCGGTGCTGTAACTGCTGCAGCCCATAGCGCCGGACTCGACGATCCCCGTAAGCTGGCCCCTGCGCTACAACACGCCATTGCGTCTGCAGAGGGCCGCATCTTATGGCTGCGCGTTCTGGATTCGCAGAACAAGGTTGTCTTACAAGCTGGCGGTCCCCCGCCAACGCCGAGCATTCCGCCACTCTGGTCCTACCCCCGGCCAAGACACGGGGGTCTCGGGAGTCCAATCAAAACACCGGACGGCAAGGGGTTATCGATACTGCTGCCGCTCCGAATGCCGCGACCGAGTCGCCCCGATGAGCACCACATGGATTACATACTTGCGGTGGGAATTTCACTGAAAACAGTCAGTAGCACATTCGCCGAACTTCGGGAAAACCTGATCATGGGCATGATGGCATCCATAGGGTTGCTCGCCGCACTTGCGATGATTGCCATCCGTGCCCGCCACTACTTACGTGGAAGGTATCTAGAGAACGAGCTTCAACTCGCGAGGCGAGTTCAGAGCGACCTGCAGCCCAAACCGCATTCGATCTCTGCACATATTGAATTCGCCGCCTCCGCGAATGCGGCCGATCATGTGGGAGGAGACTTCTACGACATCTTCGAACTAGAGTCGGGCAAGATCGCAATCGTCGTGGGAGATGTTTCGGGCAAAGGAGTGTCCGCAGCTCTTTTGGTCAGCGTGCTTCACGGAGCGATTCGGTCCTCAACAGCATCTCAGCATGAATTTGCTTGCGAGCGAATCAATCGAATGTTGTGCGAGCGGACCGCCAGTGAGCGCTTTGCCACTTTGTTCTGGGGCGTTTTCGATCCCAAGACAAGAATCCTGCGATATGTGAATGCCGGTCACCCCGCGCCGATGCTTGTCCGGAACGAGCGGAACCGGGTTGAGCGATTGAGTGACGGTGGCCCCATTCTGGGCTTCTTTCCGCAAGCACGATATTCGGCGGGAGAAATCGAGATTACGGATCGCGATGCGCTCATCCTCTACACAGACGGCCTGACCGAACCCGCCAACGACAGTGGCGAGGAGTTTGGAGAGGAGCGGATCATACAAACATTGTCAAACGCGGGGAATTTCAGTCCGGCAAAATTGTGCGAGCAGATCACTGCAGAAGTGAATGCATTTTCAGGCGCTGAACGCTCTACCGCGGACGACCGCACTTTGGTCGTAGTCGAGTTCCAATCATCGGAAACGAGCAGCCAGCAGTGTGAGCTTCGGACCGCTCTGGCCGGAGCCGCGTGATCGCGCAGGAGGAAAGTAACAATGAATTCAGTTTTTATTAGAACGATGTCCAGCATTGGCGGTTTAGCACTGATTTGTCTCGCGCTTAAACCGGCCCAGCAACCGGCAGCAACGCCGCAAATCGTAACCGCGGCCAACGCTTTCCTCTCGACTCTCGACGACAAGCAGCGGCAGGCGGTGCTGTATTCGTTCGATGACCAGGAACAACGACAACGCTGGTCGAATTTTCCGACCCCGGTGGTTCCGCGCGGCGGCATCAGTTTGAAGCAGATGACGGACCAACAGCGTGCCGCGGCCATGGTACTGCTCTCCGTGGTCCTCAGCCCGATGGGGCTTGAAAAGGTGAATGAAATCCGTATGGCGGACGATGACTTTAAGGTCAACGGCTCGCAACATGGTCCACGGGGTGGCGGGCCACCGCGTGGAAATGCCGGGCCACCGCCTGCAAATGGTGGACCTCCGAATCGGGGACCAGGCGGTCCGCCGCCGCAGGCCGGTCCATGGGCGCCCCAGCACGGTCGCAATTTCAATCATGACGATCTCTTCGGAAGCAATCTATACTACATCTCATTTCTTGGCAAACCCTCCACGACGGCGCCGTGGATGCTTCAGTTCGGCGGGCATCATCTTGCGTTGAACATCACGTTCGCGGGAAACAAAGACGTAATGACGCCGACGCTAACGGGTGCACAACCGGCGATATTCAAGGTGAATGGCCAAACCGTCCGGCCGGTCGGACGAGAAAGCGACAAGGCGCTCGCACTGTTGAAGTCGCTCGATGACAAACAACGACAGCAGGCGATCTTGACGTATCGCGTGCCGGACTTGGTTTTGGGACCAGGGCAGGACGGGAAGAAAATCGCACCAGAGGGACTGAAGGCATCCGCAATGAACCAGAAGCAGCGCGCTATGCTGCTGGATTTGATTGCGGAGTGGGCCGGCATCATCAACGAAACCGCAGCTTCCGCGCGCATGGCCCAACTCAAAGCAGACTTAGACGAAACATGCTTCGCCTGGAGCGGTCCTACCGACTTCGAAACGGGCAATAACATCACGGCCTACTACCGGATTCAAGGACCGCATCTCGTCATCGAGTATGCCCCTCAAAATGACGAGCCCGCGAACCATGTTCATACGATTTACCGCGATCCCACGAACGATTACGGACAGCAATTGACAGGACAATGATACGGAAATTGGCGGTAATCATTGCGGGTTTGACGCTCGGAGCGCCTGTGTTTGCGCACAGGTTGGATGAGTACCTGCAGGCGATTATTGTTGCTGTCGGCGAGGCGCATATCGAGGCGTCGATGCGGCTGATTCCGGGAATTGCGGTATCTTCAGCCGTCATTTCTACTGTGGACGTCAACCGTGATGGTGTCTTCTCCGGAGCCGAGCAGCAGGCCTACGCACGACAGGTTCTTCGCGATTTGTCGGTCAGCATAGACGGTCAGAAACTCACGCCTGTTCTGCGCACCGTAACCTTTCCTGCCCCGAAGAAATGAAGGAAGGACTCGGTGAGATTCACATTGAGTTCACTGCCGATCTGCCGGCACCACGCTCCGAGAGAACTCTGGTGATCGAGAATCACCATGAACCGCGGATATCCGTGTACCTGATGAATTGTCTGGTTCCGCAAGATCACGACATCCGCTTAGTTGCGCAGAAGCGCAACCAGAACCAGTCGTATTACCGAATTGATTACGCGCAGAGCGGCGCGCAAGACTCTTCGTCACTATCCATGTGGCAATCCAGGCTGGAGTCCGCCGTGGCGCCTTTCGCCGGAGTGCCCAGCATGTTCAGGCTCGGCATGCGCCACATCGCGGAAGGAACGGACCATCTCTTATTTCTGATTGCCCTGCTCCTGCCGGCTCCGCTGCTTTCCATCCGTCAGCGTTGGGCTGCATTCGGCAGTGTGCGCCACAGCCTGATTCAGATACTTCGAGTCGTGACGGCGTTCACTTTAGGTCACTCTCTCACTTTGGCGTTGGGAGCATCAGGGCTTGTATCGTTACCGGAACGCCTGGTCGAAGTGCTGATTGCTCTTTCTATTCTGATCTCTTCTGCTCACGCTCTACGCCCACTGTTCCCGGGACGCGAACCAGTGATCGCCGCAGGTTTCGGCCTCGTACATGGATTAGCGTTCGCGACGACTCTGCAGAACCTAGGGGTGGGTGTCTGGCAGCGTGTCGCGAGCATATTGGGATTCAATCTGGGAATCGAAACGATGCAACTAATAGTAGTCTGCGCGATTTTGCCCTCTTTAGTACTGTTAAGTCGGACGGCTACGTATGCCATCTTCAGAGTCATTGGTGCGACACTCGCCGGGTTGGCCTCTGGCGGCTGGATTGTCGAACGGCTATTTAATGTCAGCTACTCCGTGGACGTTCTGGTGAACCGCGCTGCACAACATGCGGCCTTGATCGCCCTTTTCCTCGCGGTGGGCAGTTTCGTTGCTTGGTTCATTGATCGTATTAGGGTCGGCCAAAAAAGCGTTGCTGGGCAGCTGTCAGGGTTGGAAGCCGAGAGCGTCTAAAAACCCACCCTCCGCTCGCTTCCTATCACATCAGCTACCAAGGCTCCCGCGACTTCTCTTCTCATCGACTCTGCCTGTCGGGCCCGGTCCTTTGCGCGAGAAGAGTGGTCGCGGTAACTCGTCCAAAGTGGCAGGGAACGTGCTGCCTGACATCGCGTTACTTTGACACGAGTTCGATCCAGGAGATCTTATGTCCCTAGAATCGTTTGCCCACAAAGCGGCTGAGAGCGCGGCTCGCACGCACCATCTCGCAGAACCATTGGTTATCGATCGAGAGGAGTTGCGGCACCCGCAAAAAGGTTCCGTTGTGTACTGTTATCGGATCGTTAGCGCGAAGCGGGCGAACGATCAGCCGGTTGAGATCTTTCTGGACGAGCACGGAAAAGCAACGGAGCCCATCGCAGACTGGCGCAAGAAGGTTCAGGGCACGACGCCATCGGGCCGCTTACTTGGAGTACTGCCGGCTAGCAGCCTCGCAACAATCAGCCCAAACATCAATGACTTCACCATGAATCCGGGGCAGTCACTCGATGAGACGATCACTGTCACAATCCCGGCCAATGCAGGGACAGCAAAGGCCGATGTGTACTTCCTTGCGGACACGACCGGCTCGATGGGCGGCATCTTGTCCGCTGTACAGACGGGCGCCAGCGCCGTGTTGTCGAGCCTCTCGGGACTGGGCATCGATATCTTCTTTGGCGTCGGCAACTACAAGGATTTTCTTTCCAGCGATCCGTATGGTTTCCAGCACCAGGTGAGCCTTACGAACACTGCGGCAGCGGTGACCGCGAGTATCAACGCATGGTCGGCAGCCGGCGGCGAGGATACTCCCGAGGCGGATTTGTTCGCATTGAACAGTTTGGCGGAGGCGCCTGGTGGACCGATCGGTTGGCGGAGTGGAAGCAAAAGGATAATCGTGTGGTTCGGCGACGCGCCCGGGCACGATCCTGTTTGTAAGGCCGCTTCCGGAGCATCGTTCGATGTAACGGAAGCAAGCGCGACTGCAAATCTGGTTGCGCAGAAGATCGCAGTGCTCGCCATTTCCACTGCTACCCCAGGGCTGGATGACGATCCGAAGCTTGGGGAAAGCGGTTATGACGGCACTTGCGGCGCTCCAGGTGGAACTCCGGGACAGGCGACACGCATTTCGACAGCAACCGGCGGCGCGCTTGCTACGGGGATCAATCCCGGCAACATTGTGAACACCATCATCAGCCTGGTAAAGGCGGCGGTGGGCGGCTACAACAACGTCAATTTGGTTCCTTCCGCTTCGATCACAGGCTTCATCTCTTCGATCGATCCGCCCGGCGGGTATGGTCCGCTGCCAGGCGACAAAGACCAGACACTCACGTTCACGGTGCATTGGAAAGGGATTCCTTGTACATCGACCGAGCAGGTGGTGATCGGCTCACTGGACGTGATCGCGGACGGGAAGCCCGTGGCCGGAAAGCGAGTGCGGATCACGGTGCCGCCCTGCGCTTTCACATACTCAGTGAAGTTCATTTGCGGAACGCAGCCGGAATGCGATTGCGGATGCGGCAGCGTGCAACCCGGCCGGTACGCGACCGAGATTAACATCCACAACTACGGCCTGAAGGATGTGGATCTTCTGTTCCGCTTTGTCGGTTGCGTGCTGGCGGGAGCGCCGGCCGGCCGCGAGCCGAAAACGGTTCTGCCGCGAGCGGTGGAGAAACTTACGCTGCCACGCCAAAACGCAACGATGATCGACTGTTGCCGCATTTCACAACTGCTGTTTAACGGCGGCGCGCAGGATCCGATGACGCTGAATATCGGCTTTGTAGAAATTGTTGCCAGCGGGGAAATCGCGGTTACAGCTGTTTATACGACGTCCGGCTTGAAGCAGGGCGGCGCGTGCATCAAGGTTGAGCAGATCGCCGGCCGGCGGCAATAAGGAGCGAACCATGTCACACATCATAGGCACGGTACAGATTCTCGGCACGCCGATGACGATTTCGGCGGGAAACACGGTTTTCAATCCGCCCGCAGCGCCGATGGGCACGAAATTTCTTTTACTGCACTTTCAGAACTTGAACTTCCAGCCGGGCGATCAGCTCGAGGTGGAACTGGGCTACGACACGGATGTATTCACGGCCGCCGATGCTCCTTCGTTCTGGACACGCCCCATCAATGTATATGCATATCCAGCGGGCGTACAGATCACATACACAGGTTCCGGCAGCGTGCAGATGGATCAGTACGCACGGGGCGAGCGGCACGTCGGCGAGACGGGGCACAACAGTTTCTCGAACTGCGATCCGTTTTTTCAGGGCAGCTATCTGGAACCCAAGTATGACCCGTTCTGGTATTGCGCGGACCCGCCAAATTGGGAGAACCCGGAAGCGGTCGTGGATGGCTCGGATGTACGAGCACAGCTGGTGAAATCGACTGGAATCATTATTACGGTGGAAGCGAGTGAATCGATAGCGAACACAAACGAAATTTCTTCGTGTTCGGTGACACTGGTCGATGCGGACAAGGTGATCACGGCGGGGCATTGCCACACGCCGGCCGAAGCACTGACGGCCTCCGTAACGTTTGACTACGAGACGGACAAGGACGGCAATGCACCGGCGGGGTACAATCCGCGGTTCTACAAGGTTGTGGAGGTGCTGGGCCACAAGAACGTAAACACCAATCTGGACTACAGCTTGTTGCGTCTTGCGGAAGCTCCCGCTGGGGTTCCAGTCGTGCAACTGCGCCCGGATTTCCCGGCGGTTGGCGAACAGGTCTTCGGTCTTCATCATCCGAACGGCGCGGCAAAGAAGCTGTCGATTCCACATAGTGAAGGCTTTTCGACGGTAACGGGCAGCGGGTCAGGCGGCATTTTCGTGCCGAAGAACTTTCACGTTTCGGGCGGAAGTTCCGGATCGGGGTTGTTCGATGCGGCTGGAAGGATTGTCGGAATGCTGTCGCGCGGAGATCCATGCAGCGGCGGCTCGCTTGGGTACTGTCCAACAGCCAACGTGCTGGCCGATATCGCGCCTGCACCGCCGCCACCGGTCACCCGCGACGTCATGTTAGTGGTGGACCGCTCAGGAAGCATGTCAAGCGACGACGGCACAGGGCGCACCAAGATCGAAGCGGCGCGCGATGCTGTGTCGCTGTTCGTGCAACTGGTCAAAGCGGGCACAGGCAACCGTGCGGGGCTTGTCTCATTCAGCACGAGCGCAAGTTCGCCGGTTGACTTTGCAATTGCGCCCGTGACGAATCCGAACAAGACCGCGCTGGTAGGTGGACCTCCGTTCTCCGGCGGTATCGTCGGGGGGCTGACTCCCGACGGGATGACCAGCATCGGCGACGGGCTGGCTAAGGCGCGGGGCCAGTTTCCTTCCGCTGGTGCTAATCCACGGGCCATCCTCTTACTAACGGACGGCTTGCAGAATACAAATCCCAAGATCGCGGACGTCGATTCATCACTGAACGGGATTACCGTGCATGCGATCGGACTGGGATCTGAATCAAACCTGAATGGCGATCTGCTGACGCAGTTAACAGCTGCGCACGGCGGGCTCTACACGCGCGCGAGCAGCGGGCTCTCGCTTGAGAAGTTCTTTTCGAGCGCATTCGGAAACATCTTTGAAAACGGCGTTCTGTTCGATCCCGAGTTCGATCTCCCGGCGGACACGTCGCCCGGAACGCCGGTTCCGTTCCCAATCCTGGATGAAGAAGAAATCACTGCAATCGCCGGGTGGGATCGAGACGACGCGTCGCTCTTTCTGGAGCTGACGACACCGGGTGGCAATACGATCCGAGAAGGATTACCGGGAGTCACTTCAGTTTCCGGACGAACCTGGACGTTTCTGCGGTTCAAGCTTCCTTATGGAGGCGAGCGGAATGGAACCTGGAACGTGAATGTGTTTCGCCCCAGCGGAGGTGAGATCCCGCCACCGACTCCGGAGCTGCACTATTTCGTCAACGTGATTCCGACGGGCGGACCGAAGATCTCACGCCTGCCGTTCAACGGCCCTCTGTACACGGGCGGCCGTTACAATCCGCTGGTCATCGTGCGGTACGAGGACGGGGGTTGGCCGGAGCAGATGAGCGTATCACTGACAACGACGCGTCCGGCGGGAAGCGTTGGCACGATCCTCAGCAACGCGGGTCTGGGCTCAGCGGGATCGGTGGATGCCGATGCGCTGCCCGCACGGGAGGCCACGTTGCAGCAGATTGAGAAATCGACCGGGAAACCCGTGGTGCAGTACACGGATATGACGTTCGATCTCAGCGACAGCGCTCGGGACAGTGGCGGTGTTTTTGAGCCTTCAGGCACCTTCGGCAAAGACCTGCCCGATTTTCTGAATGTCGAAGGTAACTACACGTTCCACGCGAAGGCTTTGTACGGAGGCGCAAGCGCGCCGGGGGCGCGGGAGGTGTTGTGGTCCGCGCACGTAGAGGTCGGCATCGATGCAACAGCCACCACCGTATCCACTACGCCAGTTGGAACCGGCGCGGGCTGTGTACGCATGACCTTTACGCCGAGGGACAAGTACGGCAACATGCTGGGTCCAGGCAAAGGCGACGCATTTACGCTTGTGCCGCAGCCCGGCAGCACCATTTCGGGACCGTTGAAGGATTTGGCGAACGGCAGTTATCAGGTGGATGTTTGTGCCGATAGCAGCGGTGGGACTCTCACGCCGCCTTCGGTCGGGCTGCAACAGCCGGGTCGTCCGCCGGTCGTTGTGCGACCGAAGACGTTCCAGATCTATGCCTATAGCGTTAAATTCGTTTGCGGAACGCAGACAGAGGAATGCTGCGGGTGCGCGCCGGTCCGACCCGGGCGGTATTCAACAGAGATCAATCTGCTGAACACGACTGACAAGCCGGCGGTAGTGGTTAAAGGGATCATTCCGATCGTGCTCGCAGGCGCGGCTTCCGGCCGTGAGCCTGGAGTGGCCAAGGTGGCGAAAGCGAGCCCTAACCCGCTACCGGCGTTCTCGGCGACAATGATTGACTGCTGCTCTTTACTCGAGTCACTTTTGGGCGCGGTTCCGGCCGGCCCAGTCGCGTTGAGCTTGGGCATTGTCGAAATCCTAAGCCTGACGGAGATCGACGTGACCGCGGTATACACGGCAACCGGTGAGCCGGGGTCGACCCCGTCCATCGATGTCGTGCAGGTGCGGCCTCACCTGATCACAATCTGAGGCGAGGTGAGCCGGGGGCGTTGTACGAGCGTCCCCTGCTATTTTGCTTGCCGGCTACGTCTCTTCTATCGTGACAGTAACCTTGTACGTTGCAGGTGGTTAGAACGTCAGGCAGATTTTGCCGAAGTGCTGCTGACGCTCCATATAGCGCAGCGCTTCTTTTAGCTCCGTCCAAGGGAAGACTTTATCGACAACGGGCTTGATGCGATGAAAGTCGATGGCGCGGTTCATGCGTTCGAACATCGCGCGAGAACCTACGTAGATGCCCTGAACACGCACGCTGTTCATGAGTATTGACGCAGGACTTACGCTCGGCTCGACACCACTCAAGACGCCGATTACACTGACGACTCCGTGCGTGCGCAAAGCACGGAGAGAACGGGGGAAGGTGTCGCTGCCACCTACCTCGACAACATGGTCCACGCCGTCGGAGGTTAGCTTGCGGGCTTCTTCGTCCCAGTTTGGGTTGCGCTTATAGTTGATGGTTTCGCTCGCTCCTATTCTTTTGGCACGGTCAAGCTTTTCGTCGCTGCTGGAGGTGATGATGGTGCGCAGACCTGCGGCAACGGCAAACTGCAGGGCGAAGATGGAGACGCCGCCCGTTCCCAACAGCAGGACAGTTTCTCCAGGGGCAGAGGGCGCGTGCTCGAAGAGGGCATGCCAAGCCGTTACGGCGGCGCACGGTAAACACGCGACTTCCTCGTCAGAGAGGGAGGGGGGAGAAGGCACGAGGCCCTCTTCGTTGAAAACGGCCAACTCGCGGAGCACACCGTCGATAGCACCGCCTAATGCGGACGCGCCCTTTTGTTTCGTTGGTGGACCCTCGAGCCAAGTCTGCATGAAACAGGGCGACACACGATCGCCTTTTTTGAAGCGAGTGACGCCCACGCCGACCTCTTCCACCACGCCCGCACCATCGGAAAGCGGCACGATGGGCCGTTTCATCCGGGGGTTGTAAACACCCTTCACAACCATGTAATCGCGGTAGTTGAGGGAGGCGGCCTTCATTCTGACCAGAACCTCTTTTGCGCCGGGTTCGGGCGTGTCGCGCTCGATTAGCGCAAGGTTGTCAATTCCAAATTCTTGAATTTCGAAGGCTTTCATTTGTAGGCCTATTGCAGAGTGCCCGCAAACTCGGTTAACGATTCAAGCTTGCGTTGTGCGGCCCCGCTGTCGATGGATTCGGTTGCGGCTGCGACCGCAGATTTTAGATCAGATGGACGTTGCGCGACCAGCAGAGCCGCGGCCGCGTTAGCAATCACGACGTCGCGCGATGGTCCGCGATCTCCGGCCAGGATGGAGCGAAGAATTCCGGCGTTCATCTCCGGCTCGCCGCCGCGGAGATCTTCGAGAGACGCTGTCGGAAGGCCGAAATCGCCGGGAATCCATCTTCCTTTCTGAACGCGGCCGTCCTCCACTTGAAAGACGGTGGTGTACGTAGTGGTGGTGATTTCGTCCAAACCATCGGCGCCATGGACCACGAAGGCTCGTTCTACGCCGAGGCGAGCGCAGGCTTGGGCCAACATTTCCGCGGAACGGACGGAATAGGCGCCGATCAGCCGCACGCGAGCGTGAACAGGATTCACCAATGGGCCTAGCAGATTGAAGACAGTGCGGCCTTTCAGTTGCAGGCGCGCCTCTTGCGCGTGCTTGACCGCCGGATGAAGCAGCGGCGCGTGCAGAAAGCCAATTCCGGTTTGGCGTATGCACTCCACTACCTTTGCGAGCGGAAGATCGATGGGAATGCCGAGAGCTTCCAGCACCTCGGAGCCGCCGCATTGACTGGAGATACGGCGATTGCCATGCTTGGCAACTCGAACACCCGCGCCCGCGACGACGAAGGCGGTCGCGGTGGAAATATTGAACGTGCTGGCGCCGTCTCCGCCGGTGCCGCAGGTATCGAGTATGGGTTCCTCCGATTGATCCAGATCAACAGGCTCACTCATGTCGCGAATGGCAGTAGCGAACCCCACCAGCTCGGGCACGGTTTCGCCCTTGCGGCGCAAAAAGTTAAGAAGGCCGGCAATTCCTTCGGTGTCCATCTCGCCCGAGAGCATGCGGTGCATCAGATCGTATGCTTCCGGCTGAGTCAGATGAACAAAGTTACGGAACGGAAGGTCGGGTAGGCTGCGGCTATTCATTCGTTGACGGATGGCTCGTAACTCATCTATTTTGAACTACCAGCAAAACAGGATCTGAACTGAAACGGGAATTGGGCTGATTTTCGCTACGCTAGACACCAGAGGCGTTAGAAAACCATGCTCGTTGTCATGAAGGCTCAAGCGGGACCGGAGGAGATCGCGCGGGTTTGCGAGCGCATTGAATCGCTGGGTTTTAAACCCCATATCATCCCCGGCGAACAGCGAACCGCAATTGGGATTACGGGCAACAGTGGACCTGTGGATCGCGCGGATTTCGAAAGCATGCCTGGCGTCGCCGAAGCTATACGTGTTTCTAAGCCTTATAAGCTGGTCAGCCGCGAAACCAAACGCGAGAATACCGTTGTATTCGTCAACGGAGTTGCAGTTGGGGGCGAACGGATGGTGCTGTGCGGGGGGCCGTGTTCGGTAGAGAGCCGCGAACAGATTTTGGAATCCGCGCGGGCCGTGAAGGCAGCGGGTGGCGATCTGCTGCGTGGAGGAGCTTATAAGCCGCGCACGTCTCCGTATGCATTTCAAGGGTTGGCGGAAGAAGGTTTACGGTACTTAGACGAAGCTCGTGAAGAGACGGGTCTCGGGATCGTGACGGAAGCAATCGACGTGGAAACATTCGATCTGGTGGAGAGTTACGCCGACTGTATCCAAATTGGGGCTCGGAACATGCAGAATTTCGCGCTTCTGCGGCGAGCCGGCCGTTCACGGAAACCCGTTCTGCTGAAGCGTGGCATGTCGTCAACACTCGAGGAGTTTCTGATGGCGGCCGAATACATTCTCTCGGAAGGCAACTACAACGTCATCATGTGCGAACGCGGGGTCCGCACGTTTGCCGACCACACCCGGAACACGCTGGATCTGAGCATCGTCCCGGCGGTACAGAGTCTGAGTCACCTGCCGATCATCGTGGACCCCAGTCACGGAACGGGTAAACGCGACAAAGTTGTTCCGATGGCGATGGCTTCGATTGCGGCGGGCGCTTCCGGGTTGATTGTCGAGATGCATCCGGCGCCCGAGCGCGCGCTTTCGGATGGGTACCAGTCACTCGATCCCGCTCAATTCGCGGAGATGGCAGAGGATTGCCGCGCGCTAGCTGAGTTGTTGGTGTCGCGGCGGCGGGTTCCCGCCCACGTGCAATGAGCATGCCACGAGGCAGGTGGTGGATGCTTCGCGAGCTACACTAGCGATTGGCCTTGGAGCGTAATTTACGCTCGAAGCTCCGGGCTCCTGCGAGCCAACAACAGCTATGAAAATTCATGAGTATCAGGCGAAGGCGATCCTGGCCAAATTCGATGTGCCGGTCCCGCGCGGCGAGGTCGCCTACACGGTTGAAGAGGCGGAGGCCGCAGCAAAGAGCATTGGCGGCAGTGTGGTCGTGAAAGCGCAGATTCACGCGGGAGGGCGCGGCAAAGGCGGCGGGGTCAAGATTGCGAAGAACGCGGAAGAGGCGGCCGAGATCGCCAAGAAGATGCTGGGCATGACGTTGGTGACCCACCAGACGGGTCCGGAAGGACGCGTGGTGCAGCGTCTCTTGATTGAAGAGACGTTGCCGATCGAACGTGAGTTGTACCTAGGCATCACTCTGGACCGCGACACCGGCAAATCCGTTTACATGGCTTCGAAGGCCGGCGGCATGGACATTGAAGAGGTGGCGGCAACGACGCCCGAATTGATCTTAAAAGAAACACTGCTACCCGGCCGTACTTTGCAGCCGTTCCAGGCGCGCAAGCTGGCGTACGGGATGGATATTCCGGCGAGCAGCGTGAATGCGGCGGCAGCGGCAATGATGGCGCTGTCGAAAGCCTACGATTCAATCGATGGTTCGCTGGCCGAGATCAATCCGTTTATCCTCACCAAAGACGGCAAGGTGTACGCGCTGGACGCGAAGATCACGATTGACGACAATGCCCTGTACCGGCATAAAGATCTTCTTGAGCTGCGGGATATGAATGAAGAAGATCCGCTGGAGGTGGAAGCGTCACGGTTCGGCTTGAATTACATCAAGCTGGAGGGCAACATCGCTTGCATGGTGAACGGCGCGGGGTTGGCCATGGCGACGATGGACATCATCAAATACGCCGGAGGACAGCCCGCCAATTTTCTGGATGTAGGCGGCGGCGCGAATGCCGAGCAGATTAAAAATGCCTTTCGGATTTTGCTCTCGGACCCGAGCGTCAAGGCCGTGCTGATCAATATCTTCGGCGGTATCCTGCGTTGCGATACTCTCGCGAACGGCGTCGTTTCGGCGGCCAGCGAATTGGGAATCAAAATTCCGGTAGTGGTTCGCATGGAAGGCACAAACGTGGAGCTTGGGCAAAAGATTCTGAGAGAATCCGGCTTCAATTTCGCGGTCGCGGATGGGATGAAAGATGCGGCTGAAAAGGTAGTGTCGCTGGTCCAATGAGCGTTCTAATCAACGAAAACACAAAAGTTTTGTTCCAGGGCTTCACTGGCCGCGAAGGAACTTTTCATGCCGAGCAGGCCATCAATTACGGAACCAATGTAGTTGGTGGAACGACGCCGGGCAAAGGCGGCCAAAAGCATCTGGGACGGCCTGTCTTTAACACTGTGCAAGAAGCAGTGGAAGCGACTGGTGCGAACGCCTCCGTCATTTTCGTGCCGCCGCCCTTCGCCGCCGATGCCATTATGGAGGCCATCGACGCGCAACTTCCGCTAGTGGTTTGTATCACGGAAGGAATTCCTGTGATGGATATGGTTCGCGTTTGGGCTTACCTGCAAACGCGGCCCGGTACGCGGCTGATTGGGCCGAATTGCCCTGGTGTCATTACTCCCGGCAAATGCAAAATCGGCATTATGCCGGGGCATATTCATTTGCCTGGTCACGTCGGGATTGTGTCGCGCTCTGGAACTCTTACCTACGAAGCGGTGGGGCAGTTGACGAAGCTCCGGATCGGACAATCGACGTGTATCGGGATCGGCGGCGATCCGATCATCGGAACAAATTTCACTGAGGCGATCAAGCTGTTCAACGAAGACCCGGACACGCACGCCATTATCATGATCGGCGAGATTGGCGGCAATGCGGAGGAGACTGCGGCGGCGTACGTGAAAGCGCATGTCAAGAAGCCGGTGGTGGGTTTCATTGCAGGTCAGACGGCGCCGCCTGGAAGGCGTATGGGACATGCGGGCGCGATTATCTCGGGCGGCTCCGGCAAAGCGGAAGACAAGCTTGCAGCCATGGCGGACGCCGGCATCGTGGTTTGCCCTTCGCCGGCGGTGCTAGGCGAAAAAATGCAGCAGGCGCTCGCCGGCTCAAAGCATTAAACAGAATCAGTTTAGAATTCGCAGAGTAAAGGAAGATCAGTGTCTCAGGAACGTACTTTCGGCATGATTAAGCCGGACGCGGTGGCAAAAGGCCACACGGGCGAAATCCTCACGATGATTCAGCAGGGCGGCTTTCGCATTGTTGGAATGAAGATGCGGAGCATATCGAAGACCGAGGCGGAGGCTTTCTACGCGGTCCACAAAGAACGACCGTTTTTTAAGGGTCTCGTTACGTTCATGACAGAGGGTCCGGTGGTGATGCTCGTGCTGGAACGGGACGAAGCGATCGCGAAGTGGCGCGAACTGATGGGCGCGACAAACCCGGCGAACGCAGCCGAAGGCACCATCCGGAAGCGTTTTGCCGAGAATATTGAGCGGAACTCGGTGCATGGTTCGGACGCGGCGGAAACGGCTGCACAAGAAATTCCGTTTTTCTTCAGTGCTGCAGAGCTGCTGTAAACAATAAGAGCGCGCCGTTGCTGAGGCCACGGCGCGCTCTTATTGTTCTTACCTGCGTGTTGGTCTAGGCTACCTTCGGCTCCAGACCCGGAACTTCTAACGCGCTCGCGAGAGCCTTCTTGGTCTTTTCGGCAAGGTTCCGCAGACGTGCATGTTTCGGACGGCTAAGGCGACGCTCTACGCTACGGCGGGCCCTTAGCAGGCGAATTCGGACGGCAGTCTCGGACCATCCATGCTGGCGGGCGATCTCTTGGACTTTATACCCCTCAATATAATGACCTTCCAGTACAACACGGTCATTGGGCTTGCATTCGTTCAAAATACGTTTTACGTCGATAGCGGCCACATTCATGCGTGGAGGCGCCTGGAGTTCCGGAAGCGTTTGGGTCTGTGGTTCGCGCCTCAAAAATGTCCGGTGAATGTTCAAAGCGATGCTGTTGGTCCAGGTGAGCACAAGGTTGGGATCGCGCAGTTGTTCTCTTCGCTCCCACCCTTTTGCCCACGCTGCCTGGGCCGTATCGAGCGCCGCATCATAGGAAAGCCCTCTAGATACCAGAAACCGTACCGTGAGATTGAACCCACGCTGGTATGCCTTGCCGTATTCTTCTGTCGTCATGTAGCTCCACCGCTCCTGATTGTTCTTATTCTGGTCTATCCCTTCGAGCTAAGGCCCGGCGGGAATCGATGACCTGTTGCGATCATCTTCAGTGATTGGCTGCTATCACCTACGGTTTAATGGTAGGCAGTTTACCTGCCAACATACAATTCGAATGCGCGCCTTTGCGGCATAAGCGGCGGAAATATTCGAGGAATCAACTATTTGCAAGGCCGATGCAGGTAAAACATCCAGTGAAAGGGTGAGTATCGATGCGGATTTCAGAACTCCGTTTCGCAGCAATTCTTTCCCGGCGAGTGCAAAAATTGCTGCCGTGTGTGAACAAGAGAGAAACCTTTTCTGAGGGGGGATTCGGACGCCGAAACCTAGTGTGGATCCACGGGCACGCGGAGCCCGTACAAACACAGAAATTTCTTTGAGTTCTGAGGAAGGGGGGCGCGGACTACTTCTTCGCTTCGGCTTCTGTTGGAGTGGAGGCGGTGTTATCCATCTTGTCGGGGGATTCAGTCGCCGCTTTCATACTCTCGCGGAAGGAACGGATGCCCTTACCTAAGCCTTGACCCAGCTCGGGAAGCTTTTTCGGACCAAAAACAAACAGCGCAATCACCAGGATGATGAGTAGGTGTTGTGGCTGCAATAATCCTTCAAACATTCAGAAGGCCTCCAGGCCTGGTTCGGAAGCCGTAACTCCCGATTCACTTCAGTATATATGACGACGGGGTCTGGCCGGCGGTTTGCTCTGTGACATTTCGCCGGTCTCAGCGGGGCAAAAAGGCGACCGATTTTCCCGATCGAAGTTGTGCACGCGTAGGTTGACATCGGGTGGAGGCTCGGCTATAGTTCTGAAGTACTGAAGTATCAATAAGTTGACGCCCACTCACCGGGTCGCGTTGGCGGTGAGTCGAGGCTTTCCGAATTGCGGTGCATTCCGGTTGCAACGTCGTCTTCCGGACCATCCGTTAGGTTGTGATGACAAATGGCCGGTCCATCTGATGAGTATGTTGATTTGCCAGGAGCCGATAGCGCCGACTACCAGGCTTTCCTTGACGATTACAGCAACCAGTTCGCAACGGGCGACCGGGAGCTGGTGCACGGGCACGTTCTCAGCGTTTCTGAAAAAGAAGTCATCGTAGATATCGGGCGCAAGAGCGAAGGTCTGGTTCCGGCTTCGCAATTTCCGCTGATAAACGGTAGACCGGCAGTGAAGCCCGGCGATGTGATCGATGTCATGTTCGACCGCACGGGCGAGCCGGTCGAAGGTTACATCCTACTCTCCTATGAACGAGCCCATCGGCTGCACGTGTGGGATCACCTGGAGAAAGCGGCGGCCGAAGGGACCCCGGTGACCGGATCAGTGGTGAACAAGATCAAAGGCGGGTTGGCGGTGGATATCGGTGTCATCGCGTTCCTACCCAGTTCTCAAGTGGACCTGCGCCCAACGCACAATTTCGACGCTTACATCGGGCGCGAAGTGAGCGTGCGCATTTTGAAGTTAAACCGCCGACGCGGCAATGCGGTCGTGTCGCGGCGCGTCCTGTTGGAACAAGAGCTGCTGACGAAGAAGGCTGAGGCTTTAGCGCACATCGAGGAAGGAGCGGAAGTCTCCGGCGTGGTGAAGAGCCTGACGGAGTACGGCGCATTTGTGGATTTGGGCGGCATAGACGGTCTGTTGCACGTCAGCGATCTCAGCTATGGAAACGTGACGCACCCTTCCGCCGTAGTGCAGGTGGGCGATGAAATCACAGTAAAGGTTTTGAAATTCGATCGCGAGAAGGAGCGGATTTCACTCGGGCTGAAGCAGATGCGGCCCGATCCTTGGACCGATATCGACGCGCGCTATCCGCCGCAGACCCGGGTGATCGGACGGGTGGTGAGCGTGACCGATTATGGCGCCTTCGTAGAGATAGAGCCCGGTGTCGAGGGTCTCATTCACATCTCCGAAATGACATGGAGCCGGCGCATGAAACATCCCGCAAAAGTAGTGAAGCCGGGTGACGAAGTGCAGGCGGTCGTACTCGAGGTGAAGCCGAAAGAGCGGCGCATCTCACTCGGGATCAAGCAACTGGAGGCGGACCCCTGGACGACGGTTGCGGAACGCTACAGCATCGGATCGGTGGTAGAGGGACGGGTGCGCAAACTGGCGGATTTCGGGGCATTTATTGAGATCGAAGAAGGGGTAGACGGTCTGGTACATGTGTCGGACATGTCTTGGACGGCGCACATCAAACATCCTTCAGAACTCGTGAAGAAGGGGCAAATCGTGCAAGCGGTGATCTTGAACATCGACGCGGCGAATCGCCGCCTGTCGCTTGGTGTAAAGCAACTGCAACCCGACGCTTGGGAGACCTTCTTTCGTACGCACGAAGTGGGGGATACGGTTCGAGGAAGAGTGACGCGGGCTGCGGCTTTCGGTGTATTTGTCGAGTTATCGCCGGGCGTGGAGGGTCTTTGTCACCGGACGGAGATCACCGGAGAATCAAGCCGGCGCAGCAATACGAAACCGGCGGCGGCAGAGGAGCCCGCGCTTCCGATCGGACAAGATTATGAGTTTCGCATCATCAAGATGAACGAAGCGCATAAGCGCATAGGACTCAGCCTACGCGCCGTGGCGGAACAAGACGAACGCAGCCGGATGCAGGATTATAAGCGACAGGCTGCAGCAGCGACGTCAACGGTAGGTGATGCAATGAAGCAGCACAAAACGGACGATCGGAACATCAACGAATCGAATTAGGAATATCAAGGGATGGAAGCATGACCAAGGCTGAGCTGATCGAAGAAGTGTCCAAAGTGGTCGAGATGACCCGGAAAGACTCGGAGACAATCGTGGAAACGATCTTCGACAGCATTGTAAACAGTCTTCATAAAGGTGAGAAGATTGAAATCCGTGGCTTCGGCAGTTTCCGGACACGGCAGCGCCAGCCGCGCGTTGGACGTAATCCGAAGACTGGCTCGCGCGTGGAGGTGCCGTCAAAGCGCATCCCGTACTTCAAACCGAGCAAGGAACTACGCGACATAGTGAATCACTCGGCTGAGTCTAGCCAGCCTGCGACCGCGGAAGCGCCAGCGCCGAGTGGATCTCCGAACGGACACGGGTCGGGCAGCTCGTAGCGGTGTAAAGTGGTTGCCTAGCTGCGGGCCGAAGCACCGTCATGAGGCATCTGTGGACCCCTTGGCGTTCCACCTACATGAAGGCGAAAAAGGACAAAGGGAGTTGCATATTCTGCGACGCGGCCGCTGGCACCGATGACGAGCAGTCGTTGGTGGTGTACCGAGGCGAATTGAATTTCGTGATTTTAAACCGGTATCCGTATACCAGCGGTCATATCATGATCGCTCCTTATGTACACGTTTCGAGACTCACTCAGACGAGCGATGAAGGTTCACAAGAGATGATACGTTTAGCGCGCAAAGCAGAGAATGCGATTGAAAGCGTGTATCGTCCAGGCGGTCTGAATTTGGGGATGAATCTCGGTGAAGCAGCGGGCGCAGGCATCGAACAGCACATTCATATGCACGTGCTGCCGCGCTGGATCGGGGATGCGAATTTTATGACCAGCGTAAGCGATACGCGGGTCATACCAGAATCGCTGAACGATACCTACGCCAAGATGAAGAAGGCCTTTTCAGACCCTCGGCTGTTTACCGGATATTGATTTGAAGCACGGCGTCCGAATGATTGTGACGCCAATTCCAGTAGGCCTCACGCTGGCGCTCGCTTGCATGGTCCCAATCGATGTAGGCGTGATGGCGCTGTTCCCAATACATGTGATAGGCGCGGTCTTCGTTGCCGTTCCATTCGTGATAGTCTCGGTGGTGCCTGTCGTAATATCTGTGGTCATGATGGTCATCGTGATCACGATGGTCGTCGTGATCCTGGGCCATGAGAGTGATTGGCACGAGCAACGCCGCCGCCAGAGAGAGGCTTGTAAACATTTTTTTCATAGTCTTTGCGTAGGTTCTCCAACCTATAGAATTAGACCCCGGTATGAATGCGAGGTTTCGTGCATATCCTCTTGAAAGCATTAATATTGCGGCATATTAATGCGATATCGTAAAGCCTCCAAGAAGTACCCCGGCTGGGCAGCAGATATAGGGGCGGCCGACCCGTGTTTGGGATTCCTGCTGGGATTTGTCATCCTTATGCCGGCCGTACTTCTGGTAAGCTGTGCGCCGCCCACGGTCGTCGCCACCTTTGCGGCCGATGCCGAGAAGACAGCGGATGCGGGCGCCCCTCTGTTCAGTGATATCCACGCTTCTTGCGTGCGGCGCCATAGGGCAGCGGCGCCGGTGAGCCCCATCTTCTTTCCAGCGTCGCTTGGAGCGGCTGAAGGCGGGACGCCGCCTGAGGTGCCGCAATGCGCGGCTTTCAGACCGGAGGGCGAAGCTCTGGTACAGGAATCGAAGGTGCTGAGCGCCTACTTTCGGGCGCTACAGCAACTCGCTTCCTTCAATAGCACCAGCGTGACCGAAGCGGGAGCACAAACCGGCTCCAATATCGCCCTCGCAAGCGGGCTGAACGCGACACAGCTGGATTCAATCAGCAAGTTGGCAAGCTTGATTACCGAGGCGTTTACGGAAAGCTACCGGCAGCGTGATCTGGTGAAGGTTCTGGTACAAGCGGACCCAAGTATCGCGTCCGTTACCCGGGGATTCGAAGACATCGTGTCCAAAGACTATGAAGGGCTGCTTCGGGAAGAACAGCAAACGCTACCGGCGCAATATCAGGCTGTAGCCGACAGCAAGAATCCGGGGACAATCCTGCTGCTGAACCGGGCGTTTTCGAGCGATCTAAATGACCTAAGTCAGCGGAAAGCGACGGCTGAAGCTTATGTTCAGGCGCTGCAGCAAGTTCGCGAAGGCCATCACACGCTGGCGGAAATGGCTAAACGCCTGAAGCCGAAGCAGCTAGGTCTCGCGCTGCAGCGTTATACGGATCGGCTGGAGGCGCTTCTGCCTGTTATCGAGAAGCCTGCTGGGATGTGAGGATAGTTGCGACATGGGAGAAACTGCGGACGAAGTCAGACAATTAGCAGACTTGTTCTCGAAGATGTCGGGGACAGTGGACGATTACCGTACTCAGCACTTCGATGCGCTGGCGCCCGACGAGCGTTTGAGGCTGGAACAGCTTTTCCAGCAGCTCTGCGATCTACACGATCAGTTCACGGCGCTAGCGATTGAGGACACGCTTCAGGCGATGCAATCAGATCTGAAGAACATTGTGAGCGTCACGAGGGAGGCGCAAAGCTCTCTTCAGCACCTGCAGAAGATCGCGGACATCGCAAACCTGGTCTCAGCGACCGTCGAACTAGGGGCCGACATTACAACCGGCGACTACGGCGCAATTCCCAGTGCGCTTCAGGAAATTGTTAAAGCAATCCCCAAGAAAGCAACGCCAAAAAACTCAATGCCGCAAGCGGCGGGCGACAAAATCAGCTAGAGAGCCAATTGCGGCTAGGGCACTATAGTGGAATACGCCTCATGTTCGACTGGTCACTCGATCCACGGTCGCGAGTTGCCGCGCTGTGCATTTTTACAGCGTTTGCGCTTTGGAACAACGATGTTTTGTTCGTCCTCTTTCTTCTGATGGCAGTCTGCACTACGACGGGAACGGAAGGTTTGAGATAGTCTCCGGGGCTAATGCCCTGTCGCTAAAGGCGACTCATCGTAGCGGTTGAGCAAGTCTTCGGGTCCCGCAAATATGGCGATACAACCGGCTTTGCGCAAGTCGGCTTCGGAGAACCCGCCACACAGCACGCCAATAGTGCGGATACCGGCCTTGCCGGCCGCTTCCGCGTCGTGAGGACTATCGCCGACCACCACAACCTGTTCGCGAGCTATTTCAGTTCCCATGCGCGCGCTTAAGCGATCTAAGGCGACTTCGAAGATGTCCGGGTGCGGCTTTGAACGGTCAGCATCGGCCGAAGAAGTCTCTATGTCCACCAGATCGTCAATCCTGGCGATGCGCTCGAACACCTTCAACTCGTCTCCTTTCGCAGACGAAGCGAGCGCCACCTGCTGCCCATGAGCCTTGACCTTCAGGAATAGCTCTCGTACGCCGGGGAACGGCTTTACATCTGAAAGATACTTCTGTTTGAAGAGCGAGGAGCGAAATTCTTGCAATGCTTTCCCCTTCTCCTTTACCTCCTTTTCAGAAAGAAAGAAGGGCAGCAGTTGATCGCCTCCTTTTCCAATCTGGCTGCGGATCTCGTCGTAGGGGAAGTTGTACCCGAAGTGCTGGAACGCTTCTTGCCAAGCGCGCGCGTGGAGATCCACTGAATCGAGCAGCGTCCCATCGATGTCAAAAATCACAGCTTGCGTCATCTAGCCTCTCAAAGAACTCGCGCAAAACGGCCACGGTGTCAAGCGTACCCCGCAAAGAGCAGCGGATTCCCTTCCCTGACCCGGGGAGCGCATCCGCGCCCTTTGCGCTCTTTTCTATAGCGCTGGTGTGACATTCAGCATCCAAGTAGTGTTTCGCCTGCAAAGTGCATCATAGAGAACAGATGGCAAACCCTACTGACGTGACGGTGATGCTGCCCGACGAGGTTAAGTCGGCCCAGCAGGCCGGCTTGCGCTATGTAATTCCGGGCGGACAGGGGATTCAACGTCGGCGTGCCGGGCACGGCTTCGCGTATATAGACGCTGGGGGCAAGCCTGTTCGGGACGAGGAAACGCTGACACGCATCCGCTCACTGGTCATACCGCCGGCATGGACGTCTGTATGGATCAGTCCCAGTCCAAACACGCATATCCAGGCGGTGGGGCGCGATGCGCGGGGCCGGAAACAGTACCGCTATCACCCGAAATACCGCGAGGTACGAGATCTGGTGAAGTTCGATCGGATGCGGGCTTTCGGGAAGGTGCTGCCGCGGATCCGCCGGGCGGTAGGACGGGATCTCAAACGGAAAGGGCTCACGAAACGGAAGGTTCTGGCGGCGATTGTGAAGCTTCTGGAAACTACTTACATCCGGATCGGAAACGAGGAATATGCCGAGGAAAACGGTTCATTCGGCCTTACAACACTTCGCAATCAGCACGTTCAGATCCTGGGAGACATGCTGAAGTTCAAATTTCGAGGAAAGAGCGGGCAGCATCACGAGATCACTCTCGAGGATGCACGCTTAGCGCGGATTTTGAAGAGGCTCAAGGATATCCCGGGAAGCGCTCTGTTTGAATACCTGGACGACGACGGCAAGCCGCAAACGATCGAATCGGGCGACGTGAACGAGTACTTGCGCGAGATAAGCGGCGGAGATTTTACAGCAAAAGACTTCCGCACGTGGGGGGGAACATGCCTTGCGGCGAGTTTCCTACTGGAAAAATGCAATGCAGACGGTCCGGATGCAGTGGCGAAATCGGTTTTGGTGGACGTTGTCAAAGACGTGGCGGGCAAACTCGGTAACAAGCCCGCGACGTGCAAAAAGTATTACATCCACCCGACCGTGATGGAGTGCTTCTCGGCGGGAACGCTGCGAGAATTCGCCGAGAAGTTCCGGGATAGCCGCAACAACTATCTCTACGAGCAGATCGTGCTGTCGCTATTGACGCCACTGAAACGGGCGCGCGCAAAGGCGGCGTGAAGGTTTTGAGACGTCGCGCAAAACGGGCGCGCATCCGCGCCCTTTGCGGTTTTGAGAACTCGCGCAAAACGGGCGCATCCGCGCCCTTTGCGCTTTACGCGGCGGCTGTCTGGCTTTTCACTAGCTCCACTTCAAACTCGAGCTTCAGATCATCACCGAGCATCACACCGCCCGTTTCGAGCGCGGCGTTCCATGTCAGTCCGAAATCGCTGCGCTTGAGCTTAGTTTTCGCAGCCGCACCGACTCTGGTGTTGCCCCAAGGATCCTTGGCTTCGGGAGCGATTTCCTCCACCGTAAGAACGACCGGCTTGGTAACCCCATGCAGCGTAAGATTGCCGGTCACCTTGAGGCCGTCCCCGTCCTTTTCCACTTTGGTGCTCTGAAACTTCATTGTCGGGTACTTCTCGATATCCAGGAATTCGGCTGTTTTGAGATGGGCGTCACGATTCGCCTCGAAAGTGTTGACCGTGGAGGCATCAATCTCGGCCTCGACGGTACTGGCTCCGGGATTGTCGCTGTCGTAGACAACGGTTCCCTTCACTCCCGTGAACGTGCCACGGACATTTGAAATCATTAGGTGGCGCACACTGAACTGGATGCTCGAGTGAGCGGGATCAATCTGGTAAGTTGCTTTCATTTGTCTCCTTAAATGTCTTTGGGTAGATCTCGAGCTTGCTCTAACAGCTCGATGAGCTGACGGAGTTTCTGCTCGCCGAGCGCGCCGAGTTGCCGGCGATGCTCAGAGGCCACCAAGGGATCCAATCTCGTCAACAGATCCAAACCCCCGGCGGTAATTCGGGCGATGACTACGCGCCTATCGTCTTCGTTGCGCTCACGCTCGATCAGGCCGCGAGCTTCGAGCTTGTCGAGCAAACGTGTCACATCGGGATCGCGACTGATCATGCGCTCAGCGATTTGACCGCAGGAGAGCCCATCCGGAGATCCGCGCAAAATGCGAAGAACGTTGTATTGAGAGCCGCTGAGTTCAAATTGCTTGAGGAACTGGTTCATGCGCTGCGCTAGCAGATCCGCAGTACGAACCACGCTGAGCAGAGCTTCCTCTTCCAGGTGAGAAAATGGCTTGCTCTTGATCTCAGCGGCGAGCTTGCTCATCTACGCCCATAATACTCGTTCCAACGACTTTCGTCAAGAGGTACTTCGGGGATGAAGGTATAGGCGAATTATTCAGCCGTGAGCTTGAGAGCTTCAAAGTCGATTGTGAGTTGGTGAACGGAAGTCAGAGCATCGAGACCAAGCCTTGCGTAGTAGCGTTGGCTGTTTGGCGTGGTTTGCGCTAACAGGACGCGAGCAGGCCGGATATGTACATCGCAGCCTCCCAAGCCGAGGGTGAGATCCGGCAGCATTACCTCCGGGAGGCGAGACTTTCCGCCGAAGCTGTTTTCCGTTGCGGTACTGGATTTGCCGGAAGCGCTCAACACGGCCGGGAATTGTCGTGCGAACGGCGGCCATATCTCTGTCACAGCGGCGCCCGTGTCCAATACGGCTGGCAGTTGCTGCTGCTTGAAACGAAGTTGGGTGACGGGGTCCAGGCCATCGAAACAAAGGTTTTGAGTAGCGGCGTCTGCTTTCGTGGCTGCAAAGGCGAGATCGATTTTGCCGTGGCTATAGTGCAGGTTTCGAAAGGCAAGAAGGACCGGAAGGCCAATGGCGCCTTGTTCGCTACTGTTGAGCCCAGCGAAAACCTGTTCGTTGTCGGGCATGACCATAAAAGCGACATGTTGCAGTTGAATATTGCCCACTACAAGATCGTCCGCGACCGCAATTCGGAAACCGGTTTGAATCCCACCCGCACCATGTACCGGCACCGTGCTTTGCTGCATAGCGAGTCCTAGACTTCTGGCCTGTGACTCGCTCATAAAAGAGAAATTTGCATCGGAATCGAGGAAGAACTCAGCCGGTTTTCCCTGAACCGCGAGGGGTATAAAGAGCCTATGTTGCGATATGCGGCAGGCGACGGAAGATGGTTCAGCGCGAGTGACAGTTTGGTTTGGTAAGGCCCGCAAGGTCTGGAGCAAAGGCGTGCCCTCGTCCATTTGGGAAGCGGCCTTTTGGTATTGCCCAGTTCTGACAAAGATATAGCTGAGCCAATCGTCGGCATCATCGGCATCTTTTGAGGACGTCGGACCGTTGATGAGCGGGAGAAGAGCTTCCTCGGCGTCGCTTGTGCGGCTGAAGGCGGCGGCAACGGCTCCCCGGTACAACGGCGGCACGTCCTTTCCGGCTATGGCGTCGCGCAGCTTGAACCAGTCGTGCGCGTCATACAACGTGCGCAGGTCAGAACTGGACGCGTCCGTCGCACTCGTGGCATACCAGGCTCCCAGCCCTAATGCCGCATTCAAAAGCAGGATAGTAGCGAGCCTCATGCGCGAAATACTCTGTTCCTAATTCATAATCGTCGAATGACGGACTGCACCTATAGTCGTGCAATCAGCTGGCGGGGTAGGATTTTGCCGAGGCTGTAAACCGGGCTGCTTGTTACGATTGAGTCTTACCCCTCCGGATGGCTCTTCGCTTCTACAACACTCTTACACAAGAGGTTGAGGTTTTTCGCCCGCTTCACGACAACGTTGTCCGGATGTATACGTGTGGGCCGACGGTCTACAATTTCGCCCACATCGGCAACTTTCGAAGTTTTACGTTTCAGGACATCCTGCGCCGCTGGTTGCGCTATCGCGGCTATCAACTGGATCACGTCATGAATGTGACGGATGTCGATGACAAGATCATTGTCAATGCGGCAAAAGAGGGCAAATCCATTGAGGATTATACGGCTGGGTTCACGAAGGCGTTCTTTGAGGATGCGGCGGCGCTGCGACTGGAACAGCCCGAGCACGTAGCCCTGGCCACCAAGCACATCCCGCAGATGGTGGACGCGATCGAGCAACTGGCGGCTAAGGGCTGCACATATACGAGCGAGGGCTCGACGTACTTTCGGATCTCCACTTTCCCGCAGTATGGCAAGTTGTCACACAACGATTTCAGCGGGATACGCGCAGGGGCGCGCGTGGATGTGGATGAGTACGACAAGGCGGATGCGCGTGATTTCGTGCTGTGGAAAGCGCGGAAAGATAGCGAACCGGCCTGGGAGACTCCATTCGGCGCCGGACGGCCGGGATGGCACATTGAGTGCTCCGCGATGGCGATGAGTTATCTCGGCCAGACACTCGACATCCATGCAGGCGGTATCGATCTGGTCTTTCCGCACCATGAGAATGAGATTGCCCAATCGGAGGCGATTACCGGCAGGACCTTCTCGCGTTTCTGGCTGCATTCGGAACACTTGCACATCGAATCGCAGAAGATGTCGAAGTCGCTCGGGAACTTCTATACGCTCCGCGACCTGCTGGCGATCGGGCACGAGCCGGAAGCCATACGGTATTTGTTAGCAAGCGTTCCGTACAGAAAAAAACTGAATTTCACGTTTGAGGGACTGAAGGCTGCTGCGAAAAGCATTGAACGGCTGCGCGATTTCGAGCTGCGGCTGACGACAACGAAGTTCCCACCGGGACGGGATGAGGACCTCAGCGACAGAGCACGGGAGGCCATACGACAGTTTGAGGAAGGGATGGACGATGACCTCAACACTGCTGAGGCGTTGGCCGCCGTCTTTGAATATGTTCGCGCCACAAACACTGCTATAGATGAAGGCGTTTTTCGGGAAGAGAATCGCTGGGACGCTGCCCGCGTACTTGAGGTATTCGACGGCGTGTTCGACATTTTGAAGCCGAGCGACAAACGAGAGCCCGAGGGAGCTTCGGCTGGGGAGAAAGCGACGTTCACGGATGCCGAAATCGATGCCTACATAGAGGAACGGGCGAGCGCGAAGAAAGCTCGGAATTTCGCCCGCTCTGACGAGATCCGCGCGCTTCTGTTGGAGAAAGGCGTTGTCCTTGAAGATACGAAGGACGGAGTGCGCTGGAAACGGAAATGAAGTTCGAATCTGAAGTCGTTCATGCAGGCGATCGGAAGCGGAAGCCGGGAGCAGCCGTGCCTTCGACAACTCCGATCCATCTGGGTACGACGTATTTCTACGACTCGGCGGCGACTCTGGATCGGGTGTTGGGAGAGCCGGAGGAAGGATTCAGCTATGCCCGTTACGCGAGCCCGACCAATCAAGCGCTGGAAGAGCTAGTCACCCGGCTCGAGCACGGGTACGGATCGTTGGCGACGGCTTCAGGAATGTCGGCCGTACAGATTGCCTTGCAGGCAGCACTGATCGACCGGCCACACAGCGTAATCGCTTCCTCTTCGATTTATGGGGCGACGATCGGATTGCTCGATCAGGTACTCGGTCCTTTTGACGTGAAGGTGAAGTACGTCGATGTTTGCAACTTGCCGGAACTTGAGCAGGCCATTGAGCAACGGCAACCTGGATGCATTTTTCTCGAAGGCGTCTCGAACCCCCTGCTGCGCGTGGCGCGAATCGACAAGATCGCCGAAATGGCTCGCAAGGTGGGAGCTTCGGTGATCGTCGATAACACCTTCGGAACTCCACTGCTGTTCAGGCCGCTGGAACTGGGGGCCAATATCGTGGTGCATAGCGCAACCAAGTATCTGGCTGGACACGGCGATGTTCTCGGCGGGATCGTCGTCAGCGATCAGGCGCACCATGCGTCCGTTCGTATGCTCTCGCGCATTATCGGGCCGGTACTGGGGCCCTTTGAGAGTTATCTCACCATGCGCGGGATTAAAACGCTGGCGCTACGCTTCGAGCGCCAATGCCAGAACGCGAAGACGCTGGCCGAATGGCTGAAGACTCATCCGTGCGTGGAGCGCGTTCATTACTGCTCGGACCCGGATCATCCAGATGCGGGGGCGATCAAAGACCTGTTCGCGCCTGGTCTTTTCGGGGCCATTCTCAGCTTCGAAATCAGGGATGCGAACAGGGGGTCCATTCTGGCGTTCATGGACCGGCTGAAGATGATCGTGCCGGGTACCTCGCTGGGCGACGTGCACACCTTGCTGCTGTATCCGCTGATTGCGTCCCATCGTAATGTGTCGCCGAAAATGCGCGAGCGGACCGGAATCCGCGAGAATCTGGTACGCGTAGCGGCCGGGATAGAACACATTGAGGACATTAAAGCGGATTTGGACAACGCGTTGCGTTCAGTCTAAGGCGGCTCGGCCGGTACTGCCGGCCGGTTTGGTAGTGCTGGATTGATATCGTAGGTTCGGTTCTCGTGTTCGCGCATCATCGCAAGAAAATACGGCTGCTGTTTGCGGTTGCAGACGCACTACTCACGGTTGTTGCCTTCGAGACAGCGTACTTCACGCGGACCCGAGTGTCAGGGCTGGGAACGCTTTTTTTTCTGCACCCCAAAGCGCATGTTTTGCTGCTGTGTTTTTGCGCGATGGTTTGGGCCGCTCTGGGATCGCTCCAGCATGCCTACGAATACGTGGATTCGGCCAGCCCGCGGCACTTGCTGATCCATACTTTGCGGCAGGGCGCGACGGGAACGGTGCTGGTGATTCTGTTCCAATACCTGCTTCGCTTGGATCCGCCGCTCAGCCGCAGCTTTCTCTCGCTGTTCTGCCTTTACGACATTGCTTTACTGGCTTTCTTTCGTTGGATTTCGCCGGTATTGGTGGGAGCTTTTCAGCGAGGTTTCGGAACGGCGTATCACATCGTTGTTGTGGGCAGTCCTGAAAAGACAGCGGCGTTGGCGCATAAGGTTTGCGAAGGTTCGCCGTTCCGCATTCATGTCGCGGCGCGGCTCACGGAAGACGAATGCGGACCGAGACTGCAAAGGATGTTGGCCGACCAGATTGTCGATGAGGTCATCTTCGACGTGGACAGCAGCAAACTTCCCGCTCTGGAAGAGGTATTTCTCGAATGCGATGAAGAAGGCGTGCGCACGCGAGTGGCTATTGACTTTTTTCCTCATGTGAATAGCGACATAACGCTGGATCGTGTGGGCGATGCTCCGCTTCTGACATTTTCCGCCGCGCCGCTGGATGATCTACGGCTGTTATTGAAGCGCTTTTTCGATGTGGTTGTTTCGTTTGCTTCCCTGGTATTGCTATCACCTTTCTTCTTGATAGTGATCGCGCTGATCAAGCTTACTTCGAGAGGACCGGTGGTGTTCAAGCAAACCCGCTGCGGGCTGAACGGCAGGCGTTTTACCATGTATAAGTTCCGCTCCATGGTGGAGGAAGCCGACCGGATCAAGCCACAGTTGGAACATCTGAATGAGCGTCAGATCGCGTTTAAGATGAAGCGCGATCCGCGCGTGACAACCGTCGGCCGCTGGCTCAGAAAATTTTCGATCGATGAGCTACCGCAGTTGTACAACGTGCTCCGCGGCGATATGTCGATCGTCGGTCCGAGGCCGCCGTTGCCCGAAGAAGTGGACCGCTACGAGAGATGGCAGCGGCGGCGGCTGCGAATGCGGCCCGGGCTTACGTGCTTGTGGGCGGTTTCGGGACGCGACCTGATCGATTTCAACGCCTGGATGCGTATGGACATTAAATACATTGAGAACTGGTCCTTGAAGCTGGACTGGTCCATCATCTTGCGGACGATCCCTCACGTGCTGGCCGGAAAAGGTGCGCACTAGCGTGGCAGCCGAGCCGGGCGTGGTCAACACCGAGATGAATCGCCAAGCTGGGCGTAGGCGTTGCCGGGCGATGACTTAGAAGAGACCAACATGCATCTGATACCGACAAACGACGAAGTGATCGCGATGCTGCGCCAGACCGGCGCCTTGCGCGAAGGGCATTTCGAATATGCCGATGGCATGCACGCGAACGAAGCTCTTCAGGTAGCGTTGGCGTTCCGTTACTACCAATGGGCGAAGATCCTGAGCGTGGGCCTAAGCCGGCGGCTGCGCGGCGACTCCGAGATCCGCGCCATGATCAAGGAACTGTCTATTGTTTGCCCTACGGCCGGTGGTCTGCCGATTGGATACGGCGTGTGCGAGGCTTTGCGTGCGCGCCAGGTGTATTGGGCCGAAAAGGACACCGAGACAAGTCCGATGCGGTTCCGGCAATTTTTGGAGCCGGAAAAGGGCGAGAAGGTCCTGTTAGTTGACGACATTCTTCGCTCCGGGAGGCGTTTCACGGAGCTTCGGACTTTGTTGGAATCGAAGGGAGCCGAAGTGGTTGGATTGGCGGTCGCGGTCTACCAGCCGAATCCGACGATCGCCAGTTTCGGGAGCCTGCCTGTTTTCTATTTAGCCGAAATGGACGCGATGTATTACAAAGACTCGGCTACCTGCGAGCTTTGCAAACAAGGCGTGCCCATTGAGAAGGTCTTCGCTTAGAAAGTAAATTGGTGAAGATCTGAGGGAAAGAACGCCGTAGACTGGCGGCCCGAACGCAAGAGCATCCGCTCCGAACGCGCACTTCGGTATAGAGATTTCTCTCGAGGTTTATGCGTTCGCTCGCCTCAATTCGTCCTGATCTCGTCTCCAGGTGTTTTCCCGCGTCGAGCAAGCGTGGCTTAGCCGCATTACTGATGTGCTCCTGCCTTGTGATGGCAGCCCGCTCCGGCAGTCGCGCGGAATACATCGGGGGCACCCGGCCAGACATTCCGGAGAAGAATGCGGGCGAAATCAAGGTCACCGATGAGGTCTACTTCGAATTTTTGTCGAAGCACACGCAAGTGAAAGTGCCGTATGAACGGATCAACTTGCTCGAATACGGTCAAAAAGTAGACCGGCGATACTTAGCGGCGGTGGTTATTTCGCCCCTGTTCCTACTGGCCAAGAAACGGGAGCACTTCTTGACGGTGGGCTTTCAGGACGATGACGGGCAAGCAGCAGGCGATGGTGTTCCGAGTGGACAAGAACGACGTGCGGCTGACATTGGTGGCACTGGAGGCAAGAACTGGGCAACAGGTTCAGTATCAGGACGAAGAAGCTCGGATTGCGGGGAAGGGATGAAGACGCTGTGCTTCGTTTTGGGGGCCATATTCGTTGCCCAGGGGGCTTTAGCAGCCCAGAACTCCAGCGCCGGCGGGGCTAAAGTCGAGCAAAAGCGGGCCGATGCTCCCGGTCCTGAGAGCTTGCTTGCGATAAAGCGTGTGTACGTTGCGGCGCTCGGCGGGGGTGCGCAGGCGGAGGCGCTACGAGATCTGATCATCACCAGCTTGGATTCCACCAAGCTGTTTGTTCTCACAGACAATGAAGACCGAGCCGATGCCGTACTGAAAGGCGCAGCCGACGATCACACGTTTACTGACACGTTCGATTCGGACGAAAACGTCAGCGGGCACACAGGCGGGGGTACCAGGTCGGGCGTTTTTTCGTCCGGAAGTGGTGGCGTCTCAGCCGCTCTTGCCGCAGCAGGGAGCGAGTCGCATCATATCAAGGAACGCAAGCATGAGGCTTACGCTGCCGTTCGGCTCGTTAACAAAGACGGTGACGTGCTGTGGTCAACGACACAAGAAAGTTTAGGCGCGAAATTCCATGGAGCAAGCGCGGATGTTGCTGCAAAGGTGGCCCGTCAGCTCACACTGGACGTCGACCGGGAACGGCGCGGCGCGGCGCCAGAGACTCCACGGCCCTAAGCTTTTCAGCGAGCTGGGCAGAATTGCCCTTCAGCAGGACATCTTCGACCAGTTGGCGCTCCGGGTGACGAGCGAAGCGTTTGGGATCCGCACCGGTCAAGACGAACACCTTGATGGTGGGGTCGAATGTCTTGAGCCGGCGGATCAGAGCTAATCCGAGTTCCTCAGTGGGAAGACGCAAGTCCACCACCGCCAATTCGGGTTTGTAGGCTGCGGCCATTTCCAGGGCAGACTCGATGTCCGTTGCTTCCGCGGTTTCAAAGCCGTTCTGGCGCAGCAGCATGCCGCGAAGAAGAAGTTGATCGAGATCGTCATCAACGACAAGAACTTTCATTTGATGGCGCGCCCGCTCACGCCGCGAACTTAATCTGTGCGATGACCATTTTCGGCAACGCCTGATTCCAACCGTCGGGCAGATTGTCGAAGGGAAGACGGAAGTGCCGCATCTCTCCAGGCTTCAGGGGCGCTGCGGTGGACGGCACGACCGGCACTCTTTCCCGGTGAACCTCGTGTCCATCAACCCCATAGAACAGGCAAAAAACGTCGATGGATCGAAGCGAACGCGGACCGTTGTTGCCAATCGTCCCTTCAATCTCCACCACCTGCTGTTTCATGAAGTTCTCGCTGGCCTTCATGGTGACGTCTTGGAGCGTCAGATGAGGAAGATACGCTTTGGCTTCGGCCGACGCTTGTCCCTCAGGAGGCTTTGGAGCGGGTCGATTTAGGTAGAAAAGCCCGGCGATCAGCGCCACCACAACCACCGCACCGATGATGATCGGCAAAAGCGGGATTCTGCGGGTGGGAGTGCCGGCGGGTTGCATTCAAAGGTTGAGGCGTCTCCTAAGTAATAGCCCGGCAACGCACTGCGCGGCGGCCTTGCGCTAAAGCGACCGGCGATCACTGGCCAGTGTTAAGCACGCGCTGCTCCTAGTGCCCGCAACGCTCTGCTGCGACTGGCCGTACCAGGCACCGCTGGCTATGAAGGCTAGCGGTTAACGCCCTTTCTTTGCGGCGCTCTTTTTTGCGGTAGCCTTCTTGGCGGCGCCTTTCTTTGCCGCGGCTTTTTTAGCCGGGGCGCTCTTTTTCTTAGCGGGGGCGTTCTTCTTACTTGGGGAACTCGCCCGGCCCGTGTTTTTGGCGCCTGCTCCTCTATTGGAGCCCGATTTTTTAGCAGCTGCGCCTCTCCCGGAGGTTTTCTTGGCGCTCACCGACTTGCTGCTGGTTTTGCTCCCGCTGGTCTTGGCGGCCTTCTTGGCAGGCGAGGATTTTCTTGCTGCACCCGACGATTTCTTGCCGGCGCTCGCGCGGCCTGACGAACCTTTCTTCCCAGCGGATTTCCGGGAACGGCTACGACCCTTTTCACTTTCTTCCGCTGTTTCCGCGCTAACCAGCTTATTGAAGTTGCTGCGCTCTCCGCCCGCGGTCTCTTCCTGATAGATCAGCGACAACCCGCGTTCATCGAACTTCTCGAAGAACTGGTCCCAGGTGATTTCTTCGAGACTTCCCTCACCGCTATAACCGGGGAAATCGATTCGCAGGATACCGATGTCATCCTTTGAGCCGGTGCTCTTCACATGGGACGGCTTACCGCCGCGCTCTTCGGCCCATTTTTGGATCTCTTCATGGTTATTCGTGGTCTTCGAAAGATTCGCCATCTTGCCTCACAACCTCACGGGAATGTACCGCTGCTTGTCGCTTGCCAACCTGTAATTAGATTGTGTTTGACGAAAGTCGTTTCTTTCGCAAGCAGCGCGAGTGCAGCATAGGCACGATCGGAAGCGATCTGCTAGAGCTTTGAGGCGGTGATACGAAGCCGGCGGTAGTCTGCGTACCACTTGCCTTCCCGAAAGAGCTGTGGCCTCAAGCTCCTCGACAACCTGCTTGACGGCTTGCGCGCGTTCAGAAGTCGGAAGAACTTCGAAGTAGTACGACGAAAACTGCCGGAGCCAGTTTTCCATACCTGCCTCGCCCTCTAGCAGAGTCGGCCGGTCGAAAAGGACAGCGGACTGAACTTCCAGATTGTGATGTTCGAGAATGCTCGCATATTCTGCAATCGAAGGGAAGATGGTACGGCTTGGAGGAGCGGCATGCTCGTTACGCGAGAGTACATCCTTTACGGCCGATTCAATGTGACGGATATTGCCTTTCCCACCGAGTTCCGCAACGAGGCGGCCACCCGGACGCAGGGCACGGGAGATAGCACTCGGCAACCGCTCGGCATGTCGAGCATCCAATGCAAGGCGGCATTCGAGAACACGGCATCGAACTCCTCATGGAAGCTCATTCGGGCGGCATCCTGGAGAACAAACTTGAGCTTGGGATAATTTTGCCGAGCCTGACCGATCATTTCGGGCGAAGCATCCAGGCCGACGACCTCCGCACCGCGTTCCGCAATTTGCGCGGTGAGTTGTCCGGGGCCGCATCCGAGATCGAGAATGCGTTCCCCGGGTTTCGGATCAAGCAGCTCGATCAGGTCTTCGCCGAATTTGAAAACAAACGAGTGACGCGCCTCGTACAGTTCGGCATCCCACCCCGCTATCCGGCCCATTGGTTTCAGCTTACAGGCGGGGCTTTACGTGATACAGCAGCACGTAAATAATCACACCGGTCACGCTGACATACAGCCAGATCGGGAACGTCCACCTGGCGATGGCACGATGCTTGGCAAATCTCCCTTTCAGCGCCCGATTGAGTGTGATGATCGCAAGCACCGGCACAGCGGCGGCTAAGGGCGTATGTGTTCCGAGTATCCACAGGTAAACCGTTCTGACCCATCCGGGCTTGTCGAATCTGACTAGCCGGGCAGTGTAGTGATAGACGAGATAGGAAACCAGAAACAGGCAAGATACGATGAAGGCCGAAATCATGAGCCGCTTGTGGAGCTGAATTTTGCCCCGTCTGATCGCAATGTAACCGCAGATCAGCAGAATGGCTGCAATGCCGTTCAAGGTGGCATTGAGTGCCGGCAGGTCTTGAGTGCTCATGAAATGTCAGGAGCGGGTGCGCTGTAAGGCTGCGGTGTCTTTTAGCAGCGTGGCGATGCTGTCCGGATCGAAGGCTGAGTAATAGCCGCGAACGCGGCCGCGCTTGTCAACGAGCACGAATTTGGTGCTGTGCTCGATTTTCCCGATTACGTCGCCCACGTGGAATGTCTGGTACGCGATCAGGTGCACGGTGGCTGGAGAACCCGTCAGGAAGATCCATTGTTTGTTCGGACCGCCAAAGCGCTGAGCGAAATCGTTCAGGACCGGAGGCGTGTCCCGCTCGGGGTCAACGGAAATGGACACCAGCCGGACATCGTCCTGGCCTTTCAGCTGCTGCTCCACTCTGTGCATTTCAGAGGTCATGCGGGGACACTCGGCAGGGCAATGCGTATAGATCACGTCGGCAATCCACACTTTGCCAGCAGCGCCTTGCTGTCGAAAGGATGGCCTTGGGAATCCGTCATCGTGAACGGCGGGACCGTATCGTATTCGGGAAGTTTGCTCGCGGGATCGGTGCAGGCGCTACAAAGCATCAACGCCGCAAGACAAAGGAGCAGGGAAAGGTGAGCCGCAGACTTCACAGGCGGACGGGATCAAGCACCATCAGCACGTAAAGGACCGGCAGGTAAACGACGGAAGCGAGCAATACTTTGCGGGCACGCAGCTTTGGAGCGATCCAGCGATACACGAATACCGGAATACAGAAAGAAAAGGCCTAACGCGATCGCGCCGACCAGGTACATGGCGCCCGTCATGCCGATCCAGCTTGGCAACAGGCTGATGGGAATCAGCAGGACGGAATAGAGAAGGATCTGGCGGGCTGTCGATTCGCCGTCGGGCTCAACAACCGGCAGCATTTGAATGCCGGCGCGCGAGTAATCCTCTCGATACATCCAGGCGATGGCGTAAAAATGCGGGAACTGCCACAGGAAAAGAATGGCGCCGAGTACCCAAGCTTCCGGCGTGAGCTGTTAGCGGCAGCCGCGAAGCCGATCAGCGGCGGCATGGCGCCGGGAAACGCGCCGACCGTTGTCGACCACCAGGTCTTCTGCTTGAGCGGCGTGTAGAGGAACAGGTACATCATCAGCGTAGCGGTGCCGAGTGCGGAACAAAGCCAATTCACGCCGAAGCCCAGTTCGAGTGCCTCCCGCGATGGAAAAGCCACGCCGAACCAGAGAGCCTGCGCGGGAGTGAGCCGGCCGGAGGGCAGCGGACGCATCTGCGTGCGGCGCATGTGGCGATCGGCTTCACGCTCATACCACTGGTTCAGCGCGGCCGTTCCTGAGGCATCAGCGCGGTTCCGATCAGGGTGTGAACGATCGGCCAGAACGACCAGTGACCTGCATGGCCGAAGTAATACCCGACAGCCGTGCTCATGACGATGAGCCACGTAATGCGGGGCTTGGTGAGCTCGATGTAGTCTTTCACTCTGGACTTGATGGGGAGCCCGGCAGGGAGTGCGAGGAGGCTCTTTCGCTGACTTCAAACCAACACTGTAAGTGTACTCCTTCCGGTTTGGCGAGAATTCCTGTCGGAGCTTCGCGGGAGACTTCTTCACTGAGCAGTTCCAGAACTAGAGGCTCATGGGGCCGGAATGGTGTCCTCGGAAGTGAACGGGGAGGCCGGCAAACCGTCAGAATTGAACAGGTTAACGGTGGCGCGTTCCGCCAGCCGTAACGGACGTACTTGGGTGACTGTACTTCAGGGCTGGTGACCAGAACGGTGCCGCCAGTCGATGCGTTGGCGGTAGCCGGCAGCCAGCGGCCGTCCTCGCCGGCCACTTCGAAGCCCTGCAGCGTCGCCGCCTTTTACCACCAGTCCGCCGGCCTCATCGGTCAAACCAAACCCGTAGGCCGTTCTGCTCCGTGCGTCGCCTGGCGGAACAGCGGCCGGAATATTTCACTTTCTCACCGTACGCAAGCGCACGCGCGGCGAGCGCCAGGCGTGCTCCCACTGTTTGCTTGTCGGCCGGATGAACATTATCCGGGTCGCCGATGTCGATGGTGACGGCCATGGCGGTATTCGCGACGGAGAGCGTGCGTCGCTGCGCTTCACGAATGACGGGCCAGTCCTCGGTTTCGTCCGATTTGAAGCTGGAGATCTGGACAAAGAGGAACGGGAAATTTCCCTGCTGCCAGTGGGTACGCCAATCCGCGATCAGCGCCGGGAAAACTTTGACGTACATCGCGGCGCGATCGCGGTTGCTGTTGGTCTCGCCTTGATACCAGATCACACCTTTGATGCCGTAGGTACCGCGGGCGCGACCATGCCGTTGAAGAGCTGGGTGGGGGCCCAGGAAGCGGGTTCGGGATGCCAGGGATGTTTGGGCGCGGGCTGGTTGGCGGCTTTGGCGGCAGCGTCTTCGCGCTTCTCGGCTTTGATCATGGCCGGAGGTCAGCTTGCTGATTCGACATATGGCGCGCACCGCGAACACCGGCATGAGAGAGGCGTCGGAGGAGAGCGCGTCCAGGCTCATCCAGGCTTCGACCGGCGTGCCGCCCCAGGTGGAGTCGATCAGGCCGATCGGCACGTGTTCGCGGCTCTCGATGTCACGGCCGAAAAAGTAGGCGACAGCAGAGAAATTTGCGCGCCGTTTCCGGCGTACAAACGGTCCAGGCGGCTTCATCGTAATCGTTGAGCGGATACTCGGAAGTCTTATGGCGCACCATCAGCAAACGCATCTGCGGGATGATTGGCGTTTCTGATCTCTTCGTCAGCGTTCTTGAGAACGCGTGCCGGCGAAGCCGCTGAGCGGCATCTCCATATTCGATTGGCCGGAAGCGAACCAAACGTCGCCGATGAGGACGTCGTCGAGCACGATTGTGTTGCTGGCCTTGACTGTGAGTTCGAACGGACCGCCGGCGGGTTGCGGCGGAAGATAGAGGCTCCATTGGCCCAAGTTGTTGGCGGTCGTGCTTTGGCTTGCGCCGTGCAGTTCGGCCGAGACCTTTTCGCCAGGCTCGGCCCATCCCCAGATGTGAATCGGCGCTTCCCGCTGCAGGACCATGTGACTGCTGAGGATCTTGGGCAGTCGGACCTCGGCTTGGGCGAAGAAGCACCAGTGCGAGCAGAGCGACGAACGAAGGATCGAAGCACGATTGTCAATATATCGTTGCCCGTAGAGTTGAGCGGCTTTGATGTAATAACTCCATAACTCTTTTACGGACTAGCTAAAGAATCTATGGCACTAAATACGGCATCGAACCCTGTACCCATCACAGTCGCGCACGGCGATGGAATTGGCCCGGAAATCATGGCGGCCTCGCTTCACATCATGAAAGAGGCTGGCGCGCGCATCGCACCCGAGACCATTGAGATCGGAGAGAAAGTCTATCTGCGTGGCATCAATGCCGGCATCGAGCCGAGTGCCTGGGAATCGCTGCGGCGAACCAAGGTTTTTTTCAAAGCACCGATCACGACGCCGCAGGTGGCGGGTTCAAGTCGCTCAACGTGACGACGCGCAAGACGCTCGGGCTCTATGCAAATATCCGCCCGTGCGTTTCTTATCACCCGTATGTGCAGACGAAGCATCCTGGCATGGACGTAGTGATTGTGCGCGAGAACGAAGAAGATTTGTACGCGGGTATCGAGCACCGGCAAACGGACGAGGTGTACCAGCGTTTGAAGCTGATTAGCCGCCCGGATCGGAGAAGATCGTCCGCTACGCCTTCGAATACGCCCAAGCGGAACAATCGCAAAAAGGTGACTTGCTTTACCAAAGACAACATCATGAAGTTCACCGATGGCCTGTTCCACAAGGTCTTCGATGAGATCGGCGCCGAATATCCGGAATTCGAGAAGGAGCACTGGATCGTTGACATCGGGGCCGCCAAGATGGCGGATACGCCGGAAGCCTTCGATGTCATCGTGATGCCGAAATCTCCATGGCGACATCCTTTCGGACGTCGCCGCCCAAATCGCGGGCTCCGTCGGGTTAGCAGGATCCGCGAACATAGGCGAAGGCGCTGCCATGTTCGAGGCGATCCCCGGTTCGGCACCCCGACGGGCGGGCCGAAAATATGGCAAATCCGTCGGGGCTCTTGCATGGCGACTAACTAATGTTGGTCCATATCGGGCAACCGGGGGTGGCTGAGCGGATTCACAACGCATGGCTTCGCACGTTGGAAGATGGCGTTCATACCTACGACATCTACAAAGAAGGTGTGAGCAAGC